>NZ_VWMY01000040.1:0-102633 GCF_008905045.1 Streptomyces albicerus
AGCGGGGGTTCGGGGGCTGGCCCCCGACGGGGTCTGGGGCGGAGCCCCAGGGGATGGGACGGGTAGGGGCGGCGGGGGCGAAAAACCCTCACGCCCGCCCGGTCACCGCCGGGAGGCATCCGTGCCTGCCGCGTAACGGGGAGCGTTCCGGCGCGTAACACGGCCGACGCACGCTGAGTGGTATGCAGACCTCCGTGACGCCCACCCACTGCCCGTACTGCGCGCTGCAGTGCGGCATGAACCTGACGCCCGCATCGGACGGCAGCGGCAGTGTCGTCGACGTGACGGAGCGCTCGGACTTCCCGGTGAACCGGGGCGCGCTCTGCGGCAAGGGCCGCACCGCGCCGGCACTGCTCTCGTCCCAGGTACGGCTGACCTCCCCGCTCATCCGGTCGGACGGCGTCCTGCGCCCGGCCACCTGGGACGAGGCGCTCGACCGGATCGCCGAGGAGCTGTCCCGCACGCGTACGGAGCATGGCCCGGACGCGTGCGGGGTGTTCGGCGGAGGCGGGCTGACCAACGAGAAGGCGTACACGCTCGGGAAGTTCGCCCGGGTCGTGCTCGGCACCTCGCAGATCGATTACAACGGACGCTTCTGCATGTCGTCCGCGGCGGCCGGCGGAATCAAGGCCTTCGGCCTGGACCGGGGCCTGCCCTTCCCGCTGGAGGACATCCCGAAGACGGGCTGCGTGATCCTCGTCGGCTCGAACCTCGCCGAGACCATGCCCCCCGCTCTCCGCTACTTCACCGAACTCAAGGAGAACGGCGGCAAGTTGGTCGTCATCGACCCGCGCCGCACCCGCACCGCCGAACAGGCGGACCTGCACCTCGCACCCCGCCCCGGTACCGATCTCGCCCTGGCCCTCGGCCTGTTGCACCTGGTGGTGGCGGAGGGGCATACGGACGAGGCGTACATCCAGGAGCGTACGAGCGGCTGGGAGGAGGCGCGGGCCGCGGCGATGGCGCACTGGCCGGAGTACGTGGAGCGGATCACCGGTGTCTCCGTTCCTCAACTCCGCGAGACGGTACGGCTGTTCTGCGAGCCCGAGTCCGCGATGGTGCTCACCGCGCGCGGGCCCGAGCAGCACTCCAAGGGCACGGACACGGTCGGCGCGTGGATCAACCTCTGTCTGGCGACGGGGCGTCCGGGGCGGCCCTTCTCCGGGTACGGGTGTCTCACCGGGCAGGGCAACGGGCAGGGCGGACGTGAACACGGCCAGAAAGCCGACCAGTTGCCCGGTTACCGCAAGCTCGACGACCCGGCGGCCCGGCGTCACGTGGCCGAGGTCTGGGGCGTCGACCCCGACTCGCTGCCGGGGCCCGGCCGCAGCGCGTACGAGCTGCTGGACGCCATGGGTACGGACATCCGCGCGCTGCTGCTGATGGCCTCGAACCCGGTGGTGTCCGCGCCCCGGGCCGCCCACATCGAGGAGCGTCTGAAGTCGCTGGACTTCCTCGCCGTCGCCGACGTGGTGCTGTCCGAGACCGCCGAGCTCGCGGACGTCGTCCTCCCGGTCACCCAGTGGGCCGAGGAGAGCGGCACGACTACCAACCTCGAGGGCCGTGTGCTGCTGCGCAAGCAGGCGATCACTCCCCCGGAGGGCATCCGCAGCGACCTGCACGTCATGCATGAACTGGCCGCCCGCCTGGGCGTGGAGAAGGGCTTCCCCACGGACCCGGAGGAGGTCTTCGAGGAGCTGCGCCGGGCCAGCGCGGGCGGACCGGCCGACTACTCGGGCATCACGTACCGCCGCCTGGCGGAGGAGAACGGGGTGTTCTGGCCGTGCCCGGCGGACGACTCCGCGGACGGCTCCGCGGGCGGCTCCGCGGGCGGCTCCGCGGAGGACTGTGAGGACGCCACGTTCGACGGCCTCCCTGACGACCCGGCGGGCGACGCGGCAGACGACGTGGTCGCCGCGACGCCCGCCGGGCCCAGCCCCGCTCGTAACTCCGCTCCGGGTGGGGTTCAGGAGCCCGGAGCCCATCCCGGCACCCCGCGCCTCTTCCTCGACCGGTTCCACACTCCCGACGGCCGTGCCCGCTTCGTCGCCGTGAGCCATCGGCCGCTGGCGGAGGAGCCGGACGACGAGTATCCGGTGCTGCTGACCACCGGGCGGGTGGTCTCCCAGTACCAGTCCGGTGCGCAGACCCGTCGGGTGGACGAGTTGAACGCCGCCGCGCCCAGCTCCTTCGTGGAGCTGCACCCCCGGCTTGCCGAGCGGCTCGGGGCCGTCGAGGGGGAGCCCCTCGCCGTTGTGTCCCGGCGCGGGCGCGCGGTGGCGCCCGCGCGGATCACCACCTCCATTCGGCCCGACACCGTGTTCATGCCGTTCCACTGGCCGGGTGAGGGGCGGGCCAACACGTTGACCAATCCGGCCCTCGACCCGACCTCGCGGATGCCGGAGTTCAAGGCCTGTGCGGTTCGCTTGGAGCGGGTCGATTAGGTCGTGTTGAGGCCGCGGGCCGGTGGGGGCTGGTCGCGCCCACGCGGCGGAGCCGCAAATCGACACAGCCCCGCGCCCCTAGAGGGGCGCCCTCAGCCCTGCACCTTGGCCAGTTCGACCTTGTCTATGTTCGGCGCCCAGGCCGACGCATTGGCGAAGGTGATCGTGTTGGAGCCCCTTGCCAGCTCCACCGGCACTCCCAGCGTCCAGTAGTCGTCCCAGCTCCACGTGTTCTTGAAGGTCACCGTCTGGGACTCGGAGCCCACTGTGACCGTCGCCGTGCGGGACACGATGTCCGTGTTGTAGGCGTGGCCGTTGTCGCGGCGGTCGTTGTTGGCGTACGAGACGACGAGGACGTAACGGCCCGCCTTGGGGGCGTCGACCTTGAACTGGGCCGTGCTGGACGCCGAGTTGCCCAGCCATCCGATGTACGAGCCCGCCGACGCGTAGGGCGAGTCGACGAGTCGTGCTCCCCCGGCCAGTGTCGCCGCCGCGCCCTCGTACGGGAGCGTGCCGCGTGTCGAGCCGGAGCCGGTCACGTCGAGCGAGCGGAGTGAGACGCCCGCCGGGCCGCCCGAACCGGTTGCCGTCACACGGTTGTTGCCCGCCACGAGGTACAGCCGCAGTGGCTTGCCGGGGTGTGCGGTCACCGTCTCGCCGTGCAGCGACAGCCGGACGGGGGCCGACGCGCGCGGGGTCACCGTGAAGTACCCGTCGCGGGGCGCGTACACGTCGAAGACCGCCTTGTCGCCGGAGCCGAGCCGCAGCGCGCCCGTACCGGTGCCGGACGCGTCGCGGTAGTCGTACGCCGGGCTGCCGGAGATGTCCGCGAGCGTCGCCTCGTAGGAGGCCGACGGGGTGGTGTGCGCGGTCAGGTCGATGCGGTCGAGTGTCGCCTCGCCCGTGTCTCCCTTGGCGAGGGTCAGGGTGTGGCTGCCCGCCGTGAGGGAGACGGGGACCGTCTTACGCCCGCGGTAGGTCCAGTTCTCCGTCGAGGGGTACGCCACCGGCGTGGCCGCCGCGCCGTCCACGGACAGCAGTTGGGTGGACGGGGTACCGCTCTGGTTGCCGTACAGGATCGACAGATCGTACGTGCCCGTGCGCGGCACCGAGACGGCGAACTCCACCTTGCTGGTGGGCGAGTTGAGCGAGCCGACGTCCTTCGTGCCGGACGTGGCGTAGCCGTTGGCGTTCGAGACCGTGCCCTGGGTGTAGACGCGGCCGTCGGTGATCGTGGCGCTCTCGGCCTCGTACGACGCCGACCAGGGGACGTGGGCGGCCGCGGGGGTGCCGGAGCCGGCCGGGGTGAGGGCGACTCGGTAGGCCGACATCTGCCGCAGGCCGGTCAGCGGCACGGTCACGGTGCCGTCCGCCGCCACTCGCAGCTTCACGCGCTTCAGCACCTGCGGAGCAGCGTGCGCGCCCTCGTACCCGGACCAGGCCGCCTCCGCCACGGTCGCGGTGACCGAGCGGCCGAAGACCTTCCGGTCGACGTGCTGGACCACCACGTCCGTGTCGCCCGCGGCGCCGCCGAGCAGTACCTGTGCCTGCCTGCGCGACGTGTCGTAGGAGGCGAGGCCCTGGAGTGTGTCGACGGTGTTCGGCGACGGCGGGGTCACCTTCACCGTGTCGCCGGTCAGTCCCGCGTACCAACGGAAGAACCACCAGCCGCCGTTGGGGATGTTGGTGCGGACGACGTTGCCGGAGAGGTTGCCCGCGGCGTCCCAGTAGGCCTGGTTCGCGTAGACCTTGTTGCGTTCGAACATCGAGACCCACTGGGCGAGTTGGCCGGGTACGGAGAGGTCGCGGCGGTTGGCGTACTCGTCGATGTTGACCGGGAGCGGCTCGATGCCGAGGGACTTCTCGATCGAGCGGTAGTCGTCGTAGTGACCCTGGAAGTCGCGCAGGGAGTTCGGGCCGAGTTCGTGCCAGGTGGTGATCTGCGGCAGGACGTTCTCGCGCTTCGCGAAGGTGAGGAAGTCCGTCAACAGCCGTGTGTGGTAGCCCGATTCGTTCGGGCCGGCGATCCTGGCGTCCGGGTCGATCGCGCGGATGCGCTCGTAGACGGTCTTCCAGTCCTTGAGGAAGCGGTCGCGGTTCTTCTCGTACGTGGCCTGGTCGGAGACGCCGAGGTTGTACCAGATCTGGTCGGGTTCGTTGAACGGCACGTAGACGAAGCGCTCGCTGTGCGGGGCCCCGGCCAGATTCTTGGCGATCGCGTCGACCTTGGTGAGGTAGTCCTCGATACCGAGATCCTCGTACGGCCACTTCTGGTACATGTCCTGCATGAGCACGAGCACGTCGCCGCCGCCGTTGCGGAGGAACGACTTGGACACGGTGACGGCGTCGCCGTTCGGGTGCTGGAGGCCGCCCTCCGGCTTCTGGGAGACGCTCGTCACTTTGAGGGGGGCGAGGGCGGCGTCACTGGGGACTCCGTCGTCGCTCAGGCCGTACAGCGCGCCGTTCGCGCCCCGCATGACGGGGCCCTCCGACGCGGCGAGGTCGACGGTCAGGCGGGCGGCGGCGGCCGCCCGGTCCGTCCGCGCCTCGGCGGTCACGGACATCACTCCTCCCGAGAGCGCGAGGGTGAGCAGTGCTGCGGTCCATCGGGTGGTCCATCGTCTGGTGCGCGTTCGTCGAGTCATGTCGCGGCTCCTGGACTCCTGGGTGAACGACTCTTGTGTGAACGGTCACATTCAGCGCATGATTCTCCCGCCGACACCAGCCATGTCAACACCTGTCACACCCTCAACTCAGGCATATCCTCGGCTGCTCGGGGTACCAGGGAGGTTTGCGTGAGCGGTCACACAATTCGGGACGTCGCTCGCGCGGCCGGTGTCTCCTACCAGACCGTCTCGCGCGTCATCAACGGCAACGAACGCGTCGCCGACGCCACGCGTGAGCGGGTGATGACGGCGATCGGCGAGCTCGGCTACCGGCCCAACCAGGCCGCGCGCGAACTCGCGGGCAAGGCCGTGCGCTCGCTCACCGTGCTCACCTCCGACACCTCCCTGTACGGCAACGCGTCGGCGCTGCGCGGTATCGAGGAGGCGGCGCGCACGGCCGGGTTCGCGGTCTCGATCAGCGTGCTCGCACGGAACGCGGCACCGGACGCCGACGAGCTGCGGGCGCGGCTCGTACGGCCGGGCGAGCCGGTGATCGTGATCGCCTTCGACGCGGCGGGCGTACGGGCGCTGGAGCTGCTGCCTCCCGAGGTGCCGGTGGCGGCGGTGGTCGAGCGGCCGCCTGGCGTGGACCCCGGGCCCCGGCATGTGTGGCTCGACGACCGGCTCGCGGCCGCCCGCGCCACCCGCCATCTGCTGGGCCTCGGCCATCGGACCGTCCACCACCTCGCCCTCCCCTCGTCGACCGCGCGGACCGCGCAGCGCACCGAGGGCTGGCGGGACGCCCTGCGGGAGGCCGGTGTCGCGGAGCCGGAGCCGGTGGAGGGCGGGTGGACGCCCCGCTCGGGCCATCTGGCGGCGCGCTCGCTGCTGGAGCGCGCGGACGTCACCGCCGTGCTGTGCGGGAACGACGATGTGGCGCTCGGCGTGCTGCGCGCGGCACGGGAGACGGGGCGGGCCGTGCCCCGGGATCTGAGCGTCGTGGGCTTCGACGACATGCCGGCGTCGGCGTATCTGGCTCCGGCGCTGACGACCGTGCGGCTGGACTTCGAGGGACTCGGGCGTACGGCGTTCGGGCTGCTGCGGCGGCTGCTTGATCCGTCGGCCCCGGCACAGGAGCCTTGTGCGGAACCGGAGTTGATCGTACGAGAGAGCTCGGGACCGTGGCCTGGATCGGGCCCCGGACCGGCTGGGGGGACTTCATGACACGGGACCTGACGCGGCACTCGGCGCGGGACTATGGCTACCGCTGGGGCCATTCCGGGCTCACCGTCGACTTCGACTTCGGTTTCGACGGGGACACGCCCCGGCTGGTGCGCGTGACGAGGCCCGGCGACCCCGAGGCGGAGCGGGCCGCGGACGCCGCGCTGCCACTCGTCGAACTGACCCTGTTCGGCGAAGGCAGCGGCTGGTCGGGGCCGCGCTTCACGGGCACGGCGCTCGGTCAGCGCCTGAGGTACCGCGCGCATCACGCGACGTACGGCGAAGGGTGGCACCACCTGGTGGTCGAACTCCTGGACCCGGCACGCGGGTTGACCGTCTGCGCCGAGTACGCCTCCCCGGACGGCGTGCCCGTGCTGCGCTCCCGGGTCCGGCTGCGCAACGACGGCGGCGCACCGGTCACCGTGCGCTCGGTCGGCAGTCTGCTGCTCGGCGGGCTGCCCTCGCCCGACGAACTGCGCGTGTTCCGGGCGCGCAACGACTGGCTCGCCGAATGCCGCTGGTACGACGAGCCGTTGCGCGCCGCCGTCCCCGACATCGGCCGGGAGCTGCACGAGCACGACAGCGGGGCCGTGGTGCGGCTCGCCGGGCGCGGCAGCTGGCCCACCGACGGGCATCTGGCGATGGGCGCGTTCACGCACCGGACGGACGGACGCGGCTGGCTGTGGCAGATCGAGTCGGCGGCGAGCTGGCAGTGGCGGGCGGGCGAGGCGGGCCGGCACACGTACCTCGCGCTGAGCGGACCGGACGCCGACGAGCATCAGTGGCGCCAAGTGCTCGGTCCCGGTGAGGAGTTCACCGGCGAGTGGGCGGCGCTGGCGCTGGGCGCGGGCTTCGACGGGGCGCTGGCCGCGCTGACGTCGTACCGCCGGCTCGTCCGCCGCCCGCACCCGGACCACGAGCGGTTGCCCGTCGTCTTCAACGACTACATGAACACGCTGATGGGCGACCCGACCGCCGAGAAGCTGCTGCCGCTGATCGACGCGGCGGCGGAGGCGGGCGCGGAGTACTTCTGCGTCGACGCCGGCTGGTACGACGACGAGGCCGGCGACGAGGCCGGCGGCTGGTGGGACAGTGTCGGCGCGTGGCAGCCGTCCGAGCGGCGCTTCCCCGACGGCGGCCTCCGCGCGGTGCTCGACCACGTTCGCTCGCGCGGGATGGTGCCGGGGCTGTGGCTGGAGCCGGAGGTCGTCGGCGTCCGCAGTCCCGTGGCGCACGAGCTGCCCGACGAGGCGTTCCTGCGCCACGAGGGCGGTATCCGGGTCACCGAACAGGGCCGCCACCAGCTGGACCTGACCCATCCGGCGGCCCGCGCCCACCTCGACAAGACGGTCGACCGGCTGATCGGCGAGTTGGGCGTGGGGTATCTCAAGCTCGACTACAACATCACCACGTCCGCGCCGGGGCTGCTGGAGCACTCCCGGGCGTGGCTGGCCTGGCTGGCGTCCGTCCTGGACCGTCATCCCACGCTCGTGATCGAGAACTGCGCGTCCGGCGGCATGCGCATGGACGGAGCCTCCCTGGCCCTCGCCCAGCTGCAGTCCACCTCCGACCAGCAGGACCCACTGCGCTACCCGCCCATCGCGGCCGCCGCACCGACCGCCGTACCGCCGGAGCAGGGCGCCGTCTGGGCGTACCCTCAACCGGCCTTCTCCGACGCCGAGATCAACTTCACGCTCGGCTCGGCGCTGCTCGGGCGAGTCCATCTCTCCGGCCATCTCGACAAGATGACGGAGAGTCAGCTGGGGTTGGTGCGGGACGCGTTGACGACGTACAAGGCCATCCGCGGCGACCTGCGGACCGCGGTGCCGTTCTGGCCGCTCGGGCTGCCGGGGTGGTCGGACGAGTGGGTCGCGCTGGGGTTGCGGGCGCCGGTCGCGGGGCCCACGTATCTCTCGGTCTGGCGGCGAGGGGGCGACTCCGAACGGGTGCTGCCCGTACCGCACTTGGCCGGGCAGGGGGACGTACGGGTGGAGATCCTGCATCCGGCGCCGTCGCCGTCGCCGGCGGGGTTGGTGGAGTGGGACGGGGCGGGGTTGCGGGTGGAGCCGGCGGAGGCTCCTGGGGTGCTGTTGGTGCGGCTGACCTGCGAGGAGTGAATCGCGGGCTCGGCCCAGCCGATCGCACCGGTAGCGCTGGGGGCTCCTGCGGCAGGTGGGGGCCGTCCGGTGGCGAAGGAGCCGGGCCGCCCGGCGGCGAAGGGGCCCGGGCCGGACCCGCCGCGGGCCTCGGCCGCCGCCCCGCGCGCTCTCTCACCGCGCCCGCCAGTCGCCCCCTTCGATGAGCTTCCCCCGCGCCCGCAGATCCGCCGCGACGGCGGGCGCGGCCACGTACACCCAGGCCCGGACGCTCGTCCCGTCCTCGCGGGTCACGTCTCTGGCGAGGCGCTCGTACACGTTGCCGGGGTCGCCCGGTGCGTAGTCCTCCAACCGGTCGAGAGCGCCGAGGAGCCGGCCGTACTGGTCGGGGTCGGCGGTGACCAGTTCCCCGCACACCACGCCGCCGGGTTCCTCGACGGCGTACGGATAGCCGGGCCCGTCGTACAGCACGGCGCCGGTGAGCCGTCCCGGCACCTCGGAGACCGTACGGCCGCGCAGGAAGAGGTCGTGGTTGTGCTCGCCGGGGAGCAGCGTCCCGTAGACGAAGAAGGGCAGCCGCATCACCCCGCCGTCTCCCGTTCCAGCCATTTCAGGTACTCGGCGCTCCCCCGCACCACCGGCGTCGCGATGATCTCCGGGGTGTCGTAGTCGTGCGCCTCGCGCAGATACCCCTCCAGTTCCGCGTACCGCAGGTCCGTCGTCTTGAAGAGCACCTGCCACTCCCGAGCGGTCTCGATCTCGCCCTTCCAGCGGTGGACGGACGTGACCGGCCCGGCGATCTGCGCGCAGGCGGCGACGCGGGCCTCGACCGCGCCGCGGGCGAGCGTCTCCGCCTTCTCCTGGGCATCGGTCGTGGTCAGGACGGTGAGCCAGTCAGTCGCAGCCATAATCATCCTCTCATTCAGGCCTCGCCAGACCTTTGCAGAAACGATTCTCACCCCTCACACAACCCCCAGTCATCCGCTATGGACATGACACGGCCTGGCCACCTAGAACTGTGCGGACATCCGCGTCCCCCACTCCCCTCTCCGCCCCCCCCTTCCATCCCCTCCACCCCTCACGCCCCTTCCCCACTCCCCCCACCACCACGCCTTTCGCGTGTCTCCCCGAGGAGTTCGATGAGTCGTCGTAATCGGCACATCCGAGGTTCACGCCTCGCCACCGTCGGCATATCCGCGGCGGCCACCGCCCTGCTGGCGGGCGCACTGACCCCGCGCGCGGGGGCGGCAGACGGACCGACCCGGGACACCGTTCTGGGCAACGCGGCGGCGGTGATCGCCGACCAGGCGGCGCGGCTGGGTCTCACCTCCGCGCAGGGTGCCAAGGTCCGCGATGTGATCGTCGACGCGGACGGCATGCAGCACGTGCGCTACGACCGGACGTACCGCCAACTTCCCGTGCTGGGCGGCGACTTCGTGGTCCACATGACGTCCGCGGGTGACTACCGAAGCGCCGACCGGGCGACCACGCGCCCGCTCTCCCTCACGAGCGTCGAGCCGTCGGTGTCGGGCCCGAAGGCCGCCGACCTGGCCGCCGCGGCGCTGCGCCTCGCGAACGTCGGCGAGACGCTCCGCAAGGTGACCGCCAAGCCTCAGCTGGTGGTTGACGCCCTGCACGGCGCGCCCAAGCTGGCCTGGCGTACCGAGGCCGCGGGCAAGGACTCGCTCGGCAACCCGGTCGCCCGGGTCGTCCTCACCGACGCCGTGACGGGCAAGCAGATCGACGCCTGGGACAGCATCGAGACGGCGACCGGCGACGGCCGGTCGCTCTACAGCGGCACGGTCCCGCTGGAGACGACACAGTCCGGATCGACGTACCAGCTCACCGACCCCACTCGCGGCAACACATACACCGGCGACACCAAGAACAAGACAGACTCCTGCCTCCTCATCATCTGCTACGGGCGCGCCGCCGCGCCCGTCTTCACGGACGCCGACAACCACTGGGGAAGCGGGGCGACTTCGGACCGCGCCTCGGCGGCGGTCGACGCGCAGTACGGCACCAACACGACCTGGGACTACTACAAGAAGGTCCACGGGCGCAGCGGTATCGCGGGCGACGGCAAGGGTTCGTACAACCGTGTGCACTACGGAAGCGCCTACAACAACGCCTTCTGGGACGACAGTTGCTTCTGCATGACGTACGGGGACGGTGACGGAACGACCTTCGGACCGCTCGTCTCGCTGGACGTGGCGGGCCACGAGATGTCACACGGCGTGACATCGAAGACGGCGGCCCTGACGTACTCGGGCGAGCCCGGCGGCCTGAACGAGGCGACGTCGGACATCTTCGGCACCCTCGTCGAGTTCTACGCGAACAACCCCTCGGATCCCGGGGACTGGCTCATCGGCGAGAAGATCGTGAAGTCCAGCTTCGGCCGCTCCGCCCTCCGCTACATGGACCAGCCCTCCAAGGACGGCAACTCCGCCGACTGCTGGACCCCCACGGTCGGCAACCTCGACGTCCACTACTCCTCGGGCGTCGCCAACCACTTCGCGTACCTCCTCGCGGAGGGCAGCGGCCCGAAGACCATCGGCGGCGCCGCCCACAACGGCACGACCTGCAACGACGCGACGGTGACAGGCATCGGCAAGGCCAAGCTGGGCGCGATCTGGTACCGGGCGCTGACGGTCTACATGACGTCGTCGACGAAGTACGCGGGCGCTCGGACGGCCACACTGAACGCGGCGAAGGATCTGTACGGGGCGGACAGTGCGGAGTACCGGGCGGTGGGGGCGGCCTGGTCGGCGGTGTCGGTGAACTGACCGGCTGGTCTTGTGAGTTGACCTGACACGCGGCTGAGCGGCCGCCCGGGCGTTGAGACCTGGGCGGCCGCTCACGCGTCAGGTTCTCGCGGACGACCAGAACGAGCGTCGCCGCGAGTGTGCGGGAAGCACGGCGGCGGTACGCGGCCTATCTGGACGACGGGTTGGACAGCTACCTGCGCGGCTACCTGTTCTGGCTGATCGAGAAGCGGGAGCCGCGCACGGGTGAACCGCTTCCGACGCTCTGACCACGGGTGGTCGAAGTCGACAGACCGAAAAGTCGTGGCGATGAAGCAGCCCGCCTGGATACGCTCCGCCGTCCGACTCGTCCAACGATCTACGGAGGGCCATGACCGGCGCGAAGATGCACCCCGACGAACTCGACATCGACGCGGCGCTCGTCAGCCGACTGGTCGCGGAGCAGTTCCCCGAGTGGGCCGGGCTCCCAGTGAAGGAGGTCGTCTCCGCCGGGACCGACAACGCCATGTACCGGCTGGGCGACGACATGGTCGTACGGCTGCCTCGGCTGCCCGGCGGGGCCAAGACGGCGGACAGGGAGCAGCGGTATCTGCCGCGGCTCGCGCCGCATCTGCCACTGGACGTGCCGGTGCCGCTCGCCAAGGGGGCGCCCGGGCAGGGCTACGCGCTGCCGTGGGGGGGTGTTCCGCTGGCTGGACGGCGACAACATCTACGACGCACCTCTCACCGACCCCGCTGAACTCGCGCACGCAGCAGTCAAGTTGGGCCGTTTCGTCGCCGCGCTGCGGAAGGTCGACGCCAGCGGCGGGCCGCCGTCCTGGCGCGGCGGGCCGCTCACCGACGACGACGAAGAAGACGACGTCCGCGCCGCGATCCGTGACCTTGGCGCGGACGGCACGCTGGACGGGGACGTCGCGACCGCCGCCTGGGAGGAGGCCCTGCGCCTCCCCCAGTGGGACGGCGATCCCGTCTGGCTCCACGGCGACCTCCTGCCGGGCAACCTGCTGGCCCGGGGAGGCCGGCTCACCGCGGTCATCGACTTCGGCGGCCTCGGCATCGGCGACCCGGCAGCCGACGTACTCGCTGCCTGGGCCGTGTTCACCCCCGAGACCCGCACCCTGTTCCGCGAGGCAGCCGACGTCGACGACGCGACCTGGGCCCGGGGACGGGGCTGGGCCCTGTGCTTCGGGCTGGTGGCCGAGCACTACTACCGGGTCACGAATCCCGTACTCGCCGCCGTGGCGCATCGGACGGTGGCTGAGGCCTTGGCCGAGCACGGAGCCGGGTAACTCAAGTCGCCGTGCCGTGTCAGCCGCGGTGGGATCGGAAGATCTGGGACACGAATGATCCCGGCAAGGCCTGGTCATGGGGTGCCCGAGCCGTCCCAAATCTTCCAATCACTTCCCGGACCCGGCCTCGGCCGTCCGTATCGCGCGGGCTAACCCCCGTACGGCCGCGCCGACTTCGCCTCCCTCAGCGCCAGCGCCCACCACGCCAGCTGGTCGAGCATCGTCTTCGCCGCCGCGTCCGCCGCCGACGGGTCCTTGTGCCTGCCCTTGTCGTCGAAGGACGCGCCCGCGTTGTGGAAGGACACCGTGTCGCGGACCGTCACGGCGTGGAGTTCGGCGAAGACCTGGCGGAGCTGTTCGACGGCGCGCAGGCCGCCCGAGAGGCCGCCGTAGGAGACGAAGGCGACGGGCTTGGCGCGCCACTCGTGGAAGTGCCAGTCGATGAGGGTCTTGAGGGAGGCGGGGAAGGAGTGGTTGTACTCGGGGGTGAGGACGATGAAGGCATCGGCGTCGGCCAGCATCGGAGTGACCTTGCCGAGCTCGGCCCTCACCTCCTCGGAGGGTGAGTAGGACAGGGCCGTCGGCAGCCGTACGTCGGCGGTGTCGACGACGTTCACGGCGAGGTCGTCGCGCTCGCGGAGCCGGCCCAGGAGCCAGTCCGCGACCACCGGACCGAAGCGGCCCTCCCGGTTGCTGCCGACGATGACGGCGACCTTGAGGGGAGCGGGGAGGGAGACAGGGATGTCTTTGGTGGAGTTCATGGCGCCCAGCCTCATACCTGAACCAAACTTGAGGTCAAGTCGTCGCCGAAGGGAGCCGGTCAGAGCCGGTCACCCGTTCACACGCGCCGCCCGCTCCCTTCGCGTTCTTTTTGCCGACACGCCCGAGAGGTGCCGGTGACCTGCTGAAACCCGGCCGCCCCCGCCGCCCGCCACCCTCACCTGACACCCATTCACCTCACTTCTGACGCCCCATCAGGAGGCGTACACCCCCGACTGCCACTTACCTCGTTAAGGCAGGGGCATGATCGACGCAGCGGCACATGGGGGTGCCGCGGGTCGTGCCCTCTCGGAGGAGCAAGCACGATGCGCACAGCCCGTCTGCTGACCGGTACCGCGCTCGCCGTCGCCGCGGCCGGGCTCGCCGCGGCCCCCGCGTACGGGGCGGCCTCGGGGTACAGCTCGGCCTCGGCGTCTCCGGACCCGGGGTCCCTGGAGGTGTACCCCGCCACCGTCGCCCCCGGCGCCGAGGTCATCGTGAACACGGCGGCGTGCGGTGTGGAGGACACGGTGTCGGGTGACGCCGGTGCCGTCGGTGCGGGAGCGTTCACGTTGGTGCCCAGCGCGCACGAGGGCAACGCGGTCGGGCAGTTCAGGGTGCCGCCGTCCGCGCAACCGGGCACGTACGAGATCGTCGCGCGCTGCTCGAGCGGTACGCGGATGGCGGGCGACCTGGTGATCACGCTCACCTCCACCCGGGAGGGCAGGCAGCAGGTCCACCCGAGAGGAAGTGTGAAGACGGGGGTCGGCGGCGCACTCGGCCCCGACCCCGTGCAGACCGCGGCGGGAGTGGCGGCCCTGGCCGTCGCCGCCGCGGGCGGTACCTGGCTCCTGCATCGCCGGGCGAGAGGCGACGGGATCTGACGGACACCCTCCGCTGTCCACCGGTACCGCTTTCCCCTCCCCCTCCGGGCCCGACGCCCCTCGCGGCCCGGAGGGGGACGCGGGACCACAGCGTCATCCGAAGTCGCCGAACTCGCCGAAGTGCCGAGGCCGCCGAAGTCAGGGCCCCACGTCCGTCAACCGAAGAGCCGGAGAGGAGGCTTGCGTGCGCCGGTTCAGCAACATCTCCATAGCCGCCGTCACCGCCGTCGCCCTCCTCGGCGGCGCCTGGCTCCTGCGCAGCGGCGCCGAGACGCACGCCCCACCCCAGCCGTCGGCCGCGCAGGCCCGCGCGGGCGCCCATGTGGACCGACCCGCCGCCGCCCCGCTCCCGCCCTCCCCGCCCGACCGCGTCCGTATCCCCTCCATCCGGGTGGACGCCCCCCTCACCGGCCTCGGCCTCACCCCGCAGGGCAGCCTCGACGTGCCGCCGGCCGCGAGGAACAACCTCGCCGGCTGGTACGAGGCCGGCACCACGCCCGGCGAGAAGGGCACCGCGATCGTCGCCGGGCATGTCGACAACGCCGAAGGACCCGCCGTCTTCTACCGCCTCGGCGCCCTGAAGAAGGGCAGCACCATCGAGATCGAGCGCCTCGACGGCACGGTCGCCCTCTTCTCGGTCGACGCGATCGAGGTGTACGACGCCCGGGACTTCCCGGACGAGAAGGTGTACGGGGCCGCTCGGCGCCCGGAGCTGCGCGTGATCACCTGCGGAGGCGGCTACTCGGCGGCGACGGGCTACCAGGGCAACGTGGTCGTCTTCGCCCACCTCACGGGAAGTCGTTGAAACCGGGGTCAGAGCCAGAAGTCGTACGCCAGCTTCGCCACCAGCGCGAACACCACCGTCAGCAGAACGCCCCGTACGAACTCGCTGCCCTTCTTGAGCGCGGTGCGTGCCCCGACCGTCCCGCCGACGAGGTTGAAGACGGCCATCAGGGCGGCCAGCTGCCAGAACACCGTGCCCTTCCAGGCGAATGCGGCTAGGGCACCCGCGTTCGTGCAGCAATTGACGATCTTCGCAGTGGCCGAGGCGGTCACCAGGTCGAGATGCAGGAGCGCGGTGAGGGCGAGCACGAGGAACGTACCCGTGCCGGGGCCGATGAGCCCGTCGTAGAAGCCGATGCCGAGGCCCGCGAGCCCGATCGCGGCCAGGACGCGACGCGGGGAGACCGGGGCGGTCGAGGGCGCCGTACCGAAGGCCGGCCGCATGATCACGAAGGTGCCTACGCCGAGCAGCACGACCATGACCACCGGCTTCAGCACCTCGGTGCTCATCCCGGCGGCGACGAACGCCCCGCCCGTGGAACCGGCGAGCGCCGCGAGACCGATCCGTACGGCCGTGCCGACGTCCACGGGCGCCTTGCGCGCGTACGTCACCGCCGCGCCCGTCGTCCCGACGATCGCCACGGCCTTGTTGGTGCCGAGCGCGTACTGGGCCGCCGATCCCGAGTTCGGCAGCCCGAGCAGCAGCACGGGGAGCAGCAGGAGCCCGCCGCCGCCCACCACGGCGTCGATCCAGCCGGCCGCGAGAGCGGCGAGGCACAGGACAACGACCATGGTCAGCGATATGTCGGGCATGATCGCGACCCTATGGACGGGATAGATGTGCCGTCCATGAATCCTGTGAACCTTGAGGATCTTCTGAGGTTCAGGAGGAGGTCAGGAGAGCCACGGCAGAAAAGCGACGGAAGAAGGGCGTCAGCTCGCCGTTTCCAGGTAGCGCAGCACCGCCAGTACCCGCCGGTTCCCCGTGTCGGACGGGGGCAGGTCGAGCTTGGTGAAGATGTTGGCGATGTGCTTCTCGACGGCCCGCTCCGAGACGGTGAAGGACGCGGCGATCGCGTGGTTCGTACGGCCCTCCGCCATCAGCGCGAGCACCTCGCGTTCGCGGGGCGTGAGGGCGTCCAGGGCGGTGGCGCGGCGGCTCGCGCCGAAGAGCTGGGCGACGACCTCGGGGTCGAGGGCGGTGCCGCCCGCGGCGACCCGCTCCAGCGCGTCGACGAACTCGGCGATGTCGACGACCCGTTCCTTGAGGAGGTAGCCGACCCCGCCCGGGTTGGTGCCCAGGAGCTGCGCGGCGTACTTCGTCTCGACGTACTGGGAGAAGATCAGCACGCCCGTGCCGGGGTGGTCCGCGCGCAGCCGTACGGCCGCCCGGAGCCCCTCGTCGGTCTGGGTCGGCGGCAGCCGGATGTCGACGACGGCGGCGTCCGGATGGTGCTCGGCCACGGCTGCCAGCAGCGCTTCGGCGTCCCCGACGGCGGCCGCGACCTCCACACCCCGCAGCTGGAGGAGCTGGACCAGCCCGTCGCGCAGGAGGGCGGAGTCCTCGGCGATGACAACGCGCATATGCCCCTCGTGATCAGTAGGCCGGCTCGGCAAAGCACCTCGGCAAAGCACCTCAGTACGGCAGCTCAGCTCAGTACGGCAGCTCGACGGTGACCACCGTAGGGCCTCCCGGCGGGCTGTCGCAGGTGAGGGTGCCGTCGACGGTCCGTACGCGGGTCAGCAGACCGGTGAGTCCCGAGCCCGCGCCGATCGCCGCGCCCCCGCGTCCGTCGTCGCGGACGTCGAGCCGCAGCAGCCCGTCGTGGGCGGTCACCCGCACCGTGGCGCCGGACGCCCCGCTGTGTTTCGCCGCGTTGGCGAGGAGTTCCGCCGTGCAGAAGTAGGCGATGGACTCGACGGCGGGCGTGGGGCGGGCTCCGATGTCCGTGACGACCTCGACGGGCAGGGCGCTGTCCGCCGCGAGGGTGGCGAGGGCCGTGTCCAGGCCCTGGTCCAGTACGGGCGGGTGGATGCCCTTGACGAGGTGGCGCAGGTCGGCGATGGCCTGCTTGGCGTTGCCCTGCGCGGTGTCGACGACGGCGAGGAGGCGTTCGCGGTCGGCGTCCGCGCCGATCAGTTCGCGGATCATGGTGAGATGCATCGCGAGTCCGACGAGGCGGGCCTGCGTGCCGTCGTGCAGGTCGCGCTCGATACGGCGGAGGGTGGCCACCGCCTCGTCCACGGCCTGTGCGCGCGTCTCCTCCAGGGTGCGGATGCGGCGGTCCTCCTCGCTCGGTCCGAGCGTGGCGGTGAGCAGCATGCGGTGCGGGGCGAGGGCATGGCGCAGCAGCCAGGAGGCGGTGGCCAGCAGCAGGAGGCCCGCGCATACGGGGATCAACCAGCGCGGCCAGGAGTCGAGTTGAACGCCGAAGACCTCGAGCGACACACGGCGTACGGAGCCGTCGCCGTCGCCGTCGGAGACCGTGGTGTAGTTCACCTGCTTGAGCAGCGGGTGGAGGGCGGTCTGCAGGCCATAGACGTAGCCCACGGCGACGGCGGCGAACGCGAGGGCGGCGGTGAAGGGCGTGGTCAGCGCGCAGGCGACGGCCCGCCACCCGCCGGGGTCGCTCAGCAGAACGCGCCGCCAGCCCAGGATCCCGGCGCCCGCCCGATGCTCCGGCTCCTCGATCTCCAGACCCAACAGGCGCCGTGCGAGCCCGCGTTGGAGCCTGCCGAGACCGAGCGCTCCCCGTACGGTGACCGCGATCAGCCACAGCCCCAGCGTCGTCACCGACAGGGCGCCGCCGAGCAGCAGCCCCACGAGGGTCAGGACGCACCCCACCAGGGCCAGGGGGAGGGCGATCACCGCATAGAGGAGCGTCGCGAGGGCCCTGGGGCCGAAGGGGAAGGCCACGAGTGCGCGAAGCCGGTGCATGTCATCAACCTAGGAGAGCAGTGCCGTCGCGAGACGGACCTGGAGCGCGGCGAGGGCGCGGCCGAGCCACGGCATGAGCAGCAGGAAGCCCAGACCGCCCACCGCGGCGTGGAACGCCCACGCTCCGGCGAAGGTCGGCCCGCCCCAGGCCGTGGCCGGGTCGCCGCCGCGCAGCGGCCAGCCGAGGTTCATCGGGACGACCGACCAGCCGAACAGCGTGACGACCGCCACAGCGAGGTTCAGGGGCAGGGCGAGCAGCGCGTGGGCCACGCCTCGCGAGGAGCCGGGCAGCTCCACCCCCAGGAAGCGCCGGACGAGGCCCCGCTGCCAGCGCCCTGCCGGGCGGCCGCCGAGCAGCCCCACGGGCAGGCTGACCAGCGCGACCGGCACGGCCAGCAGCGCGTACGCGACCCGCCGCCAGGTCCGCGCGGTGAACGGTTCGCGTACGAGCTGCCAGGCCCGTACGGCGGCGGCGTCCCGGACGTACGGCTTCTGGACGGCGGCCATGCTTCACTCCCCTGTGTACGTGTGTATGCGCGTACGCGTGCATGCGTGGGCACGCGCTGTATGCGCAGGTGACCCGACACCTCAAGGTTTCCGGGACGAGGGCCCGTGATCGATGGTGCTCGCACGGAACCCGGGGGTTCGGGAAACCCCACCTCTCCCCGGGACCGCTTCGACCCGGCCCACCTCACCGCGCCCCTGCCCCGCCCGCCGAAAACCCTCACATCCCCGTCCCGGCTCCGCTGAGGGCAGCGTTCCCCGCGGGAAACAGTCGTGATGCGGCCGGGTAACACCGGCACCGCACGCTGCGATACATGACCTCGAATACGCGTGTGGTGGTGATCGGCGCCGGCCTCGCGGGCGTACGGCTCGCCCGCCGGCTCGGAGAGCTCGGCGTGCCCGCCGTGCTCGTCGGTGACGAGGAGCACACCCCGTACAACCGGGTCCTGCTCGCGGAGGTCCTGGCCGGGCGCTATGCGCCCGAGGTCATCGCACTCCCGACGCCCGAGCGGCTGACCCGCGGCCGCGCGGTGCACATCGACCGCGCGGAGCGGCAGGTCCACTTCGCCGACGGCTCGGTGATCGCATACGACACGCTGGTCCTGGCCACCGGTTCGAACCCGGTCCTTCCGCCCCTGCGGGGTCTGTTCACTCCGGACCGGCACGAACTGCCCGAAGGCGTCCACGCGTTCCGCACGATGGACGACTGCCTCGGCCTGTCCAAGGCCGTACGGCAGGACACCCGGGCCGTCGTCATCGGCGGCGGTCTGCTCGGCGTCTCGGCCGCCCGGGCGCTCGCCGAGCGCGGCGCGCAGGTGGTGCTCGCCCAGCAGTCCGAACGGCTGATGGAACGTCAACTCGACCCGTCCGCATCCAAGTTGGTGCTCCGGCACCTCAAGGACCTGGGCGTCGAGGTGCACACCGAGTGCCGGGTGCGCGGTGTGCGCTGCGCCGGCGGCGCGGTCCGCTCGGTCGAGATGGCCGACGGGTATGCGCTCGACGCCGACCTGGTGGTGCTGGCCTGTGGCGTGCACCCGCGGGTGGGCCTGGCCCAGGACGCGGGCCTCGCCGTGCACAAGGGCGTCATCGTCGACGACGAGCTGCGCACCTCCGACCCGCACATCCGGGCGATCGGCGACTGCGCGCAACACGACGGCAATGTCTACGGTCTCGCCGCGCCGGCGCTCGAACAGGCCGATGTCCTGGCCGAGTTGCTCGCGGGAACGGGATCGGGAGCGGGAGCGGAAACGGGAGAGGGCGCCACCGGGTACACCGGCACCCGTGCCCTGACCCGGCTGACCCTCGCCGCCTCCGGCACCCCCCTCGACCTCGCCGCCTTCGGGGAGCCCACCCCGCGCCCCGGCGACGACGTCATCCAGCTGGCCGACGCGACCCGCGGCACCTACCGCAAGGTCGTCGTCCGCGACGACCGCCTGGTGGGCGGGGTCCTCGTCGGCGAGCTCGGCACCGTCGGCGCGCTCGCCCGCGCCTGGGAGGGAGCAGAGCCGCTCCCCACGGACGGCGCACCGCTGCTCCACCTGCTTACCAACGATGGAGGCTCCTGATGACCGCCACCCTGGGGGCCACCCCCACGATCGTGCTCGTCGGCCATGGGATGGTCGGCCAGCGCTTCCTCGAAGCGCTCGCCGAGCGCGGCATGACCGCCACGCACCGCGTGGTCGTGCTGTGTGAGGAGCCGCGTCCCGCGTACGACCGCGTGGCGCTCACCTCGTACTTCTCGGGCAAGACGCCCGAGGACCTCTCGATGACCGACATGGCGTTCATCGAGGAGCACGGCATCGAGCTGTACGTCGGAGACCCGGCGGAGACGGTCGACCGCGAGGCGAAGAAGGTCACGGCCAGGTCCGGCCAGGTCTTCGAGTACGACACCCTCGTCCTCGCCACCGGCTCGTACCCCTTCGTGCCGCCGGTCCCGAACAAGGACGCCGAGGGCTGCTTCGTCTACCGCACGATCGAGGACCTCCTCGCCATCGAGGAGTACGCGAAGACCCGCACGACCGGCGCCGTGGTCGGCGGCGGCCTGCTCGGCCTGGAGGCCGCGGGCGCGCTGAAGGGCCTCGGGCTCACCAGCCACATCGTGGAGTTCGCGCCGCGCCTGATGCCGGTGCAGGTCGACGAGGGCGGCGGCGCCGCGCTCCTGCGGACCATCGAGGACATGGGCCTGTCCGTCCACACGGGTGTGGGCACGCAGGAGATCGTGGTCGACGAGGCCGGCGCCGTCACCGGCATGAAGCTGTCCGACGGATCCGAACTCGCCACCGACCTGGTGGTGTTCAGCGCCGGTGTCCGCCCCCGCGACCAGCTGGCCCGCGACTGCGGTCTGACGGTCGGCGAGCGCGGCGGCATCGCGGTCGACGAGCAGTGCCGCACGGTCTCCGACCCGCACGTGTTCGCCATCGGCGAGTGCGCGCTGGCGGCGGACGGCCGGGTGTACGGCCTGGTGGCCCCCGGTTACGAGCAGGCCGAGGCCGCGGCCGCGACGATCGCCCAGGACGAAGCGGAGTTCACCGGCGCCGACCTCTCCACCAAGCTCAAGCTGCTCGGCGTGGACGTGGCGTCCTTCGGCGACGCGCACGGCGCCGCCGAGGACTGCCTCGACGTCGTCTACTCCGACTCCCGCGCGGGCCTGTACAAGAAGCTGGTCATCGGCCGCGACGGCACGCTGCTCGGCGGCATCCTGGTCGGCGACGCGGAGGCGTACGGCACGCTGCGCGCCTTCACCGGCTCGGTCCCGCCGGTCTCACCCGAGTCGCTGGTCCTCCCCGCCGGCTCCGGCGCCCCGGTCCAGCTCGGCCCGACCGCGCTGCCGGACGACGCGATCATCTGCTCCTGCAACAACGTCACCAAGGGCACGATCCGCGGCGCGGTCACCGACCACCAGTGCACGACCGTGCCCGAGGTGAAGAAGTGCACCAAGGCCGGTACGACGTGCGGCAGTTGCGTCAAGGTCCTCGGCCAGCTGGTCACCGCCGAGCTGGAGGCGAGCGGCGTCCAGGTCGACAAGGGCCTGTGCGGCTGCTTCTCGCAGACCCGCGAGGAGCTGTACGAGATCGTCCTCGCCCTGCGCATCAACACCTACCAGGACCTCCTCGACCGCTACGGCCGCGAGAGCGCGCGCGGCGGCGACGGCTGCGAGGTCTGCAAGCCCACGGTCGGCTCGATCATCGCCTCGCTGGCGCCCACGATCGGCGCGGACGGCTATGTCCTGGACGGCGAGCAGGCCTCGCTCCAGGACACCAACGACCACTTCCTCGCCAACATGCAGAAGAACGGCTCGTACTCGATCGTGCCGCGCATCCCCGGCGGCGAGATCACCCCCGAGAAGCTCATCGTGATCGGCGAGGTGGCAAGGGACTTCGGCCTCTACACGAAGATCACGGGCGGTCAGCGGATCGACATGTTCGGCGCGCGCGTCGAGCAACTCCCCTTGATCTGGGCCCGGTTGGTGGACGCGGGCTTCGAGTCGGGCCACGCGTACGGAAAGGCGCTGCGGACGGTCAAGTCGTGCGTCGGGCAGACCTGGTGCCGTTACGGCGTCCAGGACTCGGTCCGCATGGCGATCGACCTGGAGCTGCGCTACCGCGGACTCAGGTCTCCCCACAAGCTCAAGTCGGCGGTCTCCGGGTGCGCCCGCGAGTGCGCCGAGGCCCAGTCGAAGGACTTCGGCGTGATCGCCACGGCCAACGGCTGGAACCTGTACGTGGCCGGCAACGGCGGCGCGACCCCGCGCCACGCGGACCTGCTCGCCCAGGACCTGTCCGACGCCGAACTGATCCGCCTGATCGACCGTTTCCTGATGTTCTACATCCGTACGGCCGACCGGCTCGAGCGCACCTCCACCTGGCTGGAGCGGATCGACGGCGGCCTGGACCACGTGCGCGACGTCGTCGTGAACGACTCGCTGGGCATCTGCGAGGAGCTGGAGTCCCTGATGACCGCGCACGTCGCGAACTACCGCGACGAGTGGTCCGAGACCATCAACGACCCGGAGAAGCTGTCCCGCTTCGTCTCCTTCGTGAACGCGCCGGACACCCCCGACCCGGTCGTCGGCTTCGTCCCCGAGCGCGACCAGATCAAGCCCGACCTGCCGCTGCTGACCATCGGCACGCGCCCCCTGGAAGGAAGCGCCCAGCGATGACGCTCGCACCCGAGACGACGACGATGACGGTCCAACTCCAGCTGGACGACGGCTGGTTCACCGTCTGCGACCTGTCCGTGCTGATGCCCGGCCGTGGCGTGGCCGCCCTGCTGCCGGACGGCCGTCAGGTGGCCCTCTTCCTGGACCGCGCGGGCCGGATGTACGCGATCGACAACCGCGACCCGTTCTCCGGCGCCGCCGTCCTCTCCCGCGGTCTGACCGGCACCCACCAGGGTCGGCCGTTCGTCGCCTCGCCGCTCCTGAAGCAGCGCTTCGACCTGGAGTCGGGGAAGTGCCTGGACGACGAGACGGTGACGGTGGCGACGTACGAGGTGCGGACGCACTGAAGTCCTGCTTGACCGATCGTTCCAGTAACACCTAGGCTGCTCTACGTGGCCAGGACCAAGGAGTTCGATCCGGACGCCGCGCTCCAGTCAGCTCTCGAGCTGTTCTGGCGGCGCGGCTACGAGGCGACGTCGATGGCGGATCTCGTCGAGCATCTCGGCGTCGGGCGCGCGAGCATCTACGCGACCTTCGGCAACAAGCACCAGCTGTATCTGAAGGCGCTGGACCGGTACGGGGAGTCGCGCGATCCGCAGATCCTGCGCGAGCTGTCGCAGCCGGGGCCCGCACTGCCGGCCGTGCGCGACCTTGTGCGGCGGTTCGCCGCGGAGGCCGCGGACGAGGCCGGCCGGTTGGCCGGCTGTTTCGTCACCAACACCGCGGCTGAGCTCGGGCCTCACGATGTGCCTGCGGCGCGTCGGGTTGAGCACAGCTGGGAGTATCTCGAGACGTTGTTGCACTCTGCGCTGGTGCGCGCACAGGCGCAGGGTGAGTTGTCCGAGGATCGTGATCCTCGGGCTCTGGCTCGTATGTTGCTGGTGTTGATGCAGGGGCTCCGCGTGGTGGGCAAGGCGTCCAGCGACCCTGCGCGGGTGCGGGATGCCGCCGAGCAGGCTTTGACCTTGCTGGACTGATCCAGTACCCCGCTTCATCGTCGCCCGCGGGTAGTCGTGGGCTGGTCGCGCAGTTCCCCGCGCCCCTGAAGGGGCGCGCTTGCCCTGCCCTCTTTTTGGAATGACTGGTCTAGTTCAGGGAGCTCTCATGGCCGTGACGGTAGCGGCGCCTCGCTCCACCCGAGGCCCGTTCGCGCTGCTAGGGACCCTGCAAGTCACCCTGATCTTCACGTTGGTGGCGGTGGCCGTGCCGTTGCCCGGGATCGGGGATGAATTCGGGGTGGGGCGAGAGGAGTTGATTCTGCTCAGTGCCGCGTACGGGCTGACGTTCGCCGGGCTGTTGCTGTTCGGTGGGCGGCTTGCCGATCGGCATGGGGGGCGTCGGACGCTCGTCGCGGGGCTGGTGGTGTTCGGGGTCGCGTCGGTCGCCGCTCCGCTGGCTCCCGGGTACGGTGCGCTGCTCGCGGCTCGTTTCGCGCAGGGTGCGGGTGCTGCGCTGATCGCCCCGGCCGCGATGGCGGTGCTGCGGACGGTGTTCCCCTCCCCCGCCGCGTACGGCGGGGTGATGGCCACCTGGGGTGGTCTGTCGGTCCTCGGCGCCACGGCGGGCAACCTGCTCTCCGGAGTCATCTCGGCGCTCCTGTCCTGGCGTTGGGCCTTCGCCGTACCGCTCGCCGTGACGGTGGCGGCGCTCGCGCTGGTGCCCCGGGTGCTGCCGGCGGACGACGACGTACACGGGTCCGCCCAGTTCCGAAGCTCCGCTCACGAACATCCCGCTCGCCCCCGTCTCGATCTGCCCGGTGCCCTGCTGGCCACGGGCGGTCTCGTCTCCGTCAGTTACGGGCTCGTCCTCACCGACGCGTGGTCCTGGACTTCGGGCCGGGTGCTGGGGCCGCTGGTCGCCGGGGTCGTGCTGCTGGCCGGCTTCGTCGGGGTCGAGCGGCGGGCGCGTGATCCGCTGCTGCCGCCCCGCTTCCTGCTCGACGGGCGGCGTACGCTCGGGCTTGCCGCCACCGCGCTGACCGCGGCCGGGACCTCGACCGTCTTCGTGCTGTTCTCGCTCCATCTGCAGGACGAGCGCGGCTGGTCGGCGCTGCGGACGTCGACCGCGTTCGTGCCGTTCGCCGTCGCGCTCATCGCGTCGAGCCGGGTGGCGGGGCGGCTCATCGTGCGGTACGGGGTAGCCGTCGTCACCTGCGGCGGGCTTGTCGGCGGTGCCGTGGGCCTCGGGCTCCTCGCGCTCCTCGGGCTCGGCGGCGGCATCCCGTACGCGTACGGACTCCTCCCCGGATTCGTCCTGCTGGCAGCCGGGGCCGCCGCCTCCTTCGCGGGGGCCGCGGTGCTGGCCACCGAACGGGTCCCCGCGGAGCGGACGGGGCTCGCGGGGGGAGTGCACAACACGGCGATGGAAACCGGGCCGACCGTCGTCTTCGCCCTGGTGCTCGCCGTCGGCGGCGACGCCGCGAGTCTCGCGGCGACCGCGGCCCTCTTCGGCGCCGCTGCCCTGGCCATGCGCCTCACGCGCCCTTGATCCCTCACACCCGCGTAACCCAACGTCCCATATCCGAAGTAGCCCAACGTCCCACGTTCGAAAGGGAATCACCCATGAACCGCACCCGTTTCTCGAACCGCACCGTCCTCGTGACCGGAGGCGGATCCGGGCTGGGGCGTGCCATCGCGCTCGCGTTCGCCGCCGAAGGGGCCTCCGTGGTCGTGGCGGGCCGCACCCGGGCCACGCTCGACGAGACCGTGGCCCTCGTCGAAGGCTCCGGCGGCACCGCGGTCGCGCAGGTCGCCGACGTGGCCCGGGCCGCGGACGTGGAGGCCCTCGTCCGGACGGCCGTCGGCCGCTTCGGCTCTCTCGACGTCGCAGTGAACAACGCGGGTGTCTTCCGGGGCGGGCAGCCCGTCGCCGACCTCCCCGAAGAAGACTGGCGGACCCTGCTGGACATCAACGTCACCGGGGTGCTCCTCGCCCTGCAGGCCGAGGTCCGGCAGATGCGGACCCAGCCGAACGGCGGCTCCGTCGTCAACGTCTCGTCCAACCTGGGCCCGCACAAGCAGGTGCCCACCACCACCGCGTACGCCGCCTCCAAGGCCGCCGTGTCCGCCCTCACGGCCGGTGCCGCCCTCGATCACATCGCCGACGGCGTCCGCATCAACGCGGTGAGCCCCGGCGCCTCCGCGACGACGATGTCGTTGCGGCCCGGCGAGAGCGAGGCGGACCGAGCCGCGCGGATGAAGGAGGAGTCGCCGCTGGGCCGCGTCTCGTCGACCGAGGAGGTCGCCGAGGCCGTGCTGTATCTGGCCTCCGACGCCGCGGCGTCCGTCGTCGGCACCGACCTGGTGATCGACGGCGGCGCCTCGCTGTAGGGCCTGATCTCGGAGCAGGCACGGCCTCGCTGTGGCCGGCACGCGGAGACCCGGGCGCCCGTCGGCGTCTCAGGGCACTCACTGAGCGAGGGTCTCCAGCGGTCTGTGGGGCGTGGCCGTGGTGCCGCCCGCGGGCGGTAGCCGGACCACCGCGTCGAGGCCGCCGCGGGCGGCGGGGCGCAGGGTGATGTCGCCGCCGCTCGCGTGGGTGAGGCGTTGGACGAGAGCCAGGCCCAGGCCCGTACCGCCCTTGGGGGCGCCGGGGGCGCGCCAGAAGCGGTCGAAGGCGCGGCGGCGCTGTTCCTCGGTCATGCCGGGGCCCTCGTCCATGACGTGGAGTTCGACGCGGGCCGGGCCCGCCGGGCGGTGGTGGAAGCGGCGTTCGTGGGTCGCCGGCCGGCGCAGGTCGATGGAGACGGTGGTGCGGCGGGGCGACACCCGCAGGGCGTTGGAGAGCAGGTTGTCCAGGATCTGCTCCACCGCGCCGGGCACGGCGAGGACCGGTCCGCCGTAGTCGCCGAGCAGGACGAGTTGTACGCCCTGCTGCTCGAACATCGGCGTCCAGGCGCGGAGCCGTTCCGCGCAGACCCGGTCCAGATCGACCGGCTCGCGCACCGCGGCGCTCTCGTCGAGCCGGGCCATCGCCAGCAGCCCCTCGACCATCCGGGCGAGCCGGTCGGTCTCGGTCATCGCGGCGGTCAGGTTGCCACGGGCGTGCAGCGCGATGTCGGACTCCAGGTTCTCCAGGCGCAGCCGCAACGCGGCGAGGGGCGTCTTGAGCTGGTGCGAGGCCTCGCCCGCGAAGGCGCGCTGGGAGGCCACTAGGTGTTCGAGGCGGGCGGCGGTGCGGTTGAAGGTGGCGGCGAGCCTGCGGATCTCCGGCGGTCCCTTCGTGATCGCCACCGGCGTGGAGGGGCCGCCGTCGGCCAACTCGTGGGTGGCGCGCTCCAGTTCACGGATGGGACGGCCGGTCCAGCGGGCGATGGCGAAGCCGATGACGGCGACGGTGGTGAGGGCCGCGAGACCGCCGAGGGCCAGCAGCAGCCAGACGTGGTGCACCCGGGCCTGCACCATCCGCGTGGGCAGTGTGATCCACACGGCGCCCTGTTCGAACGAGCCCTGTGTGATCGGGGTCGCGACGGACAGGTACTGGACGCCGCCGATGGTGGAGGTGCGGACGTCCTGCGTGGCGGCTCCCCGTAGCGCCGCCGCGATCCCGGGTCGGGTGGGCAGCCCACGGGTCTCCGCCGCCGACAGCGGGTGCGAGGCGGCGAGCAGGCCGCCCGTCCGGTCGACGATCACCACCTTGCCGCCGATGCGTTCCGCGCAGCGGGCCACCCGGCCGGGCAGGTCCCGCTCCGCGCCGCCCGTGGAGAGAGCCAGCGAGGCGTACGCGGAGACCGACTCCGCCTCGTCCTTCGCCAGGTTGGTGACCCGCTCGCGCTCGCCCCGGGAGTAGACGAAGCCCAGCGGGATCTCCAGGCAGAGCAGGAGCAGCGCGGCGAGGCTGAGGTAACTGAACAGGAGGCGACGCGTCATCGGAAGGCCGCCGGCCGCTCGGGCGCCTCGTACGATCCGCCGCCCGGCAGGTCCTCGTACGAGCCGTACGACCCGGACGCTCCGGACGCTCCGGACGGTCTGCCGGGCTGTTCCCCGTACGAGCCGCCCGTCGGCCCGCCTGTCGGCCCGCCCGCCGAGGGCGGCCGGTTCTGCACGGCCAGCCTGAAGCCGACCCCGCGCAGGGTCTGGATCCACGCCGGGTGCCCCAACTTCCGTCGCAGCGTTGCGACATGGACGTCCAGCGTCTTGGTCGGGCCCTGGTAGTGCGGGTCCCAGACCCGGTCGAGGATCTGCTGCCGCGAGTAGACCGCGCCGGGGTCCTCGGTGAGCAGCGCGAGCAGCTCGAACTCCTTCGGCGTCAGCGAGACGGAGGAGTCCCCCACCCAGACCTGCCGGGTGCGGCGGTCGACGACGAGGGGGCCAGGGGCGGGCGGGGGCGAGGTCTCGGAGGTCCGGTCCGACTCCGGGTCGAGGGGAGGTACGGGCTCGACGGACGACGGCGCGGGTTCGAAGTGCCGGGTGACATCGGCGGGTTCGTGCGAAAAGGGTGCGTGGGTGGTGCCGGACGGCGCGTACGGGTCGGACGCGCGGGCGGTGCCGGAGGGGTCGTACGAGGACGGCGCGCGGGTGACGCCGGACGGGTCGTACGAGGAGGGTGCGGGCGATGCGACGTCCGGCCCGACGGCGAACGACTCACCGGCAAACGGCTCGCCGCCGAACGACTCACCCCTGAAGGGCTCCTCGTCCCACGAGTTCACGTCGCGAGGCCGCGCGCCATGGGGGTCCCCCCGCTCGAGCGAATCCGAGTGTGGGAGAGGCCCGGCATCCGAAGCCCTCGAGTCGTACGCCCCCGCCCCGAACGCTCCAGCCGGATCCGGCGCAGCGCCCGACAGCGCGGCGCCGAGCATCCCCGCGGGGCCGGGCCCCGTGCCGAGCGCTCCGGTGAGGCGCACCCCCGCCCCGAGCGTCCCCGATCCGAGCGTTCCTCCTGCCAGCGGGTCGCGCGGGTCCACCACAGGTGTCCCCGCCGCGGGCGTCCCCCCGAACTCCCCGTCCCCCAGCCCCTGTTGCAGCCCCCGCCCGTACTGCGCACGTCGCGTGATCGCGCGTACCCGGGCCACCAGCTCGCGCAGGCTGAACGGTTTCGCCAGGTAGTCGTCGGCGCCGAGTTCGAGGCCCAGGACGCGGTCGGCCTCCTCGCCGCGCGCGCTGAGGATGATGATGGGCACGTCGGAGGCCTGCCGGATCCCGCGGCAGACGTCGATGCCGTCCATGTCGGGCAGGCCCAGGTCGAGCAGGACGACATCGCCGTAGGGCCCTCTCAGGCCGGCCGCCCCGGTGGAGACGCGGTCGACCGTGAGACCGAAGTGGCCCAGCCCTTCGGCGAGCGGTTCGGCGATCGTCTCGTCGTCCTCGATGAGCAGCACTCGTACGCCCATACGTCCTGTCTCCTCATGACTCCGGACAGCACGAATTCCGTGCCGTGGACTGGCCACGCTACAAGCGCGGTCAATGGCGCGTCGCGTAAACCCTGGGTAATGTGAGCAGACGCTCAAACCCCGCCCGGAGAGGGCGGGTTGACCGCGCCTTAAGGTGCCCGGACAAAATCTGGTCCATTCCTGGCCGCGCTCTAGTGTTCCCTTAACCTTCGCCTGGCAGTCACCCCTCTACGGTGGGGAGGACGACGGGAAAGACCTGGTCGAACCCCCTGCCGGGAGGAAACCGTGAAGGCACTGCTGGATCGCGCCCGCTCGTTCAAGCGACGCGTCGATTTCGAGAGCGGCGAATACCGGAAACTGGCCGAAGGCCAATATCCGGAGGCATTGTTCATTACCTGCTCGGACTCACGGGTCATACCCGCCCTGATCACGGGCGCACGGCCCGGAGAGATATTCGAGCTGCGGAACGCGGGCAATATCGTCCCGCCGCACGGACAGCGTGGCGCCTCCGGCGAGGCCGCCACCATCGAGTACGCACTGGAGGTGCTCGGCGTTCAGGACATCGTCGTGTGTGGCCATTCCCACTGCGGTGCGATGGGCGCCCTGAAGTCCGGCGACGACCTGTCCGCGCTGCCCGGGGTGGACGCCTGGCTGGACCTCGCCCGCCCGGAGCTGGCGCCGCTGCTCGACGGGGCCTCCGAGGACCCGTCGATGCCTGCCATGGCCCAGCTCAATGTCGTCAACCAGCTTGCCGTGCTGCGGAGTTACCCCGTCGCACGGCAGCGGCTCGACGCGGGACGCCTGCGGCTGCACGGCTGGTACTACGAGGTCGACACCGGCCAGGTGCACGAGCTGGACGAGGACGGCTGCTTCCGGGTGCATGCCGCATGAGCGGGCTGCACGCACGCGGGCGCGTACCGGCACACTCCAAGCCGCCCGGCCGGAAACCGACCAGGACATCGACCAGGACATCGACCAGGACACCCAACAGCGCGGCACCGGCCGCGAACCCGTCTCCGAACGCCCCCGACCCCGACCTCTCTTCCGGGACCTCAAGCCCCACGAACACCAGCAACGCCATCAAGGCCGCCACGGCCGCCAAGACGGCCAAGACCACCAAGGCCCCGAAAGCCGACCTCGCCACCGAGATCACCGCTTCCCTCGTCGTCTTCCTCGTCGCCCTCCCCCTGTGCATCGGTGTCGCCGTCGCCTCCGGCGTGCCCGCCGAGCTGGGCATCATCTCCGGTGTCATCGGCGGTCTGGTGGTCGGCGCGGCGCGCGGCAGCACGCTCCAAGTCAGCGGTCCCGCAGCCGGGTTGGCTGCGCTCGTCGCGGAGACCGTCCTCGAGTACGGCGTGGCCATGCTCGGTGTGATCGTCCTCGGCTCGGGCATCCTGCAGATCGTGCTGGGCCTGGTCCGCCTGGGCCGGATCTTCCAGGCGATCTCCCTGGCCGTCGTCCAGGGCATGCTCGCGGGCATCGGACTGCCGCTGATGTTCAGCCAGTTGTACCCGATGTCCGACTCCAAGGCCCCCGGCACCCCGATCGAGAACATGGCCGGCCTCCCCGGTCTTCTCGCCGACACCCTGGCGAACCCTCAGGCGCTGACCGCCGCCGGACTTGGCGTCGTCACCATCGTCCTCAGCTTCGTGTGGAAGAAGGTGCCGGGCCCGGTCAAGAAGATCCCGGCCGCGCTCGTCGCCGTCGGGATCGGCATCGGAGTCGCCTCCATGCCGGGCGTGGACGTGAAGACGCTCCAGGTGGGGAATCTGCTCGGGTCCGTCAACGTCCCCGGTCCGGAGGAGTTCGCGGGACTCGCCGACGCGGGGATCATCACCGCCATCCTCACCTTCACGGTGATCGCCTCGGCGGAGAGCCTCTTCACGGCCGCCGCCGTGGACCGGATGCACAGCGGCCCGCGCACCCGCTACAACCCCGAGCTCATCGCCCAGGGCGCCGGAAACACCGTGGCGGGCATCCTCGGCGCGCTCCCCATCACGGCGGTGGTGGCCCGCAGTTCCGCGAACGTCCAGGCGGGCGCGAAGACCCGTATCTCCCGCACCCTGCACGGCCTGTGGCTGCTGGCCTTCGCGCTGCTCCTGCCGCAGGTCCTGGCCCTGATTCCGATCTCGGTCCTCGCGGGTGTCCTCGTGCACAGCGGCTGGAAGCTCTTCGCGCCCGAGGAGTTCCCGAAGATGTGGCGGCAGGACCGGGGCGAGTTCGCGGTCATGACGATCACCACGCTGGTCATCGTGGCTACCGCGCTGCTCGAAGGCGTCCTCATCGGCCTCGCCGCCGGGATCGTGCTGGCCGCGCTGCGCATGTCGCAGACCGTCATCAAGCAGCACCTGGAGGAGGACACCGCCAAGGTCGTCATGGCGGGCAACGCCACCTTCCTGCGGCTGCCGCAGCTGATCGAGGCGCTGGAGAACGCCGCCGAGTCGGGCAAGCCGCGCATCCGGCTCGACCTGACCGGCGTGACCCATCTGGACCACGCCTGCCGCAACCAGGTCGAGGAGTTCGTCGCCCAGCAGCGCGGCCTGGGCCTGCGCGTGGAACTGCTGATGCCGGGCCCGGCGAAGCCGACACGCACGCCGACGCCTGTGGCGGACATGGCAGTCGGTGAGCAGGCCCAGCCGACCACCGGAACCCCGCTTCCCAGGCGCACGGCCACCGTCCCGGCACAGGGCCCGGGGCCCACCGCCGAGTGGTTCTACCTCGACACCCGCCCCATGCCCGAGGCGTACGGGCCCCGGCCAGAGGACTACGTTTCGCGCTGACCACCCGGCCGCGCCTAAGCGGGTCCGGTGAATTCCGCTGCGGTTCGGCGGCCCCGTAGGGGCGCGGGGAACTGCGCGACCCGCCACGACGGGCCCGCAGAAGACTGACGGCACATCGCGGCCCTCCCAGCGGAGCGCCTACGCTGAGAGCTCACCCGCACGCGGAGGGAGTCCAGGGCCATGACCGGCTGGAACGCGAACGACATCCCCGACCAGAGCGGCCGCACGGCCGTCGTCACCGGAGCGAACAGCGGGCTCGGTTTCGTCACCGCCCGCGAACTGGCCCGGCGCGGTGCCCGGGTCGTCCTCGCCTGTCGCAGCGAGGCCCGCGGCACCGAGGCCGGCGACCGGCTGGCCATCGAAGTACCGGACGCGGACGTGGAGTTCGTCCGGCTGGATCTCGGGGACCTGGAATCCGTACGGGAATTCGCGGCGGCGTACGGGCGGGGGCGCGACCGTCTCGACCTGCTCATCAACAACGCGGGCGTGATGGCGCTGCCGCCCGGGCGCACGACGGACGGCTTCGAGACGCAGTTCGGGGTCAACCACCTCGGGCACTTCGCACTCACCGGGCTCCTGCTGCCGACGCTGCTCGACACACCCGGCGCGCGCGTGGTGACCGTGTCCAGCACCATGCACGCGATGGCGAACATCGACATCAACGACCTCAACAGCGAGCGGAAGTACGGGCGTTGGACCGCGTACGCACGCTCCAAGACGGCCAACCTGCTGTTCACGCACGAGCTGGCGCGCCGGCTCGCCACCCTCGGCTCCGACGTCGTGGCGGCGGCCGCGCACCCCGGCTACGCCTCCACCAACCTCCAGACCACGGGCCCCAGGATGGAGGGCCGCAAGGCCTCCGAACGGTTCATGGAGATCGGCAACCGCTTCTTCGCCCAGTCCGCGGAGGCCGGCGCCCTCCCCACGCTCTATGCGGCGACGGCCCCCGAGATACGCCCGGACTCCTTCACCGGCCCCTCGATCCTCGGCTGGCGCGGCTCCCCCGCGCGCTCGTGGCGCGCCAAGTGGACCCTCAACGACGTGGCGGGGCAACGACTTTGGGAGGAGTCGGAACGGCTGACGGGCGTCACGTACGACGCCTTGAAGGTGTGACGGCGGAAGACATGCCGCACTGAAGGCATGAGAGCGGAAGGTATGACGTGCGGACGCACAGGGCACGAAGGATATGACGCGGACACGTCACCGCCTGTCCATGGAGCGTCAACCCCGCACTCCTAGGCTCGCGCGGTGCGCGACCCCCGTCGCCGACCGGCGGACGGGGCGGTCACGGCATACCCCCCTTGGAGCGAGAGTGGAACGTCGTACCCTCCTGCGTGCCGCCGTCCTCGGCGGCTCGTCCGCCGTCTTCGGCGGAACCCTCTGGCGCGGCGCCGCGTACGCCGCGCCCGCCCAGCCCGGCGCCGGCCCGTACGGGGCGCTCGGCTCGGCCGACGCCAACGGCATCAGACTGCCGAGCGGCTTCACCAGCCGGGTGATCGCCAGATCCGGCCAGACGGTCACCGGCACCTCGTACACCTGGCACAACGCCCCCGACGGCGGGGCCTGTTACACCGACGGCACCGGCTGGATCTATGTCTCCAACTCGGAGATCAACCCGTCGGGCGGCGCGAGCGCGGTGAAGTTCTCGTCGACGGGCGCGATCACCGGCGCGTACCGCATCCTGTCCGGCACCCGGCAGAACTGTGCGGGCGGCAAGACGCCGTGGAACACCTGGCTGTCCTGCGAGGAGGTGTCCCTCGGGTACGTCTACGAGACCGACCCGTGGGGTGTGAACGCCTCGGTGCGCCGCGACGCGATGGGCCGCTTCAAGCACGAGGCGGCCGCCGCCGACCCGGTGCGCAAGGTGGTGTACCTGACCGAGGACGAGAGCAACGGCTGCCTCTACCGCTTCGTCCCCACCACCTGGGGCAACCTGTCCTCCGGCACCCTCCAGGTCATGGTCGCCGGGACCGCCACCTCCGGCTCCTTCACCTGGGCGAACGTGCCCGACCCGGACGGCTCCCCCACCACGACCCGTACGCAGGTCTCCGGCTCGAAGAAGTTCAACGGCGGCGAGGGCTGCCACTACGCCGACGACACGGTCTGGTTCACCACCAAGGGCGACAACCGCGTCTGGCAGCTCAACCTCACCAACAACACGTATGAGTTGGCGTACGACGACTCGCTCGTCACCTCCGGCACGGCCCCGCTGACCGGCGTCGACAACGTCACCGGCGCCGCCTCCGGTGACCTGTTCGTCGCCGAGGACGGCGGCAACATGGAGATCTGCGTCATCACCCCCGACGACGTGATCGCCCCGTTCCTGCGCATCGACGGCCAGTCCGGCTCGGAGATCACCGGACCCGCCTTCTCGCCCGACGGCACCCGCCTCTACTTCTCCAGCCAGCGCGGCACCAGCGGCAGTTCGTCCGGCGGCATCACGTACGAGGTGAAGGGACCGTTCCGCGCGTAACCGGTTTACAAATGACGGGCCCATGAGCGGAGAGCTACCGTCCGGTCACGTCACGTTCGCATCACGGGTCCGTCATTTCGCCGCCGCACCACCAGCCCCCTAATACTTTCATCACCTCAAATCCGACCGATCGCCTCTCCGTGATCATGCGTACGGATATCGACATATTTCTGGGGGCTCTCCGTGAACGTGTTCCGCAAGCCTGCCGCCGTGGTCGTCGCCGCGCTGGCGCTGGCCGCCCTGCCGGCCACCGCCGAGGCCCATGGCAGTCACCCGTTCAAGAACTGCACCGAGGCGTACGAGAACGGGGAGGCCAACATCCCCAAGGGCGACGAGCACTACGGCAGCCACCTGGACCGTGACGGGGACGGCGTCGGCTGCGACAAACCGCCCGCGGACTTCGTCCCCGCGGACGACGAGGTCACGGAGGACGAGGGCACCGACGGCACCGAGGACTCCGGCACCGGGCAGGAGAGCACCGGGCAGGAGAACACCGACCTGGCGGAGACCGGAGGCAGCAGCGCCACCCCGTACATCGCGGGTGGCGGCGCGGCCGTCCTTCTGGCCGGGGGCGGCGTGCTGTTCACGGTCCGCAGGCGCCGCGACGCCCGCTGACACACCCCGCCGGCACACCGGCGGACATCGAAGGGGCGGCACCTCCGCACAAGGTGCCGCCCCTTCTTCTTTCGTACGCCGGAGCCGTGGTCCGCCGGTGAGGGTCGGATGACGGACGACGGCCCCGGAGTCCTGCGGGCCCGGCCTACCGGTGGTCGCTGCCCTTCGAAGTGGACGCCGCGCGCCCCGCCTCCAGGCGCGCCACCGGGATCCGGAACGGCGAGCAGGAGACGTAGTCGAGCCCCACCTCGTGGAAGAAGTGGACCGACTCCGGGTCACCGCCGTGTTCGCCGCAGACGCCGAGCTTCAGGTCGGGACGGGTGGCACGGCCGGCCTCGGCGGCGAGCTTCACCAGGGAGCCGACGCCGTCCTTGTCGATGGTCTCGAACGGGGAGACGCCGAAGATGCCCTTCTCCAAGTACGCGGTGAAGAACGACGCTTCGACGTCATCGCGCGAGAAGCCCCAGACGGTCTGCGTCAGATCGTTCGTGCCGAAACTGAAGAACTCGGCCGCCTCCGCGATCTGGCCCGCCGTCAGCGCGGCCCGCGGCAGTTCGATCATCGTGCCGATCGACAGCTTCAGTTCCGTGCCCGACGCCGCCTCGACCTCGGCGACGACCTGGTCGGCCTCCTCGCGGACGATCTCCAGCTCCTGGACCGTGCCGACCAGCGGGATCATGATCTCGGCGCGCGGGTCGCCCTTGGCGTTCTTGCGCTCCGCCGCGGCCTCGGCGATCGCCCGTACCTGCATCGTGAACAGGCCGGGGATGACCAGGCCGAGGCGTACGCCGCGCAGACCCAGCATCGGGTTCTGCTCGTGCAGGCGGTGCACCGCCTGGAGGAGGCGGAGCAGGTTCTCGTGCGGCTCCTGGCGGGCCTCCGCCAGGGCGACCCGGACCGAGAGCTCGGTGATGTCGGGCAGGAACTCGTGCAGCGGCGGGTCGAGGAGACGGACCGTCACCGGCAGGCCGTCCATCGCCGAGAACAGCTCCACGAAGTCCTGCTTCTGGAGCGGGAGCAGCTCCTTCAGCGACTCCTCGCGCTCTGCCTCCGTGTCGGCCAGGATGAGGCGCTCGACCAGCTCACGACGGTCACCGAGGAACATGTGCTCCGTGCGGCACAGGCCGATGCCCTGCGCGCCGAAACGACGGGCGCGCATCGCGTCCTCGGCGTTGTCTGCGTTGGCGCGCACCCGCAGGCGACGCTTGCGGTCGGCGAACGCCATGATCCGGTGCACTGCCTCGACCAGTTCGTCGGCGTCCTGGGCGCCCGCGTGCATCCGGCCCTCGAAGTACTCCACGACCGGGGACGGGACCACGGGCACCTCACCGAGGTACACCTTGCCGCTCGACCCGTCGATGGAGATGAGGTCGCCCTCCTCCACCACATGCCCGCCCGGCACCGTCATCCGGCGCCGCTTGGTGTCGACCTCGAGCTCCTCGGCACCGCACACACAGGTCTTGCCCATGCCACGCGCCACCACGGCGGCGTGCGAGGTCTTGCCGCCGCGCGAGGTCAGGATGCCCTCTGCCGCGATCATGCCGTCCAGGTCGTCCGGGTTCGTCTCGCGGCGGACCAGGATCACCTTCTCGCCCGAACGCGACCACTTCACCGCCGTGTACGAGTCGAAGACCGCCTTGCCCACCGCCGCACCCGGCGACGCCGCGATGCCCCGGCCGACCGTCTGGACCTTCGTGTCCTCGTCGAAGCGCGGGAACATCAGCTGGGCCAACTGAGCACCGGTGACGCGCTGGAGCGCCTCGGCCTCGTCGATGAGTCCCTGGTCCACGAGCTGCGTGGCGATACGGAAGGCGGCACCGGCCGTCCGCTTGCCGACGCGGGTCTGGAGCATCCACAGCTGCCCGCGCTCGATGGTGAACTCGATGTCGCAGAGATCCTTGTAGTGGTTCTCCAGGGTCTCCATGATCTGCATCAGCTGGTCGTACGACTTCTTGTCGATCTGCTCCAGCTCGGCGAGCGGGACGGTGTTGCGGATGCCCGCGACCACGTCCTCGCCCTGCGCGTTCTGCAGGTAGTCGCCGTACACGCCCTGGTGTCCGGAGGCCGGGTCACGGGTGAACGCGACGCCGGTGCCCGAGTCGGGGCCGAGGTTGCCGAAGACCATCGAGCAGACGTTGACGGCCGTGCCGAGGTCGTGCGGGATGCGCTCCTGGCGGCGGTAGAGCTTGGCCCGGTCGGTGTTCCAGGAGTCGAAGACCGCGTGGATGGCGAGGTCCATCTGCTCGCGCGGGTCCTGCGGGAAGTCCCGCCCGGCCTCGCTCTTGACGATCTTCTTGAACTTGGTGACGAGCTTCTTGAGGTCGGCCGCCTCGAGGTCCGTGTCGACCGCGACCTTCTTGGCGTGCTTCGCCGCCTCCAGCGCGTCCTCGAAGAGGTCGCCGTCGACGCCGAGGACCGTCTTGCCGAACATCTGGATGAGCCGGCGGTACGAGTCCCACGCGAAGCGCTCGTCGCCCGCCTGGTCGGCGAGGCCCTTCACGGACTTGTCGGAGAGGCCGATGTTCAGGACGGTGTCCATCATGCCGGGCATGGAGAACTTCGCCCCGGAACGGACCGATACGAGCAGAGGGTTGTCGGCCTGCCCGAGCTTCTTGCCCATCTTCTCTTCGAGGGCTTCGAGGTGTGCACTCACCTCGTCACGCAGTGCCGCCGGCTCCTCGCCACTGTCGAGGTAGGTCTTGCAGGCCTCGGTGGTGATGGTGAAGCCCGGAGGGACGGGAAGGCCCAGGTTGGTCATCTCGGCGAGGTTGGCGCCCTTGCCACCGAGGAGGTCCTTGAGGTCCTTGTTGCCTTCGGTGAAGTCGTAAACGAACTTCGCTCCGCCAACGCCACTGTCGCCGCTCTCGGCTACGTGGGGATCTTTGTTTTCCGACACGGGTCTCGACTCCTCGAGGACGCGGTGGCTGCCCTGACGACGGGGAACATACCCAGATCGAAGGCGCCTGGGTACGTCCACTTGTGCGTCATACGGCCGTAACCACTCGTCCGCCAGCAGATCGAAAGTCAAGGAAGAGTAAGCCGCAGGGGCGCATCGCGTTCACCTCTTGAAGGAGTCAACGCACGTAGACCGCCATTTTCGCTCATATGAGCAGTACTCAGCACGCCTGAGTTCACGCCGTAAATGATCAACGGGTGGCACTGAGTGCCATCCTTTGAGAAGTGCAGCCGCCCAAGATCCGCTCATCTGAGCGAAACCCCGATCAGGCGTGGCGAGAATCACGCAGCTTCGGCTGCCCGGATTTCACCATCCGGACCGGGTGACACGGACGGAAACCTGCCCGTCACACACCCATGGCGAGCAGCCGCTCCTCGACCCGCTCGGGCGCGTACAGGTGCTCCACGACGAGCGCACCCGCGCCGACCAGACCCGCACGTTCGCCGAGCCGTGAGGTGACCACGTCCAGGTGGGCGGTGGAGCGGGGCAGGGCTCGCTGGTAGAGCAGTTCGCGTACCCCGGTGAGGAACGCCGTTCCGGCCAGATCCCCGGCGATCATCAGTACGCCGGGATTGAGCAGCGTCACCACGGTCGCCAGTACGTCGCCGACGTGCCGCCCGGCCTCCCTCGCGAGGGCCGCCGCGCCGGGGTGCCCGGAGGTGAGCAGATCGCGCACATCCGATCCCGAGGCCGCCGGAACGCCCGTCTCCGCCAGCCGGCGCGCGACGGCACCACCGCTCGCGACGGCGGCGAGGCAGCCGTACGACCCGCACTTGCACAGCGCGTCGGCGCCCTCCGGGACCCGGATGTGCCCGATGTCCCCGGCGCCTCCGTCGATGCCCCGGTAGATCGTGCCGCCGACGACCACGCCCGCGCCGATACCGGTGGAGACCTTCACCAGGACGAAGGCCGAGCAGTCGGGGTGGCCGGTGCGCTGTTCCCCGTACGCCATGAGGTTGGCGTCGTTGTCCACGAGCACCGGGACGGCCTCGGCGCCCGTGTGCTCGGCGAAGGCGCGGGTGAGACGGCCTCTTATGTCGTAGCCGTCCCAGCCGGGCATGATCGGCGGCTGGACGACCCGGCCGGTGTCGCTGTCGACGGGCCCCGGCACGGCGAGCCCGATCCCGCACACCTCGTGCGCCCCGTGCCCGGCCTTCTCCAGCAGCTCGCCGAACCAGCGGCCCAGCTCACCGAGCACCACGTCAGGACCCTCCTCGATCAGCAGCGGCCCCTTGTGCTCGGCCAGCAGCTCACCGGTCAGGGACAGCACCGCGGCGCGCGCGTGCCGGGTGTCGAGGTCGGCGGCGAGGACGACGGCGTGGGCGTCGTCGAATTCCAGTCGGACCGAGGGGCGGCCGCCGAGCGGCGAGTCCACCGGGCCCGCGGCGCCCTCCCGCAGCCAGCCGGCCCGGAAGAGCCGGTCGAGACGCTGCCCGACCGTGGCCCGGGACAGCCCTGTGACCTGCTGCAACGCCCCGCGCGTGGTCGCGCGCCCGCTGCGCACCAGCTCCAGCAGATCGCCGGAGCTCGCCTGGCTACCGGTCTTCCCGGCCCTTGTCGCCATTCCGCTCCTCCCTGTGGTCCCGGTCATACGCACCCCTTGCGCTCACCAACTCTGCATTACATATTGAGTTTTGCGTGTTAAATAGACGTAACCCTACGGTAGCTACTGCCGAACTGGTCGGCCGCATGTCTTCGGGGAGACCTGAGTGGACCGCACAACCCAGCTCACCGCCCGCCGCACCGGGCGCCCGGATCCCGTACGCACCACATCCTCACCGCCATTTTCCGGCCAGAGTGAGATCGGGCGGACAGGGACGGCCGTATACGATCCGGTCCGCCCCGCGGGATCGCTGCATCTCAGAGCGGCCGAGGTGCTGCACGGCAACTGGACGGGCACGTCCACGGTGCCCTCGCGCGGCCTGTACCCCCACCAGTGGTCCTGGGACTCCGCGTTCATCGCGATCGGGCTGCGCCATCTGTCGCCGCTGCGAGCGCAGGTGGAGCTGGAGACGCTGCTCGACGCGCAGTGGGGCGACGGCCGGATCCCGCACATCGTGTTCAATCCCTCCGTCCCCCTCGACGCGTACTTCCCGAGCCCCGACTTCTGGCGCTCCTCGACCGCGGGGCACGCCGCGGGCGCCCCGCGCACCGTACAGACGTCCGGCATCGTGCAGCCACCGGTGCACGCGCTCGCCGCGTGGCTGGTGCATGTCGCCGATCCGGGTCTGTCCCGGGCGCGCTCCTTCCTGCCCCGGATCTACCCGCGCCTGGCGGCCTGGCACCGCTATCTGCTGCACCGCCGGGACCTGGGCGGCGGGGGCCTCGCCTCGGTGGTCCACCCGTGGGAGCAGGGCATGGACAACGCGCCCAGCTGGGACGCCCCGCTCTCCCGCGTGACGCCCGCCCCGGCCCGCTCCTTCCGCCGCGCGGACCTCGACCACGGCGCCGCCGAGGACCGTCCGACGGACCTGGACTACGGGCGATACGTGCGGCTGGCGACGGACTACCGCGACGGCGGCTACGCGGACGGCACAGACAAGGGGGTGGCCCGCAGGGCCTCGGTTGAGGGCGGTGGTGGGAGACGGGCGGGCGAGTTCGCTGTCGAGGACCCGGCCTTCAACGCCCTGCTGATCGCCTCCGAGCACGCCCTGGCCCGCATCGCACGCGAGCTGGGCGCGACGGGCACGGCACGGCACGCGCGCGCCGAGCGCCTGACGACGGCGCTGGTCGACCGGCTGTGGGACCCGGCGGAGGGCATGTTCTTCTGCCGGGACGTGCGCACGGGCGAGCTCATCCCCGAGCGCGGCGTCTCCGGCCTGGTCCCGCTGCTGCTCCCGACACTGCCCCGCGACACGGCCGCCGAGCTCGTACGGACCGTGTACGGGCCGCACTTCGGGCTCGGCGGCGAGACACGGCTCGTACCGAGTTACGACCTGACCGGGCACGCCTTCGACCCGCACCGGTACTGGCGTGGCCCGGCCTGGTTCAACACCAACTGGCTGCTGGAGCGCGGGCTCCGGCTGCACGGGGAGCACGCGCGCGCGGAGAAGCTGCGGGGCGCGCTGCTGGACACGGCGGACTCGTCCGGGTTCGCGGAGTACGTGGATCCGTACACCGGTGAGGCCTGCGGGGCGCTCGGCTTCAGCTGGACCGCCGCGCTGACGCTCGATCTGCTGCACGAGCCGTCCGACCCGGCGCACAGCGCAATCGAAGAGTTCGGCAAGGGTGCCAAGGGTGCCAAGGGAGGGGACCGGCGATGACGGACCGGCATCATCTGCTCGTGCACGGTGGGACGTTCGCGGCCGTGGGCGACGGCGGGGACATCAGCGGGGTACGCGGAGCCGCCTCACCCGACGGGCTGTTCGTACGCGACGCGCGGCATCTGAGCCGCTGGCAACTGACCGTCGACGGCGCCGTCCCGGAGGCGCTGTCGCCGGTCGCGGACGGCGACACGGCACGCTGTGTGCTCGTACCGCGCGGCGGCCGGCAGGAGCCGCCCGCCCACACGATCTTCCGTGAACAGGCCGTCACCGACGGCGCGTTCGTCGAGTCGCTGCGCGTCACCAGCAACCGCCCGGTGCCGACGACGGTCCGTATCGCGGTCACGGCGGACGCCGACTTCACGGACCAGTTCGAACTGCGCTCCGACCACCGCACGTACACGAAGATCGGCGCCCTGCGCTCGCGCCAAGTCCTCGACGACGGTGTGGAGTTCAGCTATCAGCGCGGTGAGTGGCGGTCCTGTACGACCGTCACCTCCGAGCCCGCGCCGGACGGCGTCGAGGAGACCGGCACGGGCGCGCGTCGCCTCGTGTGGAGCCTCGAACTCGAGCCGCACGGTTCGGCCGAGCTGGCCCTCCGGGTGGCGGCGCGCCCGCACGGTATGCCGCACCCGGAGGTGCCCCTCTCCCCGGCCGCCGCGAACGACCGACTCCTCGCGCTGGAAGGGGAGTTCGCGGAGGGCGTGCCCTTCCCGACCGGCTGGCCCGAGCTGGCCGCGGCCTGCGCGCGGGGCCTGTCCGACCTGGCCGTGCTCCAGGTACCCGCAACGGGCCCCGACGGAGAGGAACTTCGCGTACCGGCGGCCGGAGTCCCCTGGTTCTTAACACTCTTGGGCCGCGACGCGCTCCTCACCTCCCTCTTCGCGCTCCCCTACCGCCCCCAGCTCGCCGCCGCCACCCTGCCCGCGCTCGCCGCGGCCCAGGCGACCGAGGTCGGCACGGGCACGGTGGCCCAGCCCGGCAAGATCGTGCACGAGGTACGGCACGGGGAGCTGGCGCACTTCGGGCAGGTGCCGTACGGGCGGTACTACGGCTCGGTCGACGCGACGCCGCTGTTCCTGGTCCTGCTCGGCGCGTACGTCGAGCAGACGGGGGACGCGGCGCTGGCCCGCCGCCTCGAGCCCAACGCCCGCGCGGCGATCGGCTGGATGCTGGACCACGGCGGGCTGACCTCGCGCGGGTATCTCGTCTACCGCGCCGACGAGGGCGGCCTCGCCAACCAGAACTGGAAGGACTCACCCGGCGCCATCTGCTCCGGCGACGGAAGCCGGCCGACCGGTCCCGTGATGGCCGCGGGGGCGCAGGGTTACGCGTACGACGCGTTGCGCCGGACCGCGCACCTGGCTCGGACCGTGTGGGACGACGAGGTCTACGCGGCGCTGCTGGAGCAGGCCGCCGCGGACCTCCGTGACCGCTTCCAGCGCGACTTCTGGATGGCCGACCATGCCTTCCCCGCACTCGCCCTGGACGGCGCCGGGAACCACGTCGACGCGCTCGCCTCTGATGCCGGGCATCTGCTGTGGTCCGGGCTGCTGGACAAGGAGTACGGGGAGTTGGTGGGGAGGCGGTTGCTGGAGCCGGACTTCTTCTCCGGGTGGGGTGTTCGGACGGTCGCGGCCGGGCAGCCCGCGTACCATCCGCTCTCGTATCACCGCGGTTCGGTCTGGCCGCACGACAACGCGCTGATCACGTTGGGGCTGGCGCGGTACGGGCTCCACGACGAGGCTCGTACGGTGGCGCATGGGCTCGTGGACGCGGCGACGGCGGCGGGCCACCGCCTGCCGGAGGTTCTTGCCGGGTATGGGCGGGATACGCATGGGGAGCCGGTCCCGTATCCGCATGCGTGTGTACGGGAATCGCGGTCGGCTGCGGCTCCGTTGGCGTTGCTCACGGCGGTAGGGGGTGCGTGAGTTCCTCACGGCGGTGGGGGTGCCTGAGGTTCGGTGAGCGGGTGCGGGTTGTGTTGGGCTGGTCGCGCAGTTCCCCGCGCCCCTTAAAAGCAGGGGCTGCGCCCCACCGCCCAGGGGCGCGGGGAACTGCGCGCTCAGCCCGAACGAACCCGCACCCAGCACACCACCTCAAACGCTCAACCCCCGGACGTGTCCAGCTCCGCATCCTCGCCGAGCCCGGCACACTCGTACGGGTCCTTCAGCCAACCGTCCGGCAGGACAACCCTGTTGTTGCCGGACGTACGGCCGCGAGGCCCGTCGGCGCCGACCGGCCAGGTCTGGTCCAGGTCCAACTCCTCAAGCCCCTCGGAGAGTTCCGCCAGTGATGAGGTGATCGCGAGACGCTTCCGCATCTCGGAGCCGACGGCGAAACCCTTCAAGTACCAGGCCACGTGCTTACGGAAGTCGATGACGCCGCGCGCCTCGTCCCCGATCCACTCCCCGAGCAGGGTCGCGTGCCGGACCATCACGGCCGCCACCTCACGAAGAGTCGGACGGGCGCCGTATCCATCAGGGCCTCCGGCCGGGGCACCGGCAGGGCCCTCGAACGCCGCCACCAGGTCCGCGAACAACCACGGCCGCCCGAGGCAACCCCGGCCCACCACCACACCGTCACACCCAGTGCTGCGCACCATCCGCAGCGCGTCGTCCGCCGACCAGATGTCCCCGTTGCCGAGGACCGGAATCTCCGGCACGTGCTCCTTGAGCCGGGCGATGGCGTCCCAGTCGGCCGTGCCGCCGTAGTGCTGCGCGGCCGTCCGCCCGTGCAGCGCGATCGCCGTCACGCCCTCCTCGACGGCGATCCGCCCGGCGTCCAGGTACGTGATGTGGTCGTCGTCGATGCCCTTGCGCATCTTCATGGTGACCGGCAGGTCGCCCGCCCCGGACACCGCCTCGCGGAGGATCGCGCGCAGCAGGTTCCGCTTGTACGGGAGCGCCGAGCCGCCGCCCTTGCGGGTCACCTTCGGGACCGGGCAGCCGAAGTTCAGGTCGATGTGGTCGGCGAGGTCCTCCTCCGCGATCATGCGGACGGCTTTGCCGACGGTGGCGGGGTCGACGCCGTACAGCTGGATCGAGCGCGGGGTCTCCGACGCGTCGAAGTGGATCAGCTGCATCGTCTTCTCGTTGCGCTCGACCAGCGCCCGAGTGGTGATCATCTCGCTGACGAACAGGCCCTTGCCGCCGCTGAACTCCCTGCACAGGGTGCGGAACGGCGCGTTCGTGATCCCGGCCATGGGCGCGAGCACGACGGGCGGCCGGACCGCGTGGGGACCGATCTGCAGGGCGGACTTCACCGCGGAGTTCACCGTAGAGGTCATCGCGGAGTTCACCGTGGAGGTCATCGCGGAGTTCACCGTGGACGTGGGCGTGGACATTCCCCCATTGTCGCGTACGCGGGGCAGTGCGATGCAAGTCATTAGTTAGGCACACTACCGAAGTAGGCGTACCCTGGTTCGCATGCCCGAGCTCAGCCCCCGCCGCCGCATGCTGGTGCTCGCGATCTGCTGTATGAGCCTGCTGATCGTGAGCCTCGACAACACCGTCCTCAATGTCGCCCTGCCCTCCATGCAGAAGGATCTGCACGCGAGCCTGGCGGGCCTGCAATGGACGATCGACGCGTACACGCTGGTGCTCGCCGCCCTGCTGATGCTGGCGGGCTCGACCGCCGACCGCATCGGCCGCAGAAGGGTCTTCATGGCGGGCCTGGTCGTCTTCACGGTCGGCTCGGTCCTGTGCTCGCTCGCGCCCAACCTCGAATCGCTCGTCGTCTTCCGCATGGTCCAGGCGGTCGGCGGCTCGATGCTCAACCCGGTCGCGATGTCGATCATCACCAACACCTTCACGGACCCGCGCGAGCGCGCCCGCGCGATCGGCGTCTGGGGCGGCGTGGTCGGCATATCCATGGCCGCGGGCCCGCTGGTCGGCGGCCTCCTCGTGGACTCGGTCGGCTGGCGCTCGATCTTCTGGATCAACCTGCCGGTGGGCCTGGCCGCGCTCCTGCTCACCTTCCGGTACGTGCCCGAGTCCCGCGCCCCGAAGGCACGCCGCCCCGACCCGGTCGGCCAGCTCCTGGTGATCGCACTGCTCGGCTCCCTCACGTACGCGATCATCGAGGCGCCCAGCTCCGGCGCCGGCAAGACCCTCGTCTTCGGCGGTATCGCGCTCGCCGCGCTCGTCGCCCTTCTCCGGTACGAGCCCCGCCGCGACGAACCCCTCATCGACCTGCGCTTCTTCCGCTCGGTGCCCTTCAGCGGGGCCACGGTCGTGGCGATCAGCGCGTTCGCGGCGCTCGGCGGCTTCCTCTTCCTCTCGACGCTCTACCTCCAGAACGTACGCGGCCTCGACGCCCTCCACGCGGGCCTGTGGATGCTCCCCATGGCGGCCATGACGTTCGTCTGCGCACCCCTGTCGGGCCGGCTGGTCGGCAGCCGCGGCCCCCGCGTCTCCCTGCTCGTCGCCGGGACCGCGATGACCGCGAGCGGCGTACTCTTCGCCGCCTTCGAGGCCGAGACGACCAACGCGACGCTCGTGATCGGTTACGTCCTCTTCGGCCTCGGCTTCGGTTTCGTGAACGCCCCCATCACCAACACGGCCGTCTCCGGCATGCCACGCGCCCAGGCCGGCGTGGCCGCCGCCGTCGCCTCCACCAGCCGCCAGATCGGCCAGACACTGGGCGTCGCCGTGATCGGCGCGGTGCTCGCCTCCGGCGTCGGCGCGTCGTCCTACCGCGACTCCTTCGTCGCCGCGGCGCGGCCCGCGTGGTGGATCATCGCCGCCTGCGGTCTGGCCGTCCTGGTCCTGGGCGCCCTGTCGAGCGGCCGCTGGGCCCGCCGGACCGCCGAACGCGCGGCGGAGCGACTGGAGGCGGCGGAGATCAAGGAGGCGGCGGGGGTCGTCTGAACGTGCGGGTGGGTGGGGGCTGAGCTAGGCGGTTGGGCGCAGCCCCTGCTTTTAAGGGGCGCGGGGCTGTATCGACATGCGGCTCCGCCGCGTGGGCGCGACCAGCCCCCACCGGCCCGCAGGTACCGAACGGCCCGACCCGCGGAGCGACCGTCACCCTCGCTCCACAGCGATCGCGTGGAGCTTTTCCAACCGCTCCCGCGACTCGTCGTCCGCGGGCGCGTACGTGACCATGCGCGGCCCGTCCACCGGGCCCAGCCACAGGTCGGTGTGGACCAGGGTGAGCCGCCCTACATACCTGTTGTCGAAGAACTTGGTCTTGCTGCGCGAGCCGACCACCTCGTGCCGCTCCCAGACCTCACAGAACTCCTCGGACTCCGCGCGCAGCCGCTTGAGCAGCATCTTCCAGGCGGGATCGGCGAGATGCCCGGCCATCGAGGCACGGAACTTGGCGGCGATCAGCCGCACCGTCTCGTCGAGCAGCACGATCGAGGAACGCCACTGCTCGTTCGTGGTGATCAGGACCATGCAGTTGCGGTCCTCGGCCGGGACCTCGTCGAGGTCGCAGAGCAGACGGCCGTACGTGCGGTTGTACGCGAGGATGTCGTACCGGCTGTTCTGGATGCAGGCCGGCAGGGGCTCCAGCTGCTCCAGCGTCTGCAGCAGCGCCGGAGTGATCGTCGCGCAGCGCGAGGCCGGGGTCGGGTCGACGGCACCGGCGAGCTGGAAGAGGTGGGCACGCTCGTTCGGGTCGAGCATCAGGGTGCGGGCGAGTGCGTCGAGGACCTGCACGGAGACCTGGATGTCCCGGGCCTGTTCGAGCCACGTGTACCAGGTGACGCCGACCGCGGAGAGCTGCGCGACCTCCTCCCGGCGCAGGCCCGGCGTACGCCGACGGCGGCCACGGGGCAGGCCCACCTGCTCGGGGGTGATGTGCTCGCGCCGGTGCCGCAGAAAGGCCGCGAGCTCGTGCCGCCGGATGTCGGACTCACGCGAGCGAGGGTCGGCGGGCTCACGCGAAAACGGGCCGGGGGCCTCGCTCTCCCGTACCGCCGTCTCCGTATCCGTATCCCTCCCCGTCTCCGTCTCCGTATCCGTCTCCTCCGCCATGGTCGTCATGCTTCCAGCCTGCTGTCGCGCGGACCCTGTTTCCAGGTACTCCTTCTACCAGGATAAGAAGACTCTGGTACCAGCTTGAGAGTCGGAGCACGCTCGACACCGTGACCGAAACCCTCGCTTCCCGTGCCGCCCGTTCCGCCGCCGGCCCACCCGTACTCGGCGAACTCGGACTGTTCACCGTGCTGCTCGGCGCGGCCCTGCCCCTCATCGACTTCTTCATCGTGAACGTCGCCCTGCCCACGATCGGCCACGACCTGGCCGCGGGCGACGCCGTCCTGGAACTCGTCGTGGCCGGATACGGAGTCGCGTACGCCGTGCTCCTCGTCCTCGGCGGACGGCTGGGCGACATGTTCGGCCGACGCCGGCTCTTCCTCGGCGGGATGATCGCCTTCGGGCTCACCTCGCTGGCGTGCGGCCTCGCGCCGACCGCCTGGACCCTTGTCGCGGCACGCGTCGCCCAGGGCGCGGCGTCGGCGGCGATGCTCCCGCAGGTCCTCGCCACCATCCAGTCGGCGACCGAAGGCCCGCGCCGCGCCAGGGCGATGGGCCTGTACGGCGCCACGGCCGGGCTCTCCATGGTGGCCGGGCAGATCCTCGGCGGCGTCCTCGTCGCGGCGGACATCGCGGGCACCGGCTGGCGTGCGGTGTTCCTGGTGAACGTACCGGTCGTGCTGCTGGGCCTGGTCCTGGCCGCCCGAGTGGTCCCCGAGACCCGCTCGCAGCACCCGGAGCCGGTGGACGGTCCCGGCACGGCGCTGCTGGCGGTGGCCCTGGTGGCTCTGCTGGCCCCGCTGACGGAGGGCCGGGCGGCAGGCTGGCCGCTGTGGACGTGGCTGTCCCTGGCGGTGTTCCCGATCGCGGCGACGGCCTTCTACCTCGTCGAACGCCGGGCGGAACGCCAGGGCAGGACGCCCCTGGTCCCCCCGAGCCTGTTCTCGAACCTCCCCCTCCGCCGGGGCCTGGTGATGATTCTCCCCTTCTCCATCGGCTTCAGCGGATTCATGTTCGTCGTCGCGGTGGCACTGCAGCAGGGAGTGGACCTGAGCCCGGTCCGCGCGGGCCTCACCCTGGCCCCGATGGCGGTGTCCTTCTTCGTGGTCTCGCTCCTGGGCCCCCGGCTGGTCGTGCGCTGGGGCACGCGCGTCGTCACCGTGGGCGGCCTGGTCCAGGCGGTCGGCGTGACCGTCCTCGCCCTCACCGTGTGGGGCTCCTGGCCCCACCTCGGCGGCCTCGAACTCTGGCCCGGCGTGATCATCGCCGGCGCCGGCCAGGCCCTCCAACTCCCCATCCTCTTCCGCGTCATCCTCTCCGAGGTCCCCGCGTCCCGCGCCGGCGTCGGCAGCGGCGTCATGATCACCGCCCAGCAGTCCGCCCTCGCCCTCGGCGTCGCCACCCTGGGCACCCTCTTCCTCACCCTCACCCCGGCCCTGGGAATGCGAGACGCCCTGGTGACAACACTGCTCGTACAGCTCGCCGGGGTCGTACTGACGACGGGGCTGAGCCTGCGGCTACCGCGGATCATCGCCTGAGCCGGTGTTAGGCCAACTCGTCGATCCGCTCGGCACAACCCTTTTCGAGCCACTCGAACTTCTCCCGTACGCCGTGCCACGACGGCGCGTACTCGTCCGCCTCTTCGATCGCCGTCCGTAGCTCGTCCTCCAGGGTCACGCGGGCGGCCTTCGGCAGGATCTGCGTACCCAGGAACCGGTAGCCCGTGTTCAGCCGGGTGTCCAGCAGACGGCAAAGGTCGTCGGCCTTCTCTCGGCAGTGCTCGCGCAGTTCGAGGAGCCTCGGGTCAATCTTGTTCACCTGGTACACGGCGTGCAGGACGGTGAACGCTCGGCTGAGGGCATCGGTCCGTTTGATCACCTCGGTGCACAACTTGCGGGTCCTGGCCGTCGACTTGTTGACCGCGACGAGGGCACCGAGGACCAGCGTGAGGCTGATCGTCACCTTCTGCGCGTCCGAGAGCTTTTCGAGGGTTCCCAGTGCCACACCGTTCATCCCCAGGGCGACGCCCAGCAGAGCGAGGCTGTGGAAGAAGGTCTCGCTGCCGATGTGGGGGTCGAGATCATCCCACCCCCAGCCGTTGCCGCGCGGCGACAGCAGGCGCACACCCGCGGTCGCCACCAGGATGATCCCGCCCATGAGGAAGCTGCGGAAGGCCACATAGACCGCGGCGGACACGCCGACCACCGCCAACACGTACCGGAACGTGAGCAGCCGACGCTTGTTGACACCGCGCAGCTGGTTCCTCACACGTTCCCACGCGAGACTCCCCAGAGTCCGGACAACCGTCGTGATCGCGGTGGCGCCGGTGGCCGTCAGCAGGATCGTGTCGAAAATCGCGGCCATGCGGACCCCCCGGCCCCTGGGCCACCCCCGAAGCGACCCCCCGAGCGTCTCTCATACACCTCGGCGCTCCGGGCCGCACCCCTCAGTGCGCGGAATTCACACATAACTCACCACGAAGGAGCCCCTGTTGATGTTGTTCTTGCTGCACACTCCTTAGCGCGCAAGCGGAGCGCGACAACCAGGAGGCGTCATGCTGCAGATCAACACCAGCAAGGTGAGCCGCTGGGACCAGCACGGCCGCGAGCACATCGTCCGCGTCCAACGCGCGGGCGTGCAGCGGACGATCAGATGCGATACGTGCGGCTGGCGCAAGGGTGCCCAGTTCCTGCCGTGGCTGAAGGCCGAGGAACACCTCGCGGAGGCCCATCAGGCCACGGTGGACCCGACGGAGGGCTCCGCCGGCTAGGCGGTTTCAGGCCCGCAGCCCCCGCAGCACAAGGTCCACGACCGCGTTGAACTCGGCCTCGATGCCCGGCTGTTCCCACTCGCGGGCGTAAGACGGGTCGTGGAAGCGGTTCGTGGCGTCGAAGACCGCGCGGGCGGTCGACGCGGCGGTGCTGGGCTCCACGGCGGTGAAGTCACCCTCGCGCATGCCCTTCTTGACGATGAACACGAGCTGGTCGACCAGATCGGCGATGTGCTCCTCGACCACCGCGCTGCTCTCACCGAGCAGAACCTCGTACGTGGCGAACAGCTGCGGGTCGTCGCCCGCTTTGTGGCGCTTGGCGGTGAACAGCGCCCCCAGCCAGTGCGCCAGAGCTTGGGGAGGCGTCTCGTCCGACGCCTGGGCGATCTCCTTGAGTGTCCGCGTCGTACGGTCCAGCCAACGCTTGGTGACCGCCTCCCGCAGCGCCACCTTCGTACGGAAGTGCCGGTACACGCTGCCGTGGCTGACGCCGAGCGCGCGGGCCACGTCCACCACGGTCGCCTTAGCGGGGCCGTGGCGACGCAGCACCTCCTCGGTCGCCTCGAGGATGCGCTCGGCGGTCAGGGTCTCGGTGGTCGCCATGGGGATGACCGTACCTGGCGGTACTGTCAGCGCTCGCTGTCGAGGTGTGCCATCTGGGCGGACGGGTAGCGGTCGCCCGCCGCGGCGCCCGGCGGGACCGCGTCCTCGATCGCGGCGAGGTCGGCGGCGTCGAGGGTGACGTCGAGCGCTCCGAGCGCCTCCGCAAGACGGTCGCGGCTCCGCGCGCCGACGAGCGGCACGATGTCCTCGCCCCGGGCCAGCACCCAGGCGATCGCGATCTGCGCGACGGAGACGCCCTTCTGCTCGGCGATCTTGCGCAACGCCTCGACGAGGCCGAGGTTGTGCCGGAGGTTCTCGCCCTGGAAGCGGGGGCTGATCGCCCGGAAGTCGTTCGCGGCCAGCTGCCGGTCCCGGGTGAAGTGCCCGGAGATCAGCCCGCGCGACAGCACGCCGTACGCGGTGATGCCGATGCCCAGTTCACGGGTGGTCGGCAGGATCTCGTCCTCGATACCGCGCGAGATGAGGGAGTACTCGATCTGCAGGTCCGAGATCGGGGCGGTGGCCGCCGCCCGGCGCACGGTCTCCGCACCGGCCTCGCTCAGGCCGATGTGCCGTACGTACCCCTTCTCGACGAGCTCGGCGATCGCGCCGACGGTCTCCTCGATGGGGACGTCCGGGTCGACCCGCGCGATCCGGTACACGTCGATGTGGTCGACACCGAGCCGCTGCAGCGAGTACGCCGCGAAGTTCTTCACCGCGGCCGGCCGTCCGTCGTAACCGGACCAGCCGCCGTCCGGATCGCGCAGGGCACCGAACTTCACGCTGGTGAGCGCCTGTTCGCGCCGCGCGGCCGGGGCGCTCCGCAGCGCCTCACCGATCAGCATCTCGTTGTGCCCCATGGCATAGAAGTCACCGGTGTCGAGCAGCGTCACGCCCGCTTCGAGAGCGGCATGGATCGTCGCGACGGACTCGGCCCGGTCGGCGTCGCCGTACAGCGCGGACATACCCATGCAGCCGAGACCGAGGGCGGAGACCTGAGGGCCGGTGGATCCGAGGTGTCGGGTTTGCATCGTCATGCGACCACCATGACATAACAGATGACAGATTTCAATATCTGTCATCTGTTATCTGTCATTTGTCATCCGCTCCCGACGACACCGCGCAGCGGGAGGACGACACGGACGCGGGAGCGACCGCGGGCCACAGCGTCAACCTGGGAGTTCCGAGTACGCCCTCCCCCATGGACCTCGATACGTTGCGGTTCTGAACGCTCCTACGCATCGAGGGGCGTAGCCACTAGGGGGAAGGAAGCCGGGATGCGATACGGGAAGCACGCCCTGCGCGGACTTGTCGCCGCTGCCACGGCCCTGGGCGTGGTCGGCGTTGCCTCGTCGTCGGCGCAGGCGGCGGAGTTCGTGACCACGTACGAGGCGGTCAATGTACGGGAAGCGCCCACGACAAAGAGCGCGAAGATCGGTACCCATCCTGCCGGACACACCCTTCTCGGCGTCTGTTATCAGTTCGGGGAGACGATCCGGGACAACGGTGTGGTGAACGACATCTGGGTTGCCACTGGGAAGAAGGGTGGCAACGGCTGGGCCTTCATCAGCGCCGTGTACCTGAAGGGCGACAAGTACGGCGGGCTCGACCCTGTCCGCGACTGGTGCGGGCACGTGTAGGTCATGGGCGCAGCCCCGTACCCGTACCCAACTGGGTACGGGTACGGGGCCGGGCCGTGGGCCGACTGTCGGAGGTGCTGAGCGCAGACCTCCAGAAATCGAGCTCAGCCCTGGTTCAGCGGGATCGCCAGGTCCACCACCTGCCGCCCCTGCGGGAACGACCCCAGCGAACTCGCCTTCCCCGTCAGCAGGTTGACCCGGAACGCCTTGCCGCCGGTCACCGCGTACCCCGTGTTCGTCCCCTTGCGCGCCGAGCTGTAGATGTCGAATCCGGAGTTCAGCGGCACGTCCGCGCCGAGCTTCCCCGTCGGTGCGAGGTTGCCGGCGTTGGCGGGCGACTGGACCGAGACCTGGTCCAGCGTGGTGTCGAGGTCGAAGAGGGTGGTGGCCGTGGTCGCGTCGAGGTCGTTGTTCGTGTACGCGGCACCGGGCACGCCGAGCGCGGTGGCACCCGGGTTCGGCGGCACCGGCGGGTTGGTGAGGGTGCCGTCGACGGCCGTGGTGCCGGGGGCCGGGGCGCCCGCCGGGTCGTCGAGGTTGTGGCGGAGGTTCTGGCCGGTGTCGCTGATGACCCGCAGCCGGTTGGCGGCCGGGTTGAAGTCGACACCGAAGGCCCTGCCCTGCAGGGCGACGCTCAGCTGCGAGACCTTGGTGGCGCGGGCGCCCACCTCGCGGATCGTGTAGATGCCGCCCTGGTCGCCGACCGCGTACAGCTTCTTGTTCTGGACGCGGTAGTCGATCCCGACGAGCGTCTTGTCGCCCTTGAGCCCGCCGACCTTTCCGAGCGGCACCACGACACCGGGACGGTCGACCGGGAACGTCACCAGCCGCTGGTCCGCCGTCAGCCCGAGAGCCCGCAGCCCGCTCGGCGCGAGCGCGTCCGGCAGACCGCCCCCGGCCCCCTTGGCCTCGATCCCCGACCCCTGCTTCGACGACTCCCCGTCCAGCGCCCCGGCCCCAACAACCCCGACGACCCCGATCGCGACGGCCATCGTGAGTACGCCAATGACTGCTTGCTTGCGCATGTTGCCCCCGTGAGAGGTTCGGCGACCCACCCCCTGCGGGCCGCTCGACCTGACCTTCGGAGCGCTTTGTCCCCCGGATTGCGAAAACCCCGGTTCATTACATCCGTTACGGACGTGACAGAACCGGGGCATTTGAAAGGGGCTGCCCCGTCAGGGGCGGGGGCCGCGCCCCGTCAGGGGCGCAGCCCCTAGGGGCGCGGGGAACTGCGCGACCAGCCACAACGAATCCGCAGCCGGACAAACAACATCAGCCAGGCAGCCGCCCGACCCGCGGAGCGATCAGCAGCCGATCAGCCGGCTGGCCAGGTACCCCTCGATCTGGTCCAGCGAAACCCGCTCCTGCTTCATCGAGTCCCGCTCACGCACGGTCACCGCGTTGTCGTCGAGCGTGTCGAAGTCCACGGTCACGCAGAACGGCGTACCGATCTCGTCCTGGCGCCGGTAGCGGCGGCCGATGGCACCCGCGTCGTCGAAGTCGATGTTCCAGTGCTGACGGAGAGCCGAGGCGAGACCCTTGGCCTTCGGGGACAGCTCGGGGTTCCTCGACAGGGGCAGAACCGCGACCTTGACCGGCGACAGCCGCGGGTCGAGCCGCAGCACGGTCCGCTTCTCCATCTTGCCCTTGGCGTTGGGCGCCTCGTCCTCGACGTACGCGTCCAGGAGGAACGCGAGCATCGCGCGGCCGACACCGGCCGCCGGCTCGATGACGTACGGCGTCCAGCGCTCGCCGGCCTCCTGGTCGAAGTAGGAGAGGTCCTGGCCGGAGGCCTTGGAGTGGGCGTTGAGGTCGTAGTCGGTGCGGTTGGCGACGCCCTCCAGCTCACCCCATTCGTTGCCGCCGAACTGGAAGCGGTACTCGATGTCGGCGGTGCGCTTGGAGTAGTGGGAGAGCTTCTCGGCCGGGTGCTCGTACCAGCGCATGTTCTCCTCGCGCAGGCCCAGGCCGGTGTACCAGTTCCAGCGCTCCTGCATCCAGTACTCCTGCCACTTCTCGTCCTCGCCCGGCTTGACGAAGAACTCCATCTCCATCTGCTCGAACTCGCGGGTGCGGAAGATGAAGTTGCCGGGCGTGATCTCGTTGCGGAAGGACTTGCCCATCTGGCCGATGCCGAACGGCGGCTTGCGGCGGGAGGTCTGCTGGACCTGGGCGAAGTTGGTGAAGATGCCCTGCGCGGTCTCGGGGCGCAGGTAGGCGACGGATCCGCTGTCCTGGGTGGGGCCGAGGTGCGTGGCGAGCAGGCCGGAGAACTGCTTGGGCTCGGTGAACTGGCCCTTGTTGCCGCAGTGCGGGCAGTTGACGTCCGCGAGGCCGTTCTCGGGCGCCTTGCCGTGCTTGGCCTCGTACGCCTCTTCAAGGTGGTCGGCGCGGAACCGCTTGTGACAGGAGGTGCACTCGGTGAGCGGGTCGGTGAAGGTGGCGACGTGGCCGGAGGCCACCCAGACCTCCGTCGCCAGGATCACGGACGAGTCGATACCGACGACGTCCTCGCGCGACGTCACCATGTAGCGCCACCACTGGCGCTTGATGTTCTCCTTGAGCTCGACACCCAGCGGCCCGTAGTCCCAGGCGGCACGCTGTCCGCCGTAGATCTCACTGCACGGGTAGACGAAGCCACGGCGCTTGCTCAGGCTGACGATGGTGTCGATCTTGTCGGCGGCCACGGTGCTCTCTTCATTACGACGACGGGCGACGAAGCGGTTGCTTCACAGCGATTGCTTCAGAGCGAATGCTTCAGATTACCGGCGGTCCCGCCCCCCGGATCAAATCGGTTCGGGGTCCCGGCCGTGCACCGCTCCCCCACCTGTCCCATACCGGGATGAAGTCGAAATCACAAGACAGCTTGTTGACAATCGTTTCCAGACTTGTTGAAAATGAGTGTCATGAACGTACAGCGACGCCTCATATCCGGAACCGCAGTCGCGGCGGCCACCGCCCTCGGTATCGGAGTCCTCTCCGCCTGCTCGTCCGAGTCGGACGCAGCCGACAGCAAGAGCAGCGGGAAGCTCGACGTCGTGGCGTCGTTCTACCCCATGCAGTATCTCGCCGAACAGATCGGCGGGGACCACGTCAGCGTCTCCAACCTCACCGAGCCCGGCCAGGAGCCGCACGACCTGGAGATCAGCGCCAAGCAGACGGCCCAGCTCCAGGAGGCGGACGCGGTCCTCTACCTCAAGGACCTGCAGCCGGCCGTCGACGACGCCGTGGGGCAGTCCGAGATCAAGACCAAGATCGACGCGGCCACGCTGACCAGCCTCGAGGACCACGGCAGCACCGGCCACGCCCACGAGGGCGAAGAGGAGCCCGCCGAAGAGGAAGAGCACGCCGAGGAAGAGGGCGGCCTCGACCCGCACGTCTGGCTGGACCCCGTGAAGTACGCCGAGCTCGCCGAGGGCGTGGGCAAGGCCTTCGAGAAGGCCGACCCGGACAACGCGGCGGACTACAAGAAGAACACCGAAGCGCTGACGAAGAAGCTCGGCGACCTCGACACGGAGTTCAAGGACGGGCTGAAGAACACCGAGTCGAAGGTCTTCTTCACCAACCACTCGGCCTTCAGCTATCTCGCCGAGCGCTACGGCCTGACCCAGGAGGCCATCTCCGGTCTCGACCCCGAGAGCGAGCCCAGCCCGGCCCGGGTCAAGGAGCTCCAGGAGGAGGCCAAGGCCGACGGCGTCACGACCGTCTTCTACGAGACACTGGTCTCCGACAAGACCGCGAAGACCCTGGCGAAGGACGCCGGTCTCAAGACTGATGTACTCGACCCTCTTGAGGGCATCACCGACAAGTCCAAGGGCGACGACTACATCGCCGTCATGCAGTCGAACCTGGCGGCGCTGGAGAAGGCCCTCGGCGCGAAGTGAGGCATCGGAAGTCAAGCGGCGGCAGTGAGTGACGAGGAAGGCGCGAGCCATGAAGGCTGACCAGCTCGGGGAGCCGGTCATATCCCTGCGCGAAGTGACCGCTGAGCTCGGCTCGCGCCCCGTCCTGCGCGGCATCGACCTCACCGTCCACGGCGGTGAGGTCGTCGCGCTGCTCGGCGCCAACGGCTCCGGCAAGTCGACGGCGGTGCGCACGATCATCGGTCAAGTCCCGGTCACGGGTGGCGAGATCGAGCTCTTCGGCACCCCGCGGCGCCGGTTCCGCGACTGGGCGCGTGTGGGGTACGTACCGCAGCGCACGACCGCGGCGGGCGGGGTGCCCGCGACGGTGACCGAGGTGGTGTCCTCCGGGCGGCTGTCCCGCGCCCGCTTCGGGATCCTGCGCAGGGCCGACCGTCAAGCTGTCCACGAGGCGATCGAGCTGGTCGGCATGGCAGACCGCGCGAAGGACTCGGTGAACGCGCTCTCCGGCGGCCAGCACCAGCGCGTCCTGATAGCGCGCGCCCTGGCCTCCCGTCCCGAGCTGCTGATCATGGACGAGCCGATGGCGGGCGTCGACCTGGCCAGCCAGGAGGTGCTGGCGGCGACCCTGCGCGAGCAGGTTTCCCAGGGGACCTCCGTCCTGCTCGTCCTGCACGAACTGGGCCCGCTGGAGCCGCTGATCGACCGCGCGGTCGTCCTGCGTGACGGCTGCGTGCTGCACGACGGCCCGCCCCCGCAGGCGGTCGGCCAGCACGCGCTTCCCGGCCACGACCACGTACACCCGCACGCGGCTCACGACGCCGAACCGATCCGAACGGGACTGCTGAGCTGATCGCCATGAACCTGGAAATCCTCGACTACGCGTTCATGCAGCGGGCCCTGCTCGCCGCCGTCCTCGTCGGTATCACGGCGCCCGCCGTCGGCATCTACCTCGTGCAGCGCCGCCAGGCCCTGATGGGCGACGGAATCGGCCACGTGGCGATGACCGGCGTCGGCCTGGGCTTCCTGCTGTCCTGGTCCCCGGTGTGGATGGCGACGGCGGTGTCCGTGCTCGGCGCGGTGCTGATGGAGCTGATCCGCTGGTACGGGAAGACGCGCGGCGACATCGCGCTGGCGATGCTCTTCTACGGGGGCATGGCGGGCGGTGTGATGCTGATCAACCTCGCACCGGGCGGCTCCAACGCGAACCTGAGCTCGTATCTCTTCGGCTCGCTCTCGACGGTGTCGGAGAGTGACGTGACGGCGATCTGTCTGCTCGCCGCCTTCGTGCTCGTGGTCACTCTGGGCCTGCGCCGACAGCTGTTCGCGGTGAGTCAGGACGAGGAGTTCGCGCGGGTGACCGGGCTGCCGGTACGCGCCCTGAACCTGCTGACGGCCGTCACGGCCGCGGTCACGGTCACGGTCGCCATGCGGGTCGTGGGGCTGCTGCTGGTGAGCGCCTTGATGGTGGTCCCGGTGGCCGCCGCGCAGCAGCTCAGCCGCAGTTTCGCCGCGACCTTCGCCATCGCGGTGGCGATCGGGGTGAGCGTGACCCTCGGCGGGACGGTGACCTCGTACTACCAGGACGTGCCGCCCGGTGCGACGATCGTTCTGCTGGCCATCGGCGCGTTCATCCTGCTCACGGCACTGGCGGCACCGCTGGCCCGCCGTAGGGCGCGGGCCGCCACACAGGCCGCGGCGCGGGAGGCCGGCGACCCGGCGGAGTGCGCGATTCCGGCCACGCACGCCCCCGTGGGAAAGGCCGGCGTCTGACCGCGCCCATATCGGGCTGGCACAATGGCCCGGCAAGCCGCAGACGTTTGGAGGCAACGGTGACGACCGCTGGACCGCCCGTTCGGGGCCGCTCCACCCGGCAGCGCGCCGCCGTGGCGGCGGCGCTCGACGAGGTCGACGAGTTCCGCAGCGCGCAGGAGCTGCACGACATGCTCAAGCACAAGGGTGACTCCGTCGGGCTGACCACGGTGTACCGCACGCTGCAGTCGCTCGCGGACGCGGGTGAGGTCGACGTCCTGCGGACGTCGGACGGTGAGTCCGTGTACCGGCGCTGCGCGAGTGGCGAGCACCATCACCATCTTGTGTGCCGTGTCTGTGGCAAGGCTGTCGAGGTGGAGGGGCCTGCGGTGGAGAAGTGGGCCGAGGCGATCGCGTCCGAGCACGGGTATGTGAACGTGGCGCATACGGTGGAGATCTTCGGCACCTGTGCGGAGTGCGCTGCGCGCGCCAAGGGGTAGGGGTAGGGGCTTGCGGTTCGTGTTCGTCTGCGGGTCGGTGGGGGCTTGTCGCGCCCCGCGGCGGAGCCGCAAATGTCACAGCCCCGCGCCCCTCAAAAGCTGCCTGCGCCCCTGAAAGACACAGGGCGCTCAGCCCCTCCCGCGCCAAACCTCCGGCGCGTAACCGGTGGTTGCGTGTCGGAGCGCCGGAGCCGCTCAGGCGCTCGGCGTCGCCGTGGCCGCGACCCCCTTGCGCTTACACGATCAGGTGGTCGGTGTTGATCTGTCTATCGGGTGGGTGTCGGTGCGGCTTATCCAAGACGTATGGATGATCTCCGTACGCCTTCGACGCACGACCATCATCGGCATCACTCCCCGTTGTCCCGGCGGCAGTTCACGGCCGTGGCGGGTACGACCACGGCGGCCGCGGCGCTCGGTCTGAGCGCGGCCGACGCCACCGCACTCGCGCCTGCCGGGCCGGTGAGCGCGCCCAGATCCACCGCCGACTGGAAGATGTGTCTCGCGGTCGCGCGTGCGCTGCTGGTCGTCGATGAGGATGGCCGGCCGCTTGTGCCCGGGTACAAGAAGATCCTCGGCTCCGGTCTGCCGGCCGTGCGCGGCAAGGCGGCCAAGAAGGTTCTGGTGGTCGGCGCGGGTCCGGCCGGTCTGGTCGCGGCCTGGTTGCTGAAGCGGGCCGGGCACAAGGTCACGCTGCTGGAGGCCAACGGCAACCGGGTCGGCGGCCGCATCAAGACGTTCCGTACGGGCGGTCATGAGGGGGCGGCGCAGCCGTTCGCCGACGCCCTCCAGTACGCGGAAGCCGGGGCCATGCGGATCCCCGGCAGCCATCCCCTGGTGATGAGCCTGATCGACGGTCTCGACGTCAAGAAGCGCCGCTTCCACCTGGTGGACGTGGACGGTGAGGGCAAGCCGGTCAACAACGCCTGGCTGCACGTGAACGGCGTCCGGGTACGCCGCTCCGACTACGCGAGGAATCCCCGCCGGATCAACCGCTCGTTCGGCGTGCCCCGCAAGCACTGGGACACGCCCTCCTCGACGATCCTGCGCCGGGCCCTGGATCCCGTACGCGACGAGTTCAGCACGGCCGGCTCTGACGGCAAGCGGACCGACAAGCCGATGCCCGAGCGGATCCGGGGCTGGGCACGGGTGATCCAGAAGTACGGCGACTGGTCGATGTACCGGTTCCTGACCGAGGAGGCCGGCTTCGACGAGCGCACCCTGGACCTCGTCGGCACCCTGGAGAACCTGACCTCACGGCTGCCGCTGTCCTTCGTGCACAGCTTCATCAGCCAGTCGCTGATCAGCCCGGACACCGAGTTCTGGGAGCTGGTGGGCGGCACCGCGGTCCTCCCGGACGCGCTGCTGGACAAGGTGCGCGACGTGCTGCGTCTCGACCGGCGGGCGACCCGTATCGAGTACTGGGACCCGGAGCGGCCCGGCTCCGACGACACCGCGCACGTCCGCGCGGGCGGCCCGCACGTGTGGATCGACACGGTGTCCGAGGGGCGCGACGGCAAGGTGGTGCGCGAGCAGTTCACCGGCGACCTCGCGATCGTCACGGTGCCGTTCTCGGGGCTGCGGCAGGTCCAGGTCAGCCCGCTGATGTCGTACGGCAAGCGCCGGGCCGTCGCCGAGCTGCACTACGACAGTGCTACCAAGGTGCTGCTCGAGTTCAGCCGCCGCTGGTGGGAGTTCACCGAGGCGGACTGGAAGCGGGAGCTGAACGCGGTACGCCCCGGCCTGTACGAGGAGTACCGGGCCGGCAAGGCGCCCGACGACGGGAGCCTGCTGGGCGTCCACCCGTCCGTGCCGGCCGGCCACATCACGCCGGGGCAGCGCGTCCACTACGCGGCCAACCGCTGGGCGACCCGTGACCAGCCGGAGGCGGCGCACATCATCGGCGGGGGTTCGGTCTCCGACAACTCCAACCGGTTCATGATCAACCCGTCCCACCCGGTCGACGGCAGCAAGGGCGGTGTCGTCCTCGCCTCCTACAGCTGGGCCGACGACGCCTCGCGCTGGGACTCCCTGGACGAGGACGCCCGTTACCCGCACGCGCTGCGAGGCCTCCAGCAGGTCTACGGGCAGCGTGTCGAGGTCTTCTACACCGGCGCGGGCCGCACGCAGAGCTGGCTGCGCGATCCGTACGCGTACGGGGAGGCGTCCGTGCTGCTGCCGGGCCAGCACACGGAACTCCTGGCGGCGATCCGTTCCTCGGAGGGCCCGTTGCGGTTCGCCGGTGACCACACGTCGGTGAAGCCGTCGTGGATCGAGGGGGCGCTGGAGTCGGGGGTGCGGGCGGCGCTGGAGGTGCACCAGGGATGAGGGGTGAGCGCGGGGTTCGGGGGGCGCGTGTGCGGCCCCCCGAACCCCCCGTCCGCTACGGCTGGTTGCCCTTCATGCCTTCCTCCATGGCCAGTAGGTCCTCGTTCGGGACGGCGCCGCCGAAGCGGCGGTCGCGGGAGGCGTACTCGACGCAGGCGCGCCACAGGTCGCGGCGGTCGAAGTCGGGCCACAGCACGTCCTGGAAGACCATCTCGGCGTAACTCGACTGCCAGATCAGGTAGTTGGAGGTGCGCTGCTCGCCGCTCGGGCGCAGGAACAGGTCCACGTCCGGCATGTCCGGGTAGTACAGGTACTTCTGGATGGTCTTCTCTGTGACCTTCTCCGGGTCGAGCTTCCCGGCGGCGACGTCGGCGGCGAGCGCCTTGGCGGCGTCGGCGAGCTCGGCCCGTCCTCCGTAGTTGACGCAGAAGTACAAGGTCATCGCGTCGTTCTTCTTCGTCTGCTCCTGGGCGACCTGGAGCTCCTGGACGACGGACTTCCACAGCTTGGGCATCCGACCGACCCAGCGGATCCGGATGCCCAGCTCGTCCATCTCGTCCCGGCGGCGCCGGATGACGTCCTTGTTGAAGTTCATGAGGAAGCGGACCTCTTCGGGCGACCGCTTCCAGTTCTCCGTCGAGAAGGCGTACAGCGAGAGGTTCTTGACTCCCAGCTCCAGGCAGCCGTTGAGGACGTCCAGGACGACGCCCTCGCCGACCCGGTGCCCCTCGGTGCGCGGCAGGCCGCGCTCCTTGGCCCACCGTCCGTTCCCGTCCATCACGCACGCGACGTGGTTCGGGATCAGCTCGCCGGGGAGCTTGGGCGCGCGGGCGCCGGACGGGTGCGGCTCCGGCGTCTTGTACTCGCGGCGCTGGCGCCCCAGGATCCCGCGTACCACCATGTGCTTCTCGTCTCCCTCTGATCTCTCGGATCGCTCGGATCGCTCGGATCGCTCGGATCGCTCGGATCCCTTTGCGGCTTACTGATCTTTGCTATTGATCTCTGCTACTGATCTCGTCTACTGATCTCGTCTACTGGTCTCTGCTACTGACCTCTGTGCGGCTTACTTCTCCACGTAACGCAACGAGCGCAGCCCGCGCTCCAGGTGCCAGTGCAGGTAGGCCGACACCAGGCCGCTGCCCTCCCTGACATACCGCGACTCGCACGCGTCCGCGGTCGCCCAGTCTCCCGTCAGCAGCGCGCCGAGCAGTTCGAGGGCCTGCGCCGAGGGTACGACGCTGCCGGGCACCCGGCAGTCGACGCAGACGGAACCTCCCGCGGCGACCGAGAAGAACCGATTCGGTCCGGGCATTCCGCACTTCGCGCAGTCGCTGAAGCTCGGCGCGTAGCCGTTCACGGCGAGGGAGCGCAGCAGGAAGGCGTCGAGGATGAGGTGCGGCTCGTGCTCGCCCTGGGCGAGTGTGCGCAGCCCGCCGACCAGCAGCAGATACTGCTGCACGGCGGGCTCACCCTCGTGATCGGTGAACCGCTCGGCGGTCTCGAGCATGGCCGTCCCGGCGGTGTACCGCGCGTAGTCGGCGACGATCCCGCCACCGTACGGAGCGATGGTCTCGCTCTGCGTGCACAGCGGCAGCCCGCGCCCGACCAGTTCGCTGCCCCGCGCGAAGAACTGCACGTCGACATGCGAGAAGGGTTCGAGCCGCGCCCCGAACTTCGACTTGGTCCGCCGCACGCCCCGCGCCACCGCGCGTACGCGCCCGTGACCGCGAGTGAGCAGGGTGATGATCCGGTCCGCTTCACCCAGCTTCTGGGTGCGCAGCACGATGCCGTCGTCGCGGAACAGACTCATGGGCCCATTCTCGCGTACGGAGTCAGCGTGTGTGGTCGGGGTGGCTGATCGCGTCCCACGGGACCATGTTCCAGGGGCTCGCCCTGTTCGCCGGGTCGAGGAGCGACTTCAGATGGGCGTCGGACACGGCCTGCGGGGCAGGGAAGCCCGCGTCCGGTGTTCCCTGGAGGTTGTCGCGCCAGACCATCCGGCCCAGCAGGTAGTGCTCGGCGTACTCGTTCCAGGAGGCGTACGAGCGCACCACCGCCGGCACGATGTTCTTCAGCGCGGTCCAGGCGTCGGCCTCGCTGAGCATCCCGCACGCGAAGCCCCTGCGGGAGATGTCCACGTACAGACCGGCGTCCCAGGCGAGCGGTTCGACGCCGAGCCGCAGCCGGGCGCGGGCGCGGTAACCGGTCCGCGCGAGACCGTCGAGGCGGCCGACCAGTTCCTCACGCGAGGTGATCTCCCACTGGTCGGCCAGCCACCGCCGGGCCTTGTCGTCGTCGATGCGGGTGAACGGGTACAGGGTCGCCCGCGAGGCGTCCCGGTCACGGTTCACCGGTGCGCTCAGCGACACCATCCACAGCTGGTGCGTGGAGAGCGGAACGGGGTACTTGCGCGCAGCCTTCTGCCTGCGACGTTTCCATATCGCCATGGCGCCGCACCCTATGTCAGGCCGTTCCTCAGGGGCTCAGGGGCACCTCTCCCCTGCGTCCCCTGCGTCCCTTGCGAAGGGCCCCTTCAAGGGACCTCCCCTCGGCTGCGTGCGTTGGCGTACGCCGTCGCCGCGCTGAGTCGTTCCGCCATGGTCGCCGGGCGGACCGCACCCGGCTCGCAGTCCCATTCCCGCCCGCCGCCGAACGGTCTGAGCTGTACGTACGGTCCCTCGTGCCCCATCACCACTCCCACCCGGCCGGTTCTCGTGTCGACGACGTACGTCCCGGTCTTGGGCTTCATCCGATCACCGCCGTGAGTCGGGCCGCCGTCTCGACGGAACACCGCCCCAATTCCACGAGCGGGCAAGGAGCCTCTCGCGCCAAAGTTGCCGGGTCGATCCCGAGTGTCGGCAACGTAATTCCTGCGGTTGCCAGTGCCGCGCGCAATTCCTTCACCGTTTCCTCCGCTTGTTCGACGCATGCCGCCGAGTGCCGTGCGCCGTGGCCGAGCCGGTCAGCCTTCACGGTGTTCCCCTTTCCTTTTGGGTTTCACGCTTTGTATCGTCACGGTGACGCCTGCCGCTTAGACTTTGGAAGACCTCTACGCTCAGCAACGTCGGTGCAGTACAAGGGGGGTTGACTGTGGCCAACGGTTCGCGTCAGGCTGCTTGGGAGTTCTTCGGGACGGAGCTGAAGAGGCGGCGCGAGGAGGCGGGATTCACTCAGGCGGAGTTGGGTTCTCGCGTTTTTGTGTCGGGCGGCTACATTGGGCAATTCGAACAGGCCATTCGGAAACCGCAGTTGGATGTTGCGGGGAGGATCGACGAGACGCTACAAACCGATGGCTTTTTCGAGCGGACGTGGCGAAAGCTCATCGATGACAGGCGGTACGCGGATTACTTCGCGGAAGTGGTCGAGCTGGAGCGGATGGCCACGAAGATCTGTGAGTTCGCACCGACGCTCGTACCGGGGTTGCTGCAGACCGCCACGTACACGCGAGCAGTGACGCTGGCCGGCAATCCGTTCGCCACTGATGCCCACATCGAGGAGAAGGTGGCTGCTCGCGTCGAGCGGGCGCAGATCCTGGCGGACGCTACACGGCCCGTGTATTGGGTGATCCTGCACGAGCACGTGCTACGCATTCCGGTCGGCAGTCGGGCCGAGATGGCTGAGCAGTTGGAGCACATCGCGGAGCTTGTGCATCAGCGGAAGGTGCTGGTGCAGGTCCTGCCTACCTTGGTTGGGGCGTACCCGCTGATGGGCCGGATGGCCAGGCTCTTCGAGTTTGAGGACGCACCGCCAACCGCCTATACAGAGGCCGTGTATTCGGGGAACCTGCTGGACGATCCGGCCCTAGTGAAGCGAGTACAGGGGGCATACGATCTGCTCAGGGCCGCCGCGCTGCCGCCGGAGGCGTCCCTGGCCCTGATCGAGTCGGCGGCTGAGGACTACAGACGATGCGCGAGTACGACCTGAGCACTGCTCAGTGGCGCAAGAGCACCTACAGCGACGACAACGGCGGCGACTGCCTCGAAGTTGCCGACGGAGTCCCCAGCGTCGTACCCGTCCGGGACAGCAAGGTCGTTGACGGGCCCATGCTGCTGATCGGCGCCACGGCCTGGACGAAGTTCATCGCCACTGTCACGAAGTAGCTGGCGCCGCAAGCCCCCAACTGAACGTGGGGACCGCCCGCTTCTTGGCCAGTGTCGTGCTTCCACGCCCCGAGTAAAGGGCGGCCTACGGCCGTCGCCTGCGGCGATTCCGCTGCGCTCCACCCTTGACTCGGACCGCTCCAGCACGGGTGAGAAGCGAGCGGTCCCCACGTTCACTTGAGAGTTGGCCCCGCCACCTACTTCGTGACAGCACGGACAACTTCGCCCCGCCGGGACCCGGCGTGACCCGACAGGACCCGGCGTCACCCGCGTCACCCGGCGGGGCGAGACAGCACCAGGAGTATGTCGGTGGCGTTGCACCGGCCCCCTCCCCCGCGCGGGGCCGGTGCGTGCCCGACTCGGGCTGCCCGGTGCTGGCCCTTTACAGGGTCCGGGGTGGGCGGGCGCGGGGCAACGCTTTCGAAGGTGGTCTAAAAGCGCAGGTCCATCGGGGGGCGGAGCGTGGTGACATGGTCGGTGGGACCACGTGGCCTGGGGAGGAAACTGTGGCGGAGTCGAGGGTGCGGCTGGGGCGAGTCGACCGGCTGAGCGTCGAGGTCGTGTACCGGCCGGGCACGACGCTCGTCTCCCTGCTGGTCGATGCCCTGGGCGGCCGTCCGCAAGGGGTGCTTCCGCACGTTCGGCGGACGATCCGCGCCGGGTTGCCGCGGGACGTCGCCCGGCTGCTGCCCCCGCTGTTCGTGCCCGGGGTGTCACCCATACCGGACTGGCTGTCGACGGACGCGGCCGGATCGGACCAGGAGATCCACGAAGCCCTGGAGCGGATGCGGGACCTGTCCGCCGACACCGTGCTGGAGGGAATCGACTTCACGTTCGGCGGGCGGGTGCCGGGCCGGTGGGAGCCGGCGCTGCGCGACCCCCGCCGTTACGCCGTGGCCTTCGCGGATGCGCTGGACGCCTTACGGACGACGTGCGCGCCGGTTCTGCGGCGGACGCGGGCCCTCTACGAGCGGGAGGCGGAGCGCGTCGGCATCGCCTCGGTGACGGGGCACATCGGGGTCGTCCTGTCCCAGCTCAACGCGCTGTGGAGGCTGGACGGCGACGATCTCGTCTACAGCGGCGGCCGGATCGGCGATCACGCCCTCGGCGACCGGCGGTTCCTCCTGGTCCCCATCCTGTCCGGCAGCAACGCCTCCATCTTCAGCCTCGACACCCGGGACTGCGTCTCGATCGGGTACCCGGCCCGGGGTCTGGCGCTCGCATGGCACGGGCAGAAACCGGCGGCCGAGTCCCGCGACGCGCTGGGCCACGTCGCCGGTCAGGTGCGGGCGAAGATCCTCCGCTACCTGGCCCACCGGCCGACCGTGGGAGAGACGGCGGCCCACCTCAACTGCGCCCCCGCAACGGTCACTTACCACTGCCGTCAACTGGAGGACGCCGGCCTTCTCGCCCGCGAACGCCGGGGCCAGTCCGTCAGGATGAGCCTCACTCCGCGCGGCCAGGCCCTCGTCGACCTCCTGGCCTAGGACGAAGAGGCGCGCCGACGCCCGCCTGTCCGTCCGCCCGCCCGCCCGCCCGCCCGTCCGCCCGTCCGCCCGTCCGCCCGTCCGCTCAGTCGTACGAGGCAGTTCGGCCGGAAGCGAAGGCATGGAAGCTCAGGCACGCGGCAACCTGCACCCCGGCGGCAGTCAGCAGCGCCGCCGGGAGTGACCGCGTGGCTATCGGGCCCGCGGCCGCCGCGCCGAGGGCGAAGCCGGTGATCTTGAGGCTGGCGCCTGTGGTGAAGACCTGGCCGCGCAGGCGTTCCGGTGCCTCCCGGTGCCGGACAGCGAACAGGGCGACGAGTTGAGGGCCTTCGCCGAGGCCCGCCGTAAGGGCGGCGGTGACGACCAGGGCCGGGTGGCCGGTCGCGGCCATCAGTAGCGCGGCGGCCAGGAGCAGCGTGCTGGACCAGATGACCGTGTCCGGGGCGATCGCGCGGGGGCGGCGGGCGAGTACGGCGTTGGCGGCGAGCGCCGAGACGGCGGTGCAGGACAGGAGCATCGTGCCGTCGGCGGCCGATGCGAAGGCCCGTTCGCCGAGGAGCGGGGTGCAGGTGATCAGCATGCCCAGGCCCGTGCAGGATATGACCGAGGTGAGGGTGGCCCGGGCCAGGGGCCGGGTGCGGGTGATGCAACGGAAGCCGGCCGCGAGGTCATCGGCCACGGACGTCGGCGGTCGCACCCGCTTCAGACCGCCCACGGACGTCGGCGGTCGCACCCGCTTCGGACCGTGGCGCGCGGGCAGCGTCCATGCCGCGGGCAGAGCGAAGGCGATCAGCGCGGCCGATGCCACCACGGCGGCCGGTGCTCCGAGGAGCTTCGCCAGGGCTGCGGCGAGCGCCGGGCCGACCAGGCTCGCCACGCTGAACGTCATCGCGTCGAGCGCGTTCGCGCGCGGCATCCCGTCGCGGGGCACGACCCTCGGCAGTTGGGCGGTCCAGCCGCCCGACAGGGCGGGTCCGAGCAGTCCCGTGAACACCGCGATCAGGACGGTGAGTTCGATCGGAAGGCGGCCGAGGCTCAGGAGGATCACCATGAGGCCCGCTGCGTAGAGGGCGAGCGCCCAGGCCAGCAGGCGGCCTGGCTTCGGGGACCTGTCGAGGAGCGCTCCGAGCACCGGGCCGCCCACCGCCGCCGACACCGTGATGCCGGCCAGCAGCGACGACGCCTCCGTGACCGATCCCCCGATCGCGAAGCCCGCCAGCAACAGCGCAGGCCCGGACATCTCGTCACCCGCCCGCGCCGCTGCCGCCCCGGCGAGAAAGGACCGCATCGCGTAACGCTTCTTCATCAGGATGACGTTACGTGCGTAACTCAAAACTATGCAATATGCGTTACATTCGGTCCATGGTCCTCTCCGACGACTGGTCGACGCGGCACTCCGTACTGGCCAACGCCCGGCGCACCGCGGCCCTGATCAACATCCTGACCGGTACCGGCGATCGGCAGCCGCAGCCCGAAGCGGTCGCCGAAGTACTGGGCGAATACGGCGAGTTGGAGCCCATCGAGATCAGCCCCGATGACGTCGCACGCATGCGCGCGGCCGCTCTCCTCCTCCGGGAGGTCTTCGCCGCCGGGCACGTCGACGCCGCCGCGGCCGCCCTCAACCGCCTGCTGCTGAAGCACACCGGCCCGCCGCGGCTCACCTCGCACGGCGGCGGTACTCCGTGGCACCCCCACCTCGACAGCCATGACGACGCGCCCTGGGACGAATGGTTCCTGGCCTCGTCCTGCCTGGCGCTGACCGTCCTGCTCTGGGACCGCCAGTCCCCGCCGGGCGGGGTCTGCGCCTCCTCCAGCTGCCAGAACGTCTATGTCACCCAGGGCCAGGGCCCGGCGCGCCGCTACTGCTCCCGCCGTTGCGCGACACGCGAACGCGTGGCGGCCCACCGTCGCGGACCGGGAAGTACTGCCGGGGCGTGACCCCCACGATCCGCCGGAACGCCGCCACGAACGAGCTGGCGGAGGCGTAGCCCACCCGCCGGGCCACCGCCTCCATCGTCAGACCCTCGGCGAGGAGTGGCATCGCGGCCTGGATGCGCAGGCGTTCGCGCCACTGGCCGAAGGTCAGTCCCGTCTCGGTGACGAAGAGGCGGGCCAAGGTACGGGCGCTCGCGCCGACTTCGGTACCCCAGGCCTCCAACGGGCGCCCGTCGGCGGGGTGTTCGCCGAGTGCTCGGGCCACCGCTCGTGTACGGGGGTCGCGGGGCTCGGTGAGGGACACGCTCGTCACCGGTACGGGATGCAGTACGTCGAGGAGTACGGCCTCCGCGCGCGACCTGGCGTCCGGGGCGAGGTCCCTGCGTACGAGGTGGTCGACGAGGGCCCGGAGCAGCGGGCCCACGGCCACCACCGTGGGCTCGGTCCACTCGATTCCCGGGCACGCGGCCGGGTCGACGTACGGGCTTCGCATGACGGCGTCGCCCTCGGCCTCGGTGGTGTGCTGCACCCCAGCGGGGATCCACAGCGCCAGCGACGGCGGCAGCAGCCAGGCGCCGCGCTCGCTGGTCACCCGCAGCAACCCCTTTGCCGCCCAGGCGAGTTGGTGGAACGTATGCCAGTGCCGGCCGAACCCGCTGCCCCTCGGCATCGCGAAGTGGCCGATGAAGATCGCGGTGGCGGCAGTCGGCTGTCCGTCTGGCGACATGGAACGGCAGCGTAGCCCGTATCAGACACCGCGTCCCCGCTCGTACCGTCGCCTCATGCCGATGAACCGAGCACATCGCAGACTGTGCAGCTCCGACAAGTGGGCCCGGACGACCAGGGATCACATCCTTCCCTGGACCCTGGACGGCGTCCGACTCGGCGACGACGTACTGGAGATCGGTCCGGGTTACGGCGCGAACCTGCGCGTACTGATCGAACAGGTCCCCCGTGTCACGGCCGTCGAGATCGACGGGGCCACCGCGGCGCTGCTGGAACGCAAGTGGGGCGACCGGGCCCGGATCCTCCACGCGGACGGGGCCGCGATGCCGCTGCCGGACGCGAGTTTCTCCTCCGTCGTCTGCTTCGTGATGCTCCATCATGTGCCGACGGCCGCCCAGCAGGACCGGATCTTCGCGGAGGCATACCGCGTACTGCGGCCCGGCGGGGTCTTCGCCGGGTGCGACAGCCAGCCGAGCTTCGGATTCCGGCTGCTCCACTTCCGCGACACGATGAACACGATCGATCCGGCCGGGCTTCCGGACCGGCTGGCGAAGGCCGGCTTCGAGAACGTGTCGCTGGACCTCCATCCGAAGTCCGGGGCGGTCCGCTTCCGCGCCGAGCGGGCCTGAAGCACGGCCCTCCGCCTCGTCAGCAGCGCGCGCGGCCGTAGTGGCGGGCGAGCGCGTGGAAGGCCTGCTTCGGCTCCCAGTGCCAGTCGGAGTTCGGATCGTCGGGGCGGTCCTTGATGGGCTTGACGATGGCGTAGGACGCCAGGTCGAGGTCGTATCGCGGACGGTCGGGCCGGTGCGGGGCGTCGGCGGTGATGAACTCGAAGGCCATCGCCGCATGCAGGTTCATCGACTCGAAGACGTCGAGGAGATCGGTGAGATACGCGGCCTGGGTGCGCTCGCTGCGGACCGGATTGCCTTTGATCTCCGGCGGTTCCTTGGTGTAGTCGACGATGTTCCAGCCCATGCCGCCCGCCTCCGGGGCACCCTTGAAGGTGCAGGTCCCGAACTCGGTGATGGCCAGGGGCTTGCCCCAGCGCAGGAAGGTACGCAACTCCCGTACGTAGTCGGCTCGTTGGCGGAAGTACGAGTAGTAGTCGATGCCGACGATGTCGAACAGCCCCCAGTCGACGTTCTCGAACCTCTCGTCCTGCGCGGCGGCGTAGCTGAGTTTGCCGCGGAAGACGGACCGGCCCACCGCCGCCGCCTTCGCGGTGAACCCGGCCAGCCGCTTCTGCATCTTCACGAGATCGAAGTTCCCCTTCTCCAGGTTCTCGATCCGCTCGAGGACGTCGTCCCCCGGCACGATGCCCGGCACGAACAGCCAGAACTCACACCCGACGGCGAGGGTGACCTGCGCGCCCTGCCGCCGCAGCCGCTCCCCGTGGCGCCCGCTCTCGGCGAGGTGATCGAGGATCTCCTTCTCCGGCACGTCGCCCAGTGTCGGCTGCAACCACACGTGCAGTCCGCGCTCGGCCACCTCACTCGCCGTGGCGTTCAGCCGCTCGACACCGTCCCCGGTGACCTCGACGGAGTCCGCGTGCAACTCGCTCCCGATCACCCGGATGTCCTCACGCATCCTGCGCTCACTCCAGGCCGTCCCCGGGGTCTCGCCGGCCCCGACGGTGTAGACGACGCCGCGGTGGGTGAGCCCGCGACGGGTGCCGGCGGTGGCTCCGGCCGCCCCAGACGCCGACACCGACTTGGACGCGGACGCGGACGCCGACACCGACTCGGACGCGGACGCCGACTCGGACGCGGACGCCGACGCCGACTCGGACGCGGACGCCTGCGCCGGGAAGGCCCCGGCCGCCCCGACCACGGCCGCCGCTCCCCCCATGAACTGCGCCCTGCTGATCCCCTTGGTCTTCCCGGTGTTCTTCCCCGTGCTCTTCCCCGTCTTCTTCTTCATGCCGCAAGTCTGTTGAGCCGCGGCACTCACGGCTGTCGGCCGATGGTCTACGGCCCTCCGACCAAGGTATGAACGTCAGCCGCCCGGAGTCGTAGAGGCGCCACTGGTCCTGAACGTCTCCAGGGCGCCGCTGAAGAGCGCGTCGCTGTCCGTGTTCTGTTGTGAAGTTCTTGTTGGCCGTGTACTGCCGGTAACTTGCTAGGAACCAGCGGCCAGGGGCCCCGATGGAACTCGCCGGGGGCGACGGGCGAAGGAGAGATGAAAGCCCAAGCCTTCGAAGCGTTCCCCAGGACGAGAGGAGCCCCGATGACCGTCGAACCAGGCGTCCGCACGGGGGCGGAGAGCGATGCCTCGGTTATTGCGCGGTCCCGGGATGAGCCCGAGGCATTCGCCGTGCTCTTCGACCGGCACGCGGATGCGGTACACCGTTATCTGGCCCGTAGGCTCGGCGGCGAGTCGGCCGACGACCTCATGGCGGAGACCTTCACCACTGCTTTCCAGCAGCGGCACCGGTACGACCCCGCGCGGGCCACGGGTGACGGCGCCCGGCCCTGGCTGTTCGGCATAGCGACCAACCTGGTCGGCCGGCACCGGCGGGCCGAGGCCCGCCGGTTCAAGGCCCTGGCCCGCATCCCGGCTCCCGCCGACCACGAGGAGCCGCTGGCCGACCGGGCCGCGGCCCGGGTGGGGGCGCAGGCCGTACGCCGCGAGCTGGCGGCGGCACTGGCCGCACTGCCCGCGCGGCACCGGGACGTGCTGCTGCTGGTGGCGTGGGGCGGTCTCGGCTACGAGGAGGTGGCCCAGGCCCTCGGTGTCCCCATCGGCACGGTCAGATCACGGCTGCACCGGGCTCGCAGCAAGCTACGCGAAGCGTTGGGCGGATCCGATCCGACGACACTGCGAGAGGCATCCGGCCATGACTGACGAACTCGAACTCCTGCGGGACTGGGACGCGGACGCGGCCCCGCTCACCGAACCGACCCGAGCGCAGGCCCGCCACCGACTGCTCAACACGATTGCGCGCACGGAGCGGCACCCAGACGCCGCACCCAGCCGCCGCCACGCGCTGCGCCTCGCGACAGCCGCGGTGGTCACCATGGCGGTTACGGGCACGGCGGTACTGATCACCGCGGACGGCGCCGACGAGGGCGGCCGCACCGACCGGGCGGGCACGAACGCCCCGCCGATGCGCAACGCAGGCGCCGTGACGGTGCTGAACGGGGCGGCAGCGCGGGCGAGTGAGCTCGAGAAGCCCGTGGCGCCGCGCGACGACCAGTTCATCTACTCGAAGCGGATCATTGAGGAGACGGAGCGGAAGACCGGCGCGGTCAAGTCCTATGTGGACGTGAACTGGGACTCGGTGGACGGCTCCAAGCGATCTTTGACCATGGAGCTCGGCCGGGTGATCTGGGAGAAGCCCATGGGGAAGAACGAGGGCGTGTGGCCGCCCCGGGAGTGGAGCAAGCTGAAGAAGCTGCCCACCGACCCGGAGAAGCTCATCCCGGGCATCATCGGCGTCGGCACGTCCGACAAGTCGATCGACGACTTCACCGCGTGGGACTGGTACGACGCCTACTTCATGCTCGGCGAGCTCCTGAAGTGGCCGGTACTGCCCGAGGGACTGCGTCCCGCCGCGTACGAGGCGCTGGCCCTGGTGCCCGGGGTCAGGGCGACCCCGGGGATGAAGGACTCCGCAGGGCGCACCGGGGTGGGGATCTCCTACCCCAAGCGCGCGTCCGAGAAGGGCAAGTACCTCATCTTCGACCCGGAGTCCTATGAATTCCTGGGCTTCCGCGCCGAGCGGACCTCGCGTTCCGGGAAGAAGACGTACATCCAGCTGTCGCACGTGGCGGACTGGGCGATCGTCGACCGCTTGAGGCAGCGCCCCTGAGCCCCCTGGTACTCCAGAGGCATCCTGTTGGGCAGTTGGCATGCCATCCGCGGCTTCCCCTGGTCGCCGGCTTGGACTCGGAACGTCCGGCGGTCCACGTGTGGGACTGCGAGGCAGGGCAGCTGCACGAACTCGGTTCTGTGGGCGCCGAGTCGAGTGTCTACGGCGATGCAGCCGGTTGGGAACGGAGGCAGCGGACACCCGCTGTGGCATGGCATCCAGACCAGCCGCTTCTCGTGGTGGCGGTCGAGGGCAAAGTGGTGCAGTGGACTCCTGCCGGGCTCTTTGAACTGGCTGGTCTTCCGTCCACTGCCTGCTACCGCAGTCTGGCATTCAGCCCGGACGGTCGGACGTTGTGGGCATCGCCGTCGTCAGGCGATGACGACAGCGCATGGGAACGCTCCGACGTCCTCGACCCCGCTACGGAAACCGTCAGCTCCGGCCCCCGGTGGGACACCTCGAAACCCAGCATGCGATCGAGCACGACGTGCTGGCCGGCTCACCGGTGTCCGGACTGGGCGCCACAGCGGCAGGCGAGCTTGTCATCGCCGGCGGCGGGGGCGATCTTGTGCTCCTGTCCGTGCGCGCCGACTCGGCAAAGGAGCACAGCACGGACGGCGCCACATCGAGGGCAGCAGTCACAGCGTTCTTGGACGCCACCTCCGAGGTTCCTGACGACGGCGACCTGGAGACACACCTCGTCGTCACCGACGGAGCCCGCACCTGGGAATCAGATGATCTGGCGACAGTGACCACCGCCACCGCAACAGATCCGACCTGGCTGCAACTTCAAGCAGCCATCAACAACGCGCGCGACCAAGACAAGTGACCGCTCGAACGTGAATGGTCACCTTCAGGACGTGTGACAGCCGTCGCCGTCCCGGAGTCGGTCAGCCATCGGATGGACCGCGCGCGCCGACGTCACGCCCACCGGGACGTTTCCGTAAGCGGGTACGTCCACCCGAACGCCGACAACGGGTGGTGGCAGCCTGTTCCGTACCCTGGCGGCATGCGCATGCGCCCCACTCTGAACTGGACCCCCACCGGGGACCTGCCGCCGGGCACCACGGACCTGGAGCCGGTCGCCGGTGCGCTTGGCACCGGCGGTGTACTGGTGCTCAGCGGGGCGGGCATCTCCACGGAGTCGGGCATCCCCGACTACCGGGGCGAGGGCGGAAGCCTGAGCCGGCACACCCCGATGACCTACCAGGACTTCACCGCCGACGCCCAGGCCCGGCGCCGGTACTGGGCGCGCAGCCACCTCGGCTGGCGTACCTTCGGCCGCGCCCGCCCCAACGCCGGACACCGGGCCGTGGCCGCGTTCGGGCGGCACGGCCTGCTCTCGGGTGTGATCACCCAGAACGTCGACGGCCTGCACCAGGCCGCCGGCAGCGAGGGCGTCGTGGAACTCCACGGCAGCCTGGAGCGGGTCGCCTGCCTTTCCTGCGGCGCCTTCAGCCCGCGCCGCGAACTCGCCCGGCGGCTTCAGGAGGCCAACGCGGGCTTCGAGCCGGTGGCCTCCGCACTCAACCCGGACGGCGACGCCGACCTCACCGACGAACAGGTCCAGGACTTCCGCGTGGTGCCCTGCGCGGTGTGCGGCGGCATCCTCAAACCGGACGTGGTGTTCTTCGGCGAAGCCGTTCCGCCGCCGCGCGTCGAGCACTGCCGCCGGCTGGTCCGCGAGGCGAGTTCGCTGCTGGTCCTGGGCTCCTCACTGACGGTGATGTCCGGGCTCCGGTTCGTCCGCCAGGCAGCCCAGACCGGGAAACCAGTGCTGATCGTCAACCGGGACCCGACCCGGGGCGACCAGCACGCCGTCACCCGGGTCGCGCTCCCGCTGGGAACAGCCCTCACCGCCGTGGCCGGCCTGCTGGGCATCCCCATCGACGACGAGGCGACGGCCCGGGCGAAGGAGTGACGGTGCCGGGACGTCGTCACCGGAGTGCAGCGCGGCAGCCCTTCTTGCCGCCCAGGCTGATCACGACCTCGCCGCGACGGAAGATGTCGGCAGGAAGGTGTCAGCGCGCGCTCACATCACGCGCCGGGTCCCTCAGGGTGTGCTCGCATCACGTCGCGAACCTGCGTACGTACGCCTTCTGCCACGGTGTCTCCACGGCGTGGCGGTCGTAGTGCCGGCGTACGAACTTCACGGCCTCGTCGGGCGGCACGCCGTCCAGGACGGCGAGGCAGGCCAGGGCCGTGCCCGTCCGTCCGCGGCCGCCTCCGCAGGCGATCTCGACGCGCTCGTCCGGGGCCGCGGCTCGGTCCCAGGCCTCCGTAAGGATCTTCCGCGCGTATGCCCGGTCCCGGGGCAGCCAGAAGTCCGGCCACCTCAACCACCGTGTCTCCCAAGGGACTTCGGGCGGCTGCTTGCCGAGCAGATAGATGCCGTACGTCGGACGGACCGCCGAAGGATCGAGCGCGCGCCGCAGTCCCCGACCCCGTACCAGCCGCCCGGAGGGCAGTCGCAGTACGCCGACCGACCCCTCGTCCCAAGCCTCGCTCATCCAACCCCCCGTGACTCCTGCGCCGCCCTCGACTCGATACCCCGGAAATGTACTGCCATCGCCTTCTGTGCTCCCTCGACATCCCGTGCTCTCAGGGCGACGACGATGTCACGGTGGCGGCGGACCGTGACGTCGGGCGTCGGATCGTCCGTCCAGCCCCGCACACCGGAGACCCGCCGGAAGACGGTCCAGAAGGCGCCCAACAGCTGGGGCACCAGGGCGTTTCCGAGGGACGCGTACAGCAACTCGTGGAATTCCCGGTCGAGTTCGGGGAACGGACGGCCCGCCCGGCCCGCCTCGTCCATCCGCTCCACCACGGCCTCGAGACGCTCCAGCTCGCCGTCCGAGAGCGCGGACGCCACGCGCCGTATCAGTCCCTCCTCCAGTACCTCCCTGACCTGGAGTATCTCGGCCAACGCGCCCGTGTCATCGCCCTGTTGGGCCAGTGTGCGGAAGGTCAGGCCATCGACGAACGGGGTCAGTGACGCCTGGCCGACGTACGTGCCGTAGCCGTGTCTGATCTCGACGATGTCGAGGGCCTGGAGGGCCTTGAGTGCCTCGCGGACGGAGTTGCGGCTGACGCCGAGGGACTCCATCAGTTCGGCCTCGGTGGGCAGCGGCGAGCCGGCCCGGAGCTTGCGGTCGAGGATCAGCTGCATGACCTCGCGCTGGATCTGGCTGCTGACCCGGCGCTCGCGGGCCGAGTGGCCCCGGGGGAGGGAGTTCCTGGGCTCCTGGAACATGGACTCCCGAGACACGGGCTCTCGAGACACGGGCTCCTGAGACGTGGGCTCCTGAGACATGCGCCGCATCGTACGCGCGCCGGACGTCCCACGTCCCACCTCCCGACAGGATCAGCCGTCAATCAAGGATTGACCGCCCGTCAACTCGTCGCATTTCACGGCGACATTGGTCGCACCTTTGGAAGAAATGGGATTCGTGCGCGTTCCCTTGACCGCCCCCACGACCCCTCTTATGGTCACGCTGCACCTATGACGTAGGACGTCGTATCTCCCACCCCTGCTGGAGGAACCGTGCGCGACGCGACCCACGCACCGGCGCTGCACCGCCGGTCGTTCCTGAAGTACTCCGGCGCGCTGGGCGCGGCCGCCGTGATCAGCTCGACGCTCTCCGCCTGTTCGTCGGGGCCGGAGTCCACGAACGAGACGGGCGGTGGCGGCGAGGGCGCCGACCGGACGCTCACCGCGGTGATCGGCTACGGCAACGACCAGAGCTGGGACCCGCTGATGACGGCCTCGGCGTTCTCGATGGCCGCCAACCACCACATCTACGAGGGGCTGCTGGACACCGACCCGATCAGCCGTGAGCCCTACGCGGCCCTGGCGACCGCGGCTCCGGCGGATCTCCAGGCGACGACCTGGAAGTTCACGCTGCGCGAGGGCGCGAAGTGGCACGACGGGCAGCCCGTCACCGCCGACGACGTCGTCTACACGTACGAGCGGGTGCTGGACACCAAGACGACGACGCTCGCCGCGAACTTCTTCGTGTCCTGGCTGAAGGAAGTGCGGAAGGTCGACGACAAGTCGGTGGAGCTGGTGCTCAAGTTCCCCTTCCCGGACGGGGTTCAGCGGCTCACGCTGGCCAAGATCATGCCCAAGCACGTGTTCTCGAAAGCGGGCGCGCTGGACGAGGCGACGACGGGAAAGGCGGTCGGTTCGGGGCCGTACCGGCAGACCGCGCACCACCCGAAGTCCAACACCACCTTCGAGGCGTTCGCCGACTACAACGGGCCGCGCAAGGCCGCGTTCAAGAAGATGAACTGGCTGACGATCGTGGACGCCGCGCCGCGCGTCGCGAAGATCTCCGGTTCCAGCGCGGGCGCGCAGATCTCCGACAACATTCCGTACGCCAATATCTCCCAGCTGGAGAAGGGCGGACTGAAAGTCGAGGGCGGGGCGGGCATGAACCACCTCTTCCTCCTCTTCAACACCGCTCACAAACCCTTCGACGACGTACGGGTGCGGCAGGCGCTGCATTACGCGATCGACAAGGAGAAGATGATCCAGGCCGCGCTGCGCGGTCACGGCAAGCCGGCGTCGTCGTTCCTCAACGAGGGGAATCCGACGTACCGGAAGGCGAAGACCGTCTACGACTACGACCCGGACAAGGCCAAGGCGCTCCTGAAGGAGGCCGGGGTCAGCGGGCTCACGATCAACCTGATGGCGGTCAACGTGAGCTGGATCGTGGACTGTCTGCCGACCATCAAGGCCTCCTGGGACGCCATCGGCGTCAAGACGACCCTCGAACCCCAGGAAACCGCCGCGCTCTTCACGAAGCTCGACCAGAAACAGGACTTCCAGGTCGTCGCGGCCGCCTCGAATCCGAATCAGTTCGGCCTCGACGCGGACCTGATCATGCATTACAACTACGGGCCCGGAAACACCTGGATGCGGTATGCCCGCTGGGAGACCAACTCCGTGGCGAAGGATCTCTTCAAGCGGATGGATCAGGCGACGCGGGAGCCCGACGCCGAGAAGAAGAAGCAGATGACGCAGGAGTACATCGACGTCGTCGCGGAGAACGCCGTCATCTATCCGGTCGTCCACAACGAGCTGATCACCGCGTGGGATGCGAAGGATCTAACGGGTATTCGGCCGCAGCCGTACCCGGGGATCAACTTGCTCCAGGCGAAGTGGGTTTAGGGGTTGTGTGGAGGGTGCGGGCCCGTCGTGGCTGGTCGCGCCCACGCGGCGGAGCCGCACAATGTCGCAGCCCCGCGCCCCTGAAGGGGCGCTTGCGGATCAGCCGGATTAATCTAGGAGAGAAGTATCCGTGGTCGCGATCGTCAGAATTCTGGGGCGTCGTATCGTCCTGCTCGTGCCGCTGATGCTCGGGATCGTCCTGTTCGTGTTCATCGTGATGCGGTTCTCGGACAGTGATCCGGCGTCCGCGTACTTCCAGGGCGCGAACCCCACCGAGCAGCAGCTGCACGACTTCCGTGAGCGCAACGGGCTGCTCGATCCGTTCCCGGTGCGGTACTTCGACTTCGTCGGGGATCTGATCCGGGGCGACATGGGCGTCAGCGCGCTGACCAGGGCGCCGGTCGTCGACCAGGTCACCACGGCCCTGCCGCTCACCATGCAGCTGACCTTCCTGGGCCTCGGCATCGCGGTCGTCCTCGCCCTGCTGGGCGGGGTCACCGCGGCGATCTACCGGGACCGGCTGCCCGACCAGCTGATCCGGGTCGTCTCGCTGACCGGTGTCGCGGCGCCCGGCTTCTGGCTGGCGCTGCTGATGATCCAGTACCTCGCCGTGGACCTGGGCTGGTTCCCGACCAGCGGATACGTCAACCCGGGTGACTCGTTCACCGGCTGGCTGAAGACCATGACGCTGCCCGCGTTCGCGCTGTCGCTGCCCGTCGCCGCGCAGCTCACCCGGATCGTGCGGACGGCCGTGGTGGAGGAGCTGGACAAGGACTACGTACGCACGGCGATCGGCAGCGGGCTGCCCCCGAGGGTGGTGGTCGGGCGGAACGTGCTGCGCAACGCCCTGATAAATCCGCTGACCGTCCTCGGTCTGCGCGTCGGCTATCTGCTCGGCGGCGCGGTCGTCATCGAGACGATCTTCAATCTGCCGGGGATGGGGAAGCTGATGATCGACGCCGTGAAGAACGGTGATCCGGCCGTCGTGCAGGGCGGCGTGCTCACGATCGCCTTCGGGTTCGTGGTCGTGAACCTCGTCATCGACATCCTCTATCTGCTGGTCAACCCGCGTCTGAGGAGTGCCGAAGCATGATGCTGATGTCTCGAAAGCGGCTGACCGACGTACTGTCCCGGCCGGGCATCCGCCTCCGGGGGTTCAGGCGCCTCCCCGTGATCTCGCGGATCGCCGTCGTCGTCATCGGGATCGTCGTCCTCGTGGCCCTGTTCGCCCCGCTGATCGCCCCGCACGACCCGCTCGACCAGGCACCCCTGATCGACCACGGCAACGGCGAGGGCGCGCCGTCGGGCGAGCACTGGATGGGGCAGGACAGCCTGGGCCGCGACATCCTCAGCCGGCTGATGTACGGGGCGCGCTGGTCCCTCGCGATCGGTCTCGGCGCGACCGGGCTCGCGCTCGTCGTGGGGGCGATCCTCGGCGCGATCGCGGCGACCTCGCGCAAGGCGGTCGACGAGACGCTGATGCGCTGCCTGGACATCATCATGGCGTTCCCCGGCATCGCGCTCGCGGCCGTCTTCGTCGCGGTGTTCGGCGGCAGCATCCCGATCCTCATCGGCGCGATCGCGTTCCTCTACATGCCGCCGATGGCTCGGGTCGTACGGGCCAATGTGATGGACCAGTACGGCGAGGACTATGTGACGGCCGAACGGGTGATCGGCGCCCGTACGCCGCACATCGTGCTGAAACACGTGGCCATCAACTGCGCGGCTCCGGTGCTGGTGTTCTGCACGGTGCAGGTCGCCGAGGCGATCGTCTTCGAGGCGTCGCTGTCCTTCATCGGCGCGGGTGTACGGCCGCCGGACCCGTCCTGGGGCAGCGTCATCGCGGACGGCAAGAACATGGTGCTGACCGGCGGCTGGTGGGCGACCGTCTTCCCCGGTCTGCTGATGCTGGTCACCGTACTGTCGCTGAACATCCTCTCCGAGGGCGTCTCCGACGCGTGGGCGGCGCCCGCCGCGCGGGACGTCGAAGCGCGCGAGGAGGACGACCGCCTGGAGGCTCCCGAGCCGGGCAGCGGGAAGGTCTTGGAGCTGCCGGGACTGACGGAGGCGGCCCAGCGGCTGCGTACCCGGGCGCGCCCTCTGCCCGAGGGACAACCGGTCCTGAGCGTCGAGAACCTGGCCATCGGCTTCGATGCCCGCCACGGGGGTGTGGACATCGTCGACGGCATCAGTTTCGACGTACAGCCCGGTGAAGTCCTGGGCCTCGTCGGCGAGTCGGGCTGCGGGAAGTCGCTGACCGCGCTCGCCGTGATGGGCCTGGAGCCGAAGGGCGCCCGGGTGCGCGGCCATGTCCGGTTCAACCAGCGGCAGTTGGTGGGCGAGCCGATGCGCGTACGGCGCAAACTCCTCGGCCACGAGATGGCGATGATCTATCAGGACGCCCTGTCGTCGCTGAACCCGGCGATGACGATCCGCGCCCAGCTCAAGCAGGTGGTCCGCAGGGGCGGCACGCGCACCGGCGCCGAACTCCTCGAACTGGTCGGCCTGGACCCGGAGCGCACCCTGCGCAGCTACCCGCACGAGCTGTCCGGCGGCCAGCGTCAGCGCGTCCTGATCGCCATGGCGCTGTCCCGCGATCCCAAGCTGATCGTCGCCGACGAGCCGACGACCGCCCTCGACGTCACCGTGCAGGCGCAGATCATAGAGCTGCTGCTGCGGCTGCGCGCCGAGCTGGACTTCGCGCTGGTCCTCGTCTCGCACGACCTGGCGCTCATCGCGGACGTCACCGACCGGGTCGTCGTGATGTACGGCGGCCAGATCGTGGAATCGGGCGTGACGGCGGACCTGGTGGAGTCCCCGTCCCACCACTACACGCGCGGACTGCTCGGCAGCGTCCTGTCGCTGGAGTCGGCGGCCGAACGGATGACGCAGATCAAGGGCGTCGTCCCCTCCCCCGCCGACTTCCCGGCGGGCTGCCGGTTCGCCGACCGGTGCCCGATGGCGACCGAGGTGTGCCGTACGACGGCTCCCCGGCTGGTCGGCCCGCCGCGCCGGCACGAGGTCGCCTGCCACCACCCGGCGATCGCCCTGACCACGACCCCGGCCGGGCCGGCCGAGCCGACGGAAGCGAGGCCGTGACGTGAGCCAACTCGTCGAGGGCCGTGACGTGAGCGGGCCCGTCGGCCCTCTCGTGGAGTTGTCCGACACCCATGTCGTCCACAGGGCGCGCACCGGCGGCCTGTTCGCCCGCGATCGCGTGTACGCCCTCACCGGCGCCGATCTCACCATCGCGCCCGGCGAGACGGTGGGCGTCGTCGGGGAGTCCGGCTGCGGCAAGTCGACGCTCGCCAAGGTGCTGGTGGGGGTGCAGAAGCCGACGTCCGGGACGGTGTCCTTCCGGGGCCGCGATCTGTGGACGATGACACCGGCCGAGCGGCGGCTCGCGGTCGGCGCGGGCACCGGCATGATCTTCCAGGACCCGTCGACGGCGCTGAATCGCAGATTGACGGTTCGTCAAATACTCCGTGATCCGCTCGACGTCCACAAGCGGGGGACGCCCCAGCAACGCGAGGACCGGGTAAGGGAGTTGATGTCCCTCGTCGGCCTGCCCAAGGCGCTGGCCGACGGGCTGCCCGGACAGCTGTCCGGCGGTCAACGTCAGCGGGTGGCCATCGCACGGGCACTCGCCCTCGATCCGGACCTGGTCGTGGCGGACGAACCGACGAGCGCGCTGGACGTCTCGGTCCGCGCCCAGATCCTCAACCTTCTCCTGGACCTGAAGGAGCGACTGGGTCTCGCCCTGGTCTTCGTCTCGCACGACATCCAGACCGTGCGGAGGATGAGCGACCGCGTCATCACCATGTACCTCGGCCGGATCGTCGAGGAGTCACCGGCCGACGAGGTCACCGACCGGTCCCGGCACCCGTACACCCGCGCCCTCTTCTCGGCGACACCCGGGCTGCTGGACCCCATCGACCCGATCCCGCTGGTCGGGCCCGTGCCGTCGGCCACGCGTCCGCCCAGCGGGTGTCCGTTCCGGACCCGCTGCTGGAAGGCGGACTCGGTCTGCGCCGAGATCATGCCGGACTTCGCGGCCGCGTCGAGTCCGGGACACCGGTTCCGGTGCCACCATCCTGTGCAGGACGGCCAGTCGACGCGCGACCTGGTCGCACAGGCCGTCAGCACCGTCCCGGAGGCCACCGCCATGGCCGATACACCGACGCAGAAGCCGACGCAGAGGCCGACGCAGAAACAGTCCTGAAGCAGGGCCTGCACGCAGGCCTCAAGCAGTCCTAGGGAGCCTTGATGCCCATTCCCGCCCCGCTGACCGGTGTCGTTCCGCCCGTCTGCACACCCCTGACACCGGACCGCGAGGTGGACGTCGCCTCGTTGACCAGACTGGTCGACCACCTGGTGGAGGGCGGCGTGGACGGCCTGTTCGTGCTCGGATCGTCCTCCGAGGCGGCGTACTTGACGGACCGTCACCGCCGACTGGTCGTCGAGACGGTCGTCGGCCACCTGGGGGGCCAACTGCCCGTGCTCGCCGGGGCCATCGACATGACGACCCCTCGCGTACTCGACCACGTCCGGTACGTCACGGATGCGGGCGCGGACGCGGTCGTCGTCACCGCCCCCTTCTACACCCGTACGCATCCGGCGGAGATCGCCCGCCACTACCGGCTGATCGCCTCGCGGTCTCCGGTGCCGGTGTTCGCGTACGACCTCCCTGTCGCCGTCCACTCCAAGCTGAGCGCGGAGTTGGTGCTCGAGCTGGCCGCGGAGGGGGTGCTGGCCGGGCTCAAGGACTCCAGCGGGGACGAGGGGGGCTTCCGGGCCGTCGTCACGGGCGCCCGCGCGCACCCCGCCGTCTCCGGGTTCTCCGTCCTCACCGGGTCCGAGCTCGTCGTGGACACCGCGTTGGCCATGGGCGCGGACGGGGCCGTGCCCGGGCTCGCGAACGTGGATCCTCACGGGTACGCGCGGCTGTACCGGCTCTGCCGCGAGGGGGACTGGGAGCGGGCCCGGGCCGAACAGGAGCGGTTGTGTGCGTTGTTCGGGATGGTGCGGGTGGGGGATCCGGGGCGGATGGGTGGGAGTTCGTCCGGGCTCGGGGCGTTCAAGGCGGCGCTGTACTTGCGGGGGGTCATCGAGTGTGCGGTGACCGCGGAGCCTCAGGTGGTGTTGTCGGCGGCGGAGGTTGAGCGGGTGGGGAAGTTTCTGGCGGGGGCGGGGTTGCTGTAAGGGCATTTCCTTTCCCCAACCCCGCCCCTTCCCGAAGCTGGGGGCTGCGCCCCCAGACCCCCGCTTTCGGCCTGAACGGCCTCGTCCTCAAACGCCGGACGGGCTGAAAATGTCAGCCCGGGCCGCGAAAATCCAGCCAGCCCCCGCCCACTACCCCCGCAGCTCCCCGACCGCCACCCGCCGGAACTCAATCGTCTCGTACGTCCCCGCCACGCCCGTCTCATAGAGAATCCCGACCTTGTCCCCGCCCAACTGCACGAGGTCGGAGTACGCGGCCCGCCGCGTGGACAGGGTCTTCGCCTTGGTGAAGGTCACCCCCGCGTCCGCGCTGCGCCAGACCGCCATGGCCTCCCGCGACGTGGGCACGGAGGGCCCCGAGAAGAGCAACGGAGCACCGGCCCCCTTCAGCTGGAGCACACTGCACTGGACGACGGGCACGTCGTTGAGGGTGGGCTGGACCAGATAGGGCCGGTCGAGCGTGACACCCCCGTCACTGGAGTAGCTGTCGAGCCGGTTCCCCACACTGCTCCCATGCTGGTCCCGGGCACTGAAGTACAACCGCCCGTCGGGCAACTCGGCGGCAATGCTCTCGTTGGAGTTGTCGACCCCGTCGTACGAGTCGTCCACGAACCCGATCCGCCACGTGCCCCCACCGTCATCGCTGTAGATGGCGTGAGCCCCGTAGTACTTGGCCTCCTGCCCGGTATCGGCGGAGCCGTCCGGCGGCGCGGCCGAGTGGTTGGCAGGCACGACGAGCCGCCCGGCGTGCGGCCCCCGGGTGAGCGCCACCGCGTGCCCGGGCCCGGTGGCATACCACCGCCACCCCGGCAGCTTCACCGCCCCGGTGATGTCCCGGGGAGCACTGAAACGCCGCCCGTCGTCCCGGCTCGTCTGCACGAAGACCCGCCGGCTCTGCTCGGCCGTGACCTCCCCCCGCATGATCTGCGCCTCGGTCACCGCACCGCTGTTGTAGGACGTGAGGAGAACGACCTTCCCGGTACGCGGATCGACGACGGGCGCGGGGTTGCCCCGTGTGTCCCCCTGGCCGGCGGCGACGACGGTCAGCGGCCCCCACGTACAGCCACCGTCACCGGACCGTCTGAGCACGACGTCGATGTTCCCGGTGTCCCCGGCACCGTTGCGTCTGCCCTCGGCGAAGGCGAGCAGCGCACCGGTGCGAGTCGTGACGGTGGCGGGGATGCGGTACGTGTCGTAGCCGCTCTGCCCGGCCGTGAACGGAACGGAGGAGACACATCCCCTCGCCGGCCGCTCCGCGGCGAACGCGGTACCGGTGGACGCGAGTCCGGCGGTGAGCCCCGCCACGGCGGCCAGGGCGACGAGACGACTCGTGGCGGTCACGGCTTCTCCTGAGGATGCGGGGGGGTGCACGAGGGCAGACATGGGACGTGGGATGACTCAGGTGAACCTAATGCGCACCAAGGGACAGAGCAATAGCCATGCGACGACAGTGAGTTGAGAGCCGTACGCCGTGCCCCCGAGCGAACTCAGACAGCCCCAGGTATCACAAGCCCCGACTCATACGCCACGATCACCAGCTGCGCCCGGTCCCGCGCCCCCAACTTCCCCATGATCCGGCTGACATGAGTCTTGGCCGTCAGCGGACTGAGCCCCAACGCTTCCGCGACCTCCGTGTTGTTGAGCCCGCGCGCGACCAGCGTGAGTACCTGCCGCTCCCGTTCGGACAGTCCCTCCGGCCCGCCCACCGAGGACGTCGCTGCATCGGGCGCGCGCAGAAAGCGGGCGATGAGCCGCGAGGTCGGACCGGGCGAGAGGAGGGACTCCCCCGCGGCCACCGTCCGGATGGCGTCCAGGAGTTCGGCGGGCCTGATGTCCTTCACGAGGAAGCCGGACGCTCCGGCCCGCAGCGCTTCGACGATGTGCTCGTCGGTGTCGTACGTCGTCAGGACGAGTACCTTCACGCCCGCGAGATCCTCGTCGGCGGCGATGAGCCGGGTCGCCTCGATCCCGTCCAGGTCGGGCATCCGGATGTCCATCACGACGAGATCGGCCCGCGCGGACCGGGCCAGCTCCACGGCCTCCCGCCCGGTACCGGCCTCGGCGACGACCTCCATGTCCCCGGCCGACTTGACGAGCATCGCGAAGGAGGCCCGTACGAGGGTCTGGTCGTCGGCGAGCAGTACGCGGATCGTCATCGGGCCTCCTCCCGGGGCAGCGGCAGCGCGGCGGTCACCTCGAAGCCCTCGGTGGGGTCCGGTCCGGCGTCCAGTGTGCCGCCCACGCTACGGGCCCGCTCGCGCATCCCGACGAGTCCGAACCCCGGCGTGCCACCGAACGCCTCCGTCGTGCAGCCCGTCCCGTCGTCCGAGACGCTCACCCGCAGAGCCCCGTCCGCGGTCCACAGGCCCACCCGGACCGTGAGATCGTCGCGGCCCCCGTGACGTACGGCGTTGGTGAGGGCCTCCTGCACGATCCGGTAGGCGGCGGCTCCCACCGAGGGCGGTACGCCGTCCGCGCGAACGGACAGCTCGACCTTCGCCCCGGAGGCCCGGGCCGTCTCCGCGAGATCGGCGAGACCGTCGAGCCCGGGCAAGGGACCACGGCTGTCCCCGGAACCGGAACCCCAGCCGGAGCCAGGACCGGATCCGGTCCCCGCCCCCAGCTCGCCCTCCACGCTCACATCGCTCGCCCGCAGCACCTCCAGCGTCGTACGCAACTCCCCCCGAGCCGTCCGGCACGTCCCCGCGATGTCGTCCAGCGCCTGGGCGACGGCCTTCCGGTCGAGGCGTTCCGGATCGGCGGCGAGGACATGGGCCGCGACGGACGTCTGTACGCCGATCAGCGTGATGCTGTGCGCGAGCAGGTCGTGCAGGTCCCGGGCCATCCGCAGCCGCTCCTCGGCGACGCGGCGCCGGGCCTCCTCCTCGCGGGTGCGTTCGGCGCGTTCGGCGCGTTCCAGGGCGGAGGCGAGGTACTGGCGGTGGACGCGGATGTAGCCGCCGAGGAGCAGTACGGAGATGAGCCAGCCGGTGATGCGGATGATCTCGGCGAGTCCGTCCGGATTGGTGACCGCGTTGACCGTGAGGGTCGTGCCGATGAGGACGGTCCCGACGAGCAGGGTGCGGCGGGCGCTGCCGGTGACGGCGACGGTGTAGAGCGCGAGCAGGGTCGCCGGGACGGGGGCGCTGTGGGTGTAGTCGAGCGCGTGGTACGGGGCGACGCAGGCCACCACGGCCAGCATGGCGGTCATGGGGTAGCGCCGGCGCCAGATCAGCGGGACGTGCGCGCCGAGCAGCAGCGTCCACCCGAGGAGGTCGGGGTCGCGCCCGTCCTTGATGAAGAGGGCCATGACGGTGGTGAGGGCGACCACTGCGGCGGCGAGGTGCGCGTCGTTGCGCAGGGAGGGGACCGCCGGAGGGCGGTTGACGGCGGTCAGGGCCCGCTCGATGAGGGATTGGGGACGCGGCACTGCTCCATCTTCCGTCAGGCGGGCGCCCCTCCGGCAGAGGAGGGACGCCCGAGTGTGTCTACGGAACTGCGACAGGCTCCGGCTGTCGCGGCGGCTCCTGCGCATCAGGATCCGGCTCCGGTTCGCGGGACAGGCGGCCCGGCCACCACACCTTCCGCCGCAGGGCGACGCCGGCGCTGGTCACCAGGTACGTCCGTACGAGGAAGGTGTCGAGCAGCACTCCCACGGAGATCACGAAGCCCAGCTCGACCAGCTGCACCAGGCCCATGTTCATCAGGACCGCGAAGGTCGCGGCGAGGACGAGACCGGCGGAGGCGATGACACCTCCCGTCGTCCGCAGCGCGGTGAGCGCGGCGGTCACCGGTTCGGCGCCCGCCAGGGATTCCTCCCTCATCCGGTGCATCAGGAAGATGCCGTAGTCCACGCCGAGGGCGACGAGGAACACGAACGACAGCAGTCCGAGCCCCGGATCGACCCCCTCGAAGCCGAAGACCGGGCCGAAGACCAGTCCGCCGATGCCGAGCGCCGCGCCCCACACCGCGATCACGGCGACCACCAGCAGCAGCGGCGCGACCAGGCTGCGCAGCAGCGCGACCAGGATCAGCAGCACGGAGGCGAGGACCAGAGGCACGACGATCTTCATGTCGCTGGAGTTGGTGTCCTTCAGGTCGATCTGCTCGGCGCTCGGACCGCCCAGATAGGAGCCCTTGAGCTCGGAGCGCAGGGACTCGATCGTGGCGGTCTCGCCCGCCGACTGGGGCGCGTCCTTCGCGACGACGGAGATCTCCGTCCAGCCGTCTCCGCTGCGTCCCCGCTCGGCGCTGGCGACGCCGTCATGGCCTCGGACCTTCGCCAGCGTGGCGTCGGCCTGCCCGCTGGGGGTGATCACGTTGATCGGCTGGGTGCTCCGCTCCGGGTAGGCGGCGGCGAGCGTCTGCATCGCGACGACCGCGTCGGGCTTGTCGACGAAGGAGTCCTCCTGCTTGACCGTCCCCGGCAGGTTCAGCATGCCCAGCGCGAGGGCGCCGAGCAGGACCACACCGCCCCCGAGCACGGCCAGCGGCCGCCGCCCGGCGGAACTGCCCATCGCGGCGAACAGCGACCGGCGCTCCTTCGGCCGGCTCCCGAACGCGGGCACCAGCGGCCAGAACACCCGGCGGCCGAACAGCACCAGAAGCGCGGGCAGCAGCGTCAGCATCGCGACGAGCGCGCACAACACGCCGACCGTGCCCATCGGACCCATGCCGCGGCTGCTGTTGAGGTCGGCGGCGAGCAGGCACAGCAGTCCGGCGGCGACCGTGCCGGACGAGGCCAGGACGGCCGGGCCGCAGCCGCGCAGGGCGGCCCGCATCGCGTCGTAGGGCCGCTCGATGCGTCGCAGTTCCTCCCGGTAGCGGGCGATCAGCAGCAGGGCGTAGTCGGTGCCCGCGCCGAACACGAGGATCGTCATGATGCCCGTGCTCTGGCCGGAGATGGTCGTGCCGAACGCGGAGTGGAGGCCGTACGCGACACTCATCGAGAGGTAGTTGGCGACGCCCGCGACGGCGAGCGGCACGAGCCACAGCAGCGGGCTGCGGTAGATGAGGATCAGCAGGATGGCGACCACGCCGACGGTGGTGTAGAGCAGCGGGCCGTCGAGTGAGTTGTAGACCTCACCGGCGTCGGTGGCCAGCGCTCCCGGGCCGCCCACGTCGACGCTCAGCCCGCCGTCCCCCTGGGCGACATCGCGTACGTCGTTGACGAACTCGTCCCGCAGTTCCTCGTCGATGCCGGGTTCGTTGGTGGCGACCGGGTACATCAGGGTGGTCCCGCCCTCGGACGGCACCCCCCGGGGTGTCCCGGTCAGCTGGTTCGCGCCGGCGATCTCGTCGACCTGCTGCTGCGCCGTCGTACGGTCGGCCGCGGTGAGCCCGCCGTCCCGGTGGTAGACGAGCACGATCTCGGTCGTCTCGCCGCCCGGCAACTGCTCCTGGATCTTGGCCACTTGGGTCGAGTCCGCACTCGCCGGCAGATAGTCCACGGCTCGGTCGTGCTGCACGTCGGACAGCTTCGACGCGAACGGGCTCACGAAGGCGAGCAGGCCCACCCAGAGCCCGAGCAGCACCCATGGCACGGCTCGTCGCCGCGTACGCGTGGTTGTCTTTCCGGGCCCCATGTCGGGGTCCCCCTCCCTTGAACGGGTGTCTGGACATGACCAGACTCCCGGCGCGGGGCGCGCGATTCGTCGGGCGGGAGGGCGAGGTCGCGGGTACTGCCGGGGGCGACTACGGGGCTGGATTACTCCCTGGGGAGTACGAGGGCCGTACGGCGCGGCAGGCTCACGACGGCGTGCGGGCCGCTGTCAGCAGCCGCGTCACGTCGTCCGCGCAGATGGTCAGGGCCGCGCCGACCGTCGCGAGGGTCTCGCGTTCGGCGGGGGTGTAGGGGCCGTCGGCCAGGGCGATACGGGCGCCCTGGAGGAGGATGGCCTCGCGGCCGGTGGGGGCGAGGTGCGGGGCCAGTGGGTCCAGGGCCTCGTGGAGCTCTATGGCCAGGCCGGGGCCGCAGGGCTCGCCGAGGATGCGGCCGGTGTCGGCGGCGAGGGCCTCGACGAGGGCGGCGAGCTGTTCCTCGGTGCAGTCGTCGAAGCCGGCCGAGCGGACGGCGCTCGCGGCGGTCTCCAGGGACGTACGGGCGCAGGTGCCGCCGGCGGCGAGGACGGCGAGGGCGACGGTGTGGACGGCGTCGCGGAGCATCGCCGAGAAGCGGGTCGTGGTCGGGTGGTCGAGGACGTCCGCGCTGAAGTGGTGGCGGCAGGCGGCGCACTCGACGACGGGCCCCGTCTCGCCGCGCGGGAGGACCGGGACGCCGAGGCAGGTGAAGCGGCGGCGGCCGGTGAGGCGCTGGTAGTTGCGGTCGCCTCCGCAGCCGGGGCAGAAGAACTCTCCGTCACCGACGGTGGTCCACGCCGTACGGGTTCCGAGGATGCGCGAAACACTCATGGCGCCGACGCGGACAAACCGGCCGTTTCGTCCCCATCCTGGCAGCACGTCGCACCTCCGTAACCCCACGGCAACATCGCCGCGTTGGCGTGATGTTAGCCACATTGTTGAGGCGGAGTCAGTACCCAGGTAGAGACCGCCGCGGGACATGGCCGGATAAGTGCCGCGGTCCCGCCCGCCTGTGTGGCGGACGGGACCGGAGAAACAGCAGGTGAACGGTCTTATCGGGTGGCGCGGTTGACGGCGGAGACGACGGCCTTCAGGGACGCGCGTGTCGTATTCGCGTCGATGCCGATGCCCCACAGAACCTTGTCGCCGATCGCGACCTCGATGTACGAGGCGGCCTGCGCGGAGGCGCCCTCGCTCATCGTGTGCTCCTGGTAGTCCAGCAGCCGGGCGTCGACGCCGATGCCCTGCAGTGCGTGGAAGAACGAGGAGATCGGGCCGTTGCCGGTGCCGACCAGGGTGGTCTCGACGCCGTCCACCTCGGCCTCGACGGTCAGCGTGTCCACGCCGTCCTTGTCCGTCGTGGACTGGCCGTTGCGGACCTGGATACGGCCCCAGGGGTTCTGGGGGTTGGGCAGGTACTCGTCCTGGAAGATCGCCCAGATGTCCTTCGGCGTGACCTCGCCGCCGTCGGCGTCCGTCTTCACCTGGATGATCTTCGAGAACTCGATCTGCATCCGGCGCGGCAGGTCCAGCTTGTGGTCGTTCTTCAGGACGTACGCGATACCGCCCTTGCCGGACTGCGAGTTGACGCGGATGACGGCCTCGTACGAGCGGCCGACGTCCTTCGGGTCGATCGGCAGGTAAGGGACGGCCCACTCGATGTCGTCGACCGTGACGCCCTTCGCGGCCGCGTCGGCCTCCATGGCGTCGAAGCCCTTCTTGATGGCGTCCTGGTGGGAGCCGGAGAAGGAGGTGTAGACGAGGTCGCCGACGTACGGGTGGCGGGCGTGGACCGCCATCTGGTTGCAGTACTCGGCGGTGCGCCGGACCTCGTCGATGTCCGAGAAGTCGATCTGCGGGTCGACACCCTGCGAGAACAGGTTCATGCCCAGCGTGACCAGGTCGACGTTGCCGGTGCGCTCGCCCTGCCCGAACAGACAGCCCTCGATGCGGTCGGCGCCGGCCATCAGTGCCAGCTCGGCCGCGGCGACGGCCGTACCGCGGTCGTTGTGCGGGTGGACGGACAGGCAGACGTACTGTCGGCGGGACAGGTTGCGCGACATCCACTCGAAGCGGTCCGCGTGCGTGGACGGCGTCGAACGCTCCACGGTGGCGGGCAGGTTGAGGATGATCTCGCGGCCCGGACCAGGCTGCCAGACGTCCATGACGGCCTCGCAGACCTCCAGGGCGAAGTCCAGCTCGGTGTCGGTGAAGATCTCGGGGCTGTACTGGTAACCGAAGGTCGTCCGCTCGTCGAGCAGCTTCTCGGCGTACTCCACGACCAGCCGCGTGCCGTCCACGGCGATCTGCTTGATGTCGTCCTTGGAGCCGCGGAAGACGACCCGGCGGAAGACCGGGGCCGTGGCGTTGTACAGGTGGACGTTCGCGCGCTTGGCGCCCTTCAGAGACTCCACGGTCCGCTCGATCAGGTCCTCGCGGGCCTGGGTCAGTACGGAGATCGTGACGTCGTCGGGGATCGCGCCCTCTTCCTCGATGATCGAGCGCACGAAGTCGAAGTCGGTCTGACCGGAGGCCGGGAAGCCGACCTCGATCTCCTTGTAGCCCATCTTCACCAGCAGGTCGAACATCTCGCGCTTGCGCGCGGGCGACATGGGGTCGATCAGGGCCTGGTTCCCGTCACGCAGGTCGGTGGAGAGCCAGCGGGGGGCGACGGTGATCCGGTTGTCCGGCCACGTCCGGTCGGCGATGTCGACCTGCTCGTACGGGCGGTACTTGTGGATCGGCATGGAGGTGGGCTGCTGGCGGTTCGCCATGATGCGAGGGCTCCTCGTGGTGTCCGGAAGGACGGCCGACGGCGCAACGCCAGACTCCGCGGGGAGGGGGTCGGCCTCGACTACAGGCCCTCACCGCGGCAGCTAAGGAGGAGCATCCCAAAACGCATGATGCCCCGCATGCTAGCCCAGTCACGCTCAGTGCGGGGTGCCGTATCAGTATGCGGGACTGCGGCGAAATCCGTAACAAAAGGTGCACAAGGTCACACGGGGCCGCATTGGCGCGCCCCTTCAGGGGCGCGGGACTGTGACATTTTGCGGCTCCGCCGCGTGGGCGCGAGCAACCACGGACGGCCTGCGGCGATTAGCACAGCGACCACCCCTACGGCGCCCACATCCCCGCATTTCACCAATCATGGTTGCCCCTAGTGACAGCCAAGTCACACAGTGCAATGGTGCCGGGCATGACGACCAACGGGGGCTTCGAGCCCGTCTTCTGCACCATCGTTCCGCCTCACGTCCTCGACACCCTGGCCCAGTCCGAGGACCCCGCCCTCGCCGGCAAGGCGCGCCGCACGCTGGAGCACGACGCCTTCGAGCGCACCCACCGCCGCCTGACCACAGTCCTGGGCGCCCCCACCCTCGCCCCGCCGAAGGCCGCCGCCGGGGACCAGCCGAACCGCACGATCCACGACGCCAAGCACAAGCAGGACCTGCCCGGCAAGAAGGTGCGCGGCGAGGGAGACAAGCCCGGCAAGGACGCCACGGTCAACCGCGCGTACGCCGGTCTCGGCGCGACCTTCGACCTGTTCCTGAAGGCGTACGAGCGGAACTCGATCAACGGCGAGGGGCTGCCGCTGAACGCGACCGTGCACTTCGGCGAGGACTACAACAACGCCTTCTGGAACGGCGAGCAGATGGTCTTCGGCGACGGTGACGGCGAGATCTTCCTCGACTTCACCATCCCGGTCGACGTCATCGGCCACGAGCTCGCGCACGGCGTCACGCAGTACACGGCGAACCTCACGTACTTCGGGCAGCCGGGCGCGCTGAACGAGCACTTCTCGGACGTCTTCGGCTCGCTCATCAAGCAGTACACGCTCGGCCAGACCGCCGCCGAGGCCGACTGGCTGATCGGCGCGGGCCTGCTCGCGCCGCGCGTCACCGGCAAGGCGCTGCGCTCGATGAAGGAGCCGGGCAGCGCGTACGACGACGACGTGCTCGGCAAGGACCCGCAGCCCGCCACGATGGACGACTATGTGCAGACGGGCCGGGACAACGGCGGCGTCCACATCAACTCCGGCATCCCCAACCACGCCTTCTACCTGGTCGCGACCGCGCTCGGCGGGCACGCGTGGGAGCGGGCCGGGCGGATCTGGTACGACGTGCTGACCGGCGGCGAGCTGGGCTCGAAGGCGAACTTCACGGACTTCGCGACGCTGACCGTGGCGAAGGCGCGCGCCTCGTACGGCGAGGGCGAGGAGCTGCAGGCCGTCACGAAGGGCTGGGAACAGGTCGGCGTACGGACCCTGTGAAGTGGCCCCGGCCTCCCTTTCGTACTAGACAGGAACCATGCGTATTCAGGTGAGGCGCACGGGCGGATTCGCGGGCATCGACCGGCACGCCGAGGTGGAGACCTCGGGCCGCGCCGACGCCCAGGAGTGGCACACCCTGGCCGAACGCGCGATCGCGTCCGGCCGGGGCACGCCCCCCATCGGGGTTCCGGACGGCTTCAGCTACCAGATCACCGTGAACGACAAAACGGTGTACTGCGCGGACCCCCGCTTGACGGAGGAGCAACGCAAACTGATCTCAAGGGTCCTGAAGGAGGGCGCGTAGCGCCCTCTAGGGGCGCGGGGAACTGCGCGACCAGCCACAGACGGCCGGCAGTCGCGCGATCACAGCACAACCCCTCCCCCTGGGCGCCCGGTCGGAAGCCGTAACTCCTAGTTCACACCAGCCCGTTGACTTCGGTTACCCCCGGTACGGATGATCGCGCGCATGGCGACGAACCCGATACCCCAGTTCCCGGACGGCTTCCTCTGGGGAGTCTCGACCTCGGCCCACCAGATCGAGGGCGCCGCGGACGAGCGCGACCCATCGGTCTGGGACGCCTTCACGGCCGAACCGGGCCGGGTGAAGGACGGCTCGACGGCCGCCGTGGCCTGCGACCACTACCACCGCTACCCCGAGGACGTCGCACTCCTGCGCGACCTCGGCGTGGACGCGTACCGCTTCTCGATCTCCTGGCCGCGGGTGAACTCCCCCGGCGGCCTCGACTTCTACGACCGCCTGGTCGACGAACTGTGCGCGGCGGGCATACGGCCCGTGCCGACCCTCTTCCACTGGGATCTCCCGGTGTCCCTCGACTGGCTGAACCGGGACACGGCCGAGCGGTTCGCCGAGTACGTCGCCCTCGTGGCCGCCCGCCTCGGTGACCGCGTCAGCAAGTGGATCACCCTCAACGAGCCTGCGGAACACACCCTGTTGGGCCACGCGCTGGGCGCGCACGCGCCCGGCAAGCAGCTCCTCTTCGACGCGCTGCCGGTGGCCCACCACCAGCTGTTGGCCCACGGCCTGGCCGTACGGGCCCTGCGCGCGGCCGGAGTCACGGACATCGGGATCGCCAACTCGCACGGCCCGACCTGGCCGGCGTCCCAGGAGCCCGCGGACCTGGAGGCGGCCGGCTTCTACGACGTACTCCTCAACCGGCTGTTCTCGGACCCGGTGCTGCTGGGCCAATACCCGGAAGGCATCGGCGAGTTGATGCCCGGGGACGCCGAGGACGTCGCCTCCGACCTGAAGGTCATCGCGGAGCCGGTCGACTGGTACGGGATCAACTACTACGCGCCGACGAAGGTGGGCGCGCCCCAGGGCTCGGAGATCGAGTTCGGCGGACTGACGATGCCCGCCGAACTCCCCTTCTCCGTAAGGGAGATCGAGGGCCACCCGGTCACGGACTTCGGCTGGCCGGTGGTCCCGGAGGGGCTGACGGAGCTGCTGGTGGACTTCCGCGCGCGGTACGGCGACCGGCTCCCGCCCGTGGTCATCACGGAGAACGGCTGCTCGTACGAGGGACTCGACGACCAGGAGCGGATCGCGTACCTGGACGGTCATCTGCGGGCGCTGCACCGGGCGTTGGAGCAGGGCGTGGATGTCCGCGGGTACTTCGTGTGGTCGCTGCTCGACAACTTCGAGTGGGCGGAAGGGTACGCGCGCCGCTTCGGCCTCGTGCACGTGAACTTCGAGGACGGCGCGGGGCTGGAGCGGACCCCGAAGGCGTCGTACGGCTGGCTGAGGGACGTGTTGCGGGCGCAGAGGTGACGGCACCGCCGCAGGACGGGCCTTCGTCGGCCGATGCGCTCGCCGAGCCCGTCGAGCGGGTGGGCCGGAGCTGGACGACGTCTCTCTCGCTCGCCAACTGGGCGATCTGGGTGGGCTGGTACGGCCCGTTGCAGATCCTGCTCGCCTCCCAGGCGGAGAACTTCGCGCCCGGCACGGGCATGTCGAAGGAGACGCTGCTGGCGTGGGTGACGGGCGTGGGCGCGGTGGTGTCGCTGCTGGCGAACCCGTTCTTCGGCGCGCTGTCCGACCGTACGACGGCCCGCTGGGGCCGCCGTACGCCGTGGATCGTGGCGGGTGCGGCGGGCGGCGCGCTGTCGCTGCTGCTCCTCGGGGCCGCGGGTGGTCCATGGACCATGGCGCTGGGCTGGTGTCTGGCGCAACTGACCCTCAACGCGGCCTGGGCGGCGGTCACCGCGGCGGTGCCGGACCGGGTGCCGCGGCTCCAACGGGGTTCCGTGGGCGGCTGGTTGGGAGCCGCGCAGATCCTCGGCGTGGTCGGCGGAACGGGCCTGGCGACGCTGGCCGGAGGCGTCACGGCGGGGTATGCGGCATGCGCGGCGTTCACGCTGCTGGGCGTGCTGCCGTACGTACTCCGCCACCGGGACATACGACTGCCCCCGGAGGCCCGCCCGCCCTGGTCCTGGCGCGCCTTCCTGGGCTGCTTCTGGCTGAGCCCGCGCCGCCATCCGGACTTCGGCTGGGCCTGGCTGACGCGCTTCCTGGTCAACCTGAGCAACAGCCTCGGAGTCCTCTACCTCCTCTACTACCTGAGGGACCGACTGCACCACCCCGACCCCGAGCGGGGCGTCCTGATCCTGACGGCGGTGAACGCGGTGATGCTCCTCGCGACGGTCGTGGTCGCGGGGGTGTGGTCGGACCGGGTGGGACGCCGCAAACCGTTCGTGACCTGGTCCGGCATCGTCATGGCGATCGCGGCGGGAGTGATCGCGGTCTGGCCGACCTGGCCCGGCACCATCGTCGCGGCGGCGCTCCTCGGTCTCGGCTTCGGCGTCTTCGCCTCGGTCGACTTCGCCCTGATGACCGACGTCCTCCCGAAGGCCCTCGACCGCGGCAAGGACCTGGGCGTCATCAACGCGGCCAACGCCATCCCCCAGGTCGCCGCCCCCGCCCTGGCCGCCCCGATCGTCACGTACCTGGGCGGCTACCGGGTGCTGTACGGGGTGGCGGCGGTGATCGGCCTGGCGGGGGCGGTGCTGGTGGGCCGGATCAAGGGAGTGGACTGACTCCGTACCCCGTCAGTCCGTCCGCCCGTCCGCCCCGCCACTTCGTACTCCGTCCTCGGTCAGAGGACGCCCGCGTCCCGGGCCGTCCACACGCTCGGATACAGCGGCCGGAACCCCAGCTCCCGCCGGATCCGCTCCGTGGAGACGATGCCGAGCCAGGGATCCGCGTCCTCGCGCCCCTGCAGCTCCTCGGGAACGTCGAGCCCGTTCAGCCAGTGCAGCTCGACCGTCATCACGGGTGCGTCGTCGGCGATGTTGTAGATCCGCCCGTCGGCCCCCGAGGCGTACAGCAGCCGGAGCAGCCCCTGCGCCACATCCGCGTGGTGCACCATCTGCAACCGCTGCGTCGCGGCCCAGTTCCCCGCCCACCGCATCGCCTGGGCGAGGTGCGCGTCACCGTCGCCGTAGACGAAGGCGAGGCGCCCGACGCGTACGTCCAGATCCTCCAGGGCCAGCAGCCCCCGCTCGGCCTCGGCCTTCGACTCGGGGTACGCGCCCCACAAGAGCCCGCCGGGCACGGTCGGGTCGGTCTCCGTGTGCGGACGCCCCCGTCCGGTGCCGTACACGAGGTTCGTGCTGACCTGCACGAACCGCCGTACGCCGGAGACGACGGCCGCGTGCCCCAGCTCGAGCGCCGCGTCCCGGTTGACGGCCCAGGCCTCCTCGTCCGGTACGCCTCGGAACGCCGCCGCGACGTTCACCACCGAGTCGGCCCCGGCGAGCGCCTTGCCCAGCGTCTCGGCGTCCCGCAGATCGCCGACCACCACCTGCGCGCCCAGGTCGGCGAGGCGGTCGGCCCGCGCCTCGTCCCGGACCAGGACCCGCACCTGATCCCCGGGCCGGGCGGACTCCCCCGCCGCCCGCGCCAGCAGCCGGGGCACGAACCGCCGCCCGACCTCGCCCGTCGCACCCGTCACCAGTGTCAGCATCGTCCGCTCCTCGCTCGTCACCCTCGTAACCGCTCTCGTACGGCCAGCGTGGGACGGGGCGGCGCCCGGCGGGAGAGACCTCCCGATCAGGGGATCAGCAGTCCCTGGATAACTGTGGAGCGAGGCCGCACGCTGGAGGCATGGACCGACCTGGAGGCATGGACCGACCCGGCCTCGCCGATTTCCTGCGCCGCAGCCGCGCCCGCCTGGAGCCCTCCGACGTGGGCCTGACGGCCGGCCCCCGACGCCGTACGCCGGGCCTGCGCCGCGAGGAGGTGGCGGCGCTCGCGGGCATGTCGGTCGACTACTACACGCGCCTCGAGCAGTCGCGCGGCCCGCGCCCGTCCCGTCAGATGCTGGCCGCGCTGGCCCGGGCGCTGCGGCTCACCGACGACGAGCGCGACCACCTCTTCCATCTGACCGGCGAGGAGCCGCCCCGCTCCGGCGGTACCTCCGGCCACGTACGCCCGGGTCTGCTGCTCGTCCTCGACCGGCTGCACGACGTGCCCGCGCAGGTGATGAGCGACCACGGCGACGTGCTCGCCCAGAACACGATGGCCGTGGCGCTGGTGGGCGAGGCGCACGGCGACAACGTCGTACGCCGCTTCTTCACGGACCCCGGCGCCCGCGAGCTGTTCCCTGCCGAGGACCACGCGGGCCTCGCCCGCTCCCACGTGGCCCATCTGCGCTCGGTGACGGCGGCGCGCCCCGACGACTCCGCCGTGACGAAACTGGTGGCCGAACTCCGGGCGTCCAGTGAGGAGTTCGAGCGGTTGTGGGAGACGCACGAGGTCGCGGTGCGGCGGGCGTCGACGAAACGCTTCCTGCATCCGCTCGTCGGGCTGCTGGAGCTCGACTGCGAGATCATGCTGGTCTCGGGCGAGAAACAGATGCTGCTCGTGCACAGCGCGCGCCCCGGCACGGAGGCGTACGAACGGCTTCAGCTCCTACGCGTGGTGGGGCTCCAGGATCTGTCGCCCCGCTGAGGGAGGGGGTTCTCGCCCCCGCCGCCCTTACCCATTCCCGTCCCCTGGGGCTCCGCCCCAGACCCCGTCGGGGGCCGGCCCCCGAACCCCCGCTCCTCAAACGCCGGAGGGGCTGATCTTCAGCGGGGGCGCAGCCCTCGCCGTCAGAATCCCAGCTTGCGCAGCTGTCGGGGATCGCGCTGCCAGTCCTTCGCGACCTTCACATGAAGGTCCAGGAACACCGGCGTGCCCAACAGCGCCTCGATCTGCTTGCGCGACTTGATGCCGACCTCTTTCAGCCGCTTGCCCTTGGGCCCGATGATGATGCCCTTCTGGCTGGGCCGCTCGATGTAGACGAAGGCATGGATGTCGAGGAGAGGCTTGTCGGCCGGCCGGTCCTCGCGAGGAAGCATCTCCTCGACGACGACGGCGATGGAGTGGGGCAACTCGTCCCGCACCCCCTCCAGCGCGGCCTCCCGGATCAGCTCGGCCACCATGACCTGCTCGGGCTCGTCCGTGAGGTCGCCCTCGGGGTAGAGCGCGGGCCCCTCCGGCAGCAGCGGGACGATCAGGTCGGCCAGCAGATCCACCTGCTTGTCGCCGACCGCGGACACCGGCACGATCTCGGCCCACTCGAACCCGAGCTCCTTGCCGAGCTGATCGATGGCGATGAGCTGCTCGGCAAGCGTCTTGCTGTCCACGAGGTCGGTCTTCGTGACGATCGCGATCTTCGGCGTCTTCTTGATGGACGCCAGTTCCTTCGCGATGAAGCGGTCACCGGGCCCGAGCTTCTCGTTCGCGGGCAGGCAGAACCCGATCACGTCGACCTCGGCCCACGTCGTCCGAACGATGTCGTTCAGCCGCTCGCCCAGCAGGGTGCGCGGCTTGTGCAGCCCCGGGGTGTCCACCAGGATCAGCTGGGCGTCCGGCCGATGCACGATGCCCCGTACCGTGTGCCTGGTCGTCTGCGGCTGGTTGGCGGTGATCGCCACCTTCTGGCCGACCAGAGCGTTCGTAAGGGTGGACTTGCCCGCGTTGGGGCGGCCCACGAAGCAGGCGAAGCCCGCGCGATGGGGTGCCCCCGAGGATTCCGGCGGCTCGGATGACTGGGTACGAACGCTCATGACGCCCATTGTCCCTGATCATCGGAGCCCCGCCGCACGCGAATCCCACGGGACCTTACGGTGCACGCCGGGACGGCTTACGATCACGAGGACCCGGGCCACGGCGCCCCGGTCTCCTCGTCCCTCGTCCGCACCGCTCAGAAGGTCAAGACCAGGCATGAAACTCATCACCGCGATCGTCAAGCCGCACCGACTCGACGAGGTCAAGACCGCCCTCCAGGAAATCGGCGTGCACGGGCTGACCGTCACGGAGGCCAGCGGGTACGGGCGCCAGCGCGGCCACACGGAGGTGTACCGCGGCGCCGAGTACCGGGTCGACCTGGTCCCGAAGGTCCGTATCGAGGTCGTCGTCGAGGACGCGGCCGCCGACACCGTCATCGAGGCGATCGTGAAGGCCGCGCAGACGGGGAAGATCGGCGACGGGAAGGTGTGGGTCGTGCCGGTGGAGACGGTGGTGCGGGTACGGACGGGTGAGCGCGGACCCGACGCACTCTGATCACCACCACCGCTCCCGCGATCCCCGCCCCCAGCACCACCGCGACCAGCCACGGCAGCGCGAAGAACGACGTGCTCGCCGACTCGCGGGTGTCCTGCGCGCTGGCCGTCAACGTCACGTCTCCCCAGTCGAGTCGGGGCGCCCCGCGCCACGGTTCGCTGAGCCGTACGCGCTGGCCGGGCAGCAGCTCCGAGGGGATCTTCGCCAGGTCGCGGGAGAGCAGCGTACGGCCGAAGAGGCCCTCCGCCTTCAGCTCCACCTTGGGGTTGAGGGTGACATTGCCGGTGTTGTGGAGGGTGTACGAGACGGTGGCCGTGCTGTCGCCCGTGCCGGGGACCAGGGGCTGGTGGTGGGTGACGCGGACCTGCTCGACGGCGATGGCGGGCACGGTCGGCCCGCCGACCCGCAGGTAGATCCGGGCGCCGACGGCCCGCTGCACGCCGAGTTCGACGGCCCCCTCCCCCTCGTCGATCCGCTCGTCGAGCGCGACCAGCGCGCCCGGATGGTCGCCGGGTTCGGCCTGCTCGGGCACTCGGATCGTGAACGGCACGGTGACCGAGCCGTGCGCGGGAACGGTCACCCGGGACTTCGCGGGCTTCGCCCACGCCCCCACGCCCCGCTGCTTCTCCTGCCGCGTGCGCACCGCGAACCCGCCGTCCCGCTCGGTGTTGTACGCGTCGGCCGCGTACAGCCGGAAGGCGAGCGGCCGTCCGGTCTTGTTCGTGACGGTGACCTTGTCCTCGAGGGTCGTGCCCGGGTCGGCGGAGAGATGGAAGTACGGCCGTGAGGCGAGGTCGCTCGAGACCGGATAGACGGACCAGCTGCCGTTGTCGGCGCCGTACGCGGGCGTGGCGACGCAGGTGAGCAGGGCGAGCGGGAGACACGAGAGGAACACGAGGAACAGGTGGCGGGCGGACGGCTTGCGCATGGGTGCGGACCCCCGGAGGCGAGTCGGACGTGGTGGGCGGGCGGGTGCGCGCCCGACCCACCGATGAGACGGCCCTGCTGACGGATGCTCAGGTGTCGGTCAGGTGATGCTCAGGTGAGCGTGAGCGTCAGCACGCCGGAGTACGCACCGGGCGGGGTGAACGCCGGGACGTTCAGCGAGAGCCGGGCGTCGACGGTGAACTCACCACCGGTGAGCGTGCCGTTGGGGGCGGACGCCAGGGTCGCTCCCGCACTGCCGACCGAGCCGGGCGAACCGGCCTGGCAGGTGCTCGGGCTGCCGGCCTTGGTGGTGCAGACCGGGGTCCAGCCCAGCTTGGCGGCGTCGATCTTCGCCCCGCCGGGACCGGTGAAGTCGGTGACCTTGCCGGTCAGGGACCAGCCCGCGGGTCCGCCGCGGAAGTCCTTGACGGTCACCGTCTGCAGGGAGCCGCGCGAGAAGCCGCCCTTGCCGTAGTCGACCGCCGCGAGTTCGACGGTGTCGCCGGCCTGGGTCATGGACAACGTCCCGGCCTTGACCGAGGAGTTGAGCTTCTGGCTGTCGGCGGGAAGCGGTGTGTCGTCGATGACGACGTAGGCGGCGGGACCGGCGCCCTTCTCCGCGCTCCATGCGCTCCCCTCGTACGCGACGACACCGGTCGTCGCTTTGTCGCTGACGGCCAGGCTGCCGCTGAAGGAGCCTTGCGCGTCCGCGGTGGCGGTGGCCTTGTCGGCGGTCTCGGTGGCTCCGGCCCGTCCGGCGAGGGTGACGGAGGCACCGGGGCTGAAGTCGGTACCGGTGACGGTGACGCTGTCACCGGGCTTCCCGGAGGCCGAACCGAGCGTGATGGCACGGTTGTTGGTCTGTCCGCCGCCATCCGTGGCGGTGATCGTCTCGGAGACGGGGGCGGGCGGGTTGGTGACCGTGCACGGGGTGTCCAGCTCCATGATGTAGCTGGTGTGGATGTTGTAGTCGCCGGGCGAGAGGGTGATCGCGCCAGGTGCGGTGACCGTGAAGGTGCCGGTCATCGAGAACGGCGGGAAGGCGCCCTTCCCCGGCACCGGGTCGTTCTTCTTCGGTCCCGCGACCGTGATGTCACCGGTCTGCGCGCCGCCGAGGGCGACCTTGCCGGTGGGCGTCATGATGTCGGCGGGCAGGGCGAGGTCGACCGGGTTGCTCGCGGCGGGCTTGACCACCGTGTACGTGACGGTGACCGTGTCGCCGACCTTGGGCGCGGGGTTGTCCACCGTGATCCGGGCGGTGGTCGTGCCGTCGATCGGGGGGATGCCCGCGATGGGCGGCGGGACGCAGTGCGTGGCGAAGTCGACCTGCTGCGGCTCCGCGCTCGCGGGGCAGGCGAGTGCGCCTCCCGCGGTGACCGCGAGTGCGGTCGCTCCGAGAAGTGCCGCCCAGCGGCGACGTCTTCGGGTTTCTGAGCCCATGGTTGCCCTCCTGATGATGCGGGCGCAGCGGCTCTTCCGCGTTCTTCTGCGCCGACAGGGGGCCATTGATGTGCGGGTTGTGTGAAAAGTCAATGGAGTCGTCGAAACTGAACTGATGGGTCATCAGTTTCTGTCGACTTCCTTGCTCCACAGGGCTTTTGAGCTCCGGACACCACAAGGACCGGTGCCGCTGCGCGCGGGCGGCACCGGTCCTCACACACGGGTGCTTACTCGTACCGGACTTACTCGAACACGAACGGACCCGGGGACTGCGGGCCGTTCGCCGTACAGGTGATCGTGATCCCGAAGACCTGCATCTGCAGGGAGCCGCCGTTCGCCTCCAGGCTGTCACCGGCAGCCACGGTGCCGGTCAGGGGGCCTACGCTGACGCCGTCACCGGCTGCCATCGCGGGATTCTCAGTGCCGGTGAAGGCCGTGGTGCCGCCGCTCGCCTTCACCATCGTGAGCGTGGAGTTGATCGAGTCCTCGGCGATGGCTATCGGGGCGGTGATCTCGGAGGCGCTGAGCGTGATGGTCGCGGTGGTGCCGCTCTGGGTGGCCGTGAGGGTGGCCTCGCCGGAGCCGCCGATGCTGCAGGTCGCCTGGATGGTCGCCGTCTGGGGGACGACTGCCGCGGCGGTGGGCGCGAAGGCCAGGCCCGTCACCGCGAGGGTGCCGGCGGCTAACGCCGCACCGAGTCCGAGTCGCTTACATCTCATTGGTTTCCCTTCCCTTGTACGGGAATTGCCATGTGGGGATGGCCGACGGGCGCGCCGTCGTGCGGGTACGTGTGCTTGCCGCCGGTCTCTGCTCGTCGACCGGCGACGGTGTGGGGATTCACGTGCGCACGGACCAGACACCGCGAGCGGTGTGCGGCACGCTGCGCGGCGACGAATCTGACGGTCCGTCGGAAGAGCTGCGGTCCATTGATGCGCGGGCAGCTCGGGATTGCAAGAGAAGTGGTGGGGATTCTTCCGGGGGGTGGGGATGTGGCCGAAGTTGGCCGGTGGGCTGTTTTCGCCCCCGCCGCCCCTACCCGTCCCATCCCCTGGGGCTCCGCCCCAGACCCCGTCGGGGGCCAGCCCCCGAACCCCCGCTCCTC
>NZ_VWMY01000040.1:102729-115666 GCF_008905045.1 Streptomyces albicerus
TACCTGGGGGTGGGGTTGGGAATAGGAAAACGCCCGGGCCTCAGCCCGTCGTCACCCGCTCCCGCAGCGCCCCGTCCAGCCCCGCGACCAGCACAGGCGTCCCGGGCCCGCCAAGGTCCCGCACAGCCGCCCGGTCGCCGTCCGCCAAGGACTCCGCCTCGGTCACCACCGCCGCCGCCTCCAACGACTTCGCCCCGGAGGCCACGGCCATGGCCACCGCGGTCTGCAGCGCGCTGAGCTGCAGGGAGGGCAGGGCGACGGTGCCCGCGACATACGTACGGCCGGTTTCGTCGCGTACGGCGGCCCCCTCGGGCACACCGTTACGGGCCCGCGCGGAACGGGCCAGGGTGACGATCTTGCGGTCCTCGGGATCGAGCGCGGTGCTGTCGGTCATGCCCAGAGCATACGAAGCCCCGCCCGAGCCCCGCGCGGCGGTACGCGACACCGCCCAGCCGTACGCCCGGCACAGCCGCACACCCTGCACCGTCATACGCGCTTCACAGTCATACGAGCTGCACAGCCATCCGCGCTAACCGGCCACCGGATACATCGACCCGCGCCGCCCCTCCGCCGAGGCCAGCCACTCCAGCTTCGCCGCGGTGTTCGCCTCGGGCAGCGGCGTGTGCAGCACGATGGTGAGATCGGGTCGCGCCGGCACCTTCATGGCGGTGGCCTCGACGATCAGCAGCCCGACCAGCGGATGGTCCAGCTCTTTGCGGGTCTGCCCCGGATCCTCGATGTCCCGCCGCTCCCACAACTCGGTGAACTCGGAGCTGGCGGCCTTCACCCGAGCCAGTACCTCCTGGAAACCCTCGTCGTCGGGGGCGGCGGCGCAGGACGCACGGAACTGGGCGACGACCGTGCGGGCGTTCTGCGCCCAGGTCCGGGACCGCCCCCGGTAGAGGGGGTCGGTGAAGAAGTCGAGGATGCAGTTCTGCGCGTCCTTGGGACGCATGCCGAGGACCGTCCCGGCGGCGTCGTTGTACATGACGCAGTTGTAGTACGGGTCCATGATGTGCGCCGGATACGGCATCCACGTATCGATCAGCCGCCGCAGCCCGTCGCACATGTCCCGGTCCTCGGGGGCGACCTCGGGCGCGGGCGGGTTGAGCCCGGCGAGCGCGTAGAGATGGCGTCGCTCGGCGTTGCTGAGCCGCAGCACGCGGGCCACCGAGTCGAGGACCTGCGGTGAGACGGAGATGTCGCGCCCCTGCTCCAGCCACTGGTACCAGGACGCGCCGACGCCCGCGAGCACGGCGACCTCCTCGCGGCGCAGCCCGGGGGTGCGACGACGGGCCCCGCCGTCCGGCAGGCCTGCCTCGGCCGGGGACACCCGCGCCCTGCGGCTCATCAGGAACTCCCGCAGTTCGCGCAGCCGACGGGTCTTGAGCGCGTCCTCAGCCACGTACGAATCCCCCTTCTGGTGGCTGGTGTTGCGGCCACCAGCATAAGTTCCGGCTCCCCACGGATATTCCGACGGCCACAAGCTCGTGCCATGCCGACAGACGCCACCACCGACACCGCGCCCGATACCGCGACGGACACCGCCCTCACCGGCCCCGTACCGACGACGACGGCCCCGGCCCCGTCCGACCCCCGCCTGTCCCCCCGCGACAAACTCGTCCTCTTCGTCCTCTGCGCGGCCCAGTTCATGGTCGCGCTCGACTTCTCCGTGCTGAACGTGGCACTGCCGGTCCTCGGTCAGGACCTGGGCATGAGCCAGTCCGCCCTCCAGTGGGCGGTCACGGCGTTCGCGCTGCCGTCCGGCGGCTTCCTGCTGCTCTTCGGGCGGATGGGCGACCTGTACGGGCGCCGCAGGCTGTTCCTCACCGGGCTGGCCCTCTTCGGCGCGGCCTCGCTGCTCGCGACGTTCGCCTGGGATCCGGCGTCGTTCCTGGCGGGACGGGCGCTGCAGGGGCTGGGCGCGGCGGCGATCGTGCCGACCGGCATGTCCCTGCTGACGACGACCTTCCCGGAGGGCCCGGCCCGTGACCGCGCTCTCGGCATCAGCGGCACGCTGCTCTCGCTCGGGTTCACCGTCGGCATGGTGGCGGGCGGTGTCCTCACCGACGCGTTCGGCTGGCGCTCCACGATGGGCCTGCTGACGCTCTTCGCCCTGATCGTGCTGCCGCTCGCGCCGGGCCTGCTCCCCGAGTCCCGCAACGAGAAGCGCCCCCGGCTGGACGTCCCCGGCGCGGTGACCGTCACCGGCGGCCTGCTCTCGCTGATCTACGCCCTGTCGACGGCGGCGGAACGCGGCTTCGGCAGCGCGGACGTGATCGCGGCACTGGTCGCCGGGGTCGTGCTGCTCGCGCTCTTCGGGTACGTCGAGTCCCGCACGGCCGAGCCGCTGGTCTCGCTCCCGATGCTGCGCCGCCGCACGGTGGCGTGGGGCAACCTGGGCGGCCTGGTCACCTTCTCGATGATGTCGACGGTCATCTTCGTCCTGACGCTGTACCTCCAGGAGACCCTGCGGCTCTCGGCCTTCGAGACGGGCCTGGTCTTCGGCGTCGTGGGCGTCATGTCGGCGGTGGCGGGCACGTACGCCCCGAAGGTCATCGGCCGTATCGGCGCCCGTCGCACGCTGGTCGGCTCGCTCGTCGGCCAGGGCGTTTTCATCGCCTCGCTGCTCGGTCTGGGCACCGGCGGCTGGTCCGTCTGGCTCGCCACCGCCGCCGTGTCGGTGGCCTGCATGTTCCACCTGGGCGCGATCATCTCGTACGGCCTGACCGTCACCTCGGGCGTCCCCGACGACGAACAGGGCCTCGCCACGGGCCTGGTGACGTCGACCCAGCAGGTGGGGATCACCGTTGGCATCCCTCTGCTCGGCGTCCTCGCGACCACGTCCTCGGACCTTCTGGCCGGCGTCCACACGGTGGTGGCGCTGGACGCGACGATCGTGCTGGGGACGGCGGTGCTCGTCGCCCTGGGGCTCGGCTCCGCGTCGCGCGTGCGACGGGAGGTTCGGGCTGGGGCCTGACGGGGGTGGGTCCGGGCCTGACGGGGGTGGGTCCGAGGCCGCTCAGGGAGCCGCCGAGGCCGTACGATCTCGGCGGCTCCCTCGGTCGTCACCCCTCACCCCGGCACCTTGCGCCCGACGTGGCGGACTGCCCTCTCCAGTTGTGGCAGCGCTCCCTGGCCCGCCACTGCGAAGGCGATCGCCCCGGCGACGCCGGCCCAGGCGACCGGGCCGAGGGGTGTGCAGCCGAAGAGGTGGCTGGGGCCCGGGGTCTGCACGAGGGCCACGAGGACGGCGGCGGAGCCGAAGGACGTGACGCGGACCAGGGGGCTGTGGCGGCGGTCGGCCAGGGTCTGGGCCAGCTGGGTGCCGACCAAGGCGCACAGGGCCATCGTCGTGGAGCGGCGGGCCGTACCGGGGGTGAAACGGCCGATCAGCCAGGCCGCGGTCGCTCCCACACAGGTGATCAGGGCGCGGTGGCGGATCTGGCGCATCAGCGGGGCGCCGAGCAGCGACGTACCGAGGGGTCCGTCGTCCCCGCTGTCTCCGCTGTTCCCCCCGTCCCCGCTCGTTTCCTCGTCTTCCGCACCGGATGCCTGCTGGGACTCCTCCTGCGGTGTCACCGCCACCGCCATGGCCGGGAACAGGTCCGTGAACAGGTTCACCAGCAGCATCTGACGGGTGGAGAGCGGGGCGGCACCCGACAGGAGGGTGCCGACGATGCCGAAACCGACCTCGCCCGCGTTGCCGCCGATCAGGATGGCGATGGCGTCGGCGACGCTGTGCCACATGGCGCGGCCCTCGGTGACCGCCTCGATGAGGACGGTCAGGTCGTCGCCGGTGAGGACGAGGTCGGCCGCGTTGCGCGCGGCCGCCGAGCCCCGGGCGCTGATGCCCACGCCGATGTCGGCGGAGCGGATGGCCGCCGCGTCGTTGGCGCCGTCGCCGACCATTCCGACCACCCGGCCCGCGTCCCGGAGGGCCTCGACGACCTGGAGTTTCTGCTCGGGCGCGACCCGGGCGACGACATCCACGTCGCGCAGCATCCGGGACCGTACCGACCGGTCCGCGGCGGCCAGTTCGTCGCCCGTGACCACGGCCGTGTCCTTGGGCCAGCCCAGTTCGGCGGCGATCGCGCGGGCGGTCTGCGGGTGGTCACCGGTCAGCATGACGGGCCGTACGCCCGCCTCCCGCAGACCCTGCACGAGGGCCGTGGACGTGTCCCGCGGTACGTCAGCCAGCGCGAGCAGACCGGTGAACTCAAGCCCCTCCAGGGGCTGTTCGAGTACGTCCGGCTCGTTCTCGGTCTCGTCCAGCGGGCGCCCGGCCACCGCCAGGACGCGCAGTCCGTCCCGGGCCAGCGACTGCGCCGCGTCGGACGCGTGGGGCGGAAGGCCGGCGCAGGCGGGCAGGACGGTTTCGGGGGCGCCCTTGACCACGAGCACGCGTGCGTCGTCCGGGGCGCGGCCCACGGCGGCGGCGTATCCGCGGGCGGCCTCGAACGGCAGGCTCTCGGTCTGCGTCCAGTCCGGGTCGGGCCCCGCCGCGTCCAGGACGGCCTCGTCGGTGGCGTGCGCCGGCCGGCCCGAGTCGCCGTTCAGCCGGGGACAGGCGCGTGCCGCGACGCGCAGTGTGCTCCCGGACTCCGACTCGTCCGGTGTGCGGACCGTACCGTCGGCGTCGGCGATCCGCACCAGGCGCAGCCGGTTCTCGGTGAGGGTGCCGGTCTTGTCGAAGCAGATGGTGTCCATGCGGCCGAGGGCCTCGAGGGTGCGCGGGGCACGGACGAGGACACCGCGCCGGCTCAGCCGCCGGGCGGCCGCCAGCTGCGCCGCCGTCGCCACCAGCGGCAGCCCTTCGGGGACCGCGGCCACGGCCACCGCCACCCCGCCGCTCACCGCCTGGCGTATCGGCGTGCCGCGCAACAGCGCGAGACCCGTCACCGCCGCCCCGCCCGCCATCGTCAACGGCAGTGCCTTGCGGGTGAGTTCCTGGAGCCTGGCCTGCACTCCGGCGGCCGGCGGCGTGCGGGCGGCGAGGTGGACGGCCCTGGCCGCCTCGGTGCCGTCCCCGGTCTGCACCACGACGGCCCGGGCGTGTCCGGCCACCACGGTCGTGCCCTCGAAGACCATGCAGCGGCGGTCGGCCACGGCGGCGCGCGGCGTCGGATCCGTCTGCTTGTCCACCGGCAGGGACTCGCCGGTGAGCGCGGACTCGTCCACCTCCAGTCCGTCCTCCCACAGGAGACGGGCGTCGGCGGGCACGACGTCGTCCGCCTTGAGTTCGATCACGTCGCCCGGCTCGAGCTTGGCGGCGTCCACGGTGTGTGCTTCGGCTTCGGCATCCGCCACGTCCGTTTCGCCGGGTCCCTCGTCATGCCGTTCCGTGACGCGCGCCTTCTGTTTCTGCTCCGCGAGCAGTCCTGACAGGGCCCGCTCGGCCCGCAGCCGCTGAACGCCGCCGACCAGCGCGTTCAGGTCGAGGGCGCCGACGACCAGTAGGGCGTCCATGACGGAGCCCAGGATCGCCGACGCGGCCGAGCCGACCGCCAGGACCGGGGTGAGCGGGTCGTCCAGCTCGCCGCGCACGGCCCGGGCGAGCTGCAGCGACCAGCGCACCGGGGCCAGCACGGGCTGCCGACCCACCGCTCCAACTGCCTTGCGTACCTGGGTTGTTGCCTGCTCGACCGGCGTCGTGTCCGCGCCGGGTTCGCTCTCCAGCCGGGCCCGGACGTCCGCCGGTTCCAGCGCGTGCCAGGCCACCCGCGGGCGGGGGTGCGGGGCGCGGGCCGTGGCCACGCCGAGTGCCGCTCGTGCCCCGGTCAGCAGGGCCGCCGCCGCGGCCGCGTCGACCGGTGCGTGCCGCAGCCCGGGCAACGCCGCACGGCGCCCCCGGCCGGACTCGCCCACCGCCACGAGCAGCCCGGACAGCGCGGCCCCCGACCGGGCCAGCGTCTGGGACCTGCGGCCGACCGCGCGGGCCGCCGGAACCGCCGTCAGCAGCCGCCACACATCGGCCAGACCGTGCGGGGCGAGGACGTCCGCACCCCACACCACGGCGCCGTCCCCGTCCGCGAGAGCGACAGCAACGTCACCGGCGAGCAGCCCGGTCAGTACGTCGCTGTCGTCGGAGTCGTCGCTGCGGTCGACGTCGCTGCGGTCGGCGTCGTTGCGGTCGGCGTCGTTGCGGTCGGCGTCGTCAGTGCCATCGGTGTTGTCTGTGTCGTCGGTCGACCGCGGACGGGCGACCGTCACGACGGTGCCGCCCTGCTCGCGCAGCCGCTCCACCACTTCGCCCAACGGCCGCTCGCTGCCCACGACTTGGTCGGCGAGACTCGTGAAGTCGCCCAGCGCGGGATCGTCCACGACCACGACACGCAGTCCGGCGAGGCGTGCCGCGTCCAGCACGGTCTCGGCCCACGGGTCCGCCCCCGCGTCCGGAGTTCGCAGCGCGCTCGGATGCAGGACGACCGTGTCGGCCATCTCGATCTGCCGCAGCCGGTCCAGGTCACGCACCAGCACGCCCGTCCGGGCCAGCGCGCCGCCGAGTACGGCGTTGAAGGCGGCGGGCCCGTACCGCGCGGCCTTGGGCGAGCCCGCGAGCACCGCTTCCGCCGCCTCCCTGCCGTCATGCTTGACCAGCAGCGTCAACGCCGCGCCCAGGACGCTGCCGGTCTCGGCATGGACGGCGTAGTCCTGGGCCGGGGAGGTCCGCGGCGACGGGCGCAGGGACGGGTCAGCGGGCACACTGACACGCTCCGGCACGCACATCCGGTCCTGGACCGCGTCGAACGCGGCCGCCCGCGCCACCGTCTCCGCCAACTGGCAGACGCGCAGCGCCCCGTCGAGCACCAGGGCGGTCGGCGTCCGGCCCGAGCCGTGGGCGACGGCGTTCGCGGCGGCCAGCGCCAGGTCCATGCGGGAGCGGCCCAGCCGGACGCGCAGCCAGGCGCGGAAGCGCGGGTTCTCGCGCAGCAGCGTCACCACCGCGGTCAGCAGCCGGGGCGACGGCGGCAGGCGCAGGGCGTGCGCGACCAGCGCAGCCGCGATGCCCGCCCCGTCAGCGGCGAGCGCAAGCGCGGCGATCCGCACCCTGGCCGGGTCGCCCGGATGCGCGAACTCCTCCACTGCCTTGTCGGCCGACGCGTCTGCCTTGTCGGTCGACGCCTCGTCGGTCCGCTCGAGTCCGTACCGTTCCGCGAGGGCGGTCGCCCTCTCCACCACCCCGTCGGTGACCATGTCCTCGCCCGCGGCCACCACCAGCCGGGCCAGCCCTCGGTCCCAGTACGCGAACGCCACGTCCGGCCGCTTCGTCAGTGCCTCGGCCACCCGGCGCGCCGCGCCCTCCGTCCCGCCGTGGCGCCGCACCCGGTCCGGCGCCGCGGGCCGCAGCGCGAGGTGTGCCCGCGTGCCGGACCGCCAGGGGCGGCCGGCGCCGGGCAGGGCGTTGCGGGCGACCCGCACGACCCGTACCGCGGTGTCCGCGCTCCGTACGCCGGCCCGTGCCGAGCCCGCCACCGCCCGCGCGGCCGTGCCCACCGCGGGCGCGGCCCCTCGCGCGAGCAGCCGGGGCCCGGCCGACACGAGCCCGACGGCGGCGGCCGACGGACGCGTCAGCAGCCCGAGAACCATTGTGTGCCCCTCAGCCGGCGGTACGAGAGCGACCGCTGCCCGCGGAGGCCTTGCTCTGGGAGGCCTTGGCCTTGCTCTGAGAGGCCTTGCTCCGGGTGGTCTTGCTCTGGCCGGAGGACGCCTTCTTCGGACCAGTGGACGTCTTCCTCTGACCCGCGGATGTCTTCCTCTGACCCGTGGCCGTCTTCCGCCGGGCGGACGACGTCCTGCTTCCGGAACCCGTGGACTTCCCGGTCGTCTCAGAGCTCGCCGACTCCTCGTGCCGTGGCTGCGTGAGCCACGCCACGGCCGCTCCTGTGACGGCGATGGGCCACTCCACGACACCGGCCACGCCGAGCACCCCGGCACCGGTGTACACCGCCCACCGCCGGCCGCGCGGCGACACGGCTCCGATCCTGTCCAGCGCTTCCTCGGCGCCCCTGCTCACCGTCCCGGCGCCGGGTACCTTCCGCAGCGCCGCGGTCGCGACCCGCAGTGGTTCGGGAAGGTCCGACGACGACTTCTGCTGAGTCATGACTCCTCGCCTTCCGCGACATCGCCTTCCCCGATATCGCCTGTCTCGCCGGCCGAGTTCCCCCGATGGTCTTCACTAAAAGGGCAGGCGAGACGAGAGAGAACGAGTGTCCGACCGGGAGACCGGCGCCCGGCTCGACATGAGCCCGCGCACGGCCGGTTACGGACGAGTGAGGCTCAGGGCCGGTCGAGCCGCAGCCGCTCGGCCCTCGGCAGACCGGCGACGACGAGGTCGTACGAGTCCTCGATGAGCTCCCTGACAAGCCGGTCCGGGAGCTCGCCGTCGACCGTCACCGTGTTCCAGTGCCGCTTGTTCATGTGGTACCCGGGGACGATCAGACCCTCGTACTCGCCGCGGAGCCGCACCGCGTCGTCGGGGTCGCACTTCAGGTTCACCGTGAGGGGCCGCGCGCCCAGGTTCGTCAGGGCGAAGAGCTTGCCGAGGACCTTGAAGACGGAGGTCTCCGGGTTGAACGGGAAGTCCTCGACGGCCTCGTTGAAGGACAGACAGAACGTGCGCAGTTCCTGCGGGGTCACTCCGGCTTCTCCTCCTCCGGGGGCTCGACCGGGCCCACGGGCTCGACCAGCACCGTGACGATCTTGTTCCGGCGTCCCGCCGCGGCCTCCGCTGTCAGCCGCAGCTCGCGCCCGTCGGGCAGTTCGACCACGGACGAGGCCCCGGCGATCGGCACCCGTCCGAGCGCCTTCGCGAGCAGACCGCCCACCGTCTCGACGTCCTCGTCGTCGTACGCCTCGAAGCCGTACAGCTCCCCGAGGTCCCCGATGTCCAGCCGCGCGGTCACCCGGTAGCGGTCGTCGCCGAGGTCCTCCACGGGGGGCAGCTCACGGTCGTACTCGTCGGTGATCTCGCCGACGATCTCCTCGAGGATGTCCTCGATGGTGACGATGCCGGCCGTGCCGCCGTACTCGTCGATGACGACGGCGACGTGATTGCGGTCCTGCTGCATCTCGCGCAGCAGGTCACCCGCGTTCTTCGTGTCGGGCACGAACGCGGCGGGCCGCATCGCCGTCGACACCAGCTCGCTCTCGGCGTCCCGGCTGATGTGCGTCTTGCGGGCGAGGTCCTTCAGGTACACGATCCCGACGATGTCGTCCTCGCTCTCCCCGGTGACGGGAATGCGCGAGAAGCCGGACCGCAGGGCCAGGGTCAGCGCCTGCCGGATCGTCTTGTAGCGCTCGATGACCACCAGATCCGTACGCGGGACCATGACTTCCCGGACGAGCGTGTCGCCCAGCTCGAAGACGGAGTGCACCATGCGGCGCTCCTCGTCCTCGATGAGCGACTCCTTCTCGGCGAGGTCGACCAGCGCCCGCAGCTCGGCCTCGGAGGCGAAGGGCCCGCGCCGGAAACCCTTGCCGGGCGTGAGGGCATTGCCGATGAGGATCAGAAGAGGCGGAATCGGCCCCATGATCCGTGCCAGCGGAAGCAGCACGTACGCGGCAGCCGTCGCCGTGTTCATCGGGTGCTGGCGCCCGATCGTGCGCGGCGAGACACCGACCGCGACATACGAGACGAGGACCATGACGCCCATGGCCACGGCCAGCGCCTCCCAGGTCTCGTCGAACTCCTTCAGGCAGGCGTATGTGACGAGCGCGGCGGACGCCATCTCGCAGGCGACGCGCACAAGCAGCGCCACGTTCAGATAGCGGGTCGGGTCGGCGGCGACCTGGGCCAGCTTGGCGCTGCCACGCCGCCCGGACCGTACGGCCTCCTCGGCGCGGAAGCTGGAGACGCGGGCGAGACCGGCCTCCGCGCAGGCGGCGAGCCAGGCGACCACGACGAGGGTGATGGCGCCTACGACGAGTTGGGGACTCATGAGACGGTCGGGGCCGGGGACGGGCCGGTCAGGCCCTTCTCCGCGCGCCAGCCGTCCACGATGGCCGCCTGCAGGCCGAACATCTCGACCTTCTCGTCGCGCTCCTCGTGGTCGTAGCCGAGCAGATGCAGCACTCCATGGACGGTGAGGAGCTGGAGCTCCTCGTCCATGGAGTGCTCCGTCGAGGCTTCCTTGCCCTGCCGCTCGGCGACCTCCGGGCAGAGCACGATGTCGCCGAGCAGCCCCTGCGGCGGCTCGTCGTCGTCCTTCGACGGCGGCCGCAGCTCGTCCATCGGGAACGACATGACATCGGTCGGACCGGGCAGGTCCATCCACTGGATGTGCAACTGCTCCATGGCGTCGGCGTCCACGACGATCACCGAGAGCTCGGAGAGCGGGTGGATTCGCATCCGTGCGAGCGCGTAGCGGGCGATGTCGAGGATCGCCTGCTCGTCGACCTCGGTTCCGGACTCGTTGTTGACGTCGATCGACATGGTCGCGCTGGTCTACTTCCGTTTGTTACGGCCCTTGTGGGTGCCGTTCTCCGTGCCGTTCTCGTTGTCGTACTTCTCGTACGCGTCGACGATACGGCCGACCAGCTTGTGCCGTACGACATCGTGGGACGTGAGCCGCGAGAAGTGGACGTCGTCGAGGCCCTCCAGGATCTCCTGGACCTGACGCAGACCGGACTTGGTGCCGCTCGGCAGGTCGACCTGGGTGACGTCACCCGTGACGACGACCTTCGAGTCGAAGCCGAGCCTCGTCAGGAACATCTTCATCTGCTCGGCACTCGTGTTCTGCGCCTCGTCCAGAATGATGAAGGCGTCGTTCAGCGTCCGGCCGCGCATGTACGCCAGCGGCGCGACCTCGATCGTCCCCGCCGCCATCAGCCGCGGGATCGAGTCCGGGTCGAGCATGTCGTGCAGCGCGTCGTACAGAGGGCGCAGGTACGGGTCGATCTTCTCGTAGAGCGTGCCGGGCAGGAAGCCGAGCCGCTCTCCCGCCTCCACCGCGGGCCGGGTCAGGATGATGCGGTTGACCTGCTTGGACTGCAGCGCCTGCACGGCCTTGGCCATGGCGAGGTAGGTCTTGCCGGTACCGGCGGGGCCGATGCCGAAGACGATGGTGTGCTTGTCGATGGCGTCGACGTACCGCTTCTGGTTGAGCGTCTTGGGGCGGATCGTGCGGCCGCGCGAGGACAGGATGTTCTGCGTGAGCACCTCGGCCGGAGTCTCCTGGCCGTCGCCCTCCCCGTTCTCGCTCGCCCTGAGCATGGCGATCGAGCGTTCCACTGCGTCCTCCGTCATCGGCTGTCCGGTGCGGAGCACCAGCATCATCTCGTCGAACAGGCGCTGGACGAGGGCCACTTCACGGGCGTCGCCGACCGCGCTGATCTCATTGCCCCGGACGTGGATGTCGGCCGCCGGGAAGGCCTTCTCGATCACGCGCAGGAGGGCGTCTCCGGAACCCAGCACCGTCACCATGGGGTGCTTGGGGGGAACCGTGAACTGTGCTCGTGACTGCCCCTGCGCGGGGGTGTGAGCTGTGGGTGTCTGCGTCATGGGCCGGCTCTGTAGGCCTGCTCATCCTCCTCGGTGAGGCACGCTTGCCAGTACGGCAGCCTTGTGCTTCCAAGAGTACGACGGGCCACCGACAACGCCGTAGGACTTTTCCACCGCACCCATGGCCTCAGGCAGATCTGCGGAACCCGATCGTCGGCACGGCCCGCCGCAGGGGCCACGCCCGGGCCGTCCCCGGAAGGAGGGGTTCCAGGAAGGCGTACCTGCCGAGCGCCGCCGGATCCTGGTGGTCGTACGACTGCACGCGGCGCCACCACGCGGCGATCTCCGACCAGCCGGGGGCGGACAGGGAGCCCCCGAACTCCTGGACCGAGAGGGCGGCGGTGAGCCCCGCGAACGCGAGCCGGTCGGCGAGCGGCCAGCCGGCCAGCGTGCCCGTCACGAACCCGGCGACGAACACGTCCCCCGCGCCGGTCGGATCCATCGCCTCGACCTCGATGGCCGGAACCTCCGCGGTCTCGCCGGTTCTCCCGTCCACGGCGTACGCGCCCTCGGCACCGAGAGTGACGACGGCGAGCGGCACGTGCTCGGTGAGCGCGCGGGCGGCCGCCCGGGGGCAGGAGGCGCCCGTGTACCGCATGGCCTCCTCCGCGTTCGGCAGAAAAGCCTCGCAGTGCGCCAGATCAGGCAGCGCGGCAAGATCCCAGCGGCCCGTGTCGTCCCATCCCACGTCGGCGAAGATCCGGGTGCCCTTGCCCGCGGCTCCGGCGATCCACGACGCGCGCGTGCCGGGCGTCAGCGAGGCGACGGCCGCACGCGCGCGTGGCGGGCAGTCGGGAGCCGGCTCCTCGGGCGGCGGCTCGTGCCCGTGGCTGACCATCGTCCGCTCACCCTCGTACGCCATCGAGACGGTGACCGGCGAGTGCCATCCCGGCACCGTGCGTGACGCGGAGAGATCGATGTGCTCGCCCTGTTCCAGGGCGTCCCAGCAGTACTCCCCGTAGTGGTCGTCCCCGAAGGCCGCCGCCAACGATGTCTTCAGCCCGAGCCGGGCCAGCGCGGTCGCCATGTTCGCGACGCCGCCCGGGCTCGATCCCATGCCGCGCGCCCACGACTCGGTCCCTCGCACCGGTGCGGAGTCCAGTCCGGTGAAGATGATGTCGAGGAAGACGGTGCCGGTGAGGTAGACGTCCCAGGGCGGGTCGCCGGGGTCGCGCAGCGCTGCGAGGGGGTCGACCTGGGCCTGGCAGTACGGTCCCTCTCCGATGGACGCGGTCACTGTGCGCTCCCCTGAGGTGGTGCGGATTCAAGCCAGTGTGCACCAAACGCTCCGCGGGACGGGGAGGATCACGCCGGGGCCGTGGGTCGCATCAGCCTCGGGCATGCGGTTTTCGCCCCCGCCGCCCCTACCCGTCCCATCCTTCTGGGGCTCCGCCCCAGACCCCGTCGGGGGCCAGCCCCCGAACCCCCGCTCCT
>NZ_VWMY01000041.1:0-84161 GCF_008905045.1 Streptomyces albicerus
CTCCTCCCCGAGTTCCCAACCATCCACAACCGATGGTCCTCCGAAGCCACCAGGACGGGGCCCCAGCCCTCATAGAGTCAGGTCAGCGCTTTAATCGGACACTTAAGACATCCCTGTGCGTTGTACGAGAGTGGCTCCGGAGAGCATGCTCATGGCGCGGCAGGCTATATGCCTGAGCTGCAAGAACTCTGAGCAGGGCCGGCGTTGCTGTGATCCACGCGCTCCTCACACGTGCGCGGCAAGCGCGAGCCTGCGGCCGCTTGTGGCCGACTTGGATGCACGCCAAGGCTCTGCGTCTCGGCGCAGGCTGTGATCTTGGTCCAGAGGTGGGCGCTCGCACCGCTCGCCGTCTGCCCTACCTGCAGGTCACCGGTACCGGAGCGGGTGGACGGCTGGGCATGTCTCCGCGACGACACGGCCATTTGTCCAGCGAGGTGTTGGCCGTACCCATCGCCGAACGAAGGATTCTCCCCAGGGTGTCAAATCGTCCCTGTGTCACCTAGCATAAAACCATGGTGGAACTAAGTGATCTCGCGGGACTCGTGAAAGATCTCTGCTGGCAGCTCGAAAATGATCTAAACCACAAGTTTAGTCCCCTGCCCTCCGCTGCTGCCGAAGATCTAGCGTATTCCTTGGCTGAGATCGCTGAGGTGCTGGATTTTGGTAACACCTCGGTCCCGGCCGCTATTCGCCATAAGTCATCGCATCCCACCAAGGGTCTGCATCTATTGGCGCAATTGGCTGAAACCTTGGAGAGGGATCTCCTTGGGAATAGCTGGAGTAGTGTAGAGAACCCTTCATATGTGAGGACGATGCTGCTCGGTGCTGCCGCTCGCCTGAGTTACTACTCGGAGCAAATCGAGGATAGGTATCGGCGGCCCGATCTTCACGCAATCGAAAGCACGCTACGTGTGGCGGCTCTCCCATATCGCCTCGATAGGGTCGTTCCGTTGCCGGAATCCGGGATGCTGGCATTTGCCAACGCCGAGATGGATCGGTTCGAAATCCCGCAACTCGGTGAGCATCCTATGGAGGGTGAGTCGGAACAGGTCCCGGTAGACATTTACATCGATAGCGATAATGAGGGTCAGATTGCCGCAATCGTAAACAGTGCTGCGGCGTTGCTGGAGGCGATGGGGTACGAGGAGTTCGGCGAGCCTGAAATCTATCGAGGGTCGATATTCAGAAGGTCAAAAGCCGTCGCTAACCAAGGGATCGACGAGCTAAAGAACCGGCTCATGAAGGTTGAACGGGGAATCGAGCTGGCCCAGCTTGACCTCAGACAGGCTGAGGTGAACTCCAAGGAGGCGGAAGCCGCAAGTAATCTCCTCGCGTCGCTAGAAGGGGTTCCGCGTGCTTGCGTTCGCGTAGGATCACTCTTGATCGTGAAGTACACGTACCAATCAGAACCCGTCGTACTGATCCGGAACCTGACGCAAGTCGAGATGCATGCGTTGGGGCGCTTTCCGGAGATTCAGAAAAACCCCGAGCGCGCCCTTGAGATGTTGGCTACAGCCATCGCCAACACGCCAGAGTCTGGTGACGTAGTGCCTCTCCAAGACGGGGAGATAGCAGATTAGTTATTGCTTCCATAGGTTGACCTTTTCACCTCCGATCATCGGTGCTCCTTCGGGCCCTTTTACGTGTGGTGCGATCCAGACGGGCCGATGAACTTGCAACCGGGGGTACCACTGCTGTCGCCAATGGCCGCGTACGATCCATTGGTGGTGGTAGTCGCGGGGGGTCCCTCCCTCTCCTGGGTCCTCGCTTCTATTCGGACGACGCAGCTCGATTACGCGCACGCTTGCTGGCTTTCGGTTGGCGCGCTGTAGCCGCTTGCGCGTAGCGCGATCTGGCTCCAGGTCGGATAGCTTTGCCAGTGGCTGGCGCATCAGCAACCAAGCCGTGAGGATCGTCCGGCCCCAGAGGTTGAGGACGCTGTCCTCGTTCAAGTGCATGTCGCTGTCAACGAAGTGGGCAGCGTCCATGGTGTAAGCGAAACGAGGTTGTGCCCTCTTTTGTCTCTCCGCTTCCTCTTCCGTGATGGTGCCTTCGGCGACTTCAGCCTCGAAGGTTCGATGGAGATCAACGTAGAAACTGAACCAAAGAACTGGGCTCTGCAGGCCCATATCGGTGAAACTCCATGATGCCCCTGAAATGTACACAGGCTCGCCGTGTCCACCCTTAGTGTTTGGGTCTTCGGCGATCGGTTCTTCAAAGATAATGAAGCCGTTAAGGGTGGGGACATCAGAGGATGCTAGCTTGAATGATGGAAGTGAGTCTGCTGCCGCAATCGCCAGTTTTGTCATGGCAGATGAGACGAAGAAGAGTTCAGCAGATCCCAAGCGATTGATTTCGTCCAGTCGCCGCTGGTTTCCAGTTGGACTTAGTCCTGCCTGTGGTCGACCCATTTCATCTTCAACAGACATGGCTGCGCGAACCGGTCGTTCTGACCACCAGTTCACCACTAACGGATGTTCGTAGTGAGCTAGTAGATCACTGCGGAGTTCTGGAAGGTCAACGGCCCGAATATCGGACATGTTCCCGGCCCCCTTACGGGCATCAAGACGGCACAGAATGTATGTGGGAGGCGCCTGAGCGGTTGCCTCGCGACCAGCTCTACTGTTCGGCTGTTCACGCCTCCTTGCACGTGACTGTGCCCGGCCGCGCCGCATCGCAAGCTGTGTGGCCCTGGGTAGGCGGGGGATTGGCCGGGGCACCGACCATGGACTAGGTGAGGGTGTTACAGCCCTCCGCCTGGCCGGACAGGTGGGACAGTTCCGTTTCTCGCTGTCCCACCTGGTTTCGCAGGTCACCCCGACTGTTGGGACAGCCGGACACGTGGGACACCCCTGTCCACCACTAGGGATCTCGACCGTATAAGGGCGTCGACGCGGAGCGTCGGCAACCGACGACAACGCCGCAGATGGGCGCACCAAGCCCCGCGTCTGCGGCATGACCCGCCGGACAGGACCCGGACACTTCGTCCGGGTCCTCTGCCGTTGGGTGCCTCACGCTCGGTCGGGCGGACAAGGAAAGACCATCTGTCCAGCGTGGCGACCGGATCGGTACCGTGAAGCTGGCCCCTACAACCAGGAGGCAACACGCAATGCGTGGTCTTGGAGATCACCTCAGCATCGGTGAGCGCATCGCGTTCTACCGGAAGCGCCGCGGCTACACGCAAGAGGTGCTGGCCGGTCTGGTCGGTCGTAGCACCGATTGGCTCGCGAAGATTGAGACCGGGCGCCGGAAGCCGCCCCGTATCGACATGCTCGCGGAGCTGTCGCGCATCCTGCGTGTACCTCTCGGGGACCTGCTCGGACAGACCGTGCTCATGGAAGACGAGCGGCAACAGGACGATGTCCCCGCCGTGCGCGACGCCCTCATGAGCCCGCGTCGCCTCTCGCGCCTGCTTTTCGGTCCTGACGCTGAGACTCAGCTTCCGACGCCTGCCCCTGCGGCCGTGCGTGTGGAGCAAACATGGAACGACTACCAGGGCGGAAGGCTCGGCAGCGTCATCGCCGCGCTCCCCGCTCTGCTTCAGGCGGCACAGGAGTTGGAGGAGCGAGCAGGGCGCCGCGGTGAGGACCGGGGTGATTGCTGGGCGGTATCGGCCCGGACACACCACCTCGCGGCAACGACGCTCGCGAAGATCGGTGAATCGGACATGTCATGGCTCGCTGCTGAGCGCGCGATGCGAGCCGCTGACGAGTCGGACGACCCGCTCGTACTCGCGTCCGCGGCACGGTCCGGCACACACGCCCTGCTCGCCAACGGGCGATATGACGATGCCCTCGAACTGGGCAACACGGCCGCAGCGTGGCTGTCGTCTCAGGTGGCCGAGCGCGATCCGGCGGCACTCAGCCTGTTGGGGATGATCCACCTGCGTGCCGCCGTCGCGGCAGCGCGGCATCAGGACCGGCCCACCGCCACGGGGCTGTTGGACCGTGCCGAAGAACTCGCGGACGACCTCGGGTCGGATGAGAACTACTGGCAGACCGGATTCGGGCCGACGAACGTACTGCTCCATCGTCTGTCCGTTGAGCTGGACCTCGACAACGTCACGTACGTCGTGGAACACGGCCGGATCAACGTCGACCACATGCCGCAGGAGCGCAGCGTCTCGCACCGCATCGACTACGCGCGTGCTCTGTCGCTCGCTGGCCAGGGAGATGAGGCCTTCGGGGAGCTGCGTACGGCTGAGCGCACGTCGCCGCAGCTCGTACGAAACAATCCGAGGGTGCGCGAGACGCTGCGGGACCTGATCAAGCAGTCCCCCGTGACCGGCGGTTCGCGCTCGTCCGAGGTGTTCGTGATGGCGCAACGGTGCAGGGCGGTGCAGTGAGTTCAGGCAAGCGTGGGGTGCTCGGGGTCGTCGGATCGGCGGCCGGAGGGGTCGAGGCACTGCGTACCGGTCTCGTCGAACCGGCGATGGACCGCGGATGGCAGGTAGCCGTCACGCTGACGCCGACCGCAGGTCAGTGGCTGCGCATGAGTGGCGAGGTTGAGCGGCTGGAGAAGCTCACCGGCCTGCCCGTACGCGACGAACCGCGCCTCCCTGGCGAGGCCCGGCCGCATCCTCCGGTGGATTGCTACGTGGTCGCTCCCGCGTCAGCCAACATGGTCGCCAAGCTCGCGACTGGCCTGATGGACAACCAGGCGCTCACCCAGGTTGGCGAGGCTATCGGCACGCTCGGTCTGCCGGTCGTCGTCTTCCCGCGGGTGAACGCGGCGCATGCTCGCCACCCCGCGTGGCAAGGCCACATCGACGCCCTTCGAGCCGGGGGAGTGTACGTCGTCTACGGCCCGGACGTCTGGCCGCTGTACGAGCCGAGGGAAGCGCCGGCGGGGCGCGAACTCCCATGGGCCGCAGTGTTGGACGCCGTGGAGGAAGCCATTCGGTGACGATCCGTCAACCCGCTTGACCTGCAAGGAAAGAGGACCCAGACAGTCTGTCCGGGTCCTCTTCCAATTCCGGCCGCATGCTCATTGCCATGTCAGGGATCAATGAGCGAAGCGGCGAGTTGGGAGGTCTGACTCCCACGGAACTTGCCTTGATCGAAGCAGGTTTGAGCGAGGCGCGCGCCACGGTCGAACGACTGTTGAGGCGCGCGGACGACCTCACGGCGCGGGTGGAGTCCCGTCGCCGACAAGCTGTTCAAGGCGGTCCAGTCGCTCGCCGAGTAGATGAAGAGCGTCATGAATCGAGCTGAGCTCTGCGGCCAGTGCGGTGAACGCGGGGCTACTGCCCGGCTCGGTGCCGAGCGGCATCGACGGGTCACGGACGAACGTCCCGCGGCCCTGCTGGGTGAGAACCAACCCCTCGTCGCGGAGCTGGCCGTACGCGCTCTGCACGGTCATTAGCTGCACGCCAAGGTCCTTGGCGAGCTTGCGAGCCGCGGGGAGCTGGTCTCCCGGGTCGTACTCGCGGTTCGGGCCCGTGATCTTCTCGCGGAACTCCGCAGCGATCTCCTTGGCCGTGGGCGTCTGCTTGGGCGCTTCTGGGCTCTGCTCCATGGGTTCGAGAGTAGCCGGACCTAGGTCAATCTCTGCTCTACGCCCGGGCCCTCTTGACAGTCAGATTGACCTAGGTCAATCTGAAATCACGCGCCGGCGGGTCCCGTGAAAACGGGAGCCCCTCCAGGGGTTACCGCACCCGTCGGGAGCGTCTGACCTTTGACAACTGAATGGGGATCACGCCGCCTCTCCTCGACCAAGTAGGCGGTCACGCGGGTCTCACCCGCGTGAGGTATAGCGCAACCAACCCCCTTGCAGCGCTTCGGCGTTGCGGCCCCGACCTGCCGCGATGGTGGCGGATCGAATCCGCCTCGGGGCACTCCGGGCGACCGTCTCTCACCACTTCACGACCATGGCCGCCCGGCACCTCCATATCCCTTCGACACAGGAGCGCTGCATGCGTGCCTACATCGGCGGTCATCAGGCCGTCTCGATCAACGACTTCATCGAACTCGCCCTGGGCACCCCGGTTGAGCTATGGCTGGGGGAGGAGGGCGAGACCGAGGACGAGCGGGCGGCCCGGCTGGACGCGGCCCGCGACATCCTCACCGAGAACCCCGACCTGCCGGACGACGTGACCCGCATCGCCGCCGAGGTGATCGAGGCGTACGCCCCGGAGCTGCTCAATGTCGTCCCGCTGACCCGCCCGGCCAGGCGCCGTCGGCCCTCCCGGAAGGGAGCGGCGGCATGAGCGCCCAATCCCCGACCGGGTTCGCCCTGGTCCTGGTCCTCTGCGGCTCGCTCATCGCGACCGTCGGTTCCGTGGCCAGCCTCGTTGCGCACGACCACCGGCTGATGGGCATCGCCGCGGCTGGATTCGCGGTGCAGTTCCTCGGGTGGAAGCGGCATGCCCGCCGGAACGGGGGTGCGTCATGACGACTGCCACCGAGACGATGCGGCCCCAGGTGCCGAAGCTGACCAAGCCCGAACTGTGGCTGTTGGGCGGTGTGGCCGTGCTCGCGGCCGGGGTGGGCGGACTGGGTCTTGCGTCCTCGTTCGAGGCGGTGTCGGCCGCGGGTGCCCGCTGGGGGTTCGACTCCCCGTGGATGCTGCCCGTGGGCATCGACGTGGCCATTCCGGTGTTCACCGCGGCGTTCCTGCTGCTGATCCGCACGGACATGCCGCTGGGCTGGGTGCGGTTCGTGCCATGGGCGCTGACCGGCGTGACGTGCTGGCTGAACATCGCGGCCGGACACTCGCTCTCCGCGAAGCTCGCGCACGGCACGATGCCGCTGCTGTGGGTGGTCCTGTCCGAGGTCGCCGCGCACGTCTACGCCTCGCGGATCGGCGCGGCCACGGGCCGTCGGATGGAGAAGATCCGCCGCTCTCGCTGGCTGCTCGCCCCGCTGTCCACGTTCGCTCTGTGGCGCCGCATGACCCTGTGGGAGATCACCTCTTACTCGGAGGCCCTGAAGCGGGAGCGGGAACGGCAGTTGGCCCGCGCGGAGCTGCGGGAGCGGTTCGGCCGGCGGTGGCGTTCGAAGACTCCCCGCCCGGACCGCGTGCTGTTGAAGCTGGGTGAGCTGGCCCCGGCCAGTGAGGACGTTCCGCCCGTGCCGCCGCAGGACCCGGAGTCGAAGCGCGAGGCGCCCAAGCCGCCGCGCAAGCGCCCCAACAAGGCCAAGGCCAAGACGCCCAAGGCGTCGCGGACCCCCGCGGAGCTGCTCGCCGAAGCCCGTGAGGCCACGGCCGAGTGGAGCGATGACGCGATCAACGCTGAGGCGATCCGCACCACGCTGCACTGCTCGGCAGCGAACTCCCGCGTGCTGCGGGACCTGTTGCTGAGCGAGCGCGTGGACGGCCGACGGCTGCACCCCATCGACGACGACGGCGCCGACGACGGCGTGAGCGGCGAGGGGGCTGCGGCATGAGCACCCTGGCCACGATCCTGCTGTCCGCGCTGCCCCTGATGACTGGTTGGGCGGTCCATGTGTGGTGGCTGCGTGGCTGCCTGAACACGGCACGGCGTGACCCGCTCACCGGCTTACGGACCCGTGACGGGTTCACTCGCCGCGCCACGGCCCTGCTCAGGGACCCGCGCGCGGTCGTGGTGCTGGCCGACGTCGACAAGTTCAAGCAGATCAACGATACCCACGGGCACGCGGCCGGGGACGCGCTGTTGAAGGCGACCGCCGACCGGCTCGCTCACCACGTCGGACCCTCCGGGGTCGCCGGGCGGCTCGGGGGTGATGAGTTCGCCGCCGTGGTCATCGACGGCCACGGCACCGCGGGTGACCTGCTTGCCGTGCTGCACGGCGTGCTCGCCCGGCCGGTCGACGGCCAGGACCCGGCCGTACGCACCACGGTCTCGCTCGGCTGGGTGCGCGCCGCGGACTTCCCGGGCGATGACCTGTCTGGCCTGCTGCGGCGGGCAGATGAGGCGATGTACGCGGCCAAGCAAGCCCGCGCCGGAATGCGCCGCGCGGGACTGGGCTGGCTGTTCGCCACCGTCACCGGCCGACGTGCCGGCCGAATCGGTGCCCGCACCGATGCGCCGGTTGTGGAGGTGGCGGCATGAGCGAGCCCCTGGCCGCGGTCGACACATGGCGGCCCGTGATGGAAGCAGCTGGGTTCCGCTGCCAGTGCGAGGGCGAGTGCGGCAACGCGCACGCCAAAGGCGGCGGACGCTGCCCGCACGAACACGACCACTACACCAGCAAGCACGGGCGCCGGATCCGGCTGATGGCCGCACCCGCCGACCCGCTCACCCCCGGCACGGCCGCTGTCCGCCTCCCGGCGAGCGAGCTGCGTGCGTGGTGCCCCGACTGCCACACCGCCGCGGCACGGCGCGCCCGGAAGCAGCTCCCCGCGACCCCCGCAGAACAGTGCGGCCTGTTCGACATGTGACCCGCCGACGCGTTCAGGAGACTCCGACATGAGCCACGAGAGCAAAGTGATCGTTCCCTCGCTGGGCGAACTGGGCCCGGCCATCAAGGCATTGTCCGCGCTGACGGTGGCGTTCCCGGCGCTGCCCGGCCGCACGATCGAGGTCGGAACGGTGCTCACCCGGACCGGTGTCGAGCTGGGCATCCGCGTGGAACTGCACACCACCTTCGCCGACTTCGAAGCCTGGCGGGTGGCGTTGGGCGTTGCCCCGGCCGACATCGAGCACCAGCCGGGGGCCCGTACCCAGACGCTCCGGGCGTACGGCGCCTTCCACGGCGTCCCCGTGGTGGTGACCGCCTACGGCCCGGTCTACGCCCTCGCCCAAGCCGCATAGCCGCGCATCCCCCGGCGCGACGCATCGCCCCGGCATCCATGCCGTGAGGGCGCCGGATCGAATCCGGCCCGGGGCACGCACGAACCGCACGAGACGGGCCCGACCGCTCACCTCCTACAGCGTCGGCCGGACCCGCTCTCCCTCACACCCGGAAGTGGAAGGACCCTCAGTGAAACACCCCGACGACGACAACGAACTGTTCAACCGGCTGGAAGCCGAGATGGCCGACCCGGGCGCCCCTTCGCGGGGTGAGGTGGTCGACCTCGACAAGGCCCGGACCGCGCGCGGCGAGTCGGCCGACTCGACTCCCGACGCGTCGGCCGACTCCGCGCGGTCGAAGTCGGCCGACCCGGAGCCGACCGAGTCGCCCGACGCGACGCCGACCCTGGTCGACCAGAAGGTACCGACCGTGTCCGGCCCCGGCGTCATCGACCGCATCAAGAACTCCAAGCGGCTGGACGTCTTCCCCGCGTGGATGAAGTCGAGTGCGGAGTTCAAGGAAGCGCTCGGCTGGCTGGCCGGGCATGCCTGGCACACCGTTGCCTTCCACGTGGTCCGCGTGCCGTTCGTCTACTTGCCCAAGCTGGTCTGGCGCTCGCCGCGCGGCGCATTCAACATCCTCGGCAAGGTGGGCCGTTGGGCCGTGGACGGCGAGGGCGAGACACTTCGCCAGTACACGGCCACGAACGAGCAGGTGGATGAGTACCTGAAGCTCTCGCGGCAGCGGGACCGGCGGGTGCGTCTGCGGATGGTCCTCACGGTCCTGGGGGCGGTCTTTGCCCTGGGGGTGGCCCTGTTCCTGGTGTACGGTGCGGAGCCGATGACGCAGGTCATCGCGGCCATTGTGGCGGTGCTCGGGTGCGGGCTGGCCGGGGCGCCGGCGGATGCGCCGCTGGCCACGCGGGCGGTCATCAAGACCGAGGTACAGAAGCTGACCAGCGACATCGTGGTCAAGGCCATGGCCTCCATCGGCATCGGCCAGATCGCCTCCGCGGTAGCCAAGGGCCAGGACGGCATCAAGTTCGTCTCGCCCATCACCCGCGAGGGTCCGGGCTGGCGCGCGGACATCGACCTGCCGCTCGGGGTGACCGTGGCGGACGTGGCCGACCGGCGCTCCCGGCTCGCCTCCGGCCTGCGCCGCCCGCTCGGGTGCGTGTGGCCGGACGCCGACCCCAACGAGCACGAGGGACGGCTGATCCTGTGGGTGGGGGACCGCGACCTGTCCAAGACCGGCATCGTCAAGTGGCAGCTCGCGAACGCCCGGCGGCACGACATCTTCAAGCGGAACCCGTTCGGCATCGACCCGCGCGGCCGTGCTCAGTCGGTGCCGATGATCCAGCACAACATCCTCATCGGCTCGCTGCCCGGCCAGGGCAAGACCGCCTCCGTGCGGGTGCTGGCCTGCGGCGCCGCCCTGGATCCGTCGGTGGAACTGTGGCTGCACGAGAACAAGGGCACCGGCGACCTGGACTCCCTCGAATGCGTCAGCCACCGGTTCGTGTCCGGCATCGACGACGACTCGATCAAGTACGCGGCCGACTCCCTCAAGCTGCTGCGTGCCGAGGTCATGCGCCGCGCGGGAGTCATCAAGAAGCTGCCGCGGGACCTGTGCCCGGACAAGCGCATCACCCGCGCGATTGCCGACAAGCGGTCGCTGAAGCTGTGGCCGCTGGTCGGCGTGTTCGACGAGTGCCAGAACCTGTTCGCGCACCCCAAGTACGGCAAACAGGCTGGTGAGGACGCGGAGTTCATCATCAAGCTCGGTCGTGCCCTCGGGGTCATCCTGGTGCTGGCCACCCAGCGGCCGGACAAGGACTCGTTGCCCACGGGGATCAGCGGCAACGTGTCCATCCGCTTCGCCCTCAAGGTCGCCGGGCAGGTCGAGAACGACATGATCCTGGGCACGTCGGCGTACAAGAACGGTGTGCGCGCGACCTCGTTCCGCCCGGAGATCGACGCAGGTAACGGCTACCTCGCCGGAGCCACCGCGCTGCCGGTCGTGGTGCGCACCGCCTACCTGGACGACAACGCCACCCACGCCATCGCTCAGCGCGCGCATGCGCTGCGCAAGGCCGAGGGCACGCTGTCCGGCCACGCCCTCGGGGAGGACGCGGAGAGCACGTCGGGACCGTCGTATGACCTGCTCGCCGACGTGGCCGCGGTCGTGCCGCCCTCGGAGAAGCGGGTGTGGAACGAGCGGGTCGCCGCGCGGCTCGCGGAGCTGCGGCCGGAGGTCTACGGAGGCTGGAAGGGCGAGAACGTCACCAGCGCGCTCAAGCCGCACGGCATCAAGACCACTGGCGTGGCCGGGACGACCGACGACGGCGAGCGCACCACCCGCCGCGGCATCGTCCGCGACGACCTCACCGCCGCGATTGCGGAGCGTGACGAAAACCGGGGTGCCGCCTAGCCCCACAGGGCCGCTACCGGTAGCGGGCTCACCTGCTACCGGTAGCACCCCCGCTAGCACCCCAAACAGCTTCCCATCTGCGATCTAGCGGATAGTACCCCACCTGCAGAAACCCTGAAAACCGGCCCGGAGGGACCCTGATGACCCCCATAGCCCTTGCTATCGCCTGCCTGTTAGTCGTCACGTTCTGTTACACGGCTGTGTGTGCGGGCAGCCCGTTCGGCGACTGCCGCAAGTGCAACGGCTTCGGCTTCGCCATGACCACCGACCGCAAGGGACGCCCCAAGCGGGGCAAGAACTGCCGCCGCTGTAAGGGCCGCGGCAAGCGCGTCCGCATCGGCCGCTGGATCTTCAACCGCGCCCAGCGGCTCTACCGCGAAGGCACCCGCTGACCACCGCCCCGACCCGTCGGAAGGAGACCCGCCGCATGGCCGTGACCGTCTCTCTCGCACTGCTCTTCGGCTTCGTGCTCTTCATGCTGCTGCGCTCCAAGACCCTCGGAGCGGGCTCCGCGTTCGTCGCCGTGATGTTCGGCTTCTACCTCGCTTCCACCGGCGCCGCCGACACCGTCAACCAGCTCATGAGCGCCGTCGTCACCGCGCTCCCGGACCTGTAGGAGCGACCGTGAACGAACAGATCGTGGCGCGCCACTGGCTCGCCCACCTCGCCCCCAAGGCTGCACCGGCGCTGGCCACGTCCACCGTGCTCATCCTGGCCCGGATCTGGAACGCCAATGGCGCCGAACACTCCGTCGGCAACGCGGTGTTGATGACCGCGCTCTCCCTCGCCGCGGCCGCGGCCGGGGCGTGCGCGAGCGTCGGCCGCGCCGGAGACCCCGTGACCGCGGGAACCGCGTTCGCCGTCTCCGGCGGGCTCGCCCTCGCCGGCGTGGCCGGATACGCCGACGGATGGTCTCTGCCGCTGCTGTTGTGGGTGCTCGCCACCGCTGCCGCTTACGGGCTCGCCGCCCGGTACTGGCGCGACGACCGCCGCACGCGCGTGGCGTACGAGCGGCACGTGAGCGACCGGCGCGAGGAACGCGCGCACATCGAGCGCGTGGAAACCATCCGCGGCACCACACAGATAGAGGTGGCCCGCACCGGCGCCGCCTACGCCGAACAACTCGCCGCCGCGCTCACCGCCCGCGCCGCGCTGCCCGGCTTCGACCCCCAGGCCCTGGCAACCGCAGGCCTGCCCGAACTCCCCACCGCTGAGAGGAAGTCCGTATGAGCGCCGTCTTGTGGCCCGTCACGGCCCACATCGTCGTCGCCCTGAATGCCGCCAACGGCACAGGCGAGCACGAGAGCGCGATGCGCCTGATGAAGGTGACCGAGGAAGCCGGTGAGGCCACCGCCGCGTACATCGGCATGACCGGCCAGAACCCCCGCAAGGGCACCACCCACACCCGCGCCGACGTGGCCGACGAACTGTGCGACGTCATAATCGCCGCCGCCGTCGCGTTGCACGCCTTCAGCGCCGCCCCGCCCGCCGTCCTGGACGCCAAGCTGCACGCCGCCGCACGACGGCTGCACGCCCACGACCTCAGCACCGAACTGCCCCTCTAACCCACCTGAAAGCGAGTGATCCACATGTCCGTGGGAGAGACCCCCATCACCGTCGTCGGCAACCTCGCCGCCGAACCTGAACTGCGCTACACCCCCAGCGGGGCCGCGATGGTGAAGTTCTCCGTCGCCTCCACCCCCCGCAGCTACGACAAGACCACCGGCCAGTGGCAGGACGGCACCGCGATGTTCCTGCGCTGCACGGCCTGGCGCGACCTGGCCAACCATGTCGCCGAGACCTTGACCAAGGGCATGCGCGTGGTCGTCACCGGCCGTCTGCGTCAGCACAACTGGAAGACCCCCGAGGGCGAGAACCGCTCGATGCTCGCGCTGGAAGTCGACGACATCGGCCCCTCGCTGCGCTTCGCCACGGCCAAGGTCGAACGCGTCCAGCGCAACGGCGCCACCTCCGGCCCGGCCGCCGACACGTGGAACACGGCCCCGGCCGGGGCCGCCGCCGTGGGCGACGAGCCGCCGTTCTAGATCAGCCCGGGGCGGTCGCCTCTCACCACAAGACCACGACCGCCCCGGTTCCTCTTGTCCCTTCGACAGCACAGGAGCTGCTACGTGCTGACCTTGACCGATCTGTTCTGCGGCGCCGGGGGATCATCCACCGGAGCCATCGCGGTGCCCGGTGTGACGGTGCGGATGGCCGCCAACCACGCCCGGCACGCCGTCGACACCCACCAGGCCAACCACCCCGAAGCCGATCACGACTGCGCGGACATCTCGCAGGTGGAGCCGCGCCGATACCCGGCCACCGACATTCTGTGGGCCTCACCGGAGTGCACCAATCACTCCATCGCCAAGGGCCGCCGTCGTGGCCACGGCGCTCACACCGACGGCCTGTTTGCCGAGAGCGGCACTGACGAAGCCGCGATCCGCTCGCGCGCCACGATGCACGACGTCCCCCGCTTCGCCGAGACCCACCAGTACCGGGCGATCATCGTGGAGAACGTGGTGGACGCCTACTGGTGGGGACCGGAGCAAGCCAGGGGCGCCGCGTTCGACGCATGGCTGCGCACCCTGCACGCCTGGGGATACGAGCACCGCATCGTGTGGATGAACTCGATGCACGCTGCCGCCTATGGCCCGCCCGCGCCGCAGTCACGGGACCGGATGTATGTGGTGCTGTGGCGCACCGGCGAGCGCATGCCGGACTTCGGCAAGTGGACCCGCCCGGCGGCCGACTGCCCCACCCACGGCCACGTCCGCGCCATACAGGCATTCAAGCGTCCGGACCGGCGCTGGGGCCGCTACGGGGTGCGTGCCCAGTACCTGTGGCGCTGCCCGCGTGTGGAGTGCCGCAACCAAGTCGTTGAGCCGGCCGTGCGCCCCGCCGCCGACGCGATCGACTGGGGTCTGCCCGCCACTCTGATCGGGGAGCGCAAGCGCCCCTTGGCGGCCGACACGATGCGCCGGGTCCGTGCCGGATTCACCGCGTTCTCCGAACCGCTCACCGTCCCGGTGGAGGGCCGCAGCGGCAAGCGCGCGGCTCCGGCATCGTCGCCGCTGCGCACGGTGACCACCCGCAATGAAACCGGGCTGGCGCTGCCGCCGTACATGGTGGAGCTGCGCGGCGGAGGTTCCTCGCACCGCGCCATCACCGCGCCGCTGGCCACTGTTACCGCGGGCGGCAACCACCACGGCATCGTCACCGCCCCGGACCTGGTGGTGCCCTACTACGGCAACGGCACTGCCCGGCCTGCGAATCGGCCGCTGCCCACCGTGACCACGGTGGACCGGCACGGCGCCCTGTACGGAGGCACCGTCACCTCCGTGGAGGAGTGCCGTTTCCGGATGCTCGAACCCCACGAGTACGCCGCCGCGATGGCCTTCCCCGACAGCTATCGGCTGCTTGCCAGCGACAAGCGCACCCGTGTGCTGATGCTCGGCAACGCGGTGACCCCGCCCGCCGCCCGCGACCTGGTCGCCATGGTGGCTGAGGCCCTCACCGGCCACGAACTCTCGCTTGCCCACGGCCTGTAGATACGCCCGAGGCGGCCGTCTCTCACCACAAGACCACGGCCGCCCCGGTTCCTCTTGTCCCTTCGACAGAACAGGAGACCTCCAGCATGACACCTGCATGCAAGACCGTGCTCCCGCACGTCATGCATCACCCGAACGGGGACCCGTTGCGCACCGCGCTGCATCTGGCCGCAGCCGGAGTTCCGGTGCTGCCCCTGCGGGGGAAGGTGCCCTTCGGGAACTGCCGCGCCTGCGCGAACGGCGCGTGCGGCGGCCGCCCGCACATGAAGAGCGCGGGCAGCTGCCAGTGCCCGGCGGTCTGTCACGGATGGGCCGCCGCCACCACCGACCCTCGCATCATCACTTCCCGTGCGTGGTCTCCTGCTTGGCGGCAGGCCGTCTCCGTCGCCTACCACCCGGGCGGGGCCGGCCTGACCGTCGTCGACCTGGACACCCCGGCGGCCGTCGAATGGGCGCGCGAGAATCTCCCCGCCACCTGCACGGTGCCGACCACACGCGGGCAGCACTGGCTCTACCGAGGGGGTATGCGCTCGGCCAACGCGGTCCGGTCCGGCGTGGACATCAAATCGCGCATGGCCTACGCCCGCTGGCTCGGGCCCGGCTACGGGAACATGGCGGACCTGCCGCCTACCGTCCGCGCACTCGCCGTGAGGGAAGAGGCCACCCCCTGCGCGGGGAAGGTGGCCTCTTCGTCCGGCACGCGCGCCGGATGGGACCGGACCGTTGCGACCGGGTGCAGGCACACCGAGCGGTACGTACGCACCGGCCTGGAACGCGGTCTGGCCATGGTCCGCAGCCACACCGAGTCCGGCGCGGGATCGCAGGCGTTCCAAGTGGCCCGTTTCCAGGCCAACCTGCACGTGCAATGCCCCGGACCGTGTGCACTGGACACCATCGGTGCGCTGATCGTCGCTGCTGCCGTGTCTGTCGGCGTCCCCCAGGCGTACGCCCGCCGCGCCGTCGCCAATGGCCTCAACACCGCCACGGGCAGGGCGGCATGAGCACCAATCCCATCCCCCCGTTGCACCTGTACTCCGTGCCCAGCGATCCCGAACAAGCCCCGCGGGAGCTGCCGAAGCGGGAGCGCCCGCGCACCGCATGGACCGCGGATCAGCTCATGGCCGCGGACTTCCCGGAGCCGAAGTGGGCGGTGCCCGGCATCCTTGCCGAAGGCGTCAACCTGCTCGCTGGACCACCCAAGGTGGGCAAGTCCTGGCTGTCCCTCGGACTGGCCCTCGCGGTCGCCTCCGGGGGCCATGCCTTCGACTCCCTGCCGGTCGACGGGGGGCCGGTGCTTTACCTCGCCTTGGAGGACACCCCGCGCCGTCTCCAGACCCGTATGGGCAAGATGTTGGGCGGGCAGCCGGCCCCCACCGGCCTGACCCTGGTCACCGAATGCCCGCCCTTCCCTCAGGGCGGCAGCGACGCCATCGCGGGGTGGTTGGACCGCAACCCGGACGCTCGCATGGTCGTCGTCGACGTGTTCGCCAAGATGCGTGGCCCCGCCCCGCAGGGCGTGTCCGCGTATGACGCGGACTACGTCGCCGTCACCTACGCCAAGCGGATCGCCGACCACTACGGCATCGCCGTGGTCCTCGTCCACCACGTCCGCAAGATGGCGTCCGAGGACTTCCTGACGGAGGTCTCCGGCACCAACGGCATCGCCGGAGCCGCGGACGCCACGCTCGTACTGAAACGGGCACGCGGACAGGCAGACGGCATCCTGCACGTCACCGGACGCGACGTCGACGAAGCCGAGTACGCGCTTCAGTTCCAAGCCGCCTCCGGCGCCTGGCGCATGCTCGATGGACCGGTCACTGACCACACCATCGGCGACACCCGCGCTGCGATTCTGCGGCATGTCCGGGAGAACCCCGGCGTCCGGCCGAAGGACATCGTCGCCGCGCTGCCGCAGCTCGATGCCGAGAACGTCCGCCGCACCTGCTCTCGCATGGCCGCTGACGGACAGCTCACGAAGGACGGCACCGGCCGCTACTACCCGGACACCGAGACCCGGACGCAGGGCATCCCGGAGGTGTCCCACCTGTCCGGCTGTCCCAGCACACCCGATGACCTGCGCGAACGAGTGGGACAGCCGGAATCGGGACTGTCCCACCTGTCCGGCTCGACAGACGAAGGGAGCGCGCGGTGACGACGGCTCTGCCTAGGTCACGAGACGACAAGCTCACGCTCGCCGAGATCTGCAAGGACCTGAAGATCTCGCGCTCAACCTTCTACGACTGGCGCGCGAAGGGGCGCGCCCCGCGTTGCATCAAGCTGCCGAACGGTGATCTCCGGATCCGTCGAAGCGACTACGAGCACTGGCTGAACGACCGGGAGGACTGCGCCTGATGGACACGACGTACAACGTCAAGATCTGGGGCATCAGGGTCTATCGGGGCAAGCAGAAGACGTCGTATAGCGTGCGCTGGGCACTGGACGGCCGAGAGTGGCGCGCACCGTTCGACACCAAGGCGCTTGCGGACGCGTTCCGCTCCGAGCTGGTCAGCGCCACGCGCCGTGGTGAGGCATTCAGCCTCACCACGGGGCGCCCGGTCTCGCACCAGTCCGGAGCGAGCTCGATGAGTTGGTACGACTTCGCCGTACAGTTCGCGGACTTCCAGTGGCACCGCACCGCCGGGAACAGCCGAAAGAACACGGCCAAGGCTCTGATGGGGGCGACCGTTGCCCTGCTGCGCACACCGCCAGCGGCCTTCAGGCCGGTCGACGTGCGCACCGCGCTGCGGGAGTTCGCGTTCAATACCAGGCGCCGGGAAGAGGCTTCCCCCGAAGTAGCCGCGATCCTGAAGTGGGTGGAACGCAACACCTTGTCCATGGCTGCGTGGGAGGACCCGGCCAGGGTGGACGAAGTCCTGCGCGCCTTGGGGACCAAGCTGGACGGCACACGAGCCGCGGCCAGTTCCGTGAAGCGCAACCGGCGGATCCTGAACGTGGCAATGGAGTACGCGGTCAAGCATCGGATCTTGCGGGGCAACCCGCTGCCGAAGGGCAGAGGCTCAGTGCCCAAGACGTCGAACGCGATCGACAAGCGGTCGCTGCTCAACCCGGAGCAGGCGGGGCGCCTACTGGGCTGGGTACGTCGCCGCCCTCGCGGCGGCAAGCGGCTGCACGCGTTCTTCGCCACGATGTACTACGCCGGGCCGCGTCCAGAGGAAGTCGTGGCGATGGACGTGACAGACGTCCGGCTGCCCGAGGAAAGCGCCGAAGACCAGTGGTGTGAGCTGTTGTTTCACACAGCTCAGCCGGAAGTCGGGAAGCACTGGACCAACGACGGCGAGATTCATGAAGAGCGCGGACTGAAAGGGCGCGCGGCGGACGACACCCGAGTTGTCCCCGGCCACCCCTCGCTGACGCGTATTCTCCGCGAGCACATCAAGGCGAAGAACCTGAAGCCAGGAGAATTGCTGTTCCAAGGCGAGAAGGGGGAAATGCTCGCCGGCTCCGTCATTCGGCGGGCGTGGCGGAGTGCCCGCGAGAAAGTGCTCACGACGGAGGAGTTCGCCTCACCGCTCGGCAAACGGGTGTATGACCTCCGGCACAGTTGTCTGACCCGGTGGCTCAACGACGGCATCCCACCCGCGCAGGTGGCTGAGTGGGCGGGCAACAGCGTCCCTGTACTACTGGCCGTCTACGCCCGGTGCATCTCCGGACAGTTAGGAGACCTTAAGCGGCGGATGGAGGCTGGCGAAGACCTCCCGGAAGGCTTCGCCTGACACATGTGGTCCTTGGCTCGCTACCTGAAGTTGGTAGCGAGCCAAGGGGGGAACCGGTAGGGGAATTGCTGGGAATTCTGAAGAGTATTAGCGACTACTCCGTGGCTTCCTTGAAGTTGACAACGCGGCATTTTCCCGAAGACTTGGCCATCCGGAGGGCCAGAAAACTTTGGCGCAGAGTGGACCCCACCCCGGCTGAGAAGGTGAGAATTCCGGGCTTCTGCTCTTTCTTTAGGGCTTCTGCTATGAGTTCTACGCTGCCATCTCGTATTTCAATCAAGATACTGTCGCCCCCTGCGTGAACGAGGGAGACTCCAGGCAAGTCGGCCATGCGGGTAGCTATTCCTTCGAGTGCCGCATTGATCATTCTGGATGACTCGACGAATTTTGCTATGTCATTGGCGAGAATGTGTGTCTCAACCTTGTTTCCTACGTCATCGCCGTCAATTATCGCAAAGGCCATGCTGGTCTCTTGACTCCTGGTTGTGGCGGTCAGTTGTAGTCGATGACCTTTGTGGATGGTGGTAGTAGTGCCCCAAGGGAGAAAGTGAGGGAACTGGGCGCCTGGATAAATAGGCGACCTTCGGGCGAGGATTGGTGATTTGCTGCTTGCGTTGAAAGGTAGAGTGACCAGTCCTGGGCAATCTTCTTCAGAAGTTCATTGTAGGCTGATCTGTCATTGGGGAAAGGGGAGACGGTGCTTTCGATCACCAGGGCGCTGCTGCATACGTCGTTGGGTCCCACGGTATACCTGCTCGGTGTGGTTCCCGACGCTGCTGAAGTTGCTTCAGTGATCATCGTCGGGTTGTTGGTCAAGTTAAGAATCAGTGCATGTCGATTTACTGTTGGCGCAATGGTTGTCGTCAGGTTGGTGGGTGTGCATTGAATCATCTGTGCGAGTTGCGGATACGTTGACTGTGTGGTTTGGGGGCCGGTCGGAGTTCCTTCGAGTACTAGTGGGGGCAGCGGTTGATGGGATCCTGTATTAGTAACTTGGTGTACAGAAATCTCCTTGAACTCAAGGATTCTGAGCTGGGCGCCGTGAGCGCCGTTGAAGGTCTGCTGTCCCAGTCTGTAGGCGTTGGCCAGGCTACATGTTAGGTAGAATGAGATATGGCTGGACTCTTTCGGGTCCTCTTCTTTGAGTCTGGCTTCAATTACGCGTTGGGTAAGTTCTGCCCTCTCGTCCATAGTCAGCCCGGAGTGCAGTTCATCGACATTCACGTAAAAAAAGCTGATATGGCGATTCTTGGCATCGGCGGCATGTCGTAGGAGCCTCGAATCCGACCAAGTCGATGCTGGCGTCGGCTTGAGGAAGACGGCAACTCCGACACCAGTACGACCGTGAAGGCTAATCCAACTTATGGCGAGGATGACGAATCCAACTGCAAGAAGTACGGCGAGGGTCTTATTCTCCCCAGGAATGAGCTTGAGTAGCTCCGGCATCGTCCCGGCAACCAGGGACGATCCCAACGCTGCTATGAGTGCGGCCGAGACGGCCCTGTCTTCACTCACCTTGCGAACGCTGCGACTGAGTCGATTCGCCATGCGTGACGGTCCCCATCTGCTCAACGGTGCATCGTCTGTGAGTCGCCCCAACAGCCTCACGGGCGAGAGATTCAGTATGCAGCGCGCCTGTCTCTGGCCTCACCGGCGGATGGGGGAACGCCAGAGCTGCGCTACAACTCGTCGGAGTGCAGCACCCATTGCGCCTTCGTGACGAACGCCGCTTCGGCTGTCTTGAACACCTGCTCAGCAGCGAGGTGGCAGGCGTCCATGGTGGAAGGGCGTTGCTCATACTCCGTACGGGAGTCGACGACGGCTTGGAGCGCTTCACGCACATCCTTGGCCAGAGCCTGCGTGTCGTCTGCAGGGCCGACGATTGCAATACGTCGGACTGCCGCGTCGGCATCAAGGAGGGCTGCTTCTACCGGGTCCCAGACCAAGGCCTGTGCGTGTTCGTCCGGGTCATGTTCCCCGCCCATTCCGAAGTCAGGCCCGTGCTGCATGTCGATCACTGCCCTCAGGCGTGCCCGGACGCTGTCTGTCGCGGACAGGAGTTGTGCATACGCCTGTTGGCGCTGGTCCAGAAGCCAGTTGCGCTGCTGTTCACGGCCCTGGGTGAGAGTTTGCCGGGCCATGGCTCTGCCGGTAGCCCAAGCCGCCACTGCGGCCCCGAGTGCAGCGGCAAGGCCGGCGATGACCGCCCCCCACGCTTCGTTCATGGCCCCAGAGTGCCGGACCGCGTGATAGCCCGTTAGTCCTTGAGTGCCTGTCGTGTGATGAGCCTCAAGCTGTGAGCTTCAGTGCCAACGGGCGCGGATCTGGACGACTCTCAGCCGCTCGGGAACTTCGCCACGTATTTGCCACGGCCACCCGCAGAACTCCAGTGACAGCCGGACAGCGCCGGACCCTCCCCGCGATCATCAGAGGAGGGTCGGGAACCTTCCATGCCTGGCTATACGTGCTCTGAACAGCAAAAACGCCCTCCCGATGGGAGGGCGGGGATAGGCGCCCCCGGCAGGACTCGAACCTGCGGCCAAGCGCTTAGAAGGCGCCTGCTCTATCCACTGAGCTACGGGGGCCGGGTGTGGTGGCCTGTGGTGCTGGTGCCCGGGTGTGGGCGGGTCCGTGACCTTGCCGGGGACAAGGATAGAGCGCCCGGGTCCCTGTCCTTGGTGCTTCGCCTCCGTGGCTCGATGTGGAGGTTCAGTGAAGCGGTCCTGATAATCGCAGGCAGGTGCGAATCGTGCATCGCTTTTGGCGTCTCACGCCCCGGGTGTTGTGCACTCGTTATGCCTGCGCCCCAGTCGTCCCTTCCGCCCCGTGTGTCCGATCGGCGCGCAGACATGCCCATATGCTTCAGAAAGCCTCCAAAATTGGGCATTCTTCGCATGTGGTGACCTTGGACGTACGGCCTCAGCTGCTCGACGCACTCTCCGCCCTGCGCGACCGTGTCGCCGCCGCACGCTTCCCGCTGCCCCTGGCGGGGGCTCCACGCGCGCGTGCCAACCGCGACGAACTGCTGGCGCAGCTCGACGATTATTTGGTGCCCCGGTTGAGACAGCCTGAAGCACCGTTGCTCGTCGTGATCGGGGGATCGACCGGGGCCGGCAAGTCGACACTGGTCAACTCCCTTGTGGGACGGCGGGTCAGCGAGGCCGGGGTGCTCCGGCCCACGACGCGCACTCCGGTGCTCGTCTGCCACCCGGAGGACCATCACTGGTTCAGCGGGATGCGCGTACTGCCCGACCTCACGCGCGTGTGGGTGCCCCAACAGGACGCCGGGGACGACCTGCTGCTGCCCGGCGAGGACGGCACGCGCGTCCTGCGCATCGAGACCGCCGACACCCTTCCGCACGGGCTCGCCCTCCTCGACGCGCCCGACGTCGACTCCTTGGTGGCCGACAACCGGGTGCTCGCCGCTGAGCTGCTCTGCGCCGCCGACATCTGGGTCATGGTCACCACGGCCGCGCGGTACGCCGACGCGGTGCCGTGGCATCTGCTGCGTACCGCCAAGGAGCACGACGCCACGCTCGTCACCGTCCTGGACCGGGTGCCCCATCAGGTCGTCTCGGAGGTCTCGCGGCAGTACGGCGCGCTGCTCGCCAAGGCGGGACTCGGCGACGTACCCCGCTTCACCGTGCCCGAGCTGCCCGAGTCGGCGTGGGGCGGGGGGCTGCTTCCGGCCACCGCCGTGGCGCCCCTGCGCGCCTGGCTCATCCAGCAGGTGCAGGATCCGGGGGCTCGTCAGCGGGCGATGGCGCGTACGGCGTACGGGGTGCTCGACTCGCTGAAGTCGCGGATGCCCGAGCTGGCCAGTGCGGCGGCCGCGCAGTACGCCGCCGCGCTGCGGCTCACCGCGGCCGTCGACGGGGCCTACGACAGCGAGCACGCGCGCGTACGGGGCCGTTTGCAGGCCGGGGCGGTGCTCGCCGGCGACGCGCTCAAACGGTGGCGCAGCTACCCCCTGGACTGCACCGCAGCCGAGCTGCTCGACGCGCTCGCCGAGAGCCTGGCCGCGCTCCTGCTGTGCGCCGTCACCGCCGCCGACGAGCGCATCGACGAGGCCTGGCGGCGCGAACCCGCCGCGGACACACCGGGGCTGACGGACCGTGATCCGACGCTGGAGAGCGCCGAGCACCGCATCGGGATGGCCGTACGGCGCTGGCGACGGGTCATCGAGGAGTACGCCGAGGAGGAGGTGCGCCAGCTCGAGAAGAGCGTCGCGCCGGACCCCGAGGTGGTGGCCGCACTCGTCGCCACCGCGCTCCTGGGCGGCCGCCGGGCGCGGTCCGCGGGCGAAGGGCTCGCCGAGCGGATCGGCGCCCGCGGTGCTCTGCGGCTGCGCGACAAGGGCGGCCGACTGCTCACCGACTACCTCGACAGGACGCTGCACGCCGAGAGAGAGCGGCGGCTCGCCCCGCTCGACGCACTCGACGTACGCCCCGAACCCCAGGCCGAACTCATCGCCGCGCTGTCCGTACTGCAGAAGGAGAGGTGACCGCGGTGACCGCCGTCACGGACCACACGGATCAAGCCGACCACCCCGGAGACGACGAGGGGCGCGAGGACGGCGAGCACGCGCGGGTGGAGGACGATTCCGTGTCCGCGCACGAATCCGCCCACAAGGAGGAGAGCGAATTCGCCCACCGCGACTCCGTACACAACGAGGAGGACGATTCCGGGCACGCGCGCGTGGAGACCGGTAAGGACCCGCAGGAGCCGGATTCCGCGGAGGCCACGAACGCCACGAACGCCACGAACGCCACGGAGACATCAAGCGCATCAGAGACGTCAGACGCATCAGAAGCATCAGAAGCATCAGACGCAACGAATTCTTCGGACTCCGAGAGCGCCTGGGACGACGGACTGATCGCGCGGCGCGTGTCCGCCACGACCGAGGGACAGGCCCGGCCCGTAAAGGAGGCAGTCGTGGAGAACAGGCCGCCCGTTGTGACCCCTCTCGCGTACGACGGGCCGCTACGGTCCCGTCTTGACGCGCTGCGTGAACTGGTCGGGCTCTCCCGCACCCGGCTCGACAGCCGGACGCTCGCCGAGGCAGGACGTGTCCTGGACGAGGCGGTGGCGCGGCGCAGGCTCTCCGGGCAGCACACCGTCGTCGCCATCGCGGGGGCCACCGGCAGCGGCAAGTCGCAGCTCTTCAACGCGCTCGCCGGAGTGGCCATTTCGGAGACCGGAGTACGCAGGCCGACCACCGCCGCGCCCATCGCGTGCAGCTGGAGCGACGGCGCGGCGACCCTCATCGACCGGCTCGGCATCCCCGGGCGGCTGCGGCGGCGACCGCTGCAGAGCCCGGAGGCCGAGGCGCAGCTGCGCGGGCTCGTCCTGGTCGACCTGCCCGACCACGACTCCGCGGCCGTCCAGCACCGCGAACAGGTGGACCGCATCCTCGCGCTCGTCGACGCCGTCATCTGGGTCGTCGACCCGGAGAAGTACGCCGACGCCGTGCTGCACGAGCGCTATCTGCGCCCCATGGCGGGGCACGCGGAGGTCACCTTCGTAGTCCTCAACCAGGTCGACCGACTGCCCGGAGAGGCCGCCCACCAGGTCCTCGACGACCTGCGGCGGCTGCTCGACGAGGACGGCATCGCGCTCGGCGAGTACGGCGAGCCGGGCGCGACCGTGCTCGCGCTGTCCGCGCTCACCGGGGACGGCATCGCCGAACTGCGCGAGGTGCTCGGCCACTTCGTGGCCGAGCGGGGAGCCGCGGCGCGCCGGATCTCCGCCGACGTGGACGCGGCCGCGGTGCGACTGTGGCCCGTCTACGCGAACCGGCGGCAGGCAGGGCTCAGCGAGGAAGCGCGCGACGAGTTCGCCGACCGGCTTGCCGACGCCGTGGGCGCCACGGCGGCGGGCGAGGCGGCCGAGCGCGCATGGCGGCGCAACGCCAACCGCGCCTGCGGCACACCCTGGCTGCGGCTGTGGCGCTGGTGCCAGGACCGGCGCGAACCGCCGACCGGGCGCCTCGCCGTACGGGCGCACGCCGACGAGGAGGCCACGGCACGGCAGCGCGTCGAACAGGCGGTGCGTACGGTCGCCGAGCAGGCGGCCGGGGGACTGCCTGCACCCTGGGCGCAGGCGGTCCGAGAGGCGGCCGTACGGGGGGCACAGGGGCTGTCCGAGGCGCTGGACCAGCTGGCGGTACGGGCGGGGACGCCGGTCGGACGGCCACCGCGGCCCGGCTGGTGGCCGGTCGCCGTACTGGCGCAGGCCTCCATGACGATCCTCCAAGTCATCGGCGGACTCTGGCTGTTGGGGCAGGTCATCGGATTCATGTCGCCGAATCTCGGGGTCCCGGCGCTGCTGATGGTGATCGGCATCGTGGGCGGCCCGGGCGTCGAGTGGGCCTGCAAGCTGGCGGTGCGCGGGCCGGCGCGGCGGTACGGGCTTGAGGCGGAACGGCGATTGCGGGAGGCGGCCTCCGGGTGCGGGCGGGCGCGGGTACTCGATCCGGTGGCGGCGGAGTTGCTGCGGTATCGGGAGGTGCGGGAGCAGTATCTGCGGGTCACGGGGATCGGGGCCTCGGCGGGGTGAGAAAACTTGGCTCGGCGGGCGGGCGCGCGAGGGCTCTGGGGTTCGGCCTGCCGGGATGGGCTCTGGGGCTCTGGGGGCGGGGGCGGGCTCTGGAACGGCTCGTTCGGGTGACGGAGTTGTCCACAACCGGGCGGTAGCCCACAGCGCTCAGCGGGCTCGGGCCGACGGAGGCAGTCTGAGGTCGCGGCGATCACTGCGCGAGCACATCGCGGTCGCCGCGACAGACGCAGCCGTACGGGACGGGCCCGTACGCGTGGGCAAGGGAGGGGTTCGCGATGAACGAGACGATGGTGTGTGTGGTGGGGAACGTGGCCACGCAGCCGGTGTTCCGCGAGACGGCGGCAGGCTCGTCGGCGAGGTTCCGGCTGGCGGTGACGCAGCGGTACTGGGACCGCGAGAAGAACGCGTGGAAGGACGGGCACACCAACTTCTTCACGGTGTGGGCCAATCGGGCGCTCGCGACGAATGTGCAGGGGTCCGTCTCGGTGGGCGATCCGCTTGTGGTGCGGGGGAGGCTGAAGGTCCGCTCCGAGCAGCGCGACGGGCAGTCGTGGGCGGGCGCGGACATCGAGGCGTCGGCGATCGGCCACGATCTGGCGCGGGGGACCGCGGCGTTCCGGCGGGCCTCCAGGGGCGGGACGGCATCGGACACGCCGGACACGCCGGACACGCCGGCTCGGCCGGAGCCCAGCTGGGAGACGGAGCCTGCGGTTCAGCCGGACGAGGCCGCTCAACAGCAGCAGGAACCCGCCCTGGTGACGTGAGATCAGGTGCCGGATCAGATCCAACGGTCCGACCGAAGTGCGGCTTATCGACGAATGCGTTCCGAACGGTCCTGGTGGATTTGTCGATAAGCCCAGCTCACGCCCTGTGCCGGCGATAACGATTCCGAGTCGGATCGCTTATCCGATGGCATGACTGGGGAGAGCGGTGCGCCCCGTCCTTAGGATGCCGGGCATAGCTCTCGAGGCTTCTGATTCTGCTGGTGGGACCGTAACCCCCCACGTCAACGGGTCCTGCTCGAAGGGGAATTCTGTGCTTTCTTCGTTCTCTGCGTCGTCCGCGCACGGACGAGGTGTCGCTCGCCTCGTCGCGGCGGCCCTGGTGTCCGGACTCGTCGCCGTGAGCGCCCTGACCACCGCGGGTACGGCCGCCGCCGACGAACTCCCCCAGAGCCAGGGCGGCGCGACCGCCACCATAGGCGGCCTGAAGATGTCCGGGCCGGCCGTCATTCACGAGAACGGCGAGGACAAGCAGGTGTCCGCCGGGCTGTTCGAGATGTCCGTCGACAACGGCGGCACCCTGCAGACCTACTGCGTCGACATCCACAACCCGACGCAGAAGGACGCCAAGTACCAGGAGACGCCCTGGAGCGGCACGTCGCTGAACGGCAACCCCGACGCGGGCCGGATCCGCTGGATCCTGCAGAACTCCTACCCGCAGGTGAACGACCTCGCCGCGCTGGCCGCCAAGGCCGGCGTGACCGGCCTCACCGAGCAGGACGCGGCGGCCGGCACGCAGGTGGCGATCTGGCGGTACTCGGACGGCGCCGACGTGGATGCCGTGGACCCGCAGGCGGAGAAGCTCGCCGACTATCTGCAGCGCAGCGCGCGGAACCTCGCGGAGCCCGAGGCCTCGCTGACCCTTGACCCGCCCGCGGTCTCCGGTCGCGCCGGTGAACTGCTCGGCCCGGTCACCGTGCACACCAACGCGGACGGTGTGACGGTGACACCGCCCGCCGACGCGACGAGCGGAGTGAAGGTCGTCGACAAGGACGGCAAGGCGATCACGTCCGCGGCCGACGGCGGCCGGCTCTTCTTCGACATCCCCGAAGACGCCGCGGACGGTTCGGCCGCGCTGACGGTGCAGGCCTCGACCACCGTGCCGGTCGGCCGGGCCTTCGCCTCCGAGACCAGGAGCCAGACCCAGATCCTCGCCGGCTCCAGCGAGTCGACGGTCTCCGCGACGGCGACCGCGAACTGGGCCAAGAGCGGTGCGATACCCGCGCTGTCGGCCGAGAAGAACTGCGCCAAGGGCGGCGTGGACATCACGGCGGCCAACGAGGGCGACGAGGCGTTCACCTTCGAGCTGATGGGCTTCGAGCACACCGTCGAGGCGGGCGCGTCACAGACCGTGACGATCCCGCTGCAGGAAGACCAGGCGTACGACTTCACGATCAAGGGGCCGAACGGCTACGAGAAGCGGATCAAGGGCGTACTCGACTGCCAGACCCGGACCAGCGCCGGCGGCGAGACGACCCAGACCCTGAACGAGCCCAGCCCCGCCACAGCCGGCGGCACCTCCACCACGACCACCGACCTCGCCGAGACCGGCGCCTCCAGCGCCACCCCGGTGATAACCGAAATCGCGATCGCCCTGGTCGTACTCGGCGGCGCGGCGGTCCTCTTCGTCCGCAAGAAGAAGACACCAGGGCAGGACTGAAGACGCGAAAGAAACAGCACCTTGAAAACTGGACAGCGAGTAACCACCCGCTGACTCCCTGCTTGCCCGTCCCTTGAGTGGGCGACCCTGGCACCGCCGAGGACAGCTCGCGCCCCAGAACCCGCAACGTTCACGAACGTCCTGCGTCATGTCCTGCGGCGCCCGTGCTGATCGCGTGCCTATGTCGACGACCAGTGACGGGTCGACTACAAGGGTGCTCCGGGAACGTCCAGGTCACGGGCCCTCGACCAAACGGGTTTCCTTCGAGGGGTGGCCGTCGGGCAAGATGGGGTGTATCTGCCCACTGCCGATTTCAAGCGTCCGGACGGTTTCTCTTGGCTGAGTTCATTTACACCATGCGCAAGACGCGCAAGGCGCACGGCGACAAGGTGATTCTCGACGACGTCACCCTGAACTTCCTGCCGGGGGCGAAGATCGGCGTTGTCGGTCCGAACGGTGCCGGTAAGTCGACCGTGCTGAAGATCATGGCTGGTCTCGAGCAGCCGTCGAACGGTGAGGCGTACCTGTCGCCCGGCTACAGCGTCGGCATGCTGCTGCAGGAGCCGCCGCTGGACGAGTCGAAGACGGTCCTGCAGAACGTGCAGGACGGCGCTGCCGAGATCATGGGCAAGCTCCACCGCTTCAACGAGGTCGCCGAGCTCATGGCGACCGACTACTCGGACGCGCTGATGGAGGAGATGGGCAAGCTCCAGGACGACCTGGACCACGCCAACGCGTGGGACCTCGACGCCCAGCTGGAGCAGGCCATGGACGCACTGGGCTGCCCGCCCGGCGACTGGCCGGTCACCAACCTCTCCGGTGGCGAGAAGCGCCGCGTCGCGCTCTGCAAGCTGCTGATCGAGGCCCCCGACCTGCTGCTTCTCGACGAGCCCACCAACCACCTGGACGCCGAGTCCGTGCAGTGGCTGGAGCAGCACCTCGCGAAGTACGACGGCACCGTCGTCGCCGTCACCCACGATCGGTACTTCCTCGACAACGTCGCGGGCTGGATCCTGGAGCTCGACCGTGGCCGGGCCATCGGCTACGAGGGGAACTACTCCGTCTACCTGGAGAAGAAGCAGTCCCGCCTCAAGGTCGAGGGCCAGAAGGACGCCAAGCGCGCCAAGCGGCTCAAGGAAGAGCTCGAGTGGGTGCGGTCCAACGCCAAGGGCCGGCAGGCCAAGTCCAAGGCGCGACTGTCCCGTTACGAGGAGATGGCCGCCGAGGCGGACAAGATGCGGAAGCTGGACTTCGAGGAGATCCAGATCCCGCCGGGCCCGCGTCTGGGCTCCATCGTGGTCGAGGTCAACAACCTCTCCAAGGCCTTCGGTGACAAGGTCCTCATCGACGATCTTTCGTTCACGCTGCCGCGGAACGGCATCGTCGGTGTCATCGGGCCCAACGGCGCCGGCAAGACCACGCTCTTCAAGATGATCCAGGGTTTTGAGACGCCGGACTCCGGCGAGATCAAGGTCGGCGAGACCGTCAAGATCGCCTACGTCGACCAGGGCCGCGAGAACATCGACCCGAAGAAGTCGCTGTGGGCCGTCGTCTCGGACGAGCTGGACTACATCAACGTCGGCCAGGTCGAGATGCCGTCCCGCGCCTACGTGTCCGCCTTCGGATTCAAGGGCCCGGACCAGCAGAAGCCGGCCGGAGTCCTCTCCGGCGGTGAGCGCAACCGCCTCAACCTCGCGCTCACCCTCAAGCAGGGCGGCAACCTGCTGCTCCTCGACGAGCCGACCAACGACCTCGACGTCGAGACCCTGTCCTCGCTCGAGAACGCGCTGCTCGAGTTCCCGGGTGCCGCGGTGGTCGTCTCCCACGACCGGTGGTTCCTGGACCGGGTGGCGACGCACATCCTCGCGTACGAGGGCGACTCCAGGTGGTTCTGGTTCGAGGGCAACTTCGAGTCGTACGAGAAGAACAAGGTCGAGCGGCTCGGACCGGACGCCGCGCGTCCGCACCGCGCCACCTACAAGAAGCTGACCCGGGGCTGATCTTGCGGCATATCTACCGCTGCCCGCTGCGCTGGGCGGACATGGACGCGTACGGCCACATCAACAACGTGGTCTTCCTCCGTTATCTGGAGGAGGCGCGTATCGACTTCCTGTTCCGCCCGGACAAGGATTTCCGGCAGGGGTCCGTGGTGGCGCGCCACGAGATCGACTACAAGCAGCAGTTGGTCCACCGGCACACGCCGGTGGACATCGAGCTGTGGGTCACGCAGATCAGGGCGGCGTCGTTCACCGTCGCGTACGAGGTCAAGGATCCGGAGCAGGTGTATGTCCGGGCCCAGACGGTCATAGTGCCGTTCGACTTCGAGGCGCAGCGGCCACGCCGCCTCACCGCCGAGGAGCGGGAGTTCCTCGAGGAGTACACGGACGACGAGGACGACCCCGCGGGGGCCGTCGCGGCATGACGGCTCTGCACCTGGCCGACGAGGGGGAGGCGGCGGACCTCGCCGCCTTCCTGGCCCGGCTGATCCACTACGACCGCGCGGCCGCGGTGCGGCTGCAGGCGTCGGGGAAGACGCTGGCGGTGTTCGGCCGGCCACCGTCGTTCGAGGTGCTCGCGATCCGTACGGCTCGGCTCGCCAAGCCGTACGAGAACGGTCTCGACGCCTCGCTCGACGTGACCGTCTCGGCCGGTGAACTCCTGGAATCCCTCGACGAGTCGGCGGCCACCGCGACCGTGCCCGCCGTCGTCACCGGCCCGCCGTGGGCCGGAGTGCTGCCGCCCCGCGGCGGCTGGCGGCCCGAGCCGGGGCTGCCCGCGCTCGACGCGGTACGGGCGATGGTCGCCGCGGCGGTCGCTGAATTCCGGTCGCGTATCGACGAGCTGGCGGCCGAGGGGCGTACGCGTGCCCAACTCGACCGCATCGGGCGGGAGATCTGGTCCCGGCCGATCGGCGACACTGAACTACCGGTGCGGGCCGCGCACGCGGCGCAGTCGCTGGGATTCCTGAGGCCCGCACGCACGGCCGTGCCCGACGAGGCCGTACTGCGGCTGCTCTCGTCGGGCGCGTGGCTCAGGCTGCGTACGCCGTACGGGTCGATCGCCGTACGCAGGGCGGGACTTGGGGCGTTGGACGTCAGCGTTCGCTGAGCGGCCGCATTTCAGACCAGCGGCCGCATTTCAGACCAGTGGCCGGTGCAAGACCAGTGGCCAGAGCAGGACGAGTGGTCGGAGCTAGACGAGTGGCCAAAGGGCTGCCGTCAGGCCGAAGCCCATCACACCCATGGTGGTCGTCAGGACCGTCCACGTGCGCAGGCCACTCGCCACATCCAGGCCGGCGAGCTTGGTGAACATCCAGTAGCCCGCGTCGTTGATGTGCGAGACGGCCAGGCCGCCCGCGCCCATCGCCAGGGCGACCAGGGAGAGTTGGCCCGTGGACAGCTCGGCGCGTTCCAGGAGCGGGGTGAGGATGCCCGCCGTGGTGATCAGTGCCACCGTCGTCGAACCCTGGGCGGCGCGCAGGGTCAGCGCCATCAGGAAGGCGAGGAAGAGGGCCGGCAGGCCGGTCCTGTCGAGTACGTCGGCGATCGCGTCACCGATGCCGCTCGCCACGAGGACCTTGCCGAAGACACCGCCCGCGCCCGCCACCAGGATCACCATCGCCACGGGCGGCAGGGCGGAGCCCATGACCTCGGCGATGCGGGTGCGGTGCCAGCCGCGGCGGGCGCCGAGGAAGTACGCGCACAGGGTGACGTCGATCAGCAGGGCCACCATCGGAGCGCCGAGGACCGTGAGGACGGCGCGGAGGGTGGAGCCCTCGTCGAGGAGGTTCTGGCCGAGGGTGCCGAGGAGGATCAGCAGGATCGGGGTGACGATCAGGGCCAGGACCATGCCGAAGGAGGGCGGGCGGACCTCCGAGGTGGTGGTCGCGGCGGTCGCGGAGGGCTTCGTGAGTACGGCGGTTCCGTGGCCGTCGTCCGTGGCAGGGGCCGGTGCCGAACCCGGACCCGCACCTGGACCCGCACCCGGACCCGCACCTGAACCCCGACCCGGACCCGGGGTGGCTCCGCCGTCGGTGACCTCGCCGGATGCGTCCTCGCCGTAGACCTCGGCGTACACCGTCGGGTCCATCGGGTACTCGCGGCGGGTCATACGGCGCGACACCAGGTAGCCGAGCAGGACCACGACCGCGGTCAGCGGGATGCCGATGAGCAGGACCAGGCCCTGGTCGGCGCCGATCGCCTGGGTGACGGCGACCGCGCCCGGGTGCGGCGGCAGGAAGGCGTGCACGGTGAGCATCGCGGCGCCCATCGGCAGCGCGTACACGAGGAGGGGCTTGCGGGAGGCGCGGGCGACTCCGTACGCGATCGGCATCAGGATGATCAGGCCGACCTCGAAGAAGACCGGGATGCCGAGGACGAAACCGGCGACGGTGAGCGCGAGCGGGGTGCGGCGGGAGCCGAAGCGGTCGATGAGGGAGTGCGCGAACGACTGGGCGCCGCCGGAGAGTTCGATGATCCGGCCGATCATCGCGCCCAGGGCGATGATCGTCGCGATGTGGCCGAGCGTGGAGCCCATGCCCGCCTCGATGGTCTCCACCAGCTTGGCGGCCGGTACGCCCGCGGCGAGGGCGACGCCGATGGAGACGACGACCAGGGCGACGAAGGGCTGGACCTTGGCGCGGAGGATCAGCAACAGGAGGGTGGTGACGCCGGCGAGGGCTATCAGGAGGAGGGTGGTGTGGCTCATCGGGCGTCTCCCTCTGGGGAGTTGTTCTTCGGCGACAGGACAGTGACGACGGAGGAGTCGTCGTGGGCGGCGAGGCCGGCGCCTTCGCCGAGGAGGTAGAGCTGCTGGGCCGCGGACGCCAGCGGAACCGGGACGTGGGCGTCCTTGGCGATGCCGGTGACGATGCCCATGTCCTTCACGAAGATGTCGAGGCGGGACTTCACTTCGGGGTCCGGGCCGTCCGCGTACGTCTCGACCATGCGAGGGCCGCGGTCGGCGAACATGAACGAGCCCGCCGCGCCGTGGCGGAGGCTCTCCACGACCGTGGCCGGGTCGAGGCCCAGGGCGCGGGCGAGGGCGATGGCCTCCGCGGCCGCGGCGATGTGGACGCCGGCGAGGAGCTGGTTGATCGCCTTGAGGGACTGGCCGTCGCCCGGCCGGGGGCCGACCAGGGTGAGGGTGGAGGCGAGGAGGCCCAGTACCGGGCGGGCCTGGTCCAGGGCCTTGTCCTCGGCGCCTACGACGATGAGGAGGTCGCCGTTGCCCGCGCGGACCGGGCCGCCGCTGACCGGGGCGTCGACCGTGAGGATGCCTTTCTCTGCGAGGCGGGCGGCTGTGGTGCGGGCCGCGTCCGGGCCGACCGTGCTGGTGAGGACGACCGTGGCGCCGGGGCGGAGGGTTTCGGCTGCGCCGTGCCTGGCGAAGAGGGCGCCCTCTACCTGGGACTGGTCCCGGACTGCGAGGAGGACGATGTCGGCGTTGCGGGCTGCCTCGGCGGGGGAGGTGGCGGCTGCGCCGCCCGCCTCGGTGACCAGGGCTCGGCGGTCTTCGGCTATGTCGTAGGCCGTGACCGGGAGGTGGGCGGCGAGGCGGGTGGCCATGGGCAGGCCCATGGCGCCCAGGCCGAGCACTGCCGTGTGGGGAGCGGTTGGCATGTGGGTGTCCTTTGGGGAGGGGAGGGAGACGGGGAAGAGGGGGGTGTGGGGGATGACTTCGGCTGCGGGTGGGTGGGGGCTGGTCGCGCCCACGCGGCGGAGCCGCATATCGGTACAGCCCCGCGCCCCTGATGGGGCTGGGGCTGTGGATTGGCTGCCCGCTCCTGGGGCTCGGGGCCTTGCCCTGAAGTGCCCTTGCTTTGAAGTGCCCTTGGCCTGATCCCGGCCTTTGGCCCCCGCAGCGGCCCTTGCCCTGAACGCTGCTCTGGCCCTGAACTACGCGGACTGTGGGGTCAGTTGGGCGATGACCCGGATCGCCGCCTGGGTGACCGCCTCGCGGCCCGCCCGCCAGAGGCTCACCACGTCCGAACCCGGTAGGGCGGACGGGAGTTGGGCGGCGACGGCCTGCAGGTAGGCGCGGCGGAGTTCCGCGTTGACGTTGACCTTGGCTACTCCTTGGGTGAGGGCGGGGTGGAGTTCGGCGGTGGGGAGGCCGCTGGCTCCGTGGAGGACGAGGGGGACGGGGGTCACCGCGTGGATCGCGGACAGGCGGGCGAGGTCCAGGTGGATCTCGTGGGTGGTGAAGCCGTGGACGTTGCCGACGGCGACAGCGAGGGCGTCGATGCCGGTCTCGGCGGCGAACTCGGCTGCCTGGGCCGGGTCCGTCATGGTGGAGGGAGCCACGGTGGCGTTCGTCGAGACGTCCTCGTCGCCCGGCAGGGCACCCAGCTCGGCCTCCACCCAGGCCCCGTGGTCGCGGGCCCGGCGTACGGCCTCCTTCGTGAGCTTGACGTTCTCGGCGAAGGGGAGATGGGAGCCGTCCACCATGACGGACGTGTAGCCCGCTTCCAGGCAGGCGGTGATCTCGTTGAGGTCGCGGCTGTGGTCGAGGTGGACGCCGAGACGGGCGGTCGAGCGGGTGGCCGCGTCGAGGGCGAGGCGCATCAGGGGTTCGCGGCCCGCGTGTCCGAAGGGGCTCGAACCGGCCTGGATCAGCACCGGGTGGCCTTCGGAGGCTTCCGCCGCGGCGACTATGCCCTGGACCGTCTCCAGGTTGTACGCGACGAAGCCCGGGAGCGCGTATCCGGTCTCGTACGCCTCGGTGAGGGCCTTCAGGCCTTCGGCTCCGGTGAGCAGCATCAGGCGGCGCTCCTCAGGAGGGCGAGGGCGTCGGAGAGGGCGTCGTCGCCGCCGACGTTGCCCGCGAAGACGACGTACGGGATGCCGGCGGCCGGGCCGTCGACGGGCTGCCAGAGGGAGACGATGCCCGGCAGCAGGGTGCCGCGGGCCCAGGCGCGGCGGATCTCCAGGCCGTGGGTCGCGGTGTCGCTGGAGGTGATGCCGCCCTTGGCGATGACGAAGGCGGGGCGGCGGACGGCGTTGACGAGGCGTACCGCTTCGACGAGGGCGGCGGAGACGCGGCGGGAGATGGCGAGGCTGGCGTCCGCGTCCGTGCCGGTGACGAGCGTGCGGGTGGTGCGGATGACGGCGTCGGAGGTCTCCAGGGCGGCCGCGGCCGCGGTGGCGATCTCGCAGATATGGGCGTCGCGGCGCGTGTCGTCGAGGAGGTGGGCGACGTCGAGTTCGTACTCGGTGAGGTTGCCCTGCTGTTCGCGCAGGCGGTCCAACTGGCGGGTGGTCAGGGAGACATGGGAGCCGACGACGATGAGGCCGTGGGGGGCGTCGCCGCGCAGAGGGCGGAGTTCGGCGGGGGTGAGCGGCTGGTGGGCGGACTGGCCGGCGCGGGCGCGTACGAAGGAGGGGCCCACGCGGTAGAGGAGGTGGGCGCCGTTCTCCTCGGCCTCCGCGAGGGCCAGGGCGAGGACGCGGAGGTCGTCGTCGCAGACCGCGTCGACCACGGCGGGGGCGCCGTGGCGGAGGGTGGAGAGGAGGGACGCCACGTGGCTCGGGCCCTTGGTACGGAGATCGGTGAGCGTGATGCGGAGGACCTTGTCGGCGGGGGTGCGGCCGTTCGTCTTCTCCTCGATCCAGTCGGGGAGGCGGGAGGAGCGGTAGCCGAAGGTGGCGTCCCGGGCGAACTCGCTCTCACCGACCGGGAGGAGGCCGTCCGGGGTGCGCATCCAGTGGGTCGAGTCGATGGTGAGGCGGCCGGCCTCTATGTAGGCGGGGACGAGGACGACTCCGTCGGGGGTGGAGGCGCCGACGGACGTCAACTCCTCGGCGAGTACGTCGGTTTCGAGGGGGAAGTGGCCGCGCAGGGTGGAGTCGCTCCGGGAGGCGATGGCGTAGGGGATGCCTTCGGCCCGGGATGCCTGGTGGAGCGCGCGGACTATGGCGCGGTTGCGGGTCGCGGTGTCCTCGGGGGAGAGGCTGCGGGTGTTGGTGAGGACGAAGAAGGCGGGGGTGCTCTGGCGGAGGGCCCAGCGGAGGTCGTCGACGGTCCAGGTGGTGAGGACGGGGATGTCCTTGACGGTCTGGGTGCCGGTGGGGTCGTCGTCCAGGACCACCAGGCGGGGAGCCGAGCGGATTCTGGCGGCGACTTCCGCGGCGGGGATCTCGCGGACCGGCGGAAGGCCGGCGAGGACTTCGGGCTCGGGGAGGGCATGGCGGGGTAGGGACATGGCGGTTCCTGGGTGAGGGTGAGGGATCGGGGGATGGGGGCGGGGATTGGGATCGCTCGGGGGAGGTGAGCACACTCGTGCCACCCCAGTGGCACGAGTAACTACCGCCACGTACCGGTTACGCGTACGGATTACGTGTGCCTACGGCCACCTGACCGCTGCGGGGCCGGGAGCTGTGCGCGTCAGTGGTGGTCCGGGTCCTTGATCACGTGCGTGCGCAGGTCGTTCGCCGTCTGGTTCATGTGGGCGTCCATCGCGCGGCGGGCCTTCTCCGGGTCGCCGGACTCCAGGGCCACCAGGACCGCCTCGTGGTGGGCGATCGCGTTGACGCGGATCTGCGGGACTGCCGAGGTCTCGCGGCGGCCCTCCGCCAGGAGGGGGCCGAAGGGTTCGAAGAGGAGGGGGACGAAGAGGTTGCCGGTCGCCCGCATCACCGTGGCGTGGAAGTCGATGTCCGCCTGCACGAACTGTTCCGTATCGGCCGCGTCCGCCGCCTCGCGCATCGTCGCGAGGTGCTCGCGCAGCTCCGCGAGGTCGGCCTCGCTGCGGCGGAGGGCGGCGAGTTCCGTCGCGCCGTTCTCGATGAGGCGGCGGGCTTCGATGAGCCGCTCGGAGAGGGCGGAGTGCGAGGAACGGGACGCCGCGCGGACCACGTGTTCCATGGCGGTCCAGCGGTCCGGCGGGTTCACGTAGGTGCCACGGCCGCGGACGACGCGTACGACGTTCTGGGCGCGCAGCTGTTTCACCGCCTCGCGCACGGTCAGGCGGCTCACGGACGACTGCTCGGCGAGCTCGGCCTCCGGGGGGAGGGCGGCGTCCGGCGGGTACGTGCCGTCGATGATCGCGCTGAGCAGCTGCTCGGCGAGGTCTTCGGAGAGCGACATCGTTGGGCCTCCGGCGGGCGGGTCTGGGCAGGTGGTGACCAGAGTCTGTCATCAGGTGATCCGCATGATCCCAGGAGAGGTGATCTGGAAGTCTGACGTCAGACATCTGATGTCTCGATGGCGGTAACCATGACACCGGGGTCGGGAGCCGTCAATACCTCCGCGCCATTGCGGTTCGGTTACGGCGATGGATCAAGCGAGTCGGCCGAGGGGCCGGGTCACTCGTGCTCGCTGTCGTCCGGCCATACACCGATGTGGTCCGGCTCCAGTTCCAGGGCGACCCGGTCGCGCATACCGAGGGCCTCGGTGTACTCGGCGGGAAGCTGCAGCCTGCCCGCCCGGTCGAGCATCGCGTACTCGCGGGCCACCACCGTCTCGTGGCCGGTCGTGGCGTCGACCTCCGTGCGGCGCAGGACCTCCGTGGAGGTGCGGCCGTCGCGGATGGCGACCGTGCGGCGGACCTCGCCGGCGACCGCCTGGTCGTGCGTGACGATCACGATGGTGGTGCCGAGGTGTTCGTTCGCGGTGCGGAAGGCGGCGAAGATCTGCTCGGCGGTGTGGGAGTCGAGCTCGCCGGTGGGTTCGTCGGCGAGGAGGACGGCGGGGGCGTTGGCCAGGGCCACGGCGATGGCCACGCGCTGCTGCTGGCCGCCGGACATCTGGTACGGGCGGCGGGCTCGGCAGTCGGCCACGCCCAGCAGCTCCAGCAGTTCCAGGGCGCGTTCGGACTGGGCGCGGCGGCGCTTACGGGATCCGGAGCCGGAGCCGGAGCCAGAGCTGGTGCCGGTGCCGGTGCCGGTGCCGGTGCCGGTGTCGGAACCGGAGCGAGAGCCGGTGAGCTGCATCGGCAGGGTGATGTTCTGCGCGGCCGTCAGGTAGGGGAGGAGGTTGCGGGCCGTCTGCTGCCAGACGAAACCGACGGTCTCGCGGCGGTAGCCGAGCCGGTCCTTGGCGTTCATGGTCAGCAGGTCGTGGCCCGCCACCCGGGCGGCGCCCGCGGTGGGGGTGTCCAGGCCGGCCAGGATGTTCATCAGGGTCGACTTGCCGCTGCCGGACGCGCCCACCAGAGCCATCAACTCGCCCTCGCGGACCAGGAGATCGAGGCCCTGGAGTGCCTGTACCTCGACACCGTCCGTGGAGAAGATCCGGACCAGCCGGTCACAGGTGATCAGGGCGTCGTGGCCGTAGGCGGGTCGGTCGCGGCGGTCGGCGGCGCGCTGGGCGAGGTCGGCGAAGGTGGGGTCGGTGGGCTCGGTGGTTGTCATCGGGCGACTCCGGTGGTGATGGTCATGGGGTCACTCCTGCGCTGCTGGTCTGTGGGTCACTCGTGTGCTGCCGGTCACGGGGTCACTCGTGTGCTGCTGGGAACGGGCGGTCGTCATCTGCCGTCCCCCGCCCGCAGCTCCCTGACCGACCCCCGCCGCCCCGTCCACCACGCCTGGCCCGCCGCGACGCCCGTCGCGAGGAGGAGCAGGGTGAGGGCGGGCAGGAGCAGGGACGCCGGGTCGGTGTGCAGTGCGGCGGTGCCTGGCGGGGGCGCGCCGCCGGGGGTGGCGAGGGCGATGGAGGTCAGGTCGACGCCGGGGGCCAGGAGGCGCACCGTCGCCCAGCCGGTCAGCGTGCCGCCCGCCGCGGCGAGGAGGGCTTGCGGCAGCGCTTCCAGTACGAGCAGTCGCCGGCCCTGAGCTCGGGTGAGACCCATGGTGCGCAGTCGGGCCAGCAGGGCGGTGCGTTCGGGCGCCGCGCGCACCAGGGCGAGCAGCAGCGCGAGTACGGCGTATCCGGAGCCCGCCGCCACCGCCACCGCATAGACGCGTTCCGCGCCGGACTGGAGGGGGGAGTCGACGTATCGCGCGCGTTCCTCGGACCGCAGACGTACGTCCGGGCCGGACGGGCCGGACGGGCCGGTGTCGGCGGCCTTGCGGAGGGCGCTCGCGTTCAGGTGGTCGCCCGTCACCAGGAGTGCGGTCGGGCGGGCGGGGACGGTGCCGAGGCCGGTGCGGTCCACGACGACGAAGTCGCTTCCCGGCAGGGCCGGGGTCAGTTCGCGTACGAGGGTGATGCGGATGGTGACGTCGCTGCCGTCCTCCAGGCGTACGGAGAAGGGGCGGGTGCCGTAGCGGTCGGCGACGGAGGGGGAGGCGAGGGCGGGAAGCGGGGCCTCGGCCGAGCCGTCGCCACCCCCTCCCGCTGAGCTGCCGGCCCTCGATCCGGCTGAACTGCCGGCCCCTGATCCCGCTGAACTGCCGCTTGCCGTTGGACTGTTGGCGTCCGCCGAGCCGCCGCCCGGCCCCGCCGAGCCACCTGGTCCCGCCGATCCGCCGGGCCCTGCCGAGCCGCCGGCCCCCGGCGAGCTCCCGGTGCCACCCGAGCCCGCGTTCCCCGCCCCCTCCGACCCGCCCGCGGCCTTCAACTCGTCCGCCGGGAACGCCCCCAGCCCCGTCCGCCCCGCCAGCCGTGCGTACCCCTCGGGATCCACCCCGGCCAAGGGCACCGTCTCCACCCCGGCCCCAGGCTTGGCCTCGTAAGCGATGCTCAGGGGCGTGACCTCCCGTACGCCGGGTGCCGAGCGGATCCGTTCCGGCAGGGCGGCGGGCAGTGCTCCGATGGTCTCGACGCGTGCGTCCGCGCCGAGGGTGAGCAGGGCCGCCCTGTCCCGCGCGTCCGTGACGCCCGCGAGGACCGAACCCCCGAACGCGGCGGTGGTGAGCGCTGTCAGCAGGGCCAGCAGCGGGAGCACCGTGGAGACGGAGGTACGGCCCGCGCGGGCCAGCGACAGGTGGCCGACCGCGCCGCGCAGCCGGCCGGCGGGGCGGGCCAGACAGCGGAGGGGCAACGGATAGAGCCGGACCAGGACGAGCGCGGCGATGACACCGATCAACACCGGGGCCAGCGAGACGAGTTGATCACCCGAGCCACCCGAGCCACCCAGGTCACCCAAACCGCCACCGCCGTCCGAGCTGCCCAGGCCACCCGACCCGCCGGAGCCGTCAGAACCGCCCGACCCACCCGACGTCCCGCGCCTCCGCAGAGCGAACACCGCCCCCGACGCCAGCACGAGCAGCGTGAGTTCGGCGACGGTACGGCGCCGTGAGGGACGTACGGACGCGAGGTCCTCGCGGGCCCCGTGCACGCGTACGACTCGGTGGGCGGCCGCGGCGCGCAGGGGCAGCGCGGCGCAGGCGAGGAGTGCGACCGCGAGGGCGGCCCCGACGGCGTACGACGGGCGGCCGTACGGGACCGCGAGCAGCGCGCCCGCGAGGCCGAGCGCGCCCGCCGGCAGCGCGACCACCGCCGTCTCGGCGAGCAGCCGTCCGGTCAGGCCCCGCAGGGAGGCGCCTCGGGCGCGCAGGAGGGCGAGTTCGGTACGGCGGCGGTCGGCGGAGAGGTGGCCGGCCATGAGGAGGACGACGACCGCGACCGCACCGGTGCCGAAGGCGGCGACGGAGACGAGGGGGCGTACGCCGGAACGGAGCTCGGCGTACGAGGTGAGGACCTCGTCGAGGTCGGTGCTCACGCCGGCGTCCGCGTCCGTGGAGTCGCGTACTTTCAGCAGGCCCGGGCCCGATTCCAGCGAGGCGACGGCCCTGCCCAGGCGGGACAGGTCGTGCGCGGTCAGGGCGGCGGGATCCGGGGCGAGGTGCCAGTAGCGCGCGGGTTCGCCGGGGGTACCGAGGAGCGCGGGGGCGGCGTCCGGGGGCAGGAGGAGGGCGCCGAGCCAGTAGTGGCTCGGTTCGCCCGTCACGGGGAGCCGGATGAGGGACGGGGTGCGCAGGAGGGGCTCGGTGGACCAGTACGCGCCCTCGGGGTTGCGCGGGGCGACGATGCCGGTGATACGGAGGGCGAGCGGGGGACGTTCCACGGCGGGCACGTGGATCACCGAACCCACCTTGATCCGGAGGCGCTCGGCCGTCTCCGTGGTGACCGCGGCCTCCACCGCCGGGGTCGCAGCGGTCACCGTGCCGTCTGCGCGTGGGAGGCGGCCCGCGCGCAGACGGGCGTGCTCGGCCAGCCCGTTCGGCGCGGCGAGCGACATCTGCGCGGGCAGTCCGCTCGGCCTCGGCAGCCAAGTCTCCGGCGCCTCAAGGGGTTTGGCGTTGCGGACGCCGTACGTGGACTGCGCCGGGTCGGTGACGAGCGGCCGTTCGATCACGCCCAGCACTCGCTCGGTCTGCTTGCGCAGCGTGTCCGGGCGCAGGGCCGACTCCCGTTCCGACTGCGGGACGTAGACGGGGGGTTGCGGGGCGGACACCTGCAGGGTTGTCCTGAGCGGCGTGGCGTCCGCGACCGCTCGGCGCAGGCCCGCGTCCTCGTAACGCTCCACGGCCCGGGGGAAGGCCGCGGCCAGGCAGGCGGTCGCCATCACCAGGAGAGCGAGGGCGAGAGCGGCGCCGGGGGCGCTGCGCAGCCGGGTACGGATCCAGGGGGCGACGGGCCGGTCCGGACGCCGGAAACCCGGACGCCGGAAGCTCAGACGCGAGAAGCCCGGGCGCGACCCGAAGTCGGAGCGCGGCTCGCCTCCGTCACGCCGCCCCTGCCCCTGCCACCGCTCACGCCACCGACGCCCCACCTCACTCACTCCCCCGCTCGTGCAACGACCGCATCGACCGCAACGAAGGAGCCGCATCCTCCCGCCGCAGCGCCAGCCCGCCTGTGACGAGCAGCGGCGCGATCACCACGGCGGCCAGCAGGAACGCGACCCGGCCGGGCGGAAGTTCCACCAGTACCTCCGGGACCGGCCGAGCCGCTCCCGACGTCAGCACGATCAACGGAATCACCGCCCGCGTCAGAACCGCCCCCAGCGCCACCCCCACCACCAGCGCCAGCGCCACCAGAACGCCCTGCTCGGCAGCGACCATCCGGGCCAGCTGACGCCGCGGCGCGCCCAGCGCGCGCAGCAGCGCGAACTCGGCACTCCGTGCCCGCACCGACCCCGCCGTGCTCACCGCGAAGCCGACCGCGGCCAGCGCGGCGGCGACCACGGACGCCGCCGCGAACGCCGCCTCGGGACCCGCCCCGAAGGGGTCGTCCCGCAACTGTTCGGCGACCTCGTCCCGCACGACCACCTGCGACGGCCCGACGTCGGGCCGCTCGCGCAACTCCGCCGCCACACGCGCCGCCGCCCCCGGCGCCGTCCGCAGCCACCACTCGGTGGGCGTGACGCTCTCGCCGTACCCCTGGTCCAACGCCCGGTTCACGGACCGGAGATCGACCAGCAGCGCCCCGCCGGAGGCATCCCCGCCGCCGGAATCCTGCGTGGTCGGCAGCGCCCGTACGCTCCCCACGATCCGCACCCGCACGGTCGAGCCGGCGAACGGCACGTCCACCCGTTGCCGCGTACGCGCGCCCGTCGCCTCCAGGAAGCGGTCGGTCGCCACCGCCGTGACCTCGGGTGCGGCGGGCCGGGCCACCCGCAGCCGGACCGCCAACGACGAAATCTCCGAGGTGAATTCACCTGGGGCGTACCCGGTGCCGTAGTCGACCGTCAGCGGGCTCCCGGACTCCACGGTCGGGGGCCGCGGGTTGCTGTCGGCCTTGGGGTCCGCCGTGGTGCTGCTGCTGCGGGACGTCACCTTCCAGGACGCGGGCTGCGTCAGGCGCCGCTCCGAGCCGTCGGGTCCCGTGGCCGTCAACTCCTCGACGGACAGCCGGTGTTGTTCGGCGCGATCCGTCGGCTGGACCATGTCCAGTTGCATTCCGGTCAGCGTCAGCGGCTCGGCCGCGCGGCCGTTCGGGGCCTCGGCGGCCTGCGCCAGGTCCAGGGTGAGCCGGTGCGCCCGGCCGTCGGCGGGGAGTTCACCGACGCGGATGCGGTACGGCGTGCCGTACCGGTCCTCCAGCGTCACCGTCACGTCCACCGACATCTCGGAGCGGTGCGCCGCCGGGTCCGGGTCCGCCGTCGAAGAGTCCGGAGCCTGCGTCGCACGCGCAGCGGCGGCCCGGATCCGCAGCACCAGACCGAGCCGCGTACTCCCCTTGGGCAACGCCGCACCCACCGACTCCGACCGCGGGGGCCCGAGCTCCGCCAGCAGCCGCCCCACCGGCTCCTCCGCCAGATCCCCGCGCATCAACAACCCACCCCCGGCGTCCGATCCGACGTCCGATCCGGCGTCCGTTCCGGAGCCCGCCCCGGCGTCCGCCGTGTCCAGCGCCACCACCGTCGCCGTCCGATTCCCGGACAGCGGCAGCGACGTACGCACCGCGGGAGCGACCCCGCGTACGCCGTCGACGTCCGCGTAGACGCCGGCCCGCCCCAACTCGCCCTCGCCGCCCCCGAGTACACGGACGGACGTGCCGGCCCGGAAGTCCGCCTGGTCGTCCTGCGAGCGGTCCCACGACGCGCCCTGGCCGATCGCGAGCATGCCCAGGGCGATGGCCAGGACGAGCAGCAGCACGGGCCCGGCGCCGCGCATCGGGCGGCGGCTGAACTGCCAGCCCGCGAGCGCCGCGGGCAGCCCCCGGCCGCTCGCCGCGCGCCGCTCGGCGAGGCGGGCGACGGGTGGCAGCAGACGCAGGGTGAGCACGGTTCCGGCGAGCAGGGCGAGCGCCGGGGCGGAGACGAGCAGCGGGTCGATGCCGAGCGTGCCGGAGCCGTCGCCCGTGACGGCGCCGGAGGTCTGCCGGCTCAACTGCCAGTACGCGACCGCCGCGATCACCAGCAGGCCGACGTCCGCACCCGCCCGTACCGGAGCGGGCAGCGAACGGGCCCGCCCGCCCGCCGAACCCCCGGTCAGCGCGGGCACGGTCACCGCCAGCGCGCACCCCAGCGCGACCCCGGCCGCCACCGCCCACACCCCACCACTCGCCACCGAGGTGTCCAGCCGCAGCCCGATCCGCGACAATGCCCCCTGCCCGGCCAGCAGCCGCGTCAGCGGCCCGGCGAGCAGCGGCGCGCAGAGGGCGGCCGGCACGGCGAGGAGCAACGCTTCCAGCGCGGCGAGCCCGGCCACCCGCCCGCGCGAACCGCCGCGCGCCCGCAACAGCCGTGTCTCACCCGCCCGTTCGGCACTGAGCAGCCGGGCCACGAGCAGCAGCGCGTACCCGGCGAGCAGCGCGAGCTGGAGCGCGACGATCAGCAGCGTCGAACGGGAGACCAGCAGCGACCGCTCGACCCGGTCCAGTTCCTCCGGCAACGATGTCGTGACAGCCGTGGTGCCGTGCAGCGCCGGGGCCTTGAGCAGCGTACGAGGGCCCGTGCGCGCCGCGTCCCGCAGCGCGTCGATCCGCCCGGTCGTCAGCGTCGAGAAGTCGGCGGACGCCAGCCAGGCGGTCGGCCCGCCGCTCACCACCTGCCCACGCCCGGCCGGCCGCAGCACCGCCGGATCGGCGAGCAGCGGCCCGTACGTGGTGAAGTCGAGCTTGCTGATCCCGCGGCCGGCGAGGTCGTCCAACCGCCAGTACGGCGAGGTGACGCGGGCGGGCCGGTACAGCCCGGTCACCAGGACCCGTGCCTTCGGACCGTCGAACCGGTCGACGAGCGTCAGCCGCGCACCGGGCTTCAGCCCCAGCTGTCGCGCGGCCGCGTCGGGAAGGGCGACCTCGATCTCCGGTGCGGCCTTCCCCGACCCGCCGCCGGGCGCGGCCGGCAGACGCCCCTCGACCACCCGCACCTGCGTCCGATCCAGCGCCGCGAAGTGCGTGAGATCGGGATCCCCCGAGCGAGCGGCGGTGGGCTGCAGCGACCTCGGCAGCGCGTACGGCCCCGACCGTGTCAATGTGCGCAGCGTCACCGGCAGCCCGTCGAAGGTGCGCCGCGCGCCCTCCCGTACGGTCTTGTCGGCGGCCGCACGCTCCTCCGGGGGGACGTCGGCCTTGACGATCAGGTTCGTGGCCGCCGCGCTCTCCGTACGGGCCGCACCCTCTGTCGTGTCGAGGAGCGAGTGGCGCAGGGCCGCGTCGCCGATCGCGCCCGAGTACGCGGTGAGGGTCGCCAGGACCGCGGTGGTCAGCAGGACGGTGAGCAGCGCGGCGGCCAGCAGCAGGCGGTGTGCCCGCGCGCGCAGTAAGACGAACCCCGTCACCCGGCCCCCCGCCGTATCCCGGACATCCCGGATCTCCGGGCGATGCTGTCAGAGGGAACGGGTCGCGGGTAAGCGCTTGTGATCCGAGTTTGACCGGATCGTGACCGGAATCCGGCGACGCGCGACCGGAATCCGCGCGTCAGCGGCGGTACTCAGCCCGTCGTGTTCACCGGTCAGTCCGTCGTGATCACCGGCCGGCCCGCCGTGTCCACCGCTCAGCCCTCGGTGTTCACCATCGACGCCGCCGCGTACGTCAGGTAGTTCCACAGCGTGCGCTCGTGCTCCTCGGAGAGGCCGAGCTCCTCGACGGCGACGTGCATGTGCTTCAGCCAGGCGTCGTGCGCCGCGCGGTCGACGGCGAAGGGGGCGTGGCGCATCCGCAGCCGGGGGTGGCCGCGGTTCTCGCTGTACGTGGTCGGGCCGCCCCAGTACTGGATCAGGAACAGCGTGAGGCGCTCCTCGGCCGGGCCCAGGTCCTCCTCGGGATACATGGGCCGCAGCAGCGGGTCCTCGGCGACACCTTCGTAGAACCGGTGCACGAGGCGCCGGAAGGTCTCCTCGCCGCCGACCTGCTCGTAGAAGGTCTGCTCCTGAAGCGTGCCGCGCGGAATCTCATTCACGCCTCCATGGTCTCAGACCGGGCGACCGAGGACTCAAGGCGTAGGACCACCGCTGTCGGGCGACCGATTCCGGCCTTGAGGGACTGATTCCGGAACGGTCGCCCCCGGCGCTCGCCTCCCGACCCGTCCCGCAGCACAGTGGACGTATGAGCGCGCACGCCATCGACCACAGGCTCGACGACCTCGCCGCCACGGCGCGAGCGGCGCTGGTGCGCGAGATCGACGCGAGCGGCGCCTGGGACGCGGACCCGGTCTGGCGGGAGGCGTTCGAGAACGTCCCGCGCCATCTCTTCGTGCCGTACTACTACGTCGGCGTGGTGGGCGGCTACGAGCGACGGTGGGGCGAGGACCCCAGCCTGCGCCGGCGCGAGAACTGGATGCGCGGCGCGTACGCGGACGCCCCGCTGGCCACCCGCGTGCGCGACGGCGAGCTGCTGTCGTCCAGCAGCCAGCCGTCCCTGATGGCGAAGATGCTGGCCGAGCTGGAGGTGGCGGACGGGAACAGGGTCCTGGAGATCGGCGCGGGCACCGGCTACAACGCGGCGCTGCTGTCGTACCGGCTCGGCGACGAGCTGGTCACCACGGTCGACCTGGACCCGGAGATCACCGAGTCGGCCCGGCAGCACCTGGCCGCCGCCGGCTACCACCCGACCGTCGTCACCGGCGACGGGGCGCGCGGCTGCCCCGAGCACACCCCCTTCGACCGGATCATCGCGACCTGCACGCTGAACTCGGTCCCACGCCCCTGGCTGGCCCAGTGCAACCCGGGCGCCCGCGTCCTCGCGCCGTTCGCCACCGGCCTCATCGACCTGCGCGTACGGGACGCCGGGCACGCCGAGGGCCGCTTCCTGCACACGCCCGCCTACTTCGTACCCCTGCGCGGCGACACCCGGCCCGAGCGGGAGCTTCCCGACGTGGACCCGAACAGGCTGCCGCGCCGGGCCAGGACCCACGAGCTGTTCCGCTTCCTGCTGGCCCTGACGGCGGGCAGCCTCGACCCGTACGAGGCCTGCGTGCTGTGGGAGCGCGAGGACCAGCCGGTGCGCGAGCGGTACGGGATCACGGTCGGCGACGACCGCGCGTGGGCGTGGCTGGACGACCCCGAAGGGCCGAACACTTGGCCGCTGCCGTGAGCTCCGCTGGTTGGCTCCGCCGGTTGTGCGGTTCGTCTGCCGCGCCGGTGGGGGCTGGTCGCGCAGTTCCCCGCGCCCCTTACGGGGCCCTAGCCCCGCCTGATGGTGATCGTCGTCCACGCGCCCACGTGCACCCGGTCGCCGTCCTGCAGTGGTACGGGGACGAAGGGCTGGATGGGCTCCTCGGCGCCGTTGACCGTGGTGCCGTTGGTGGAGTTCTGGTCGACGACCGCCCAGCTGCCGTCGGGCTGCTGGACGAGGACCGCGTGCTGGTGCGAGACGCCCGGGTCCTCCGGCGGCACCGACAGGTCGATGTCCGGGGACTCGCCCGTGGAGTGGCGGCGGCGGCCGATCGTGATCTGGTTGCCGATGAGCGGACGCTGCTGTTCCGGCGAGTACGCGGGCAGGTTCAGGCCCGCGGCCTCCGGTCCCGAGCGCTGCATCATCGCCATGAAGTACTCGCGGTCGGGCCCGATCGTGATGCTCCACGACAGCGGCTGCTGCTGGTACCCGGGCGGCGCCTGCGTCGAGCCGGGCTGCGGGTAGCCGTAGCCGCCGCCCTGACCGCCACCGGGGCCGGGAGGACCGCCGGGACCACCAGGACCGCCGGGCGCACCGGTCGACGGGGGTGAGAGCACCCAGTCGTCGTCACCGCCCCCGAAGGACTGCCCGCCCGGTGCCTGCGGATGCCCGGTCTCCTGCGGGTACCCGGTCTCCTGCTGGTACCCGGGCGGAGCCGTCGGACCGGACTGCTGGTACCCCTGCGGAGCACCGGGGCCGCCGGGGCCGCCTGGGCCACCGAGACCGTTCTGCCCACCAGGTCCACCGGGACCGTTCGGGCCGCCGGGTCCACCGGGACCGTTCGGGCCACCCGGCCCGCCGAACCCGCCAGGCATCCCGGGCCCCGGCCCCGTGCCGCCGGGTCCGGGCGGCGGCGGAACCGGTCGTGACGGATCGCCGGGGAACCCGGACGGGTCCTCGCCGAACGGCGGGATCGGCTCCGCGGGCCGGTTCATCTGCGACGGCCGGGAGCCCTGGTAGTCGTACCCGCCATGGCCGCCACCGTGCTGTCCTGGCGGCTGCTGTTGGAACCGGAGCGCCGGGTTCGGCCCACCGGGACCGGCACCCTGGCCGGGCCCGGGCGGCCGCGGCGCGGCCGGTGTGTACGAAGTCGCGGTGTTCGTCAGGAAGTTCCACCGGCACTCCTCGCAGAACGGCGCCCCGCCCTCGCGCGGGGTACGGCACTGCGGGCAGAGCTCCGGCTCGGGCGCCGGGTCGGGCACCGCGGACAGGTGCGGGCGGCCGCCCTGGCCGGGCGGCGGAGGAGAGCCGGGCGGCGGATAGCCGTAACCGGCGGCCGGGGGCGGCGGCGGAGGTGGCGGGGGCACGGCACCGGCCATGCGGTGACCGCAGACCTCGCACCAGTCGTCGGAACCCGACTGGTGTCCGTTCGGGCAGGTCGGCATGTCGGCGCTTCCCCCTCTCCTGTTCCGGCCCCGGGGGACCGTATGTCGTGCAAACCGCTTGCGTACTGCTTGTCAGAGCCTGCGCACTGCTCTACTTCTTTACACGAACAGTCTTGGTCGACCGTGTCTCGAGAGTCATCTCGTCGGCCTCCGCGACCTTCGCCTTCAATCGCACAGTACCTGCCGCGGCGTCGACCACGTCCACCACCTTCGCAAGCAGTTTCGCCGTATCCGCGTTTCCGGAGGCACTGGCGAGCTGAACCGCGCGGCCCAGCTTGGCCGTTGCCCCGTCGGCATCTCCCGCTTTACGCGCATCCAGGCCCTGTTGGATGACTTGTGCCAGTTCCGCCTGACCTGTGTAGTGCGCGACCTGCGGATTGATCGACGTGGACGCCGCCATGTCATCGGTCCACACGGCCCGTACGAGCCCCTGAGCGCCCAGGGTCTGCGCGGTGCCGTCGCCCTGCGGGATCACCAGAGAGACGCGGGCGGCGAGCATCTCCTGGCCGATGCCGGCCTCCGGGACCTCGACGCACACGTGGTAGTCACGGGACTCGTCTCCCCAGGAGCCGGTGGGATAGTCCCCGGCGCGCGGGCCCGCCTCCGTGCGACGGTCGGTCAACTCCTCGACCGTGGGCGCGACCTGCTTGACGAACTTGATCGACGTGCCCACCGGGGTCCACAGCCGCAGCGCGACGTCCGCGACCTCCTTGCCCATGGCCGTCTCCATCATCTGCGTGAAGTCGGCGGACAGGCCCGCCGGGTCGGCGACGATGTCGGCGGTGCCGAGCAGCGCGGACGCGATCCCGGTGACCTCCTTGACCTCCCAGTCCGTCCCGACGCCCCGCGCGTCGGCCGTGAACCGGCCCGCACAGGCGTCCAGCGCCGCCTTCAGGTCCTCAGGCGACTCGTGTTCGTTGCGGCCGTCGGTGAGCACGATGCCGTGCCGGATCGCGACGTCCGCCGAGGACAGCAGCCGGTCCGCCAGCCGCAGCCAGGTGCCGATCGCGGTGCCGCCGCCCGCGCTCAGCTTGCGCAGCGCCTGCTTGGCCTGGTCACGGGTCTGCGGATCGGCGACGGCGAGCTGCCCGCCGCCCGGGTAGACCTCCTTGGCCACATGCGTACCGGCGATCACCGCGAAGTGCACACCGTCACGGACGGCGTCGATCGCCGCGGCCGTCGCGTCACGGGCGCCCCGCATCTTGGTCGGCGGGTAGTCCATGGACCCGGAACAGTCGACCATGATCGCCACGGCCGCGTCCGGGCCCTGCCCCGGCGTGTAGAGGTGGGGTGCCGCGACGGCACTCCCAATCGTGCCGCCGCCGGTCGAGGTCACCGTGACGATCGCGTTGACCTCGCGGCCGCCCTCCGGCAGGTACTCGTTCTGGTAGACGTCCACCGAGAACTGCGGCACGTTCGACTTCGAGAAATTGGCCATGCCTTCTCTGATCCCCCTCAGGACTCCCACGACGTGTGGGTGATGTCGGTAGGCGAACCGGTCCCCTCCGGTCCTCGGGCCATCCCGGCCGACCCGTTCGAGCCGGTCGCGATCTGCTTGTTCCGGCAGATCCCGTCCGGCCCGCTCAGGCCGGTCCCGTCCGGCCGTCGAGGCCGATACCGCTTCGCACCACTTCGGCCTCAGGCCGATCCTGCCCCCTGCGGCGGGGCCGGGAACGGCAGGACGGCCACTGTTACGTTGTCGTGGCCCCCGCCGTCCAGGGCGTGGCCGACCAGGACCTGGGCGCTGTGCAGTGGCCGGTCCGCGGCGTCGGGGGGGATGACCTCGGCCATTTCCTCGGCCGCCTCCGCGTAGTTCCACAGCCCGTCGGTGCACACCACCACTACACCCGGGCGGTCCGGTTTGAAGGAAGCGGTGTGCGGCTCCAGTTCGTACGCGTCCGCTCCGAGCCAGCCCGTGATGGCGTGGGCGCGCTCGTCCGCGTACGCCTCCGCCTCGTTCATCAGGCCCGCGGCGACCATCTGGGCGGCCCAGGAGTCGTCCTCGGTGAGCCGGGCCGGGGGTGACGTCCGGTCCACGGGCACCCAGTAGGCGCGGCTGTCGCCGACCCAGCCGACGATCAGCAGGCTGGGGGTGACGATGGCGCCGACGAGGGTGCAGGCGGGCGCGTTCACATGCGGCTGGTGCTCGTGGGCCGGAGCGGTGCGGTCCGCAAGGGAGTTGACCGCCTCCGAGGCCGCGAGGATCGCCTCGTGCATGGCCTGCTGCGGGTGTGTGCCGCGCGGCAGGGCGCCCAGGAGGGACTCGTTGGCCGCGCGGGAGGCGGCGAGGGAGGCCTCGTCGGGGCGGGTCGCCGAGGACACGCCGTCGCAGACGATCGCGACGACGGCGGACGAGCCGTCGGGCAGCGCGGTCGAGGACACCGTGAACGCGTCCTCGTTGCGATGGTGGCGCAGACCCCGGTCGCTGACCGCGGCGACCGCGCTCAGCTCCTGCTCCATGTGGTCGCGCTCGCGCGGCTGCGCGTGCCCGCAGTTCTCGCAGTAGCCGTCCCGGTCGACCTGGCCCGCCCGGCAGGCCACGCAGACCTTCATGCCCCCGCCGGGCGTCGAGAAGCCGGCCGCGCGAGGATCGGCGGGCGCCGCCTCGGGTGGCAGCGGGGCGGCGAGCGGGTACTCGTCCGGTTCCGCGGACGGCGGCGCCGACGGCTGTGCGGGCCGGTCGAACCGTACGCCGGGGCGGTCGGAGCCGCCCGACTCCCGGCCGTCGATGTCCGCCGGCAGGACCACGGGCGCGGGCGTGTCCGAGCTGTCCGCCTCGGGGGCGACCGGCCAGTCCACGGACGCCACGGCCGAAGGGGGCCGCGGCGCCGTGCCGTTCATGGTGACCGCGGGGTTGTCGTCCGGTGGTGCGGGTACGGCCGACAGGTCGTACCCGCACGCACCGCAGTAACGGTCACCCGACTCCAGCGGCTCCTCGCAGCTGGGGCAGGCGGACAGTTGGGGCATCTGCGACATCAATTACACCCACGTCCGGGGGCGGTAGCGGTTGGCGCGCTCCACCAGATCGATCCTCTCCTCGCCACGCTGGGCGAGCCGGGCCAGTGTCCGGTACGAACGCTCCAGTCCGAAGCGCAGGCCCCGCTCGTCCAGGTCACTGCCGAGCAGTACGGTCCGCGCCCCGGTACTCGGCGGGGCGGAACCCTGGCTACCGGAGAGTACCCAGTCCAGAGCGCAGCCAAGGACCTCTGTGGACAACTGCTCGCGGCGCACCGCGTCCAGACCGTATCCGTCCAGCGCCTCGACCTGGGCCGCGGCCGAGGTCAGGTCGTCCAGGAACGGCGCGTCGGCCATTGCCTGGCCGGCAACTACCGGACCCGGCATTCCCTGGCCGTTCGCTCCCCGACCCGGCGTCGCCGGACCGGGCGGCGGCGGTGCGGCCTCGCTCAACCGCTGCCTCAGCCGCGCCCGTACGGCGGCGACCCGGGCCGCCGTGTAGTGGATCGAGGCTTCCGGCACCGACTCCAGCGTCCGTACGGAGCCCCGGCGGTCGCCCGCCGCGAGCTGGACGCGGGCCAGGCCGAACGCGGCGCTCACATAGCTCGGGTCGGTCGTCCACACCAGGCGGTAGTACTCGGCGGCGTTGTCCAGCTGCCCGAGGACCTCCGCGCACAGGCCGAGGGCCAGCTTGGGGGCGGGCTCGCCGGGGAACGCGTCGTAGATCGCGTCGAAGGACACCGCCGAGACCTCGAAGTCACCGGTCGCGAGCGCCGCCACGCCCCGGTACCAGACCACCCGCCAGTCGTCGGGGTGGTCCGCCTCCAGGGCCTCGAGGGTCCTGGTCGCGCTGTTCAGTTCGCCCATCTCCAGGCGCGCCCGCAGTTCGCGCAGCCGCAGCTCCAGGGAGCCGGTGGGCGCCGCGTGCAGCGCCGTGATCAGCTCGGCGGGCGCGGACGTCATGAGACCGGCCAGGAACCCGGCGTTCGGGTCGCCGGGGTCGACCCGGGGGACCGGCAGCGCGAGCGCGGCGGCCGCGGTGTTCAGCGGCCTGACGAGGGAGCCCGCAGCGGGTGCGGGGGCCGGCGGGAGGGCCGGCGCGCCGTTCGTCCCGGACGTCAGCTCGGGTGCGCCCTTCTTCCCCCGTACGGGAATGACCCGCATTCCCAGCCGCGACACATCGCCGTCCAGCTCGCCGAACAACTCCGTGTCGGTGACCTTCAGTTCGGGCCCGAACAGGGTGGACAGCGCGGGCCGCGCGCGCCCGGTCTGTACGGAGACGACCTCGCGCAGCACACCGGTGAGCTGCTCGGCCATCTCCTGCGCGGAGGCGAACCGGCGGGCCGGGTCGGGGTCGGTGGCCCGGACGAGGAGCCGGTAGAACGACTCGTACGTGCGGAAGACCTCGATGTTGTCGGGGTCCGGCAGGGAGTCCACGAACACGTTCGTGTAGCCCTGGAAGTCGAAGGTCAGGACGGCGAGGGTGCGGGCGACCGTGTAGAGGTCGGAGGCGACCGACGGGCCGAGCTCGGCGACCTCCGGCGCCTGGTAGCCGACGGTGCCGTAGATGGCCGACTCGTCGTCGTCCATCCTGCGCACCGCGCCCATGTCGATCAGCTTGAGCTGGTCCTCGGTCTGGATCGCGTTGTCGACCTTGAAGTCGCAGTACAGGAGGTTGCGGCTGTGCAGATGGCCGAGGGCTTCGAGCGCCTCGATGCCGTACGCGCACGCCTGCTCCACCGGCAGCGGATCGCGCTTGCCCGCCTGCGTCCGGCGGTCGTTGGCGATCTCCTTGAGGGACTTGCCGCCGACGTACTCCATGACGATGTAGCCGTCGAGGGAACCGGTGCGCTGGTCGAGATGCTCCACGAAGTTGTAGATCCGCACGATGTTCGCGTGCTCGATCTCGGCGAGGAAGCGGCGCTCGGAGATCGCGGCCGCCATCGCGTCCTGGTCGCCCGTGTCGAGGAGGCCCTTGAGGACCACCCAACGGTCGGACACCGCGCGGTCGACGGCGAGATAGACCCAGCCGAGCCCGCCGTGCGCGAGGCAGCCCACGACCTCGTACTGCCCGTGCACGATGTCGCCGGTCTGCAGCTTCGGCACGAACGAGTACGGGTGGCCGCACTTGGTGCAGAAGCCCTCCGTGCGCCCGGCCCTCTCACCGCGCGAACGCCCCACCGGGGCACCGCAGTCGGAGCGCGAGCAGAACCGCTTCCGCTCGGGGACCTCGGGATTCTCCTGGACCATCTCGCGCGGGTCGGGACGCGGCACGTCCGGGACCTGCACGAGGCCGACGCCGAGCCGGCCGCGGCCCGAGGACCCGGTGGTCTTGCCGGAGCTGCGCACCGACACCGAGCGGCCCGTCGTCCGGCCCGACAGCGAGCGCGAGAGGCGGCCCGACACGGAGCGCCGGGACTGGGCCGAGCGGGACGAGGAGCGAGAGGACGCGCGGGAGCTGGAGCGCGAGCTGCCGCTGCCGGAACTCCGCGAACTGCTCTTGCCGCCCCCGGTGATCCCGGTCGGCGCGGACCCCACCATGCCGCTCGACGAGACGACCGGCGCCAGACCGCAGGTGTCGCAGTACAGCTCGCCGCCGCCCACGTCCTCGTACGACCCCGAGCAACCGGGCCGCTGGCACTGTTTCTGCTCACTCACGCTGCATCCCCCTTGTCGCTCACGCTCCGGGCCCCCTCCGGTCCTGCGGTCCGCCGTGACCGGGGACCCTGGGCACCAGCAGTTCGGCGGCCGCGTGCTGGTAGCGCAGCACCGCCTGTTCCGCCACGCGCAGGTCGCAGGGCGCGCTCCACAGCATGCGGCGCGCCGCGTCGTACCGCTCCACGAGCAGCGGGTCCTCGGCGAGGCCGTGCCGGGCGACCTTCGCCTTGTACGCGTCGAGGCGGCCGCGCAACTCGGCGCGGACCGCCAGCGGCGCGGTGACCGCGCTCAACGACTCGCGGGCGCGCAGCAGTTCGTACTCGGCCTTCTCCTCCAGCGACTCGAGGAGCGGCGAGAGACGGTGCCACTGCGCGTGCCTGCGGTACTCGGCGGCCGTCGCCAGCTGCTCCTGCAGCTGCGTCGGCGGGCCGCTCACCGCGGGCACCTCGGACGCGGCGATCTTCGCCAGCACCTCGCCACGCGCGGACCGGGCCTCCGCCAGCGTGCGGTCCGCGCGGGACAGCACGTCCCGCAGCTTCACCAGGCGCGCCTCCGCGTCCTGCCGCACGGTGAGCACGGCGTCGATCTCGCGGCGCACCTCCTCCAGCGCGCGTGCCTCCCGGTCGTAGCGCGTGGTGTCGGGGCGGCCGCCGCCCGGCGCCGAACTCCCGTGCGCGGGAAGCCAGAAGGCCAGCGGGTCCGACACCACCTGCTCGCGCAGCGAGGTCAGCGTGCGCGTGATCCGCTCCAGGTCGTCACCCGACGGGTGCTCACCGGGCCGTACGCCCACGGAGTGCGCGAGCTGGCGGGTGCGCTGCAACTCCGCGGCCAGTAAATCGATCCGGGCGGGCAGCGCCGACCAGACCGCGTCGGCCGCGACGACCATGTCGAGCGACTGCGCGTACAACTCGTTCATACGGTCCACGAGTTCGGCGAGGGTGAAGCGCTCGCTGAGCTTGCCCGTGCCCGCCATCGTGGGGGCGGCAGCCGTGGCGGACGCGCTGCCGGCCACCGTGACGCTCTCGCCGCGCAGCAGCTCCGTCAGCTCCGCGAGGTCGTCGCGGTTGGACCAGCGTCTGCGCGAGCGGATCTCCCGCGCGGAACGCAGAGCGTCGGCGTACGCGTCGAAGTACGCCCACAGCAAGGAGATCGACGCCTCGGCGGCCTGCCAGCGCTCCTTGGTCGTGCCCGTGAGCTCGGCGCCTTCGAGGAGTCTGCGGCCCGCGTGGTCCTGCAGGGCGAGGAGCGAGGTCTCGATGGCCTCGTGCTCCGCGCCGAGCCGCGCCAGCGCACGGTCCACCTCGTCCCGGTCCATTACCGGCCCGGAGGGTCCCGCGGCGCCCATCGATCACCCCTCGCTTCGTCCGTGTTGCTCGGTTGCTCGGTTTCCTGCTTCGTCTCTATGAACTATGCGTCCTTCTGAACCTCTGACACATCTCGGCTACCGGTACTGGACCGGGGGCGGCCCGGTCGTCTCGCCGAGGCTCGCGGCGAGCCACTTGTCGTACGACTGCTGCCAGCCGTTCTTTCGGTAGTCCACCAGGACCTGGTTGACCCGGCGTACCAGATCGGCTGCGTCCTTCTTCATCGCCACGCCGTAGTACTCCTCGGTGAACGGCTCGCCCTTGAGCTCGACCGTCGGGTCCTGCGCGGCCTGGCTCGCGGCGAGCGCGCCGTCGGTGACCACCGCGTCGACCTCACCGAGCTGCAGCCTTACCAGGCAGTCGAGTTGGTTCGGCACGGTGGCGGTGATGTCGGCGGACGCGACGAGGTCGCCGTCCTTCTGGTCCGCCTCCAGTGTGTCGTACGCGGTGGAGCCCGTGGCCGAGCAGATCCGCTTGTCCGCCAGCGAGTCGTCGTACCCGGTGATGTCCGACTTCTTCGGGGCGAGCACCTGCTGGCCGGTCTCGAAGTAGGGCGAGGAGAAGGAGACGTCCTCCAGCCGGGCGCAGTTGATCGTCATGGTGCGTACCACCATGTCGACCTTGTCGTTCTGGATCGCCGGGATGCGTTCGATCGTCGGGATGGCCTGGAAGCGGACGTTGTTCGCCTTCTTGCCGACGATCTGGTCCGCGATCGCGTGCACGAGGTCGATGTCGAAGCCCTCCAACTGGGCGGTCTTCGACGTGCTGTTCGGGTCGCGGTAGCCCCAGCGGAAGCTGTTCTGGTCGACGCCGACGGTCAGATAGCCGCGCTCCTTGATGGCCTGGACCGTCGCGCCGTTCTGGTCGCCGGAGGCCGGCGACAGGCTCTGGTCCTGGGGGTCGGTGCACTCCTCGGCCTTGGCCTGGTCGCCCTGGGTCACGCCCTTGCCGTCGACGCCCGTGCTGCCGTCCTCGCGTGACTGGGCCACCGGCAGCAGCAGCGCGAAGACCGCCGCGAGGGCGCAGACGACCGCCATCGCACCTACTCCGCCCCAGCCCCTCAGGCCGGCCCGCAAACGTCGTGCGTTCATTGTCGTGCCCCCTCTCACCGGTACTCCGACAGCCTGCGCCCGATGCCGAGCACCGCGCCGGCCGCGGCCAGTACGGCGAGCACCGCGGCGCCCACCGAGAGGCCGTTCATCGCGCCCCGGCCGTCGCCGGCCGCCAGCTCGAACTCGGTCCGCTCGTGCTTGAGCGCCGTCTCCAGGGCCGCGTCCACATTGTCGAAGCACTCGCCCGTCGGCTTGTCCTCCTCGGAGCCGATGACCTTGTCGAGCGCGCCCTGGTAGTCGCCCGAGGTGTCCTCCGCGCGGGCTTCCTTGTGGCGTTCCTTCCAGACCTTCATGTTGGCCGCGGCCGCCTCGACCGGCTTCACACCCGCGCTGTCGTCGGCGAGGTCCTCGGCGGCGGCCAGCTTCGTGGTGAGGGCCTCCATCTGCAGCTCGTAGTCCGTGTCGTACACGTCCACGGTCTTCTTGTTCGCGCCCGTGCCCACCTCTTTGGTCTCCGCGCCGCGGGCGACCAGCGTGAGGTTCTCGTTGCCCCGGGCCTTGAGCGAGGCGATCCGGGCGTCGTTCAGCGTGTTCAGGGAGCGGACGCCGTGGTCGTACGACTCGTTCAGACCGGCGCGGGCCACGCTGTGGCCGACGACCAGCCAGAGCAGCACGACCGTGGAGGCGGCCGTCGCGGCGACCAGGCCGTGGTTCAGCACCCGGTTCGTGCGCTGGTAGTTGCGGCGCTGGGCCCAGACGAGGCCGCCGATGGCGAGGACACCGACGCCGATCGCGATCCACGGGTAGGGCGTCGCGTCGTCGTAGTCCGAGCGCAGCCGTTCGTTCTCCACCTTGTAGAGATGCTCGGCGTCCTCGAGCATCACCTGCATCTTCGCGTTGGCGTACCGCAGGTAGGCGCCGCCGAGGGGGAAGCCCTGCCGGTTGTTGGCGCGGGCGCGCTCGATCAGGCCCTTGTACTCGGGCAGCAGCTTGTTCAGCTTGGTGATGGTCTTCTCGGAGGTCGAGCCGGGCTCGGAGTTGGCCGCGGCGGTGACCATCTTGTCCGCGGCCGTCCTGATGTCCCGCTCGTAGCGTGTGCGGGAGGCCTCTGTCTCCTGGCCGCCCGCGAGGAAGCCGCTGGACGCCGCCGTGTTGGCGTCGGCCAGGGAGCGGTAGATGTCCGCCGCGTCGGCGCTCAGCGGCTGGCTGCTGTGCAGCACGTCGTCCGCGGCGGCCGAACGCTCCGTCATCTCCCAGGCGGTGACCGCCCCGAACGCGACGACGAGGAGGGCCAGGACGGCGCCGATGATGCGCAGCCGCCCGGGCTCCGTGGTCGCCGCGGCGCGCAGCTGGTCGACGCCCTCAGCCCACGCCGTACGGCGCGCAGGCTCGGCCTCGGGCGTGCTCGGCCGGCCCTGCGGCCCCGGCGGCGGAGCCTGCGGCGGTACCGCGGGCATGGTGGGCGTCGGCGTCCCCGGTGGCGCCGAACTGCCCTTCTGCTGGTATGTCACTTGACCTCCCCCATGGTCATCGGCCGGTCACCTCCGCCCGGCGCCAGGAAGCACGGGAAGAGGTGCACGGCCGCAAGTATCGCCGCCGGGACTGACATCCGCACAGGCCTTGACTCGATCTTGTTCGGATTGCAGCACAGCGAAGATCCCGCACCACCCCTGCCCATGAATACGCCAAGCCGAACTGTTCGGTTCCCGGCGTGCTCAGACCCCCTCGTAAAACTCCCGCACGCGGGCGTGCGCCCAGGCCGGGGCGCCCTCGTGGTCGAGTCCGAGGAGCGCGGATCCGAGGACCGGCCGGGCGGTGACGACGCGGGGTACGGCCTTGGGGGCGCGCTCGGCCAGCAGTTCCCGTATACGGTCGTCGAGTTGGGGATGGCGGGCGGCCAGGACACCGCCGCCGAGCAGGACCGGGGCCTCCTCGTCGAGCAGGTCGAGGCGGGTCAGGGCGACGACCGCCATGACCACGACCTCGTCCGCGAGCCGGTCGACGAGCGCGCGGGCCACCGGGTCGCCGTCCGCCGCCGTGGCGAACAGGACCGGTGTCAGTTCGTGGCGCCGGGCGTCCTCGATGTGCTGCAGGTGCAGGGCCTCGATCAGCGCGTACATGGAGCCGAGGCCGAAGTGCGCGGGCAGGGTGCGGGCCAGCGCGGTCGGACCGCCGCGGCCGTCCTCGGCGCGCGCCGCGTGCCAGACGGCTTCCTCGGCGAGGCCCCAGCCGCCGCCCCAGTCGCCGGAGAGACGGCCGATGGCGGGGAAGCGGGCGATGCGTCCGTCGGGCCGCATGCCCACGCAGTTGATGCCCGCGCCGCACACCACGGCCACCCCGCGCGGCTCTTCCACGCCGGCACGCAGGATCGCGAAGGTGTCGTTGCGGACCACCACGGTCGCCCCCCACGCGCGCGCGTGCAGCGCGGCGGCCAACTGCTCCTCCTCCACCGGCAGATCGGCGTTGGCGAGACACGCGGAGACATGGTCCACGGAGTCGACCCCGGCCGCGGCGAAGGCCCGGCCGACGGTCTCCGCGAGCGTGTCCACCGCCTGCCGGACCCCGACGGCAGGAGGCCGGAACCCGCCGCCGCGCGCCGTGGCGAGCACGTTCCCGTCGCCTGCCACGACCGCGACGTCGGTCTTGCTGTTCCCCGCGTCGACGGCGAGGACCCGTGCGGTCACGCCCACGCGAGGTGCTCCCGGTTGTGCGCGATCAGCCGGTCGGTGAGGCCGTCGGCGTACGCGTACTGGCCGACCAGCGGATGCGCGAGCAGCGCCCGGAACACCCGCTCGCGCCCCCCGCGCAACGCGGCCTCCAGCGCCAGGTCCTCGTACGCGGTGACGTTCGCCATCAGCCCCGCGTAGAGCGGATCCACCGGAGCCACGGGCAGCGGAGTGGCCCCTCTGTGCCCGACCGCCGCCTGCACCTCGATCACGGCGTCGTCGGGCAGGAACGGAAGCGTCCCGCGGTTGTACGTGTTCACCACCTGGTACGGACTCCCCCCGCCGCCCAGCAGGGACGCGGCGAGGTCCACGGCCGCCTCCGAGTAGTACGCCCCGCCCCGCTTGGCGAGCAGCGCGGGCTTCTCGTCGAGCTCCGGATCGCCGTACATCTTCAGCAACTCCCGCTCCATCTCCGCCACTTCGGCGGCCCGCGACGGCTTCGTACGCAGCTCGCGTACGACCTCGTCGTGGGCGTAGTAGTAGCGCAGGTAGTAGGAGGGGACGACGCCCAGGCGGTCGAGGACGCCGCGCGGCAGGTGCAGGTCGTCGGCGATCGTGTCGCCGTGCTCGGCGAGCAGCTTCGGCAGGACGTCCTCGCCCTCGGGGCCGCCGAGTCGCACATGGGTTTCCCAGGTGAGGTGGTTGAGGCCCACATGGTCCAGGTGCACATCGGCGGGCGTGACCCCCAGCATTCCGGCGAACTTCCGCTGGAATCCGATCGCCACGTTGCACAGTCCGACCGCCTTGTGACCGGCCTGGAGCAGGGCGCGGGTGACGATGCCGACTGGGTTGGTGAAGTCGATGATCCAGGCGTCCGGGTTGGCACGCCGTACGCGCTCGGCGATGTCGAGCACCACCGGGACCGTACGCAGCGCCTTCGCGAGGCCGCCCGCGCCGGTCGTCTCCTGGCCGACGCAGCCGCACTCCAGCGGCCAGGTCTCGTCCTCATTGCGAGCGGCCTGTCCGCCGACACGGAGCTGGAGCAGCACGGCGTCGGCGCCGTCGACACCCGCGTCGAGGTCGTCGGTCGTGGTGATGCGCCCGGGGTGCCCCTGCTTGGCGAAGATGCGCCGGGCCAGACCGCCGACGAGTTCGAGCCGGTCGAGGGCCGGGTCGACGAGGACCAGTTCCTCTATGGGCAGGGTGTCCCTCAACCTCGCGAATCCGTCGATGAGTTCAGGGGTGTAGGTGGAGCCCCCGCCCACTACTGCGAGTTTCATCGGGTTGCCTCCGTGGATACTCCGGCTTTTACGCCGGAGAGGAATCGGACTTCTGCGGAGCAGGGCAAGGAGCTGTGATTCGCCGTCAGGGCGCATCGCGGTGCTCTGACCCGCAGTATTTGATCTTCACATGTGGGCACGTTAGTTTGTGACGCGTGGCGACTTTCCACGTGAAGCGGGCATTCAAGTACCGCTTCTACCCGACCGATGCGCAGGCGGCAGAGCTGTCGCGCACGTTCGGATGCGTGCGCAAGGTCTACAACCTGGCGCTGGAAGCCCGTACGCGGGCCTGGCAGCAGGGCGAGCGGATCAACTACAACGCCACCTCCGCGATGCTGACGGCGTGGAAGAAGACCGAGGAGATGGCCTACCTGGCCGACGTCTCCTCGGTGCCGCTCCAGCAGTGCCTTCGGCATCTGCAGGGCGCGTTCGTCAACTTCTGGGAGAAGCGGGGCAAGTACCCGCGCTTCAAGTCCCTGAAGAAGTCGCGCCGGTCGGCGGAGTACACCAGCTCGGCGTTCCGGTACCGCGACGGGCAGCTGATGCTCGCCAAGATGAAGGACCCACTGGACATGGTGTGGTCCCGTCCCCTGCCCGAGGGGGCGACCCCTTCGGCGGTGACTGTTTCCCAGGACGGCGCGGGGCGCTGGTTCGTCTCCCTGCTGTGCGAGGACCCGAGCGTGAAGCCGCTGGCCGCCACGGATACGGCGGTCGGCATTGACGCGGGCCTGGACCATCTGCTGACCCTCTCGACCGGTGAGAAGATCGCCAATCCGAGGCACGAACGCAAGGACCGTACCCGGCTGGCGAAGGCGCAGCGGAAGCTGGCGGCCAAGGCGGAGGGCTCGGCGAACCGGGCCAAGGCCCGGCGCAAGGTCGCCAAGATCCACGCCCGGATAGCCGACCGGCGCCGCGACCACCTCCACAAGATCACCACTCGTCTCGTGCGTGAGAACCAAACGCTCGTGATCGAGGACCTGACCGTGCGCCACATGGTCACAAACCGGAAACTCGCCCGCGCCATCTCGGATGCGGCGTGGTCGCAGTTCCGGAGCATGCTGGAGTACAAAGCCCAGTGGTACGGGCGCAACGTCGTGGTCGTGGACCGGTGGTTCCCCTCGTCCAAGCTGTGCTCCACCTGCGGCACCCTGCAAGACAAGATGCCGCTGAACATCCGCACCTGGACGTGCGACTGCGGAACGGTCCATGACCGGGACGTGAACGCAGCGAAGAACCTGCTGGCGGCCGGACGGGCCGTGACAGTCTGCGGAGCTGGTGTAAGACCTCAACGGAGTTCTCCGGGCGGGCAGTCGGCGATGAAACAGAAAGCTCAACGGCGCGAGCCGTGAGAATCCCCTCCTTCAGGAGGGGGAGCGTCAAGTCAGCCCTTCACTCCGGTGAGCGTGACGCCTTCGACGAACGCCTTCTGCGCGAAGAAGAACACGAGGATCACGGGGGCCATGACCAGGACGGTCGCGGCCATCGTCAGATTCCAGTCGGTGTGGTGCGCGCCCTTGAAGGACTCCAGGCCGTAGCTCAGGGTCCAGGCGCCGGGGTTCTCGGACGCGTAGATCTGCGGTCCGAAGTAGTCGTTCCAGGCGTAGAAGAACTGGAAGAGCGCGACGGCGGCTATGCCGGGCCGGGCCATGGGCAGCACGACTTTCAGCAGCGTCTTGAAGTCCCCGCAGCCGTCCACCTTCGCCGCGTCGATGTACTCGTTCGGGATCGTCATCAGGAACTGCCGCAGCAGGAAGATGGAGAACGCGTCGCCGAACGCCATCGGGATGATCAGCGGCCACAGTGTGCCCGACAGATCCAGCTGCTTCGCCCAGAACAGGTACATCGGAATGATGATGACCTGCGGCGGCAGCATCATCATCGAGATGACCAGCATCAGCGACAGATTCCGGCCACGGAAGCGGAACTTGGCGAGCGCGTACGCCACCGGGATGGAGGACAGGACCGTCAGGACGGTGCCGGCGCCCGCGTACAGGAGGGTGTTCTTCCACCAGGTCAGGAAGCCGGGTGTGTCGAAGACCTTCGCGTAGTTGCCCCACTCCCAGGTGTCCGGGACCAGATCCCGGCTGAGCGCCTGGCTGTCGCTCATCAGCGAGGTCAGGAAGACGAACACGAAGGGGAGCACGAAGAACAGCGCGGCCGCGACACCGAGCGCGTGCACGGCGATCCACTCCAGGAGCGCCCTGCGGCGGGCCGTCCGTTCGGCGGGCGAGACCGGTGCCCCCAGCTCCACGGGCTTGTCGAGCGCGTGGGGTACCCGGGTCGTTTGAGGTGCTTGGGTCATGGCGTCAGTCACCTGCCTGGATGAGACCGCCCCGGCGCCGCATCAGGAACGCGGTGAACGCCATGGACAGGGCGAACAGCACCAGCGCGACCACGCACGCCGAGCCGTAGTCGAACCGCTGAAAACCGAGGTTGTAGACGAGCTGCGGCAGGGTGAGCGTGGACTTGTCGGGGTAGCCGGGTTCGAACTGCTGGCCCGAGCCGCCGATGATCCCGGAGGCGACCTTCCCCGCGACCAGCGGCTGTGTGTAGTACTGCATCGTCTGGATCACGCCGGTCACCACCGCGAACATCACGATCGGCGAGATGTTCGGCAGGGTGACGAACCGGAACCGCTGCCACGCGGACGCGCCATCCAGCTCCGCGGCCTCGTACTGCTCCTTCGGTACGTCGAGCAGGGCGGCCATGAAGATGACCATGAGGTCGCCGACGCCCCACAGAGCGAGCATCGTGAGGGCGGGCTTGGACCAGGTGGCGTCCGTGAACCAGCCGGGGGTCGGCAGGCCCAGGTCGCCCAGGACCGAGTTGACCGGCCCGGTACCGGGGTTGAGCAGGAAGACGAAAGCCAGCGTGGCGGCAACGGGCGGCGCGAGATAGGGCAGGTAGAAGAGTGTGCGGAACACACCCGTCCCCGTCCTGATCTTCGTGATCAGCAGCCCGATGCCCAGGCCGAAGACGACCCGGCAGGTGACCATGACGACGACCAGCCACAGGGTGTTGCGCAGCGCGGGCCAGAACATGGGGTAGTCGTTGAAGACATAACTCCAGTTCCCCAGCCCCCTGAAGACGGGGACGCCGAAGCCGTCGTACTTCATGAACGAGAAGTACAGGGTCGAGACCAGCGGATACGCGAAGAAGACGCTGAAGCCGACCAGCCACGGTGACATGAAGGCGGCCGTGGGGGGCGCCGCCCGGCGGCGCTTCGCACGCAGAGTGTGCGTGGACATCGGCGGGCTACTTCGCCTGCTCGATGTCGCGGTCGATCTGCTCGGCGGTCTTCTTCAGACCGGCCTTGAGATCCTTCGCCTTGCCGGACTCGTACTGGTAGCCGAAGTCCTGCAGCGTCGTCTGGTACGTCGAGCCGTTGACGGAGGCCGGCGGGGTGTTGGACTCCGGATGCTGCGCGATGTCCAGGAAGGTCTTGAAGCCGGGGTCGACCTTCAGGTCGGGCGACTTCAGCGCGGCGAGTGTGGAAGGCACATTGTGGATGGCATTGGCGAAGGCGACGACGGCCTCGGTGTCGGTCGTCATGTACTTCACCAGCTCCCAGGCCGCGTTCTGCTTCTTGCTCTGCGGAGCGATCCCCATGATCGTGCCGGAGAGGAAGCCCTTGCCGTACTCGGCGACCTCGTCGTCGGCGACAGGCATCGGGGCCGTGCCGATCTCGAACTTCACGCCGGCGTCCTTCGCCATGCCGAGCCGCCACTCGCCATCGAGCTGCATCGCCAGCTGGCCGGTGTGGAAGGGGTGCTTGGCACCCCACTCGTCACCGAACGTGTTGCGGTACTTCTCCAGCTTCTGGAAACCGCCGAGCTCATCGACGAGCTTCTTCTGGTACGTGAACATCTCGGCGAAGGCCGGGTCCTCGGCGATGCCGGACTTGCCGTCCTTGTCGAAGTAGGCGTGGTCCCACTGCGACATGTAGTGGTCCACCACGGTCTCGTAGCCGTGGTAGTTCGGCATGAAGCCGAGCTGCTCGTACGAGTCCCCCTTGGTCTTCGTCAGCTTCTTCGCGACCCCGGCGAACTCGGACCACGTCTTCGGAGGCTCCTTGATGCCGGCCTTCTCGAAGGCGTCCTTGTTGTAGTAGAGGCCGTACGCGTCGCCGAGCAGCGGCATCGCGCAGCGCGTGCCCTCGAACTGGGTGTACTCCAGCATCGGCTTCGGGATGATCTTGTCGAGGTCGAGCTTCGACTTCTCGATGAACGGCTCGAGGTCGGCGAAGGCGCCGGACGAACAGAACTTCCCGACGTTGGACGTGGTGAACGACGACACCACGTCGGGCCCGTTGGAACCACCCGCGCGCAACGCCTGGTTGAGCTTGTCATCGTTGATGTTGCCGACGACCTTCACCTTGATGTTGGGGTGCTCCTTCTCGAAGCGGTCGATGTTCTCCTGGACCGCCTTCACCTCGGCGGGCGCGCTCCAGCCGTGCCAGAACGTGATCGTGGTCTTGGCGTTCGGGTCGTCCGTGGCGCGGGAGTCCGACTGGCCGGTGCAAGCGGTGGCGAACAAGACGATGGAGGTGGACGCAGCGAGCGCGACGGCCGCTTTCCTGGATATTCCGGGCATGGCGAAGTCTCCCTAGGACGGGACGGGGTTGGACGGGGGGTGGGAGTTCGAGCGTCTCGGGGCGCGGGCGCCGAGCTCTTGGGACCTATGGCCTCATGAAGCTCATGAAGTCATGAAGCTCATGGGCTACGGGCTTCAGTGGGCGGAGGTGTCGAAGACCTCGTCACGGGTGGCCGCGAGCGCGCTCTCCAACGCGCCGCGCAGCACGGGGTGTTCAGGTACGTCGCCGATGACGAGGCGCGGACGGGGCGCGGCCAGCTCCTCCAGCTCGGCCTGCACCAGCGCGCGCAGCAGTTCGCCGCCCTTGCTGAGCGAGGCGCCGCTGAGGACGACGAGTTCGGGGTCGAGTACGGAGACGAGCGACGCGAGACCGGTGGCGAGGCCGGTCGCGTACGTCTGCAGGAGCTGCCGGTGGGGCCCCGCGTTGACGTCCGCGGCCTGCTCGACGAGCGTGGCGGCGACTTCGGCGTACGGCCCGGTGGGTATGGGCTGGATGCCGAGTTCGCGGGCGAGCTTGGGGATGGCCTGGGAGCCGGCCAGTTCCTGGTAGCCACCGCTGTTGGCCTTGGTGACGTGCCGTACGAGCGGCGCGCCGGGCACGGGCAGGAACCCGACCTCGCCGGCGCCGCCGGTCCAGCCGCGGTGCAGGCGTCCGCCGATCACGAGGGCGGCGCCGAGACCGCCCTCGTTCCACAGCAGTACGAAGTCCTCGTGCCCCCGGGCCGCACCGAGCCGCTGCTCGGCGATGGCGACGAGGTTGACGTCGTTCTCGTACTCGACGGGCATCGGCAGCGCTGCCGCGAGTTCGTCGAGCAGGGTGGGGGAGTGCCACCCCGGCAGATGGGAGGCATAGCGCAGCCGCCCGGTGTTGGGGTCGAACGCGCCGGGCGTGCCGATGACGAGCCGCTGGATGTCGGCCCGTACCAGCCCCGCCGCCTTCACGGCGCCGTCGAGGGCGTCGGTGATCTGCCGCACGACGGTCTGCGCGGGACGCCGGCCTGGGGTGAGCAGTTCGTACTCTCCCACCGTCCGGCCCGTCACATCGGCGACGGCGGCGAGGATCCGCTCGGGCGTCACGTCCAGGCCGGCGGCGTACGCGGCGGCAGGATTCACCGCGTACAACTGCGCGTTGGGCCCCGGCCGCCCCTCACTGGTACCGGTGACGAGGACGAGCCCCGCCGCCTCCAGCCGGGCCAGCAACTGCGAGGCGGTCGGCTTCGACAGACCGGTCAGCTTGCCGATCCGCGTCCGCGACAGCGGGCCGTGCTCCAGGAGCAGGTCAAGAGCGGCCCGATCGTTCATGGCGCGCAGGACGCGCGGGGTGCCCGGCGTACCGGCGGATCCTGCCATCAGTCACGACACCTGCCCTTCAGCGGCCAAGTTTCTCAGTGGCCTCCTCGGGAAGTCCACCCGGAGAAGCACTGTTAGTAAACTTTCCTATCGGTGGGAGGAAGGTAGGCCGCACCTCGCGGCAGCGTCAATACCGGCCACTGGCGGAAACCAACTCGTTACGTGCGGGGTGGTGGTGCGGGTGCTGCGCCCCACCGGAGTCCTGTGGGGTGCTCAGCCCTACGGACTCCCGACAGCCGCTGTTGCCGGCGTCGTCAGCCGGACACCAACCGCAGGACCGCGGCCCCGTCGGAGTTCCAGCCGGCCAACTGCATCAGGAGCGCTCCCGGCTCCGGGGCGGGCGGAGTCGCGGCGGAGGTGTCGGTGCCGCAGGACGAGGCGCCGGCACCGCCGCCCCGATAGAACGTGAAGACGGCACCGCACGTGCCCTTCAGGGTGCCGGAGCCCCCGCCACCACTCGCGAACGTCAGCTCGAAGCCCATGCTGTCCTCGGGCTTCACCTTGGTCACGGAGAGAGTGCCGCCCTCCACGGCGATACGGACCGGCCGGGACACGGCCACCTCGCAGGTGCCGTCCGCACAGGCCGAGTAACGCCGGCCGTCCGAGGCGGTCACCGGGGTCGGGGACGGGGACGGCGGCGGAGTCGACGTGGCCGGCGGGTCGACGGGCTTGCTCGTGCTTGCGGGCGCGGTGACCTTGCTCGTGGGTTTGCCCGACGGTTTCCCTTTGCCGGACGCGCTGTTGCCGGAAGCGCCGTTGTCGGACGACGAGCCGCAGCCGGCCACGAGAAGCGCCACAAGAAGGGCGCCTCCAGCCGGCCGGAGGGATCGTCGGGACACAGGGGAGCCGGCAAGGACGCTCACGGGGACTCCTGGGCGTTGGGCGTTGGCGATCGGGTGCGGCCTGTTGTCTAGCACCGGACCCTGGGGACCCCTCCCGAAGGCTGGATCCCCACGCGTCGCCCCACGGAGCCCCACGCGTCCGCCCCAGCGTTCCCCCGCCCCCGCGCACGGATGCGCGTATGAGACGCGCACGAGACGCGTATGAGAAAGCTCTCGCCCCTACTTCGTCACATTCGTCGGTGCCGCCGCCGGCGCTAGGGGGGAAGCCGTCTGCGACTGGGGGGACGCCGTGTTGGCGTACGCGGACGGGGCAGCCATGCCCGCCGTCGGGTCGGACGCCGGTTCGTCGTCCGACTGGATGGGGAGGCCGCCGACGATGCGGATGCCGGCCGCGTCGAACGCGCGCTTGATGCGCCAGCGCAGTTCGCGTTCCACGGAGAGCGCCTTGCCGGGCATCGTCTTGGCGGAGACGCGGACCACCATCGAGTCCAACAGCACGCTGTCGAGGCCGAGGACCTCGATAGGACCCCAGAGGCGCTCGTTCCAGGGCTCGTCCTTGCTCATGTCCTCGCCCACCTGGTTGAGCAGGGCCTTCACACGGTCCAGGTCTTCCGAGGGACGGACCGTGACGTCGACACCGGCCGTGGCCCAGCCCTGGGAGAGGTTGCCGATGCGCTTCACCTCGCCGTTGCGTACGTACCAGATCTCGCCGTTGTCGCCGCGGAGCTTGGTGACCCGGAGGCCGACCTCGATGACCTCGCCGGACGCGACGCCCGCGTCGACCGTGTCACCGACGCCGTACTGGTCCTCCAGGATCATGAAGACGCCGGAGAGGAAGTCCGTCACGAGGTTGCGGGCGCCGAAACCGATCGCCACGCCCGCCACACCGGCCGAGGCCAGCAGCGGGGCGAGGTTGATCTCGAACGTGCCGAGGATCATCAGCGCGGCCGTGCCCATGATCAGGAAGGACGCGACCGAGCGGAGTACCGAACCGATGGCCTGGGAGCGCTGACGGCGGCGCTCGACGTTGACCAGGAGGCCGCCGAGGGCCGTGCCGTCGACCGCCTGCGCCGTGCGGTTCATGCGGTCTATCAGCTTGGTGATGGACCGCCGGATGACGAATCTCAGCACTCCCGCGATCACCACGATCAGCAGCACCCGCAGGCCGATGCTGAGCCATGTGGACCAGTTCTGCTCGACCCAGCTCGCGGCGTTGTTCGCGCTCTCCTGGGCGTCCTGGAGCGTTGGCGCCGTCGGATCCTCGGTGGGATCGGCGGCCGACAGGACGGACAAGAACACGGCAGGTACCTCCAGGCGTAGCGGTCCGCCCGCGGCAGGACATCGGAAGGGTTACCGAACGGGCAGAACCACCACACTAACGGGGCACCATGTGTGGATCGCTGCAATGTTCGAGGGAGAGACTGTGCTCACCTGGGGATGAATAAGGTGTGGTCGAAAACACTCCCAGCCCGTTACCGGGACATGGTGGCGCTTCCACCAGGCCTGAGGGGAGACTGACTACAGATCGTCCCGGCGCGAGCCACGCGCCGCCGGCGTACAAGGAGGCCATCCGTGCCGCATGTCCTGGTCCTCAACGCGTCGTACGAGCCGCTCGGCGTCGTACCGCTCCGCCGCGCGCTCGTCCTCGTCCTCGAGAACAAGGCTGTCTGCCTCGAGGAATCCGGCGCCTTTATGCATAGTGCGACCGTTACTGTTCCCGCTCCCAGCGTGGTCCGGCTGAAAAGGTTCGTACGGGTCCCTTATCGGGGGCCCGTTCCGCTGACCCGTCGGGCACTGTTCGCCCGCGACGGCGGCCGGTGCATGTATTGCGGTGGCGTCGCAACCAGCGTCGACCACGTCATCCCGCGCAGCCGCGGGGGTCAGCACGCCTGGGACAACGTGGTGGCGTCCTGCCGCCGCTGCAATCACGTCAAGGCCGACCGTCACCTGGTCGAGATCGGCTGGCGCCTGCGCCATAAACCGGCCCCGCCATCGGGGCTCGCTTGGCGCATCATCGGAACCGGGCATAGGGACCCGCGCTGGCTGCCCTACCTGCAGCCGTACGGCGCGGAGGACGCGATGGCCCGGATCGACGGCATCTCCGCCTGACGATCCGGGCCTTCGTCTTGCCTTCCGCCCTTGTCCGGCTCTCCGGGAGGTCCCCTCGCGCCTCCCGGAGAGCCGAGTCTTTATGCGGAGCCACATGGGGCTACGTGTAGCGCAGCTCGCTCGGCCGGACCGCGCGCCGCAGCAGCGGCAGCGATGTGGCCGCCGCGAGCAGGCAGGACACGTAGACCGCCGCCGGGAACAGCAGCGGCAGCAGCAGCGGGAGGGAGACCTCCACCACCAGCCCGTACGCGACATACACCGCGGTGCCGCCGATGCCCGCGAGCAGCATCGCCGGGGCCAGCGGCAGCGCGGTCTCGAGCAGCAGCGCCCGGCCGAGCACCGCCCGCGGTACGCCGGCGGCGGCCTGCGCGGCGAGGCCCCGGCGCCGGGTGGCCAGCGACTCGGCGGCACCGACGGCGAGACCGCTCAGGGTGATGGCCAGCGCGACCAGGACGGCGGCGCCCGCGAGGTTGATGCCGGTGGTGTAGAAGGCCATGTCCTCGGGGGAGCGGCTGTATCCCGGGCCGTTCAAATCGTCGAGCAGCATCTGCCGTACGCCCAGGAAGCTCACGCCCACGATGGCCACCAGGAGTACGGCGGCGTGGGTGCGCGCGGCTGCCCAGGGGTCGGTGCGGAGGCGTTCGGCCGCGATCAGCACCGCCGGGTTCTCGGTCCGGGCGGCGAGCCGTCGGCCGGTGATCCGGGCCGTGGCCCCGGCGACCGCGACCGAGCCGGCCGCGGTCAGCACCACCGCGCCGAGCACAGCCAGCGGGAACGCGCCGGCGCTCGCCTGGACGCCCCACACGAGGACCAGTACGACCGCCAGGCCCACCAGCAGCGCGGGCACTCCCAGCGTGAGAACCGCGCTCCCGCCACGCTCCGGCCGCACCCGGCGCACCCATCCCAGCGGCGAGGCCACGACCCGGCGCAGCGCGATCACACTCACCAGCGCGGCCAGGACCGGCACGGCCGACGTCACCAGGGCGAAGCCGCCCCAGAGCAGGAGCGGGGGCCGCTCCCACAGGGGTAGCAGGAGGAGTACGGAGAACACCGCGGCGACCGCCGACCCCACCAGGCAGGCCAGGCCCGCCTCCAGAGCCGCGATGCGCCGCACCTGCTTCGCCGTCGCCCCGACGAGGCGCAGCGAGGCCAGCCGCCGGTCACGGTGCACGGCGCCGATGCGCGCGCACTGCCCGAGGAACCCGAGCACCGGCACCAGCAGGAGCAGCAGCGCGACGACCACCCCGGAACGTACCCCCGGCTCGTCCAGCAGGCCGTTGAGATAAGGGAAGTCCACGTTCCCGCGCACCGAGGCGATCGCGACCGCCGCGAGCCCGAACCCGGTGGCCAGCGCGGCCCCCACCGCCGTCAGCGTCACCCGCCACCATTCCCGCCGGTCGGAACCCTGCGTCAGTAGCCAGGCGAGCCGGAGATCCCCCATCACTGAGCCACCTCCAGGTCCGCCGCGTCCTGGGAGACGACACCGTCCCGCAGCCACACCTCACGGTCCGCGTACGCCGCGACCTGGGCGTCGTGCGTGATGAGCAGCACCGCCGTGCCGGCCTCCCGGGCCGTGTGCACCAGTGCGGTCATCACCTGCTCACTCGCGAGGGAGTCGAGCGCGCCGGTGGGTTCGTCGGCGAAGACGACCTTGGGGCCGGTCACCAACGCCCGTGCCAGCGACACCCGTTGGGATTGACCGCCGCTCATCTCCCCGGGCCGCAGCGTCTCCTGGCCGCGTACGCCGAACCGCTCCAGCCACTCGCCCGCCCGCTCATGGGCGTCCTTGCGGGCGGTCCCGGCGAGCAGCATCGGCAGCGCCACGTTGTCGAGCGCGGTCAACTCCGGGATCAGCTGCCCGAACTGGAACACCACCCCGAACTCCGTACGCCGCAGCTCGCTCAGCCGCTCTTCCGGCAGCTGGTCGAGGCGCTGCTCGGCGTAGACGACCGAGCCCTCGTCGGGGCGGACGATCCCGGCCAGACAGTGCAGCAGCGTGGACTTGCCGCTGCCGCTCGCGCCGGTGACGGCGAGGATCTCGCCCGCCCGCAACTCCACCGACGCGTCGCGCAGCGCCCGCGTCCTGCCGTGCGTCTTGGCGAGGCCCCGGGCCGCCAGGATCGGCACGGTCTGCTGTGTACTGCCCATGGGCGGACTGCTCATGCTGCGTCGACCTCCGCGGTCAGAGTGGTGAGCCGGGCCGCGGTGGTCGTCATCCAGCGCAGGTCGGCGTCGAGGTGGTTGAGGGCGTAGTCGGCCGAGAGGACCGTCGCGAGGTCGGCGTCAGGCGCGGTCTTGAGCGCCGTGAGCTCCCGCATGCGCGCCATGTGCGCGGCGCGCTGGGCGCTCAGATAGCCGGCCGCGTCGGTCGAGGCGAGGATCGCGCACACGACCTTCGCGAAGATCTCGTTCGTCACGAAGGGCGCGGGCGCGGTGATCTCGCCCGTCCACGCGGCGAGTTCCTTCGCCCCCTTGTCGGTGGACCGGTATCGCGTCCGCTCCGGACCGCCGTCCGAGTCGGTCCCGTCGACCTCGGCGAGACCGTCGCGGACCAGGCGCTGCAAGGTCGTATAGACCTGGCCGTAGGCCAGCGGGCGGGCCTGCGGAAAGCGTTCGTCATGGCGTCGCTTGAGGTCGTAGCCATGGCTCGGACCTCCGGCGAGCAGTCCCAGCAGGATGTGGCGGGTGCTCATGGCACTCAGTATGTACTCAATATATGTAGCGAGTGAATAGTGATCTCGAAAAACCTGACCCCACTGACGAGTCGGGTACGTGTGATCACGGACGGCGGTCGCCCGGGCGCTCTTGGTCACATGGCCCATCGGGGACAGAATGTGAGCAGGGGCACGTTGTACCGGCCGTCACGTCTGCGGGCCCGCCCGCTGGGTAGGGCTGCCCTGACCCGCCCGTACGACTTCGGAACAAGGAGGCCTCCGTGGCCGCATCAGCACAGCTCCTGCTCTCGGCCCTCTCCAAACGCCCGGCGGACGTGGCCGCCGACCCCGACCCGCACCTCTGTGTCTTCAGCGCCGAAGGGGCCTGCTCCGAGGCGCCGCTCACCAGTGAGCCGCCGCTGCCCGACGCCGCCCCCCTCACCAGCGAACCTCCCCTCGCCGACGCCGCGCCCCTGACGAGCGAGCCCACCTCCACGGGCGCCGCCGCGGGCCTGGATCCATCGGGGGTCTGATGGCGCTCTCCCGGCTCGCCGCGCTGCACGGCGTCGCCACGTCCTACAGCCCGTCCCCGGGCCGCACGGTCGCGGCCTCGGACACGGCGGTCGTCGCCGCGCTCGCCGCGCTGGGAGTCAGCGCGAGGACACCGGACGCCGTCCGCGCGGCCCTCGCCGCGCGCGAGGCCGAGCTGCGGGACCGGCTGCTGCCGCCGACGGTGGTGTGCTGGAGCGGGGCCGCGTCCGCGGGAGGTCACTCCGACTCCCCGGCGGCCGGGTCCGCGCCCGCCACGCCCACCGCGAGCGACGCGGGCGACGCCGGGCGCCGGCCGGGCGGACCGGTCGGGGACCCCACGTCTGTGGCCGGCAGCCCCGCGCCCGCGGTCGGCGGCCACCCCTCCGCCGCCCCGCCCGGCTTCCCGGGCGACTCCTCGCTCGCCTCCGCTCTCGCCGCGCTGCCAGCCGGGACGCGGCTCCGTATCCGTACCGAGCAGGGTGAGACCCGGGCGTCCGCCGAGCAACTGCCGCTCGGGGTTCATGAGTTGGAGGCGACCGCGCCCGACGGGCGTACGGCCCGGGCCCATCTCGTCGTCGCGCCGGCGCGGTTGCCCGCGCCGCCGGGGCGTACGTACGGGCTGCTCGTGCAGGTCTACTCGCTCCTGTCGCGGCGGTCGTGGGGCATGGGGGATCTCGGGGACCTCGCCGAGCTGACGGCGTGGGCGGGGCGGGCGCTCGGGGCCGGGTTCGTACAGGTCAACCCGATGCACGCGGCCGTGCCCGGCGCGCCCACCGACCCCTCCCCGTACCGGCCCTCCTCGCGCCGCTACCCCGACCCCGTGTACCTGCGCGTCGAGGACATCCCCGAGTTCGCGTACGCCGACGAGCGGGAGCGGAACCGCGTCCGAACGCTCCTGGAGCGGGCCGACCGGCTGCGCGAATCCGTGCTGCACAAAGGCGCGTTGATCGACCGCGACGCCGTGTGGGAGCTGAAGCGCGAGGCCCTGGAGCTGGTACGGGACGTGCCGCTCGGGCCCGGACGGCGCGCCGCCTACTGCGACTTCCTCGCCGAGGAGGGCGAGGCGCTGGAGGACCACGCCACCTGGTGCGCGCTCGCGGAGGTGTACGGCTCCGACTGGCAGAAGTGGCCCGCCCGCCTGCGCGACCCCCGCTCGGCCGAAACCGCCCGCGCCCGGGGCGAGTTGATGGACCGCGTCGACTTCCACAGCCGCCTCGCCTGGCTGACGGACGCCCAGCTCGCCACCGCCCAGCGCAGCGCGCGCGACGCGGGGATGGCGGTCGGGCTCGTGCACGACCTCGCGGTGGGCGTCCACCCGGGCGGCGCCGACGCCTGGGCGCAACAGGAGTACTTCGCGGCGGGCATGTCGGTCGGCGCGCCCCCGGACGCGTTCAGCGTGCAGGGCCAGGACTGGGGCCTGCCGCCCTGGCGCCCGGACCGCCTCGCCGAGTCCGGCTACGCCCCGTACCGCCGCCTCCTGCGCGCCCTCTTCCGCTACGCCGGCGCCCTCCGTATCGACCACGTCATGGGCCTCTTCCGCCTGTGGTGGATCCCGCAGGGCCGCCCGGCCACCGAGGGCACCTACGTCCGCTACGACGCCGAGGCCATGCTCGCCATCCTCGCTCTGGAGGCCCACCGCGCCGGAGCACTGGTGATCGGCGAGGACCTCGGCACCGTCGAGCCCGGCGTACGGGAGACCCTGCACGAACGCGGCGTACTCGGCACCTCCGTGCTGTGGTTCGAACGCGACTGGGACGGTACGGGGCTGCCGCTGCCCCCCGAACGCTGGCGCGCCGACTGTCTCGCCACCGCCACCACTCACGACCTGCCGCCCACCGCGTCCCGGCTCACCGGCGACCACATCGAACTCCGCGACCGGCTGGGCCTGTTGACCCGGCCCGTGGAGGAGGAACAGGCCGAGGCGGCCGCCGAGGCGGGGGAGTGGCTGGCGCTGCTCGCCCGGCTCGGACTGCTCCAGGGGGCGGCCGGCGGGTTGTACGAGCAGTCGGAGGAGGCGGAGATCCAGGCCCTGCACCGCTTCCTGCTGCGCACCCCCGCCCGCATGATCGGCGTCTGGCTCCCGGACACCGTCGGCGACCGCCGCCCGCAGAACCTGCCCGGCACCTGGGACCAGTACCCGAACTGGCGCCTGCCCATCGCCGACGCCGAGGGCCGCCCCGTCACCCTGGAGGAACTCGCCGCCTCACCTCGGCTGCACGCCCTCATCGACGTGGTGCGCGGGGGGCGGGCCGCCGGAGGCTGCGGGCCGGACGCCGGAGGCCCCGGGGCCCGTACGGCACCCCCGGGCGCGCGGCCGGATTAGGTGTTCGCTACGTTTGCACCGTGGACAAGAAGAACGCCCTGCGCGCCGGCGCCCTGGCTGCCGGTACGACGCTGATGATGCTGCTCATGTCGTCCCCCGCGCTCGCGCTGACGCCCGACGACGGCGACGACCCCGGTCAGGGCCTGAGTGTCATCGAGACGCTGGGGCTCTATGTCGTGGCGCCGATCGGCCTGTTCGTGGTCATCGCCGGTCTGGTCTGGGTCCTCGACGGGTCGACGGACCGCCGGCCGAAGGCGAAGACCCAGGCGAAGGGCAAGGTCGAGGCGAAGGCTTCCGCGAAGGCCTCCTGACCGGGTCCGCTCCGAGTCACTTCTTCGAGGGCACGGTCCTCACCCACCTGCGCAGTTGCGTACGTGGGTGAGGACCGTGCCCTCGGCGTGTTCTCCGCGCTTTCGCGGGCGCGGCCTCAGCGACTACGCCGCTGGCAGCACGGTGATGAACCTGCGGGTCGGTGGGGGCTGGTCGCGCAGTTCCCCGCGCCCCTTACGGGGCGAGGTATCGCACCGGACTTCATCGAGGCCGCTCAGCCGGGGTGCGGGGCGGTCAGATAGCGCTGGACGGTCGGCGCCAGCCAGGCCACGATCTCCTCGCGGTGCAGGTCCACGGCGGGCGGGAACCGCAGGACGTAACGGGTCAGCGCCATCCCCAGCATCTGTGACGCCACGAGCGCGGCACGGGCGCGGGACTGCTCGGGGTCGGGGCAGACACGCAGGGCGACCGGCAGCAACTGCTCCTTGAAGATGCCCTGCATACGCTCGGCCCCGGCGGCGTTGGTGACCCCGACCCGGAGCAACGCCGTCAGCACCTCGTTCTTCTCCCACAGATCCACGAAGTGCTCGACGAAGATCCGGCCGACGTCCTCCTTCGGCACCTTCTCCGGCACCGGCAGCCGCAGATCGATGTCGATGGCCGCGGCGAACAGGCCCTCCTTGTTGCCGTAGTAGCGCATCACCATCGAGGGGTCGATCTTCGCGTCGCGGGCGATGGCGCGGATGGTCGCGCGCTCGTATCCGTCGGCGGCGAACCGTTCGCGCGCGGCGGTCAGGATGGTGGCGCGGGTGGCGTCGGAGCGGCGGTGCGAAGGGGCGGGGGAGTCGCTGTCGGTCTCGGTGCCTGTCATGCCAACAAGCGTAGGCCAACAAGTGTTGACGGTCCAGCGGTGTCGCTCTATGGTGGCAAACAGGCGTTGGCCTACAAGTGTTGGCCAACGAATGTTGGCAACCTGGAGTTGGCCAACAGCCCTTGACCAACAACCGTTGGCACGCGCCAGGAGGCCGCCATGAACGGCAAGACCCGCAGCACCGCCCGCAGCACCGCCACCTCCGCCGTCACCCGCGACGTCATCGTCGTCGGCGCGGGCCCCACCGGGCTGCTGCTGGCCGGAGACCTCGCCACCGCCGGTGTCCCCGTCACCCTCGTCGAGAAGCGCGCGCACAAGATCAGCAACCTCTCCCGTGCGTTCGTCCTGCACGCCCGCACGCTGGAGCAGCTCGATGCCCGAGGGATCGCCGACGAGTTGGAGGCCAAGGGGCAGACGCTCGACCGGCTGCGTCTCTTCACCCGGCTGACCGTCGACCTCACCACTCTTCCCTCACGCTTCAACCACCTGCTCGTGCTGCCGCAGTACGAGGTGGAGAAGGCGCTGGAGCGGCGGGCGGTAGAGGCGGGGGTGCGGTTCGCGTACGAGACCGAGGTGACGGGGCTCGTGCAGGACGCGGACGGGGTGACGCTCCGGGTGCGCGGGTCCGGCGGGGGGTCCGGCGGGGACGCGCAGGAGCTGCGGGCCGCGTATGTCGTCGGGACGGACGGGATGCGCAGTGCCGTACGGGAGGCGGTGGGGCTGCCCTTCCCCGGGCACTCGGTGATCCGTTCCGTCGTCCTCGCCGACGTCAGGCTCGCCGAGGAGCCCGCGACGTTGCTGACCGTGAACGCGGTCGGGGACGCGTTCGCCTTCCTCGCGCCGTTCGGGGACGGCTACTACCGGGTGATCGGCTGGCACCGCGGACGTGACGTCGCCGACGACGAGCCCCTCGACCTCGACGAGGTCAAGGAGATCACCCGGCTCGCCCTCGGCCGTGACTTCGGTATGCACGACGCCCGTTGGATGTCCCGCTTCCACAGCGACGAGCGCCAGGCTCCGGCGTACCGCGTGGGCCGGGTCCTCCTCGCCGGGGACGCCGCGCACGTCCACACCCCGGCCGGCGGCCAGGGCATGAACACCGGCCTCCAGGACGCCGCCAACCTGAGCTGGAAGCTCGCGGCGACCCTCAACGGGTACGGTCACGCCGACCTGCTGGACACCTACCAGGCCGAGCGCCACCCGGTCGGAAAGTCCGTCCTCCGCAGCAGCGGCGGAATCGTACGGCTCGCGATGGCCAAGCGGCCCTGGACACTCGCGGCCCGTGCCCTGCTCACCGCGTTCCTGGACCACGCCCGCCCGGCCCGCACCCGCATGGTCGGCCAGGTCACCGGCATCGGCTACGCGTATCCGGCCCCGCGCGGCTCCCACTCCCTGGTCGGCAAGCGTGTCCCGGACGTGGCGCTGCGGAACGGACGCCTCTACGAGGCCCTGCGCGGCGGCAGGTTCGTACTCGTCACCCCGGCCGGCACCTCCGTGGGCCTCGACGCGGGCGCCCGCAAGGACCGCCTCACCGTGGCGAGTTGGGCAAGCGACCGCCGTACGGTCCTCCTGGTCCGCCCGGACGGATACGCGGCCTGGGCGGCGGACTCGGCGAACACCGAGGAGATCGAGGCCGCCCTGACTGAGGCCGTCGGCCGAGGCTGAGGCCACAGGGCCACAGGGCCACAGGCCCACGGGGCCACAGGGCCACAGAGCCGCAGGGCCACAGAGCCGCAGGGCCGCAAGGCCGCAAGGCTCAGAGCCTCAAGGACCCGGGGCCCGGGGCTCGAAGGCTCCGAAGCTCAAAGCCCCGTGCTAGCGGCCCGTCTCGCCCGTGGCCGCCAGCAACTGACGCAACAGGTCGGCCAGTTGGTCGGCCTGTTCCTCGTCGAGGGCCGAAAGCGCCTCCGTCTGGACGGCGAGTCCGGCTCCGACCGCCTCGTCGACGAGCTCCAACCCCCTGTCGGTGAGCGTCACTTGGAGGGCCCGGCGGTCGTGGGGGTCGGGGGATCTGCGGAGCAGACCGGCCCGTTCCAGCTTGTCGAGCCGTCCGGTCATGCCTCCCGTGGTCAGCATCAGCGTCGCCGAGAGCTGGCGCGGCGAGAGGGTGTACGGGGCGCCGGACCGCCGCAGGGTGGCGAGTACGTCGAACTCGCCGCGTGAGATTCCGAGTCGGGCGTAGCTCTTCTCCATCCGGTCGCCCATCGCCCGCGAGAGCCGGAAGACGCGGCCGAAGACCTCCATCGCCGCCGTGTCCAGGTCGGGCCGGACCGAGGCCCACTGATCGATGATCGCGTCGACGGGGTCCCTGGGTGACTTGGACGTGCTCATGGGACGAAGTATCCGCCCCGCACCACTTGGCGGCAAGAAAGAAGCTTGGTAGAAAGTAGCTTAGAGCTAAGCTACTTTCCATCAAGCGATCTTCATCCTCCCTGGAGCCGGTCATGAACCGCCCCGCCACCGCCCCGGTCACCATCCTCCTCACCGCCCTGGCCCCCATCTCCTGGGGCTCCACCTACGCCGTGACCACGGAGTTCCTCCCGGCCGACCGCCCCCTGTTCACCGGCCTGATGCGTGCCCTGCCCGCCGGTCTCGTCCTGCTCGCCCTTGCCCGCAGGCTGCCCCGCGGTGTCTGGTGGTGGAAGGCGGCGGCTCTGGGCGCGCTGAACATCGGCGCCTTCTTCCCGCTGCTCTTCCTCTCCGCGTACCGGCTGCCCGGCGGTATGGCCGCGGTCGTCGGTTCCATCGGCCCGCTCTTCGTCGCGGGCCTCGCGGCGGCCCTGCTCGGCGAACGCCCGACCCTCCGTACGCTCCTCACGGGCATTGCGGCGGCTCTCGGTGTGAGCCTGGTCGTGCTGAAGGTGGCCGGGGCCCTCGACGCCGTTGGCCTGCTGGCGGCCCTCGCCTCGACCGCGTCGATGTCCGCCGGCACGGTACTGACGAAGCGGTGGGGGCGCCCCGAGGGCGTGGGCCCACTGGCCCTCACCGGCTGGCAGCTGACCGCGGGCGGGCTGTTGATCGCTCCGGCCGCCCTGCTCGTGGAGGGCGCGCCGCCCGCGCTGGACGGCCGTGCGGTCGGCGGCTACCTCTACCTCGCCCTGGCCAACACGGCGATCGCGTACTGGCTCTGGTTCCGCGGCATCGGCCGGCTCACCGCCACGCAGGTCACGTTCCTCGGCCCGCTCTCCCCGCTGACGGCGGCCGCCATCGGCTGGGCGGCGCTCGGCCAGGCGCTGGGCCCCGTGCAACTGGCGGGCATGGCACTGGCCTTCGGGGCGACGGTGTTCGGCCAGCTCGGGGCGCGTCCGACGCTCCGCCCGACTCCCCAACCCTCGTCTCCGCCGGTTGAATCTTTCAGTTCAACTGAAAGGAATGGTCGAAAAGATTCGATGGACGTGACGGTTCACGCGCTGCGACGGTAGATCCGCAGATCCGCAGATCGACATCGACCGAGTTCCCGGCGACGGGAAGAGAGGCGGGGATAGACCGTGGCACTCCTGGACCGGACCCGTACGCACCGCACGCGCGAGACGAGGAGGGCACCCGGCGGAACCGGCACCGGCAGCGACACCGGCACCGGCACCGGCCTCAGCTTCGGCCTCGGTCTCGGCATCGCGCTCGCGGTGGTCGCCACGGTCGTCTGGTCCGGCAGCTTCGTCACCTCCCGCGCCCTGCACGACAGCGTCCCGCCCGTCCAACAGGCCTTCTGGCGCTGGATCGTGGCACTCGCCGCCCTCGCCCCGTTCGCGGCACGGGCGGCCTGGCGGCAACGGCACGTACTCCGCCGCCACTTCCGCTTCCTCCTTCTCGCCTCCCTCCTCGGCGTCGCCGCCTACAACACCCTCGTCAACCAGGCGGCCGTCTCCACCTCCGCCGGCACCATGGGCATGATCATGGCCGCGTCGCCGGTCCTGATGGCGGTGTACGAACGGGCTGGCGGCGTACGCCTCGGAGCGCGCCGTATCGCGGGCATGCTGATCGCCTGCGCCGGGGTCCTGCTGCTCATGGGCGACGGGAGGCTCTCGCTCGACTTCGGTGCCGGGGACCTCTGGATGGCGGGGGCGGCCGCGTGCTTCGCCTCGTACAGCGCGCTGTTGCGGCACAAGCCGCGGGAGATCGACGGGCTCGCGTTCCTCTTCACGGCGTTCGCGCTCGGTACTGCGATGCTGCTTCCGGCGTACGTGTGGAGCGTGACCGCGCAGGGCGCCTTCGACCCGGCACCGGCCACCGTCGGACCGCTCCTCTACGTCGGCGTCTTCTCCTCCGCGCTCGCCTTCTTCGCCTGGAACAAGGCGATCGCGCTGATCGGTGCGGCACGGGCCGGGGCGGTCTACTACCTCCAGCCGGTGTGCGTGGCGGTGCTGTCGTACGCGGTGCTGGGCGAGCCGACGACTCCCGTGCAGCTCCTCTGCATGGTGCTGATCCTGGGCGGGGTCGTCCTCGGCGCCGGCGTGCGGGGCAGGTGACGGCGGGCGTGGCGGATAAGTTGCCGTCCATGGCCGAGCGCGACAGGCGGGACCGCGACAGGCGGGACGACCACCCGCGGGACCACGACAAGCGGGACCACGACAAGGACCATGACAGGTGGGACATCAGGAAGCTCGTCATCCTGCGTACCCTGCGCGAACGCGGCACCGTCACCGCGACCGCCGAAGCCCTGTCGCTGACCCCCTCGGCCGTGTCGCAACAGCTCACGAATCTCGCCAAGCAGCTCGGTGTGCCCCTGCTGGAGGCGCAGGGGCGGCGGGTACGGCTCACCGGCGCGGCGCATCTCGTGCTGCGGCACGCGGAGGCTGTCTTCGAGCAACTGGAGCGGGCGGACGCGGAGTTGGCGGCGTACACGCAGGGGGAGGCCGGGGAGGTGCGGGTGGGGGCCTTCTCCACGGCCGTGCCCGCGCTCGTCGTACCCGCGGTGCGTGCCCTGCGTACGTCGAGTCCCGGGGTCTCTGTGCAGGTGCGTGAGGCCGAGGCGGGCGAGGCGTACGAGTTGCTGGGGGCCGGGGAGGTGGATCTCGCGTTGTCGCTCGCGGCCCGGGCCGCGCCGGACGGGGCCGATGCGCGTTTCACGCGGGTGTCGCTGCTCGCCGATCCGCTCGATGTCGCGCTGCCTCGCGAGCACGCGCTCGCGGGAGCGGACGAGGTACGGCTCGCCGATCTCGCTCGCGAGCCGTGGATCTTCGGAGGGAGTGGGCCCTGGTCCGACATCACGCGAGTCGCCTGTGAGGCGGCGGGGTTCACTCCGCGGCAGGGGCACTCGGCGTCCGGGTGGACCGCGATCCTTGCCATGGTGGGGGCGGGGATGGGGGTTGCGCTGGTGCCTCGTATGGCTGCCGCCGCCCGGGGTGGCGGGGTGGTGATGCGGGCCCTCGATGAGGATCGGCCTCGGCGGCATGTCGTTGCCGCGGTGCGGCGTGGGGGTGAGGGGGCGCCGGCGGTGGCTCGCGTGCTCGATGCGTTGCGCACGGAGGCACGGGCGCTGACGTCGCGCCGTCCCACGTGAGGATTTCGCCCCCCGCCGCCCCCTACGGCCTCCGCACCTCGAACTGGAAGCAGCCGTACTCGAGCGCCCGGACATGGACCAGCGCGACCTCCGGATCGGCGAAGGCCTCAGTGAAGGCCCGGTCGAAGCCCTCGTCGGCCGGCTCCGGGATTTCCAGGAAGCGGCCGCCGACGATCTCGCCGCGGGCGTTGTAGCGGCGCACCGTGCGCAGCGCCCCGGGCCGGTCGAACGGATAGCGGTCCATGGGCCCGGGCCCGCCACAGTCGTCGGCGTGGATGAAGACCGGCCCCTGCTCGTCGTACGCACCGGGATCGACCCCCGCCTCCGCGGCCCACCGCCGCAGAGGAGCGTACGAGACCAGCGCGATTCGCTCCCCCGGCTCAGAGCCCCGCAGACAGCAACGCAGCGGACTCCCGCCCTCCTCCTCGACGAACGGGACGCAGCGCCGGCCGGCGTCATCGGCGTCACGGAGTTCTTTCAGGGCGCCCGGCGCGATCGGGCGTGCGGTGTACATCGTCATGAAGTCCAGACTCGCGCCCCCACGCCCCTCCCACCGGCGGGAAACGGACATCGCATTCCCCGCAGCTCCCGTGGAAGGATGGCGCAACTGACACATAACGAGGAGATGACCGCGTGCCTGGCACAAACCTGACCCGCGAAGAGGCACAGCAGCGGGCGAAGCTGCTCACCGTTGACTCGTACGAGATCGATCTCGACCTCTCCGGCGCGCAGGAGGGCGGCACCTACCGGTCCGTGACCACGGTGCGCTTCGACTCGGCCGAGACCGGCGTCGAGTCCTTCATCGACCTGGTGGCCCCGACGGTCCACGAAGTCATCCTCAACGGCGACCCCCTGGACCCGTCCGAGGTCTTCAAGGACTCGCGGATCGCGCTCCCGGAGATCCTGGAGGGGCGCAACGTACTGCGCGTCGTGGCCGACTGCGCGTACACCAACACCGGTGAGGGACTGCACCGGTTCATCGACCCCGTCGACCAACAGGCCTACCTCTACACGCAGTTCGAGGTCCCGGACGCCCGCCGCGTCTTCGCGAGCTTCGAGCAGCCGGACCTCAAGGCCACCTTCCAGTTCACGGTGAAGGCGCCCACCGGCTGGACCGTCATCTCCAACTCCCCGACGCCGGAGCCCAAGGACGACACGTGGGTGTTCGAGCCGACGCCCCGGATCTCGACGTACATCACCGCGCTCATCGTGGGCCCGTACCACTCCGTCCACAGTGTTTATGAGAAGGACGGGCAGTCGGTCCCTCTCGGTATCTACTGCCGGCCCTCGCTCGCCGAGTTCCTCGACTCGGACGGGATCTTCGAGGTCACTCGGCAGGGCTTCGAGTGGTTCCAGGAGAAGTTCGACTACGCGTACCCGTTCAAGAAGTACGACCAGCTCTTCGTCCCGGAGTTCAACGCGGGCGCGATGGAGAATGCTGGTGCCGTCACCATTCGTGACCAGTACGTCTTCCGGTCGAAGGTGACGGACGCCGCGTACGAGGTGCGGGCCGAGACCATCCTGCACGAGCTGGCCCACATGTGGTTCGGCGACCTCGTGACGATGGAGTGGTGGAACGACCTGTGGTTGAACGAGTCGTTCGCCACCTACACCTCCATCGCCTGCCAGGCGTACGCCCCCGAGTCCCGCTGGCCGCACTCCTGGACCACCTTCGCCAACTCGATGAAGACGTGGGCGTACCGGCAGGACCAGCTCCCGTCCACGCACCCGATCATGGCCGAGATCCGCGACCTGGACGACGTGCTCGTCAACTTCGACGGCATCACGTACGCCAAGGGTGCCTCGGTCCTCAAGCAGCTCGTCGCGTATGTCGGCATGGACGAGTTCTTCCGGGGCGTGCAGGCGTACTTCAAGCAGCACGCGTACGGCAACACCCGCCTGTCCGACCTGCTGGGCGCGCTGGAGGAGACCAGCGGACGCGACCTGGGCACCTGGTCGGAGAAGTGGCTCCAGACGGCGGGCATCAACATCCTGCGCCCGGAGATCGAGACCGACGAGAACGGGGTCATCACCTCCTTCGCCATCCGCCAGGAGGCCCCGGCCCTGCCCGCGGGCGCGAAGGGCGAGCCGACGCTGCGTCCGCACCGCATCGCCGTCGGCCTGTACGACCTCGACGACGAGAGCGGCAAGCTGGTGCGCGACGAGCGTGTCGAGCTGGACGTGGACGGCGAACTGACCGCCGTGCCCCAGCTGGTGGGCAAGCGCCGTGCCGCGGTGGTCCTGCTCAACGACGACGACCTCTCGTACGCGAAGGTCCGTCTCGACGAGCAGTCCCTCGCCTTCGTGACCGAGCACCTCGGCGACTTCGAGTCGTCCCTGCCCCGCGCCCTGTGCTGGGCCTCGGCCTGGGACATGACCCGCGACGCCGAGCTGGCCACCCGCGACTACCTGTCCCTCGTCCTCTCCGGCATCGGCAAGGAGTCGGACATCGGCGTCGTGCAGTCCCTGCACCGGCAGGTGAAGCTGGCGATCGAGCTGTACGCCGACCCGACCGCGCGCGAGGCGCTGCTGACCCGGTGGACGGACGCCACACTCGCGCACCTGCGTGCGGCCGAGCCGGCGAGCGACCGCCAGCTGGCCTGGGCGCGCGCCTTCGCGGCGACGGCCCGTACGCCGGAGCAGCTGGATCTCCTGGAGGGCCTGCTCGAAGGCAGGGAGACCATCGAGGGCCTGGCCGTCGACACCGAGCTGCGCTGGGCGTTCCTGCAGCGTCTCGCGGCGGTCGGCCGCTACAACGAGGCGGAGATCGCGGGCGAGTACGAGCGCGACAAGACGGCCGCCGGTGAGCGTCACGCGGCGACCGCCCGTGCCGCCCGCCCGACCGAGGAGGCCAAGGCGGAGGCCTGGGCCTCGGTCGTCGAGTCCGACAAGCTTCCGAACGCCGTGCAGGAGGCCGTGATCGGCGGTTTCGTCCAGACCGACCAGCGTGAGCTGCTCGCCCCGTACGTGGACAAGTACTTCGCGGCGGTCAAGGACGTCTGGGACTCGCGCTCCCACGAGATGGCCCAGCAGATCGCGGTCGGTCTCTACCCGTCCGTCCAGGTCTCCGAGCAGACCCTGACGAAGACGGACGAGTGGCTGGCCTCCGCGGAGCCCAGCGCGGCCCTGCGGCGGCTGATCTCGGAGTCCCGCTCCGGTGTCGAACGCGCCCTGAAGGCCCAGGCGGCGGATGCGGCGGCCGCGACGCCGTAGCACTCGTACGGGGATGGGGCGCCCGGTGTTGTGCCGGGCGCCCCATTCGTGCGCTGTGGTCCGCTTGGACGGGGTGGCGTTTCTCGCCCCCGCCGCCCCTACCCGTCCCATCCTTCTGGGGCTCCGCCCCAGACCCCGTCTCGGGGGCCAGCCCCCGAACCCCCGCTCCTC
>NZ_VWMY01000041.1:84261-85632 GCF_008905045.1 Streptomyces albicerus
GGGCTGATTTTCAGCGGGGGTCGGGGACAGAGTCAGCCCTTCAGCTCCGCCGCCACCAGCTCCGCGATCTGGACCGCGTTGAGCGCAGCGCCCTTGCGGAGGTTGTCGTTGGAGATGAACAGGGCGAGGCCGTGCTCCACGGTCTCGTCCTGGCGGATGCGGCCGACGAAGGACGGGTCCTGGCCGGCGGCCTGGAGGGGGGTCGGGATGTCGGAGAGGGCGACACCGGGGGCGCCGGCCAGCAGCTCCGTCGCGCGCTCCACCGACAGCGGACGCGCGAAGCGGGCGTTCACCTGGAGGGAGTGGCCCGAGAAGACCGGGACGCGGACGCACGTGCCGGAGACCTTGAGGGCCGGGATCTCGAGGATCTTGCGGGACTCGTTGCGGAGCTTCTGCTCCTCGTCGGTCTCGTTCAGGCCGTCGTCGACGATGGAACCGGCTAGCGGGAGGACGTTGAAGGCGATGGGGCGCTGGTAGACCTGCGGCTCGGGGAAGTCGACCGCGGAACCGTCGTGCGTCAGCTTGTCCGCGTCCGCGATCACCTTCTGCGCCTGGCCGTGCAGCTCGGCCACGCCTGAGAGGCCGGAGCCCGACACCGCCTGGTACGTCGCGACGACCAGCGCCTCGAGGCCCGCCTCCTCGTGGAGCGGCTTGAGCACCGGCATCGCGGCCATCGTCGTGCAGTTCGGGTTGGCGATGATGCCCTTGGGGCGGTCGGCGATCGCGTGCGGGTTCACCTCGGACACCACCAGGGGCACGTCCGGGTCCCGGCGCCACGCCGAGGAGTTGTCGATCACGACGGCGCCCTGGGAGGCGACCTTCTCGGCGAGGACCTTCGACGTGGCGCCGCCCGCGGAGAACAGGACGATGTCCAGACCGGAGTAGTCGGCGGTGGAGGCGTCCTCCACGGTCACACCGTCGACGACCGTCCCGGCCGAGCGGGCCGAGGCGAACAGGCGCAGCTCGGTGACCGGGAAGTCCCGCTCGACCAGGATCCTGCGCATGACTGTGCCGACCTGACCGGTGGCTCCGACGATTCCGACCCTCACGGCGACTCCTTCTGTGCGTGCGCACTACTGCGTGCGTATGACTGCCTACTGTGTGCGTCTGATGTGGCCCCAGCGCATCCATCATGCGTCCGACCCCGCCCTGCCTGTCCAATTCTTTGCCCTGGGCGCCCGAGGAGTGGGACGCGGCCGACCTGCCCGGACAAGGTCCTCGAACCTGCCCGAACAAAGTCCTCGAAGCACCCGAACGTTTTGCCTGCCCTCGGCGTCATAGAGGAAACGCGGCGAGGGGAGGGTGGCTGTGCTGCGCAGAAAAGCCCGCCGTGTCCAGGGGGTCGTCGAGGGCGCACTCGACGACCCCCTG
>NZ_VWMY01000041.1:85755-108275 GCF_008905045.1 Streptomyces albicerus
CGGCGGTGTGCCGCAGGCGGACCTGCCGGACGGGGTACAGCAGGTCCGGCTGCGGCTCCTGGAGCGGGCGGCGAGCGGGGCGGAGGCACCGCGTGACGTGTCCGCGTGGGCGGCGGTCGTCGCCTCGAACCTGGCGATGGACTGGCACCGGGCCAGGCGCCGTCAGGAGCGGATCGGCGAGCGCCTTGCCTCGCTGAGGCAGGCGGAGCACGTCGTGGGTGACTCGGGCGACGACACGAAGGTGCTCTCGCTCGCCGTGGCCCAGGGCCTGGACGAGCTGCCCGACGCCCAGCGGCAGATCCTCGTGCTGCGCTTCTACGCCGATCTGCCCGTGCGCGGGATAGCCGAGGAACTCGGCATCCCGGAGGGCACGGTCAAGAGCAGGCTGCACACGGCGGTCCGCGCGCTGCGCGCCCGCCTGCACGAGGACGAGGTGGTGTGACGTGGCCGAGTACGAAGGAGTGGACGCGCTGCTGGCCGCGATCACGGACGAACCCCTCCCCGAGGGCGCCCGGGACGACGCGGAGTTCCTGGCGGAGCACCGGTCGGCGGTCGCGGACGTCGCCCTGCTCAGGGAACAGCTGCGGATCATGGGCGACACCCTGGCCGCAGAGGGCGAGCGCCCCGAGCCCGAACCGTCCCCGGCCCCCGCCCCGTCCAGGAGGCCGAAACCGGCGCTCAGGCCGGCGCAGCCGCCCTGGTACCGGCGGTACGCGGGCGTGGCCCTCGGCACCCTCGTGATCGCCGCGGGTACGGCGATGCTCGGCGGGCTGGTGTGGCTCGGTGTGCAGGGCGGCGCCGGCGACAGCGGTTCGGCCGACTCGTCGTCCGCGAAGCAGGAGGCGAGCGGCGGCGATTCGGGGTACTCGCCCGAGATGCACATCGCCTGCTCGAAGGTCCTCGTCGAGGGGACCGTACAGAGCCTCACGCCCACGGCCGACGGCAACGTACGCGTCGTACTGAAGGTGAAGCGCTACTACCGGCCCGAGCAGTCCGTGGCGGACCATCCGACGATCACCGTCACGTTGCTCGCCAGTGCGCGCGAGGACCTGAAGGTCGGTACGTACACCCTGGTCAGGGTGCCGGTGTACCCGCAGGACCGACAGGACTGGGAGACCGGCTGGGGCGTCGGCGACGCCCGCAAGGACCTCCTGAAGGCGCTGCCCGGAGCGCGGGGGCTGGAGTGCGCGGGTCCGAACGACGGCCGGGGCTGACAGGAACGACGGCCGGGGCTGACAGGGCTGACAGGAACGCGAAGGGCGGGCGCCCGGTCGACCGGACGCCCGCCCGAGGCGGTTCAGACAGTTACGAACGCTACGGCGTGACCTTCTCGATCAGCACACTGCCGGTCCCGGCCACCGTGCCCCGCGCGTTCACGAGCTGCGCCTGGCCGAAGAACGTCCGCCCCTCCGGGGGCGCCGCGTTCGCGACGACCTTCGCGGTCACCGACGTCGAGCCCCCGGTGGCGAGCTTCACGGGCGTCGCGTCGACCTCGACCTGCCCGAGTGAGGGCGCGAAGTACACGTCGAGGTAGTCGTACGCCGTGGAGCCCGCGGGGATCGCGTAGCCGACGACCTTGATGGTGTACGTGCCGGCGGCGGGCGACGGGATGGAGACGGACTCCTCGGAGTCGCCGTCCGCGGACTGGCCGACCTCGTTGCCGTCCTTGTCGTAGACCGTCAGATCGAGGTCCGCGGACGCGTCCGAGACGTTGCCGATGGTGACGTCGAGCGACTCGGCGCCCGCGGGCACGTCCACCGTGGTGGTGTCCGTGGCGCCCTGGGCGATGGTCGGCCGCGTGCTCTTCGAGGAGCCGAGCGGGCCGCCCTTCAGCGAACCGTCGACCGGGACGAGGTTGTTCGTCACCTTCCAGGAAGCCGGGGTCGGCGTGCCGACCTTGGCCTCGGGGACGGTCACGACCGCCGGGTCGAAGTCCGCGCCCAGCACCTCGACGTTCAGCTTGTACGGGTTGTCGAGCACGGGCGACGTACGGCGCGACTCGACCTCGATCTCCCAGACGCCCGGCTGCGGGTTCGCGTACGAACGCAGGTCGGGACGGCAGCCGTTGCCGTCGAGGTAGTTGTTGTAGCAGTTCGGCGTCGAGGTGACGTCGACCGGAACGCCGTACGGGTGGATGGAGATGAACCGCGTCTGGCTCTTGTCCTTCAGCCCGCCGATCGCGACCTCGAGGGTCTTGGCACCCTCGGGGACGGTCACGAAGTACGACTTGCTGCTGTTGCGCTGCACCGAACCCGACGCCGAGAACGTGTACTTGAGCGGCGCGGAGACGACCACGGTGCTCATGACCTGCTTGTCGATGCCCTCGGTCTTCGGGTCGTCGACCTCCAGGATCGCGCTCTTCAGACCGGCGTCGGCCGGCTTCGCGGAGATCTTCACGGTGACCGGCTTGTTCAGCGGCAGCGACACCTCGTCGGAGCCGACGATACGGAACGTGCCGCCGCTGTTGTTCTCCAGGTGCAGCTCGTGCCGGATCGCGCGGTCGGCGCCGGACGTACGGGTGATGGTGACGTCGTACGTCTTCTTCTGCCCGGCCTTGAGGCCGCCCTCACGGTCGTAGATGCCCGTGCCGAAGCCCGGAGTCTTGAGCGCGAAGTCGATCGCGGTGTCGACCGGGGCCTTCACCGCGTACTCGTGGGCGGTGGCGCCGTCACGGATCGAGTCCCAGGCGTCCACGATGTTGATGACGCCCACGCCCTCCTCGTACGCCTGCACACCACTGATGTGGTCGGCGGTGGAGGTCAGCGCGGTGCGCAGCTTGGCGGGCGCGAGGTCGATGCCCTTCTGCTTGGCGGCGCTCAGCAGCAGCGCGGACGCGCCCGCGGCCTGCGGGGACGCCATCGAGGTGCCCTGGAGCATCGAGTAGCCGGCCGGCAGCGAGTAGCCCGCCTCGGCGACCGGGCCGCCGGGTATCCACGTCTGCGTGGTGTTGATCGAGGCGCCGGGCGCGGTCAGCGTCGGCGTGAAGCCGCCGTCCTCGCGCGGGCCGCGTGAGGAGAAGGGCAGCATCGCGTACTTCTTCTGCACGGCCGAGCCGTAGTTGGCGGCCCAGGTCTCCTTGGAGATGGACGCGCCGACCGAGATGACCTTGTCGGCCAGGCCGGGGTCGCCGATGGTGTTGGCGCCGGGGCCCGAGTTGCCCGCGGAGATCACCAGCTGGACGCCGTACGTGTCGATGAGGCGCGTGTAGAGCTCGGCGCGCGCGTTGTTGCCGTCGTTGAGCGCGGGCAGGCCGCCGATCGACATGTTGACGATGTCGACGCCGCGGTTGGCGACGAGGTCGATCATGCCCTCGGTGAGCGCGACGTTGGTGCAGCCGCCGGTCCAGGTGCAGGCACGGGAGGAGACGAGCTTCGCGCCGGGCGCCGCGCCGTTCATCCTGCCGCCGAACAGCTTGTTGGCGGCGGTGATGCCCGCGACGTGCGTGCCGTGCTCGGACTCGATGATGCCGATGTTGACGAAGTCGGCCTTCTTGCCGACCCAGGAACCGCCCAGCGGGTCCATGGGTACGTCCTTGCGGATCTCCACGACGAACGGCACCCGCTCGACGACGTCCGTCGCCGGGTTGTCGGTACCGAAGTAGCCGACCTGGTAGCCGTCCTTGTACGGCTTCATCGGCTCGTCGTCGGTGAAGTCGTTGTTGTCGTTCAGGTCGACGCGGGCCGTCCCGGCCGTGGCGTCGTACAGCACGCCCCAGCTGTCGGTCGTGTCGCCATCGCGGTTCAGGTCGCCGTTCGCGTCGCCGCCGGTGGACGCGGCCTCGCGGAAACGGCTGACCTTGTAGTCGCCCGCCGGGGCGTTCCAGGTCTCGCCGTCCCAGGTGAAGACCGGGCCCGCGGCCGGATTGACCATCGCGCGCCAGGTCGCGTCGGCGTCGACGAGGGGGTCGGTCGCCGTGACCCAGTCGACGATCTTGCGCTCACCGGTCGTCGTCTTCTGCAGCGCGGGGTGCGCCAGATCGACACCGGAGTCGAGGATGCCGATGGTGACGCCGCGGCCGTCCGCCTTCGGGTTCTCCTTCACGAAGTCGACGGCACCCGTCTCGAAGGACGGGTTGTACGGGTTCTCGGCGGGGGTGTTCTTGCCGGGCGCCGGATACGCGGCGGCCGTTGCCGCCTTCTCGGCGCCCTTGGCCCGGTCGGCGGCCGGCGTCGGGTCGTCCAGGGCGATCTCGTGCCGCAGGTCGATGCCGTGCACGGAGGAGAGCTTGGAGGCCGCCTTGATGGCCGCGTCGGCCTTGGCGGTGGGAACGGTGGCGCGGACGTAGCCGAGCTTGTCGTAGGTGCGGCCCACGGAGCCGCCCTTCACGGCGTCCAACTGGCCAGCGACCTGCTCGGTCTGCCCGGGAGCGGTGGCGATCATCATCGTGACGTTCTTGTCGCCGTCGGCCTTGGCCTCGGCGAGCAGGTCGGCGTCGGCCGAACCGAGCTTGCCGCTGGAGGACTTGACGGCAGTGTCGGCGGGTGTGCCCGGCTCGTCCGCGGAGAAGGCCATGGGTATCGGCCCCGCCGCGGAGAGGGCGGCCACGAGACCCGCGGCCACGGCTATGCGTGCCGCGCGTCTCGCACCGGAGATCGGAGCACGCTGAGGGTTGGGGGTCATCAGCATCCTTGTAGGTAAAGGAAAGTCCGTTGTCGATCGGATCGATCGCGTCAGTCCGGTATGTGGACCCGGATGACCGCTCAGCTTTACCCAAGGGGCGGATGTTTGGGGAGGGTTGACCGTGACATGAGGTGTTCATGGCGTACTTCCGCCATACGCCATGGAGCTGATGTCCGGCTAAACCGGGACGTGTCCTCCGATTCGGTACCGGATTCAACTCTCCTATTCGCGCCTCCCGTTCGCGTCTCCCGTACGGCTCTTCCCTTCGCGTCAGCTTTCCTTCGAGCGCGCGTAGTGGCGGGACGCCTTCGCCCGGTTGCCGCAGGCGGCCATCGAGCACCAGCGGCGGGTGCCGTTCCGCGAGGTGTCGAAGAAGTGCAGGATGCACGACTCGTGGGCGCAGTGGCGGATGCGGTCGGGAGCGGTGCTCAGCAGCTCCAGATAGTTGCGCGCCGCGAGCCAGGCCGGCCCCCAGGACGCGTCGCTGAACTCGGGCTCCTCGCCCGGCCCTTGAGCGGTCAGCGTGGCCCTGATGCGCCCGTGGGCGAGCACGGCGTCGACGCGGCTCGCTCCGTCGTCGAGGGACCCGTCCACGACGGCTCGCAGGGCGTCCCGGGCGGTCAGTACATGGCGCAGCGTCGCCTCGTCCGCCGCGAAGTCCAGCTCGTTCGCTGCCAGCCACACCGCGAGCCCGCCGGTGTCCGTCAGCAGGTCCTGGACCACGCCGTCCTGCATCCACCGCGTGTTGAGCAGGTCCAGTGAGAGCGGCTCCCCGGTGAGCGGACGCGGATCCCGGGCGACGGACATCTGACGGCTCCCTGTCTCACCGGCCGGTGCTCCCCGGCCGACCCCTACTAACCGGTCAAGAGTACGTGACTGGTTGACGTGGACGTGTTCTAACTCTTAAAGTCGCTTAGAGAGGTTAGCCAGCCCGGAGAGGGCTCGGCTCGACACAAGGGGAGTGCCATGCCGACGACCACCGCACCGCGCACCGGCCACATCGGCCTCAACGTCACGGATCTCGACCGCTCGCTCGCCTTCTACCGGGACGTCCTCGGCCTCACGGTGATCGGCGAGGGCAAGGAGGAGGACCGGCGGTACGCCTACCTCGGCGAGGACGGCCGCCCCGCGCTCACGCTCTGGCAGCAGGCGGACCACGGATACGCGGCCACCGGCGCGGGACTGCACCACCTGGCCCTGGAGGTCGACTCGGTCGAGCAGGTCAAGGCATACGAGACGGCGCTGCGCGACTACGGCGTGGAGTTCGCCCACGAGGGCATCGTGGCCCACGGCGAGGGCGCCGCGTCCGGCGGCATCTTCTTCCACGACCCCGACGGCACGCGTCTGGAGATCTACACGCCCAGCGGCGTCGAGGAGGCGCCGGCCCCGTCCGGGGAGGCCCCCACCTGCGGCTTCTTCTAGCCCACACTTGCTCCAGCCCCGACCTGCCGCTTCACCGAGGAGGACACCGTGCCCTACCACTCCGGCTCGCGTACCGTGCAGGACCGGGTCGGCGTGCGCGAACTCGCCGACCACGTCGGACGGTCCATAGGGGACGGGCTGCGGCCGGTGGCCGCCGCCTTCCTGGAGCTCCAGCCGATGCTCGTGTTCGGCGCCGCCGACCCGGACAGCAGCCGGGTATGGGCCTCCCTGGTCACCGGCGAACCCGGGTTCGTACGGGCCACCGGATCCCGGCAGATCTCGGTCGCGGGCGGGCCACGCGCGGGCGACCCGCTCGCCGCGGCGCTCGCGGCCGCCGGGACCCCGGTCGGCACCATCGCGCTCGACCCGCGCACCCGCCGCCGCATGCGCCTCAACGGCCGGTCCCGGCCCACACCCCGCGGCCTGGCCGTCGAGGCCGACCAGGTCTTCGCCAACTGCCCCAAGTACCTGCAGAAGAGGGAGTCGTACGAGACGGTCGAGCGCACCCGGGGCGAGCCGCTGCGCGGCAGCGAACTCAGCGCCGCGCAGCGGGAGTTCGTCCGGGCCGCCGACACCTTCTTCCTCGCCACCGTGCACGAGGGCGGCGCCGACGCCAGCCATCGCGGCGGCAACCCCGGCTTCGTACACGTCGATTCGCCGTCCGAACTGAGCTGGCGCGACTATCCCGGCAACGCCATGTTCCTCACCCTGGGCAATCTCGCCGCCGACCCGCGCGCCGGACTGCTCTTCCTCGACTGGGAGACGGGGGCCACCCTGCAGCTCTCCGGCACGGCCCGCACGGAGTTCGGCCCCGACGGCACGCGCACCGTCCGCTTCACCGTCGAGACCGTCGTGGACACACCCGCAGCGAGCCCGCTGAGCTGGTCGCCGCCCGAGTACTCACCGGCGAACCCGCCACTGCCGTAACGTCTGTGCATGCACAAGGAGTTGAGGGTGGCGGCCTACGCCGTATGCGTGCGGGACGGGCGCATGCTGCTCGCGCGCCTGGTGGCCAGGGACGGCAGCAAGCGCTGGACGCTGCCGGGCGGCGGCATGGATCACGGCGAGGACCCGTACGACGCCGTGATCCGGGAGGCCGAGGAGGAGACCGGGTACGCGGTCGAACCGGTCGCGCTGCTCGGCGTCGACTCGATCCGGCGCACACATCCGCGCCGCTTCGGCACCACCGCCGACTTCCAGGGCCTGCGGATCGTCTACGAGGTCCGCGTCACCGGCGGCGAACTCCGCCACGAGACCGACGGCTCCACCGACATGGCGGCCTGGCATCCCCTTGAAGAGGTGCCCGCCCTGGAACGGGTGGGGCTCGTCGACGTCGGGCTCACCCTGTGGAGGGAGCGGCCCGCGGTCGGGCGTACGACGGGGATCCCCGAGCGTCCCGAGCAGCCCCAGCAGGGGACCTCCGAGCGCCCCGAAACCTCCGGAAAATAGGTTCTGTACCCAGTCAGGTGAACACGGAGTGACCGCTTCCCCTCGGTTCAGAGAGGGCTCGGTGGACGCGGAGGGTAGTCCAAGATCCACGTACGGTGATCGGCGTTGCCCGTTGCCGCCCAGTTAACGCCCAGGTCACCCCCGATGCCAACGATCCAGTGTGAGCGGGTAGTTCGCGTCAGCGAACCGCCCGCGACCACTGCTGACGCGTTCGGACTCGGGGAGATCGCGCCATGTCGCGCACACGCTCTGTCGCCACCGCCACCATTCGTGACCGCCGCGCCTTCCTGGCCGCCACCGGGGCGGTGTCCCTCTCCGCGGGCATCGGCTTCGCGCTGCGGCCGGGAACAGGCGAGGCAGCCGCCGACTCCGCCACCACCCACGGGCAGCCCATGGCCGTCTCCCGCCCGGCGCCGGCCGCACCCCTGGCTCCGTACACCCGCGGAACCACGCTCTCGACCATCGCAGCCCCCCGCTCGGGCTCCGGGTTCCGGCGGCTCGGCGACGGGCCCGCCTGGCCGCGCGTCGTCCGCGGCGATCTGGCCGCTCCCAAGGCGGGCCGGGGCGAGCGGCGCACCGCGCTCGCCGCGTTCGTGCAGTTCACCGACCTGCACCTGGTCGACGTGCAGCACCCGCTGCGGTACGAGTATCTGCGCGCCCAGACCGCCAGCGCCTGGCGTCCGCAGGAGTCCCTGTCGGTGGCCGGCGCGGTCTCGCTCGTCGAGCGCGTCAACGCGCTGCGCGGAGCCCCCGTCACCGGTTCCCCGCTGCACTTCGTGATGACCACAGGCGACAACACCGACAACAACGCCAAGACGGAGCTCGACTGGTACCTGAAGGTGATGAGCGGTGGCCGCATCACCCCCAACTCCGGTGACCCGGCCCGCTACGAGGGCGTCCAGAACGCCGACCTCAAGCTGTACTGGCAGCCCGACGCGGCCCTGCGCGACGCCGACAAGCAGCTCGGCTTCCCGCGCATCGACGGCTTCCTCGCCGCGGCGATCCGGGAGCTGCAGAGCCCCGGCCTGAACCTGCCCTGGTACTCCACCGTCGGCAACCACGACTCCCTGCCCGGCGGCTGCTACGCGCCCGGCGACTCCTTCTTCGCCGACTTCGCGGTCGGCGGCAAGAAGCTGATGACGCTCGACGAGTCGGAGGGCGTCACGATCTGGAAGAACGTCAAGAAGGGCGGCGATCCCAAGGGCGCGGCCTTCAAGGCGATGCTCAAGTCCCAGGCGCGGAAGATGCGTTCGGTCACCCCGGACGAGGGCCGCGCCCCCTTCACGCCCGCCGAGTACCTCCAGGCGCACCTCGACCCGGCGCACACCGGCGCGGGCCCCGTCGGGCACGGCTACTCGCAGGCCAACCTCGCCGCGAAGACGCAGTACTACACCTTCCGGATCGCGGACGACCTGATCGGCGTCAGCGTCGACACCACCGACCCGGGCGGCCACTACGAGGGCTCGATCGGCACGGCCCAGCTGAAGTGGCTGGAGCGGACGCTGCGGGCGGCCGAGAAGAACAAGGAACACGTCATTGTCTTCAGCCACCACACCAGCAAGTCGATGCGCAACCTCCGCGAGGACCCGAGCCGCCCGGGCGAGCGGCGGCACGGCGGCGACGAGATGCTCGCCCTCCTCGGCAGCCACCGCTCGACCCTGGCCTGGGTGAACGGCCACAGCCACAAGAACAACATCACCCCGCACTCGGCCCCGGACGGCCGCTCCTTCTGGGAGGTCTCCACCGCCTCGCACATCGACTTCCCGCAGCTCGCCCGGGTGATCGAGATCGTCGACAACCACGACGGCACGATCTCCCTGTTCACGACGCTCATCGAGTCCGCGGCCCCGCACCGCACGGACTTCGCCGACCTCTCCCAGACGGGCCTCGCCGCCCTCTACCGTGAGCTGTCCTTCAACGCACCGGGCGCCCGCACGGACCTGAGCGGCGACGCGGGGGACCGCAACACGGAGCTGGTACTGAAGAAAGGCTGAGGGTGTGCGCCCCTTAGGGGCGCGGGGAACTGCGCGCTCAGCCCCCACCGAACCCGCAGCTCATACCGAGCAGCCCCGAGCCGTCGGCCTCGTCGGCGCCGCCCCGGCTCTCGTCGCGTACGGTCACCCGCAGCCCCTTGCCCGTACGGGCGAGGTGGACCTCGGCCCGCTCCGCGCCGCTGTGCTTCGCGGCGTTCGTCAGCGACTCGGCCACCACGAAGTACGCGGCCGCCTCGACCGCCGCCGGGGCCCGCGCCCCGCCCTGCTCGGTGTCGGCGTCCTCCAGGCCGTCCACGGTCACCGCCACGTCGAGGCCGCTGCTCGCGGCGAGTGCCCGGACCGCGCCCGCCAGACCGCGGTCGGTGAGGATCGGCGGATGGATGCCCCGCACGACGTGCCGCAGCTCGGCCAGGGCCTCCTCGGCCTGGTCCTGGGCGTCGTCGAGGAGCCTGCGCGCGGCTTCGGGATCATGGTCGTACGCCCGCTTGGCGAGCCCGATCCGTATCGACAGCGAGACCAGCCGGGCCTGCGTGCCGTCGTGCAGATCCCGCTCGATGCGCCGCAGCTCCGCGCCGTGCGCGGCGATCGCGCCCGCCCGGGTCTGGGTGAGCTCCTCGACACGTACGGCGAGCAGTGCCTTCGGTGAGGGCTTCAGCAGGGCGGTGGACCACTTGGCGTCGAGGTCGGCGAGGCGGCTGATCAGCGGGAGGACGACCGCCTGGCGGCGCAGCAGCCCGCACCACACGCCGTCCACGAGCAGGCCCGCCGGCCACAGCGGCAGCATCAGGAGCGGCAGGAAGCCGTACCCGTAGTAGGCGAACATCCAGCGGAAATCGGTGGCCGTGCCGGGATCACGGACCGCGGTGCGGAAGGACTCGCGGAGCCCGCCCCCGATGGGCTGGTACGCCTCGGGGATCTCCTGGTCCGTCCACCTCGTCACCATGCGCCGTTTGGCCCCGGCGATCCGGCGCACCAGCAGCACGGTCTCGGGCAGCATCCCGGCGCCGATCACCGTGAGGGTGGCGGTGGCGGCGATCAACAGAACACAGATGAAGATGTACGAGCCGAAGGCCAGACCGGCGGCCAAGGCCAGCTGGACCGTGGCCCGCGCCGCCTGCCGCAGGGTCTTCCGCATGGCGATCAGTAGGCGAACAAACGCACGTGGGGCCGGGCGGCCGCGTCTCAGCTCGGTGCAGCCCGGGTGTAGCCCGCTCCACCCTCGTCCGGGAGAGCATTCCACCTCCGGTTCGGGAGAGCACTCCCTCGTGGCGGCGAACGGTTCCCGGGATCGTTGATCTCAGTTGATCGCGGGAGTTTCCAGCTCCCTCACCCGGAAGGAAACTCCCATGAAGTCGCTGCTCTCCTCGAAGCCGGTCCTGTGGTTCCTGTTCCTGTTCAATCTCGTCGTCGCGCTGGCCGCCCCCTTCGTCGTGGACGGAGCCCAGGGCGTCGCAACGTCCATAGGCATGGGCGTCGTGGCCCTCGGCGCCGGCGCCGGCCTCGGCCTCCGCAAGGACCGGGGACAGCAGCAGCGGGCCTGAGCGGCCGGAACCGTCTGCCGTCCGCCTTCGCCCGGAGGAAGGCTCCGAAGAACGGCCGAAACGTGCCCAACCAGCTCAACCGCAGGCAACCCGCGTCACCCACCCCGTGTCCCTCCCCTCGGTTCACCCATGACGGAAGGGACACGACGACACATGACAGCATCCCGCACCATGCGCCTCGGACTGACGGGCGCGGCCGCACTCGTCGCGGCGGCGCTCACGGCTCCGGCGGCCTTAGCCTCCACCTCCTCCGCACCGACCGGAGACCACGGCGCGACCCAGCGGGCGATGGACGCCGCCGTGAAGGACGGCGTCCCCGGCGTGGCAGGCCAGGCCAGGGACAAGTACGGGACCTGGAAGGGCACTTCGGGCGTCGGCAACCTCAAGACGAAGCAGCCGCGCTCCGCCCACGACCGCTACCGCGTAGGCAGCATCACCAAGACGTTCGCGGCGACAGTGCTGCTCCAGCTGGAGGCGGAGGGCACGCTCTCACTCGACGACAAGGTCGAGAAGTGGCTGCCGGGCGTGGTCCGCGGCAACGGCCACGACGGCAGCAGGATCACACTCCGCCAACTCCTCAACCACACCAGCGGCATCTTCAACTACACCGCGGACGAGGACTTCGGCCGGACCTACTTCCTGAAGGACGGCTTCTTCGAGCACCGCTTCGACAGGCTGCCGCCCGAGCAGCTCGTGAAGATCGCCACGGCCCACGAGCCGGACTTCGCGCCGGGCACCTCGTGGAACTACTCCAACACCAACTACGTCCTGGCCGGGATGGTCATCGACAAGGCCACCGGGAACTCCTTCCGGGACGAGATCCGCCACCGCATCATCGAACCCCTCGGCCTGCACGCGACCAAGGTCCCCGGCAACAGCCCGTATGTGCCCCGGCCCAGCAGCCGGGCATACGGGAAGCTCGCCGAGGCGACGACCGGCCCGACCTACGACGTCACGGAGCTCAACCCCTCCATCGCCTCCGCGGCGGGCGAGATGATCTCCGACTCGGGCGACCTCAACCGCTTCTACTCGGCGCTGCTGCGCGGCAAGCTCCTGCCCGAGAAGCAGCTCACCGAGATGAAGACCACCATCAAGGCCGACGGGTTTCCGAACGCCCGCTACGGCCTCGGCCTCATCGAACGCGAACTGAGCTGCGGCATCGTCGTCTGGGGCCACGGCGGCGGCATCCACGGCTCCAGCTCGGAGGCCGTCACCACAGCGGACGGCCGCCACTCACTCGCCTTCAACTTCAACGGCGACTGGTCGGGCGACGCCGACGCGGTGATCGAGGCGGAGTTCTGCGCCAAGTAATTCCGTCGGTGCAACTCCGCCGGTGCAACTCCCTAGCAGGCGGAGTTGACACAGGTGAAGGGGCGGGCCTCGCCTCCGGGGCCCGCCCCTTCACTCCCCTCCTGATGCGCCCGGTCCGTCACTACCGTGGCAGCACCACTACATACGCAGCCGGCTCGCGATCCGCCGAAGCCATCAGAGCCGTACGTACGACCGTCGCCTGTTGCTCCATCGAGTCGCGGAGCTTCTTCGGGGTGAGGTGGATGACCGTGATGCCGAGCCGCTCCAGGTGCTCGCGCTTGCGGGCGTACTCGGACCACATGGCGTCGTCGTCCTGACGAGGGGCGCTGGTGTCGAGTTCGAGGGCGACGGCGTGGTCGGGCCAGTACGCGTCGAGGCCGCCGAGGTGCGGGCCACCGGGCAGACGAAGGTCCACGTTCCAGACGGGGTCGGGCAGACCGTGTTCGTGGACCATGCGGTAGAGGCGGTCCTCGGCGATGGCGCGGCCCTCGGCGAGGAGGGAGTCGACGGCGTCCACGACGTGGGGGCGGCTCAGGAGGCGAGCCTGGGTCAACTCCTTGACGACGGCGGCCGGTTCGCAGTGGCCGCCGCGTACGGCCTCGGTGAGCAGCCGCCGTACGACCCCCGCGTCCGCGAGGTCGGCGACCGCGTCGGCCAGGGCGCGCGGCACGGGGGCCACCGGGATGCCGGTGATCTGCTCGGGCTCCGGCAGGCCCGGCGTACGGACGATGCGGACGCAGCCCGTCGAGCGGAGGCGGCGCAGGCGCGGGACGAGGACGTCGATGCGGTCCAGGGACAGCAGCGGGGGAGCCGAGGAGAAGCGGTGCAGGGCCAGCGCCGCGAGGCCGGTGATCATCGCGTCGGGGTACCGCTGGGGGGCGTGCGGTTCGCCGGCGCCGGGCTGGGCGGGGACCGCCGGTTCCGTGATGGGGGAGCGGGCCGCGTACATGAGGACCGCGTGCAGCCGCTCCTCGCTGGTGGGCGGGCCCGGGCGGAGCAGGTAGACGCCCGGCAGGAGCTGCTGCCAGGCGCCGCCCGGCCGGCACTGCGCGTTGATGTCGGCGGTGGTCACGCCGTGCGCCCGCAACTGCGCGGTGGTCAGGACGCGCTGCTGGACATCGGACAGGTGGCGGAGGGGCCGGGGGGAGAGCGGGGTGTTGTGGTTCATGACCCCGAATTTCCCGCGCCCGGCCGCCCTCCTAACCGCTGTTACACGCCCGTCGACAAAACCGGACAAGCTCGCCCTAAAGTGCAAGCGTTCGAGTGCCGAAACCCCCTGGTCCGTATGGGGGTCACGGCCACGATTACCCGCATTCCGTAACTGTTATGGACGGTCCCGAAGTCAACCGGCTGAGCCACCAGCCCCTTTAGGGGCGCGGGGCTGTATCGATATGCGGCTCCGCCGCGTGGGCGCGCCCAGCCACCGACGACCGGCAGCCAAGTACGAACCCTGCGGACCGTTCAGCCGGCGGCACCCGCAGCCAAGTACGACACCCCAGGCGCCCTCATTCGCCGACGGCCACGTCACACGCCTGCCCCCGCAACGTCCGAGCCAGATCATCCCGCGCCTCCAGAACCAGCCTCCGAAGAGCAGGCGCAGCCGCGCCGTGCGCGGCAAGCCACGCATCCGTCGCGTCCAACGTCTCCTGAGAGTCCTGCAGCGACGGGAACAGCCCTTTCACCACGTCCATCCCGATCTGGATGGACCGCTCCTCCCAGACCCGCTCGATCGCCTCGAAGTACTTCGCGGCGTACGGGGCGGTCAGCTCCCGGTGCGACGGCTGGGCGAAGCCCGCGATCGTCGCCTCGACGAGCGCGTTGGACAGCGAGTCCGACTCGACGACGGACGCCCACGCCTGCGCCTTGACCGCGGCGGAGGGCCGGGCCGCCAGGCAGCGCACCTGATGCCGCTTGCCCGACGCCGTGTCGTCCCGGGCCAGCTCGGCGGCGAGTACGGCCTCGTCGGCGACCCCGTGCGCGGCGAGCGGTTCGAGGAACGCCCACCGCAGCTCCTGGTCGACGTCGAGCCCCTCGATCTTCGCCGTGTCCTCCAACAGGCCCTGGAGTAGCTGGAGATCGGCCTCGCTCGTCGCGACCGCCGCGAAGAAACGCGCCCACGCCAGCTGGTGCTGACTGCCCGGTGCGGCGAGCCGCAGCTCGCGCAGCGCGCCCTCGGCGAGCAGCCGCCCGCCCTCCGCGCGCCAGTCGGGCGCCGCGTAGTGCGTGCGCGCCGAGTTCGCCCACGCGTGCAGCATCTGGAGCACACCGATGTCGGACTCGCGGCCCGCGAAGCGCAGGACCAGGTCGACGAAGTCCCGGGCGGGCATGAGCGCGTCCCGGGTGAGGTTCCACAGCGCCGACCAGCACAGGGCACGGGCGAGCGGGTCGGTGATGCCGCCGAGACCGCCCCGCAGAGTCGCGAGCGAACCTTCGTCGAAACGGATCTTGCAGTACGTCAGGTCGTCGTCGTTCACGAGCACCAGATCGGGAGCGTCGGCGCCGACCAGTTCGCCTACGACCGTGCGCGGCCCTTCGACGTCCACCTCGGCGCGCGCGTACCGCTCCACCGTTCCCTCGGGCGACCGCCGGTAGAGGCCCACCGCCACCCGGTGCGGGCGCAGTTCGGGGTGGGACTCGGCGGCTTCTTGGAGGATGGCCACCTCGGTGACGCGTCCCTCCGGGCTCAGAATCACCTGCGGCGTAAGGGAGTTGACCCCCGCGGTCTGCAGCCAGGACCGCGACCAGGTGGCCATGTCGCGACCGCTGGTCTCCTCCAGGACCGACAGCAGGTCACCGAGCCGCGTGTTCCCGTACGCGTGCCGCTTGAAGTAGCGGCGCGCGCCCTCCAGGAACGCGTCCCGCCCCACGTACGCCACCAACTGCTTCAGAACAGAAGCCCCCTTGGCGTACGTGATCCCGTCGAAGTTGAGCTTGGCGTCCTCCAGGTCACGGATGTCGGCCGTGATCGGGTGTGTGGAGGGCAGCTGGTCGGCGCGGTACGCCCATGACTTGCGGTTGTTGGCGAAGGTGGTCCAGCCGTTCGTGAAGCGGGTCGCCTCGACCATCGAGAACGTGCCCATGAAGTCCGCGAAGGACTCCTTCAGCCACAGGTCGTCCCACCACACCATGGTCACCAGGTCGCCGAACCACATGTGGGCCATCTCGTGCAGGATGACGTTCGCCCGGCGCTCGTACGACGCCTGCGTCACCTTGCCGCGGAAGATGAACTCCTCGCGAAAGGTCACACAGCCCGGGTTCTCCATCGCGCCGAGGTTGTACTCCGGCACGAACGCCTGGTCGTACTTCCCGAACGGGTACGGGTAGTCGAAGTGGTCGTGGAAGAAGTCGAGACCCTGCTTGGTGACCAGGAAGACGTCGTCGGAGTCGAAGTGCCTGGCGAGACCCTTGCGGCACAGGGCGCCGAGGGGGATCTCCAGCCTCGTACCGTCCTCGAAGACGCGCTCGTAGGAGTCCGTGACGTAGTGGTACGGGCCCGCGACGAACGCCGTGATGTACGTCGAGATGGGCTTGGTCTCGGCGAACTTCCATACCCCGTCGGCGAGTTCACCGACGCCGTTGCTCCAGACGACCCAGCCCTCGGGGGCGCGTACCTCGAAGCGGAAAGGTGCCTTGAGGTCGGGCTGCTCGAAATTGGCGAAGACGCGGCGGGAGTCGGCGGGCTCGTACTGCGTGTAGAGGTAGACCTCGCCGTCCTCGGGGTCGACGAAGCGGTGCATGCCCTCGCCGGTACGGGAGTAGGCGCACTGGGCGTCGACGACGAGTTCGTTGTCCTCGGCGAGGTCCTCCAGCAGGATGCGGTTCCCGTCGAAGACGGCGCCCGGGTCGAGGTCCTTGCCGTTGAGGGAGACGGCGGTGACGCTCGGGGCGATCAGGTCCGCGAAGGTCATGGCGCCCGGCTCGGCGCTGCGGAAGCGGATGGTCGTCACCGAGCGGAACGTGCGGGGCTCGGCCTCCGTCCCGCCGACCGCGGAGCGCAGGTCGAGGGACACCTCGTACCCCTCGACGGACAGCAGTGCGGCCCGCTCGCGGGCCTCGTCGCGGGACAGATTCTCACCGGGCACGGGCGGCACTCCCTCGTGACGTCATGGGTACGCGTCGGGTACGCGTGAACAGGACCGATCCTGCCATGTGCCCCTGACGCCGGACACCCGGGAATGGGGCGGGTGACCGGTTACGTTGGCGCTGGAAGACAGCACCGAGGACCAACAGGATCCGTACCGAGGAGAGCCATGTCCGAGCAGACCTCCGGCAAAACCCCCGTCGACTTCTGGTTCGACCCGCTGTGCCCCTGGGCGTGGATGACCTCGCGGTGGGTCCTGGAGGTGGAGAAGGTCCGGGACATCGAGGTCCGCTGGCATCTGATGAGCCTCGCCGTGCTGAACGAGCCCAAGCTCGACGAGCTGCCCGAGGAGTACCGCGAGCTGCTCTCCACCAAGGCGTGGGGCCCGGTCCGGATCGTCATCGCGGCCCAGGAGGAGCATGGCGCGGAGGTCCTCGGCGACCTCTACACCGCGCTCGGCACGCGCATCCACAACCAGGGCGAGGGCCCCGAGAAGGAGACCGTCGCCGCCGCCCTGAAGGACGTCGGCCTGCCCGAGTCCCTCATGGACCACTGGGACGACACCCCGTACGAGCCCCAGCTGCGCGCCTCCCACAAGGAAGGCATAGACAAGGTCGGCCAGGACGTCGGCACACCGGTCATCGCGGTCCCGGGCGCCGACGGCAACCAGCTCGCCTTCTTCGGCCCGGTCGTCACCCCGGCCCCCAAGGGCGAGGAAGCCGCCAAGCTCTGGGACGGCACACTCCTGGTCGCCTCGGTCCCGGGCTTCTACGAGATCAAGCGCACACGCACGAAGGGGCCGGACTTCAGCAACCTGTGAACGAGGAGGGGCCGCGGCGGCGGTCTCAGAGCCTGGGTCATACCCCCCTCGTTCTTCATGCCCGTGTGCTTCTTGAGCCAGGCCGCTTCCTGGGGTTCCAGGAAGCGGTGCTCATCCGCAGGGCTCTTGCAGGTGACGCAGCTCGCCTCGGCATCCCGCAGGCGTCATCCGGAGCCGCCCGTCCCGGAAGACCTTCGCAACAGCCCCCGCTCCATCGCCACCACGACCGCCCTCGTCCGGTCGTTCACGTCCAGCTTGGCGAAGAGGCGGAGGAGGTGGGTCTTGACCGTGGCCTCGGCGATGACCAGGCGGGCGCCGATCTCGGCGTTGGTGAGACCGTCGGCGACGGCGCCCAGGACGTCGGCCTCGCGGGCGGTGAGCGGGGGCTGGGCGGGGCGGCGCATACGGGCGACCAGTTTCTCCGCCACCCGGGGAGCGAGGACCGTTTCGCCGCGGGACGCCGCGTGGATCGCGTCCACCAGCTGTTCGCGCGTGGTGTCCTTGAGGAGGTAGCCGATGGCGCCCGCCTCGACCCCGCGCTCGATCTCGGCGTCCGTGTCGTAGGTCGTGAGGATCAGCACGCGGGTGCGGGGGTGGGCCGCCACGATCTCGGTCGTCGTCGCGACGCCGTCCAGCACCGGCATCCGCAGATCCACCAGCGCGACATCGGGCTCGTACGCGGCGACGAGTTCGAGGGCCGCCCGGCCGTCGCCCGCCTCGCCGACGATCTCGATGCTGGGCTCGGCGGCCAGCAGGGCCACGACGCCGGCCCGCATCACGGTGTGGTCGTCGACCACGATGATCCGCAGCTTGTCCGTCCCGCCGCTCATGCCGTCACCCCGCCCTCAGCGGATCCCGCCGCGTCCATCGGAATCGTCGCCAGTACGCGCGTCCCGTCCCCCACCGAACTCGTCACCGTCAGCTCCCCACCCAGCTCCGCCAAGCGTTTCCGCATTCCGTCGAGCCCGAACCCCGCCGACTCCCCGACCACGAACCCGGTCCCGTCGTCCGTGACCTCCAGCTCCACCCCGTACGGCTGCCGGGCCAGCACGACACCGACCGTGGACGCCCGCGCGTGCTTGCGCACATTGGCCAGCGACTCCTGCGTACAGCGCAGCAGCGCGATCCGGGTCGGCTGGTCGCACTCGATGTCCTCGAGGTCCGCGTCGACCGCGAGCCCGGTGTCCTCCGCGAAGCGGTCCAGGATCCGGCGCAGTGTCACCGTCACCGAGCCCGCGGCCGGCTGCCCCTGCTGCCGGGCCGAACCGACCAACTCCCGTGCCTCCGCCAGGTTTTCACGTGCCGTGGACTCGATCGACCGCAACTGCTGTGCGCTGCGCGCCGGATCGCTGTCAAGACCGGCCCGCGCCGCCTCCGCGAGCACGATGATCGAGGCGAAGCCCTGCGCGAGCGTGTCATGGATGTCGCGTGCCATCCGCTCCCTCTCGTCGGCCGCCCCCTGACGCTGGTGCGCCTCGGACAGCTCGGCCTGTGTCTGCTCCAACTCGACGATCAGCCGCGCCCGTTCATGACTCTGGGCGACGACCGAGTGCACCCACAGGCCGATCAGCATCCCGACGGCCACCACGATCACGACCGGGACCAGCGTCTCTCCGAAGAACTTCGTCGAGTTGCCGAGCCGCAGCCAACTCCCGGTCAGCGTCGACCCGGTGGCCAGCCCCAGAAAGAGGAGCGAGGCCCGCGGCGTACGGCTGAACATCCAGAAGTGCGGCAGCGTCACCATGAACAGCGACCCGAAGGAGCCGCGCAGATACGCGAACACGCCGAGCACCGTGATGAGCACCAGCAGATACGTGTGCGGGCGCAGCACGCGGTTGTCCGGGAACCGGTCGACCACCGCGTAGCAGAGCACCAGGAACCCGAGGAGTCCGAGCGCCCAGTACTTGCTCCCGCCAGGCCGGTCCAACGCGGCGAGCCCGACCGCCATCGCGGCGAACAGCACCCAGCACACCGCGTTCCAACGACGGATCGTGGCGGCCCAGAAGGGGTCGGTGGCCTGCCCGGCGGGAATGGTCATGTCCATCAACGTACGTTGACCGCCGGCTGACCGAGAGCCTCTTGCCGAGGAGCCACTCGCACCCCGCGCGAGGGCCACCAGCTCGCCTCGCCGAGCAGCAGCATCGCCGCCGGCAGGATCATCACCCGGATGACGAAGGCGTCGAGGAGCACGGCCGCCGCGAGCACGAAACCGATCTGCTTCATCTCGATGATGTGCAGGAAGACGAAGCTCACGAAGACGGTCATCATCACAACGGCCGCACTGGTCACCACACTTGCCGAACTGCGGATCCCGGCCGGCACCGCCTGCCGCGTCGGTACGCCGCCCAGCACGGCCTCCCTGATCCGGCTCACCACGAACACCTGGTAGTCCATCGAGAGCCCGAAGAGGATCACGAACAGGAACAGCGGCACCCGCGACCCGATCGACCCGGTGGAGTCGAAGTTCAGCAGCCCCTCGGCCCAACTGCCCTGGAAGACGAGGACGAGCAGTCCGAGCGCCGCCGCCGCGGACAGCAGGTTCAGTACGACACCCAGCAGCGCGAGCACCACCGAGCGGAACGCGTACAGGGTCATCCCGAAGGTCACCAGCAGCAACGCCCCGAGAACCAGGGGCAGTTTGCCGTTCTGATGCGACGGATAGTCGGCGTAGCGGGCGACGTCGCCGCTCACCCCGTATTCGACCCCCTCGATCTCGCCGATGGTGGCGGGCACGTACTCGTCCCGAAGATGGTCCAGGGAGTCGTACGCCTCGTCGGAGTTGCCGAGATACGGCACCTTCAGCTCGAGCACGCTGACACGGCGGTCCTCCGAGGTGCGGATTCGCTCCGCGTCGGTGAACAGCGGGTCGGCGTGGGCACGTTCGGCCAGCTCCGACAGGACTGCCGTCACCTCGCCGGAACGCCCGGCGTCGGCACGTACGACGATGTCATGCGTGACCCGCCGCTCGGGGAAGGCCTCGTTGAGCCGGTCGTACACCTGCATGGCGGGGATCTCGCGGGAGTGGGTGTCCCGGCTCATCTCCGTGATCTTCAGTCCGGCCAGCGGCGCGGCGAGCGCGAGCAGGGCGAGGACCGAGACGCACAGGGTGGCCACCGGATGCCGGTTCGCGGGCCGCAGCAGCGCGGTCCACACCCGGCCGCCGCCCTCGCCCCGCGTCCGCCGCGACGCCGGCTTGCCGCGCTCGGCACGCCGCCGTGCCTTGCGCTCGGCCCGCTTGCCGAGCTTGACCAGCAGCGCGGGCAGTACGGTCAGCGAGCTGAGCACCGCCACCAGGACGACCACGATGGTGCCGGTGGCCAGCGAGGAGAAGATCACGTCCGAGGCCAGGTACAGCGTCGCCGTGGAGACCGCGACCGCGAGCCCGGAGACCACGACCGCCCGGCCCGAGGTCGCCGCGGCCAGCTCCACCAGCGCCTCGGAGCTCAACTGCCCCTTGCTCCGGGCGCGTTCCTCGCGTTCGCGCTTGAGATAGAAGAGCGTGTAGTCGACGCCGACCGCGAGGCCGATCATCAGGATGATGTTGGTGCCGACACCGGTGTCGGGGGAGACGTGCGAGGCCACCATCGAGAGCCCGACGGCCGCCGCGATCGACGACAACGCGAGCAGCAGCGGCACCCCGGCCATGGTCACCGACCCGAACACGATCAGCAGCGTGATCAGCGTGACCGGCAGCGTGATCGCCTCGGAGAGCGCCAGGTCCTCGCCCCGCTGCTTGTCGACGCCCTTGCTGATGGAGGGACTTCCGGTCTCCTCCAGGAGCAGCTCCGGATTCGCCCTCTCCACGGCGTCGGTCTGCGCGAGCAGCGCGTCGACCTTGTCCTTCGCGTCCCGCTCCTCGCCCTTCAGGGCCGCCTCGACCATGAGGATCCGGCCGTCCCCGGACAGCACGGGGGCGGCCACGCTCTCGACCTCGGGCAGCCGCTCGAACCGGGCGGCCAGATCCTTCGCGGCCGCCTCGGCGGCGTCCTTGTCCAGGGCCCCTGACCGGGCGGAGATCAGCACCTGCTCGGTGGACCTGCGCTCCAGCTGCCCCTCGTCGGCGATGGTTTCGGCCCGTCCGGCCTCGCCGACCCGGTAGTCGGCGGTCTTCGCGCTGTTGATGCCGACTGCGCTGCCGATCCCCAGGCAGAGCACGACGAACACCAGCCATCCGATGATCGCCCGCCAGGGGTGCAGAGCGCTCCAGCGAGCCGCGCGCACAGTGAATGAGTTCATGCCCAAAAGCCTGGCTGGGCAGGGCAGTTGGCCGGCAGAGGTACTCGGTTGAACTTGCCGTCCACCGATCGGTGGACCCCCGTGATGCGGAAAACCCCCGCGAGTCACGTCCTCGCGGGGGCTTCCCCTCTATCCGCCTGCCGCGCGAAGGGTGAGAAGACGATCACGAGGCAGGACGCTTCGGCTGCCCTCAAGGGGGAGCGGGGCTGCCCGTCAGAGGGTGAGCAGCAATACATCCGTACGGGACTTCGCGGCCTCGTAACGCCGCGCGACGTCCTGCCAGTTGACGACCTGCCACATGGCCTCGATGAAGTCGACCTTCTGGTTCCTGTACTGGAGGTAGAAGGCGTGCTCCCAGGCGTCGAAGACCAGGATCGGGGTCGATCCCTGGCCGACGTTGCCCTGGTGGTCGTAGATCTGCTCGACGATCAGCCGGCCGCTGAGCGGCTCGTATGCGAGGACGCCCCAGCCGGAGCCCTGGGTGGTCGCGGAGGCCTTGGTCAGCTGGGCCTTGAACGCGGCGAAGGATCCGAAGGACTCCGTGATCGCGTCGGCGAGCTCGCCGACGCCGTCCGCGGCGAGCGGCTCGCCGCCGCCCTCACCGGTCATGTTGTGCCAGTAGATGCTGTGCAGGATGTGGCCGGAGAGGTGGAAGGCCAGGTTCTTCTCCAGCCCGTTGACCGAGCCCCACGTCTCCTTGTCCCGCGCCTCGGCGAGCTGCTCCAGGGTGTCGTTCGCGCCCTTCACATACGCCGCGTGGTGCTTGTCGTGGTGCAGCTCGATGATCTCGGGGCTGATCACGGGGGCGAGTGCGGAGTAGTCGTACGGCAGTTCAGGAAGCGTGTAGACGGGCATGGCGGGTCCCCTCCGACCTCTTATTGCACATAGCTTGCAAGTGCACGCTAGCAGCAAGAGGGAGTGGGGGAGCGGGAGGGTGGGAATGTCGGCTCGGGCATACGGTTTCTCGCCCCCGCCGCCCCTACCCGTCCCATCCCTGGGGGCTCCGCTGAAAATCAGCCCCTCCGGCGTTTGAGGAGCGGGGGCGG
>NZ_VWMY01000042.1:0-13501 GCF_008905045.1 Streptomyces albicerus
GGCGTTTGAGGACGAGGCCGTTCAGGCCGAAGCGGGGGTCTGGGGGCGGCAGCCCCCAGGGATGGGACGGGTAGGGGCGGCGGGGGCGCAAAACCCTCAGTCCACCAGATCCCGTACCACCGCGTCCGCCAGCAACCGCCCCCGCAGGGTGAGCACCGCGCTGCCGGCCTCGTACGGGCCGGTTTGGAGGAGACCCTCGGACAGGGCCCGCCGGGACGCCGCAAGGCCGTCCGCGTGGAGCAGGGACAGCGGAACGCCCTCACTGAGCCTCAGCTCCAGCAGGATGCGCTCCACCCTCCTGTCCTCCTCCGAGAGGAGCTCACGGCCCGCCCCCGGCGAGCGCCCGGAAGCCAGCGCCGCCGCATACGCCCCCGGATGCTTGACGTTCCACCACCGCACGCCCCCGACGTGGCTGTGCGCCCCGGGACCCGCGCCCCACCAGTCGGCGCCACGCCAGTACAGCTCGTTGTGGAGGCAACGCCCCGCCGCGGAGGTGGCCCAGTTGGAGACCTCGTACCAGGAGAAGCCCGCCGCGGAGAGGCGGTCCTCGGCGATGAGGTACCGGTCCGCGTGGACGTCGTCGTCCGTCATGGGAACCTCGCCGCGCCGGATACGCCGCGCGAGCTGCGTCCCCTCCTCGACGATCAGCGCGTACGCCGACACATGGTCGGGCCCGGCGCCGATCGCCGCGTCGAGCGAGGCCCGCCAGTCGTCGTCGCTCTCACCCGGCGTGCCGTAGATGAGGTCGAGGTTGACATGGTCGAAGCCGGCCGCACGGGCCTCGGCGACGCAGGCCTCGGGCCGTCCCGGGGTGTGTGTGCGGTCCAGCACCTTCAGGACGTGCCGGCGCGCGCTCTGCATGCCGAAGGAGATCCGGTTGAAGCCGCCGGCCCGGAGCGTGGCCAGGTACGCGGGGTCCACGGACTCCGGATTCGCCTCCGTCGTGATCTCCGCGTCGTCCGCGAGCCCGAACTCGTCCCGGATCGCCCCCAGCATCCGTACGAGATCGCCGGCGGCCAGCAGTGTGGGCGTACCGCCGCCGACGAAGACCGTACGGACGGGCCGCGGATCGTCGCCGAGGACCTTGCGGGCCAGCCGGATCTCGTCGATCAGGGTCGAGGCGTAGTTGTCGCGGGAGGCCAGCACGCCCCCCGAGCCCCGCAGCTCGGTCGCCGTGTACGTGTTGAAGTCGCAGTAGCCGCAGCGCGTCGCGCAGTACGGGACGTGGAGATAGAACCCGAGCGGACGGTCGGCCGCGCCGGCCAGGGCGTGCGCGGGCAGCGCCCCGTCGTCGGGGACGGGCTCACCGTCGGGAAGTGCGGAAGGCATGTCTTCCATTGTCCCGTACGCACGGATGTCCCATACGCACCGATGTCCCGTACGCACCGATGTACCTGCACCGCCCGCTCTGCTGTACCTGCTCCGTGTGCTGCGTGTGCTCCGTCTGCCCTGGTCGCTCCGCCCGCTCCGGCTACTCCGCCTGCAGCACCAGCAGCGCGAGATCGTCCTCCGGCGGCTTGCCGCCGAACTCGTGCACCAGCCGTCGGATCCGCTCGGCGATCAGCTCGGCGTTCAGGCCCGCGCACCCGGTGAGCGCGGCGGCGAGGCCGTCCTCGTCGTCGAACTGCCGGTGTCCGCTGCGGCGCTCCGTCACACCGTCCGTGACACAGAGGAGGCTGTCGCCGGGCCGCAGCTCGAAGGTCCCGGAGAGGTAGCTGGCGTCCTCGAAGACCCCGAGGAGGGTCTGCGGCTGGGCCACCTCGCTGACCTTCCCGCAGGGCTCCAGGAGCAGCGGCAGCGGATGCCCGGCGGAGGCGACGGTGCAGCGCACGCCGCCGTCGAAGGGCATCAGCTCGCCGTAGAGGAGGGAGAGGAACCGGTTCTGCGGCCCCTCGTCGGCGAGCCCCCGGCCGCCCGCCGCCACCAGGGCCCGGGCGGCCGCGTCCGAGGCCTCGGTGGCGTCGTCGAGGAGCAGCTGGTTGAGGCGGTCGAGGACGTCGGGCACCTCGTACCCCTCCCGGGCGAGCAGCCGCAGCCAGGGCCTGGCGAGGCCGATGACGACGGCCGCCTCGGGCCCTTTGCCCTGTACGTCGCCGAGGGCGAAGCACCAGCGTCCGTCCCCGGCCGGGAAGAGATCGTAGAAGTCGCCGCTCGGTCCGCCCTTGTCGCACGGCTCGTACACGAGCGCGCTGCGCACGCCGGGGATCTCGGCGACCGCCCCGGGCAGCAGTCCGCGCTGCAGTACGCGGCTGATGGTGGCCTGGCGCGCGTACTGCCGGGCCGCTCCGATGGCGAGCGCGACCCGGCGGCTGAGGTCCTCGACGAGCCCGGTGATCTCGTCGGGGAAGCGGAGCAGCCCGGCCCGCCCGATGACGAGCGTGCCGAGCGGTCTGCCGCCCGCGATCAGCCGGTACGCGAGTGCCGAACCGCCCGCTGCCTGCGCGCCCGGCGCCTCGCCGGGCCAGGGCACGGGGACGGGCCCGGAGCGGTCCGATTCGGGCAGCTCGGGCGGGTCCTTCTCCAGGAGCCGGCGCAGTTCCTCGATGCGGTTCTCGCTGCCGTGCCAGACGCGGGCGAGCCGCGGTCCGCCGATGACGCCCCCGTCGGAGCGGCCCGGGGCCTCGTCCTCCAGCCACACGGCGCACCAGTCGGCGAGCCGCGGTACGAGCAGCTGGCCGGTGAGCGCGGCGACGAGATCCTCGTCGAGCTGCCCGGCGAGCAGGTCGGAGGCCTCGGCGAGGAAGGAGAGGACGCCGCGGCTGCGCCAGTCCTGGTCCTGCACGCTGCGCCGGGGCGCGGGCGCGAGGATCTCGGCGGCCCGCTGCCCGCGCCGCAGCGCGTGCTCACCGTCGTACGCCTCCGCCTCCTCGACGGTCGCGACCCCCTCGACGCCTCCGACGGGCAGCTGCGCCCACACCGTCTTGATGCCGGTGCGGTAGGTGATGCCCCAGGCGTCGGAGAGCGCGGAGACGAGGCGCAGGCCGCGGCCGTACTCGACGGTGTCGCACACCCGCTCGCCGCCGTTGTCGCGCACCACACGCGCGGGGTGGTGGTCGGAGACCTCGATGACGAGGACGCCGGCTGCGGACCCGCGGTCGCCGTCGCCGTCCGAGGCGGGTCCCGGGTCCGCCGAAGCGGTCGCTGAGCCTGCCGAAGCGGAGCCTGGGCCTGCCGAAACGGCCGCTGAACTTGCCGGAACGGTCCGCGGGTCCACCGCGACAGCCGCCGAGAACTCCTCCGTGCAGGTGTCCAGCCGGCACAGCAGCTCCACATCCGTACCGGCGTGCACCACCGCGTTGGTGACGAGTTCGCTGACGACCACCATGGCGTCGCCGACGAGGAGATCGGTGATGAACTCCACGCCGGGCAGGGCGCGTTCGGTCCACTCGGCGAGCGCGGCGCGGACGAACCGGCGGGCGGCGCCCGGCGCGAGAGGGTTGCCCGGCAACGATGTGCGCGCCACCGTGTGCGGGCGCGTCTGCGCCTCAGGAGCACGGGACATGAACTCCCGTTGCGTCGGTATGGCCCCCACTGTGCGGCTCCCTGAGCAGTTCGGACGATTACGCCTCAGGCGATGCGGACAGAGTGACAGACTGGCCTCGCCCATAAGCGCCGAGTTACCGAAGTGGGCCGCCATGAGTGAGAACAGTGCTACGCATGTGCTCGAAGACGGACAGATTCGGGCATCAGATCTGCGTCCCCTGCTCGCTGCCATGACCGCCGCCCGGGACGGTGACTTCAGCAAGGTGCCCGAGTCGGGGCACGGTCTGGTGGCCGAGCTCAGCACGGCGTTCAACCAGATCATGGACCGCAGCAACCACTTCAACTTCGAGGTGCAGCGCGTCCGCCGGGAGCTCGTACGGCACGGTCGGCTGGACGAGCGGCTCTCCGCGAGCCCGGGCCAGGGCCGCTGGACGACCCGGGTCAACGACGTGAACCAGCTGCTCGACGCCCTGGTCGCACCGGCCGCCAACGCGACCCGCGTCCTGGACGCGGTGGCGGGCGGCGATCTGACCCAGCGCGTCGACCTGCACGACGGGAACCGTCAACTCCGGGGTGATTTACGCCGGTTGGGGCGAACCGTCAACAAGATGGTCGATCAGCTGTCCCTCTTCACGGGCGAAGTGACCCGGGTGGCCCGTGAGGTCGGTACGGAGGGCCGGCTGGGCGGTCGTGCCAAGGTGACGGGCCTGTCGGGAAGCTGGCGGGACGTGACCGAGGCGGTCAACACGATGGCGTCCCGGCTGACCGCCCAGGTCCGTGACATCGCCCTGGTGACCACGGCGGTGGCGCGCGGCGATCTGACCCGCACGGTGACGGTCGAGGCGACGGGCGAGCTGCTCGAACTGAAGCTGACCGTGAACACGATGGTCGACCAGCTCTCCGCCTTCGCCGACGAGGTCACCCGCGTGGCCCGCGAGGTGGGTACGGAGGGCCAGCTGGGCGGCAGGGCGCAGGTGCGCGGTGTGTCGGGGGTCTGGAAGGACCTCACCGACAACGTCAACTTCATGGCGTCGAACCTCACTTCACAGGTCCGCAATATCGCCCAGGTGACGACGGCCGTGGCCAACGGCGACCTCAGCCAGAAGATCACGGTCGCCGCGCAGGGCGAGATCCTGGAGCTGAAGTCGACGATCAACACGATGGTCGACCAGCTCTCCGCCTTCGCCGACGAAGTCACCCGTGTCGCCCGCGAGGTCGGCACCGAAGGAAACCTGGGCGGGCGGGCTCAGGTCCGCGGTGTGTCGGGGGTCTGGAAGGACCTCACCGACAACGTCAACTTCATGGCGGACAACCTCACTTCCCAGGTCCGGAACATCGCCCTGGTGTCGACCGCCGTCGCCCAGGGCGACCTCGGCAAGAAGATCACCGTCGAGGCGAAGGGCGAGATCCTCGAGCTCAAGTCGACGATCAACACGATGGTCGACCAGCTCTCCGCCTTCGCCGACGAAGTCACCCGCGTCGCCCGCGAGGTCGGCACCGAAGGAAACCTGGGAGGTCAGGCTCAGGTCCGTGGTGTATCGGGGGTCTGGAAAGACCTCACCGACAACGTCAACTTCATGGCCCTGAACCTGACTTCACAGGTGCGGAACATCGCCCAGGTCACCACGGCGGTCGCGAACGGCGACCTGTCCAAGAAGATCACCGTCGACGCCCGTGGTGAGATCCTCGAACTCAAGGACACCGTCAACACGATGGTGGACCAGTTGCGCGCCTTCGCGGACGAGGTGACCCGCGTCGCCCGCGAGGTCGGCACGGACGGGAGGCTCGGTGGGCGCGCCCAGGTCCTTGGCGTCTCCGGCGTCTGGAAGGACCTCACCGACAACGTCAACTACATGGCGGACAACCTCACTTCACAGGTGCGGAACATCGCGCAGGTCGCCACCGCCGTCGCCCAGGGCGACCTCTCCAAGAAGATCGACGTGGACGCGCGCGGCGAGATCCTGGAGCTGAAGACCACCATCAACACGATGGTGGACACGCTGTCCTCCTTCTCCTCCGAGGTCACCCGGGTGGCCCGCGAGGTGGGCTCGGAGGGCCAACTCGGCGGCCAGGCAAGGGTCGAGGGCGTGTACGGCACCTGGAAGCGCCTGACGACGAACGTGAACGAGCTGGCGTCCAACCTCACCACCCAGGTCCGCGCGATCGCCGAGGTGGCGTCCGCGGTGGCCCAGGGCGACATGTCCCGCGCCATCACCGTGGAGACCCAGGGCGAGGTCACCGAGCTGAAGGACAACATCAACCTGATGGTGGCCAACCTCCGCGAGACGACCCGCGCGAAGGACTGGCTGGAGTCGAACCTCGCCCGTCTCGCCGCCCTCATGCAGGGCCACCGCGACCTGATGGAGGTCGCCGACCTGCTCCTGCGCGAGCTGACGCCGCTGGTGAACGCACAGTACGGCGCGTTCTACCTGGCCGACCCCGACGAGGACAGCCCTGCGGGGCGAACGGCCGTACCCGGCAAGGGACTTGCCTTCATCGCCGGGTACGGGGCGGCACAGGGCGCGACCGTGGAGACCGGTGGGCTCCCGGTGCACGGGCTGGTGGCGCAGGCGGCCCGGGAGAAGAAGCGGATCCTCGTCGAGGAGGCCCCGCCGGACTACATCAAGATCAACAGCGGTCTTGGGGAGGCGTCCCCGTCCAGCGTCGTCATCATCCCGATCCTCTTCGAGACCAAGCTCCTCGGCGTGATCGAACTGGCATCCTTCTCCCGCTTCTCCGACGTCCACCTCGCGTTCTTCGACCAGTTCGTGAACACCATCGCCGTCGCGATCAACACCATCATCGCCAACTCCCGTACCGAGTCCCTGCTCGGCCAGTCCCAGCAGCTGGCCACCCAGCTCCAGGAGCGCTCCGACGAACTGCAGCGCCAGCAGGCCGAGTTGCAGCGCTCGAACGCCGAACTGGAGGAGAAGGCCGCACTGTTGGCGACCTCCTCGCAGTACAAGTCGGAGTTCCTGGCGAACATGTCGCACGAGCTGCGTACGCCGCTCAACTCGCTGCTGATCCTCGCCCGGCTGCTCTCCGACAACCCGGACGGTCGTCTCTCCGACCAGGAGGTGCAGTTCGCGACCACGATCCACCGCTCAGGTTCCGACCTTCTCCAACTCATCAACGACATCCTCGACCTGTCGAAGATCGAGGCCGGCCGGATGGACGTACGCCCGAAGAGGCTGCCGCTGATCAAGCTGCTCGACTACGTCCACGCCACGTTCCGGCCGCTCACGCTCGACCGGGGGCTCGCCTTCGAGGTGGCGGTCGGCGAGGACGTACCGCGTGAGATGTACTCGGACGAGCAGCGGCTCCAGCAGATCCTGCGCAACCTGCTCTCCAACGCGATCAAGTTCACCGCGGCGGGCCGCGTCGAACTGCGTGTCAACCGCCTCAAGGACCCCGACCACCGCTACACCCGCGAGAACAGCGACGATGTGATCGCCTTCGCGGTCTCCGACACGGGAATCGGCATCGCCCCGGAGAAACTCCCGGTGATCTTCGAGGCGTTCCAGCAGGCCGACGGCACGACGAACCGCAAGTACGGCGGCACGGGCCTCGGCCTGTCCATCAGCCGTGAGATCGCGGGCCTGCTCGGCGGCCGCATCATGGCCGAGAGCATGCCCGGCAAGGGCTCCACCTTCACGCTGTACGTCCCTGTCGTCAGCCCCGGGCACACGGTGACCGGGCCGGAGGCGGAGGACCGGCCGCTGCCCGTACCCGAGCAGTTGTCCGACGAGCAGTTCACCACCCACGACCAGGACGACAGCTGGCCCGCGCCCACCAAACTGGAGGAGTGGAAGGCGGGCCGGGCGGGCCAGGTCCTGCCGGGGCGGCGGGTGTTGATCGTGGACGACGACATCCGCAACGTCTTCGCGCTCACGCATGTACTGGGCCGGGTCGGGATGCCCGTCCTGTACGCGGAGAACGGGCGGGAGGGCATAGAGACACTGGAGCGCAACCCGGACGTCGAACTCGTCCTGATGGACATCATGATGCCGGAGATGGACGGCTACGAGACCATCGCCGCCATCCGCCGCACCCCGCGCTGGACCGGACTTCCCATCGTCGCCCTCACCGCCAAGGCGATGCCGGGCGACCGGGAGAAGTCCATCGCGCGCGGGGCCAACGACTACGTACCCAAGCCGGTGGACGTCGATCAGCTGCTGACCGTCGTCTGCGCGCTCCTCGACCCCGTGAGCGAGAGCGCCGATGAGCGGCACGACTCCGCCGAACCCGTTGTTCCGGGACCGGGCACCTCAGGACCGAGCACCTCAGAGGAGCCCGCTGTTCCGCCGACGACCAATGAGGCAGGCAAACACACACCATGAATACTGAGGTATCGACCGACGAGCGCGCCAGCATCCTCCTCGTGGACGACATGGAGGACAACCTGATCGCGCTGGAGGCCGTCCTGGGGTCCCTCAACGAGCCGCTCGTACGCGCCCGTTCGGGCGAGGAGGCGATGAAAGCGCTGCTGCGGCGGCGGTTCGCCGTCGTCCTGCTCGACATCCGTATGCCGGGCATGGACGGCTTCGAAACGGCCGCGAACATCAAGCGGCTCGACCAGACCAAGGACGTACCGATCATCTTCCTGACCGGCACGGACTCCGACGCGGGCTATGCGTTCCGCGGGTACGCGACGGGGGCGGCCGACTATCTCACCAAGCCCTTCGACCCCTGGGTGCTGCGCGCCAAGGTGACCGTCTTCCTCGATCTGCACCGCAAGAACCGGCAGTTGGAGCGGCTGCTCGCCCGCGAGCAGGAACAGTTCGACGAACTCGCCGACCGCCTGCGCGCGATCGAGACCCACATGTCGGCCAGCACCCTCCCGGACGTACTCGAACTGCGCCACCACATCCGACAGATGGAGGACCTGCTGCGCGAGATGCGCAGGGGGCGGGGTCTGTGACTCCGCCCCCTGGGGCTCGCGCCCCGTAAGGGGCGCGGGGAACTGCGCGACCAGCCACAACGGGCCTGCAGCCAACAACAGCCCGCAGTTCCCCGGCTCAACCCAGCGGAGCGCCTACGCCTCGCGCGAGCCCGCGTACATCTCGTCGATCAGGTGCTTGTACTCCCGTTCCACGACCGGGCGCTTCAGCTTGAGGCTGGGGGTCAGTTCGCCGTGTTCGATGTCGAGGTCGCGCGGGAGGAGCCTGAACTTCTTGATGGTCTGCCAGCGCTGGAGGCCTTCGTTGAGCGTCTTGACGTAGCCGTCGATGAGCTCGACCGTCGCGGGCGCGGCGACGACCTCGGCGTACGACTTGCCGGACAGACCGTGCTCCTCGGCCCAGCCGAGGATGGACGGCTCGTCGAGGGCGATGAGCGCGGTGCAGAAGTTCCGGTCGGCGCCGTGCACGAGGATGTTGGAGACGTACGGGCAGACGGCCTTGAACTGGCCCTCGACCTCGGCGGGCGCGATGTACTTGCCGCCGGACGTCTTGATGAGGTCCTTCTTGCGGTCGGTGATGCGCAGATAGCCGTCGGGGGACAGCTCGCCGATGTCGCCGGTGTGGAACCAGCCGTCGGACTCCAGGACTTCGGCGGTCTTCTCGGGCAGCCCGTGGTAGCCCTCCATGATGCCGGGGCCGCGCAGCAGGATCTCGCCGTCGTCCGCGATACGCACCTCGGTGCCGGGCAGCGGCTTGCCGACCGTGCCCGTGCGGTACGCCTCGCCGGGGTTGACGAAGGAGGCGGCGGACGACTCCGTGAGGCCGTAGCCCTCCAGGATGTGGATGCCGGCGCCCGCGAAGAAGTAGCCGATGTCGGGGGCGAGGGCCGCCGACCCGGAGACGCAGGCCCGCAGGCTGCCGCCGAAGGCCTCGCGGATCTTGGCGAAGACGAGCGCGTCCGCGACCTTGTGCTTGGCGGCGAGCCCGAAGGGCACGGAGGCGGTGCCGGTGCGACGGAAGTTGTCCTGCGTGGTCTTCGCGTACTCGCGGGAGACCTCGGCCGCCCACTTGAAGATCTTGTACTTGGCGCCGCCGCCGGCCCGCGCCTTCGCCGCGACGCCGTTGTAGACCTTCTCGAAGATGCGCGGCACGGCCGCCATGTACGTCGGCTGCACGACCGGCAGATTCTCGATGATCTTGTCCACGCGGCCGTCGACGGCGGTGACGTGCCCGACCTCGATCTGCCCGGACGTGAGGACCTTACCGAAGACGTGCGCGAGCGGCAGCCAGAGGTACTGCACGTCCTCGCCGCTGATCAGACCGGTCGCGGCGATGGCCTTCGCCATGTACGACCAGTTGTCGTGCGGCAGCCGTACGCCCTTGGGGCGGCCGGTGGTGCCGGAGGTGTAGATGAGGGTCGCGAGCTGACCGGAGGTGATCGCGCCGACCTTCTCCTTGATCAGGTCGGGGTTCTTCTCCAGGTACGCGGCACCGCGGGACTCCAGCTCGGCGAGGCTGAGCACCCAGTCGCCCTCGTCGGCGCCGGACTCGACGCCGGTGGAGTCGATGACCACGACGTGCGTGAGCTCCGGGAGCTCGGCGCGCTTCTCGCGCGCCTTGGCGAGCTGGGCCGCGTCCTCCGCGATCAGGACCTTGCTCTCGGAGTCGGAGAGGATGAAGGCCGACTCCTCGGCGTTCGTCTGCGGGTACACGGTCGTCGTCGCCGCGCCCGCGCACATGATGCCGAGGTCGGCGAGGATCCACTCGACGCGGGTCGATGAGGCGAGGGCGACGCGCTGCTCGGGCCGCACACCCAATTCGATCAGACCGGCCGCGATCGCGAAGACCCGGTCGGCCGCCTGCGCCCAGCTCAGCGACTTCCAGTCATCCGGGCCCTCGCCCGAGGCGGGGGGCACGGGGTAGCGGTACGCCTCGGCGTCGGGCGTAGCCGCCACGCGCTCCAGGAAGAGGGCCGCCACGGACGGCGGACGGTTCTCGATCAAGGTCTGTGTGTCGCTCACGACATCCTCCGGGGCCCGCGACAGTGCGTGTGGCTGGCTCGTTTGCTGTTGGCTCAGTGGCGGTAGTTGCCGCTGACTCAGTGGCAGTTGGTGCGGTTGGCTCAGTGGCGATTGGCTCGGTGCGATCGTTGTTTAACTCGCGAGTAACCGTCGAGTGGTGATCAGAGTAAAGCCCGACCGCCCGGTGCGTAAGGGGCGGCGTGTTGTCACTTCCCACAGAGCATGGGCGGAACGCGGCAGTCCGTGGACGCGGCGGGCCCGCCGCGCGAAAGCGCGACGGGCCCGTGATTCCGGGGTGTCCGGTAACCGGTCCGGCGGCTACTTCTTGCCCTTGCCCGAGCCGGCGCTGTCATCACTGGACAGCACAGCGATGAAGGCCTCTTGCGGAACCTCCACAGAGCCCACCATCTTCATCCGCTTCTTGCCTTCCTTCTGCTTCTCCAGCAGCTTCCGCTTACGCGAGATGTCACCGCCGTAGCACTTGGCGAGGACGTCCTTGCGGATGGCGCGGATGGTCTCGCGGGCGATGACCCGGGAGCCGATGGCCGCCTGGATCGGCACCTCGAAGGCCTGCCGCGGGATCAGCTCGCGCAGCTTCGCGACGAGCCGCACGCCGTACGCGTACGCCTGGTCCTTGTGGGTGATCGCCGAGAAGGCGTCCACCTTGTCGCCGTGCAGCAGGATGTCGACCTTGACCAGGCTGGAGGTCTGCTCGCCGGTGGGCTCGTAGTCGAGCGAGGCGTAGCCCCTGGTCTTGGACTTCAGCTGGTCGAAGAAGTCGAAGACGATCTCCGCGAGCGGCAGGGTGTAGCGGATCTCGACGCGGTCCTCGGAGAGGTAGTCCATGCCGAGGAGGGTGCCGCGGCGGGTCTGGCACAGCTCCATGATCGAGCCGATGAACTCGCTCGGGGCGAGGATCGTGGCGCGCACGACCGGCTCGTACACGTCGTTGATCTTGCCTTCGGGGAACTCGCTCGGGTTGGTGACCGTGTGCTCGGTGCCGTCCTCCATGATCACGCGGTAGACCACGTTCGGAGCGGTGGCGATGAGGTCGAGGCCGAACTCGCGCTCCAGCCGCTCGCGGATCACGTCGAGGTGGAGCAGCCCCAGGAAGCCGACGCGGAAGCCGAAGCCGAGGGCCGCGGAGGTCTCCGGCTCGTAGACCAGCGCCGCGTCGTTGAGCTGGAGCTTGTCGAGGGCGTCGCGCAACTCCGGGTAGTCCGAGCCGTCGAGGGGGTAGAGGCCGGAGAACACCATCGGCTTGGGGTCCTTGTACCCGCCGAGGGCTTCGGTCGCGCCCTTGTGCAGGCTGGTGATCGTGTCACCGACCTTGGACTGCCGGACGTCCTTCACTCCGGTGATGATGTAGCCGACCTCGCCGACCCCGAGACCGTCGGCGGAGAGCATCTCGGGGGAGTTCGTCCCGATCTCGAGCAGCTCGTGGGTGGCGTTGGTGGACATCATCCGGATGCGCTCGCGCTTGTTGAGCTGGCCGTCGATGACTCGTACGTAGGTGACGACGCCGCGGTAGGAGTCGTAGACCGAGTCGAAGATCATCGCGCGGGCGGGGGCGTCGGCGACGCCGACCGGGCCCGGGACCTCGGCGACGACCTTGTCGAGCAGCGCCTCGACACCCAGGCCGGTCTTTGCGGAGACCCTCAGTACGTCGTCGGGGTCGCAGCCGATGAGGTTGGCGAGCTCCTCGGAGAACTTCTCCGGCTGGGCGGCCGGCAGGTCGATCTTGTTCAGTACGGGGATGATCTTGAGGTCGTTCTCCATCGCCAGGTAGAGGTTGGCGAGGGTCTGGGCCTCGATGCCCTGGGCGGCGTCGACGAGGAGGACGGTGCCCTCGCAGGCCGCGAGCGACCGCGAGACCTCGTATGTGAAGTCGACGTGCCCCGGGGTGTCGATCATGTTGAGGATGTGGGTCTTGCCCTGGCTGTCCCCGGTGGTCGGGGCCCAGGGCAGTCGCACCGCCTGGGACTTGATCGTGATGCCGCGCTCGCGCTCGATGTCCATGCGGTCGAGGTACTGAGCGCGCATCTGCCGCTGGTCGACCACCCCGGTCAGCTGGAGCATGCGGTCGGCGAGCGTGGACTTGCCGTGGTCGATGTGCGCGATGATGCAGAAATTGCGGATCTGAGCCGGGGCGGTTCGGCTCGGCTCGGGCACATTGTTAGGGGTCGCGGGCACGCAGGGTCCTGTCTCTTGAGGCGCCTGTCGCCTCGGGTCGGATCGATACGTAGGTTCCATGGTCCCACGGGCGCGGGCGTGCGACCGGTTTGGGCCACTCGGGCGGTGACTGGTAGCCTGAACAGCTGTGTCTCATGCCCTCTCTGCAGGAGGCACACCCCAAGAAATCAAACGGTGCGTGAGACGTGGTTCTCGCGTGCCAGAACCTGAGAAGGCTCATTCGTGGCGAACATCAAGTCCCAGATCAAGCGGATCAAGACCAACGAGAAGGCTCGGCAGCGCAACAAGGCCGTCAAGTCTTCGCTGAAGACCGCGATCCGCAAGGCCCGTGAGGCTGCTGCCGCGGGTGACGTCGAGAAGGCCACGGTTGCCGTGCGCGAGGCTTCGCGCAAGCTGGACAAGGCTGTCTCGAAGGGCGTCATCCACAAGAACCAGGCCGCCAACAAGAAGTCGGCGCTTGCTTCCAAGGTCGCTGCGCTCAAGGGCTGAACCTCTGCCGGGTGACTCGGCTTCGCCGAGCGCCCACTTGATTTGAACTGTTTGACCGCCGGAAGGACCTGAGCGGGCCCTCTCTCATCCGCTCCCGACCGGCATCCTGGCTCATACGCGGCCTGCGTTCGCCACGCGGGTATGAGCCCACAGCTTGAAACCGGGGCCCCGGTTGCTCGTCCTTCCCCAGGACGGGTGACCGGGGTCTTTGTCGTGCCTGTCGCCGCCTGTCGCCGTCCGTCGCCGCCCGTTCGTGGGTGGTGGGGGCGGGGCCGGTACGTCTGCCCGTCGCTCTCGGGCGTACGGCTGTGGGAGGGGAAGGGGAGCGTCGATTGCGGGAGCCGTATGCGACGGGCATGACGCACCGGCCCGGCCCCGCCCCCGGGTTGAGTCGCGGCTGCGGCGAGGGGGGGG
>NZ_VWMY01000042.1:13658-106327 GCF_008905045.1 Streptomyces albicerus
CGCCCTTGACGCCCGCGTCGGCCTCCGCGACCGCGCGGAGGGCGACCGCGACACCGTCGGGGGTCCAGCCGCGCATCTGCTGACGGACCCGGTCGATCTTCCAGGGCGGCATGCCCAGCTCCCGGGCAAGGTCGGCGGGCCGGCCGCCGCGGGCGGAGGACAGCTTCCCGATGGCCCGTACGCCCTGGGCCAGCGCACTCGTGATCAGGACAGGGGCCACGCCGGTCGAAAGGGACCACCGCAAGGCCTCCAGGGCCTCCGCCGCGCGTCCCTCGACCGCCCGGTCGGCCACCGTGAAGCTGGAAGCCTCGGCCCGGCCCGTGTAGTACCGCCCGACGACGGCGTCGTCGATCGTCCCCTCGACGTCCGCGACAAGCTGTGTCACGGCGGATGCCAACTCCCGCAGGTCACTCCCGATGGAGTCGACGAGGGCCTGGCAGGCCTCCGGCGTGGCGGATCGGCCCAGCGCCCGGAACTCACTGCGCACAAAGGCCAGCCGGTCCGCCGGCTTCGTCATCTTGGGACAGGCGACCTCTCGCGCCCCCGCCTTGCGTGCGGCATCGAGCAGTCCCTTGCCCTTGGCCGCCCCCGCGTGCAGGAGTACGAGGGTGATCTCCTCGGCGGGGGCGCCCAGGTACGCCTTCACGTCCTTGATCGTGTCGGCCGACAGGTCCTGCGCGTTGCGCACGATGACGACCTTGCGCTCGGCGAAGAGCGACGGGCTCGTCAGCTCGGCGAGCGTCCCCGGCTGCAACTGGTCCGACGTGAGGTCCCGTACATCCGTGTCCGCGTCGGAGGCCCGGGCGGCGACCACCACCTCGCGTACGGCGCGGTCGAGCAGCAGGTCCTCCTGCCCCACGGCGATCGTGACAGGAGCGAGCGGGTTGTCGTGTGCAGAGTTCCTGGCCATCGCGGTCAAGCATCCCACGCACCACTGACAACGGGCTCCGGGCGATGGCCATGGGGCGGCTTACGGTTCCTCGCGCCAGCCGTCCCACTCCCCCGCGAACTCGTCCAGCTGCCCTGCATCGAGCCGCCCGTCCGCGTCCCGCAGGACCAGCAGCCACTGCGCGTCCTCGGCATCGTCCTCACCGGCCAGTGCGTCCCGTACGAGCTGCGGCTCCTCGTCGAGTGCGAACCGCTCCCCGAGTGCCTCGGCCGCCGCCTGAGCGGCGTCGCGGTCAGGCAGAACCAGTACATGTCTCACATCGCTCACACGGACATTTTCCGGTACGTGGGCGAGGCGCCGGGCCGGGGGGCGGGACGCTGGGCGGGACGCCAGGCCGGGGGGCGAGCGGGCGGCCGTCGAAACTCCGGGTCAGCTCTTGGGCACGATCTGTACGTCCAGGTCGATCCTGATGCTCGGTCCGACCACGGCGATGCCCCGTGCGAGCATCGTCTGCCAGCTCACCGTGAAGTCGTCGCGGCGCAGTTCGGTGGTGGCCCGGCAGGCTGCCCGCACCTCGCCCTCCATGCCGTTGCCGACGCCGAGATACTCCGTGTCGAGCGTGACCGTGCGCGTCACCCCGTGCAGCGTCAGCGCGCCGGTGACCGCCCACCGGTTGCCGCCCCGGTGCCCGAACCGGTCGCTGTAGAACTCCAGCGTCGGGAACCGGTCGACGTCCAGGAAGTCCGCGGACCTCAGATGGTCGTCCCGCATCTTCACGTTGGTGTCGATGGACGCGGCGTCGATCACCACGTGCATGGCCGACTGCTCCACGCGCTCGGCCATCCGTATCACCCCGGCGAAGGCGTTGAACCGGCCACGCACCCGCGCCAGCCCGATGTGCCGTGCGGTGAAGGCGATCGAGGAGTGGGTCGGCTCGATCTCCCAGTCTCCCGGGCGGGGTAGCGCGGGCGGTCGAGCGACGTGCAGCGTCACATCACCGAGCGAGGCGAGTGCGTTCTCGGCCACCGTGGCGTCCGCCCGGTACGGGGCGTACCCCTCCGCCGACACCGCGAGCCGGTACTCCCCCGCCGGCACCGTCACCATGAAGGACCCGAACGGATCCAACCCCCCGCCGACCACCTTGCGCCCCAAGGCGTCCGTCACCACGAACTCCGCATGCGGCACCGGTTGGTTGACCGGATCCAGCACCCGGCAGTTGAGCACTCCGGCACCGTCCGGCATCGGCACCGCGGCACGGTGACCCGTCCGTTGTGCTCGCTTCGTCCGCTTTCCCAGCCAACTGCCGACCATCTGCGACCCACCCTCGTGCCATACGAATGACGTGAAATCACCTGTTGCCGAGGAGGTATTCGACCACTGATGCGACTTTCGAGGCAACACGCGACCACATCGCAGGAATCCAGCACATGTGCTGGGACTACGCACGAGTAGCCCGAATTGGCAGCTCCGTTTATGTTTTCCCTCAGACGCCCCCTTTCCGGACAACCGGGACGCGCTCCAGCACGATCCCGAACCGCTCCCGATACGCCTCCAACACCTCCTCGTCCGTGGCCAGATCCGACCCCTGTTTCCTGCCCTCGCGGTCCGTGACCGTGAGCGAGCGACCACTGAGCGTGATCCGACCGCCGTCCTCGGTCACCCGCGAGCAGACCAGTGACTGCGTGAAGTGCGACTCCGGCGAGGTGCTGTGCCACCAGGCCCCGGCCTCGAAGTCCCCGAGCACCCGTGGCCGTGTCTCCAGCCGGTACTGCGACCTGCCGTCCCGCACCACGTCGAGATCCCCGAACTCCCCTGCGCTTCCCCGTACCCCCGCCGGATCCGCTCCCGCCACGATCACCCGGAACGTGCCGCTCGGATCCGCCTGCTCGCCCCGCTCCTCGAAGGCCAGCGGGTAGTGGCTGTTGGCCCCGAATCCGACGTCGACCAGCCAGTCACCGCCGTCCACTGTCCGTACCCGCAGCGCGAGATGGTCGTACGGAATCCCCAGTCGCTCCTCCTCTCCGTACACGCGCCCCGCGAGCAGCGTCACATCGAAGCCCAGTGCCCCGAGCAATGCCCCGAACGCCCCGTTCAGTTCGTAGCAGAAGCCGCCTCGCCGGGCGCCCACCACCTTGTCCAGGAGCCGTTCCTCCTCCAGGACGATCTCCTCGCCGAGGTGGATCGACAGGTTCTCGAACGGCACCGTCTGCAGGTGTCTCAGCTGGAGTTCGCGGAGTACGTCGGCGGTGGGCCAGGCGGGGTGGGCGGCGCCGATCCGGCGGAGGTAGGCATCGGCCTGTGCGGGTTTCATGCCCTCAGTCTCGCGCCACCAGCAGGTGATCACCTCCACCGGCCACGGCGACCGCCCCGTCCTCGTCCGTACGCAGCACCTCCGCGCCCCCGGTCCGCAGCGCCGCCACCGTGCTCGGCGCCGGATGCCCATACGGGTTTTCGGCCCCGCAGGAGATCAGCGCGAGGCGCGGCGCCACCCGGCGTATGAGGTCCGGGTCCTGGTAGGCCGAGCCGTGATGGGCGACCTTGAGCACGTCCACGGCCCCCAGGCCGGCCCCGGCCGGTGATCTCAACAGCGCCTGCTGGGCCGGTGGTTCGAGGTCTCCGAGCATCAGCAGCGTCAGCCCGGCCGACCGTACGAGCAGGGTGACGCTCGCGTCGTTCGGACCCTCCGGTCCCGGGGCCGGGCGCGGTGGCGGCCACAGCACCTGCCAGTCCAGCGCGCCCGTACGACGGCGCTCCCCCGCCACCGCCCGCGTCACCGGGATACGCCGGGCCGCCGCCTGCCGATGGACGAACTCCGCCTGATCCAGCGGCTCTTCGAAACCCGTCGTCTCGATCGCGCCCACCGAACGCCCGCGCAGCACGCCCGGCAGCCCCGCCGCATGATCCGCGTGGAAGTGGGTCAGGACGACGAGCGGGATGCGTGTGATGCCGAGCGCGCGCAGACACCGGTCGACCAGCATCGGGTCCGGTCCCGCGTCGACCACCACACCGGTACCGTCGCCCGCCGCGAGCACCGTCGCGTCGCCCTGCCCCACGTCGCACATCGCGAACCGCCAGCCGGGCGGCGGCCACCCCGTGATCACCCGCGTGAGCGGAGGCGGCTGCACCATCACGAACAGAAGCAGCACCCCGCAGGCACCGCTCAGCCAGGGATGCCTCAGAAGCCTCCGGCCGACGAGCACGACAACGGCGATCGCGCAGGCGAGCAGCAGCGCACCCGCCCAGCTGCCCGGCCAGTCGACTCCTCCGCCCGGCAGCGCCGCCCCCGCACGGGCGATGTCGGCGATCCATCCGGCGGGCCAACTCGCCCACCACGCCAGCGCCTTGGCGACCGGCATCGCCCAGGGAGCCGTGGCCAGCGTCGCGAAACCCAGCACCGTGGCCGGCGCGACCGCGAACTCCACCAGCAGATTGCACGGCACCGCCACCAGGCTCACCCGGGCCGAGAGGACGGCGACGACAGGCGCGCACACCGCCTGCGCCGCCCCCGCGGCCGCCAACGCCTCCGCCAGCCTGGGTGGCACCCCGCGCCGACGGAGCGCGGCACTCCACCTCGGGGCCAGCGTGAGCAGGGCGCCGGTGGCGAGCACGGAGAGCAGGAAGCCGTAGCTCCGGGCCAGCCAGGGGTCGTACAGCACCAGCACCAGGACCGCCGTGGCCAGCGCCGGGATCAGTGATCTGCGGCGGCCCGTGGCGATGGCCAGCAGCGCGATCGATCCGCAGGCCGCGGCTCGCAGCACGCTCGGATCCGGGCGGCACACGATCACGAACCCGAGCGTGAGCACACCGCCGCACAGGGCGGTCGCCCGCAACGGGATGCCCAGCCGGGGTGCCAGTCCGCGGCGCTCGGCCTGCTGGGCGCGGCCGGGTGGTCCGATGAGCAGGGCGAGCACGATGGTGAAGTTGGCCCCGCTGACAGCCAGGATGTGTGTGAGATCCGTCGCCTTGAACGCCTCGTCCAGCTCCGGCGTGACCCGTGAGGTGTCCCCCACCACCAGCCCCGGCAGCAGCGCCCGCGCGTCCGGCTCCAGCCCGTCGGTCGCCGCCCGCAGCCCAGCCCGCAGCTCTCCGGCGAACCTCTGCGTGCCCGACGGCTGCCCGACCACCCTCGGCGGTCCGCTGCCGCGTACGCGCACCACGGCCGCGATCCGGTCGCCGTCGCCGAGCGCGGGCACGATCCGCGCCGACACACGCACCCTCGTGGAGGGCAGGAGGGAGAGCCAGGGCGAGCCCTGCCGGTCACGAGCCGTCCGCGGGCTCGCGTCCACGATCAGCAGCACCGGGGTCCGCGTCTGTGCGACCGTCCCGTCCGGCTTCTCGATACGCCGGACCTCGGCGTTGAGCAGGATGGCGGTCGGAGCCGCGTGGTCCCCCTTGATCCTGGGGCGGGTGAGCCGTGGGTCCGAGGTGACCTCCGCCTCGGCTGTCACCTCGGCGTACTGCCGCGCCAACTCCGGTACGGGACCACGACGCAGGTCCGCGCCATGCAGCCCGCCGGAGGCAGCCGCTGCCGCGACGCAGAGCAGCACGGCGGCGACGGAGGCCTTCGGCCACGAACGCCATCGGCCCCGCCACGGGTCGTCCCGGCACGGGTCGCCCCGCCGCGGCTGCCGATGCCGCTCCGGCTCGGGTCGATGAGTCGCTTGCGGCTCAGGCCCAGGCCCAGGCCCAGGCCGATGATGTGGCTCCGGCTCCGGCTGCCGCTCGCCGCCCACCCGGCGGCGTCCTGTGACCAGCAGCCAACCCGCCACGACCACACAGACGATCACCACTCCGGCGACCCACTCCTGTGGTGCGTCCAACGCCACCGCCGCGGTCGCCCATGCCGCCAGCGCCGGCGGCACCAACCGCAGATCCGTCGGCCCCTCTTGGCGAGGATGCGCGGCGCCGAGCGGATTGCCGGCGGTGGCATGTACGACTGGGCGGCGGTCGGGCGGGGCGGCAGGGGCGGGTGGTCCGAGGGCCGAGGAAGCGCGCGGCCCGCCCGGCCCTGCCACGCCACGAATCCCCGGGCCCGTCATGGCCGTACGAGATTCTGCAGATCGGCGAAGCGGCGGTCACCGATGCCGTTCACCTCGCGGAGTTCGTCGACCGAGCGGAAGCCGCCGTGCTGGGTGCGGTAGTCGATGATGTGCTGGGCGAGCACGGGGCCGACGCCGGGCAACGTGTCCAGCTGCTCCAGGGTGGCTGTGTTGAGGCCGACCGGAGTGGTCGCACCAGCTGCGGCTCCGCCGGAGCCCACGGCGCCCGGGCCGCCTCCTGCCACGCCGGGCCCGGCCACGGCCGGCGGTGCTCCGACCACCACCTGCTCACCGTCCACGAGGAGCCGGGCGCGGTTGAGGCCCTCGGTGTCCGTGCCGGGGCGCACGCCGCCGGCCGCCCGGAGCGCGTCGGCGACCCGGGAACCGGCCGGCAGCCGATGGATACCGGGCTCGCGCACCTTGCCGCTGACGTCCACCACGATCGCGGCACCGGCCGCGCCCACGGGGTCCCGTGCGGCCGCCGAGGATCCGGGCGCCGCCTCCTGCGTACCCCCGTGCTCCTCCCCGTACGGAACCGCGGCCCGCACCACTTCCGGCGCTCGCACCGGCTCGGTCCGCCCCGACCAGAAGTGCTGCGCGGCGAAGGCCGCCGCGACGAGGAGCACCGCAGAGAGCGCGACCACACTCCTCCGCTCCAGTCCGCACCTGGTCTGCAGCCACAGGGGCATCCGCTCTCGGACGGCAAGCCCGGCCCGCTCGCGCCATGCTGTTCCGGCCTGGGCCCTGTCTCCACCTCCGGCCGCGTCGGTTTCCGCGCTCGTGACCACACCGGTGCCGACATCACTCCACTCCGGTTCGTGCGGCACCACCGGTGGCCCATGCCTCAACTCTCCGCGCACTCTCGTCCGTTCGGCGAAGAGTGTCTCCGCGCGAAGGCGCAGCGCCTCCGCCGAGGCCTCGCGGCGCCGGGACCTGGTGCGATAGGGGTGACGACGGTGTCGCGTACGACCGTCGGAGGCCGGGCCGCGGCCCGGCCCACTGGTAGCTGTCGCTGTCCGTGAAGCTGATCGAAGTGCCATGCGACGAGAATCGGGCACCATCGCCCGACCGCGATGATCTTGCTCAATTCCCGGGGATTACTGCCCAGTTGTGGATAACTCCATCACCCGTAAGGGCAGGTCAAACCCTCACCGAGGGGAAACGACCGCCCCCAGCAACCCGGGCCCGGTATGCGCCCCGATCACCGCCCCGACCTCACTCACATGCAGATCGGCCAGCCCCGGTACCCGAACCCGCAGCCGCTCCGCGAGCGCCGCCGCCCGCTCGGGCGCGGCCAGATGATGGACCGCGATGTCGACCTGCGCGCTCCCCGCCCGGTCGGCCACGATCTCCTCCAGGCGGGCGATCGCCTTGGAAGCGGTCCGCACCTTCTCCAGGAGCTCGATGCGCCCGCCGTCCAGCTGCAGCAGCGGTTTCACGGCCAGTGCGGACCCGAACAGCGCCTGCGCCGCCCCGATCCGGCCGCCCCGGCGCAGATAGTCGAGTGTGTCGACGTAGAAGTACGCGTACGTACCCGCGGCCCGTTTCTCCGCCGCGGTGACCGCCTCGTCGACCGTGCCGCCCGCCTCCGCGGACTCGGCCGCGGCCAGCGCGCAGAAGCCGAGAGCCATGGCGACCATCCCGGTGTCCACCACCCGGACGGGCACGGTAGCCTCGCGCGCGGCGAGGACGGCGGCGTCGTAGGTGCCCGAGAACTCGGCGGACAGATGCAGCGAGACGATGCCGGTTGCGCCCGACTCGGCGACCTTGCGGTAGGTCTCGGCGAAGACCTCGGGGCTGGGCCGGGAGGTCGTGACGGACCGTCGCTTCTGCAGCGCCTGGGCCAGTGAACGGGCCGAGATCTCGGTGCCCTCTTCGAGCGCCTGGTCGCCGAGGACCACGGTCAGGGGTACCGCGGTGATGCCGTGGCGCTCCATCGTCCGTGGCGGCAGGTAGGCCGTTGAATCGGTGACGATCGCGACATGGCGGGACATGAGCTGGAGGTTACCTGTCAGGGGCCGTGGGCGGCAGCCCGGCCCCTCCCACCTGCGGCCGGACAGGCGGAATCAAGTCGTGCTCTCGGGGCGGCGCTTCTTCTCCCAAGGGTAAGCGGGCCGCTGCACCGGCGGGTCGATCGCGGCCCGGGTCGGCTCCTCGGCCGTACGCGACTCGGGGCTCTCCGGCCAGGTCTGCTGATCGGCGGGGGCGGTCGGTGCCTCCGGCCACGGCGGCGGGGTCTGCGCGGAAGACGGCTCCGGCGCCCACGTGGGGGCCGGCTCCGGTGTCGGCGTGGCAGACGGCTCCGTCGTCGTCCAGTGCCGCAGAGCGCCCGCCTCCATGTCGATCTGCGTGCTCAGCGAATCCAGGTCGTCGTTCACGAAACGCTGGGCGCGGTCGCGGGCCGCCCAGCGGAGTGCGTCCGCCGACTTCGTTATCTGCTCCGTGCGCTCCCGCAGTGACGGCAATCGCTCGGTGAGGCGGGCCCTGTCCGGCTCGCGCTCCAGTCGCTTCAGCTCGCCGTCCAGCTCGTGGCCGTGCGTGCTGAGCCGCTCGAAGAGCGCCAGGGACTCCTTCAGCGACTCATCCTCGGTCACGCCCGCGTGCAGCGCGTCCTGGGTGGCGCGCATCGATGTGCGCAAGGAGAGCCGCAGTTGGGCGATCTCGCCCTGCGGTCCCGGCTGGGCGAGGGTCTTCGCCCTGAGCGTGGAGTCCTCCACCGTCCGGCGGGCCTGCGCGACGGTGCGGTCCACGCCTCGCTTGGCCGCGCCGACCACCTTCACCGTCGCGTACGCGCCCAGCACCAAAAACAGCACGAAGATCAGCGCCACGACTGCGACAACGGCTTCCATGACGGTCCTCTCGGGTCCTGCATCCAGTGCCTACGGGCTCTTCCACCGTAAACGGAGAAGGCAGGCCGGGGGTTCCAGCGGAACCCCCAACCTGCCCGTAGGGGACTACCCCGAGCCGCCCAGGCACACCGGCCCACGCGGGCCGGCTCATCACACCGGCCGCCCCGGAGAGGGCCTACGCCGGAACGATGTTCACCAGCTTCGGCGCCCGCACGATCACCTTGCGGATCCCGGCCCCGTCCAGCGCGGCGACCACCTTCTCGTCGCCCAGCGCCACCTTCTCCAGTTCCTCGTCCGAGATCGACGGGGACACCTCCAGGCGGGCCTTGACCTTGCCCTTGATCTGCACGACGCAGGTCACGGTCTCGTCCACGACGTACGCCGGGACGGCGACCGGGAAGTCCTGGTGCACGACCGAGTCCGTGTGGCCCAGCTTGCGCCACAGTTCCTCGGCGATGTGCGGGGCCAGCGGCGCGACCAGCAGCACCAGCGGCTCGGCGACCGTGCGCGACACCGGACCGCCCGCCTTGGTCAGGTGGTTGTTCAGCTCGGTGACCTTGGCGATGGCGGTGTTGAAGCGCATGCCGTCCAGGTCCTGCCGTACGCCGTCGATCGCCTTGTGCAGGGCGCGCAGCGTGTCCTCGTCAGGCTCTGTGTCGACCACACTCAGCGAGCCGGTCGCCTCGTCCACGACGTTGCGCCACAGCCGCTGCAGCAGCCGGAACTGGCCCACCACCGCGCGCGTGTCCCACGGCCGCGACACGTCCAGCGGGCCCATCGCCATCTCGTACAGGCGCAGCGTGTCCGCCCCGTACTCGGCGCTGATCTCGTCCGGAGTGACGGCGTTCTTCAGGGACTTGCCCATCTTGCCCAGCAGCCGGGAGACCTTCTCGCCCTGGTAGTAGTACGCGCCGTCGCGCTCCTCCACCTCGGCGGCCGGTACGGCGATGCCACGGCTGTCGCGGTACACGTAGGCCTGGATCATGCCCTGGTTGAACAGCTTGTGGAACGGCTCGGCCGAGGAGACGTGCCCCAGGTCGTACAGCACCTTCGACCAGAAGCGCGCGTACAGCAGGTGCAGCACGGCGTGCTCGGCGCCGCCGACGTACAGGTCGACGCCGCCGTGCGGCTGGCCCTCCCGCGGGCCCATCCAGTACCGCTCGACCTCCGGGTCGACCAGCTTCTCGGAGTTGTGCGGGTCCAGGTAGCGCAGCTCGTACCAGCAGGAACCGGCCCAGTTGGGCATGGTGTTGGTCTCGCGGCGGTACGGGCGCGGACCGCGGCCGTCGCCCAGGTCCAGCGTGACGTTGACCCAGTCCTCGTTGCGGGACAGCGGGGTCTCCGGAGACGTGTTCGCGTCGTCCGGGTCGAAGGTGCGCGGCGAGTAGTCCTCGACCTCCGGCAGTTCCAGGGGCAGCATCGACTCGGGCAGCGCGTGGGCGATGCCGTCCTCGTCGTAGACGATCGGGAAGGGCTCGCCCCAGTAGCGCTGGCGGCTGAACAGCCAGTCGCGCAGCCGGAAGTTGACGGTGCCCGCGCCGATGCCCTTGCGCTCCATCCACTCGGTGATGCGCGCCTTGGCATCGACGACGCCCAGGCCGTCCAGCGAGATGTCGTCATTGGAGGAGTTGATGATCTTCGCGTCGTACGACGCGAAGGCGTCCTCCCACGTCGACGTGTCGGTGCCCCGGCCGTCGGTCGGCTCGACGATGCAGCGGATCGGCAGTTCGAAGGCGCGCGCGAACTCGAAGTCGCGCTGGTCGCCCGCCGGGACGGCCATGATCGCGCCGGTGCCGTAGCCCATCAGCACGTAGTCGGCGATGAAGACCGGGAGCTGCTCGCCGTTGACGGGGTTGGTCACGTAGGCGCCCGTGAAGACGCCGGTCTTGTCCTTGGCCTCGGCCTGCCGCTCGACGTCGGACTTCGAGGCGGCCTGGGCGCGGTAGGCGGCGACGGCCTCGGCGGGCGTGGCGTGACCGCCCGTCCAGACGTCGTGGGTGCCCTCGGGCCAGGTGGCCGGGGTGAACTTCTCGACCAGCGGGTGCTCGGGCGCCAGCACCATGTAGGTCGCGCCGAACAGGGTGTCCGGGCGCGTGGTGAAGACCGTGATGGCCTCGCCGTCGATCGGGAAGTCGACGCGGGCGCCTTCGGAGCGGCCGATCCAGTTGCGCTGCTGCAGCTTGATGGCCTCGGGCCAGTCCAGTGCGTCCAGGTCGTCCAGCAGGCGGTTGGCGTACGCGGTGATGCGCATGTTCCACTGGCGCAGTTTGGCCTTGAAGACGGGGAAGTTGCCGCGCTCGGAGCGGCCGTCCGCGGTGACCTCCTCGTTCGCCAGGACGGTGCCCAGCCCGGGGCACCAGTTGACGGGCGCGTCGGAGGCGTACGCCAGCCGGAACTCGCTCAGCACGTCCGCCCGCTCGGCGGCGGTCAGGTCGCTCCACGCGCGCGTGCCGCCCACAACGCCCGGTACGGCACGCTCACCGCTCTCGAACTGGGCGACCAGTTCGGCGATCGGGCGGGCCTGCTTCGCCTCGTCGTCGTACCAGGAGTTGAAGATCTGCAGGAAGATCCACTGGGTCCACTTGTAGTAGCCCGGGTCGATCGTCGCGAACGAGCGGCGCTTGTCGTGGCCCAGGCCCAGCCGGCGCAGCTGGACCTTCATGTTCTCGATGTTGCCCTCGGTGGACACGCGCGGGTGCGTGCCGGTCTGCACGGCGTACTGCTCGGCGGGCAGGCCGAAGGCGTCGAAGCCCAGGGTGTGCAGGACGTTGTGGCCGGTCATGCGCTGGTACCGGGCGAATACATCGGTGGCGATGTATCCCAGGGGGTGGCCGACGTGCAGGCCCGCACCGGAGGGGTACGGGAACATGTCCATGATGAACTTCTTGGGCCTGGCGGCCAGCTCGGGGTCACCGGCCAGGTCACCCTTCGGGTTGGGCGCCTCGTAGGTGCCGTGGGCGTCCCAGAAGTCCTGCCAGCGTGCCTCGATCTGGTCGGCCATGGCGGCCGTGTAGCGGTGCGGCGCGGCCACCTCGGAGGCGGCAGCGGTATTCGTCTCGCTCATGATCCTCAAAGCTCCATCGATCGTCTCTGCCAGCGGCTTAGGAAATGAAAAAGCCCCTCGCACAGGAGGGGACGCCGCGCCGATTCCGGCCACGGATTCATCGGTGGCCGGGGCTGATCAGCGCGGCTCGCTAAGCAGAAGGCGTACGGCACGCATGGCGTCAGGGTACCGCAGCGACCGAGCGGGCCGCGACGCGCTTTCGGCTACGCTGCGGCACTGCGTGTCACGTCCGCAGCAGGTCGGCAAAAGTTGAATAGAAGTCAAAGGTTACTTCGCGTAATGGCCTCTAAGGGACATCACAACTCCCTCATTGCCCTTTGATAACAACGCAATAACTCAAACCTCGTACCCCTCGGTATGGCTCGACCTAGAGTGCGGCAGCGGGACCGCTTCCCCGAACCGTTTGGGAGACACCCCCATGAAGCCTCGACGCACGATCAGCCCGGTTTCCCGACCGGGCCGCTCGGCCAGCGGTGAAACCACTGCTGCCGCACTCTTGCGCATGCCCCTCGCCGCGATATCAGGGGGTTTGTCATGACAGACGACAGTACGGTGGATGACTCGTTCGCTGAGTTCCTCAACTTCGGCGCGGGCGTCCTGTCGCTGGTCTGCCTGACCACCTCGGTGCTCTGGGGACTCATCGCCCAGGATCGGATCCTCCTCAACGCGCGCCAGCGCATGCTGGCGCAGGCGGTGCACCGCACCACCGCGGTCGCCTCGATCGTCTTCCTCCTGGTGCACATCGGGGTCAAGCTGGCACTGGAGCACACCTCGTGGATCGCCGCGGTGATCCCCTTCGGACTTCTTGCCACGAACGACGAGGACGCGACGGGCAGGGCCTTCCTCATCGGCCTCGGCACCCTGGCCAGCATGCTCATGATCTTCGTGGCCATCACCGGCCTCCTGCGCCACCGCTTCGCGTCGCCGGCGCCCGTCGCGGCCCGCTGGCGGGCCATGCACATGCTGGCCTATCCCGCGTGGTGCGCGGCGCTGGTCCATGGCCTGCTCGCCGGGCGCGAGGCAAAGCCGATCTTCGTGATCCTCTACTGCCTGAGCCTGGTGGCGGTCGGGGGGGCACTGTCCCTGCGCATGGCTCCGCAGCCCTTCAAGTACAAGGTCGCCCGCCGAATTCAGGACATGATCGGCTCCGACGAACGACAGCTCCGCGAGAAGCCCGCGGCACGCCGTGCCACCGAAGACTCCTCCTTTCCGGGCGCCCGTTCACGACGGGATTCCCAGGAGGCGTTCATGCCTCAGCAGGGAACGTCGTCCGCGTCGTCGTCGCTGTACGACACCGGGCAGAACGCCGCCCTCACAGACACGAGCGGCTTCGCGGCGGCCTACCGGGCGGTGTCCAACACGCCGCGCGCGCAGGATCCGCTGACGCCCGACCCGACCCAGCGCATGCAGGTCCCGCTGGACATGCAGCCCACGGAGGCGATGCCGCGCGTCGACGGCAACACCGGTGCCCGCTGGCCGACCCCGTCCCCCCCGCTCTACGAGGCCCCGCCGCGCCCCGCCGGGACACCGACGTACGACACCGGCACCATCCCCACGTACGACGCGAACGCCGCGTACGACACCGGCACCATCCCCGCGTATGGCGGGAGTGATGTGTACGACACCGGTGAGACGAACAACCCCCTCGGTACGTACAACCCGAACGACACGTACAACAGCGGTCCCGCCACTGAAACGCAGCCCGGTTCCTACGAGGCACCCAGCAACGGCGAACCCTGGAACGCGCCTTCCGGAGGCTATTAGTGAACGAGGCCCTTCCCGACGTCCCCGAAGTCCGAGTGGTGGGCCTGCCCCAGCTCACCTCCGGATTCGACCTCGTCGAGAGACTCGACCTGCCCATGCACCTGAAGGTGCACGGGCCGCTCGAGCCCATGGGCGGTGAGCAGCTCGCGCAGCTCTCCGAGCGGATCTCCCTGAAGGGCCGTGGTGGCGCGGGCTTCCCGTTCCACAAGAAGTTGCGGTCGGTCGCCGAGGCGGCGATCCGCCGCGGTGTACGTCCTGTGGTCGTCGTCAACGGAAGCGAGGACGAGCCCGCCTGCCGCAAGGACACGGTGATGATCAACCGTGCCCCGCATCTGATCCTGGACGGCGCCCTGCTGGTCGCCGAGGCGCTGGGCGCCCGCACCCTGGTCGTCGGTGTGACCCGTGAGTCCACGCAGCGGTCGATGGAGGCGGCGCTCTCCGAGCGCGGGCTGACCAACCGGCGCGGAGCGACCATCCGCGCGCGCGTGCAGCGCAATCCGATACGGATGGTGACCGGGGCGGCGGCCTCGCTGGTCCGCTCCATCGACGGCGGGCCGGCGATCCCGCCCGGCCGCAAGACCAGCGCCTCGCAGAACGGTGTCGGTGGCGCGCCCACCCTGCTGTCGAACGCCGAGACGTTCGCCCAGCTGGCGATCGCCGCGCGCATCGGCGCCGAGCGCTACGGCAACACCGGCCTGTACGACGAGCCGGGCACCGTCATGCTCACCGTGTCCGGAGCGGTCGCCCGCCCCATGGTGATCGAGGCCCCCACGGGCGTACCGCTGCGCTACATCCTGCAGCTGGCCGGCGCCCCGCCGGTCCCGCAGGGCGTACTGACCGGCGGGTACCACGGCAAGTGGCTCGACTCGGCGACGGTCAACGAGGCGATCGTCTCGCGCAACTCCCTGGACGCGGTGGGAGGTGCGCTCGGCGCCGGCGCGATCCTCCCGATCAGCACGGCGACCTGCCCGCTGGGCGAGTCCCTGCGAGTGGCGCAGTGGCTGGCGGAGGAGAGCGCGGGTCAGTGCGGTCCCTGCTACCTCGGGCTGCCCGCCGCGGCGCGCGGCATGGAGGACATCCTCAACGGCGGTGGCCCGGCCGCCCTGGAGGCGCTCAAGCAGGTCGCCAACGCCGTGAAGCGGCGCGGCGCGTGCTCGCACCCGGACGGCTCCGCGATGTTCCTGGAGTCGACCATCAAGGCGTTCACGGACGACCTGGCGGCGCATGTCCTCGGCAACGGCTGCGGAAGGCCCGTAGAAGGCGTTCTGCCGCTCTTCGAGGGCGGCCAGCAGCCCACCGGCATCCCGGGCGGCCAGCCGGAGCAGGAGCAGGGTCCCAGCCGTCAGAAGATCTACGTCGACTGGACGCTGTGCCGCGGGCACGGCCTGTGCGCGGACATCCTCCCGGAGGTCTTCGAGCTGGGCGCGGACGGCTTCCCGACCGTCGCGCAGGCGAATGTGCCCCGGTACGCGGAGGCGAAGGCCATGCGGGCCGTACGCCGCTGCCCGGCGCTCGCCCTGCGCATCGAGGAGGACACCCGCGGCGCGGCCCCCCGGCAGAACCTCCCGGCCGTCCGCGAGGGCCGCGGCCGCCGCGCCCTGGGCAGCGGCCGCTGACACCAAAGGCGGGCCACTTGGTACGGGGTGGCCCGCCTCTCGCGTCAACTCCCGCGCGCTCAAAGGGGGCGCGGGTGGCGAAGCCCCCGCAGCGCGCGGCACAGCCGCGCAGAAACGACAAAGGCGACCCGGTCCGCGCTCTTCGCGGACACAAGTCGCCCTCGCATATGTGGAGCTAAGGAGATTTGAACTCCTGACCCCCTGCATGCCATGCAGGTGCTCTACCAACTGAGCTATAGCCCCTTGCGGTGTTCCGCCGGTCTCCCTGGCGGCGACGCCAACATTACACGGTCTTCAGGGGGCACTACCAAATCGTTTCCGTTCTGTACGGATACGGGGGCTAGTGTCGGCCTTCGTGACCGTGATCGCGCTCCCCCATGTTCATCGCCGCGCGTCCGTCGCTCTGGGGGCCTGCCTGCTGTCCTTCGCGGCCTTCTGGGTCGCCCAGCGTGCCGCCGAGGTCTCGATGGTCGACCTGATGGTCTACCGGGCCGAGGGCGAGACGGTACGCGCGGGCGGCGACCTGTACGCGCTGCGTGCCACCGAGTCCCAACTGCCCACCACCTACCCACCGTTCGCCGCCCTTATGTTCACCTCGCTGACACTGCTGGACACGGCGGCCATGCGCACCCTGGCGACGGCCGGAAACCTGGCCCTCCTTGTGGTGTTCGTCGCACTCGCCCTGAGGATCGCCGGCCACACGCGCGTGGCGAGCGTCTGGTGGGTCGCAGCGGCCGCCGTGTGGTGCGAACCGGTGTGGACGACGCTGCGGTACGGGCAGGTCAATCTGCTGCTCGCCGTGCTGGTGCTGTGGGACCTGTCACGGCGCCCGGGCCACCGCTGGCCGGGGCTGGGCATAGGCATCGCGGCGGCGGTCAAGCTGACTCCCGCCCTGTTCGTGGTGTTCCTGCTGGTCACCGGTCTCGTGGCACGCAAAAGGCATGGCTCCGGAGGGCCGTGGCTGCGGCACGCGCGCGGGGCGGCCGCCGCGTTCGCCGGTGCGACGCTGCTCACGGCGGCGGTCCTGCCGTACGACTCCTGGCGCTTCTGGACGCGCATGGTCTTCGAGACGGGGCGGGTCGGGCACGCCGAGGAGACCGCGAACCAGTCGCTCCGCGGGATCCTCGCGCGCTTGCTGCACACCCCGGAGCCGGGCGCCTGGTGGGTCGTCACGGCGGCTCTGGCGGGTGTCCTGGGGCTCGGGGTCGCCGTGGCCGCGGAACTGCGCGGGAGGCGCGCCTGGGCCGTCGTCGTCTGCGCCACGACGGCGCTGCTCGTCAGTCCGGTGTCGTGGTCGCACCACTGGGTGTGGTGCGTGCCGATGGTGCTGCTCCTGGGGAGGACGAAAACGGTCGCCGCGGGCATGGCGGTGGTCTTCTGCTCGTACGCGCTGTGGTGGGTGCCACACGGCCCAGGACGTCCGGAACTGCGGCAGAACGGCGTCGAGTTGACGTTGTCGGCCCTCTACGGAGGTGCCGCTTTCGTGTTTCTGGCCGTTGCCGGGGTCGCCATGTGGCAAAACCCCGGCCGGAATCAGGCTGTGGCGAACGAATAGAACCGTTTGAGCGTGCAGTGCTCGTCGAGAAGCCGGCCGTAGATCGGCTCGCCCTCCAGCTCGCGGTACGTCTCGATGGGGTCGCCTTTTATGATCAGCGCCCGCGCGCACTCCTCGCACCAGTACTGATAGTCGTGGTTGACCGGTTCCATGTCGCGGACGATCGGCGTACCACTGCCGCACCAATCGCACTTTCGCCTGTGTGCACCCATCAATCAGCTCCAGCTGTGGCCGCAGGCCGTGCACACGTAGGAAAATCCGCCGTTGTCGCCAAGTACCAGGGCGACGTGGGCCGAACCGCAGGAAGGGCAGTCGAGGCGGGTGATCCGGTCCCGTATCACCTCGATTTCGGGAAGGTCGTCGACCTCCCCGAGGATGCTCGCAGGCATCGCCACTCCCTCCCGTCGGGCCGCGCCCCCTTCGGCCGTTTGATTCTGCCACGGCCGGACCAATACGGTCAGCGACGCCTTCGTACCAGTCCGGACACGGCACCCGTCGCGGCGGTCGCGGCCAGCGCGAACATGCAGACGAGAAGCGCGTCCGAAGAGGTATACGCCTCCGAGGCCCCAAGTGACTCAAGCCGATTCAAGAAGAGTGTGCCGAAGGCGGCGACGCCGATCAGCTGACCGAGCTGGGTGACCGTGGCGAGCAGTCCGCTGGCGTCCGCCGCGTCCTCCGGGCGCACCGTCGCGAGCGCCCGCGTCAGGGTCGGACTGAAGCCGAGCGCGAGCCCGACGCCGACGCCGGCGAACGCCGCGTACAGCCAGAAGCCGGCCCCGCGGCCGTCCCGCAGCGCCAGGCCCACGCCGGCGACGGACACCGCGGCGAGCACGAACCCGGCGGGAATCAGCACCCGTTGCCAGGAAGCGGGCCACTTGCGCCAGGTCAGCCCGACCAGGCCGAAGACCACCGCGGTCGGCGCGAAGGTGAGTCCCGCGCGGAGCGCGCTGTAGCCGAGGCCGCCCTGGACGTGCAGGGTGAGCGTGAACAGGAAGCCGCCGTTGACCGCCATCACGGCCATGATCCGGAAGATCGCGAGCCCGATGCCGGGGTGGCGCAGTACCCGGGGTGCGATCAGCGGGGTGCCGCCACGCCGGGCGAGCCGGGACTCGTACGCGCAGAACAGGACGAAGAAGACCGCGGCCGCGGCGAGCGACAGCCAGGACCACAGCGGCCAGTCCTCCTCCTGGCCGAGCACCAGCGGCACTGTGAGCAGCGAGACGGCCGCGCCCAGGAGCACCAGGCCCGGCAAGTCGAGGCGGTGCGAGCGCTCGGGGGCGCGTGCGTCGTCGCGCGGCAGGACGCGCGCGCCAAGTGCCAGGAGTACGGCGCCCACCGGGACGTTCACCAGGAACACCGGCCGCCAGTCGGTGCCGAACAGGTCCGCACTGACCAGGACGCCGCCCAGCACCTGTCCGGCCGCGGCGCCGGTCGCGAGGACCGCCGAGTACAGACCGAGGGCCCTGCCCCGGGCCTCGCCGGTGAAGTTCCGCTGGATCAGGCTGAGCACCTGCGGGATCATCACCGCCGAGCCGGCGCCCTGGATCAGCCGGAAGGCGATCAACTCGCCGGTTCCCTGCGCGAGTCCGCAGGCGAGCGAGGCCGCCGTGAACAGCGCGAGGCCGGCCAGGTAGACGCGGCGGTGGCCGAACAGGTCGCCCAGGCGGGCACCGGTGATCAGCAGCACGGAGTACGTGATGGCGTATCCGGCGACCACCAGCTGCAACTCGGCGCCGGTGGCGTGGAGTTCGGCGCCGATGGTGGGCACCGCGACATTGACGATGAAGACGTCGAGCAGTGCCATGAACTGGGCGGCGAGGACGATCGCGAGGAGCCGTCCGGGGTGATTGTCAGTGCCGGGAGTTTTACTGGTGGCAGGCCTTGGTCCGGGTGCGGGGCCTGCGCCCGCGGGGGTTGTGGTCGTCATGGCAGCGAGCGTGGCGGCGGGCGGGTACGGGTGCCGAGAGCCCGCTGATGCTGGTACTGGCAGCACCTGTCAGGGGCAGGGTCCGGGGTCGACGATGGGGGATGTGACGACGATGGCCACGAGACAGCGGCGCCGGCCGGAGCTTGCGGCCTTCCTGCGGAGCAGGCGGGCGCGGGTGACACCGGACGACGTGGGGATGCCGCCCGGTCTGCGCCGCCGCACGCCCGGACTGCGGCGCGAGGAGGTCGCGCAGCTGTCGGGGGTCGGTGTCACCTGGTACACGTGGCTGGAGCAGGGACGGCCGATCAACGCGTCGCCTCAGGTCCTGGACGCCGTGGCGCGCACACTGCGGCTGGACCAGCCGGAGCGCGAGCACTTGTACGACCTGGCCGAGGTGCCGTACACGCCAGGTCCCGAGTCGACCGCGCTGGCCGTGGGCCCGGAGATCCAGGAGATCATCGACGCCCTCGAACCACAGCCGGCGGTGGTCTACAACGCGCGGTTCGACATCCTGGCCACCAATCCGACGTACCGGGACCTGTTCTTCGTGCCGGAGATGCCGGGTACCGACGAAGGCGGGATGCGTAACGCGTTGTGGTCGCTGTTCACGGTGGACGAGCGGGACTGTCCCCTGATGTTCCGGGAGAGCGAGCTGCCGGTGATGGTGGCGACGCTGCGGGCCGCGTACGGGAGACATGTCGGAGAGCCCGCGTGGGAGGACTTCATACGCCGGCTGTCGGAGGCCAGTCCGTACTTCGCCGAGCTGTGGCGGAGCGGGGACGTGGCACCGCCGGGGCCGCGGGTGAAGACGTTCCGGCACGTGGCGGTGGGTGAGTTGCGGATGACGTCGGTGTCGCTGTCGGTCAACGGCATGCCGGACTGCCGGATCGTGGTCTACCGGCCGGACGACGAGGAGACGAGCGCGCGGGCCGCGCGGCTGCGGGACCTTCGAAGGCGGCGGGGGCAAGGGCGGCGAGGGGAACGAAAAATCCCGCCCCCTGATGGGAACGGGATCATCGGTCTGTGGAGCTAAGGAGATTTGAACTCCTGACCCCCTGCATGCCATGCAGGTGCTCTACCAACTGAGCTATAGCCCCTTGCGGTGTCCCGCCCACCTTCCCGGCGGCGGAACAAGAAGAACTTTAGCCTGCGACCAGCCGGAAAGTGAAATCCACCCCGGCAGGCACAGGGGCCCGGACGGGAGGCGCTTCGGGGCTGGGCGAGGGACGCCCGGCAGATCCGGTGCAGAGGCTTCCCGCGAGCTGGACGAAGACATCGCGAGCCGCGCGCGTGAGCTGCCGACAGGCCCGAAAGGCCCCTGCGCGTGGGCCGCCGACGGGCCGTGCGGGTGCGCCACCGGGCCGTGCTCGGGTGGCTCGCGCCCTGCACGTCAGGGTGGCTGACAGGGCCGTCTGGACGTCACAGCTTGGCTTCTGCCCGGCGACTCGCTCGGGGCTGCTGCAGCCAGTCGACCTGCCGCTGCCGCTGTGCCCGGGCGAAGCTCGCGGTCCGGCCTCCGGCAAGCCCGAAGCCGACCCTCCAGCCTCCGGCGGGCTGACGTCCGGCAGGGCTGAAGGCCTCCAGCGGGACTGGCCCCCAGCAGGACTGAAATCTGCCCTGCGACAGCCCCGAGGCCCGCCCCATGACGCGCCCGAGATCCGCCCTCCCCCGCGCCCGAGTCCGCTTCCAACGGGCCAGAAGTCCGCGTCCAACAGGGCCCGAGGCCCAACCTTCGGCGGCCCGAGCCGGCGCAAGGGCACCCGCGCCCCGGCCGCAGGCCCTAGTCGTCGTCCCCCAGTACCGGCTCCGGCAGCGTCCCCGCGTTGTGCTCCAGCAGTCGCCACCCGCGGGCGCCCTCGCCGAGGACGGACCAGCAGCAGTTGGACAGACCGCCGAGGCTCTCCCAGTGCTGGGACTCCAGGCCGAGGAGGCGGCCGATGGTGGTGCGGATGGTGCCGCCGTGGCTGACGACCACGAGCGTGCCGTCGTCGGGGAGTTTCTCGGCGTGCCGGAGCACCACGGGGGCCGCGCGGTCGGCGACCTCGGTCTCCAGTTCACCGCCGCCCCGGCGCACCGGCTCGCCGCGCTTCCACGCCGCGTACTCGTCGCCGTGCCGCGCGATGATCTCCTCGTGCGTCAGGCCCTGCCAGACGCCCGCGTACGTCTCGCGCAGGCCCTCGTCGTGCGTCACGTCGAGGCCGGTGAGCGCGGACAGCTCACCCGCGGTGTTCGCCGCCCGCTTCAGGTCCGAGGCGACGATCGCGTCGGGCCTCAGGGACGCGAGCAGCCGGGCCGCGCGGCGCGCCTGGCCCACACCGGTCTCGGTGAGCTCGACGTCCGTGGTGCCCTGGAAGCGGCGCTCCACGTTCCACGCCGTCTGGCCGTGGCGCCACAGAATGACGCGACGCCCCCGGCCCGCTCTCTTCCCGGCCCCGGCCCCAGCGCCGGCCGACGCCTCCGCCCCGGCGGTCACCGCAGCTCTCCGCGCAGCTCGGCGGCGTCCTCCGCGTCCTGGAGCTTGGCGTGCTCGGCGGCCTTGCCGCGCGTGGCCTTGGCGTCAGCGGGCAGGTCGAGCTCGGGGCAGTCCTTCCAGAGCCGCTCGAGCGCGTAGAACACGCGCTCCTCGCTGTGCTGGACGTGCACCACGATGTCGACGTAGTCGAGCAGGATCCAGCGGGCGTCGCGGTCGCCCTCGCGGCGCACCGGCTTCGCGCCGAGTTCCTTGCTCAGCCGCTCCTCGATCTCGTCGACGATCGACTTGACCTGGCGGTCGTTGGGCGCGGAGGCCAGCAGGAAGGCGTCCGTGATCGACAGCACGTCGCTGACGTCGTACGCGATGATGTCGTGCGCGAGCTTGTCGGCGGCCGCCTGTGCGGCGGCGGTGATGAGCTCGTGAGAGCGGTCAGTGGCGGTCACTACAAGGCTTTCCGTAGGCGGTCATGAGTCCCCCGGAGGGGTAGGGCCTGTCCGGCGGATCATGCCGGAGACGCGGGGTCCGGCACGCACATCTGCGGCGTTGACGTCGGTTGCCGACGCTTCGCGCGCCGACGCCCTCCTCCGCCTTGCAGCCGCACGCACCGGACCCCGCTCATCCGTGCTTGTCAGGCGCCATGACTTTCTTCCGACCTGATCCGCCGGACAGGCCCTACCCCAAGGGTCTCACGGACCGCCGACAGCACCCCACGTGATTAAGGAGCCTGTTTCTGAACCCCCGCCTGCGCTCCGGGCGCCCGGGGGCCGGGTCGCGCAAGCCCCGAGCGCCCTCTGAAGCCCCCCGGTCAGCCGCCCGCCGAATCGCCCACCTTGTAGTCCTGGCCCAGCACCACCGACACATCCGCGTTCGACGTGACCTTGCCCTTCTTCACGGAACTCGTCGGCAGGCCCAGCGTCTTGGCGACCTCCACCGCGTCCTCCTTCTTCGCGGCGTCGGTGTATGTGATCTGGGACACGGACTGCGCGGCACCGGCCCTACCGCCGTCGACGAACGTGTAGCCGCCGTTGAGCAGCACGACCCGGGCCTGTTCGGTGGCGTCCTCGTTGCCCGTGGCGTTGCGGATGCCGACCTGGACGGCCGCGTCCTTCTCGGGGCTCTTCGCGGTGCCGCCGAGGACGTCCTTGACCACGCTGTCGCCGGCCTGCGCGCTGAGCCTGCCGTCCGTCTGGACCGGCAGCAGCGCCGTCTTGTAGTCGCCGACCTTGGCGCGGTCGGCGAGCTTGGACAGGAAGGCGCCGAGGTCCTTGTCGGTCAGCGAGGGGTCGAGGATCTGCGCGAGCGTCTGCACGGTGGTCGTCGCGGCCTGCGGGTCCGACGAGAGCTTGCGGAGCACGCCCTGCATGACCTGGCCGAACCGCTCCAGCTGGGCGTTCTGCGACTCCCCGGAGGCGCGGTACGTGGCGTACGCGACGGCCATCTTGCCGCTCAGCGTCTGGTCGTCGCCCTTGTTGACGAGGGGCGCCTCGCCCTTCTTCTTCGCGTCCGGGTCCGGCACGTTCGCGTTGGTGTCGATGTCGATGTTGCCGACGAGTTCGACGAGGTTGTTGAGGTACGGGGTGTCGAGGCGCCAGGTACCCTCGATGTCCGTCCCGAGCACGGTGTCGAGCTCGTCGCGCGTCCCGGAGGAACCGTCGTCGTCGACCGACTTGGCGAGCGTGGTCGTGGTGCCGTTCTCGTCCGTCACGGCAAGGGAGTTGGGCAGCAGGACGGTGGTGCCCTGCTTGGTGGTGGTGTTGTTGACGAGCAGCGCCGTCGAGGTGCCGCCGCCCTTGGTGTTGTGCAGATGGACGATGATCACGTCGCGCTTCTGGGCCCCGGCGGCGGTGGTCGCGCCGGGCTTCGAGTCGGACGAGGTCCCGGGGAGCTTCCCGGCGTACCAGAGGTAGCCGACGCCGCCGACCGCGACCAGCGCGAGCGTCACGACCAGGGCGACGACACGGCCGCGGGCCCGGCGCCTGGCCTCCTCGCGCCGCTCAGTGCGGTTCTCGGTGAACTTCAGCCAGTCGATGACGTCTTCGGAGTCCTCGGGCTGCTCCTCGACGAAGGCGAACTGCTCGGTGCGGTAGTCCCGGTCCTCCCGGGCTCCCTGCTCCGTGTCGGTCCGGTCCCCGTCGGTCCGCGACGACGGCTCCGCGGTCTCCGCGGGCCTCGCCTGCTGCGGGATGTAGGCGGTCTGCCCGGCGGCCTGAGGCTGCTGCCGGCCCGTGCTCGCGGCCTGCCCGTACGCGTCGTACGCGGTCGGAGCCCCGCCCGAACTCCCCCTGCCGTACGGGTCGTACGAGGAGGCGGGCTGCTGTTGAGCCGTGTCATAGGACGCCACAGGTTGCTGCTGGTCGGTGTCATACGACGACATGGGCGCCTGCTGGCCGGTCGCGTACGGGTCGTACCCGTACCCCTGCTGCCCCTGCGCCTGGCCCCCGTAGGGGTCGTACGAGCCGTACTCCTGTTGCTGCGGAGGTTGTCGCGGTGGCTGCCCCGGCGGCGGTACCTGCCGGTACACAGGCTGCCCGAACTCGTCGTAGCCGACGAGCTCGTACTGGTCGCCCCCGTACCCAGCGTCGTATCGGTCGTTCACCGGTGCCCCTCTCGGCTCACTCGCCGCGGTACAGCTCTCGCTTGTCGATGTAGCGCACCACACCGTCCGGCACCAGATACCAGACCGGGTCGCCGTTCGCGACTCGGGCACGGCAGTCCGTGGACGAGATGGCGAGCGCGGGAACCTCGACGAGCGAGACACCGCCCTCCGGCAGGCCGGGGTCGGCCAGTATGTGGCCGGGCCTGGTGACCCCGATGAAGTGCGCGAGGGAGAACAGCTCTTCGGCATCGCGCCAGGTGAGGATCTGGCCGAGCGCGTCGGCGCCGGTGATGAAGAAGAGGTCCGTGTCCGGGTTGAGCGCGCGCAGATCGCGCAGCGTGTCCGTGGTGTAGGTCGGGCCGCCGCGGTCGATGTCGATGCGGCTCACGGAGAACTGCGGGTTCTCGGCGGTCGCGATGACCGTCATCAGATAGCGGTCCTCGGCCGCGGAGACCTTGCGGTCGGTCTTCTGCCACGGCTGTCCGGTGGGCACGAACACCACCTCGTCGAGGTGGAACTGCGCGGCGACCTCACTGGCCGCCACGAGGTGCCCGTGGTGGATCGGGTCGAACGTTCCGCCCATGACGCCGAGGCGGCGCTTGCCCGGATTCGACGGGCCGTTTCCGGGACCACGCCGTGCGCCGTGCGCCGTGCCGCCCGTCGGACCGGTAGGCATGTCCTGCTCTCCCATGCGTGCAGACCCTACCGGCCCGGACGGCGGGCCCTGTCGCGCGGGCGTCAGCGGTCCCGGTTGAAGCGGGTCGTGATCCACAGCAGCAGCAGGAGGACGAACAGGGCTCCGCCGCCGGTCAGGTAGGGGCTGAGGCTCTCGTGGTTGCCGCCGTGCTCCTCGCCCTCGGCGGCAAGTGTGACCAACTGGGCAGCGGTGCTGTGGAAGCTCATCTTCGGCAGAACCTATCCGGTGTGGGCGGGATAAAGACTTCCGCACATCGTATGCGGGGGCCGAAGCCGGCATCACTCCGACTCCGCTGTCGGGAACCTTCCGCCGGGTCTCAGTCGTCCCGCTTGTAGCCGCGCAGCAAGAACCAGGCGGTCAGTACACAGCCCACGACCATCACGATCAGCACGACACGGAGGAGATTCCCCGCCCCTTGCTGCTCGGCGGCGCTCGCGGCCTCGGTGAGCCAGGTTCCGGGAAGGTGCTCCATGACGTACGACTCCTTCGCTGTACTGCCCGTCCACGGTATCTCCGCCTAGGCTGGACCCCGCCTTGGGGGCACAGAAGGCAATCAAACGCATGGGGGACCACATGCCAGAAGACAGCCACGAGAACGTACCGAGCAGGCAGCGCCGGCGCTTCGAGGGGATCTCCTCCCGGGCGTACGAACACCCGGCGGACCGCTCGGCCCTGGTCGCCCTGCGCAAGCTCAGCGGCTTCGACACGGTCTTCAAGGCGCTCAGCGGCCTGCTCCCGGAGCGCAGTCTCAGGCTGCTGTTCCTGTCGGACTCGGTGCGCGTCTCGGACGCCCAGTTCGCGCACCTGAACGACATGCTGCGCGACGCCTGCTACATCCTGGACCTGGAGAAGGTCCCGCCGATGTACGTCAACCAGGACCCGCAGCCGAACGCGATGTGCATCGGCCTCGACGAGCCCATCATCGTCGTCACCACCGGCCTCGTGGAGCTGCTCGACGAGGAGGAGATGCGGGCGGTCGTCGGCCACGAGGTGGGCCACGCGCTGTCCGGCCACTCCGTCTACCGCACGATCCTGCTCTTCCTGACCAGCCTCGCCCTCCGGGTGGCCTGGATCCCGCTCGGCAACCTCGCGATCATGGCGATCGTGACGGCCCTGCGCGAGTGGTTCCGCAAGTCGGAGCTCTCCGCGGACCGGGCGGGCCTCCTGGTCGGCCAGGACCTGCAGGCCTCCATGCGCGGCCTGATGAAGATCGCGGGCGGCAACCACCTGCACGAGATGAACGTGGACGCGTTCCTCGCCCAGGCCGAGGAGTACGAGGCCGGGGGCGACCTCCGCGACTCCGTGCTCAAGATCCTGAACGTGATGCCCCGCTCCCACCCCTTCACCACGGTCCGGGCGGCCGAGCTGAAGAAGTGGGCCGAGTCCCGCGACTACCAGCGGATCATGGACGGCCACTACCCGCGCCGGGACGAGGACCGGGACACCTCGGTCACGGACTCCTTCCGGCAGTCGGCGTCCAGTTACGCCAGCGATGTGAAGAGCTCCAAGGACCCGCTGATGAAGCTGGTCAGCGACATCGCGGGCGGCGCGGGCGACCTCGGCGGCCGGGTGCGGCGCGGCTTCGGCGGCTTCGCGACCGGCGGCGGCTCCCCCAAGGACCAGCCGCCCACCGACCGCCCGGACGACGAGAGCCCCAACGGAAGCAGCTGACGGAAGCAGCTGAGACAAGGAGCCCCGACGGAGCCGGCTGATCAGGCCTGGAAACTGATCACGGACAGCTGGACCAGCCGGACTTCGTCACAGACAGCACAGGCTGCAGAGACAGACAGTAGAGACAGAGACAGCTAGAGCCTGGGCTGGGCACTGGCCGCCAGCGACCCGCACAGCGCCGTGGCACTGCCCGTCGCGTACGGGTCGGTGCCGGCCGGGCCGCCCACCTTGGCCGTCTCGCCCGCGAGCAGCGGACGCAGATGGTTCGTCGCGTCCTCGGCGCAGGCCAGCGGCCCGGCCTGGACGTACGAGACGACCAGCTCGGTCTGGTGCATGCGCAGATCGTCGCGGTCGAACCGGAAGTGCAGCTCGCGCCGCACGGTGAACAGCGAGGCCCTGGCCTTCTCGTCCGAGCCGGTCGGCCGCAGCGCGTAGACGAAGGTGTGGTCGGCGCTGACCTCGAGGGTGTCGGAGTCGGTCTCGGCGGCCGTCAGCGTGCCCTGCACCCGGATCTTGCGGTCTGCCAGCTCGGCCTGGTTCGGGTCGAAGCGGACCAGCCAGCCGGTGGGCGCGTGCCGCCCGTCCGCGGACGGGCTCTCGAAGCTCTGGTCGAACTGGTCGAGCTGCTGCGGGTCGAGCAGTATCCGCACGGACCGGGTGGCGCCGCCGGTGAGCACGTCCGGGTCGAGCGAGGACTCGACGAGGTAGTCCTTGGCCGTGGTCAGGGCGGTGACGACCTGGCTGTCGGAGAAGTGCGCGGTGCGCCGGGAGGCGGGCAGGGTGATGCCGTCGGCGCCGATGCGGAACTGGCCGGCCGGGCTGTGCGCGTACAGCGCCTCGACGTCGGCGGTGCCGGGCACGGCGCTCTGCGGCGCGAGCGGGATCACGGTCATCCGCAGCGGCTCGGGGTGCTTCTCGGCGGGCGTCTGGTACGGGTGGCGTACGCCCATGTAGATCGCGGTGCCGAAGGCCACGGCGATCAGCAGGACGAGGATCAGCGCCTGCCGCGACAGGCCCCGGCGCAGCGGCGGGCGGCGGCGGACGGCCGGGGCGTGGTCGGCGATCCGCTCCTGCGCGGAGAACTCCTGGAGGCGGGCAGCCCTGACGAACGACTCGTCGAAGACGACGGATCGGTACTCGTCCTCGCCACCACCGGGAGCACCCTCGGGTGTCCCCTCAGGTGGGTCTCCAGGTCCGCCCATACTTTCAGAGTAGGTCTCAGGGACCTCAGGTAAACGCCCTGGTACACGACAAGTTCTGACAGGTTCTCACCAGGGTCGCCACCAGGTCCCGGGCCTGCCCCGTAGAAGATCCCGGGCCGGCCCCGCGGGCTGCGGAGGAGCGTTTTCAAACCTGTCCCGGGCCCGGTCTCGCAGAGACGCACAGAACGAGACGCACAGAACCCTCACGGAGTGCGCGGCTCCGCCGAGACGGCCGGCTGTGAATAGTCGGCGGAGGCGGAGGGGCCGATTCCGCCGCCCTGTTCGAGTCCGGTGGAGGCGGGCGGCGGTACCTGGTCCCGGCTGCCCGAGGAGGCGCCGCGGTAGACCGCCGTGAAGGCGAGCGCGACCATGCCGATGCCCATCACAAGGGCGAGCATCCAGGCGACGGGGCGGTGCCAGCGGGTCTGCTTCCCGTACGTGCCCGGGTTGCCGTAGCCGCCGTGGAGGATGTCGCGGTCGTCGAGGTCGTCCAGATCGGGATCATGACCGAAATCACCGCGGCCGTCGGGGCCGAACCCGTCTTCGTAGAGCTCGTCGTCGCCGCGTACGCCCCGGGGGTGCGCCCGGCGCGCCTCGGCCTCGGAGGCCTCCGCTCTCGCCTGAGCGGCGGCCAGGAGGCGCTCGACGGCGGTCGGCTCGTGAACCGTCGCCGCCCGTACGAAGGCCTCGTCGAAGACCACGGAGGCGAACTCTTCGTCCGCACCCCCGCGGTCGCGGTCGTCGTCGGGCTCCCAGCCGTCAGGGAACGGCGTGCCCCCCACGTCCTCCGGCACGGATCCAGAGTAGACCGGGGTGGTCAATTTGGGCAGACGGTAAGGAAATTCATCCGCCTGGCGAGACTCTTTTTGAGGGGCGTCCCAAAGGCACCGCGAGAAGCCCCTCGCCGATCCCGTTCAGCGCCGGACGTGTCCGTCGCCCGTGACGATGTACTTCGTGCTCGTCAGCTCCGGCAGCCCCATCGGCCCCCGCGCGTGCAGCTTCTGCGTGGAGATTCCGATCTCGGCGCCGAAGCCGAACTGGCCGCCGTCCGTGAAGCGCGTGGACGCGTTGACGGCGACCGTCGTCGAATCCACCAACTGGGTGAAGCGGCGGGCCGCCTGCTGCGAGGTGGTGACGATCGCCTCGGTGTGCCCCGAGCTCCACAGCCGGATGTGGGCGACGGCCTTGTCGAGCGAGTCGACGACGGCGGCGGCGATGTCGTACGACAGGTACTCGGTGTCCCAGTCCTCGGTCGTGGCCTCGACGACGGTGGCCTTGGAGTCCTTGGAGAACGCGAGGACGCGCTCGTCGGCGTGCACGGTGACCCCGGCGTCCGCGAGGGCGTCGAGGGCGCGCGGCAGGAACTCGGCGGCGATGTCCTGGTGCACCAGGAGCGTCTCGGCGGCGTTGCAGACGCTGGGCCGCTGCGCCTTGGAGTTGATCAGGATGTCGATCGCCATGTCGAGGTCGGCGTTCGCGTCCACGTACACGTGGCAGTTGCCGGTGCCGGTCTCGATGACCGGGACGATGGACTCCTGGACGACCGTGCGGATCAGGGAGGCGCCGCCGCGCGGAATGAGCACGTCGACGAGGCCGCGGGCGCGCATCAGCTCCCGTACGGACTCCCGGCTCTCGCCCGGTACGAGCTGTACGGCGTCGGCGGGCAGGCCCGAGCCGCCGACCGCGTCGCGCAGAACCCGTACGAGGGCGGTGTTGGACTCGTACGCCGAGGAGGAGCCGCGCAGCAGCACCGCGTTGCCCGCCTTCAGGCACAGGGCGGCCGCGTCGACCGTCACGTTCGGGCGGGCCTCGTAGATGATCCCGACGACGCCGAGCGGGACGCGGACCTGGCGCAGGTCGATGCCGTTCGGGAGGGTCGAGCCGCGGACGACCTCGCCGACCGGGTCGGGCAGCGCCACCACGTCGCGTACGTCGGAGGCGATCGCGCGGATCCGCTCGGGCGTGAGCGTGAGCCTGTCGATGATGGACTCGCTGGTGCCGGCCTCACGGGCCCGCTCGATGTCCTTGGCGTTGGCCTCGACGATCTCGCTCGTACGGACCTCCAGCGCGTCCGCGATCGCGAGCAGCGCGTCGTCCTTCTCGGCCCGCGGCAGCGGGGCGAGGTCGGCGGCGGCGCCCTTGGCACGGTAGGCGGCCTGGGTGACCGGGGACATCGAGTCGTACGGCGAGAGCGTGGTCATATCCCGCAGGGTAGTGCGCCCGCGAAAGGTGTTCAGCCGTTGTCCCACACCGCGAGACGGGTCCTGAATGCCCGTAGAAAGCGTGTACCCCGAGGTAGCTAGAACGGGTGCACGCCGACGGGGGTGGCCGGCAGCGGTCCGTACCCCTCCGAGATCCGCTGGTGGTAGGTCTCGCGGTCGATGACCTCCAGGCCGACGATCTCCCAGGGCGGCAGCTTCGAGGTCTGGCGGTGCTCGCCCCACAGGCGCAGCGCGACCGCCGCCGCGTCGTGCAGGTCGCGGGCCTCCTCCCAGTAACGGATCTCCGCGTGGTCGTTGGCGTACCGGCTGGTCAGCAGAAAGGGGTGGTCGTGGGCGAGCTGTTCGAGACCGCGCCTGACCTCCTTCAGCGGGGCCTCGTCGCCCGAGACGCTCAGCGTGACGTGCCACAGCCGCGGCAGGTCGCGCGGCTCCTCCGCCTCGTACGTGTCGCCGGCCGCGACGCTGGTGAGGGCCCGCTCCTCGCCGGCCGCTCGGGAGCCGGCACCACCGCGGGACGCCGCCGCCCCAGGGCGCACTCGTCTCACGACGGCCTCCTTTACGCAATGGGTCGCTCGGACCGAGGGGGTCTCCCTGAAACAAAGTTGAGCAGGTGGGAAGGCTTCGTGTGACCGTTTTACTGAACGTCCACCGGGGAGGGCCGTCCTTTCGGCCGTTTACGGGTGCAGCAGCACCAGATCGTCCCTGTGTACGACTTCGCGTTCGTACGCGGGACCCAGCTCCCTGGCCAGCTCCCGCGTGGAGCGGCCGATCAGCTGCGGGATCTCCTTGGCGTCGAAGTTGACCAGCCCCCGGGCCACCGCGCGCCCCGCGCTGTCGCGCAGTTCGACGGGGTCGCCCGCCACGAAGTCGCCCTCGACGCCCGCGATGCCGGCCGGCAGCAGGGACGTACGCCGTTCGACGACCGCGCGCACGGCCCCGTCGTCGAGCGTGAGGGCGCCCTGCGGGGTCGACGCGTGCTGGAGCCACAGCAGCCGGTCGGCGGAGCGGCGGCCGGTGGCGTGGAAGTACGTGCCGGTGTCCCGTCCCGCGAGGGCGTCCGCGGCGTGGACCGCGCTGGTCAGCACCACCGGGATGCCGGCCGCGGCCGCGATCCGGGCCGCCTCGACCTTGGTGACCATGCCGCCGGTGCCGACGCCCGCCTTGCCCGCACTGCCGATGTCGACGTGTGCGAGGTCAGCCGGAGTGCGTACTTCCGCTATCCGCGACGTACCGGGCCTGCTGGGGTCGCCGTCGTACACACCGTCCACGTCGGAGAGGAGGACCAGCAGGTCGGCGCGTACGAGATGGGCGACGAGCGCGGCGAGGCGGTCGTTGTCGCCGAAGCGGATCTCGTCCGTGGCAACGGTGTCGTTCTCGTTGACGACCGGCAGGGCGCCCATCGCGAGGAGCTTGTCGAGGGTGCGGGAGGCGTTGCGGTGGTGGGCGCGGCGGCTCATGTCGTCGGAGGTGAGCAGGACCTGGCCGACCCGGACGCCGTAGCGGGCGCAGGAGGCGGCGTAGCGGGCGACCAGGAGGCCCTGGCCGACGCTGGCGGCGGCCTGCTGGCGGGCGAGGTCCTTGGGGCGGCGGCGCAGGCCCAGCGGGGCGAGGCCGGCGGCGATGGCGCCGGACGAGACGAGGACGATCTCCTTCTCGCCGCCGCTGCGGGTCTTGGCTAGTACGTCCACGAGGGCGTCCACGCGGTCGGCGTCGAGGCCTCCGGACGCGGTGGTCAGGGACGAGGAACCCACCTTGACGACGATCCTGCGGGCTTCCGCCACATCCTGCCTCGCCGCCTGCACTGCCGCTGACACTCTGTACCCCAATGTTCCGACCAGCCCGGTCTGTGCAATCTACGTGACAGCGGGTGGCGGACGCCGCCGCGTTTCGAGTGGCGGACGATGCGGGCGCCGGCCGGGGAACGGCAAGAGGGCCGTGTGATGAAGATGGAAGAAACTCCTCACAGGTTCCAGTCGTTTTAACCGGAAATCCGGCGATAGCTCTCCCGCAAGATTGCTAGGCGGCCCGCCGAAGTCATACGGTCAGGGATCGGCCTCTCTCGTACGAGCCTCACGGCGGTACGTCGAGGCCCGACCTCCCACGTATCCCCCCATCCGCCGCATCCCTCGCAGGAGTCCATTCCGTGCCCTCCGCCGGACTCGCCCCCCGCCGCATCGTGCAGCTGTCCGCGCTGCTCTCGATGTTCGCGCTCTTCACGGCCCAGATCGTCTCCGCTCTGCTGCCGAACGTCCCGGTGTTCATCGCCGCGAGCGCGGCGGGCCTCGCCCTAGACGTGTATCTGCAGTACCGGGATCCCGGACTGCTCTCACTGCTGAGCAAGGTCCGCTTCGACGTCACGGTCCGGCAGCTGCTGCGCGACATGCTGATCCTGGTGGGGCTCCTGCGGATCGACGGCATCAACCCGATGCGCGAGCAGGCGCCGCTGCTGATCGCCCTGTGCGTCTTCTACGCCCTGCACTTCGCGTGCCAGGCCGCCGCGGTCATGGTCCGCCGCACCCGTACGCTGCCGATCGTCACCCGGAACATCGACGCGTCCGCGCTGCGCCTGACCGCCGCGCCGCCGCGGGTCCTGGCCCGCCGCCCGGGCCACCGCCTGCTCACCTTCTCGATCCCGACCACGGTCGGCCTGGTGGTCACCGCGGCCACCACGGACGCGTACTGGGGCGGGATCGGCCTCGCCCTGGCCATCGCCCTGATGGGCGGCGGCACGGCCTACCTCGGCACCTGGCTGCTGCCGAAGAAGCGCGCCAAGAGCGAGCAGAAGGTCATGGACTGGCTGGACAAGTGGCTGGCCGGCTACAAGCCGACCGTGGCCATGTACTTCTCGGGCGGTACGACCTCCGCCTACCAGGCGAACATGTGGCTCTCCACGCTCTCCTCGGTCGACGCCAAGCCGCTGATCGTGCTGCGTGAGCGCTTCATGGTGCAGAAGATCGACGCCACGGACGTGCCGGTCATCTGCTTCCCGAAGGTGTCGACGATGTTCTCGCTGGAGAACTCGACGCTGAAGATGATGCTGCACCCGGCCAACGCCGCGAAGACCTCGCAGGTCCTGCGCATCCCCACGATCAAGCACGCCTTCATCAACCACGGCGAGAGCGACAAGCTGTCCTCCTGCAACCCGTACGCGAAGGCGTACGACGAGGTGTGGGTGGCCGGTCCCGCGGCCCGCGAGCGCTACGCACTGGCCGAGGTCGGCGTCGAGGACAAGGACATCGTGGAGGTCGGCCGCCCGCAGCTCGCGCCGATCCGCCCCTTCTCGGGCGCGCCCACGGGCCCGTACACGACCGTGCTGTACGCCCCCACCTGGGAGGGCTGGGACGGCAACCCCGGCAACACGTCGGTGGTGCTGGCAGGCGAGAACATCGTGCGGCGGCTGCTCGCCGACGAGGGCGTACGGCTCCTCTACAAGCCGCACCCGATGACCGGTTCCGTCGACCCGCGCGCGGGCGCCGCGAACGAGCGCATCAAGGCGATGATCCGCGAGGCCAACACCAAGCGGTCGGGCGCGCGTCCCGACGCCGCTGCCGCCGCCGAACTGGCGCGTCGTACGGCCGAGTTGGACAAGCTGACGTCCACCGACTTCCGGGAGAGCGCCGACGAGATGGAGCGGATGCTGCTCCAGGGCGCGCCGAAGGGTGACCGCGAGGCCGCCATCGTCGAGGCCACGCTGGCCTGGGAGAAGGCGTACTGGTCGTCCTTCCCGGAGTGGGAGCACCAGATCATCACGGACGCGCGGCCGGCCATCTTCGCCTGCTTCAACCAGGCCGACCTGCTGATCAGCGATGTGTCGTCGGTCGTCTCCGACTGGCTGTCCAGCGAGAAGCCGTACGCGGTCGCCAACACCTCGGGGATGTCCGAGGCGGCCTTCCGCACCGGCTTCCCGACCGTGTCCGCGGGCGCCATCCTCACGCCCAAGGCCGAGGGCGTACCGGCGCTCCTGGAGTCGGTCCGCCACCCGGAGAAGGACCACTTCACGGCGGCCCGCGCCGAGCTCAAGGAGCACCTGCTCGGCCCCTCCGACCCGCCGTCGCTGGCCCGCTTCAACGCGGCGATCGACGCCCTGTGCACCAAGGCCGACGAGCGGCGCGTGCGCATGGAGTCGCGGCTCGCCGCGGAGATCCCCTCGCCGCGGTCCGCGGCGGAGGATGCGGCCGAGGAGGCCGCGGAGGAGTCGAGCGGGGCGGAGGACTCCGTCAACGCGTAGCCGCTGCCGCGTGAGCGAGCGCAGAACGAGGGCCCCGGAGATTCTCCGGGGCCCTCGTTCTGCGTGATCCATGGGGTACGTGGTCGGCTGCGGGTGTGTGGGGGTTTGTCGCGCAGTTCCCCGCGCCCCTGACGGGGCGCGGCCCCAGCCACCTCATGGGCACAGGCGCCCTAGAACGGGTCGAAGTCGTCGAACTCCTTGTCCGCCTCGTCCCGCTCCGCCTGCTTCTCGCGCCGACGCTGGACGGCCGGCCGCGGCTCCTCCAGCCGGTGGTCCTCACCGCGGCGGCCGAGCATTTCCGCACCGGCCATGACCGTGGGCTCCCAGTCGAAGACGACCGCGTTCTCCTCGGGGCCGATGGCGACGCCGTCGCCCGCGCGGGCGCCCGCCTTCATCAGCGAGTCCTCCACGCCGAGGCGGTTGAGGCGGTCGGCGAGGTAGCCGACAGCCTCGTCGTTGCTGAAGTCGGTCTGGCGGACCCAGCGCTCGGGCTTCTCGCCACGCACGCGGAAGAGGCCGTCCTCCTCCTGGACCACCGTGAAGCCGGCGTCGTCGACCGCCTTCGGGCGGATGACGATGCGGGTGGCCTCTTCCTTCGGCTTCGCCGCACGCGCCTTCGCGACCAGGCCGGCGAGGGCGAAGGAGAGCTCCTTGAGGCCCGTGTGGGCCACCGCCGAGACCTCGAAGACCTGGTAGCCGCGCGCCTCCAGGTCCGGGCGGACCATCTCGGCCAGGTCCTTGCCGTCCGGTACGTCGATCTTGTTGAGGACGACGAGACGCGGCCGGTTGCCGAGGCCGCCGTACTGCTTCAGCTCCTCCTCGATCATGTCGAGGTCGGAGACCGGGTCACGGTCCGATTCGAGGGTCGCCGTGTCGAGGACGTGGACCAGCACCTCGCAGCGCTCCACGTGGCGCAGGAACTCCAGGCCCAGGCCCTTGCCCTGGCTGGCGCCCGGGATCAGTCCCGGCACGTCCGCGATCGTGTAGACCGTCGAGCCCGCCGTCACCACGCCCAGGTTCGGGACCAGCGTGGTGAAGGGGTAGTCCGCGATCTTCGGCTTCGCGGCCGAGAGAACCGAGATCAGCGACGACTTGCCCGCACTCGGGTAGCCGACCAGCGCCACGTCCGCGACCGTCTTCAGCTCCAGGACGATGTCCTGGAGGTCACCGGGAACGCCCAGCAGCGCGAAGCCGGGCGCCTTGCGGCGGGCCGAGGCCAGCGCCGCGTTGCCGAGGCCGCCACGGCCGCCCTGGGCGGCGACGTACGACGTGCCGTGCCCGACCAGGTCCGCGAGCACGTTGCCCGCCTTGTCCATGACGACCGTGCCGTCGGGGACCGGCAGGATCAGGTCCTGGCCGTCCTTGCCGGACCGGTTGCCGCCCTCGCCGGGCTTGCCGTTGGTGGCCTTGCGGTGCGGGGAGTGGTGGTAGTCGAGGAGCGTGGTGACGGACTGGTCGACGATCAGGATCACGTCACCGCCACGGCCGCCGTTGCCGCCGTCCGGGCCGCCGAGCGGCTTGAACTTCTCCCGGTGGACGGAGGCACAGCCGTGACCTCCGCTACCCGCGGCGACATGCAGCTCGACGCGGTCCACGAAGGTGGTCATGGGATGTGCCTCCAGTTACGTACGGAAATCTCTACGCAGAATTCTCTGCTCAGTTGAAACACGCGAAAGGCGGACCCGCTTCCCGTACGGGAAGTGAGGTCCGCCTCGCGAAAGATCCGGTCAGGCGACCGGAACGATGTTCACGACCTTGCGGCCACGGTGAGTACCGAACTCCACCGCACCGGCGGCCAGGGCGAACAGCGTGTCGTCCTTGCCACGGCCGACGCTCGCGCCGGGGTGGAAGTGGGTGCCGCGCTGGCGGACCAGGATCTCACCGGCGTTGACGACCTGACCGCCGAAGCGCTTCACGCCGAGCCGCTGAGCATTGGAGTCGCGACCGTTCCGGGTGGACGATGCGCCCTTCTTGTGTGCCATCTCTCCTCAGTCCCTTACTTCGCAGCCGCGGGGATCTCAGTGACCTTGATCGCCGTGTACTGCTGGCGGTGGCCCTGACGACGGCGGTAGCCGGTCTTGTTCTTGTAGCGAAGGATGTCGATCTTCGCGCCCTTGTGGTGGTCCACGACCTCGGCCTGGACCTTGATGCCGGCAAGCACCCACGGGTCGCTGGTGACGGCGTCACCGTCGACAACGAGCAGCGTCGAGAGCTCGACCGTGTCGCCGACCTTGGCAGTGGAAATCTTGTCAACCTCAACGATGTCGCCGACAGCAACCTTGTGCTGGCGACCACCGCTGCGCACGATGGCGTACACGCGGATCTCTCTTTCGCTCGAAATCGGAATCCCCGCAGTCCAGCCGCCGACTGAAGCAGGCGGCCTCTCCCGGGGCGCGAGGCACCGGGAGGAAGAGGTTTACGGGAATGCGGCATGTCTATGGACACGCCGAGGGTCAAGGTTACGGGGCCCCGACCTGGGGGTCAAACCGGGCCCGGGGCAGCTCGCGCCCGGGCCCCGCACGGCCGACCGCTCACCGTCACACGGTCGGTTTCTCACCGTCCGCGGGCAGCGGCTTCACGCCCTTGCACAGGTCGGTGGCGTCCGCGGTGCCCGGGTAGGCGACCTTGGTCACCCGGTCGAAGTGGACCCGGTACATGTCGTGCACCGCGTCGTCGTCGACCTTCACGATCGACTCGTCGTTCTCGCGCAGCGCCGGGCCCGTGTAGTTCCCGGAACCGGTGAAGCTGACCTTGTTCTTCACGCCGTCGTACATGCCGTCGACGAGGATGTACTTGGAGTGGATGATGTACGGCACCGAGAGCTTCTGGCCGGGGTTCAGCGGGTCCCGTTCGTCGTTGTAGCAGCGCACGGTCGGGCCGCCGGTGGTGTGCAGCTTCTCCCACGTGCCCGCGGTGCCGCCGGTGCTCTTGGCGCTGTCCGACTCCGCGTAGACGATGCTCACGGAGCAGCCCGCCTTCTTCAGCGAGACCAGCTTCTCCGCGATGGCCATCCGCGTGATCTTGAAGATCGCCACCCGGACCTTGGTCGACTGCGTGACGCCCGCGGTGTCCGTGTACTTGCAGGTGACGTTGTTGAGTATCGAGTACACCGTGTCGGTGGCCCGGGTGTTGCCGGCCCGCGGGAAGAAGTACGCCTTGTAGAGGCCGTTGCTCACCGTGCGGTAGTTCCAGGACTCCCAGTCCTGCGCGACCATCGTGTCGAAGTAGTCCGCGTACGCGTCGTACATCGTCGGGTTGTTCGGCAGCAGCAGCGCGTCGTTGAAGAAGCGGGTGTGCGCGGACGGCGTCGAGTTCGAGGTGGTCTCGACGACCACGTTGGTGGCGCCCTTGACCGCGGAGAACAGCCAGAACTTGTTGTGCATGATCGACTGCCCGAACTTCGGGTCGCCGAGGCACGACTTGTTCTCCGGGCAGGTCGCCACGTACGAGCCCTGCGTACGGTCCGTGCCGAGTCCCGAGGCCAGCGTGCCGTACGCGGTGTTGGTCGGGCGGTCGCTGATGCTGGACTCGTCGAGCAGCACCTGCACGTTCACGCCGCGGTTCTTGGCGGCGACGAGCGCGTTGACGACGCCGGCCTCCCAGATGTGGTAGACCGCGACCTTGATCGTGGAGTCGGGCAGCGCGGCGTTCGTCAGCTCTATCAGCCGCGTACGGATCACGGTCTGCTGGCTGGAGTCGGTGCTGAGCGGGTCGTTGAAGATCGGCCCCTCGGTCCACGTCGGGTTGTCCACGGCATCCGCCGTACCCGCCGACGTGGCGAGCTGGACACCCGCCGCGGACAGCACCGTGGCCAGCGCTACGGCCTGCCGCCCGCCCTTGACCGGCTTCACGGCACGGTGCCGCCCAGTGCCCTTCAGGCGCACGCGCGCCATGAGATCCCCTCCCCTGACACGAGTGACCGTCTCCCCAACGCGCACCCGTGTGTTCATGCCTATGACTGCTTGAGTTTTACAGGAAGGTGATCGCGTTCCAAGAGGCGGGGGGTGAATGTGATGTCCGTGATGCTTCTGAAGCTATGTCAGGGCATGCCAAAGCGGGCGGACCCCATGACAGTTCGGGCATGTCGAGGGTCGTCCGGGTACGCCGACGCCCCCTGACCGGCGGTCGTGCCGCAGGTCAGGGGGCGTCTGGGGTCGAGCGGAGTGTCAGCCCTCGTCGGTGGAGGCCGTGACGGTGGACGACGTCTGCTGCGCCGCCGCGGTCTTCTTCGACGTCGACTTCGCGGCCGTCTTGGCGGTCTTCGCCGTCTTCTTGGCCGCGGTCTTCTTGGCGGCCGTCTTCTTGGCCGTCGTCGTCTTCTTCGCGGCGGCCTTCTTCGCCGTCGCCTTCTTGGCCGTCTTACGGGCCGTCTTCTTGGCCGGCGCAGCCTCCTCGCCGGACGCCTCCGCGGGAGCCTCGGCGGGCGCTTCGGCAGCCTCCGCCGGAGTCTCCGCCGGCGTCGACGGGACGACCACGACGGCCGTCTCCGCGGGCGCGGTGGGCGCGGTGGCCTTACGGACCGCACGGCGGCGCGGACGGGCCGGGGCGGCGCTCTCCGTCACGGGCTCGGGCTCGGCCTCGGCGACCGGCTCCGCCTTGGGCTCGGCGGGTGCGGCGACCGGCTCCGTGACGGTCACCACGGCCTCCTCCGCCGACTTGGGCGAACCGGCCGGCGCGGAGACCTTGCGGGTCGCCCGACGGCGCGTACGGCCCTTGGGCGCGGCCTCGTCGACAGCCGGGGCCTCGACCACCGGGTCCTCGGCGGCCGCGGGCTCGGCCTGCGCCACGGCGGCCGACTCGGGCTGCACGGGGCGCGCGACCTCGTCCTCCGCCGTCACGCTCTGGGCGGTCGGCGCCTCGGTCCGGCGCTCGGGCCTGCGGGTCTCGGCCCTCGGCGCACCCGCCGGGGCCGACGCACGCCTGCTCGCACGACGCCGCGAACGGCCACGGGTGGCCGCGGCCTCCGCCTCGGCGGCACTGCTGTACAGCTCCTCGTCGGGTACGAACTCGGGCTCGGCCAGCGCCACCGGCTCGGCGACCTCCGCCGCGACCTCGGCCGCCGTCTCGACCTCGAGCGGCTCGATCGTCTCCGGCTCGTGCGCGTGCTCCGGCTCAGGAGCCTGCTCGGCGCCGCCACGGCCGCGCTTCTTGCGCTTGCCGCCGCCTCCGACGGAGGTCGGCTGCTCCATGTGCACGATCACGCCACGGCCGTTGCAGTGGACGCAGGTCTCCGAGAACGACTCGAGCAGGCCCTGGCCGACCCGCTTGCGGGTCATCTGGACGAGGCCCAGCGAGGTGACCTCGGCCACCTGGTGCTTCGTACGGTCGCGTCCCAGGCACTCCAGCAGGCGCCGCAGCACCAGGTCGCGGTTGGACTCCAGGACCATGTCGATGAAGTCGATGACGACGATGCCGCCGAGGTCGCGCAGCCGCAGCTGGCGCACGATCTCCTCGGCCGCCTCCAGGTTGTTCCTGGTGACCGTCTCCTCGAGGTTGCCGCCCTGACCGGTGAACTTGCCGGTGTTGACGTCGATCACGATCATCGCTTCGGTCTTGTCGATCACCAGCGAACCGCCGCTCGGCAGCCAGACCTTGCGGTCGAGCGCCTTGGCGAGCTGCTCGTCGATCCGGTACGTCGCGAAGACGTCGACCTCGGAGGTCCACCGGGACAGGCGGTCGGCCAGATCGGGGGCGACATGGGCGACGTACCCGTGGATCGTCTCCCACGCCTCGTCACCGCTGACGATGACCTTGGAGAAGTCCTCGTTGAAGATGTCGCGGACGACGCGGACGGTCATGTCCGGCTCGCCGTACAGCAGCGTCGGGGCGTTGCCGTTCTTCGCCTTCTTCTGGATGTCCTCCCACTGCGCCTGGAGCCGCTCGACGTCGCGGCGCAGCTCGTCCTCGCTCGCGCCCTCGGCGGCGGTGCGCACGATGACGCCCGCGTCCTCGGGGACGATCTTCTTGAGGATGGTCTTCAGGCGGGCGCGCTCGGTGTCGGGCAGCTTGCGGCTGATGCCGGTCATCGAGCCCTCGGGCACGTAGACCAGATAGCGGCCGGGCAGCGAGACCTGGCTGGTCAGGCGGGCGCCCTTGTGGCCGATCGGGTCCTTGGTGACCTGCACGAGGACCGACTGGCCGGACTTCAGCGCGCTCTCGATGCGGCGGGGGCCGTTGGCCATGCCCAGCGCCTCGAAGTTGACCTCACCGGCGTAGAGCACCGCGTTGCGGCCCTTGCCGATGTCGATGAAGGCGGCCTCCATCGACGGCAGCACGTTCTGGACCTTGCCCAGGTAGACGTTGCCGACGTACGAGGTCGCCTGCTCCTTGTTGACGTAGTGCTCCACGAGCACGTTGTCTTCCAGGACGCCGATCTGGGTGCGCTCGCCGCTCTGGCGGACGACCATCACGCGCTCGACGGCCTCACGGCGGGCCAGGAACTCGGCCTCGGTGATGATCGGAACGCGGCGACGGCCCTGCTCGCGCCCCTCGCGGCGGCGCTGCTTCTTGGCTTCCAGACGGGTCGAGCCCTTGATGGACTGCACCTCGTCCGTGCCGTCGCCGACGCGCTCGTCCTTCTTCCGCGGCTCACGGACCTTGACGACCGTGCGCTCGGGGTCGTTCTCGCTGGGCTCGGCCTCGGTGGACGCGTCACCGGCACGACGACGACGGCGGCGACGGCGACGGCTGCTGCTGGAGCCGCCGGACTCCTCACGCTCGTCCTCCGCGTCCGCGGCGTCCTCTTCGGCCTGCTCGGCGGTGTCCTCGGCGTCCTGGGCAGCCTGTTCGGCCTGCTCGGCGGCGAACTCGTCGCCCTCGGCCTCGGCGGACTCGCCCCGGCGACGGCGGCGGCCACCGCGACGGCGGCGACGGCGCGAGCCGGTCTCCTCCGTCTCCTCCGTCTCCTCGCCCTCGACGGCGTCCTCGGCGGACTCCTCGTCGGCGGACTCCTCGGCCTCGGGGGCCTCCGCCACGGGGGCGGCGGGCTCCTCGGCCTTCCTGCGGCGGCGCCGGCGCGGTCCTGCGGTCTCCTCCTCGACGACGGGGGCGGCCTCCTGGACCGGCTCCACGACGTCTTCGGGCTCCTCGGCGGCCTCGGCAGCGGCGGCGGCCGCGGCGCGCTCCGGCGTCTGGAACATCGGCTCGGTGAACACGGGCGGCTGGAACACGGCGACGGCGGGTCGCGCGGGGCGCTGCGCGGGCTCCTCCTCCGACTTGCCGGTCTTCTGCGGCGCGGGCGCTGCGAAGCCTCCGGCCGCCTTGCGCGTGGCACGGCGCCGGGTGCGGCGCGGGGCGGCGTCCTCGGCCTCGGTGGGGGTCTCGGCCTCGGCGGCCCGGTCGTTCTTGGCAGCGGCCACGGGGGCCTCCCTGCGCTCGTCGCGGACAACGGCCTCGGTGGGCTCGGTCGCGGTGGGGGTCTCGGCACGCTCCGCCTTCGGCGGGGTGGCGCGGCGGGTGGGCTCGGCGGCGGCCTCGGCGGTCGCTTCCGCGGGTGCCTCGGTCTCCGCCTGCGGCGCTCCGGCGGGCGCGGTGGCACGGCGCGTGGCCCGACGGCGCGTACGGCGAGGAGCGGCGTCCTCGGTCTCGACGGCCTCGACGGTCTCGGCGGCCGGCGCCTCTTCGGCGGCCGGGGCGGCGGTCGTGTCCTGGGCGGCGACGGGCTCGGCGGCCTCGCCGGCCTCGATGGTCACCGGCGCCTCAGTGTCAGCCGCCTGCGGCGCACCCGCGGGGGCGGACGCACGACGGGTCGCACGCCGGCGTGTACGCGGGGCGGCTTCGGCCTCTTCTGCCACGGGCTCCGCGGTCACCGGCTCAGCGGGCGTCTCGGGCGCCGTCTCCACGGCCGGGGCGGCCGCGACGGTCTCGGTCACGGGGGCCTCGTCGGACGCGGTGGTCACAGCGGCCTCGGCGGCCACGGTGGTCTCCGCCGCCTCGGCGGCCTGCGGCGCACCGGCGGGAGCGGATGCACGACGAGTGGCCCGACGGCGCGTACGCGGGGCGGGTTCGGCCGCTTCGGCTTCGACCTCCTCCGCGGCGGGCGCGGCGGGCTCTGTGGTGGCAGTCGAGGCTGCTGCCGTCTCCTCGGTGGCTACCGTCTCGGCGGTCACAACCGCCTCTTCGGTCTCCTCCGGCTCCGCCGTCGCGAGATCGGCGGAGCTCACGGCCGGTATGGCCGGCGCCGTGGTCTCGGCCGCGCTCGCGGCCTCGGCGGTCGCCGAGGGCGGTCCGGCGGGGCGGGAGGCTGCGCGACGGCGTCGCCGCGGCGGCAGGGTGTCGCTGGGGGTGCTGTTCTCGGAACCCTCAGTGGGTTCGGTCGGCTCGAGCATGCGGGTGGATCTCCCGTCAGGCTCCCGGGCGCCGCAGATCCGGTGACGTCCGCGGCTCGCGCGATGCGCGGTGCCGCCGTCCGGGGCGCGGGCGCCGCACGGGAGCTCTCTGTGTCCTGTCTCGCCGGTTCCGTACGCCATGTGTGCGTACGGCCTGGCGAAAGTCTTCTGGTCGGTGCGCTGCCCGACCCAGGTGGCTCCCGGATACGAGGGCGGCGCTTCGACGTCCGTCCTTACGCGGGACCTTCCTTACGCCGGCGCCTTCGCGGCGGCGGTGGCTGCGGCCATGGGTGAGGCGGCTGCCACTGCCTCGCGGTCGGGCGCGAGCGGGTCGGTCACCGTGCCGGTCTCTTCATCGAAAAGCCCCTGCGCCAGCCTGGTCACCGCTGCGGGGACCGGCGGCGCCAGGTCGGCCACAGCTCGGAGACCGGACAGGACGTCGTCAGGTCGAACGGCAGGCGTCACGTGCCGAACAACCAGCCGCAGTATCGCACAGGGCTGGTCGGTCGGCCTATCAGCCTGTGGACTGTGCGTCTCAGGTTGTGTGCTGTCCGTCTCACACTGTGTGCTGCGCACCTCCAGGCTCGCGACGGCGCCGCGGGCGTCGAAGGTGCGCATGCCGTTCTTCGTCCTGCGCTGGACCTCGACGGTCTCGGCCGACTTGAAGGCGTCGACCGCGCGCTCCGCGTCCTCGGGGGTCACGCCGTCGAGGCGCAGCTCCCACACGGATGCGCTGAGCCGGTCGGCGAGACCCGACGTACGGGCCTCCACCGCGTCGATGATGTCGAGCCCGGCGGGCAGCGACTCGTCGAGGAGCTCGCGCAGCTTGTCGGGGTCGCGCGCGTCGGTGAGCGCGATCTCCAGGTACTCGGCCTCACTGCCCGTGCCGGTGGGTGCGGCATTGGCGTACGACACCTTCGGGTGCGGCGTGAACCCCGCCGAGTACGCCATGGGCACCTCGGCGCGGCGCAGCGCACGCTCGAAGGCGCGCTGGAAGTCACGGTGGCTGGTGAACCGGAGGCGGCCGCGCTTGGTGTAGCGCAGTCGGATGCGCTGCACCGCGGGTGCGGGCGGCGGGCCTTCGGGCTGTCGCTTGCCCAGTGCTACTTCTCCTTGTATACGGCGGTCCGTGACGCGATCCCCGCGTCGGCGAGGACAACTCCGGTTGACGCCTGCTCGGCGTCGTCCACTCCGGATCGCCCCCGCGTGGGCGGAGGCACTCCGCGCCTGGACCTTTGCTCCAGGGTACGCGTCTCGCCCGCGTCCGGTTCCCTCCGGGCATGGCCCGGCACGTGCTAACGGCTCACGTCGGGCTTGGCCCAGGACACCGGCTCCGGTTCAGCGCGCGGTTTGGCCGGCCGCACCGGCTCCGGTTCGCTGCGCGGCTTGGCCCAGGACACCGGCTCCGGTTCGGCGCTCGGTTTGGCCGGCCGCACCGGCTCCGGTTCGCTGCGCGGCTTGGCCCAGGACACCGGCTCCGGTTCGGCGCTCGGTTTGGCCGGCCGCACCGGCTCGGGCTCGCGCGGGGTTCCGAACAGCATGCGCCGGATGTCGGCGCGGGTCTGCCGTGCCGTCTCGCGGGCGCTCGCCAGGGCCTGCCGGGTGGTGCGGCCCACGCTCCGGGCCGCCTCCGCCGCGGGCCGCCAGACGGCGTCCCGTACGAGGTGTCCGACGGGCGTGAGCACGCTCTTGTACGCCCATCGCACCGGTTCCACGAAGATCCATCGGAAGAGTCGTCCGAGGAACCGCCCGACGGCGAGCGACACATGCCCGGCGACCCGCCACGCGTGCCCCAGAGCTTCGCCGATCTCCCGCGCGACGACGGCGATGCCTCGTCCGATCGGCGCGAGCACCCAACGCCACAGAGCGACGGCGGGCACGACGAAGATCCACCGCAGAAGGGTCCCGACGACCATGGCGATCCAGGTCACCCCGGCCCAGATCCCACGACCCATCCATGTCATGCCGGCCCACAGGCCCCCACCGATCCATGTCATGCCGCTCCACAGACCCCGGGAGACCCATACGACACCGGCCCACACGCCACTGGCGACCCATACGACACCGGCCCAGAGCCCCAGGGAGACCCATGTCACGCCTGCCCACACACCACTGCCGAGCCATGTGATCCCGCCCCACAGACCTCGCGCGACCCAGGCCACCCCGGACCCGAAGCCCCGGGCCAGCCAGGCGAGCCCCCGCCCGGTCGGGGCGAGCAGCGCCCGGTGCAACCAGCTCGCGGGAGCGACCACCAACACGCGCCACAGCCAGGCGCATCCGGCTCCGATCCCCCGCAGCACCCACACGACACCGTGGCCGAAGGGCGTCGACACCCGCGCGTACAACCACAAGGCGGGCACGACCAGCAGCACATGCCCAAGCCAGGCCAGCCCCTTCCCCACCGGCACGACCACGTACCGCCACAGCCCCACCCACGGCCAGACGAACACCAGCTTGCCCAGCCACACCAGCGCGTGCCCGAGCCCGGTCAGCAGCCACTCGATGGCCCGTCCCACCGGCCGGAGGACCGTGTCCCTGAGCAAACGCCCGCCGACGACCAGCGCGTCCCACACCATCCGCACCGGCACGACCAGCACCAACACCACGATCCGCACCGGAATACGGATCGCGACGGCAAGACACCCCTCGGGAGCGGCGTCCCGCTGCCCCACAGACGCGCCAGACGTCGCGGGCGTACGAGACGCCTCATCCGGCGCGGGCGCCGCAGACGTCTCGGGTGGTGCCGGCGACGGCGACTTTTCCAGGTCCATACCGACGAGGACGCATCAACGGCCCGTACGGATCCAGAACCGCAGCTTTCCGCCCCGTTCGTCCTCGAACTCCCCACCATTGGCCTCAATCACCTTGCGGGAGCCGATGTTGGTGGTGTCGCAGGTGACGAGAACACGATCGAGCCCGAGCGCACGCGCGCGCGGCAGCACGTCACGGAGCATGGCGGTGGCGTACCCCTTCCTGCGCGCGGGGGGCCGTACTCCGTAGCCGATGTGACCGCCGAAGTCGCGTAGATGCGGGGTGAGTCGGTGCCGTATCTGGATCCGGCCCAGGTAGACGTCCCCGTCCACGTACCAGAACCAGCTGCCCGGCACGAAGCCCTCCGGGCGACGCCCCTCCTCCGATTCCTCCTCGCGGACCGCCGCGACATAGCGCGCGAATCCGTCCGGCTCGTGCCAGCTGTCGCCGTACACGGCGAGCTCCCGCTTGAGCGTGTTTCCGAAGTGCTCGCCCTCGGCGAGGTCTTCCCGCACGGCCTCCAGGAAGGAGGCCCGGAATCGGGGATCAGGACTGACCAGCTGCGGCATCGCGTCATTGTGGCGCGACGCGCGAGGACTCGGCCAGGGCGATCGACCGCGGCCCGACGATGACCCGGTGTCCGCGCGGAGCCGTGCGCCATCGCGTCTCTTTCGGATCAAAGCCTCGTTGGGCTGATATGGGCATCGAGCGATGCCGGGAACGGAGAGCCCCTTGCGTATGACCGATATCCAGCGTTGCGAGATCCGGCCCGGACACCTGGTGGAGTGGACGCTGCATCCGACGACCGTCGAGGCGGCGGCCGGTCTGCCGGAGGATTCCCGGCCACCCGCCTACGTACAGGAATCGCATGTACGAACGGCGCGTTCGGTACGCGAAGACGGGTTGTTCGTACCGACCTGGAGCGGAACGGCGTTCGACATCCCAGGGCAGGTCGACATCGATGTCCTCCAGAAGGCACTGCGGGCCTGGACCCTTCGGCACGAGACACTGCGCAGCGGATTCCGCTGGGTCGGCGACGAGATGCGGCGTTTCACGCTGGACGCGGACGCCGTCGCGCTGCACCGCGAGGACGTGGACGACTTCGCCGACGCGGCAGCGCTGACCCGGTACCTGGAGGGCCGCTTCGACGTCGCCGCGGACGCACTCAGCTGGCCGAACTTCATCTACGCCGCAGTCGTCAGGGAGGACGGCGCGAGTGTCTACATGGTGTTCGACCACAGCAACGTCGACGCGTACTCGATCTACCGCATCCCCGCCGAGATCCACGAGCTCTATGAGGCCGCTCTCGCGGGCCGCGCCGCGGAGACCCTGCCGACCGCCAGTTACGTCGACTTCTGCGCGATCGAGCGGACGAACGCCGATCAGATCGACGAAACCCACGCGATCGTCGCCCGCTGGCGCGAGTTCGTCGCCGACTGCGACGGGAAGCTGCCGAACTTCCCCGTCGACCTCGGCCTCGACCCCGAAGGGCCGCTGCCGACCCAGAAGTTGATGCGCGAAATGCTCGTGGACGACGCGGACGCGGCAGCCTTCGAGGCGTACTGCCGCCCGTACGGCGGAGTCCTGGTCGGCATCCTCGCCGCCACCGCCCTCATCGTCCACGAGATCGGCGGGCAGCGCGTGTACCGCACCGTCGTGCCGTTCCACACCAGGGTGAAGTCCCAGTGGCTCGACTCGGTGGGCTGGTACGTGGGCGGCGCGCCGATCGAGATCTCCGTGGCTCAGGCGCCGGATTTCGACAGCGCGCTGGCGACGGTCCGCGCCGAGTTGCGCAAGAACAGGCTGCTGTCCCGGATGCCCCTCGCCCGCGTGCTGCGTCTGCTGGGCTCCGACTTCCGGCCCACGTCTCCGGACCTGCACTCGATCGTCTCGTTCGTCGACACGCGCGGCTTTCCGGGATCGGACCAGTGGCAGAGCATGAAGGCGCACGCGCTGATCCGGGTTTCGTACGGCGATCAGGTGTGCGCCTGGCTCACCAGGGTCCACGACGGCCTGCAGTTCGCCAGCCGCTATCCGGGCACCGATGTCGCCCACAAGAACATGCGGCTGTACGTCGAGGGCCTGCGCGAACTCATCGTGTCGGTGGCACGGGACACGGCCGTGCCCGCCTAGCCCCGCTCCACCGCCACACCGAGGCCCTCCACCCCGGAGGTCAGGAGGGTCTCAATGCGGGCCCTGAAGGCACAGCATCAGCAAGCGGCAGCATCAGCCATGTCCGCCGACTCCCCGATCACCTCAGTGACTGTGCCCACTGGCCACAGGCTTCTTCACCGTCAACGGCAGCAGCTTCTTGCCCGTGGGGCCGATCTGAATCTGCGTGTCCATCTGCGGGCACACCCCACAGTCGAAGCAAGGCGTCCACCGGCAGTCCTCGACCTCCGTCTCGTCGAGGGCGTCCTGCCAGTCCTCCCAGAGCCAGTCCTTGTCGAGGCCGGAGTCGAGGTGGTCCCAGGGGAGGACCTCCTCGTAGGTGCGCTCGCGGGTGGTGTACCAGTCGACGTCCACGCCGAGGGCGGGGAGGGTCTTGTCGGCGCATGCCATCCAGCGGTCGTACGAGAAGTGCTCGCGCCAGCCGTCGAAGCGGCCGCCGTCCTCGTACACGGCGCGGATGACCGAGCCGATGCGGCGGTCGCCGCGGGAGAGGAGGCCTTCCACGATGCCCGGCTTGCCGTCGTGGTAGCGGAAGCCGATGGAGCGGCCGTACTTCTTGTCGCCGCGGATCTTGTCGCGGAGCTTCTCCAGGCGGGCGTCCGTCTCCTCCGCCGAGAGCTGCGGCGCCCACTGGAACGGCGTGTGCGGCTTGGGGACGAAGCCGCCGATCGACACCGTGCAGCGGATGTCGTTCTGGCCGGAGACCTTGCGGCCCTCGGCGATGACCTTCATCGCCATGTCCGCGATCTGCAGGACGTCGTCGTCCGTCTCCGTCGGCAGGCCGCACATGAAGTACAGCTTCACCTGGCGCCAGCCGTTGCCGTACGCCGTCGAGACCGTCCTGATCAGGTCCTCTTCCGAGACCATCTTGTTGATGACCTTGCGCAGGCGCTCGGAGCCGCCCTCCGGCGCGAAGGTCAGGCCCGAGCGCCGGCCATTGCGGGTCAGCTCGTTCGCCAGGTCGACGTTGAAGGCGTCCACACGGGTGGAGGGGAGGGACAGGCCGATCTTGTCCTCCTCGTACCGGTCCGCCAGGCCCTTCGCGATGTCGCCGATCTCGCTGTGGTCGGCACTCGAGAGCGACAGCAGGCCGACCTCCTCGAAGCCCGTCGCCTTGAGGCCCTTCTCGACCATCTCGCCGATGCCGGTGATGGAGCGCTCGCGCACCGGGCGGGTGATCATGCCCGCCTGGCAGAAGCGGCAGCCGCGCGTGCAGCCCCGGAAGATCTCGACCGACATCCGCTCGTGGACCGTCTCCGCGAGGGGGACGAGGGGCTGCTTGGGGTACGGCCATTCGTCCAGGTCCATGACCGTGTGCTTGCTGACCCGCCACGGGACGCCCGACTTGTTCGGGACCACGCGGGCGATACGGCCGTCGGGGAGGTATTCGACGTCGTAGAACGCCGGGATGTACACCGATCCCGTCTTCGCCAGGCGGAACAGGACCTCCTCGCGGCCGCCGGGGCGGCCCGCCGCCTTCCAGGCGCGGATGATCTCGGTCATGTCGAGCACGGCCTGCTCGCCGTCGCCGATGATCGCCGCGTCGATGAAGTCGGCGATCGGCTCGGGGTTGAAGGCGGCGTGGCCGCCGGCCAGCACGATCGGGTCGTCCAGCGTCCGGTCCTTGGACTCCAGCGGGATGCCCGCCAGGTCCAGCGCCGTCAGCATGTTCGTGTAGCCCAGCTCGGTGGAGAAGCTCAGCCCGAACACGTCGAAGGCCTTCACCGGCCGGTGACTGTCCACCGTGAACTGCGGGACGTCGTGCTCCCGCATCAGCTCTTCCAGATCCGGCCACACGCTGTACGTGCGCTCGGCGAGCACACCCTCGCGCTCGTTCAGGACCTCGTAAAGGATCATGACGCCCTGGTTGGGCAGCCCGACCTCGTACGCGTCCGGGTACATGAGCGCCCAGCGGACGTCACAGGCGTCCCAGGGCTTGACCGTGGAGTTGAGCTCTCCGCCGACGTACTGGATCGGCTTCTGCACATGCGGGAGCAGAGCTTCGAGCTGCGGGAACACCGATGCAGCGACTTCGGCAGACATCTCGCGAACCTTCGTGAGGTGAAATCTGACAGGGATGACCCTCAAGCCTAACGGACCCGCGGCCGCCCTCCGCCCCTCGTCCGGGCAGGGCTACTCCGGGCCCCCGTGGGTCCTCGCGGAGGTCCTCAGGCGTCCTCAGGCGTCCTCGGAGTCCTCAGAGGGCCATCCCGCTCCGGATCGTGTCCCACGTCCCCGGCAGCTCGGCCTCGACGGACACCGCCGTCTGCTCCTCGCGCCCGTACAGGACCCCGTACGTGAAGGCGCTCTCCCCCGCGGCGTGCGCCTGGGTCGCGACGTCGCGCAGGGCAATGCGGGCCATGACGCTGTCCTGGTGCTCGCCGAGCAGGGTCTGGAGGGACTTCATGTCCCCGACCAGGCTCTTCGCGGGTTTGCCGAGGACGGGGGTGGCGGCCTCCGCCGAATACCGGGTGCGCTTGGCCTTCTTGCGCGCCTCGTGGATGGCGAGGTCGCGCTCCGCGCCGGGCGACAGGTCGACGGCCTGTCCGACCAGCCCCGACAGCTTGTCGAAGTCCTTGCGTACGGCCTTGCCGATCACCTTTTCCGCGTTGTCCGAGGCCGCCTTGAGCAGTGGCGGGGTGGCGAGCAGCGTGTCGAGGGCGGCGAGCAGGTCCAGGTAGCGCCTGCCGTCGAGGACCGCGATCAGATGGCGTCGGGAGCCGGAGCGGCGAGCGTGCGCCCAGGTGCGCAGCCGGGTGCGGACGGGTCCGGCGAGCAGGGTGCGCGGGAGTTCGTCGAGGGCCGCCGTCAGCCGCTCGGTGAGGACTTCCTGGTCGCGGTCGACGCCCAGCTCCCCGGCGAGCCACTTCAGCTCGTCGCCGATCGGGTCGGTGACGGCCCGGTCCAGGACCTTCCCGTACGAGCGGAAGGCGCTGCGCATCCGGCGGGTGGCGACGCGCATGCGGTGGACGGAGTCGTACACGTCACGCCGGACGGCGGGGTCGAGCTCGATGATCGCGTCACGCTGGGCGCGGACGTACGCGAGGACGTGGTCCCCGGCCGTGACCGGTTCCGCTGCCACGACAGCTTCCGTACGGGGTGCCCGTCCCGTCTCCCCGAGGGCCCTGGCCAGCTTGGACGCCGACTTGGAGCGGCGTACGCCCGCCTTGCGGAGCTTCTTCTCGACCTTGTCGAGGAAGGCGGGGTCGCCGTCGTCCGCCAACTCGACCTCGATCTCGGTCCATTCGGCGGTGCCGTCGCCGCCGTTGAGCCGTTCGGCGTGTACGCGGTCGACGCTGATCTCGGCGAGCAGGCCGCCGGAGGCGTCGACGAGGTGGCGGGTGTCGCGGGCCGACTGCAGCCGTACGACGGGGACCAGTTCGGCGTCGCGCACCCGGGAGCGGACGAGTCCGGTGAGCGTGCGGGGCACGGTGTCGGACAGCGGGGCGTGGATCTCGTCCCGTACGCCATCGGAGACCGGCAGTTTCAGGTGCCAGCCCGCGTCGTCGCCACCGGTGCGGCGGCGCAGGGTGAGCGACGCGGCGGCGAGCCGCTGGTCGGCCGTGTCGTAGTAGGTCGCGTCGAGTTCGGCCACGCCTTTGTCGATGACGGCCGAGACGCCGGTGACGCGCGTCAGGTCCGGCAGGTCCGACAGTCCGGCGCTCTCGTCCGCTTCGTATTTCCGCTCGATCTCCCGCTTTGTCTCCGCCATGAACCGAATCTAGTCGCGAATCCGATACATGGGCAGACCCCCAAAGTTCACTAGGCGGACATCGGTCGTTGAACTCTGATGGACTGCAGGAGCCCCACGGCCACCCAGACGGCGAACATCGACGAGCCTCCGTAGGAGACGAAGGGAAGTGGTAGACCCGCCACCGGCATGATGCCGAGGGTCATGCCGACGTTCTCGAAGGACTGAAAGGCGAACCAGGCGATGATCCCGGCGGCGACGATCGTGCCGTACAGCTCGGTCGTCTCGCGAGCGATGCGGCAGGCCCGCCACAGGACGATGCCGAGCAGCAGCAGGATCAGTCCGGCGCCGACGAAGCCGAGTTCCTCGCCCGCGACCGTGAAGACGAAGTCCGTCTGCTGTTCGGGGACGAACTGGCCGGTGGTCTGCGAGCCCTTGCCGAGCCCGGTGCCGAAGAGGCCGCCGGAGCCGATCGCGATGCGTGCCTGGTTGGTGTTGTAGCCGACGCCGGCCGGGTCGAGCTCGGGGTTGGCGAAGGCGGCGAAGCGGTTGATCTGGTACTCGTCGAGGATCCCCAGCTGCCAGACCGCGATCGCGCCGACCGCGCCGGTGCCGATCAGCCCGAAGATCCAGCGGTTGGAGGCGCCGGAGGCGAGCAGCACGCCGAGCACGATGATCACCATGACCATGACCGAGCCGAGGTCGGGCATGAGCAGGACGATCAGTATCGGTACGACGGCCAGGCCCAGGGACTGCAGGACCGTGCGGTGGTCCGGGTACGGCTTGTCGCCGGCGTCGACCCGGGCCGCGAGCAGCATCGCCATGCCCAGGATGATCGTGATCTTCACGAACTCGGAGGGCTGGAGCGAGAAGCCGCCGCCGATGACGATCCACGCGTGCGCGCCGTTGATGGTCGCGCCGAGCGGGGTCAGCACCAGCAGGACCAGGAAGACGGAGATCCCGTACAGGATCGGTACGGCCGTGCGCAGGGTGCGGTGGCCGAGCCAGACCGTGCCGATCATCAGGGCGAAGCCGATGCCCGTGTTGAGCAGGTGTCTGACCAGGAAGTAGTACGGGTCGCCCTGGTTGAGCTCGGTGCGGTTGCGGGTCGCCGAGTAGACGAGGGCCGCGCCGATCAGGGAGAGCGCGATGGCCGAGAACAGTATCGGCCAGTCGAGTCTGCGGGCCAGCGAGTCGCGGGCGAACAGCCGCGTCCAGCTGGAGCGTTGGGGTCCGTACCCGGAGACGGAGAAGCCGTTCGCGCCGGTCATGTGAGCGTCCTCCGCCTCTTCTTCGGGCGGGCCGTACGCCGTCGGGTGTCGCGGTTGTTGCCGGTGTTGGGGTCGGGCACGGTGGCGGCCGGGTTGTCACCGTTCACCGGCTGCTGCCCCTCCTCGGAGGCCTGTTCGTCCTTCGGCGGCGGGTACGCCTCGGCCTTCGGGGAGTCGATCGAACCGTCCTTCTCGATCTTCGGCAGGCTCTTCTGGGGCTCGGGCAGCAGGGCCTTCTTCTTGTCGATGGCGCCGTCCTCGGAGACGCCGTACAGCGCGTTGTAGATCTTGCGTACGGCGGGGCCCGAGGCGCCGGAGCCCGTACCGCCCTGGGAGATGGTCATGACGACCGTGTAGTCCTCGGTGTATGTCGTGAACCATGAGGTCGTCTGCTTGCCGTAGACCTCGGCCGTACCCGTCTTGGCGTGCATCGGGATCTCGTCCTGCGGCCAGCCGCCGAAGCGCCAGGCGGCCGTACCGCGGGTCGCGACTCCCTCGAGGGCACCGTCTATCTCGCTGAGGGTCTGCTGCGTCATCGGCAGTTTGCCGTGCGACTTCGGCTTGATCTCCTGGACGGTCTTGCCGTCGGGGCTGACGATCGCCTTGCCGACGGTCGGGTCGTAGAGGGTGCCGCCGTTGGAGATCGCCCCATAGATCGTCGCCATCTGGATCGGTGTGACGAGCGTGTCGCCCTGGCCGATCGCGTAGTTGACGGAGTCACCGGCGCGCAGCCGGTTGCCTTCGAGGCAGTTCTCGTACGCGATCTGCTGGGCGTATGTGCCGCCCTTCTTGCCGTACTTGCACCAGGCGTCCTTGTTGGCCTTCCAGTAGTCCTGCTTCCACTGGCGGTCGGGGACGCGGCCGGTGACCTCGTTCGGCAGGTCGATGCCGGTTTCCTTACCGAGGCCGAACTGGTGGGCCGTCTTGTAGAACCAGTCGCCGGCGTTCTTGTTCGGCTTGATGCCGCCGTCGCGCTTCCACTCCTCGTGCGAGAGCCGGTAGAAGACGGTGTCGCAGGAGACCTCCAGGGCACGGCCGAGGCTGATCGGGCCGTACCCCTTGGACTCGAAGTTCTTGAAGACCTGGCCGCCGACGGAGTACGAGCTGGAGCACTGGTAGGGGCCGTCGAAGGAGTAGCCCGCGTTGACCGCGGCGGCCGTCGGGATGACCTTGAAGACCGAGCCGGGGGCCGACTGGCCCTGGATCGCGCGGTTCAGGAGCGGGTAGTTGGAGTCCTTGCCGGTGAGCCTGGTGTAGTCCTTGCCGGAGATGCCGCCGACCCAGGCGTTCGGGTCGTAGGACGGGTTGGACGCCATGGCGACGACGCGGCCGGTCTTGGCCTCCATGACGACGACGGCACCGGAGTCGGCCTTGTAGTTCTCGCCGGTGTTCCTGTCCAACTCCTTGCGGGCGTCCTTCATCGCCTGGTTCAGCTCGTACTCGGCGACGCGCTGGACTCGGGAGTCGATGCTGGTGACGACGTTCGCGCCGGGTTCGGCCTTGTCGCTCTTGGCCTGGCCGATGACGCGGCCGAGCTTGTCGACCTCGTAGCGGGTGACGCCGGCCTTGCCGCGCAGTGCCTTGTCGTACTGGCGCTCAAGGCCGCTTCGGCCGACCTGGTCGGAGCGCAGATACGGCGAGTCGGTGTCCTTGGCCTTGGTGATCTCCTCGTCCGTGACGGGCGAGAGATAGCCGAGGACCTGTGCGGTGTTGGCCTCACCGGGGGCGGCGTAGCGGCGGACGGCCTGCGGTTCGGCGGTGATGCCGGGGAAGTCTTCGGCGCGCTCGCGGATCTGCAGGGCCTGCTTGGGGGTGGCCTCGTCGGTGACGGGGATCGGCTGGTAAGGCGAGCCGTTCCAGCACGGCTGCGGTGTCTTCGAGTCGCAGAGGCGGACCTTCTCGATGACGTCCTTGGCCTTCAGACCGAGCACGCCCGCGAGCTTGCTGAGGACCGCCTTGCCGTCGTCCTTCATCTTCAGCAGGTCGGTGCGGGACGCGGAGACCACGAGCCGGGTCTCGTTGTCGGCGATCGGTACACCGCGGGCGTCGAGGATCGAGCCGCGCACGGCGGGGCTGACGACCTGCTGGACGTGGTTGCCGGAGGCCTCCTTGGCGTAGGCGTCGCCCTCACGGATCTGGAGGTACCAGAGGCGTGCGCCGAGCGTGCCGAGGAGGGACAGAACAAGGATCTGGATGACGACGAGCCTGATCTGGACCCGTGGGGTCCGGCCGGTCTCCGGGATGTTGGTCATTGCTCCCCCTCCCTCAGCTCATTCGGTGTGCTGTTGTCGCGGGCGTTCGGTGTGCTGTCGTCGAGGGCGCCACTCTCACAGCCGCTTGACCCCCTTGATACGTCCCGCGCGCGCCACCCTCGCCTTGGCCGCCCGCACTCTCAGGCCGCCGCGCTGGCTGCCGATGCGCAGGCCCGTGCCGGAGGTCAGCCAGCCCGCGGAGACGTCGGTCGCCTTGGACGAGCCGCCGGTCTCGGCGAGCGGATCGTTCTCGGCGCGCCGCGCCAGGGCCATGATTCCGGGGACCACGAACGGGGCGAGCAGCAGGTCGTACAGCGCGGCCGTGAACAGCAGGCTGCCGAGGCCCACATGGCGGGCGGCGGTGTCGCCGACGAGGGCGCCGACTCCCGCGTACAGGAGCGTGGAGCCGATCGCGGCGGCGACGACCACGGCCATCGGGCCGGTCGCGGACTTGAGTTGGCCGTTCTCGGGTTTGGCGAGTCCGGCGAGGTAGCCGATGACGCACAGCACGAGGGCGTAGCGCCCGGCCGCGTGGTCGGCGGGCGGGGCCAGGTCGGCGAGGAGGCCCGCGCCGAAGCCGATGAGGGCGCCGCCGGTGTGGCCGTAGACCAGGGCGAGGCCAAGGACGGTGAGCAGCAGCAGGTCGGGGACGGCGCCCGGGAGGTGGAGGCGGGCGAGGACGCTCACCTGGATCACCAGGGCGACGATCACCAGGGTCGTGGACAGCAGCATTCGGTTGAAGCGCATGGGGGTTCAGCTCCTACTGCTCTTGCTGCTGTTGCTGCAGACCGTCGGCGGGCGCGTCGGCCGAGGGCGTGACCGTCACGGTCACGGTCGGCGTGGGCGTTGGCTTGGGTTTGGGCGGCAGTACCTCGTCACGCGGGTCCTCGCGCGGGGCCCGGACGACGACGCCGACGACGTCGAGCTTGGTGAAGGAGACGTACGGCGTGACGTAGATCGTGCGGGTCAGGTCGCCGCCGGAGGGGTCCACCCGGGACACGATGCCGACGGGGACACCCGGCACGAACGGCCTGTCGGCCTGCGAGCCGAAGGTGACGAGGCGGTCACCCTTCTTGATCTTGGCCTTGCCGTTGAGCATCTCCACGCGCAGCGGGCGGTCGCCCTGGCCGGACGCGAAGCCCAACTCGTCGGTGGACTCCATGCGCGTACCGACCGTGAAGTCGGGGTCGCTGGCGAGCAGCACGGTGGCGGTGTTCGGCCCGACGGTCGTCACCCGCCCGACAAGCCCGTCCCCGTTCAGGACGGTCATGTCGCGCTTGAGGCCGTCGTTCGCGCCGGCGTCGATCGTGACCGTCCAGGAGAAGCCCTGGGCCGCCCCTATGGCGATGACCTCGGCGCCCTTGATGCCGTACTGCCCGGCGCCGGCCGTCTTGAGGATCTTGTCGAGCTGTTTGAGGCGACTGCGGTTGCGGTCGTCGCTGCCCAGCTTCGCCTTCAACGCGGCGTTGTCGCGCTCGAGTTGGGAGATGCGATCGTGGCGTTCGCCGGAGTCCTTCACGGCCTGGATCGCGTTGCCGACGGGGTCGACGGCGGACGACACCCCATCCTCGATCGGGCCGAAGACCGTGGCGGCTGCCTGCCGGGCACCGTCGACCGGCGAATCCTCGCCGCCGCGGATGTCCACCGTGATCAAAGCGAACGCGATGGCGATCAGCAGCACCAGGAGCAGCCGGCTCTCTCGTGTGTCCCTCACGTGCGGCGGCCGTGCCTTCCTCGTCGGAATTCGTGTATGGCTCACCCAGGAGAGCCCCGGAGGGCGGAACCCGCGGGTGTTATGGGGGAGCTTATGCCTCAATATCAACGATCCGCCGTACGAGAAGGGATCATCTCGTACGGCGGAATCGAAGAGTTACGTCATCTGCGCGGCTGGGCGTCCAGCACCTGCTGGAGCGCCTCGAACTCCTCGACACACTTGCCGGAACCGAGCGCCACGCTGTCCAGCGGATCCTCGGCGATGTGGATCGGCATGCCCGTCTCGCGACGCAGCCGCTCGTCGAGGCCGCGGAGCAGGGCGCCGCCGCCGGTCAGCACGATCCCACGGTCCATGACGTCACCGGACAGCTCCGGCGGACACTTGTCGAGGGTGGTCTTGACCGCGTCGACGATCGCGTTGACGGGCTCCTCGATCGCCTTGCGGACCTCGGCGGCCGAGATGACGACGGTCTTGGGCAGCCCGGAGACGAGATCCCGGCCGCGGATTTCGGTGTGCTCGTCAGTGTCGAGGTCGTACGCAGAACCGATCGTGATCTTGATCTGCTCGGCCGTCCGTTCACCCAGAAGGAGCGAGTACTCCTTCTTGATGTGCTGGATGATCGCGTTGTCCAGCTCGTCGCCGGCGACGCGGATGGACTGTGCCGTGACGATTCCGCCGAGCGAGATCACCGCGACCTCGGTGGTGCCGCCGCCGATGTCCACCACCATGTTGCCCGTGGCCTCGTGGACCGGCAGGCCGGAGCCGATGGCCGCGGCCATCGGCTCCTCGATGATGTGCACCTGGCGGGCGCCGGCCTGGGACGACGCCTCGATGACGGCACGGCGCTCGACGCCTGTGATGCCGGAGGGCACACAGACGACGACACGAGGACGGGCGAGATAGCGCCGCTTGTGGATCTTCAGGATGAAGTAGCGGAGCATGCGCTCGGTGATCTCGAAGTCGGCGATGACACCGTCCTTCAGCGGGCGCACGGCAACGATGTTGCCCGGCGTCCGCCCGATCATCTTCTTCGCTTCCGCGCCGACCGCGAGGATGCCACCGGTGTTGGTGTTGATCGCGACGACGGACGGCTCGTTGAGTACGATCCCGCGACCCCTGACGTACACCAGCGTGTTGGCGGTCCCGAGGTCGACAGCCATGTCACGGCCGATGAACGACATTGAGTTCCCCATCAGGATTCGTCTGGCCTTCCCAAGTGGAGCTTTTGATGGCTTTTTAGGTCGGCGAGGGTGAGCGCTGTGACGTGAAGGCTTCCATCGTAGTCTCGCCTGCACGAACACCGCGCGAGGGTCTTCGCCATTGTCAGCAGATGACGAGCCGCCTCGCTTGTGGAGACGGGCCATCGGGGGAACGCGTTCCCCCGATCGCCACGCATATGCCAACGGACGACTGCCATTCTGCGGCTACCCCAGGTCAGACGCATAGCCGACTGACAGAGTGTCAGAAGATTTTCGATGCGGCTTGACGGACGGCACCTGACGGCTGGGCGCCGGGCCGCGGGGATGGGCGCCCGGCTTCCCCCTGGACCCGGGCCTACCGTAGGGCCCGAGCCTTCCAACCGGAGAACGGATCTCCCGGGCGCGCCGCCGGCCCGGAGCCTACGCCTACCGGAGTCCGGCAGCTCAGCAGCTCGGCGCGCAGGGGCACCACGACCGACGCTTGCGCCCGGGTCGACACGACGCCTGAGCACCGTGCCCGATGCCCCACACCGGGCACGGCAGTTGCACCGCACACCCGTTACTGCCACGGCCCGCGCACACGGGCCCCATGCGCCACGCCCCGCGCTGAGCGCACGCAGGATGCCCGAAGTTGCCCTGTCCGACACCTGCACCCACGCGGGACGCCACATCGCCATCGCCGACGGTCCCTGCCGGGAGCAGCGGTGCACCAGGCACCCATGCTGCCGCGGCCCGGCGCAACGGCCCCCACTACGCGCACGCGAGATGCCCGAAGTGCCCTGTTTGATACATGCCCACAGGGGACGCCGAGGCGCCACGTCCGACGCCGACCGGGCGAGACACCAAGCGCTGAGCCCGGGCCCTCCCGGGCAGAGAACCGGACACCGCGCCCCGCGCGAGGTGCCCGGGCGCAGTGTCCGACGCTCCGACGAGCGAGCTGTGGGGTGCGGAGCCGGCCCTCCCGGGCAGGGGACCAAGGTTCCCAGGCCCGGCGCTCCCAGGCCGGCGTTTGGGCGCCACGCCTGGTGGTGCCTCTGCGCCGGGGTGCGTGGCGCCGTGCCCGACGCTGCGCCCGCGGGCGCAGGCCCCTGGGGGCGCCGCGCCCAACTACTGTGCCCAGGCACGGCTGCTCGCCGCGCATGGTCCGGCGAGAGCTACTACACCACCCTGCCCAGGCGCACAGCTCGGGCGACCCGGGCCCCGGGCCCCGGGTTCCGGTTCCGCCGCGGTAGCGGTTAGGCGAGGCCCGGGAAGAAGATCTTCAGCTCGCGGGCGGCGGACTCCTCAGAGTCGGAGGCGTGGATCAGGTTCTCCCGGACGATCACGCCGAAGTCGCCGCGGATGGAACCGGGGGCGGCGGCGATGGGGTCGGTCGGGCCCGAGAGCGCCCGTACGCCCTCGATGACGCGCTCGCCCTCGACGACCAGCGCCACGACCGGGCCGGAGGCCATGAAGGCGACCAGCGGCTCGTAGAAGGGCTTGCCCTTGTGCTCGCCGTAGTGCTGCTCCAGCGTGTCCTGGTCCAGCGTGCGCAGCTCCAGCGCGGTGATCTCCCAGCCGGCCTTGCGCTCGATCCGGCTGATGATCTCGCCGGTCAGGCCACGACGGACCGCGTCGGGCTTGAGAAGGACGAGGGTGCGCTGGCTCACGGTGGTGGCTCCTTCAGGTCACAGATGTGCGGACGACCGAGGTTACAGGGCGTGTCCGGGTGCGTTTTACGCAGCGTCAGGTGATACGGGGCAGCTGACCGGGCGTTTGCTCAACAGCCGCTCCGGCGACCGCCCAGCAGCCGGTCACGTTCACTTCCCAGCCGGCCCCGCCCACCCAGCCCGTGCGGCGTTTGAGGACGCGGCCGTCCAGGCCGATCGCGAGGTCCGGGGCGGCAGCCTACGCCGCGTTACCCCCCGCCTCGGCCTGCGCAGCAAACCGCTCCTTCGCCTCCTCCACCTTCCGCCCGAAGTGAACCGAGGCCCACCACAGAGCCGCGAAGACAGCCCCCAAGAAAAACATGACCGGCACGACGAACCCACTCGCGATCAGCCCGACCTGCAGCGCCCAGCCCAGCTGAACACCCCCCGGCCGCGTGATCATCCCGCACAGCAGCAGACACAGCACCATGGCGACCCCGCTCACCGTCCAGACCGTGGTCATGGACAGATCGGGATCCTTCATGGCGACGAGCCCGGCGAACCCGATGACGAAGAACTCACCGATCAGCGTCGAAGCACAGAGCGTGCGCATGGATCAGCCCCTCCCCAGCAGCAGTCGGGCCTCGCCGACCGTAATGACGGAACCGGTCACGAGGACACCACCACCCGCATACTCGGCCTCCTCCTCGGCCAACGTGATCGCGGCCTCCAACGCATCGTCCAGCCGAGGCTCGACCTGCACGCGATCCTCCCCGAACACCTCGACGGCGAGCCCGGCGAGCGCATCCACGTCCATCGCCCGGTGGCTGGAATTCTGCGTGATGACAACCTCGGTGAAGATCGGCTCGAAGGCCTCCAGCAGCCCCCGTACGTTCTTGTCCCCACTTGCCCCAACGACACCGATCAGCCGACTGAAGTCGAAGACCTCACGGATGCCCTCGGCCGTCGCACGGGCCCCGGCCGGATTGTGCGCGGCGTCCAGCACCACCGTCGGCGACCGCCGCACGATCTCGAGCCGCCCCGGCGAGGTAACCGACGCGAAGGCCTTGCGGACCGTGTCGATGTCGAGCGGCTCGGGCCGCTGGGACCCGACACCGAAGAACGCCTCCACGGCGGCGAGCGCCACCGCCGCGTTGTGCGCCTGATAGGCGCCGTGCAACGGCACGTACACCTCGTCGTACTCCCCGCCGAGACCGCGGAGCGTCAACAGCTGCCCGCCGACGGCGACCTGGCGGCTCACGACGCCGAACTCGAGCCCCTCGCGGGCTACGGTGGCATCGACCTCGACGGCCTTCTTGAGCAACACCTGGGCGGCGTCGACGGGCTGCTGGGCCAGGATCACCGTCGCGTCCTGCTTGACGATCCCGGCCTTCTCCTTGGCGATGTCGCCAGGAGTGGTGCCGAGCCGGTCTGTGTGGTCCAGATCGATCGGGGTCACGACGGCGACATCGCCGTCGATCACGTTCGTGGCGTCCCAGCTGCCCCCCATCCCCACCTCCACCACGGCCACATCGACGGGCGCGTCCGCGAAGGCCGCGTACGCCATGCCCGTGAGCACCTCGAAGAAGGAGAGCCGGAACTCCTGCCGGGCGTCGACCATCTCGACGTACGGCTGGATGTCCCGGTACGTCTCGATGAACCGCTCGGCGGTGATCGCCGCCCCGTCCAGGCTGATCCGCTCGGTGACCGACTGGACGTGCGGCGAGGTGTACCGCCCGGTGCGCAGGTCGAAGGCGCCGAGGAGGGCCTCGATCATGCGGGCGGTGGACGTCTTGCCGTTGGTCCCCGTGATGTGGATCGAGGGATACGCGCGCTGCGGCTCCCCGAGCACGTCCATGAGCGCGGCGATCCGGCTCACGGAGGGCTCCAGCTTGGTCTCGCCCCAGCGGGTGGCCAGCTCGGCCTCGACCTCACGCAGTGCCTTGTCGGTCTCGGGGTCGGCCGGGCGCGCGGGGATGTCGGACTGCGGCAGCCCGCCCTGCGTGCGCAGGGTGCGGCTGCCGGCCTCGATCACGGCGAGGTCGGGGTCGCGCTCCGTCTCCGCTTCGACGATCTCGTCGAACAGGTCGGACGGGTCGGACTCACTGCTGTCGTGCGGGAGCTCACTCACACGCCCAGTCTACGGAGCATCACCGACAGAGGCGGGGACAGGTCCGGACACACCGGGCGCGGCGATTCGACCAGGGGCGACCAGGGGCATGGGCGGGGACATGCGCATGCCGAGGGCCTCGGAACCGTACTCGGCTCCGAGGCCCTCGGCCACGTACGGACAACCGTCCGGCGGAGTGCGCCTACGCCTCCGGCAGGCGGTCCAGCTGGGCCTGGATGCGGGCGATGTCCTCGTCCGCCTTGGCGAGCCGTGTGCGGATCTTCTCCACGACGTGGTCCGGGGCCTTGGCGAGGAACGCCTCGTTGCCGAGCTTGGCGTTCGCCTGGGCCTTCTCCTTCTCGGCCGCCGCGAGGTCCTTCGCGAGGCGCTTGCGCTCCGCCGCCACGTCGATCGTGCCGGAGAGGTCGAGCGCGACCTGCGCGCCCGCGACCGGCAGGGTCGCCGTGGCCGTGAAGGCGTCGCCCTCCGGCTGGAGGCGCAGCAGCTGGCGGATGGCCGCCTCGTGCGGGGCCAGCGCGGTCCCGTCGAGGGTCAGCCGGGCCGGGACCCGCTGGCCCGGCTGCAGCCCCTGGTCGGCACGGAAGCGGCGGACCTCGGTGATGACCTGCTGAAGCGTCTCGATCTCGCGCTCGGCGTCGGCGTCCCGGAAACCACTGTCCTTGGGCCAGTCGGCGATCACGACCGACTCACCACCGGTGAGGGTGGTCCACAGCGTCTCCGTGACGAACGGCACGACCGGGTGCAACAGCCGCAGCGTGACGTCCAGGACCTCGCCCAGGACCCGCTTGCTGACGTCGGCGGCCGCGCCGCCCGCCATGAACGTCGTCTTCGACAGCTCGACGTACCAGTCGAAGACCTCGTCCCATGCGAAGTGGAAAAGGGAGTCCGACAACTTGGCGAACTGGTAGTCCTCGTAGAGGGCGTCGACCTCCGCGACCGTCGCGTTCAGCCGGGACAGGATCCAGCGATCGGTGGCCGACATCTGCTCGGCGGGCGGCAGTTCGCCCTCGATCGTGGCGCCGTTCATCAGCGCGAAGCGCGTGGCGTTCCAGATCTTGTTGGCGAAGTTGCGCGAACCCTGGACCCAGTCCTCACCGATCGGCACGTCGACGCCCGGGTTGGCGCCGCGCGCGAGCGTGAAGCGCAGGGCGTCGGAGCCGTACTTGTCCATCCAGTCCAGCGGGTTGACCGCGTTGCCGAAGGACTTCGACATCTTCTTGCCGAACTGGTCGCGGACCATGCCGTGCAGGGCGATGGTGTGGAACGGCGGGGTGCCGTCCATCGCGTACAGGCCGAACATCATCATCCGGGCGACCCAGAAGAACAGGATGTCGTAGCCGGTGACCAGGACGGAGTTCGGGTAGAACTTCGCGAGGCTCTCGGTCTGTTCGGGCCAGCCGAGCGTGGAGAACGGCCACAGGCCGGAGGAGAACCAGGTGTCGAGGACGTCGGTGTCCTGCGTCCAGCCCTCGCCGGTCGGGGCCTCGTCGTCGGGACCGACGCACACGACCTCGCCGTTCGGCCCGTACCAGACCGGAATTCGGTGTCCCCACCACAACTGCCGCGAAATGCACCAGTCGTGGAGGTTGTCGACCCAGTCGAAGTACCGCTTCTCCATCTCCTGCGGGTGGATCTTGACGCGCCCGTCACGGACGGCGTCACCGGCGGCCTTCGCCAGCGGGCCGACCTTGACCCACCACTGCATGGAAAGACGCGGCTCGATGGTGGTCTTGCAGCGCGAGCAGTGGCCGACGCTGTGGACGTACGGCCGCTTCTCGGCGACGATCCGGCCCTCGGCGCGCAGGGCGGCGACGATGGCGGAACGGGCCTCCAGGCGGTCCAGGCCCTGGAAGGGGCCGTGTGCGGTGATGACGGCGTGCTCGTCCATGATCGTGATGGCCGGCAGGTCGTGCCGCTGGCCGATCTCGAAGTCGTTCGGGTCGTGCGCGGGTGTCACCTTGACGGCGCCCGTGCCGAACTCGGGATCGACGTGCTCGTCGGCGACGACGGGGATGGACCGGTTGGTGAGCGGAAGCTGGATGTGCTTGCCGACGAGGTGCTTGTACCGCTCGTCGTCGGGGTGAACGGCGACGGCGGTGTCACCGAGCATCGTCTCGGCACGGGTCGTGGCGACGACGATCGTGTCGTCCCCGTCGCCGTACTTCATGGAGACGAGCTCGCCGTCGTCGTCCTGGTACTCGACCTCGATGTCCGAGATGGCGGTGAGGCATCGCGGGCACCAGTTGATGATGCGCTCGGCGCGGTAGATCAGCTCGTCGTCGTACAGCCTCTTGAAGATGGTCTGAACGGCCTCCGAGAGACCCTCATCCATGGTGAAGCGCTCACGCGCCCAGGCGACGCCGTCACCGAGCCGCCTCATCTGCCCGGAGATCTGCCCGCCGGACTCGGCCTTCCACTGCCAGACGCGCTCGACGAAGGCCTCGCGCCCCAGGTCGTGGCGGGACTTGCCCTCCTTGCCCAGCTCACGCTCGACGACGTTCTGCGTGGCGATACCGGCGTGGTCCATGCCGGGCTGCCACAGCGTCTCGTAACCCTGCATGCGCTTGCGGCGCGTGAGAGCGTCGATGAGCGTGTGCTCGAAGGCGTGGCCCAGGTGCAGGCTGCCCGTGACATTCGGCGGCGGGATGACAACGGTGTACGGCGGCTTCTCGCTGTTCGCGTCCGCCTCGAAGTAGCCCCGTTCCACCCAGCGCTCGTACAGCTTCCCCTCTACCTCGGCCGGCGCGTACTGGGTCGGCAGTTCGGGGGTGTTGGCTGGCGGCTGCTGCTGAGCGTTGTCGGTCACGGGGTCAGTTTAGAGGTGTTACGGGTCCGTCCTGAAACTCGATTGTTCAGTAACGGTGAGACCCCCGGTGCTCCGCGTGGGCGCTCCTTACGCCAGGATGTTCGGAACGCATAAGCATCTGGAGGGGAACCCAGAAATGAGCTACAACCAGCCGGGCCCGTACGGCGGGCAGCCCCAGCAGCCCGGACCGTACGGTCAGCCGGGTCCTTACGGCCAGCAGCCGCAGGCCCCTCAGCCCGGCTACGGCTACCCGCAGCAGGCGCCTCCGCAGCAGCCGGGCTATGGGTACCCCCAGCAGACGCCGCCGGGGGCTCCGCCCCAGCAGCCCGGCTACGGCCAGCAGCCGCCGTACGGGCAGCAGCCCCCCGGCACGCCCTACGGCGCGCCAATGCCGCCGGCTCCCGGCGGCGGCAAGAAGAAGACGGGCATCATCATCGGCTCGGTGGCGGTCGTGGCCGCGATCGCGGTGGGTGCGTACTTCGTCATCGGGAGCGGCAGCGGCGGCTCCTCGGACGTAGCGGACGACGGCCCGCACAAGCTGACTACTCCGGCGACGGTGCTTACCGAGTACAAGAAGGGTGACGCCTCCAGCGGAGACGGCATGTCCAAGTCGGACCTGAAGGACGCCGAGTCCTGGGGCGTGAAGAACCCCAAGGACGTCAGTGCCAACTACCAGTCGGGAGACGCGGACAACCCGCTGGCCCAGAAAACGATCACCTTTGGCGGCGTCTACGGCGACATCGAGGACCCGGAGAAGGCGGTCGACGCGTTCCTCGCCTTCATGAAGAAGGACTCCAAGGGCGAGGAAGGCGTCACCATCGTCGGCAGCCCGAAGGAGTACAAGCCCAGCTCGCTGGAGGGCGCCGTCATGAAGTGCCAGGACGCCAAATTGGACAACTCCGACGGCGAAGCGAACGAGCCGAAGTCTGTGACCATGACGTACTGCGTCTGGGGCGACCACAGCACGCTCGGGTTCGTCTTGCCCATGGAGCTCTCGGACGTCGCGGCGGGCAAGAGCGCCGACCCCGCGGCATCGGCCGAGACCGCCGCCAAGCTCCGCAAGGAAGTCCGCGTCAAGATCTGACGTACGCAGCAACGACGAAGGGGCCCGACTCAATTGATCGGGCCCCTTCAGATCATCTACCCACAGGTGCGATCAGCGCCTGTTGCACGCCACCGCCGCGTGCTCGACCCTGACACCTGCGTTCAAGAGTCTTTGCAAACACCCGGTATAGCCATTTATTCCGGTTTGCGCGCAGGCTTCCGTGACCTTGGGCCCAACGATGTAGTTGGGGCGCAAATAGTCCCGACAATCCTTGGCGCTGGCCTGTGCCGGCGCTGCCACCACGAGCGGCAGAACGGTTGCCGCCACCGCCAAACTGGCTGCTGCCAGAGCACGTTGCATCTTCACGACTTGTCCCTCCGTTTTGATTCATCACAGGGCGGTCACCCCTGTAGGCAGCAGATCATCTGGCGTGCGCATGACACAAGCCGGAACCACAAGCTTGGCTTGATCCAAATGGAGTTCGCGTGAAGACGCGCAAGAGGGCGCCCGACCAAGGTCGTCGGGCGCCCCCTCGTACGTGCGCGCGGCGGCTACGCCGTCTTCTGCTCCCCCGGCCCCCGCCCCCGCGCATCCCGCGGAATCAGCGTCGGGTTCACGTTCGAGCGGACGACGTCCGCCGTGATGACGACGCGGGCCACGTCCTTGCGGGACGGGACCTCGTACATCACCGCTTGCAGGACCTCTTCCATGATGGCGCGCAGGCCGCGTGCGCCGGTCTGGCGGAGGATGGCCTGGTCGGCGATGGCCTCGAGGGCCTCGCGCTCGAAGTCCAGCTCCACGCCGTCGAGTTCGAAGAGGCGCTGGTACTGCTTCACCAGCGCGTTGCGGGGCTCGACGAGGATCTGGAGGAGCGCCTCGCGGTCGAGGTTGTGGACGGACGTGATGACCGGGAGGCGGCCGATGAACTCGGGGATCATGCCGAACTTCACCAGGTCCTCGGGCATGACGTCCTCGAAGCGGTCCTTGGCCTCCAGCTCGTGCTTCGAGCGGATCGTCGCGCCGAAGCCGATGCCCTTGGCGCCCGCGCGGGACTCGACGATCTTCTCCAGACCCGAGAACGCGCCGCCCACGATGAACAGGACGTTCGTCGTGTCGATCTGGATGAACTCCTGGTGCGGGTGCTTGCGTCCGCCCTGCGGCGGGACGGAGGCCGTGGTGCCCTCCAGGATCTTCAGGAGCGCCTGCTGGACGCCCTCGCCCGAGACGTCACGCGTGATCGACGGGTTCTCGCTCTTCCGAGCCACCTTGTCGATCTCGTCGATGTAGATGATGCCCGTCTCGGCCTTCTTGACGTCGTAGTCCGCGGCCTGGATGAGCTTGAGCAGGATGTTCTCGACGTCCTCGCCGACGTACCCCGCCTCCGTCAGCGCCGTCGCGTCGGCGATGGCGAACGGGACGTTCAGCATGCGGGCCAGGGTCTGGGCGAGGAGGGTCTTGCCCGAGCCCGTGGGGCCGAGGAGCAGGATGTTGGACTTCGCCAACTCGATGGCGTCCTCGCGGTTTTGACCCGCGCTGTTCTCACCGGCCTGGACTCGCTTGTAGTGGTTGTACACCGCGACCGAGAGCGCCTTCTTGGCGGCCTCCTGGCCCACGACGTACCCCTCCAGGAACTCGTAGATCTCCCGGGGTTTGGGGAGTTCCTCCCAGCGGACCTCGCTCGTTTCCGCGAGTTCCTCTTCGATGATCTCGTTGCAGAGGTCGATGCACTCGTCGCAGATGTACACACCAGGGCCTGCGATGAGCTTCTTGACCTGCTTCTGGCTCTTGCCACAGAACGAGCACTTGAGCAGATCGCCGCCGTCACCGATGCGTGCCACGGTGTGCTTCCCCTTCGCCTGGGAGACGCCTAGGTCCAGCGGCTCCTGGTGCTGCCTTATGTCCGACGGTACCTTGCCGAGCCCCCCGTTCGGGCCCCCCTTGGCGCGGTTCACTTTGTCGTGAACCGCGTCAAGGAGCGGCAGACGATACAGCGATACGTCACGCGACCGCGGCGTTGTTCATCTTCCGGGTCGAGATGATCTGGTCGATCAGGCCGTACGAGAGCGCGTCCTCGGCCGTGAGGATCTTGTCGCGCTCGATGTCCTCGCGGATCTTCTCGATCGGCGTCGTCGAGTGCTTGGCCAGCATGTCTTCGAGCTGGGCGCGCATCCGGAGGATCTCGTTCGCCGCGATCTCGAGGTCCGAGACCTGGCCGCGACCGGTCTCGCTGTAGGGCTGGTGGATCAGCACGCGCGCGTTCGGAAGCGCCATGCGCTTGCCCGGTGTACCGGCGGCCAGCAGGATCGCGGCGGCCGAGGCTGCCTGACCCATGCAAACCGTCTGGATGTCCGGCTTCACGAACTGCATCGTGTCGTAGATGGCCGTGAGCGCCGTGAAGGAGCCACCGGGGCTGTTGATGTAGACCGAGATGTCACGGTCGGGGTCCATCGACTCCAGGCACAGCAGCTGCGCCATGACGTCGTTGGCGGAGGCGTCGTCGATCTGCACGCCGAGGAAGATCACGCGCTCCTCGAAGAGCTTCGCGTACGGGTCGTACTCACGGACGCCCTGCGAGGTGCGCTCGACGAAGCGCGGGATGACGTAGCGGGACTCCGCGCGAGGGCCGGTGTACTCGGCCTCTGTGCGGGCGTAGAGGCCGCTGCCGGGGAAGTCGTTCACTGTGTCTCCTGGAGAGCCTGATAAGGGCTGAGGCGGTCGGCTGGGGGCTCGGAAGGGCTGGTGTCGGTCTACGCCGACGCCGCTCCGGTGCCGCCGCCGCCCGGCATTCCGGCAGCGGTGGGCATGATGTCGTCGATGAGGCCGTACGCCTTGGCCTCGATCGGGTCGAACCAGCGGTCACGGTCCGAGTCGCGGGTGATCTGCTCCACGGTCTGGCCCGTGTGGAAGGCGGTCAGCTCCGCCATCCGCTTCTTGGTGTGCAGCAGCCGCTCGGCGTGGATCTTGATGTCCGACGCGGAGCCGGCGAGGCCGGCCGAGGGCTGGTGGATCAGGATCTCCGCGTTCGGCAGCGCGAAGCGCTTGCCCGGAGTGCCCGCGCTCAGCAGGAACTGGCCCATGGAGGCCGCCATGCCCATCGCGATCGTCACCACGTCGTTCTTGATGTACTGCATGGTGTCGTAGATCGCCATGCCGGCGGTGATCGAGCCGCCGGGGCTGTTGATGTAGAGGTAGATGTCCTTGTCCGGGTCGGAGGCAAGGAGCAGCAGCTGCGCCGTGATCTTGTTGGCGATGTCGTCGTCGACCGCCTGGCCGAGGAAGATGATCCGCTCGCCGAGCAGCCGGTTGTAGACCTGGTCGCCGAGGCCACCACCGATGGGGTCGCCGGCGGCTGTGGGCATCAGATTCGTCACGTATCCACCTGCTCGTCTTACGACGGCGCCGGGCCGTCTCACGTCTTCTGCTGGGGGCGTGGGACCCCGTGTGCGCGCCGTGTCGGACGGCTCCGGGGACTCCCCTGCCCTCGTACTCATGGACCCTAACGCGCGGGTCCCTCCGGGGAATCCCGCAGAGGTGACTGTTCGCTGTGAGCGCATGCGCTCCGCTGGGTCGAGCAGGGAATTCGTCGGGCCCCGTTCAGCTCTCAGGGGCGCGGGGAACTGCGCGCTCAGCCCCCACACAGCCGCAGATGCATCTGCCACGGACTGCGCATCGGCGGGTGCGGCTTGCAGTGGGCTGGTCGCGCAGTTCCCCGCGCCCCTGAAAGGCGCGATGGGCCCCCGGGGCACAAAAGTGCCGGAGGCCCATCGTGGCGTACAAGCGAGGCGGTCAGGCCTGGGGCTTCTCCTCGGAGGCCTCGGCGTCGGAGGCCTCGGCGGAGCCGTCCGTGGCCTCGGCCGCAGCCTCCGTCTCCTCGGCGGAGCCGTCCGCGGCGACCTCGGTGGCCGTCTCGGTCTCGTCGTCCTCGTCGTCCAGGTCCACGACCTCGCCGTTCGTGTCCTTGACGGTGGCGGCCTCGACGACCACGGCAAGGGCCTTGCCGCGGGCGACCTCGCCGACCAGCATCGGGACCTGGCCGCCTTCGACGACGGCCTGGGCGAACTGGTCGGGGGACATGCCGGAGGAGGCTGCGCGCCGCATGAGGTGCTCGGTGAGCTCCTCCTGGTTGACGTTCAGCTTCTCCTTGTTGACCAGCTCGTCGAGGACGAACTGGGTCTTGATGCCCTTGACCGCGGCCTCGCGCGTCTCGGTCTCGAACTCCTCGGCCGTCTTGCCCTGGATCTCGAGGTACTTGTCGAGGTCGAGGCCCATCTGGCCGAGCTGGTGGTGCTCGAGGTTGTGCTTACGGGTGTTCATCTCGTCCTCGAGCAGCTTCTCGGGGACGGGCACCTCGACCAGCTCGAGCAGCTTCTCCAGGACGCGCTCCTGGGCCTGCGTGGCCTGGTCGTACTGCTTCATGTTCTCGAGGCGCTTGCGGCTGTCCGCGCGGAGCTCTTCGAGGGTGTCGAACTCGGACGCGAGCTGCGCGAAGTCGTCGTCCAGCTCGGGCAGTTCGCGCTTGGCGACCTGGGTGACCTTGACGGTGACCTCGGCCTCCTTGCCGGCCGCCGAGCCGCCCTTGAGCTCGGAGGCGAAGGTGGCCTCGCCACCGGCCTCCAGGCCCGTCACGGCGTCGTCGACGCCGTCGAGCAGCTCGCCCGAGCCGATGGTGTACGAGACACCGCTCGCGACGCCGTCCTCCAGGACCTCGCCGTCGACCTTGGCCTCCAGGTCGATCGTCACGACGTCGCCGTCCTCGGCGGCGCGCTCGACCGGCGCGGTGGACGCGAAGCGCTCACGGAGCTCCTCGACGGCCTTGTCGACGTCCTCTTCGCTGACCTCAACGGCGTCGACCTCGACCTCGATGCCGGAGTAGTCCGGGATCTCGATGGTCGGGCGGACGTCGACCTCGGCGGTGAAGTTCAGCGTCTCGCCGTCCTTCAGCTCCGTGATGTCGACCTCGGGCTGGCCGAGGACGTTCAGCTCGGCCTCGTTGACCGCGTCGGTGTAGAACTTCGGAAGCGCGTCGTTGACCGCTTCCTCCAGAACCGCACCGCGGCCGAACCGCTGGTCGATGACGCGCGCCGGAATCTTGCCCTTCCGGAAGCCCTTCACCGTGACCTGCTGGTTGATCTTCTTGTACGCCGCGTCGAGGCTGTCCTTGAGCTCCTCGAAGGGCACCTCAATGCTGAGCCGAACCCGGGTCGGGTTCAGGGTCTCCACGGCGCTCTTCACGGTTCGGTCTCCTTGGGGGCTGACTTCTTTGGGTTCTGCTGATGTCCTCTGCCGGGTGCGGCGGAGCCTCAGCGGATTCGCGGCCCTCGGGGGACGTCACATTGCAGACACACGGGCGCGCAGTTTGCATACTAGCCGCAGGTGGTACACGCCCCAAAAGGTGATCTTGCCGGTGGTCCGGCACGGTGGTCGGGGTGGCGGGATTTGAACCCACGGCCTTCCGCTCCCAAAGCGGACGCGCTACCAAACTGCGCCACACCCCGTCTGGTGCGACACGTAGGGTACATGCCCGCAGGCAGTGCGGCTCCCGCATTTCACGGGGCACTCCCGCCCACCGGAACGGGGTGTGCGGCGAAGGGGCGCGACCCGCTACGATGCTCCCGTGCCGCGCGTCACTGACCTGCGGCGCACCCTGTGCGGGCGTAGCTCAATGGTAGAGCCCTAGTCTTCCAAACTAGCTACGCGGGTTCGATTCCCGTCGCCCGCTCTGTATGGCTCAGGGCCAGGTCGGAGGTCAGTCCTCCACCTGGCCCTGAGGCGTTTCCGGGGGCCGTGTTCCGTGGCCGTGCCCCCTACGTGTCCGCCATCCGGGCTGTTCAGCTAGTCGAGGAACGTGAGCAGGGTGCCCAGGAGCCGGGCCGGGGCGTCCAGGGGGACGAGGTGACCGGCGTCCGGGATCGTGCGGAGGCGGGCGCCCGGGATCAGGGCGGCGAGTTCCTCGCCCTTGGCGGGTGGGATCCAGGTGTCCTCGGTGCCCCAGCAGACGGTGACGGGCAGGTTCATCGTGGGGTAGAGGGGTTGGATCTCGTCCGTGTGGCGCTGATCGGCCTGGGCGATCTGGCGGTAGAACGCCGCCTGGCCCGCCTCGCCCGTCCAGGGCGCGACCAGTTCGGCCAGGACGTCGGGCCGCAGTCCCCAGTAGCTCGCGGAGCTCACGTACTCGCGGACCAGGGCCTCGTGCAGCGCCGCGGGGAGTTGCTCGAAGACCGCGGCGTGCTCGCCGAGCAGGCGGAAGGAGGGCGAGCCCCAGGGCGCCAGTGCGACGGGGTCGACCAGCGCGAGGCGGCGGTACCCGGCCTTGTGCAGCAGATGCGCGCGGAGCGAGACGCAGCCGCCGAAGTCGTGCGCGATCACCGATGGGCCCGTGGACGGGTCCGAGCTCGACAGACCCCAGATCCCCAGGAGCTCGGCGAACACCTCGCCCTGGGCCTTCAGGGAGACATCCTGGCCGTCACTCTTCGCGGAGCTGCCGTAGCCGGGCATGTCCCAGACGTGGACCCGGTGTCCCTCGGCGGCCAGCGCCGGGGTGATCTCGTGCCACACGAAGGACGAGAACGGTGTGCCGTGCAGCAGCACCACGGGCGGGCCGTCCTCCGGCCCGAAACGGTCCCACCGGAGGGTTCCGATCGGGCTCTCCCAGCTCTCGCGCAGCTGCCAGGTCCTCATCACGGTCTTCGGGTTCACGTCGCCGGATTCCCTTCGGGAGAGGTCGTACGTCGGTATCCCCTTCGGGAGAGGTCGTACGTCGATTGACGGCCTCGTACGTCCTCCGAGTGGACCGGGTGGATTCCGTACGGCACATACGGGGCGTCGCCGGACGGCTGGGTGTGCGTAGGAGGAGCGGAGCGGTCAGGAGTACGTCGCGAGGGCGAGGCGGGACTCGAGGGGGCTTCTCCAGGCAGAGTCGAGTGAAGGGGAGCAACTCCTCGGGGGGCCCTCGAGTTCGGGTTCGCTCTCGACGGCCCTCGTCGCGGTGGACGGCTCCCGCACGGTGGTTGTCGCACGGCACCTCGGCCACCTCGCGGGGGAACCCGGTGCGGAACTCAAGGTTGTCGACGTACTGGCCCTGCGAACCCGCTCAGAACTGGATCTCGTTGATGGTCTCCGCCACCGAGTTGAGGAACCGTTGGATGTCGTCGGCCATGCCCGTGGAGGCAAGGAAGAAACCGAAGAGCACGGCGACCACCGCCGGCCCTCCCTTGATCGATCCGCCCCGTATCAACACCACCAGGACGATCCCCAACAGCAGCACCACTGACAGCGAAATGGCCACAACTGATCACACCCTACGGTCGGTCCGCTCTCCCGGCCCGGAGGTGCAACCCCGCGCACCCCCGCCAGAACCATCGTGCCACCAACAGGCCCTGCGTATGCGGCGGGTGAGGCATCCATCGGCCACGGACGTGAACGGCCGGCCCCCGCACGGTAATTCGAGTGATCCCTCTCACGGTAAATTCAGGATGATCGTTTCCATGTCCACACAACCGTCCACACAACCTGTTCGCAGGTAATTCGAATTGTTGCCACAGGCACATCAACGAGGCCGGTCGGTGGGTCACTAAAGACGACTCACCCGGACATTTCACCAGAGTCGCCCGCAGACGTTATGCGTCATTTAGTCATGACGAATCCGGACGTAATACCCGCATACAGTATGCCGATCGACATGGACATCGCCATGTCGACTTCGTCAAATCCCGGTTACTCACCGGGCGATAAGCAGGATTCACCACAGAGGTTTTACGAAATCCCACAGGCAACGCTAGGGTGCCTCAGATGTTCTACGCTGCCTCGTCCCCCGCACGCGCAGCGAGGTCCAGGATCGTCTCCCCCAGTTCCTGGTGGGAGGGTCTGTGACGAACTCGCTCCGTCCGCACGGCCATCAAAGGGCTCCTCTCCCGCCGGCCCAGGCCCAAACACCGGCGCAGGGAGTGCCGAGCCCGCGACCACCGCAGACCACGGGCCCCCCGCAGGCCGGCACCACCCCCGCAGGGCCGGCCGCCCGGCCCGCCAAACAGCGCGACGCGTTCTTCGACAACGCCAAGTACCTGGCGATCGTGTTCGTCGCGATGGGCCACGCCTGGGAACCGCTGACCGACCACAGCCGCGCCGCCGAGGCGCTCTACATGGTCGTCTACACCTTCCACATGCCGGCCTTCATCCTCATCTCCGGCTACTTCTCCCGCAGTTTCGACATGCGCGCCGACCGGCTGCGGCGACTGATCACCGGCATCGCCGTGCCGTACGTCCTCTTCGAGGTCGCGTACTCCTTCTTCAAGAAGTGGGCCGACGACGACCCGAGCCACCCGATCAGCCTGCTCGACCCCTGGTATCTCACCTGGTTCCTGGTCGCGCTGTTCGTGTGGCGAATGACCGTCCCGCTGTGGAAGGTCGTGCGCTGGCCCGTACCGCTCGCGCTCGCCATCGCGGTCCTCGCCTCCGTGTCACCCGACATCGGTGACGACCTGGACCTTCAACGGGTCCTGCAGTTCCTGCCGTTCTTCGTCGTGGGCCTGTTCATGAAGCCCGAGCACTTCCAGCTGATGCGGCGCCGCGAGGTCCGGATCCTGTCGGTGCCGATCATCGCGGTCGCGCTGGTGCTGGCGTACTGGGCGGGGCCGCGCATGACGTCCGCGTGGTTCTACCACCGTGACAGCGCCCAGGAGCTGGGCACGCCGTGGTGGGCCGGTGTCGTGATGACGCTCGCGCTCTTCGGCTGCTCGATGGTTCTCACCGCCTGCTTCTTCTCATGGGTGCCGCGCCGCAAGATGTGGTTCACGGTGCTCGGCGCGGGCACGCTGTACGGCTACCTGCTGCACGGTTTCCTCGCCAAGGGCTCCCGTTTCTGGGGCTGGTTCGACGAGTACACGTGGCTGCACCAGCCGCTCGGCGAGATCTTCGTCAGCCTCTTCGCGGCGACGGTCGTCACCGTGCTGTGTACTCCTCCTGTGCAGCGGGCGTTCCGCTTCGCGATGGAGCCGAAGATGGAGTGGGCGTTCAAGAGGGACGCCACGGAGCTCGCCCGCGAGCGGGCCAAGTCTTCTTAGACTTGGCCCGTCAGACGCCCCGTCGAACGCTCAGCGCCCCTCAAGGACGGGGCTGCGCCCCTTATTGGGCCTCGGGCAGGCCCAGGAGGGCGCGCATCCTCGCGTACTTCTGGGTCAGGCGGGCCCGTGTCGGATCGTCGAGGGCCGCCAGGCGCTCCCGGTTCGCGTTGTGGGCGAGGTCGGACTCCTTCACCAGCAGGGCTCCCTCAGTGGCCAGGATGCGCCCGGCGTACGCCTCCGGGGGCTCGCCCGGCCGCTTGGTGAGGGCCAGCACGATGTCCTTCGTACGCCGGGACAGCGCGGCCTCGTCGCGCAGCCACTCCTCGGAGACCGCGTCGTCCTCGACGGCGTCGTGCAGCCAGGCGGCGGCGATCTGCTCCTCGTCGCCGCCCCGGGCGCGCACCCCCTCGGCCACCGCCTGAAGGTGCTCGGCGTACGGCCGGCCCGCCTTGTCGGTCTGGGCCGCGTGCGCGTTGCGGGCCAGGGCCTCTACCTCGGTGAGGGTCAGCAGCGGGTTCTCGGTCACTCGGCGCTCCTTCTCGGTCATGCGTCGAGTGTGCCGCGTATCGCCGCCCGGGCCGGTACGGTCGCCGCCGTCACTCCGAGGATCAGGACGGCCGCCGCGAACGAGCCGTACACCAGCGGGGGTATGTACGGCGCCTGGCCCGTCAGGCCCTTCATCATCGGGACGAGCGTGGCGAGGGCGATGGCCGTGCCGAGGACGATGCCGGCGAGCGCGACGAGGAGTGCCTCCCAGCGGATCATGCGCATCACCTGGCGGCGGGTGGAGCCGATGAGCCGCAGTGTGCCCAGCTCACGGCGGCGGTCGAGGACCGTCATCACCAGTGTGTTGGCGGCGGCGACGGCCGCGAAGCCGCCGAGGACGGCCGCCATGACGGTGTTCGCCCAGGCGTTGAGCTCGCGGTCGAGGGACTGGGCGGTGGTGTAGTCGCCGCGGTCCAGGACCGTACCGACCTTCGCCAGGTCGTCGGAGCTCCCGCCCTTCGTCCAGATCTCGGTGGCGAAGGCGGAGGTGACATGGGTCGCCAGATCCTCGTAGTTCATGGTGACTTGGGACAACCCCATGCCACGTCCGTACGTCGCCGCGATCGTCGGAGTCGTCTTCGTGCCGTCGGGCAGGCGCAGTTCCATGCGGTCGCCCACGCCGATGCCGGCGTTCTGGGCCATCGAGGCATCGATCGCGATCTCGCCCCGCTCCAGGGACAGGGCGCCCTTCTCGACGTCGAGGTCCTGCACTCGGGCCAGGTCCCGCGCCGAGCCCGTGACGCCCTGCGTGGAGGCCGAGTCGAGGTATCCGTTCGTCCGGAAGAGGACCTCGGTCTTCAACAGGCCGACGGCGGCGGTGACTTCGGGGGCCTGGGCGGCCGTGCGCACCGCCTCCGGCGGCAGGCCCGCGTCCGACGTCACGATGTGGTCGGCGACGATGCCGTCCCGCTGCTGCTCCTGGGTGACCCGCTCCTCGCTGGTGTGCATGAAGACGAGGACGGAGGAGAAGGCCATCGCGAGGACGATCGGGGTGATCGCCGAGGCCAGCCGGCGGGCGTTCGTACGGGAGTTGGCGGCCGCGAGCGAGGCGGAGGCGCCGGCCCCGCGCAGCGGGAGCCCGAAGAGGGCGGCGCAGGCGCGGGCGACCAGGGGGCCGAGCAGCGCCACGGCCAGCATGAAGAGCATGACGATGCCCAGCGCCGCGTTGGCCGCGTCCTCGCCGGTCAGCGAGTCGGCGAGCCCCGCGCAGACGAAGCCGCCGACGGCCGCGGCGATCCCCAGCGGCGTACGGATCCAGCCCGGGCGCAGCCGCTCCACGGACGCCTCGGTGAGCGCCTGGCCCGGCTTGATGCGGGCCGGGCGGCGGGCGGCCGCGTATCCCGCGAGCAGCGCGGCCAAGAGCACCGCGCCGACGGCCGAGACGAGCGGGATGTACGAGACGGACAGGTCGACGGCCTGTGGGATGGCGCCCTTGTCCTTGAGCTGCCCGAACCACCAGCCTGCCAGGGCGATTCCGGGCAGACAGCCGGCCAGGCCCGCGAGGGGCGCGACCAGCAGGGTTTCGGTAGCGATGGAGCGGCGGATCTGGCGCGGGGTCGTGCCGATGGCCCGCAGCAGAGCGAACTCGCGGGCGCGCTGGGCGACCGACAGTGCGACGGTGCCCATCGCCGTGAAGACGGCGACCGTCGCGGCGATGCCGCCGAAGGAGCCGCCGATTCCGGCGAGCGTCTCCTGGGCCCCGGCGAGGGTGGCGTCCTCGACGGCCCCGCGGTCGTCGCCGGTGTGGACTTCGGCGCGGTTCCCGAGGGCGTGCGCCACCTGGGACTTGAGCGTTCCGGCCGAGACTCCGTCCTTCGGGAGGACGGCGATGGCGTCGATGCGGTCGGGGTGGCCTGAGATGCGTACGGCTTCGGTGTCGGCGAACCAGGCCGTGGGGTGCTCGGCCTGCGTGAGGCCTGAGACGCGGAAGGTGCGGGGGCCGTCGGCGGTCGTGAGGGTGACGCGGTCGCCGACCGTGCTCTTGATGCCCTTGGCGTCTGCGTCTTCGGTGAGGACGACTTCGCCTTGCTGGGGCGCCCGGCCCGCGGTGAGCCGCTCGCCGGTGAAGGCGGTCGAGCCCCAGCCGTGTGCGGTGATCTCCTCACCCGCCCCGGACTGGACGGGGAAGGTGACGTCCGGGACGGCCTGGCGCGCTCCGGGCGCCGAACCCGCCTTCGCGACGAGGGAGTTGCCCAGCCGGGCCCGGTCCGGGACCGGTACGGCGTCGTCCTCGCGGCTGTCGCCGTGGCCGGTGACGAGGTGGGCGCGCTGGTCGGCGGCGGCGACCACGGGGGCGCCGGCGTAGCGCTCGGGCGGGACGGACGCGCGCAGGCCCGTCTCCAGGAGGATGCCGCAGGCGGACACGATCAGCGCGGCCATGGCGAGCGCGACGAACGTGCCCACGAAGGCGGCGGGCTTGAAGCGGACGGCGGCGCGGGCGAGGCCGTTGGGCACGAACATCAGGCGGCCGCTCGCGAGTAGGAGGGTGCCGTCAGGGCTGTCATGCGGGCGGCGATCCGGTCGGCCGAGGCGCGCTCCAGGTGGTCGGTGATCGAGCCGTCGGCGAGGAACAGGACGCGGTCGGCCCAGGCGGCGGCGGTCGGGTCGTGGGTGACCATGACCACGGTGGCGTCCAGGCCGTCCACCGCCTGCCGGAGCAGGCCGAGGACCTCGGCGGCGGTGGTCGTGTCGAGCGCGCCGGTCGGCTCGTCGGCGAAGACGACGTCGGGCCGGGTGACCAGGGCGCGGGCGATGGCGACGCGCTGCTGCTGGCCGCCGGAGAGCTGGCCGGGGCGGCGACGGGCCAGGCCGTCGAGGCCGACCTGGGCGAGTACCGCGGCCGCCCGGCGCCGGTCGGGGCGGTGGCCCGCGAGGCGCATCGGCAGCACGACGTTCTGCTCGACGGTCAGGGACGGGAGCAGGTTGAACGCCTGGAAGACGAAGCCCAGGCGTGCACGCCTCAGTGCCGTCAGCTTGTTCTCGCTCATGCCCGTGATCTCCGTGCCGCCGAGCCGGACCGTCCCGCCGCTCGGGCGGTCCAGGCCGGCCGCGCACTGCAGGAAGGTGGACTTGCCGGAACCGGACGGCCCCATCACGGCGGTGAAGCTGCCGCGCGGGAGGGCGAGGTCGATGCCGCGCAGGGCGTGCACGGCGGTGGCGCCGCGCCCGTACTGCCGCCGCACGCCCCGGAGTTCGACGGCCCAGTCCCCTGTGTCTCCTGCGTCTCCAGCGTCTCCCGCCGGGTCGGTCGTGGCGTGTACGGCGGCCCCGTCCTTGTACCGCTTCTTGCGCAGCCCCATGGCCGGGTCCGCCCTTCCGTCATCTGTCGTGTCGGTCGTCGCTTCGGTCGTCGCAGCGCTCGTCGTGGCGTTGGTCGTGGCGCTCGCTGCCGATGTCTCGAAGCTACGGATTCGGGGCCGGTCGGGACCATGAGGGCGACCGCCGAGTCGGGGTGGGGAGAACCCCACCAAGGCCGGCCCCTCGGATCACCGAGAAGTCGTTTGGTAAACTAACTACTGACGATTCCTTGACGCTTTCTTGACCGAATCACAGGCCGCCCGGGCCGAACCCCAGACCGACCTCTCGACCGATCTCTCGAACAAGGAGGAGCAGGCCCATCGGACACGCAGAGATTCTGATCGCCATGGGCGGTGCCTTTCTGGCCGCCGCCGTTCTCGCCCGCGCGGGCGCCCGTATCGGGCTCCCCACGATCCCCCTCTTCATCCTGGCCGGGATACTCCTCGGCCCGCACACACCCGGCATCGTGCTCGTCTCGGACCCGCACGACATGGAGATGCTCTCCGCGCTCGGCCTGGTCCTGCTGCTCTTCTACCTCGGCCTCGAGTTCCACATGGACGACCTCAGGGCGGGCGGGCGTCGGATGGCTCTCGCCGGGGGTACGTATCTGGCGCTGAACGTCGGCGCGGGCCTGGGCTTCGGGTTCGCCCTCGGCTGGGGCACCTCCGAGGCGCTGGTCCTCGCCGGCGTGCTGGGCATCTCGTCGTCCGCGATCGTCACCAAGGTGCTGGTGGACACGGGGCGGCTGGGCAATCCCGAGACCAAGCCGATCCTCGGCATCATCGTCGTGGAGGACGTCTTCCTCGCCCTCTACCTGGCGGCGCTCCAACCGATCCTGTCCGGCGCCGACTCCCTCGGCTCGGCCGTCCTCGACGGCGGCACGGCCTTCGCCTTCCTTCTGCTGCTCGCGCTCGCCGCGCGCTTCGGTACGCGGGTCGTCGGGCGGCTTTTCGCCACCAAGGACGACGAGTTGCTGGTCATCTCGTTCCTCGGGGCGGCGGTGTTCATGGCGGGGGTCTCGGAGTGGTTCGGGGTCGCGGACGCGATCGGGGCGTTCATGGTCGGGCTGATGCTCGGCAGCACTGCCTCCGGCGAACGCATACGCAGGCTGGTCCATCCGCTGCGGGACGCCTTCGGCGCGATGTTCTTCTTCGCCTTCGGTCTCTCCATCGACCCGGGCGACCTTCCTACGGTCCTCTGGCCGGTCCTGGCCGCGGTGTCGCTGACGCTCGTCATGAACGTGCTGGCGGGGCTGGGGGCGGCCCGGGTGTACGGGTTCGGGGCCGGGCCCGCCGCCAACATCTCCACCACGCTTCTCGCCCGGGGTGAGTTCGCTCTCATCCTCGCGACGATGGCGGCGAGCGCGGGGCTCGACTCCCGGCTGTCGCCCTTCATCGCCGGGTACGTGTTGCTGTTGGCCGTTCTTGGTCCGCTGGCGGCGGGGCGGGCGGGGTGGTTGGCTCGGGTGCTGCCTGGGGGTGGGGCTTCGGCGGATGAGTGGGGGCCGGGGGGTTCCTTTTCCCCAACCCCGCCCCTTCCCGAAACTGGGGGCTTCGCCCCCAGACCCCCGAGGCCCGTTCGTTGACCGCGGGTGGGTGGGGGCTTGTCGCGCAGTTCCCCGCGCCCCTGAAGGGGCCGAGGTCGGATCGGTCGCTGCGGGTGCGTGGGAGCTTGGCGCGCCGTTCCCCGCGCCCCTGAAGGGGCGCGGCAAGCCACGCACAATCCGCGCCCCTGAGGGGGCGCCCCGCGTCAGAGCTCAGACCGTCGTCGGGCCCGTTGTGGCTCCTTCGCGGCAGATCAGTAGCAAGGCGCGGTCGTCGTTGACGTCCTTTGCCACTGCCTCGATGAGGTGCCATGCGGCGCCGTGGAAACCGCCTGCCACGTAGCGGTCGGCCTCTCCGGTGAGGCGGTCGATGCCCTCGACGATGTCGCGGTCGGACGTCTCCACCAGTCCGTCCGTGAAGAGCATCAGGACGTCGCCGGGGCGCAACGACCCCTTCACCGGGTCGAACTGGGCTCCGTCGTACACCCCGAGCAACGGCCCCTCGGCGGCCTTCTCCTCCCAGCGCCCGCTGCCCGCGCTGAGTTGAAGCCCGGGAGGGTGTCCGGCCGAGAAGAGTTCGTAGTCGCCCGAGTCGAGGTCCAGGACCAGGTGGATCGATGTGGCGAACCCCTCGTCCCAGTCCTGCCGGAGCAGGTACCCGTTCGCCGCGGGCAAGAAGGCGTGCGGCGGCAGGGAACCCAGGAGTCCCCCGAACGCCCCCGAGAGAAGCAGTGCACGCGACGCCGCGTCCATCCCCTTGCCGGAGACGTCCGTCAGGACCACCTCGAGCGTGCGTCCGCCGTTCGTCCGGGCCGCGACAACGAAGTCACCGGAGAACGACTGTCCACCGGCCGGCCGCAGTGCCATCTCCCGGTGCCAACCCATCGGCAGCTTGGGCAGCTTGCTCTGTACGCGGATCCGTTCACGCAGGTCGAACAGCATCGTCCCGCCGCGCCGCCACGGCACCCCGACCCGGCTGCGGAACTGGGCGATCAGCAGCCCGAAGAACCCGCACGCGGCCACGACCAGCACGATTCCCGGTGTCACCCGGGAAGGGCCCTCCGTGTAAGGACCGAGCTTCACGGACTCCACGATCAGCGCTGTGGCGGCCGCGGCGTACAGCCCGAGGAGGCTCGACGGCCGTAGCAGCAGCCCGCCGGCGACGATCGGCAGGACCAGCAGAGCCGGTGAGACCCACACCGAATTTATGAGCGTGAAGCAGGCGATCACGGGAATCGTCAGGAGGAGACCGGCGAGGGCGACCCAGTCAGAGCCGTCCCCGCGGAAGTAGTCGACGGCGGATCTGCGCAGGCCGGTGCGGACCCGGTGAACTTGCTTCTTCAACCGGGCCGCGAACGTATCGGCTTCCGCGCGCCGCTCTCGTCCTGCTGCCATTAGTTCGGGACCCTATCCATCGGACCAGGTGCTTGGCACGGGAGGTCCCACTTGTCCCCCGTCCGGGGACGGAAGTCACAGGGAAGCCCGACCCTCGCAGAGCGTACGGCCGGATCAGGACCCGAGAGCGCCGGGCCGGGAGAAATACAGTCGCTCATCCCGGATTGCCCTGGTAGGCATAGGACATGACGACAGACTTGCGCGTGCTGCGCCCGGACGACTGGGACGAGTGGTACGGGAAACTGGAGCTCGCGTTCGGCGGGGTCGCGGAATCCGCCGAGGAGCGGGCGCTGTGGAGCGACCTCTCGGAGCACGAGCGGTTCATCGGGGCCTGGGACGGCGACGAGTGCGTGGCCACGGCAGGAGCGTTCACCTTCCGGGTCACCGTGCCGGGCGGGGCTTCGGTCCAGGCGGCCGGCGTCACGATGGTGAGCGTCGCCTCGACGCACCGCAGGCGCGGGGTGCTGACCTCGATGATGCGGCGCCAGCTGGACGACGTACGGTCCTGGGGCGAGCCGCTCGCCGTGCTCACGGCGTCCGAGCCGGTCATCTACGGCCGGTTCGGCTACGGCATCGCGACCCAGCAGCTGCGCGCCGAGATCGACACGTCCCGGGTGCGGCTGTCGGTGCCGGAGGGCACGGACGACGTACGGCTGCGTCTCGTGAAGCCGGACGCGCCCGAGGTACGCGACGCCTGTGAGGCCGTGTACGCGCGGCAGGTGGCCGTCCGGCCCGGGATGCTGGAGCGGCGGCCCGGCTGGGAGCGGCTGCCGCTGCTCGACCCGGAGAGCGACCGCAAGGGTTCGTCGCCGCTGCAGTGCGTGCTCGCGGAGCGGGACGGTGAAGTCGTGGGCTACGCCCGGTATTTCAACAAGCCGGACTGGGACGCGGCAGGCCCGAAGGGCACGATCGAGCTGCGCGATCTGGAGGCGCTCGACCCGGCCGCCTACGCGGCGCTGTGGCGGCTGCTTTTCGAGGTCGACCTGACGTCGACGGTGAAGACGTACAACCGGCCTGTCGACGACGCCTGGCAGCACCTCGTCTCCGACATCCGGCGGTGCGACGTGGGACTGCGGGACTCGCTCCACGTACGGCTCGTCGACGTCGGCGCGGCGCTGGAGGCGCGGACGTACCAGGCGCCCGTGGACGTCGTGTTCGAGGTCGAGGACGCCTTCTGCCCCTGGAACGAAGGGCGTTGGCGGCTCACCGGTGATGCGAAGGGCGCGTCCTGCGCGCGTACCGCCGACGCGCCCGATCTCGCCCTGTCCGTACGGGAGTTGGGGGCGGCCTATCTCGGTGGCGTGTCCCTCACCTCGCTGGCCGCCGCGGGGCGGGTGCAGGAGCTGCGCCAGGGCGCTCTCGCGGAGGCCGCGCTCGGCTTCTCCTCCGTCGTGGCGCCCTGGCTGCCGCACGGCTTCTGAGCCGTTTTCAGGCCTCCTGATCCGTTTCAGGACTTCTGATCCGTTTCAGGCCTTCTGGCAGGTGGGGCACCAGAAGAGGTTGCGGGCGGCGAGATCGGCGGTGCGGATCTCGCCGCCACAGATGTGGCAGGGCAGGGTGGCCCTGCGGTACACGTAGACCTCGCCGCCGTGGTCGTCCTTGCGGGGCGGGCGGCCCATCGCGTCCGGTTCGTGTTCCGGGCGGACCGTGTCGATGCGGTTGTTGCGGACTCCCTCGCGCATGAGCGCGACCAGGTCCGTCCACATCGCGTCCCATTCGGACCGGGTGATGTCCTTGCCCTGCCTGTACGGATCGATTCCGTGGCGGAAGAGGACCTCGGCGCGGTAGACGTTGCCGACGCCCGCGATGATCTTCTGGTCCATGAGCAGAGCGGCGATCGTGGTGCGGCTGCGGGCGATACGGGTGTAGGCGTGGGCCGGGTCCGCGTCCTCGCGCAGTGGGTCCGGGCCCAGGCGGTCGTGTATCGCCTGCTTCTCCGTGTCCGTGATCAGCGTGCAGGTGGTGGGGCCGCGGAGGTCTACGTACGCGGTGTCGTTCGCGAGTCTGAGGCGGACCGTGTCCGTGGGTGGGGGTGCGGGCGTTCCGCCGAAGTTCACCTTGCCGAACAGGCCCAGGTGGATGTGGATCCAGTCCTCGGTCTCGAAGCGGAGGAAGAGGTGTTTTCCGTGGGCCTCCGCCGTTGTGAGCGTCGTGCCGTCCAGGAGGGCTGCGGCGTCGGTGAACTTGCCCTGGGGGCTGGTGACGCGTGCCCTGCGTCCGCCGAAGCCGGCGAGGTAGTCCTCGGCCAGCCGGTGGATGGTGTGCCCTTCGGGCACGGGGGCCTCCTGGTCGGTGTGCGGGGGTGCGGTACGAGCGGTTTCCCTTCCCCAACCCCACCCCTTCCCGAAACCGGGGGCTCCGCCCCCAGACCCCCGTATCGGCCTGAACGGCCTCGTCCTCAAACGCCGGACGGGCTGGGTATGCCTGGGCCGGCCCTGGTATTCAGCCTCTCCGGCGTTTGAGGAGCGGGGGTTCGGGGGCAGCGCCCCCGAGGATGGGACGGGTAGGGGCGGCGGGGGCGAAAACGTCCCTAGCCCTGCGGGTGGTGCGGCGGAATCGCCGGGAGCTCGCCCGTGGTCTCGTACGCCGTCAGCATGTCGATCCGGCGGATGTGACGCTCGTCGCCGGAGAACGGGGTGCCCAGGAAGGTCTCGACGAACTTCGTCGCCTCGTCCTCGGAGTGCATACGGGCACCGACCGCGATGACGTTGGCGTTGTTGTGCTCCCGGCCCAGCGACGCGGTCTCCTCGCTCCACGCGAGCGCGGCCCGCACCCCGGCGACCTTGTTCGCGGCGATCTGCTCCCCGTTCCCGGACCCGCCGATCACGATGCCCACGGACTCCGGATCGGCCGCCGTGCGCTCCGCGGCGCGGAGGCAGAACGGCGGGTAGTCGTCCTGGGCGTCGTAGATGAGGGGCCCGCAGTCGACGGGCTCGTGCCCGGCGGCCTTGAGCCACTCGACGAGGTGGTTCTTGAGTTCGAAACCGGCATGATCGGAGCCGAGGTACACGCGCATGGTTCCGAGTGTGACACGCCTGTTTCCGATCGGCTCCGCCGGGGCGGGCGCAGGAAATGCGCTGAGGCGGTCGCTGGAAAAGTGTGAGTAACACTACAGATCCTCAAGAAAACCTCAAGTAACGATCTGGATTCAAAGGTTCAAGAATCCGTTCGCCTGGGATTCACTGGACCGGCTTGTGTACCCCCTGATGTGCACCGCCCGTACTCCGCTCGTACACCGCTCGTACGGGCGCCTCGGGTGACGCGTACTTCTTGTAGCCCCCATAGCCATTCCATAGCCCCCCACGCAGTCCCCTCCCCCACAGTCACCGGCGCAAAGGAAACCCCGTCCTATGACCTCGCAGCCGACCATGACCAAGGCCGGAAGCGGCCCCGGAGGCACTGGAGAACCCGGCGACGGCCTCCAGGCCGGACTCAAGAACCGGCACCTCTCGATGATCGCCATCGGCGGAGTCATCGGCGCCGGCCTCTTCGTCGGCTCCAGCTCCGGCATCGCCACCGCGGGCCCCGGCATCCTCCTGTCGTACGCCCTCGTCGGCACGATGGTCGTCCTCGTGATGCGGATGCTCGGCGAGATGTCCGCCGCGAACCCGACCTCGGGTTCGTTCTCCGCGCACGCGGACCGGGCGCTCGGCCGGTGGGCCGGGTTCTCGATCGGCTGGCTGTACTGGTTCTTCTGGGTCGTCGTGCTCGCGATCGAGGCGACGGCGGGCGCGGTCATCCTGGAGAGCTGGATACCGGCCGTACCGCAGTGGGGCTGGGCGCTCATCGTCATGGTCGTGCTGACCGCGACGAATCTCGTCTCCGTGGGCTCGTACGGGGAGTTCGAGTTCTGGTTCGCGGGTATCAAGGTCGTCGCGATCGGCGCGTTCATCGTCATCGGCGGGCTCGCGGTCTTCGGTGTGCTGCCGGGGGTCGACAGCGACACGGCCGGGCTGGGCAACCTGACGGACCACGGCGGCTTCCTGCCGAACGGGCCCGGTGCGATCCTCACCGGCATCCTGCTCGTCGTCTTCTCCTTCATGGGCAGCGAGATCGCCACCCTCGCGGCGGGCGAGTCGGAGGACCCGCAGCGCGCGGTCACCAAGTCCACCAACAGCATCATCTGGCGGATCGGCGTCTTCTACCTCGGCTCGATCTTCGTCGTGGTCACGCTGCTGCCCTGGGACTCCGAGGCCATCCAGAAGGACGGTTCGTACGTCGCCGCCCTGAACTCGCTCGGCATCCCGAACGCCGGCGAGATCATGAAGTTCATCGTGCTGACGTCCGTACTGTCCTGCCTCAACTCCGGCCTCTACACGGCCTCCCGCATGGCGTTCTCGCTCGGGCAGCGCGGTGACGCGCCGAAGGCCTTCGCCCGCACCACCGGCCGTGGTGTCCCGATGACGGCGATCATCGCGTCGGTCGTCTTCGGCTTCGTCGCGGTGTTCTTCAACTACGAGTTCCCCGACTCGGTCTTCCTCTTCCTGGTCAACTCCTCCGGTGCCGTCGCCCTGTTCGTCTGGCTCGTCATCTGCTTCTCGCAGCTGCGCATGCGGAAGATCATCGAGCGTGAGACGCCGGAGAAGCTGGTCGTGCGGATGTGGCTGTACCCGTATCTGACGTACGCGACGATCGCGCTGATCATCTTCGTGCTCGGCTACATGCTCACCGACACCGAGCACGACGGGCGCGACACGGTACTGCTGTCGCTGCTGGTGGCGGCGATCGTGGTGGGTATCGCGCTGGTACTGGAGAAGGTGCGGCGCGGGAAGGCCCCGCTCGCCCCGCTCCAGGAGGAGCCGGACGCCAAGGTCTGACGGCTTCGCCGCTCGCCTGCTTCTGACTGCTTCTACCTCTGACTGCTTCTGCCTGCTTCTGCCTGCTTTCTCGTACGACGCCTCCGCGGGACTTTCCGTGGAGGCGTCGTCGTGTCTCACAGGGGTGTGAAGCCCTTCTTGACCTCCTCGTAGACCGGGAGGGCCCGGTCCTCGATGTCCGGGTGGTACCAGGTGGTGACCTCGTAGTACTTGCCGCCGGCGTTGAAGCCGAGCAGGCGGGCGTGCCACGGCCGTCCCTTGGCCGTGACGGTGTACTCCCAGACGACCGCCGGTGCGTCGCGGAACGTGGTCTCCTCCAGGCGGATCCTCCGGTAGTGCAGGCCCTTGCTGGTGGTCTTCTCCGTCTTCTCCCACTGGTCCATCAGGTCACCGCGGGCCGGGGCCGCGTTGGCGAGGATCTCCTGTCTGCGGTCCGGGGAGGAGTAGTGGACCTCGGCGCCGCTCTGCACCACGCGTTCCCAGCCCTCGGGCGGGACCCACGCGTACATTCCGGCCTCCGTTCGGGAGCCCTCCGGGAGGGTGGGCGGGCGTGCGGTGCCCGCGACGGTGGGGGGTGGGGTGGACGGGGTGCCACCGCTGGAGGAGGAAGAGGAGGAGGACGGGGATGCCTTGTCCTTGTCGTCGGGTGATCCTCCGAGTGCCGGGATGACCAAGGCGGCGACAGCTCCGGCGACGACCACGCCCGCGGCCGCCGCGACGCCCTTGCGATTCCGGCTCCAGCCGCGGCGCGGGCCGGACGGCACGGCGGGGCCGAGCAGTTCGCCCGGCGGCATCGGTGCGGCCCTGGGCCTCGTCGGCAGCGTGTTGCTCCCTTCGGCCGGCGGCTCCATCGGATTCGGCTCCGACTCCGGCTCCGGCTCCGGCTCCGGCTCCGGCTCCGGCTCCGGCCGCTCGAGCTGAACCCCGGACGCGTGGAAGACGTGCCCCGGCGCCGCGCCCGCGGAGGGGATTTCGGGGGTGCCTTCGGGCGGGGCTTCGGAGGAGGTGTTCTCGATGTCGGGGGGTGGGGTTCCGGTCGGGCCTGTGGGGAGTGGTTCGGGGGTGGATTCCTCCGCAGTTGGGGCTGGTGCGGGGCCGGCTGCTGCGGGCGATGCCTTCGCCGGCGCCGGCGCTTCAGAGTCGGGTGCGTTCCGCAGCGTCGGCGTACGCCGCCGTACCGGCACGGCGTCCTGTATGGGTTCCGCCCGCCTCGGGGTGCCCTCGCCCGCGGACGGGGTGAGCGGCGGCTCCAGGGCGGGGATCCACAGGAACGGAGGTGTCGGGTGCTCGGCCGGGGGCGGGGGTGGGGATGGGGATGGTGTCGGAGGTACGGGGGACTCGGGGGCGACCGGTGTTGGTTGTCCGGCGTCCTCGGCCGAGGGCTGGGCAAGACCGGCGTCCGGTGTGCCGGTTCCCGACTCCGGCCCTGCTCCTGATCCCGGTTCCGATCCCGAGGGCCCGACGCCTGCCGCTGGTCCTGCTCCCGATCGGAGCCCAGTTCCCGGCCCGGGGTCTGGGCTGGATCCGGTTCCTGGGCCCGTACCTGAGCCGGAGCCCGGGCCCACGCCTATCCCCGAACCCGACCCAACGCTCACGTCCGCCCCGGAGGCCGACCCAACGCCCACGTCCGCCCCGGAGTCCGGCCCGAGGTCCGTGCCCGAGCCTGCCTCGGGCCCGAAACCTGCCTCGATACTGCCTGACGCCGACCCAGGCCCCGGTCCCGTTACCGGCGCCACCCCCTCCCCCGCGCCCGCGCCCGAAGCGGCTCCCTCCCTCTCCCCTGGGCCAAGGGGCTCAGCCGTCCCACGCCCAGCCTCCGCCCTCGTCCCCGTACCCCCGTCCACCACCGGACCGAGAACCGCGGCCAGTTCCTCCAGTCCGGGGCGGCCCGTCGGGTCCTTCTTCAGCAGGGCGGTCAGTACGTCGCGCAACTCCCCCGCCGCGGACGGAATCTCCGGCTCCTCGTACAGCACCGCGTGCAGCGTCGCGAGGGTTGTGGCGCGGGAGAAGGGGGAGCGGCCGCCGAGGGCCGCGCAGAGGGTGGCGCCCAGGGACCAGAGGTCGGACGGTGGGCCCTGGGGGCGGCCGGACACGCGCTCGGGGGCCATGTAGTCGGGGGAGCCGACGAGCATCCCCACCATCGTCAGCGCCTCCGCGTCCTGGATCGCGGCGATGCCGAAGTCGGTGAGGACGACGCGGCCCGCGCGGCGTTCGACCAGGACGTTGCCCGGCTTGATGTCCCGGTGCAGGACGCCCCCGGCGTGCACCTGGCCCAGTGCCGTCACCAGTTCGAGCCCGATCCGTGCCGTATCGCGCGGGCTCAGCGGCCCGTCCTCCGCCACGACCCGTTCGAGGGAGCGGCCGTCGACCAGTTCCATCACGATCCACAGCCGCTCGCCCTCGTCCACCACGTCATACACACGCACGACATTGGGATGGTCGATCCGGGCCGTGGCCCTGGCCTCGCGCAGGGTCCGTTCGCGGCGGGTCCGGGCGTCCTCCTGGTCCATGCCGTCTATACGCATTTCCTTGACGGCGACCGGACGGTCGAGCATTTCGTCGGCAGCTCGCCACACCCGCCCCATTCCTCCCTGGCCAATACTCTCGGCCAGCCGGTACCGGCCCGTCACCAGCAATCCCGGAATACCACCCCTCGTTATTCCCGGCACCCCATGCCCCCCTTCCACACCCACCACAGACGAAACGCAAAGAAGCACAATGGTCACACTTCGTGCCGCACCAGCATAGTGCGGAGAAATCTTGTGGTACCTCTTCAAGGACTGCGAATTCAGGCGCGGTCAGGGGGATACAAGGGGGACGAACATGAGTTCTCGTCGCACGACAGCCATCGCCGGATCGCTGCTCACCGCATCTTTCTCGGCGGTGATGATCCTTTCCTTCTCCGCCGGGGCGGACGACCAGGGGCCGATGAGCGATAAAGGGGGAAAGGTCATCGACAAGGCACCGGCAGGTGTGAAGCTGACGACGCTGCTGCCCGAGAAGATCGAGGTCGACAACAGCTCACAAGAAACGGAAATTACCGCCACCGTAAAGAACGGGGGAACAAAGGACAGCGGCGAAATCCGACTGCTTGTGGTCGGTTTTGACGGACTCTCCGTCACGGGCGTGGAGGGTTGCTCAGAAATCGCCAAGAAAGACCTCCCCGAGGGATCCAACAGTGGTTTCGCCTGTGCGATCGACAATCTCGCGGTCGGCAAGTCGAAGTCGTACCCCGTCGACGCGACCTTCGATCTGAAGAAGGAGGGCAAGATCTGCCTGCCCGTCCAGGACGCCGCCGGCACGATGACGTTCTGGCAGCAGGGCCCGGTCCCGTTCGGCGCGAACAACCCGTCGCCGAACGCCCCCGCCACACCGCTCCTGCTCGGCACCGACAACAGCCCGGTCACCCCGGGCGGGGACAAGGCGGGCGGGGACAAGGCGGGCGGCGAGGAACTGCCCAAGACCGGTCCGGCCGACCAGGTTCTGCCGCTCGGCGCGGTCGGCGGGGCGCTGATCTCCGCGGGTGCGGCGGGCCTGTGGTGGACACACCGACGGCCCCAGCGGAGCGAGTCGTAAGGCCCGCGCTCACGAGTAACACGCGTACCACCACCCGCTTCTGGGGCGCCTCCGCGGGCTCAACCGCGGAGGCGTCGCGGGCTCACCGCGGAGGCGTCGGCGTGTCCGTCGCGGGCGATGAGGACGGTGGGCGCGATGTGCCCGCGACCGTGGGGGGCTCGCTCGTGTCGGGCAGGCGGGTCTCGCCGCCCGGATCGATCGCCGTCACGATCATCACGGCGGCCACGGCCGCGGCCACGATCAGTACGAGAGCGGTGAGCAGGCGCGGCCGCCAGTCGCCGGGCGACTCGGCGGGCAGCTCGCCGGGCGAGTTCTCCGGCGAAGGCGATGCCGCCGCCAGAGGCGTCAGATACGCGATGATCTCGTCCACGCCCGGCCGGGCCCCCGGATCCTTGGCCAGCATCCTGCGCAGCAGTGGGGTCAGCGGGCAGTCCCCGCCGGGCAGTTCGGGCTCCTCGTACACGATCGCGAGCAGCGTCTCGGCGGTGGAGCCGCGGGCGAACGGGGAGCGGCCGGTCAGGGCCGTGCAGAGCGTGGCGCCGAGTGCCCACAGGTCGGCCGGCGGGCCGGGCGGGCGGCCGGTGGCGCGTTCCGGAGGGATGTATTCCGGGGAGCCGACGAGGACACCGGTCCGGGTCAGGGAGCGGGCGTCCTGGACGGTGGCGATCCCGAAGTCGGTGAGGACGACGCGACCGTCCGGTGCGAGGAGGACGTTGCCGGGCTTGATGTCGCGGTGCAGCACCCCGGCGGCGTGCACACGACGCAGCGCCTCGACGAGCGCGAGTCCGACGCGCGCCGTCTCGGTCACACCCAGCGTCCCGTCCTCGAGGACGACTCGCTCCAGGGAGGGCGCGTCGACGAGTTCCATGACGATCCAGAGCCGGTCGGCCTCCTCGGCCACGTCGTAGATCCGTACGACATTGGGGTGGTCGATGCGCGCACCGGCCAGCGCCTCGCGCCGGGCACGCTCGCGGCGGGTGCGCGGGTCCTCGGCGTCCGGGTCGCCGTCGAGCCGTAGTTCCTTGACCGCGACAGCGCGGTCCAGCATCTCGTCACGCGCGCGCCACACGCGCCCCATTCCGCCCTGCCCGACCGTCTCCGCAAGGCGGTAGCGGCCCGCGATCCGCATGCGGTTCCACCTCCAACCTCTTTCCATGACAACACAGTTCGCGGCGATCAGGGAAAGGGAAAAACGGGAAAAATCGCAGCCCGGAAAAGTTGACGGCGGATGTCAGGTAATCCGGCCAGCATGGCGCCCGTAATCGAGACCCATGAACAAGACGCATGGACAAGATCCATGAGCGAGATCGACTGCGGAGGACATCCCCGTGAGCATGCAGGACTTCATCAACCCCGACCGTCCCGACCATCCCGACCGTCCTGACAGCCCCGACCGCCTCGTCCTCATGCCCGGCGACCCCGGCTTCGAGGACGAACTCGCCGGCTTCCAGACCGGGTTCGTACAGCGCCCAGACGTCGTCTTCGCCGCCCGCTCGGCCGATGACGTGGCCGCCGCGGTCGCGTACGCCGCCGCCGAGGGGCTGCCGGTCGGCGTCCAGGCCACCGGACACGGGCTGCCGGGTGCCACGGAGGGCGGCGTGCTGATCACGACGAAACGCATGGACGGTGTGACGGTCGACGCCGAGGCGCGAACGGTCCGTGTGCAGGCAGGCGTTCGTTGGGGTCAGGTCGTCGCGGCGGCCGAGCCGTACGGGCTCGCCCCGCTGAACGGATCCGCGCCCGGCGTGGGCGCCGTCTCGTACACGCTGGGCGGTGGACTCGGCATCCTGGCAAGGGAGTTCGGGTACGCGGCCGACCACGTCCGCTCCCTCGACGTCGTCACGGCGGACGGCCGGCTCCGGCACGTGACCCCGAACTCGGACGACTCAGACGACTCAGACGACTCAGACGGCTCTGGCGACTCCGGCGACTCCGAGCTCTTCTGGGGGCTGCTCGGCGGCGGTGCGAACCTGGGTGTGGTGACGGAGCTGGAGATCGGCCTCGTACCGGTGGCGCGGCTGTACGGCGGATCGCTCGATTTCGACGGGCGTGAGGTGGATCCTGTGGCGGCGCTGCGCGCGTACGAACGCTGGACGACGACCGTCCCTGACGGTCTGACCTCGTCGTTCGCGGCCGTGCCCTATCCGGACATCCCGGCGCTGCCGCCGCATCTGCGCGGGCGGTACGTCATCTCCGTACGGGTCGCCTACACGGGTGACGACGGCGGGCAACTCGTCGCCCCGCTGCGCGAGATCGGCCCGGTCCTTTCCGATTCGCTCCGCGAGATGCCGTACCCCGAGAGCCACACCATCCACTCCGACCCGGATTTCCCGCACGCGTACTACGGGGACAGCGCGGTGCTGAGCGAGCTGGACGTGGACGCCGCGGCCGAACTCCTCGCGCTGACCGGCCCGGACGCGCCCTCGATGTACGTCGTCCAGATCAACCACCTCGGCGGAGCACTGGCGCTGGCACCGGCAGCGGCATCGGCATCGGCATCGGCATCGGGCGAGGAGTGGCCGAACGCGGTGCCGCATCGCGCGGGGCGTTTCCTCGTACGGGTCCTCGGGGGCGTCGACGACTCGGCGCGGGAGCGGCTGCACCGGGCCCTCGCCACCGTGCAGCCGTGGACGATCGGGCGGGCGCTGAACTTCGCGTACGGGGCGGGCGGTCGTACGGCGGAAGGGCTGTACGACTCCGAGACGCGAAAGAGGCTCGCCGGGCTGAAGTCGACGTACGACCCGGCGAACCTCTTCCGCGGGAACTGCAACCTGGCTGTCAGCTCTCGCGCTTGACGAACTTCCAGGCGGTGGGCAGCACGCCCATCGCCAGGGCGGCCTTGAGCGCGTCACCGAGGAGGAACGGGGTGAGGCCGGCGGCGACGGCCTGGGTGAGTGTCAGGTCGGCGGCGAAGGCCAGGTACGGGACACCGATCGCGTAGATGATCACCTCGCCCAGCAGCATCGTGCCCGCCATGCGCACGACCGAGCGGTCGGCGCCGCGGCGGGCGAGCGCGCCCACGACGGTCGCGGCGAGCAGCATGCCGAGGATGTAGCCGAAGGACGCGGTGACGCCGGAGCTGCCTCCGGCGAACCACGGGACGCCTGCCAGGCCGAGGAGCGCGTACACGGCGAGGGAGGAGAGGCCCCGGCCGGCGCCGAGCGCGGTGCCGACGAGGAGGGCCGCGAAGGTCTGGCCGGTCACCGGCACCGGGGAGCCCGGTACGGGCACGGCGAGCTGGGCCGCGAGCCCGGTGAGCGCGGCGCCGCCCGCCACGAGTGCGGCGTCCCTGACGCGGGAGGCGGGGAGCAGGTCGGCGAGGACCTGGCCCGGGCGGGTGGTGACGGCGGCGGTGGTCATGCGGACTCCGGCGGTGAGGGCAGTTGGGGACTCCGTGACGCTATCCCAGGGCGCCTGGTGCGATCACCGGCAGCGGTCCACAAAGCGGGGATCGGGGGCGTGGTGGGACTCTCACAAAGAGTGCCGTGTACACCCGCGTGGGCGTGATGCTGGTCACTGAGGTGGGGATGTTTTGTCCGGAGTGGCGGCAGGGGCGGGGACTGTAGGTTCCCGCCAAACGGTTCTCGCCCCCGCCCCCCTACCCGTCCCATCCTTCTGGGGCTCCGCCCCAGACCCCGTCGGGGGCGCTGCCCCCGA
>NZ_VWMY01000043.1 GCF_008905045.1 Streptomyces albicerus
TTTGAGGAGCGGGGGTTCGGGGGCTGGCCCCCGACGGGGTCTGGGGCGGAGCCCCAGAAGGATGGGACGGGTAGGGGCGGCGGGGGCGCAAAAATGCCCCGCCGCAGCGTCGCCGTCATCCAGAACCTCCCCTGTCCTCGCCCTGCCCTGCCCCGTCTTCTCCAGGTATAGTCAACAATGCGAATAGGAAACTAGTCAGCTACTTGCAGGATGGAATAGGAGAGGCGGTCGCCCCGTGCCCGACAGCGGATATCTGCGGTACGTCGCCCTGGGCGACAGTCAGACCGAAGGGCTCGGCGACGGCGACGACGCCGGGGGCCTGCGCGGATGGGCCGACCGGCTCGCCGAGCAGATCGCACGGGAGAACCCAGCCGGCCCAGGCGGCCCGGACGGCCCAGGCGTCCTGTACGCCAACCTCGCCGTACGGGGGCGCCTCGCCGGACAGGTGCGCGCCGAGCAGCTCGCCCCCGCCCTCGCCCTGCGACCGGACATCGCCACGGTCGTCGCCGGTGTCAACGACATGCTGCGGCCCGGCTTCGACGCGGACGAGGTGGGAGGCCACCTGGAGGCGATGTTCGCCGCGCTCACCGCGCAGGGCGCCCGGGTCGCTACGGTCACCTTTCCCGACGTCGCCCGGATCACCCCGCTGGCCCGCCCGGTCGGACACCGGGTCCTCGCGCTCAACGACCGCATCCGGGAAGCGGCCGGGCGCCACGGCGTCGCGGTGGCCGAGACGTCCCCCCACCCCGTGGTGACCGATCCCCGGCTGTGGAGCCCCGACCGGCTGCACGCCAGCCCGCTCGGCCACGCCCGCATCGCCGCCGCCGTCGCGCACGCGCTGGGCCTGCCGGGCAGCGACGACGGCTGGACACGGCCGCTGCCTCCCGACCCGGCGGCGCCCGCGGGCCTGCGGGCCGTCGGCGTCGAACTGCGCTGGGTCGGCTCCTTCCTCGGGCCCTGGCTCCTCCGGCGGGTGCGCGGCCGCTCGTCCGGCGACGGCCGGCGGGCCAAGCGGCCCGCCCTGCTCCCGGTGACCGCGCTCGCCACCCCGGTCGGCCTCTCGGATGGCGTCTCCGATGGTGTCTCCGACGCCGCCCCGGACGGCCTTCGGCGTCCATAGCCGTCCATAGTCGCCGCATTGACTAATCAACACGGTGTTAGCTTGGGCTCATGGCGTTGCGCAATGCGGTGATGGCCGCGCTTCTGGAGGGTGAGGCGTCCGGATACGACCTCGCGAAGGGCTTCGAGGCCTCGGTCGCCAACTTCTGGATGGCCACGCCTCAGCAGCTCTACCGGGAGCTGGAGCGTATGGCGGGCGAGGGTCTCGTCTCCGCCCGTGTCGTCCAGCAGGAGCGCCGGCCCAACAAACGGCTCTTCTCCCTCACCGAGGCCGGACGCGAGGTCCTGCGCGCCTATGTCTCCGAAGGTCCCGCGAAGCCGTTGGCCATCAGGGACGAGCTGATGGTCAAGGTCCAGTGCGTCGACATCGGAGACATGGACGGCATCGAGGCCGTACGGGCCGCGGTGGCCGAACGCGTCGAGCGGGCCACCGCAAAACTGGCCCGCTACCAGCGCATGCGGGAGCGCATGCTGGCCGGCCGCACCGAGGACGAGTACCTCGCCACCGCCGAACGCGTGGGCCCGTACCTCACCCTGCAGGGCGGCATGGCCCTGGAGCGGGCGAACCTGCAGTGGGGCGAGACGGTCCTGAAGCGACTCGAACAGCGCGCGGCGACACTCGGCGGCCCGGCGGCCCACGCACACGACTGACGCCTCCGGCCACAGCAGCCGTTCCTCAATGCCTCAACGCCTCAGCGTACGAACGCCGCCCGTACGATCCGCTCGGCCACCGGATTCATCTCCTCCGCCTTCGCGTCGGTCGCGTTGACCGAGTACACGAGCGTGCGTGACAGATCGCGCGTGCCCGCGAGCAGCGTGCCGTAGCCGGGGCGGGCGCCGGTCTTGAGCCAGAGGACGGTGCCGTCGTCCAGCTCGTACCGCTGGAGACCGGCGCTCATGGTCGCTCCCGGCACCTTCGGAAGCGTGAACATCTCCTTCTCCAGGAGGGGTTGGGGGACAAGCCGCCCGCGGAACAGCGCGAAGAGCAGCCGCTCCAGGTCCGCCGTCGTGGAGATCATGTCGCCCGCGGCCCACCGGTCCGACATGTTCCACTCGGTGGCGTCCACCAGTCTGCCGTCCGCCAGCTTCTGGTAGCCGCGGTTGTGCGGGCCGTGGATGCGCGGGTCTGGGCCGCCGGGAAAGGACGTGTGCCGCATCCCGGCCGGCCGCAGGACGCGTACGGCCGCCTGGTGCTCGTACGAGTCGCCGGTGACCTTCTCGATGAGGAGGCCGAGCACGGTGTAGTCGATGTTGGCGTACTGCTGCCGGTCGCCCGGGCGGAACGCGGGTCCCGCGGCGACGGAGGCGGCCACGACTTCCTCCGGGGTCAGCGTCTCGAACCGCCGCTCGTACCCCTCCCCGTTCACGTCCCCCAGCGAAGCACCCGGCTTCAGCCCGCTGGTGTAGGTCAGCAACTGCCGTACGGTGATGGGCTCGAAGGCCTTCGAGAGGAGGCCGGGGAGGTACGTCTGCACGTGCCCGTCCAGGTCGATCCTGCCTTCGGCGGCGAGCTGGAGGACGACGGCCGCGGTGACCACCTTGGTGGTGGAACCGGCCCTGAAGCGTGCGTGCTCCACAGCCTTCCGCTTACTGGCCAGGTCGTGCACCCCTGCGCTGCCCCGCCAGCTGCCGTCCGTGCCGCCGACGCGTACGAGCGCGGCCGTCGCGTCCTTGTCCGGCAGCCCCTTGAGCGCGGCGCGCAGAGCCTTCGCGGTATCAGGATCCGTGGTCTCCCGTACGACGGCCGCGGTGGAGGGGGCGGCGAGGGCGCTCCCGGCCAGGGGCCCGGCCGTCAGGCCCAGAACCATGAGGGCGGCGCAGGCGGTACGGACGCGGACATGCATCAGCTGACTCCCAGGGGTGATCGGTGACCTTCATCCTCCGGTCGTACGCCGCTGCCGCGGATCCTCTCCGAGGAGGGCACCGACCCTGGCCCGGACCCCGATCAACTGCCTTGTCGGCCAAGGGGGTTGTCAGGGGTTTCCCTTAGGGCGGGTCTTGCCGGACAGCACCCTCGAAAGTTTTGGGCGGCGTAAAAACTGTTATCTCGGAGGAGCCCCCTCCGTCTCCTGTGCACACGCGCCACACACGGCACTCACATCCCCGTCCACACAGGAGCTATCCGTGGCAGAGCACAACAAGCACCGCATCAGCCGTCGCAGCGCCTTCCAGATCGCCGGCGGCGTCGCCGCGGCGGGAGTGGCCGGCGGCTTCGCGGTCTCGTTGAGCGGTGGTGACTCGGCCGGCGCCGCACAGAACGGCGCCTCCGCGAGCCCCGGTACGGCCGCCGCGAAGCCCGCCTTCGCGCACCCCGGGATGCTGCACAACGCCGGCGACCTCAACCGCGCCAAGGCCCGCGTCGCCGCGCGCGGGGAGCCCTGGCTGGCGGGCTGGCAGCGGCTGACCGCCAACCGGCACTCCGCGAGTACCTGGAAGCCCAACCCGCAGACCACGATCATCCGCGGCGGTGCAGGCCAGAACTACGGCATCCTCTTCAACGACATCCACGCCGCCTACCAGAACGCCCTGCGCTGGAAGATCGCCGGCACCGAGGAGAACGCCGAGGCGGCCGTCGCGATCCTCAACGCCTGGTCGGCCAAGTTCACCACGCTCACCGGCAACTCCGACCGGTTCCTGGCGTCCGGCATCTACGGCTACCAGTTCGCGAACGCCGCCGAACTCGTCCGCGACCAGCCGGGCTTCGACCTGGCTCGCTTCAAGAAGATGCTGCTCAACGTCTTCTACCCGCTGGGTGACGACTTCCTGAAACGCCACAACGGCGCCGTCATCACCAACTACTGGGCGAACTGGGACCTCTGCAACATCGCCGCGATCATGGCGATCGGCATCCTGTGCGACGACAGGGCCAAGTTCGACCGCGCCGTGGAGTACTTCAAGAACGGCGCGGGCAACGGCTCGATCAAGAACGCCGTCCCCTTCGTGTACGAGGACCAGGGCCTGGCCCAGTGGCAGGAGTCCGGCCGTGACCAGGGCCACACCGTGATGGGCATGGGCCTGATGGGTGCGATCTGCGAGATGGCGTGGAACCAGGGTGTCGACGTCTACGGCTACGACAACAACCGCCTGATGAAGGCCGCCGAGTACGTCGCCAAGTACAACCTGGGAGGGGACGTCCCCTTCACCGAGTACGCCTGGCGCACCGGGACCAGGGGCGCCTGGCGCGAGCAGACCGTGATCTCCAACATAGGCCGCAGACAGATTCGGCCGGTCTGGGAGCTTTTGCACAACCACTACGCCCGGCGTCGCCGCCTCCCGGTGCCCCACGTCACATCGATGGCTGAGAAAGTACGTGCCGAAGGCGGCGGCGGAGACTACGGACCCAACAGCGGCGGCTTCGACCAGCTGGGCTTCGGGACGCTGCTCTACAGCAAGTGACATCGGTACGGGAAGGGACGTACGTGGACGGGCGGCAGTGGCGTACGACGATCGCGGCAGCGCAGGCCGGTGATCGGCGCGCCCTCGACGAGCTCGTCGAGGGCTGGCTGCCGCTGGTCTACAACATCGTCGGCCGTGCCCTGAACGGCCATGCGGACGTCGACGACGTCGTGCAGGAGACCATGCTGCGCGCGGTCGACAACCTCGGCACGCTGCGTGATCCGGACAGTTTCCGCTCCTGGCTGGTCGCCATCGCCATGCGGCAGATACGCGACCGGGCCAGGCGGCGGACGTCCGAGTCGCTCGCTGACGACGCGGCCCAGGAAGCCACCGACTTCGCCGAACTGACCGTGCTGCGGCTCCAGTTGGAGGGCCAACGGCGCGAGGTCGCGGAGGCGGTGCGCTGGCTCGACGAGGAGGACCGGCAGCTGCTGTCGCTGTGGTGGCTGGAGGTCGCGGGCGAACTCAGCCGGCGCGAGCTCGCGGCCGCCGTCGGTATCAGCCGCCAGCACACCGCCGTACGCGTCCAACGGATGAAGGCCCGTCTGGAGGCCGCGCGCGGCATCGTGCGGGCCCTCGACTCGTCCTGCCCCGAGCTGCGCGAGGTGACCGCCCGCTGGGACGGGCGGCCCGACTCGGTGTGGCGCAAGCGGCTTGCCCGGCACATCCGGGGCTGCCGCTACTGCGCCGCGCCCGGCGAGGCGGTCGTACCCGCCGAACGGCTGCTCGTCGGGCTCGCGCTCGTCCCGATCCCGGTCGGCTTCACGCTCTCGCTCGCCCTCGGCGGCAAGACGGCGGTCGCCGCGACGACGGCCGCCACGACCGTCGGCTGGTCCGCCAAGGTCGTCGCCGCGCTCACCAAGCCGGCGGTGGCCATGACGGCCGGGGCGACGATGGTCGCGGGCGGCGCGTACGTCGTCACGCAGCCGCCGGACGAGCCGCGGCCCCGGGCCGCGGCCCCCACGACATCGAGCACGGCCCGCCCGGCGCCGTCGCCCACGCCCACCCCCTCACCGACGAGGAGGGCAAGCCTGTACGGCACGGTCGTCGACGCCGTCGACCAGGCCCCCGACCCGAACGCGCGTCCCGCCGCCCTGCCGCGCCGCCCCGAGTCCGGCATCACCAGCACCGGCGGCCCGCGGGCCGTGATGCAGCACCGCGGCGACAGCGTGACGCTCAGCGGCCAGGGCTACGTACTGGTGCGCTGGCAGATCTCACCGCACGACCGGCCCGGCGGCCTGGTCATGCCGACCTGGACCGGCCTGCGGGGCAAGCTCTTCCACGTCGCGTCCGGGGGCGGTCGGCGGATGGACGACATCAACGGGGACAGTGCCCGCTCCGGCTACGTCACCGGCATGGGCGGCCCGGACGTCGGCTACACCGTCCTGCCGGAAGGCACCCAGCAGATGTGGCAGAACGAGTACTTCTACGTCGACGGCACCGTCACCTTCACCGTGAACGAGCGCGGCGCTTCGTACGGCGTGGCGGTCTTCCCGACGAATTGGGACGCGGTGAACAAGGACATCACGACCGGCCCCGACCAGGGAGTCATCCGCTACGGCCTCACCCGCGACAACGGCAAGGACACCGCCCCGGTACCCCAGTACGCCACACGCACGACCCCGGCCGACCCGGCGACGGTACGTCAGAGGTCCCGGCTGACCTCCTAGTCACCCTCTCCAGCCGTCCTCTCCTGGGCGTCCATCACCTCGTCCCCGTGCTCGAAGGCCCACGCGCCGAACGCCTCGATCGGGTCGAGCAACGTCCGCCCCAGCGCGGTGAGTTCGTACTCCACGCGGGGCGGCGACCCGGCGTACGCGTGCCGCGCCACCAGCCCGTTGAACTCCAGGCGTCGGAGGGTCTCCGTCAGCACCTTCTGGCTGATGCCGCCGATCTGCTCGCGCAGCTCTCCGGGCCGCCGCGGCCCGTGCCGCAGCGCCCAAACGACCACGGCGTTCCAGGTGTTGGCGAGCAGGTCGAAGGCGAGCCGGGCACGGCAGTCGGCGAGGAAGGACGGCTCGGTGCATTGTTTGGTGCGCACGTCGGAAGTCACATACCAAATGGTGCCCGAGCGGCTTCCTACTGTCTGTCTCTCAGGGATCGGACGGCAGAAGGGATACGTCACCGATGCGGATCGGGATTCTCGGTACGGGGAACATGGCGGACGCGCTCGGCAGGCAGTGGGCGCGGGCCGGCCACGAGGTGTTCGTGGGAGGCCGTGACGCGGGGCGTGCGGCGGAACTGGCCGCGCGGATCGGCGGTGCCGGGTCGGGCGGCCTGGCCGCGGCGGTGGAGTCCGGTACGGACGCGGTGCTGCTCGCCGTGCCGTACGCCGCGGCGGTGGAGGTGGTGTCCGGCCTCGAAGTCGCCCTGCGGGGGCGGGTGTTGATCGACTGCAGCAATGCGGTGGGGCCGGGTTTCGTCCTGGCCACGAGGAGTGGTCGGTCGGCGGCCGGTGAGATCGCGGCGGCCGCGCCCGGCGCCCACGTGGTCAAGGCTTTCAACCTCTGTCACGAGGACGTCTGGCGTCTGACGCCGCCGGTCTTCGGCGGCCGCCCGCTCGCGGTGCCGGTTGCCGGGGACTCGGCGGAGGCGCTGGCGGTCGTACGACGGCTCGTGCGCGACCTGGGGTGCGAGCCGTTGAACGCGGGCGGTCTGGACCGGGCGGGCCTGATCGAGGCCACCGCGGCACTGCTGATCGGGCTGTGGGTGGGGGAGGGGGCGGACGCGCAGGCGATCGCCCCGCCGCTGGATTTCGCGCAGCCTGTCTCCTAGGCCTGCGGTCTTTCATGCCTGCGGTCCTTCATGCCTGCGGTCCTTCATGCCTGCGGTCCTTCATACCCGCAGCCCCTCAGCCCCTCAGCCCTTCAGGTCTTTCGCAGCGCGCACAGCGTGTCGATGCGGTTCGTCGTGATCGAGTCGACTCCCGCGTCGAGGAGGCGGCGCATGGAGCGGCGGGTGTCGGGGGTCCACACCGACATCAGGTATCCGTCGCGGTGGACGCGGGCGACGAGATCGCGGTCGACCAGGCCGAAGCGGTAGTTGAGCCAGCGCGGCCGCACCGCTTCGAGCAGTGCGGGCCGCGGGGGAGCGAGGGTCGTCCAGGTGAGGGCGATCTCCGCGGCAGGGTCGGCCGCGCGGACGGCGAGCATGGTGTCGGCGCCGGCGCAGTAGTACACGCGCCCGTCGGCCCCGAGGTCACGGATGACGTCGACGATCCGGCGTACGGCGCGCGCGTCCGCCCGGCCCGGCAGATCGACCATGAAGCGACTGCCGTCGGCCGCCTTCAGGGCTTCCTCCAGCGTGGGGACCCCGCCGGAGGTGAGCCCGCGCACCTCGTCCGAGGACAGCGACAACAGCGGTCTGTCCTGCTCCCACAGTCGCTTCAGTGTGTCGTCGTGCAGCAGTACGGGCACGTCGTCGCGGGTGAGCCGGACGTCGATCTCGACGGCGTCCGCGCCCATCCGGAGCGCGGAACGCACAGAGTCGATCGTGTTCTCGCGGACGCGGTAGGGGTCGCCGCGATGGGCCACGGCTGTCACGGTGCGCATGGGCCCATTGTGCTGGTCGGCTCAGGGCGCGAGCCAGGCGGAGGTGTACGTGTCGATCTCCTCGGCGAGCTTCGCCTTGCCCGCGCCGTCGAGGAACGACACCTCGACGGCGTTCTTGGCGAGCGCGGCGAGACCCCGCTCGTCGAGGTCGAGGAGCCGGGCGGCGACCGCGTACTCGCTGTTGAGGTCGGTGCCGAACATCGGCGGGTCGTCGGAGTTGATGGTCACGACCACCCCTGCCCGTACGAACTCCTTTATGGGGTGCTCGTCGAAGGTGCGGACCGCGCGGGTCGCGATGTTGGAGGTGGGGCAGACCTCCAGCGGAATCCCGTGCTCGGCGAGGTGCGCGAGCAGCTTCGGGTCCTGGGCGGAACTGGTGCCGTGGCCGATGCGCTCCGCGCGCAGATCGGTGAGCGCGTCCCAGACGGTCTCCGGTCCGGTCGTCTCGCCCGCGTGCGGTACGGAGCGCAGGCCGGCCGCGATCGCGCGGTCGAAGTACGGCTTGAACTGCGGCCGGGGTACGCCGATTTCGGGCCCGCCGAGCCCGAAGGAGACGAGGCCCTCCGGGCGGAGCTTGTCCGTGGTGGCGAGCCGTACCGTCTCCTCGGCGGACGCGAGCCCCGCCTCGCCGGGAATGTCGAAGCACCAGCGCAGGACGGTCCCGAACTCCGCCTCGGCGGCCTTGCGGGCGTCCTCGATCGCGTCCATGAAGGCACCCTCGTCGATACCGCGGCGGGTCGACGAGAACGGCGTGATCGTCAACTCCGCGTAGCGGATCTGCTGGCGGGCCATGTCGCGGGCGACCTCGTACGTCAGGAGGCGTACGTCCTCGGGAGTGCGGATGAGGTCGACCACGGACAGATATACGTCGATGAAGTGGGCGAAGTCCGTGAACGTGAAGTAGTCGACCAGGGCCTCGGGGTCCGTCGGGACCTTGGAGTCGGGGTGGCGGGCGGCCAGTTCGGAGACGATACGGGGGGAGGCGGAGCCGACGTGGTGCACGTGGAGTTCTGCCTTGGGCAGTCCGGCGATGAAGGCGTGCAGGTCGTGCGGTGCGCTCGCGTCGCGGTGGTCGGTCAAGGGTTCCTCCCCGGGAACGGCGCCCGGCCGGTGTCCGGCGGGGCGCGGGTGATCGGCTGATCGGTGGTTCGGGGATCATCGTAGGACGCGGTCCGTGCGGGGGAGGCCCGGGCCGTAGCATGACGCTACGTACGACAGAGGGGACTCCGCGCATGTCCGACGACGCGCAGGCACCGGGTGCGCCGGCCGACAACGGATCGGACCCGTGGGCCTCGCCGGAGCACGGCACCGCTCCGGATCACGCCGAGCGGCCCGGCCCCGAGGACGCGACTCCCCACGCCAAGGTCCCACTGGACAAGCCCTCCGCGGAGCCGAACCCCTGGGCTCCGCCGACGGACGCGGTGCCGCCGGGGTGGCAGAGGGGTGCTTCAGCCCCGTCAGAGTCGCCGTCGCCGTCGCCGTCGCCGTCGTCGTCGCCGCCGGCTGCCGGGGGCTCGGCACCGGTCACACCGTGGGCCGGAGGCGCGGCGTGGCCCGACGACACCGCGCCCCACGGTGAGGATGCTGCCCCGACCCCGACCCCGACCCCCACCCCGCCTTCGGTGCACGACCAGCAGACGGTCACCTCACTCCCGGGCACGCAGGCACCGAACCCTCCGGGCACGGGCACTCCAGCACCTCCCGGGGCCGACCCTGCGCCCCCGCAGCCCTGGAGCAACCCCTTCGCATCTCCGGCGGCCTCGGGGCCCGGCGACCGGTTCGCGTCTCCGGCGGCTTCCGGCTCGGGTGGTCCGTTTGCGTCTCCGGCGGCCCCCGCCCCCGGCGACCCCTTCGCGCCTCCCGCTGCCGCAGCCCCGGGGAACCCCTTCGCCCCTCCCGGCGGCGGCCCTCAGACCGCCGCAGGCGGCACGCCCCCTGGCGCCTCAGGCCCGGGCAACCACTTCGCACCCCCGGCTGGTCCTTACTCCGCCCCCGGTGCCTCCGTCCCTCCGCCGCCCATCGCCCCCGACGGCCCCGGGCAGATGCCGTACAGCTACGGCTACGGCTACGGCTACCCGGGATACACCGCCCACGGACCCGCCCACGGCGGCCCGGGCTACGGCTGGCCCGGGATGCCCATGGCGCCCAGCAACGGGCTGGGCACGGCGGGGCTCGTGCTCGGCATCATCGCGGCGGTCGGCTTCTGTCTCTGGCCGGTCGCCCTCGCCTGCGGCATCCTCGCGGTGATCTTCGGGGCGTTCGGCCGGGGCAAGGCCCGCCGCGGCGAGGCCACCAACCCGGGTCAGGCCCTGGCCGGAATCATCTGCGGAGCGGTGGGCATCGCCTTGGCCGTCGCCTTCGTGGTGGTCTTCCTCATCATCCCCGAGGACACCGGCAGCGGAGACTCGGAGACGACCGACGACGGCTTCAGCACGTCCCTGACCACAGCCCGCTGACCCGCTGACCCGCTGACCCGCTGACCCGCTGACCCGCTGACCCGAGCCCCCGCCCCGCAAGGGGCGCGGGGAACTGCGCGCTCAGCCCACCACAACCCGCACATGCATACCGGCCCGGCACCCCCTTCTGCGGCGCGCGGCGGTGACCTCATGCGGCGCCGCCGCGGGCGCGACCAGCTCCCACACCCCGCAACCATCACCCGTAGCCGTCACCCGGAGCGCAACCGATCCCGCGCCTCCATCAACGCGAACCCCAACAGATTCGGCCCCAACCACCGCCGAGGATCAGCCGCACGCTCATCATCCGCGGCCAACCCAATACCCCACACGCGATCCACAGGGCTGGCCTCAACAAGCACCCTCTCCCCCGTACCCAGCAAGAACGCCCCGAGTTCGCCATCAGAGGCGAACTTCCGCACGCTCCCCTCGACCACGATCCCGAACCGCTCCCGCTCCCACACGGCCTCGTCGAAGCCCCGCACCAACCGCCCGGCCTTCTTCGCCTCGGCAGGATGCCCCGAGGCAAGAACCCGCCGCTCCGCCTCCGCGTCGCCGAACAGCCGCGCTTTCCGCGCCATCATCCAGTGCTCGGCCGTCCCGTACTCCACCCCGTCGACCACGAACGGAGACGGCCACCACTGACTCAGACAGCTCGCCCCCACTCGCCCGTCCGCCCGCGGCCGGTGCCCCCAGAAGTGCAGATACTTGACCCTCGCCCCCGAGTGGACCGCGCTGACCAGCGCATCCCAAGAATCGATCTTCCCCATGCACGCGAGTGTGGCACGCACCACTGACACTCCGTCCCGCCTTTTCCCGGCCGACTCGACACCTGGTCGACAGATTCCGTCGCGTAACCAAAAGGCAACAACGGAATCACTTGTTGGAGGGGCGTTGCTCTGTCAGGATCGGCACTCAAATCGAGCTGGAGCTACGCCGACCCCCGGCACACGGGGAGGGCGGCGGAGGAGAGCGACATGCACAATCCGGGCCATCGCTTCCAGGCACAGGACCACTTCGCGGAGGGCGCGCAGTACATCGCGGGCCGGCTGGCCAAGGGCACGTCGGGCCGCAGTCACGCGGTCGTCGACCCGGCCACCGGCGACGAGGTCTACACATACGAGCTGGCCGGCACGGCGGACGTGGACGCGGCCGTCGCCGCCGCCCGCGAGGCGTTCCCGGGCTGGGCCGCCGCCACCCCGGGCGAGCGCTCCGACGCCATGCACCGCTTCGCCGCCGTGCTCGCCGACCGCGCCGAGGAGTTCGCGCAGGCGGAGTCGCTCCAGTGCGGCAAGCCGATCAAGCTGAGCCGGGAGTTCGACGTCCCGGGCACGATCGACAACACCGCGTTCTTCGCGGGCGCGGCCCGCCACCTCCAGGGCCAGTCCGCCGGCGAGTACTCCGGCGACCACACCTCGTACGTACGCCGCGAACCCATCGGCGTCGTCGGCTCCATCGCGCCCTGGAACTATCCCCTCCAGATGGCCGCCTGGAAGGTCCTCCCGGCGATCGCCGCGGGCAACACCATCGTCCTGAAGCCCGCCGAGCTCACCCCGCTCACCTCGCTCCTGTTCGCGGAGGCGGCCACCCAGGCGGGCATCCCGGACGGTGTCGTCAACATCATCACCGGTGCCGGCAAGGACGCCGGTGAGCATCTCGTCGGCCACCCCGACGTAGCGATGACCTCCTTCACCGGCTCGACGGCCGTGGGCAGGCGCGTCGCCGAGATCGCCACCTCCACCGTCAAGCGCCTCCACCTGGAACTCGGCGGCAAGGCCCCCTTCGTGGTCTTCGACGACGCGGACCTGGAGGCCGCCGTGCACGGTGCGGTGGCGGGCGCACTCATCAACACGGGCCAGGACTGCACGGCCGCCACGCGCGCGTACGTCCAAAGGCCCCTCTACGAAGAGTTCGTCTCCAAGACGGCCGACCTCATGGCGACCGTCCGGCTCGGCGATCCATTCGCGCCGGACACCGACCTCGGCCCGCTCATCTCGTTCGCCCAGCGCGACCGGGTCGCCGGTTTCGTCGACCGGGCACGCGCCTACGCGCGCGTGGTCACCGGCGGCGAGATCCCGCAGGACCTCAAGCACGGCGCGTACTACCGGCCCACCCTCGTCGCGGACGCCGCCCAGGACAGCGAGATCGTGCAGTCCGAGATCTTCGGTCCGGTCCTGGTCGTCCTGCCCTTCGACAGTGATGAGGAGGGCATCCGGCTGGCGAACGACACTCCGTACGGCCTCGCCGCCTCCGCCTGGAGCCGTGACGTGTACCGCGCGAACCGTGCCACGCGCGAGATCAAGGCGGGCTGCGTGTGGGTCAACGACCACATCCCGATCATCAGCGAGATGCCGCACGGCGGCTACAAGGCGTCCGGCTTCGGCAAGGACATGTCGGCGTACTCCTTCGAGGAGTACACCCAGATCAAGCACGTCATGTTCGACAACACCGCGGTGGCCAGGAAGGACTGGCACCGCACGATCTTCGGGGACCGTTAGTCATCACCGGCCAGTCACCACCGGCCCGGACCAGGCCGAACCCTCCCGAAAGGGCACCACGAGCATGGAGCAGTACGAGCCCGACCGCCTGTCCCCGGCCCAACTGGCCGCCATGCGGCGCAGTATCGGCAGTGGCAGGGCCTCCCTCACCCGCCGTTCGCTGCTGCGCGCCTCGACGGGCGGCGCGCTCGCCCTCGGCGGGCTCGGGACGCTGAGCGCCTGCGGGATCCCGGCGGCGAAGAACACCGCGGGCGTCTCGTCCGAGGACCACTCGGCCAAGGAGAAGCAGATCAGCTTCTCCAACTGGACCGAGTACATGGACATCGACGAGAGCGAGAAGCACCACCCCACCCTCGACGCGTTCGCCAAGCGCACCGGCATCAAGGTCAAGTACACCGAGGACATCAACGACAACGTCGAGTTCTTCGGCAAGATCAAGCCGCAGCTCGCGGCGGGCCAGCCCACCGGGCGCGACCTCATCTGCGTCACCGACTGGCTGGCCGCCCGGCTGATCCGCTTCGGATGGGTGCAGAAACTGGACGCGTCCAACCTGCCGCACGCGTACGCCAACCTCTCCCAGCAGTTCCGTACGCCCGACTGGGACCCGGGACGCGCGTACTCGTACCCCTGGACCGGCATCTCCACCGTCATCGCCTACAACAAGAAGGCGCTGGACGGCGAGGAGGTGAAGTCGGTCTCCGACATGCTCGACAACCCCAAGCTCAAGGGGCGTATCGGCTTCCTGTCGGAGATGCGCGACAGCATCGGTATGACGCTGCTCGACATGGGCAAGGACCCGGGGAAGTTCACCGACGACGACTACGACGCGGCGGTCGCCCGTCTCCAGAAGGCCGTCGACAAGGGGCAGATCCGCCGCTTCACCGGCAACGACTACACGTCCGACCTCACCAAGGGCGACTTCGCGGCCTGTATCGCCTGGGCCGGTGACGTCGTCCAGCTGAAGGCGGACAGCCCGGACGTCGACTTCGTCATCCCGGACAGCGGCTACATGACGTCGACCGACAACCTGCTGGTCCCCAACAAGGCCCGTCACAAGACCAACGCCGAGCGGCTCATCGACTACTACTACGAGCCCGGTCCGGCCGCCGCGCTCGCCGCGTACATCAACTACGTGTGTCCGGTCGACGGGGTGAAGCCCGAGCTCGCGAAGATCGACGAGGACGCGGCGAACAACCCGCTGATCATTCCCGACGCCGCCATGGCCGCCAAGTCCCGCTCCTTCCGCTCGCTGAGCTCGAAGGAAGAGACGGCCTACGAAGAGAAGTTCGCGAAGCTGACCGGGGCGTAACGCCTCCGGCGGGTGCGGATTCGGTGGTTCAGGCCGCCCGGGCGGGTGCCCGGCGCCCTGGGCGGAACACCGGCTCCGCCGCGGACCTGCCCGAGCGGCACGGCAACCGCGTCCCGCCCCCGGACCACAGACGACCCCGACACCCAGGGACCACACCATGACGAAAGACACCGGTGGCGACGTCCGCCTCTCCGGAATCAGCAAGACCTACGGCTCCTTCACGGCCGTGCACCCGCTCGACCTGACCGTCCCCCAGGGTTCGTTCTTCGCCCTCCTCGGGGCGTCGGGCTGCGGCAAGACGACCACCCTGCGGATGATCGCCGGCCTGGAGGAGCCCACGTCGGGCACCGTCGCGCTCGGCGAACAGGACGTGACGAACCTGCCGCCGTACAAGCGGCCGGTGAACACCGTCTTCCAGTCGTACGCGCTCTTCCCGCACCTCGACATCTTCGAGAACGTCGCCTTCGGGCTTCGCCGGCGCGGCATCAAGTCGGTGAAGAAGCAGGTCGAGGAGATGCTCGACCTCGTGCAGCTCGGCGAGCAGGCCCGCAAGAAGCCGCACCAGCTCTCCGGCGGCCAGCAGCAGCGGGTCGCCGTGGCCCGCGCGCTGATCAACCACCCCAAGGTGCTTCTGCTCGACGAGCCCCTCGGCGCCCTCGACCTCAAGCTGCGCCGCCAGATGCAGCTGGAGCTCAAGCGCATCCAGACCGAGGTCGGCATCACCTTCATCCACGTCACGCACGACCAGGAGGAGGCCATGACCATGGCCGACACGGTCGCCGTGATGAACGCCGGCCGCGTCGAGCAACTCGGCTCGCCCGCCGACCTCTACGAGAACCCGAACACCACCTTCGTCGCCAACTTCCTCGGCACCTCCAACCTCATCGAGGCCGAGGTCGACGCGTTGAGTGGCGACGAGATCGTCCTCAAGGCGGGCGGCGGCAAGCTCGTCCTGCCCGAGGCACGCTGCTCGGCGCCCACGGCGACCGGCGGCAAGGTCCTGGTCGGCGTCCGCCCCGAGAAGATCTCCCTCACCCACGCCGACGACGCGGGCGAGATCCCGGCGGGCCGCAACCGCATCACCGGAAAGATCGCCGACTCCAGCTTCATCGGCGTCTCCACGCAGTACGTCATCGACAGCCCGGTCTGCCCGGAGTTCGAGGTCTACGCCCAGAACATCGACCGCGACTCCCGCCTCGTACCCGGCGCCGAGGTCGTCCTGCACTGGAACCCGGCCCACACCTTCGGCCTGGACGCCGCCCAGGACATCGACGCCGGTATCGAAACGGTCGAGGAAGAGGCGGCCTGATGACGACCGTCACCGACGCGCCACCCCTGGCGCCCACCCCCGCCCCGAAGGAGCGCCCCCCTCGAAAAAGGGGACGCCTCACCCCGTACTGGCTCCTGCTCCCCGGCATCCTCTGGCTGCTCGTCTTCTTCGCGCTGCCGATGGTCTACCAGGCCTCCACGTCCGTGCAGACGGGCTCCCTGGAGGAGGGCTACAAGGTCACCTGGCACTTCGCGACGTACTGGGACGCGGTGGCCGACTACTGGCCGCAGTTCCTGCGCTCCATCGCGTATGCCGGCACCGCCACGATCCTGTGTCTGCTGCTCGGCTACCCGCTCGCGTATCTGATCGCGTTCCGCGCGGGCCGCTGGCGCAACCTGATCCTGATCCTGGTGATCGCGCCGTTCTTCACCAGCTTCCTGATCCGTACGCTCGCCTGGAAGACGATCCTCGCGGACGGCGGCCCCGTCGTCGGAGCCCTCAACTCGCTTCACGTTCTGGACGTCACGAGCTGGCTCGGCATCACCGCGGGCGACCGCGTCCTCGCCACGCCGCTCGCGGTGGTCTGCGGTCTCACGTACAACTTCCTGCCGTTCATGATCCTGCCGCTCTACACCTCGCTGGAGCGCATCGACGGGCGGCTGCACGAGGCGGCGGGCGACCTGTACGCCAAGCCGTTCACGACCTTCCGCAGGGTGACCTTCCCGCTGTCGATGCCCGGTGTCGTCTCGGGGACGCTGCTCACCTTCATCCCGGCGAGCGGTGACTACGTGAACGCCGATCTGCTCGGCTCCACCGACACCCGCATGGTCGGAAACGTCATCCAGACGCAGTTCCTGCGGATTCTCGACTATCCGACGGCTGCGGCTCTCTCGTTCATTCTCATGGCCGGGATCCTCGCCATCGTCACGCTCTACATCCGCAAGTCCGGGACGGAGGACTTGGTTTAAATGGCCTTCGTGCGCTGGCTCAAACGCCACCTTGTCGTCATCGCGGGTCTGCTGACCCTCGGTTATCTGCTGCTGCCGAACGTCGTCGTCACGGTGTTCTCCTTCAACAATCCGAAGGGGCGCTTCAATTACGAATGGCAGCAGTTCTCCACGGATGCCTGGACCGACCCGTGCGGGGTCGCCGATCTGTGCGGCTCGCTGTCGCTGAGCCTGCAGATCGCCGGCTGGGCGACGCTCGGCGCCACCGTCCTCGGCACGCTGATCGCCTTCGCGCTCGTCCGCTACCGCTTCCGCGCGCGCGGCGCCGTGAACTCGCTGATCTTCCTGCCGATGGCGATGCCCGAGGTCGTGATGGCCGCCTCGCTGCTCACGCTCTTCCTCAACCTGGGCGCCGAGCTGGGCTTCTGGACGATCCTGATCGCCCACATCATGTTCTGCCTGAGCTTCGTCGTGACGGCCGTCAAGGCGCGCGTCATGTCGATGGACCCGAGGCTGGAGCAGGCGGCCCAGGATCTGTACGCGGGTCCCGTGCAGACCTTCCTCCGCGTCACCCTGCCCATCGCGGCACCCGGAATCGCCGCGGGAGCGCTGCTCGCCTTCGCGCTCTCCTTCGACGACTTCATCATCACCAATTTCAACTCCGGCTCGACCGTCACCTTCCCCATGTTCGTCTGGGGGTCGGCACAGCGCGGAACACCCGTTCAGATCAATGTCATCGGTACGGCCATGTTCATTGTCGCCGTACTGTTCGTGCTGGCCGGAATGGTCATCGGCAATCGCCGGAACAGGCAAAAGGCATAACCGCAAGAATCCTGTAGGGAGTTGAAATCATGGCCCCAAGCGCCATGAGCCGTAACAAGAACTGGACGAAGTCACTCTCTGAAGCCCAGCCGGTCTCGTACTGGCTGGACGACCCCGGCAAGCCCCGCCCCGAGCCCGCCCTCACCACCGCCGAGACCTGCGACCTGCTCGTCGTCGGCGGCGGCTACAGCGGACTGTGGACCGCGCTCCTCGCCAAGGAGCGCGACCCCGGGCGCGAGGTGGTCCTGGTCGAGGGCCGCGAGGCGGGCTGGGCCGCCTCGGGCCGCAACGGCGGCTTCTGTGCCGCCTCCCTCACCCACGGCCTGGCCAACGGGCTGACCCGCTGGCCCGACGAGATCCACAAACTGGAGGAGCTGGGCGTCCGCAACCTCGACGAGATCGAGGCGGCCGTCGCCCGCTACTCCCTCGACTGCGACTTCGAGCGCACCGGCGAGATCGACGTCGCCACCGAGCCGTACCAGGCCGCCGAACTGCGGGAGTGGTACGAGGAGTTGGAGCGCGAGGGCCTCGCGGACGGCATGGAGTTCCTGGACACCGACGCGGTACGGGAACAGGTGGATTCACCGACGTTCCTCGCCGGCCTGCACGACCGCCGAGGCGTCGCCATGCTGCACCCCGCCAAGCTCGCCTGGGGTCTCAAGCGTGCCTGCCTCGAACTGGGCGTCCGCGTCTACGAGAACACTCCCGCGCTCACCCTGAAGTCCTACGGCGCCGGAATGGCCGTACGCACTCCCTACGGCAGCGTCCGCGCCCGCCGGGTCGCGCTCGGCACGAACATCTTCCCGAACCTGGTCAAGCGCGTGCGTTCGTACACCGTCCCGGTCTACGACTACGCGCTGATGACCGAACCGCTGACCGCCGACCAGCTCGCCTCCATCGGCTGGAAGAACAGGCAGGGTCTCGGCGACTCGGCCAACCAGTTCCACTACTTCCGGCTGTCCGCCGACAACCGGATCCTGTGGGGCGGCTACGACGCGGTCTACCCGTACGGCGGCCGGGTGCGCGCCGAGTACGACGACCGGCCCGAGACGTACGCGAAGCTCGCCGGGCACTTCTTCACCTGCTTCCCGCAGCTGGAGGGCGTCCGCTTCACCCACGCGTGGGGCGGCGCGATCGACACCTGCTCCCGCTTCTCGGCCTTCTTCGGCACGGCCCACCAGGGCCGCGTCGCGTACGCGGCGGGCTATACGGGTCTCGGCGTCGGCGCGACCCGGTTCGGCGCGGACGTGATGCTCGACCTGCTGTCGGGCGAGCGCACGGAACGTACGTCGCTGGAGATGGTCCGCAAGAAGCCGCTGCCCTTCCCGCCGGAACCCTTCGCGTGGACGGGGATCGCGCTCACCAAGTGGTCGCTGGCGCGGGCCGACGCGCACGGCGGCCGGCGTAATCTGTGGCTGCGGACGATGGACAAGCTGGGCCTCGGCTTCGACAGCTGAGGCCCCGCCCCTTGCGGACTGCTGAGGACCCACCCCTTGCCGGGCTGCTGTGTGTGCGGTCTGCTCGCTGAGGGCGTGCGCGCCTGCTGGCCATCCACAGGCGTACGCCCTGCTCATCCACGTGACCCGGTTCACCACCAACTAGTTGCCGGAACCCGCGTAATGCCCGGCCCGGACCTCCCTCTCCCCTGTGACGCGACCAGCGTCTACACGAGAAAGGGAGGTTCCGCCATGACAGGGGCCAAGACGGCGGTCGACTGGCTGGCATCCGTAGCTCCGGATCCCGAAGCCTGCCGCTGGGAATGGGAGCGCAATCCGATGGGGGTCGCGCTGCTTCCGGCGGGCAAGGCCTGGGACGTACTCATTCTGCCGGGCGACCTCGGCTATCCGACGCTCGACGTGCTGACCCGGGTGATCGACCAACCGGGTCCCGTGCTCGTCGACTTCGGCGACGCCCGCATGGGCTTCTTCGTGCCGCCGGGCACGGCCGCCCGGTGGCTCGGCACGGGCGTACGCACCGCCGGGCTCGGCACCTGGATCGTCGTGCCGTACCCGGGCCGGTCCACCGGAGGGGTCCGCTGGCTGGTCCCACCGGACGGCTCGGGCACGCTCACGGATCCGACACTGCTGGAACTGGCGATGCACGAGGCCGCGGCGGGTCGCGCGACTGATGACCGGGGATAGCTGCCGGAAGCCTTGACAACAGGATTGGTCTGGACCAAATTGAGCGCGCTCCACCCTCCAATTCCCCCATGCCAGGAGGTACTTGTGGATCGCACCAGATCTGTCCTCGCCATCTGTGCGGCCACCGTCCTGGCCGTACCCGGCCTCGCCGCGCTCTCGTCGGCCGCCCGTGCGGCCGACGCGGACCTCGCGAGGAACGGCGGGTTCGAGTCCGCCCTCGACGGCTGGAACTGTACGGCGGGCAGTGTCGTCAACTCACCTGTACGGAGCGGCAGTTCGGCACTGAAGGCGACCCCGGCCGGCAGTGACAACGCACGGTGCGCGCAGACCGTGACCGTCAAACCCGACTCCCAGTACACCCTCGCCGGATACGTCCGCGGCAGCTACGCCTACCTCGGCGCGAGCGGCACCGGCACCACCGACGTCTCCACCTGGACGCAGTCCGCGCCGGACTGGCAGCGGCTCACCACCACCTTCCGCACCGGCCCGTCCACCACCAAGGTCACGATCTACACGCACGGCTGGTACGGCACCGGCGCCTACCACGCCGACGACATCTCCCTGGTCGGCCCCGGCGTCGACGCGGGTCAACCACCGGCCGCACCCACCGCCCTCACGGTCGGCACGGTCACGTCCACCAGCGTCGGCCTGTCCTGGCCGGCGGTCCCCGGCGCGACCGGATACGCCGTCTACCGCAACGGGGCGAAAGTCCAGTCGGCGACCGGCACTTCCACCACCGTGGCCGGCCTTTCGCCCTCGACGGCGTACTCCTTCCAGGTCGCCGCCGTGAACGACGCCGGAGAGTCCGCGAAGTCGCCGACCGTCACGGCGACCACGACGGCGGGCCCGGGTGGCGGGCCCTCGGACCTCCCCGCCCACGCCCTGGTCGGCTACCTCCACGCGAGCTTCGCCAACGGCTCCGGCTACACGCGGATGGCCGACGTCCCCGACAGCTGGGACGTCATCGACCTGGCCTTCGGCGAACCGACCTCCACCACCTCCGGCGACATCCGCTTCAACCGCTGCCCGGCCACCGAATGCCCGAACGTCGAGAGCGACGCGGACTTCAAGGCGGCGATCAAGGCGAAGCAGGCGGCGGGAAAGAAGGTCCTGATATCCATCGGCGGCCAGAACGGCCAGGTGCAGCTGACGACCGCGGCGGCCCGTGACGCCTTCGTCTCGTCGGTCTCGAAGATCATCGACGAGTACGGACTCGACGGCCTGGACATCGACTTCGAGGGCCACTCGCTCTCCCTGAACGCCGACGACACGGACTTCAAGAACCCGAAGACCCCGGTGATCGTGAACCTCGTCTCGGCCCTGAAGACCCTGAAGGCCAAGTACGGCGACGACTTCGTCCTGACGATGGCCCCGGAGACCTTCTTCGTCCAACTCGGCTACCAGTACTACGGAACCGGCAAGTGGGGCGGCCAGGACCCGCGCGCCGGCGCCTACCTCCCGGTCATCCACGCCCTGCGCGACGACCTGACACTCCTCCACGTCCAGGACTACAACTCCGGCCCGATCATGGGCCTCGACAACCAGTACCACTCCATGGGCGGCGCGGACTTCCACATCGCCATGACCGACATGCTCCTGACGGGCTTCCCGGTCGCGGGCGACGCCGGCAACGTCTTCCCGCCGCTGCGGCCCGACCAGGTGGCGATCGGTATGCCGGCGTCCACGAACGCGGGCAACGGACACGTACCGCCGTCCGAGGTCAACAAGTCCCTGGACTGCCTGACGAAGAAGACCAACTGCGGCCCGTACGCGACCCACGGCACCTGGCCCGCACTCCGCGGCCTGATGACGTGGTCGATCAACTGGGACCGGTACGGCAGCTGGGAGTTCTCGAAGAACTTCGACGGCTACTTCGGCTGAGGAGCTTTGCTGCCGCTGCGGCTCAGGAACATCGTGAGCCCCAGCAGCAGCATGGCGCTCAGACACCAGCTCCCCGCCACATCCAGCGTCCAGTGGTAGCCGCGCCGGACCAGCCCGAAACTCACGGCCGCCACCAGCACCAGATAGCCGATGACGAGTTCGCGTCGGCGATAGCGGCTGTGGAGCCATGGGAGCAGGAGGAGGACGGCCGCTCCGTAGGCGACGGCGGCTGTGGCCGTGTGGCCCGAGGGGTAGTAGCCGTCGCCCGCCATGCCGGGCGGGCCGGTGCGGCCGATGGCTTCCTTCATCGGAACGACCAGGACCGGAACGGCGGCCATCGTGATCAGGGCCGCGAAGGGTGGGAGCCACCAGCGGAGGAGGGATGCGCGCCGTGCGCGCCGGCAGGCGTACGCGGAGACCGCGAGCAGGACCGGGACGGCGACCGTGACGTTGCCGAGGTCCGCGAGGAACTCGGCGGCGCCGTTCGGGAGGCGGCTGTCCGTGATCGACCCGGCCAGGCGCTCGTCCGCGCGGCGCAGCGGGGTGTCGACGGCGGCCTGCCAGGTGAGGAAGGCGAAGAGGAGGACCAACGGGCCCAGAACCCAGGCCGGCCGCCCCGGAACAGGGGGGGTAGTTCCGGGGCGGCCGATCAGATCGGGTTGTCGCTCGCCCCGGGGGGTTTGGGGCGGGCGACTGTCCGATCGGTGAGGAGATCCAGAGCCGGAGGCTCCGGTTGTGTGCGCGATGGCACGACCAGGGCGAAGCTGGGGAGGCCCCGACCCGGTGTCACCCACAGTCCCCTGTGGGCGGGGTGTATCTCTCATCTGGGTAGAACCTACGTCAGGGGCAGGGCGTCCGACAGACGGAATCGCGTCCCGCCATGCACCTCGCACACGTTCTTCACACGCCCCGCTCCTCGCTGCCCCGAGACCGGAACCGATGAGGCAGACTCCGCTCAGATGCGGGCAAAAGCCTGCTCGATGATGTCGAGGCCCTCGGTCAGCAGGTCCTCGCCGATGACCAGCGGCGGCAGGAAGCGCAGCACGTTGCCGTATGTGCCACAGGTCAGGACCAGCAGGCCCTCCTGGTGGCAGGCCTTGGCGAGCGCGGCGGTCGCCGCCGGGTTCGGCTCCTTCGTCGTACGGTCCGTGACCAGCTCGATGGCGACCATGGCGCCGCGGCCTCGGACGTCTCCGATGATGTCGAACTTCTCGGCCATCGCGCCGAGGCGGGCCTTCATGACCGCCTCGATGTTCTTCGCCCGCGCGTTGAGGTCGAGCTCCTTCATCGTCTCGATCGAGCCGAGGGCGCCCGCGCAGGCCACCGGGTTGCCGCCGTAGGTGCCGCCCAGGCCGCCCGCGTGCGCGGCGTCCATGATCTCGGCGCGGCCCGTCACGGCGGCGAGCGGCAGACCGCCCGCGATGCCCTTGGCCGTGGTGATCAGGTCCGGGACGATGCCCTCGTCCTCGCAGGCGAACCACTGGCCGGTACGGCAGAACCCGGACTGGATCTCGTCGGCGACGAAGACGATCCCGTTGTCGGACGCGAACTTGCTGAGCGCGGGCAGGAAGCCCTTGGCCGGCTCGATGAAGCCGCCCTCGCCGAGGACCGGCTCGATGATGATCGCGGCCACGTTGTCCGGACCGACCTGCTTGGTGATCTGGTCGATGGCCTGCGCGGCGGCCTCGGGGCCCGCGTTCTCCGGACCGGTCGGCCAGCGGTAGCCGTACGCCATCGGCATGCGGTAGACCTCGGGCGCGAACGGGCCGAAGCCATGCTTGTACGGCATGTTCTTCGCGGTCAGCGCCATCGTGAGGTTCGTACGCCCGTGGTACCCGTGGTCGAACACGACGACGGCCTGTCGCTTCGTGTACGCCCGCGCGATCTTGACGGCGTTCTCGACGGCCTCGGCGCCCGAGTTGAAGAGGGCGCTCTTCTTGGCGTGGTCGCCCGGCGTCAGCTCGGCCAGCGCCTCGGCGACGGCCACGTACCCCTCGTACGGCGTGACCATGAAACAGGTGTGGGTGAAGTCCTGGAGCTGGGCGCTCGCCCGGCGCACGACGGCCTCGGCGCTCGCGCCGACGCTGGTCACGGCGATGCCGGAACCGAAGTCGATCAGCCGGTTCCCGTCGACGTCCTCGATGATCCCGCCGCCCGCCCGCGCGGTGAACACGGGCAGCACGGACCCCACACCGGCCGCGACCGCGGCGGTGCGGCGGGCCTGCAACTCCTGCGACTTCGGACCGGGAATGGCGGTGACGACACGGCGCTCCTGCGGAAGTGCGCTCATGAGGGGCTCCCTGGGGGTCTTGCGAACGGCTTACGGACGACTTGCGAACGGGTTTCTTCGGACGCTCGGCTTCCTTCTTCGCAGGCTATGGCCGGGGACGGGGGGTGGGCATGCTCCATCTGGGCGTTGTCAGGAGATTCGCTTGTCCGCCGTGGACATAGCGTGGGCGTGGAGCGGTCAAGGTCCGGGGGCGGCCGTGCCCGGACGAGTCCGGCCCGGTAAGCGGTGAACTCCCCTTGTGGGGGCATTAGATTGACTGGCTAACGACATATGGAGCGGCTGGTCAGGGGTGGCAGAGGCGATGGACAGCGACGGCACGCAGGACGCACGGGGCACGCACGCCGATCGTGTGCCGCGGCCGGCGGGGCCGCCGCAGGTGCCACCACGGCCCGCGCAGGCGCCCGGGGGGTCGCCCGTGTCGGACGGGTCGGCCTTTCTCGCGTGGCTGCGGACTCCGCGGCCCGAGGCCGCGCCGGGTGTGTGGCGGTTCGGGCATCGGCCACGGCCGGAGGAGGAGCCCGAGGAGATTCCGGCCCGGCAGTTGCTGAGCGGGGCGCTGGTCGCCTTTCTTGTGGGGTGGCTGATCTGGTCGTTGCTGTGGAACGGCTATCTCGGCGGCTGGTGGCTGCTGCCGCTCTACGCGATGATTCCGGACTCCTGGGCCGAGCCGCACAGCTTCGGATCCGTCGTGGTCGTCTACGCCTACTACCTGGTCATCGCGCTCGGGATCATGATCGGAGTCGGGCGGCTCGGCCGGTGGAGTGAGGTGTGGCGGCGCTACGGGCTGCCCGCCTGGCGTCGGGCCGCACCCGTGAGCGAACGGCCGCCCGTGCCCGAGGAGGATCCCGCCCAGTGGAACCAGCTGCGGGGCGCCGGTGCCGCCGATGCCGCCGACCGGCTTGCCGCCGAAGCGCGGACCGGGCTCATGCGCGATGTCGATCACGCGCGGATCGCCCGGGCCTGGCAGGGCGTACGGAGCGGGCGGCACAGTCTCGCCACCTTCAGCGGGGCCGTGCTGAGGGACGGCGCCGCCGCGTGTCTGCATCCCTCCGGGGACCGGGACCTCCCGGGGCGGCTCGCGACGCACGACCTCGTCACCGGACAGGTACGGCTCGGTACGACCGCCGACGACCCGCGGAATCCGTACTCCTATCGCGGGACGGGGCTGGCCCTTGGGCCGGAGCTCCTCGGCACCTCGCTGCTCGCCGTCGGGCCCGCCGGGTCCGGCAAGACCGGCGGTGTCGTCTGGCCGCTCGCCGAGTCGCTGTGTCTGCACGCGCTCGCCGGGCGGGCCGCCGTGGTCGTGGTCGGGGCCGCGGGGGCCGGGCTCGGGCCGGCCGACGCGTACGACGTCGTGGTGCGGGTCGGGAACCCCGACTCCGTGTACGACCTCGATCTGTACGGCGGCACCACCGACCCGGACGAGGCCGCGGCCGTGCTCGCCGAGGCGCTCGTCGGGGATCTCGCCGATCCGCATCCCGGCGGGGACAGCCGGCGGTCCACCACCGTGCTCGCCCAGCTGCTCGGGCCGTACCGCGCCGTTCACGGGCGCTTCCCGTCCGTACCCGAGCTGAGGCAGCTCCTCGACGGCGCGCCCGGCCCGCTCGGTGCGCTCCGCAAGGCGCTCACGGAGGCGGGTCAGGAGTCGTTGCTGCGGGAACTCGACGCGCGGGAGCGGCAGTTGGGGCATCCCGGAGACGTGGGAGGCGTGCTCGCGGATCGGGTGGCCCTGCTTGACCGGCCCGCCTTCGCCGGCTTCTTCGACACCTCCGGACAGTCCCGGCCCTTCTCGCTGCGAGCCCTCGACCATCCCGTACGCGTGCGGATCGATCTGCCCGAGCGCGGACATGCCGACGCCTCCCGGATTCTCGCGCGGCTCGTGCTCGCCCAGTTCGCGGCCAGTGTCGCCCTGCGGGAGGACCGGTCGCTGTTCGCCTGCCTCGTGCTCGACGACGCCACCGGGGTCATCACGCCTGAGGCCGTACGCGGGATTCAGCGGCTGCGGTCCGCCAACGCCGGCGTCGTGATGACGCTCCGTACGCTCGACGACGCGCCGCGGCCCCTGCGGTCGCCGCTGCTCGGTGCGATCGGGTGCCGGATGGCGCTGTCCGGGCTCACGCCGTGGGACGGGCAGGACTTCGCCGAGGTGTGGGGCAAGGAGTGGACCGAGGCGCGGGACGTCACCGACCGGCAGATCATCGCCGAGACGCCGGCCGGGAAGGCCGTGCACATGCTGCGGCGGGTGATCACCGGGCATGCGCCGACGGCCCGGGCCGTGACCGTGCGGCAGGTCGAGCGGGAGCGGTGGTCCGCGTCCGAGCTGGCGCACGGGGTGCCGCCGGGGCACGCGGTGCTCTCGCTCACCAGTGTGCGGGGCGAGCACGCGCCGCCGTTGCTGGTGGATCTGCGCAGCTGAGGTGCGTGAGGGGGCTGTGGGGCTCCTGAGACGTTTCTGAGGGATTTTTGAGGAGTGAGCCGAGCAGGACGTCCGGACATATGGTCACGGGTTGACCGTACGGTGAGGCAGAATCGACATAGGTCGTTCATACGCCGCGGCCAAAGAATCACAAAGATCACGTTGCCCGTGACCGTCGAAGAACCTGTGAAGACCTGAAGGCCCCATGCCCCCCACGCTCGCCTCGCTCGTCCATCACTCGGCGCTCAAACTCACCGTGCGCGCAGGCGAGGAACGTCTGGACACCCCTGTGCGCTGGGTCCACGCCAGCGAACTCACCGACCCCGTGCCCTACATGGAGGGCGGGGAGCTGCTGCTCATCACCGCGCTCAAGCTGGACGCCGAGGACGCCGACGCCATGCGGCGGTATGTGAAGCGGCTGGTGGGTGCCGGGGTGGCCGGGCTCGGCTTCGCCGTCGGGGTGCACTACGAGGAGATTCCCAAAGCCCTGGTCGACGCGGCAGGGGAGGAGGGGCTTCCGCTGCTGGAGGTGCCCCGGCGTACGCCGTTTCTCGCCATCAGCAAGGCCGTGTCCGCTGCCATCGCCGCCGACCAGTACCGGGCCGTGACTGCCGGGTTCGCCGCCCAACGGGAGCTTACGAAGCAGGCGTTGAGCGATGGGCCCGAAGGGCTGCTGTCCGCGCTCGCCTCGCAGGTCGACGGATGGGCCGCGTTGTACGACGCGTCCGGGGCCGTTGTCGCCACCGCGCCCGAGTGGGCCGGGCGGCGGGCCGCTCGGCTCACCGGGGATGTGGAGCGGTTGCGGGAGCGGGCCGCGCCCGCGAGTGCCGTGGTCGGCGCGGAGGGTGAGGACGGGGAGGACCGGGTCGAGCTGCACTCACTCGGTACGGGGCGGCGGGCGCGGGCCGCGTTGGCTGTGGGCACCGCGGCCGCGTTGGGTACGGCTGAGCGGTACGCCGTGCACTCCGCGATCGCCCTGTTGACGCTGACCACTGAGCGGTCTCGGTCGTTGCATGCCGCTGAGCAGCGGATCGGGGCGGCTGTGTTGCGGATGCTGTTGGCCGGGCAGCCGGATCATGCTCGGGGGGTTGCCGGGGATTTGTACGGCGGGCTGCTGGATGCGCCTTACCGGATGATTCTCGCCGAGACCGCGTCTGCCTCTGCGGGGCGGGCTCGGGCCGGGGGCGGCGTCGGCGGGGTGGATGCGTCCGGTGCCGAGGCGGCTGCGTCTGTGCTTGTCGACGCCGGGGGTGATCCGGTGGGCGGGCTCGTCGAGGTGGTGGAGTCCGCGGCTGCTCGGTCCGGGGAGGCCGTGCTTGTTGTGCCTGACGGCGAGCGGCTTGTCGTGCTCGCCGCGGACGGGGGTGCGGTCGTTTCTGCGTGTACTCGGTACGCGGAGGCCGTCGGGGTCGCTCGGGGCGGGGCCGAGCAGGGGGGCGACGAGGACGAGCTCGTTGTCGGGCTGTCCGCGCCCGCCGGGCCCATTGCCGCCGGGGCCGCCTACAAGCAGGCCGAGCAGGCCTTGTCGGTCGCCCGGCGGCGGGGGCGGGTGCTGGTCGAGCATGAGGAGCTGGCTGCGGGGTCTGTGGTGCCGTTGCTTGCGGATGATGCTGTGCGGGCCTTTGCCGATGGGCTTCTGCGGGCCCTCTACGAGCACGATGCGACGGGGCGGGGGGATCTTGTCGCCTCGTTGAGGGCGTGGTTGTCGCGGCATGGGCAGTGGGATGCGGCCGCGGCGGATCTTGGGGTGCATCGGCATACGTTGCGGTATCGGATGCGGCGGGTCGAGGAGATCCTCGGGCGGTCGCTGGATGATCCGGATGTGCGGATGGAGTTGTGGCTGGCGCTGAAGGCGACGGCGGCGGGGGAGTGAGGGGTTTTTTCGCCCCCGCCGCCCCTACCCGTCCCGTCCCTGGGGGCTGCGCCCCCAGACCCCCGCTGAAAATCAGCCTCTCCGGCGTTTGAGGAGCGGGGGTTCGGGGGCTGGCCCCCGAGACGGGGTCTGGGGCGGAGCCCCAGGGGACGGGAATGGGTAGGGGCGGCGGGGGCGAAAACAGGTCGGTGACTAGGCCAAAGCGGCGTACCCCGGCCCGCGAGTGCTACGACTCGGACAGACGCCCCGTCGCCACGGTGGCCCTACCGTGGACGAGGAAAGACCAAGGACACCCCCACCAGGGAAGGGCCCGGACTCGCACATGACCTCCACGCACGCTTTCTGGCTCGCCGGCCGCCCCGCCACCGGCGAGTCCACCTTCGATGTCACCTCCCCGTGGGACGGCCGCCTCGTCGGCCAGGTCAGCGTGCCGAGTGACGCTCAGGTCGAGGAGGCCGTCGCCGCCGCTCACGCCGTGCGGGACGAGTTCGCCGCGACCCCCGCTCATGTGCGGGCCGCCGCTCTCGACCATGTGAGCAGGCGGCTCGTGGAGCGGACCGAGGAGATCGCCCGGCTCATCTCCGCCGAGAACGGCAAGCCGGTCAAGTGGGCCCGCGGTGAAGTCGGGCGGGCCGTGTCCGTGTTCCGGTTCGCCGCGGAAGAGGCCCGTCGGTTCAACGGGGGCGAGGCGCAGCGGCTCGACACCGACCCGGGCGGTCAGGGGCGGCTCGCCTTCACTCGGCGGTTCCCGAAGGGCGTCGTGCTGGGGATCGCGCCCTTCAACTTCCCGCTGAACCTGTGCGCCCACAAGATCGCCCCCGCCATAGCCGCTGGTGCCCCGATCATCCTGAAGCCCGCTCCCGCCACGCCGCTGAGCGGTCTGCTCATCGGAGAGCTGCTCGCCGAGACCGATCTCCCGGCCGGTTCCTGGTCGGTGCTGCCCGTCGCCAACGACAGGATGCCCGCCCTGGTGCAGGACGAGCGGCTGCCCGTCATCTCCTTCACCGGGTCGGACAAGGTCGGCTACGCGATCATGGACTCCGTGCCGCGCAAGCACCTCACGCTGGAGCTGGGCGGCAACGGCGCGGCCGTCGTACTCGCCGACTGGGCGAGTGACGAGGATCTGGACTGGGCGGCGACCCGTATCGCCACCTTCTCCAACTACCAGGGCGGGCAGTCCTGCATCTCCGTGCAGCGGGTGATCGCGGACGCGGCGGTCTACGAGCGGCTGCTGCCTCGGATCGTCGCCGCTGTCGAGGCCCAGGTCACCGGGGATCCGTCCGACGACAAGACCGATGTCGGGCCGCTGGTCAGCGAGGACGCCGCCAAGCGCGTCGAGTCGTGGGTCGACGAGGCCGTCGCGGCCGGCGCCACGCTGCTCGCCGGAGGCAAGCGCGACGGTGCCTCGTACGCGCCGACCGTCCTCGTCGACGTACCGGCCGATGTGACGATCTCCTGCGAGGAGGTCTTCGGGCCCGTTCTCACCGTGCAGAAGGTGGCGGGGGAGGCTGCCGCCTTCGCCGCCGTCAACGAGTCCAAGTACGGGCTGCAGGCAGGGGTGTTCACCCATGATCTGCAGACCGCCTTCCGCGCTCACCGTGCGCTGGAGGTGGGTGGCGTGGTGATCGGCGACGTTCCCTCGTACCGCGCCGACCAGATGCCGTACGGCGGCGTGAAGCAGTCCGGTGTCGGGCGTGAGGGCGTGAAGTTCGCGATGGACGACTACACCTACGAGCGGGTGCTGGTGCTGACGGGACTTGCTCTCTAGTTCCTGCTGCCAGCCCCTATAGCTTGTGACAATCGTTTTCATGTAGAGTGCCGGGCATGGCAGTTCCGAAGCGCAAGATGTCCCGCTCCAACACCCGTCACCGCAGGGCTCAGTGGAAGGCGTCGACTCCCGATCTCGTCCCGTTCTTCGCCGACGGGCGGGAGTACGCCGTACCCCGGCGCCTGATCCGCGCCTACGAGCGCGGGCTCATCAAGCCCGAGGGGTGACCCACCCACCCCCGGACGAAGGGGCCCGGCACCGATGCCTTCCGGTGCCGGGCCCCTTCCTTTTGTCGTCGGCCTGATCCGGACCCTCAACCGGAGAAGCCGACGTGCGCGAGCCGCAACGGGCCGCGCAGCCTGATGTGCAGATCGTGGACCTCTGCCGCGGGGAACGGGGCGGTGGCCGTCGTGTAGTCGTACGGTCCCGCCGTGGGCGTGATGTCGAACTGGGCGATCACCGGGCCGCCGTTCAGGGCGAGTTCGACCGAGCCCTTGCCTGACACGTCGACCGTGACGGACCGGGTGGCGGCGTTGCCGGGGGTGCCCGTTCCGAAGTCGCAGGCGCGGTAGACCAGTTCGGCGTTGTTGTGTGCCGGTGTCACCGCTTCGCCCGTCTGCTTCGTGCGGTCGACGATCTCCGCGCCCTGCTGCTCGTCGAAGTCGGCTGCGTTCAGGCCGTGTTCGAGGACCGCGCGCGGGGCGGTGGGCGGGCCGTCCAGCTCGAGCGTCTCGCGGAGGCGGATGTCCTCGCTGGACGCGCCCGCGAGGAGTTCGTACGCCCCCGGTTCCAGACGCCACGAGCCCTGGGCCACGTCCCAGAACTCGAAGGCGGAGAGCGGGAGTTCGAAGGTCAGCTCGGTGGAGGCGCCGGGGACCAGGTGGATCCGGCGGTGGGCCAGGAGTTCGCGACGGGGGCGGGGGACGGACGGGGCCACCGCGCGGGTGTAGAGCTGGGGCACCTCGTCGGCCGCGACGTCGCCGGTGTTGGTGACCGTGAAGGTGACGTGGACCGAGTTCTCGCCCGCGTGCGCCGCGAAGTCCCCGTACGCGAAGGACGCGTACGACAGGCCGTGGCCGAACGGGAAGAGCGGGGTGCCCTCGAAGTACAGGTACGTCTGGCGCCCGCCGATCACGTCGTAGTCGAGGAGATCGGGGAGGTCCGCGTCCGCGGCGTACCAGGTCTGCGGGAGGCGGCCCGCCGGGGAGACGTCGCCGGCCAGGACGCGGGCCAGGGCGGTGCCGGCCGCCTGGCCGCCGTGGGCCGTCCACAGGAGGGCGGGGAGGTTGGCGGGGTCGACCGCGTAGGGGTACGAGGACGTGATGATCAGGGCCGTGCGCGGGTTCGCGGTCCTGGCCGCGTCCAGGAGTCGCCGCTGGTGGGCGGGGAGGAGGAGAGTGGCGCGGTCCTCCGTCTCGCGGCCGTTGATGTGCGGGTCGTTGCCCGCGACCACGAGGACGACATCGGCCGAGGCGGCCGCGCGCGCCACCGCGTCCTCGCCCCGTTCGCTGATCTCCAGCTCGAAGATTTCCGGGTTCTCCGCGGCAACCTTTACGCCGTCGGCGGTGACAGAGACGTAGCGCCCCGTACCGACGTGCTTCAGGAGGTGGCCGTTCCCGTGGGAATCGTGGGGCTCCAGGCGGAATGTCTCCTGGACGACCCAGCCGCCCGGCTGATCGGCGGAAGCGCGCACGAGGCCGTCGTCGGCCACCGAGAGGTAGCGGCCGTCGGGGGCGCGGAAGGTGAGGACGCCCTCGCCCCAGTCGATCAGCGCGAGCTCGGTGCCGGTGGTGTCGGTGGTGAGCGGGGGCAGGTCGGTGCGGCCCGCGAGCAGGGCCGGGTCCAGCGCGCCCTCGGCGCCCCGCACCTCGTCGGTCGCGTCGTCGGCCCGCGGCACGCTCAGATACGTACCGGCGGAGGTCTTCAGGCGTACGCGGTCCACGCCCTCGGCGAAGTCCACGTGTTCGGCGCCGAAGCGCTCGTAGAGGCCTTCGAGCGGGGTGGAGCGGTGGATGAGGGTGCCGCTGTACCAGTCGAGTTTGCACTCGTCGGTGAGGAGGCCGACCACCGCGATGCGGGTGCCCTCTTCGGTGAGGGGGAGCAGGTCGTCGTTCTTGAGGAGGACGACGGCCTGCTCCGCCGCTTCCCGGGCGAGGGCGCGGTGGGCCGGGGTGTCGAAGTCCTTCGTCTCCGCGTACGGGTCCAGGCGCGGGTCGAACTCGCCGAGGCGGAAGCGGATCGCGAGCTGGCGGCGGACCGCCGCGTCGATGTCCGACTCGGTCAACAGGCCCTGGTCCAGAGCTCCTTGGACGCGTTCGACGATCTTCGAGCTGTCCGTGCCATGGTCCGTGAAGCTGTCGACGCCGGCGATCAGCGCGGCGGCCGTTGCCTCCTCGTGCGTGTCGAAGTAGTGCTCGGAGTCCACCAGGTTCGAGGGCGCGCCCGCGTCCGAGCAGACCAGCAGGTCCTGGTCCGTCCAGGTGCGCAGGTGCTCGCGCAGATACGGCGAGACGTGGTTGGGGCGGCCGTTGACCAGGTTGTACGCGGGCATCACGCCGGCCACCGTGCCCGCCTCGACGGTCTCGCGGAAGGCGCGCAGGTCGTACTCGTGCAGCACGCGCGGGCGGACGGAACTCGACGAAGTGTCCCTGTTCGTCTCGTTGTTGTGCGCGAGCCAGTGCTTGAGGACCGGGGCCGTACGCCAGTACGCGGGGTGGTCGCCGCGCAGCCCGCGGGTGTAGGCGGTGGCGATCGCCGAGGTGAGCTTCGGGTCCTCCGAGTAGCCCTCCTCGTTGCGGCCCCACAGGGGGTGGCGCAGCAGGTTGACCGTGGGGGCCCAGACGTTGAGGCCGATGCGGTCGTCGCGCGAGCGCATCGCGCGGATCTCGGTGGAGACCGCCTCGCCGATCCGGCGTACGAGCTCGTCGTTCCAGGTCGCGCCGAGGCCGACCGCCTGCGGGAACACCGTCGCGGGGCCCATCCAGGCCACCCCGTGCAGTGCCTCCTGGCCGGTGCGGAACGCGGCGACGCCGAGCCGCTCCACCGCGGGCCCGAACTGGTGCAGCATCGCGACCCGTTCCTCCAGGGTGAGCCGCGACAGAAGATCGTCGATGCGCTTCGCGAACGGCAGCTGCGATTCGCGGAAAGGCGGCGTTTGTGCGGTCACGGGAAGATCCCTCTGCGGAAGTTGCGGAAGAGTGGTGAAGGACTTTCGAAGCGCTTCGATGCTCATTCGACAGAGGGGTGGGTGTCAAGACACCCCGACGCAACAACTCCGAATCCCCACCGACATCCCAAGGGTCGGAAGAGACCGGTTCAGACCTTTACGGCTATGGGGAATCTTGGAATCGGCTCTTGTGCACCCCCAGGTGTTCACTTAACCTCGCAGCAACATCGAAGCGCTTCGACTGTCGAAGATGCCCTCCGGGCGCGCAATTCTCCGAGGTCCGCTTCAGCTCAGCCAGTTCCACTCAAGACACCGCAGCCGACGGCCACACCGCCGGGTGTCCTGCTGTGCGCCACGAAGGGTTGACGCAATGACGCCGAATGCCGCCTCCGCCTCCTCCGGACCGAGCCGGAGAAGCTTCCTCGCCTCCACGGCGGTCGCCACCGCAGCGGTGGCGGGAGGGATGCCACTGCTCGCCGCCTGCGGCGGTTCGGACAGCGGTTCGCGGGAAGGCGCCACGTCGGGCAAGGACGCCAAGAAGCTGCTGCCGGCGTTCGTGGCCACCAACGTGGTGACGCCCGACATCCCCTCCAAGAACGGCTCCGCGGTCGGCTTCACCAGCAAGCTCGACCTCGCCGATCTGAAGACCTCGGTCCCGAAGAAGCTCGGCAAGGGCGGCAAGGTCACCATCATGTCGCCGTTCTGGGGCTCCCCACCGAAGGGGAACAACGCCTACTACACGGCGATGAACGACCTGATCGGCGTCGACGTCGCCTGGCAGAACCAGGACGGCAACACCTACGACCAGAAGCTCGGCGCGGTCCTCGCCTCCAGCAAGGTCCCCGACATGGTGGTCATCCCCGGCTGGAACATGGGCGGCAAGATACCCAGCGCCATCATCGGCAAGTTCGCCGACCTGGGCCCCTACCTGTCCGGGGACAAGGTCAAGGAGTACCCGAACCTCGCGGCCATCCCGACCGACGCCTGGCAGCGCTGCATCTTCGGCGGCAAGCTGCGCGGCCTGCCGATGCCCGCCTCGTACGTCCCCAACATCGTGCCCCTCTACCGCAAGGACATCTTCGACGAGGAGGGCTACGAACTGCCCACCTCCGCCGACGAGTTCATGGCGCTGGCCAAGGACATCACCAACGCCAGGGCCAAGCGGTGGGCGTGCGGCGACATGAAGTGGACCGCGTTCAACGCTTGGGGCGTACTCTCCGGGAGCGAGAAGCCGCTCGGCTGGAATCTCGTGGACGGCAAACTGGTCTACCGCGTCGAGACCGAGGAATTCCTCGAGGCGCTGGAGTGGACCCGCAAGCTCTTCGCCGCCGGGGTCGTCCACCCCGACTTCAAGCTGGGCAAGAGCCAGGCCGTCGACCCCAGCACCAAGTTCGCCGCCGGCGAGTTCTTGATCTACAACAACGACATCTCCAGCTGGTACGGGCAGCAGGCCTCCCAGGCCACTCAGAACAAGAAGTTCCGGATCAGCGGCATGGACATCTTCGGACACGACGGTGGCGACCCGAGCATCTTCGCCACGATGCCGGCCAACATCTTCGCCTTCATCAACAAGGGCGCCTCCGAGTCCGTCATCCGTGACGCGCTGGCCGTCGCCAACGTCACCGCGGCCCCGTACGGCACCAAGGAGTACATGCTCACCAACTACGGGGTCGAGGGCACGCACTACACCGTCAAGGACGGTGTGCCCGTCAAGAACGACAAGGGCAACCAGGAAGCCATCAACGCCTACGTCATGGTCGCCAGCCCCGCCCCGACCCTCGCCCACCCCGACCTCCCCGACATCACCCGGGAACAGGTCGAGTGGCAGCAGCGGATGGGCGCCTTCACCAAGAAGTCGACCTTCTACGGCATGCAGATCACCGAGCCCACCCGCTACACCAACCTCTCCAACGACTTCGAGCAGTTGGAGGACGACATCACCCGCGGCCGCAAGAAGATCAGCGACATGCAGCAGGCCGTCTCCGACTGGAAGAGCAAGGGCGGCGACAAGCTCCGCGACTGGTACCAGAAGCTCCTCGACGAGAACGGCTCGGCGGCGAACTGACCAGGTACTGAGGCGAGGAGAACGGCCGTGTCCCACAGCACGGTGCCTCGGAGCAAGGTCGAGGCCGAAACGACGGAGAAGTCTCCGGTGGCGCCCGGCGGCGCCACCGGCTCCCGGGAGAAACAACGCCCGGACAAGGTGAGCCTGCGCCTCAGGTTCAGACGCGACCGCGTCCTGCTCCTGATGACGCTGCCGGCCGTCCTCCTGGTCCTGCTCTTCAACTATGTACCGATCCTCGGCAACGTCGTCGCCTTCCAGGACTACGACCCCTACATCAGCGACAACGGCGTCGTCTCGATGCTGAACAGCCCCTTCGTCGGCCTGGAGAACTTCCAGCGGATCTTCGAGGACTCGGCCTTCTGGAACGCCGTACAGAACACCCTGGTGCTGTTCTTCCTCCAGCTCGTACTGTTCTTCCCGATCCCGATCCTGCTCGCGCTGCTCATCAACAGCGTGATCAGGCCCCGGGTGCGGGCGGTCGCACAGGCGGTCCTCTACCTGCCGCACTTCTTCTCGTGGGTGCTGGTCATCGCCGTCTTCCAGCAGCTCTTCGGCGGAGCCGGCATCTTCTCCCAGCTCCTGCGGCAGCACGGGTACGACGGCCTCGACTTCATGACCGACCCGGACACCTTCAAGTTTCTGATCACCGCCCAGAGCGTGTGGAAGGACGCCGGGTGGGGGATCATCGTCTTCCTCGCCGCCCTGTCCTCGGTCAGCCCCGACCTGTACGAGGCCGCCGCGATGGACGGGGCCAACCGCTGGCGCCGTATGTGGCACGTCACGCTGCCCGCGCTGCGCCCGGTGATCGCCCTGCTGCTGGTGCTGCGTGTCGGTGACGCCCTCACCGTCGGCTTCGAACAGATCCTGCTGCAACGCGACATGGTGGGACCGGGCGCCTCGGAAGTCCTCGACACCTTCGTGTGGTGGACCGGCGTCCGCAACCAGGACTTCGGATACGCGGCCGCCGCGGGACTAGTCAAGGGCGTCGTCAGCCTCGGCCTGGTCCTCGCCGCGAACAAAGTGGCCCATCTCATGGGCGAGCAGGGGGTGTACAAGAAATGACGTCCCTGATGTGGGAGCCGCGACAGGACGCCGAACCCGTACGCGAGAAGGCGCCCCGGTGGTGGTCCGCCCCGCCCCGGCCGGTGTGGGAGGAAGAGCCCGGCAAGGCCGGCGTCGCGAGCAAGGGCCTGGTGCTGGCCCTCGCCTGCCTGGGGGTGCTCTTCCCGCTGTGGATCGTGGTCGTCACCAGCCTGTCCTCGCGCAAGACCATCGACGAGGCCGGCGGTCTGGTGATGGTGCCGAAGAGCATCACCTTCATCGCCTACCAGGAACTGCTCAGCGGTGGACAGGTCACCCGGGCCACTGTCATCAGCGTCCTGGTCACCCTGGTCGGCACTATCTTCTCGATGACCGTCTCCGTCCTGTGCGCCTACGGCCTGTCCCGCAGCGGATCAGTCGGCCACCGCTGGATCCTGATGCTGCTACTGGCGACCATGTTCTTCAGCGCCGGTCTCATCCCGACCTATCTGCTGGTGCAGACCCTCGGTCTGACGGACAGCTATCTCGCGCTGATCCTGCCGAGCGCGATCAGTGTCTTCAACATTCTGGTGCTGCGCGGCTTCTTCATTGGGATCTCGCAGGAACTCATCGACAGCGCCCGCATCGACGGCGCCGGTGACTTCCGCATCCTGTGGCAGATCGTCATGCCGCTCTCCCGCGCGGTCATCGCGGTGATCACGCTCTTCTACGCCGTCGGCTACTGGAGCGCCTGGTTCAACGCCTCGCTCTACCTCAACGACCAGGACATGATGCCGCTCCAGAACGTCATGATCCAACTGGTCCAGAAGCAGGAGGCGCCGGTCGGGATGGGCCAGGCCATCAAGACCGGCCAGTTGTCGGCCCTCGCCGTGCAGATGGCGGTCATGGTCATGGCTCTCCTCCCCGTCGCCGTCCTCTCGCCCTTCGTCCAGCGCCACTTCAAGAAGGGCATGCTCACCGGCGCGGTCAAGGGCTGAAGCCCGAGCGGGAGCTTCTGTGAGCTTCCGGATGCGGATCCGTCGTGGCTGGTCGCGCAGTTCCCCGCGCCCCTTGGCGGGGCGTCGCCACTCCACCTTTGAAACTTCCCCTTTCTTAGAACGAGGTATGTCATGCGCACGCCCCGCCTCAGCAGACGAGCCGTCCTTGCCGGGACCGCCGCCACGGTCGCCGTCTCCGCTGTCTCTGCCGCCGCCGGCCCCGCACTGGCGGCCTCGGAGGCCGACGCGCCCGCCTACCGCTGGCGCAACGTCGTCATAGGCGGCACCGGATTCATCACCGGCGTTCTCTTCCACCCCTCCGTGCGCGGCCTCGCCTACGCCCGTACCGACATCGGTGGCGCCTACCGCTGGGACGACCGTGCCGCCCGCTGGACCCCGCTCACCGACCACCTCGGGTGGGACGACTGGAACCTCCTCGGTGTGGAGGCGATCGCCGTCGACCCTGCCCGTCCCGACCGCGTGTACCTCTCCCTCGGTACGTACGCCCAGTCGTGGGCCGGCAACGGCGCGGTGCTGCGGTCCGAGGACCGCGGTGCCACCTGGGCCCGGACCGACCTGGATGTGAAGCTCGGTGCCAACGAGGACGGGCGGGGCGCGGGCGAGCGTCTGCTCGTGGACCCGCGGGACAGCGACACGCTGTGGCTGGGTACGCGGCACGACGGGCTCCTCAAGTCCACCGACCGTGGGGCTACTTGGGCGACCGTGAGCGGCTTTCCGGCGAAGGCCAGTGCCTCCGGGCAGGGCGTCATGTTCCTTGTCGCGGCCGGGCGTGCGGTCTACGCAGGCTGGGGTGACGGTGACGGTACCGCGGGCACGGCGAACCTGTACCGCACGGCCGACGGCACGACCTGGGAGGCCGTGCCGGGGCAGCCGTCCGGCACCTCGGCCAAGGTCCCGGTGCGGGCGGCGTACGACAAGCACACGCGCGAGCTGTACGTGACGTACGCCGACGCGCCCGGACCCAACGGCCAGTCCGACGGCAGCGTGCACAAGCTGCGCATCGCGACCGGGAAGTGGACCGATGTGACGCCCGTGAAGCCGGGCGGGACGACGGCCGACGGGTCCGCCGACGCCTTCGCGTACGGAGGGGTCGCCGTGGACGCCCGCTGTCCGGGCACCGTCGTCGTCTCCACCAACAACCGCTGGGCCGACATCGACACGCTGTTCCGCACCACGAACGGCGGCCGCACTTGGACGTCCCTCAAGGACTCCGCTGTCTTCGACGTGTCCGAGACTCCTTTCCTCAACTGGGGCGGCGACAAGCCGAAGTTCGGCTGGTGGATCCAGGCGCTCGCCGTGGACCCGTACGACTCCGAGCACGTCGTGTACGGGACGGGGGCGACCCTCTACGGCACCCGCGATCTGAAGCGCTGGGCGCCGCAGATCCGCGGGCTGGAGGAGACGTCCGTGCGCCAGCTGATCTCGCCTCCGGCCGGGGAGGCGCACCTGCTGAGCGGGCTCGGGGACATCGGCGTGATGTACCACGAGCGGCTCACGGCGTCTCCGTCGCGCGGCATGGCGTCGAACCCCGTGTTCGGGTCGGCGACGGGACTCGCGCAGGCCGCGGCCAAGCCGTCGTACGTCGTCCGGGCGGGCTGGGGCGACAACGGCAACGGCGCCCACTCGAACGACGGAGGCCAGACCTGGGCGCCCTTCGAAACCCAGCCCGACATCGCCAAGAACGCACCGGGGCCGATCGCCACCAACGCCGACGGCAGCGTGCTGCTGTGGTCCTTCGTGCACTGGGACGGCACGAAGTACGCAGCCCACCGCTCCACCGACAACGGCGCGACCTGGTCCGAGGTCTCCTCCTTCCCGAAGGGCGCCACGCCGGTCGCCGACCCGGCCGACCCGACGCACTTCTACGCATACGACACCGACACAGGAACGCTATATGTCAGCACTGACAGTGGCCGTTCGTTCACTGCTCGTGCGGATGGGCTGGCCTCCGGTGACAGCCAGTTCAAGCTGGTCGCGGCGCCCGGGCGGAGCGGTGACCTGTGGCTGAGCGTGAAGACGAACGGGCTCTACCGGTCCACCGACGGCGGCGCGAGCTTCTCGAAGGTGGCCAGTTGCCGGGCCTCGCACACCCTCGGCTTCGGCAAGGCGGCCGCCGGCGCCGACTACCCGGCGATCTACCAGGTCGGCTCGACGGAGAACATCACCGCCGTCTACCGCTCCGACGACGAGGCGAAGACCTGGGTGCGGATCAACGACGACGCCCACCAGTGGGGATGGACCGGCGAGGTCATCGTCGGTGACCCGCGGGTGTACGGCCGGGTGTACCTGGCCACCAACGGACGCGGCATCCAGTACGGGGAGCCCGTCCGATGACCACCCCGGGACTCGGCCACGCCACCCGCGGCCGCATCCTCTTCGGCGGCGACTACAACCCCGAGCAGTGGCCCGAGGAGACCTGGCACGAGGACGTACGCCTCATGAAGGAGGCCCGCGTCAACTCGGTCACACTCGGCGTCTTCTCCTGGGCGAAGCTCGAACCCAAGCCAGGAGCAAGGGAGTTCGGCTGGCTGGACCGGCTGATGGACCTCATGCACGAGAACGGCATCGGGGTCGTCCTCGCCACGCCCACATCCTCGCCCCCGCCGTGGATGGGCCGGCTCCACCCGGACACGCTGCCCGTCGACGAGGACGGCCGCACCGAGTGGTGGGGCGGCCGGCAGCACTTCTCGCACTCCAGCGCGACCTACCGCCGCTACGCCGCCGCCATCACCGAGGACCTCGCCGCCCGCTACGGCAGCCACCCCGCCCTCACGATGTGGCACATCAACAACGAGTACTGCACCTACGACTGGGGCGACGAGGCCGCCGCCACATTCCGCCGCTGGCTGCGGGACAAGTACGGCACGCTCGACGCGCTCAACACCGCCTGGGGAACGGCCTTCTGGAGCCAGGGCTACGGCGACTGGGACGAGATCCTCCCGCCTCGCCACCCCCACTACATGAAGAACCCCACGCAGGTACTGGACTTCAAGCGCTACACCTCCGACATGCTCCTGGAGTGTTACCTCGCCGAGCGCGACATCGTCCGCCGGTACTCCCCGGACCTCCCGGTGACCACCAACTTCATGCCGATGTGGGTGGGCCAGGACGCCTGGAAGTGGGTCCAGGAGGAGGACGTCGTATCCGTCGACATCTATCCGGACCCGCGCGATCCGTTCGGCGCCCAGAACGGCGCGCTCATCCAGGACATGACGCGCTCCCAGGCCCGCGGACCGTGGATGCTGATGGAGCAGGCGGCCGGCCCCGTGAACTGGCGGGGCGTCAACCACCCCAAGCCGCACGGCCTCAACCGCCTCTGGTCCCTCCAGGCCGTCGCCCGCGGCGCCGACGCCGTCTGCTACTTCCAGTGGCGGCAGTCCCGCCAGGGCGCGGAGAAGTTCCACTCGGGCATGGTCAGCCACGCGGGGGAACAGGGCCGCACCTACCAGGAGATCAAGCGGCTCGGCGCCGAACTCGCCCGCATCAGCGAGCAAGTGACGGGCAGCCACTCACCGTCGGACGTCGCGATCCTGCACGAGTGGAACGCCTGGTGGGCGGGCGCCCAGGACGGCCGACTCTCCTCCGAGGTCGACCATCCCCAGGTCCTACGCGCCTGGCACCGCGCCCTGTGGGAGGCCCACGTCACCGCGGACTTCGCGCACCCGGAGCACGACCTGTCCGCGTACAAGCTGGTCGTCGTGCCCCAGCTCTACCTGCTCGACGACGCGGCGATCGACAACCTCGTCGCGTACGTACGCGGCGGGGGCACCCTCGTCTGCGGCTTCCTCACCGGTGTCGCCGACGAGGACGACCGCGTCCGGCCCGGCGGTATGGACGAGCGACTGCGGGAGCTCTTCGGCATCCACACGCTGCACGAGTGGTGGCCTCTGGACCCGGGGGAGACCGCCGAATGCGAAGGCTTCCGGGGCACGTTGTGGTCCGAGGAGATCGAGGCCGCGGAGGACGCCGTCGCGGAGGCCGTCTACAAGGGCGGCGAACTCGACGGACTCCCGGCCGTACTGCGCAAGGGATCCGCCTGGTACGTCTCCACGCTGCCCGAACCCGCCGCGCTGCGCGACCTGTTGGCGGGCGTGGCGTCCGGGGCCGGTGTGCGACCGGTGCTCGACGGACTGCCCGCGCAGGTCGAGGCCGTCCGCCGCGGAGACCTGCTCTTCGTCCTCAACCACGGGCGTGAGACGGTCACGGTCCAGGTGCCCGGTACGCATCGGGAGCTGATCACCGGGCAACAGGTCACTGATTCGGTGGAGTTGGAACGCTACGGAGCGGCGGTGCTCTCGCCATGAGCGCCGGCGCCCGGCCTTCGCGCCCGTCCCCGGCGCACGGCACCTGGGAGCCGCTCCCGGCCGTCCGCTGGGAGGACGCCTTCCTGAGCGGCAACGGCCGTCACGGCGCCATGGTGTTCGGCGATCCGAACGACGACCGGGTCATCATCACGCACCACACCCTGGTCCGCCCCAACGGCAGCGAACACGCGAGACCTCCGGAGCTGGCGGCCGAACTGCCCGCGCTCCAGGACCGGTTGCTCGCCGGGGACGTGACCGCGGCCGAAGGCTTCACGGACGGGCGCCCGTTGCAGTGGGTGCAGCCCTTCCATCCCGCCTTCCAGGTGCGGCTGCGGCGGCCAGCCGGCGGGGAGCGCGGCTACCGCCGCTCGGTCGACTTCACCACGGGCGTCGCCGAGGCGGTCTGCACGGGCTGGAGCAGTCGTGTCTTCGTCTCGCGCGCGGACGACGCGATCGTCCAGTACGTGACCTCCCCGGGGCTCACTCTGGACATCACGCTGGACCACCGGCTCCCCGGCGCCCCCGACGGACTGAGGGTCAGCAACGGGGTGGTCCTCACCCCTGAGGGCGCCGTACTCACGCTGCGCGCCCGCTACCCCGGCAGCGACCGTGCGTACACCGGAGTGACGCTGGCGGTGGTCACCGGCGGCCGTACGACGCTGACGCCGCCCGGAATGCGTGTGGCGGGGGCCGAGTCGGTCCTGCTGCTGACCCGGGTGCGACGGCACACCGGGGAACTGGACGCGGTGGCGGAGGCGCAGAGCCTGCGCGACCTGCTGCCGCCGAGCGGCGAGGAGCCGTACGGCAGCCTCCTGGAGCGTCACCTGGACCTCCACCGCACCGCGTACGCCCGCGCCTCCCTCACCCTCGACGCCGAAGAGGCCGAACGTGCCCTCCCCGGCTCGGAGTTGCTCAAGCGGCCGAAGAGCCCCGCCCTCCTTGAACGGCTCTTCGCAGCTGGCCGCTACCACCTGCTGTCATCCAGCGGAATGCTGCCGCCGAGGCTCACGGGACTGTGGACCGGCGACTGGGACACGGCGTGGTCAGGGGCGTTCACGACGGACGCCAACCTCAACCTGCAGACCGCGTCGGCCGTCGCCGGCGCGCTGCCGGAAGTCGTCGAGGCCCACGCGGCCCTGGTGCACGGGCAGTTGCCGCACTGGCGGGACAACGCCCGCGCCATCTTCGGTGCGCGAGGCATCGTCGCCCCACCGCACACGGACGGCGAGTCCGGACACACGTACCACTTCAGCCGTGAGTACCCCCTGCACCTGTGGACCGCGGGCGCCGACTGGCTGCTCAAACCGCTCGTCGACCACGACGAGACACGCGGGGAGCACGACCCCCGGCTGAAGCATGCCCTCGCCGAAGTCGCCCGGTTCTACGAGGACTTCCTCACCCGGACCGACGAGCACGGCCACCTCGTCGTCGTCCCTTCCTACTCACCCGAGAACCGTCCGGCGAACGCGAGCTGGGGTGCCCTCAACGCCGCCATGGACCTCTCGGCGGCGCGGCACGCCCTGCTCACGGCTGCCGCGTACCACCCGGGCCCGGACGCCGACCACTGGCGCGCGCTCGCCGAGCGGCTGCCCCCGCACCGCGTCAACGACGACGGCGCGCTCGCCGAGTGGGCCTGGCCCGGGCTCGACGACACGTACGACCACCGGCACCTCAGCCACCTGTACGGCGTGTGGCCGCTCGACGAGATCAACCCCTACGACACCCCCGACCTGGCGGCCGCCGCACACCGCGCGCTCGAACTCCGGGGTGCCGAGAACGACTCCGCGCACGGCTACCTCCACCACGCCCTCGCCGCGGCACGCCTGCGTGACGGGGAGCGGGTCGCGCACGCGCTCGGCCGGGTGCTGGAAGGTGACTTCTTCCACTTCTCCCTGATGAGCGCGCACTATCCCGGCCGGGATGTCTACAACGCGGACGCCGCCCACACGCTCCCCGCCGTGCTCATCGAGACGCTGATCCAGTCGACACCCGACCGGCTGGTCCTCCTGCCCGCGCTGCCCGCCGCGCTCCCGAAGGGCGAACTGCGGGGCGTACGGACGAGGTTCGGCGCCGAGGTCGACCTCAGCTGGAGCCCGCAAGACGCCCGAGCGGTGATACGGCCCACCCGCACCCACCGCATCGACCTCAGGACTTGCTCCGGAGCGCGACCGCTCTCTCTGCGCGCCGGAGAAGACTGCGTCCTCACCCTGGGGCCGCAGTAGATCCACATCAGATCCCCCCACCCATGGAAGGGACACCATGGCAACACGCACTCTGAACAGGATCACCAAGGCTCTCCTGGCGCCCGCACTCGCGCTCGGCGCCACCATCGGTCTCGCCTCCGCCCCCGCCTCGGCCGCCGTCTGGAACTCCTGCGACCAGTGGGGCAACACCAGCCTGAACGGCTACACGCTCTACAACAACATCTGGGGCTCCGGCGCGGGCAGCCAGTGCATCTGGGCCAACTCCGGTACCAACTGGGGAGTCTGGGCCAACCACCCCAACACCGGCGGCATCAAGTCGTACCCGAACTCCAAGAAGGTGGTCAACAAGACGATCACCTCGCTCGGTTCGCTCAGCAGCAGCTACAACGTCACGGTCCCGTCCTCGGGCGCGTACAACACCTCGTACGACATCTGGGACACCGACTACGACTACGAGATCATGCTCTGGGTGAACTACAACGGAGCCGTCGGTCCGCTCGGTACCTCGCAGGGCAACGTCACCCTCGGCGGCCACACCTGGACCGTCTACAAGGGCAACAACGGCGCCAACGAGGTCTTCTCGTTCCTGCGCACCTCGGACTCGAACTCCGGCACCGTCAACATCCTGCCGATCCTCAAGTGGATCAAGGACACCAAGGGCTGGATGGGCAACGAGACCATCGGGGACGTCCAGTTCGGCTACGAGGTCACCTCGTCATCCGGTGGTCTGGACTTCCGGACCAACAACCTGACCGTCTCCAGCAGTTGAGCCACGCCGTCGCCGACAGGTGACCGTACGCCCGGGTCGGCGCCGTCCCCCACACGGGGCCGGCCCGGGCCCGGTCACCGCTGCGACGTCGTCTCCCGCACCCACGGCAACAACGTCCGCTCCGCCAGTACGAGGGCATAGAACAGCACCACACTCATCACACCCAGCAGCGCGATCGCGGCGAACGCCAGCGCCGTGTCGGAGTTCGCCCCGGACTGCACGATCACGAAGCCGAGGCCCTCGTCCCCGGCGCTGAACTCGCCGATGACCGCGCCCACGGCCGACAGGGGCATGGCCACCTTCAGCCCGACGAAGATCTGCGGCAGCGCGCTCGGGAAGCGGAAGCGCAGAAAGGTCTGCGTACGGGAGGCGCGCAACGACCGTGCCAGCTCGATGAGTTCGACCGGCGTCGAGGTGAGCCCGCCCGCGACCGACAGCACGACGGGGAAGAAGCACACGAGCAGCGCCATGACCACCTTGGGCTGCTGCCCGAACCCCATCCACACCACCAGCAGCGGGGCCAGCGCCACCTTCGGCACCGCGTTGAACGCCACCAGGAGCGGCGAGAACATCAGCTCCACGATCCGCGACGCCGCGATCGCGACCCCGATGAGCAGCCCCGCGGCCACGGCCAGCGCGAAGCCCAGCACGATGACGACGAGCGTGGTGACCGCCTCGCCCAGCAGATAGCCCGGTACGCGGAGGAAGGCGTCCAGCACGTCCGCCGGGGAGGGCAGGATGATCTCCGGTACGTCGAACACGACGACGGCCAGCGCCCAGGCACCGATCGCGGCGACCAGCCCGAGCACGGGCCAGCCGAACTCCCTTACCCGCCCGAGCACTTCAGGACTTCGGCACCAGATCGAAGGAGACCAGCTGCTCGGGCTTCAGCCCTGGTTTCACCGCTCCCGCGTCCACCAGCGCTTTGATCGCCCCGGCCACCCGTTCACGGTCCATCGTGCCGATCGGCGCGCCGTCCTCCTCGGGCTGTACGGCGTCGTCGACGAGCTCGATCTCGGCGGCGGCGGCCTTCGCGTTCACCGTCGGATGTTTCTTCGCCATCAGCGCCGCCGCCTCCTCCGGGTGGTCGATCGTGTACCGCATGCCCTTGAGCAGCGCGGACGTGAAGCGCTTGACCAGGTCGGGGTCCTCCTCGGCGATCTTCGTGGTCGTCGTGATCGCCGCGCCGTAGCTCTCGGTGAGGTACTCGCCGAAGGGGAGGACCACGACCTCCTTGCCCTTCACGGCGTTCTCGATGTTCGGGCGGCCCACCCGGTACTGGCCGACCGCGTCGACCTTGCCGGCCGCGAGGTTGACCCCGAGCTGCTGGGGCTCCAGATTGACGAAGTCGACCTTCTTCGCGTCGAATCCGGCGAGCTTCGCGTACGCGGGGAAGAGGGCGCCGATGACCGACCCCGCGGGGTCCGCGATCTTCTTGCCCTCCAGGTCGGCGGGCTTGCTGATGTCGCTGTCCGCCAGCGCCATGACGGCGGCGTCCGTGGTCTGGTGGACGGCCGCGACCGCCGTCACACCGGAGACCTTGCCGCCGCCGACCTGGATGATGGTGCTGCTGAGGTCGACGGGGGCGAACTGCGCCCGGCCGCCGGCCAGCGCGGCCAGGCTGATGCCGCTGCCCTGTCCCGGCTGGATGGTGACCGTGACGCCGGCGTCGCGGAAGTAGCCCTTGTCCTGGGCGACATAGGCGTACGCCTCGCGCCCGAACGTGCCGAAACCGGTGATGTACGTGACCTTGTCCGGTGCGGAGCCGCCGGCGGAGGACCCGCCCTCGCCCCCGCTGTCGTCGTCGGAGCCGCAGGCCGTGGAGAGCGCTGCCGTCATCAGGACAGCCAGGAGCGCGGCGGGTAACCGCGTGTTCCGTCTCATGGCAGTCAAGTGCAGCCGCTGAACGGGGAGTTGTCGATACCGAGGACCTTGTTGACATGTAACAAACATTGAACATCCGGTTGATCACAGGATGTGTCGTCCTATCCTCGGCCGTACCGCTACGGCTCCAGGTGAACCGGTGATGGGGGGCAGCCCGTGATCCGAGTGCGCGGCGTGTCGAAGAGCTACGACGGCCGCAGGGGGACCGTCGAAGCCCTGCGCGGCATCGAACTCGACGTCGAGGACGGCGAGTTCGTGGCGGTCCTGGGCCGCTCCGGCTGCGGCAAGTCCACCCTGCTGAGGGTGATCGCCGGACTGCTCCCGGCCTCCTCCGGCGAGGTGCGGATCGCGGGAGAACCGGTCCGCGAACCGCGCCGCGACGTCGCCATCCTCTTCCAGCGCCCCGCCCTGCTGCCCTGGCGATCGGTGCTCGACAACGTGCTCCTGCCCCTCCAGGTCCACAGCCGACCCCGTCCCGAACACCGGGAATCCGCCCGCCAGTTGCTGTCCACGGTCGGCCTGGACACCCCCTTCCACAAGCGCCTGCCGCACGAGCTGTCCGGCGGCATGCAGCAACGGGTCGCGCTGTGCCGTTCACTCATCCAGCGGCCCCGCGTGATGCTGATGGACGAGCCCTTCTCGGCCCTGGACGCCCTGACCCGCGAGGAGTTGTGCGAGGTCCTGCAAGACGTGCACATGGAGTACTCCGCCACGGTCGTCCTCGTCACCCACTCCATCGAGGAGGCCGTTCTCCTCGCCGACCGGGTCGTGGTGCTCAGCCCGCGCCCGGGCCAGGTCCGTACGATCCTCGACGTTCCGGTGCCCCGGCCGCGCTCCCTGGGCCACGACGCCCACGCCGTCGAACTCGCCCGCTGCCGCGCCGAGTTGCACGACCTGCTGCTGGCCAGCCATATGACGGGAGTGTGAGCGGGAGATGGAGCTGCGCGTCTTCACCGAGCCGTACCACGGTGCCACGTACGAGGAACTGCTGCGCGCCGCCCGGCACGCGGAGGAGTGCGGCTTCGAGGGCTTCTTCGTCGCCGACCACTACCACCCGATGCACTTCACCGACGCCCGGCCAGGACCCACCGACGCCTGGACCACACTCGCCGGACTGGCCCGCGAGACCTCACGGATCCGCCTCGGTACCCTCATGACCTCGGCCACCTTCCGGCAGCCCGGCGCGCTCGCGGTCGTCGTCGCCCAGGTGGACGCGATGAGCGGCGGAAGAGTCGAACTAGGCCTGGGCGCGGGCTGGTTCGCCCTCGACCACAGTGCGTACGGCATCCCGTTCCCGCCGCCCACCGAACGCTTCGAGCGCATGGAGGAACAGCTCCAGATCGTCACCGGCCTGTGGGCGACCCCGCCCGGCGAGCGCTTCTCCTACGAGGGCCGCCACTACCGCCTGACGGACTCGCCCGCCCTGCCGAAGCCCGTCCAGCGGCCGCGGGTGCCGCTGATCGTGGGCGGCCGGGGACCCCGCCGCACACCGAGGCTGGCCGCCAGGTACGCCGACGAGTTCAACCTGCCCTTCACCTCGCCCGCGCAGAGCGCCGACCTGTACGCGGGCGTGCGGGCCGCCCGCGAAGCGGCCGGAGGGCCTCCGCTGATCCTCTCCGTGGGCCTGGGCATAGCCTGCGGCCGCACCGAGGCCGAGATCGACGCCCGCCTCGCCCTCCTGGAAGAGCCGTCCCGCCTCCCACCGGAGGAACCGCTGCACGGCTCCCCCGGGAAGATCGTGGACCTGCTCGGCCAGTACGCCGACGTCGGAACGTCCCGCGTGTACGTACGCCTGCGCGACCTCTCCGACCTCGGCCACCTGGACCTGCTGGCGGCCGAGGTCGCACCCCAACTTCCCTGAGACGGCGCGCTGTTACTCGGCGACGGGAAGCCTCGCCCCGTCCCGCAGGAACAGCGGAATACGATCCAGCGGGGCGTCGACGGTCACGGCCGCGCCGCCCTCGTACGACTCTCCGGTCCACGCGTCGGTCCAGCGCGCGCCCGCCGGGAGGTAGGCGGTACGGGCCGTGGCGCCCGCCGTGAGGACCGGGGCGACCAGCAGATCCGGCCCGAAGAGGTACGAGTCCTCCACCGACCACGTCGCCTGGTCCTCGGGGAACTCCAGGAACAGCGGGCGCATCACCGGCAGCCCCTCCTCGTGCGCGGCCCGCATGACATCGAGGACGTACGGCTTCAGGCGCTCCCGCAGATGGAGGTACTTCTCCATGATCGCGCCGGCCTCCTCGCCGTACGACCAGACCTCGTTCGGACCGCCCGTCATGGTGGGACCGAGCGGCATGCCCGGGTCGCGGAAGCCGTGCAGGCGCATCAGCGGGGAGAGCGCGCCGAACTGGAACCAGCGGATCATCACCTCGCGGTACGCCGGGTCGTCCGGGTCACCGCCGTGGAAGCCGCCGATGTCGGTGTTCCACCAGGGGATGCCGGACAGCGCGGTGTTGAGACCGGCCGCGATCTGACGGCGCAGGGTCGCGAAGTCCGTGCCGATGTCGCCGGACCACAGGGCGGCGCCGTAGCGCTGGCTGCCCGCCCACGCCGAGCGGTTGAGGGTGACGACCTCGCTCTCGCCGGCCGCCAGCATGCCCTCGTAGAAGGTACGGGCGTTCTCGCGCGGGTACATGTTGCCGACCTCGAGCCCCGGGCCCGCCCAGTACCGCAGGTTCTCCTGGAAGCCCGGTTTGATCTCCGGCTCGCAGGCGTCCAGCCAGAAGGACGTGATCCCGTACGGATCGAGGTAGTTGTCCTTGATCCGGGACCACAGGAACTCGCGCGCCTCGGGGTTCGTCGCGTCGTAGAAGGCGACCTGGACCGTGGAGGCGACCTCCTTGTCCGGCCAGTCGGCGTGCGCCATCGGGCCGTACTGCGTGCCGACGAAGTAGCCGCGCTGCTCCATGAGCTGGTGGTTCTCGGAGAGCGGCGAGACGGACGGCCAGACGGACACGACGAGCTTGATGCCGAGCTCTTCGAGCTCCCGCTGCATCGCCGCCGGGTCCGGCCACTCCGCCGGGTCGAACTTCCAGTCACCCAGGTGCGTCCAGTGGAAGAAGTCGCACACGATGACGTCGACCGGCAGTCCGCGCCGCTTGTACTCCCTTGCCACGGCGAGGAGTTCGTCCTGCGTGCGATAGCGCAGCTTGCACTGCCAGAAGCCCGCCGCCCACTCGGGCAGCATCGGCGTACGGCCGGTCACCGCGCTGTAGCGGCGCTGGGCGTCGGCCGGATGGCCCGCCGTGATCCAGTAGTCGATCTGCCGGGCCGAGTCCGCCACCCAGCGCGTGCCGTTGCCGGCGAGCTCGACGCGGCCGATGGCCGGGCTGTTCCACAGCAGGGTGTAGCCGCGGCTGGAGGTGAGGACCGGAATGGTCACCTCGGCGTTGCGCTGCACCAGGTCGAGGACGGCGCCCTTCTGGTCGAGCAGACCGTGCTGGTGCTGGCCGAGGCCGTACAGCTTCTCGCCCTCGTACGCGGCGAAGCGCTGCTCCAGGCGGTGGTAGCCGTTGCCGACGGGGGTGTAGAGGCGCGGGCCCGGCCACCAGAAGTGGGCGCGCTCCTCGCTGAGAAGCTCGGCGCCGTCGTCGGTGCGGACGAAGCGGACCAGGCCCTCGGCGTTGACCTCGACGGTGAGCGCGCCGACGGTCAACTGCCCGTGCCCGTCCTCGATCTTGACGCTGGCCTCGGTGGCGGGAGCCTCGTCGAGCAGCGCGCACGGCAGGCCCTCCAGGACCGGTCCGCCGAGCCTGGCCCGGACCCGGACCGCGTCGGGGCCCCATGGCTCGACGCGTACGGTCTCCTGGCGGCCGCTCCACTCCAGGGCGCCGTCGCGTTCGCGGAACGTGCCGACGGTGGGGGAGGACTGGGCGAGGCCGGCGGACCCCTGGCCGGACCGGCCGGGCTGTCCTGGCTGGCTGAGTTGTCCGGGCTGTCCTGGCTGTCCGGGCTGGGTTTCGGCAGGCTGATTCACGGGGGGTGCTCCTGAAGGAAGGAGTGGCGACAGAACCCGGCGACGCGGCGCTGGCGCACCGGGACAGGTTGGGGTGCCCCAACGCCCTTGAAGCGTCCGGAAGTTGGGGGGTGGGCTGGTCGGGTCAGGAAGTGGCCGGTGCCGGGCCCGTGCTCGCCCGTACCGTCAACTCGGGTGCGAGAAGTACGACTTCGTCCTTGCCGTGTCCTTCGAGCTTGGCGATCAGTTGCTCCACGGCGCGTCGGCCCATCTCCTGAGCGGGGATGGCGACCGAGGTCAGCCGCACCGAGGCCTGCGTGGCGACCTGGTCCGGGCAGATCGCGATCACCGACACGTCCTCGGGCACGGCCCGGCTCTGCTGGCGCAGCAGCGCGAGCAGCGGCTCGACCGCGGACTCGTTCTGCACGACGAAGCCCGTGGTGCCGGGACGCTCGTCGAAGATCCGGGCCAGGGTGAGCGACATCGAGTCGTAGCCGCCCTCGCACGGCCGGTGCAGCACCCGCAGGCCCAACTCCCGTGAACGGGACCGGAGTCCGTCGAGCGTGCGCTCGGCGAAGCCCGTGTGCCGTTCGTAGACCGCGGGCGCCTCGCCGATGACAGCGATGTCACGGTGACCGAGCATCGCGAGATGCTCGGCGCACAGCGCGCCCGTCGCGCCGAAGTCGAGGTCGACGCAGGTCAGGCCGCTCGTGTCGGCGGGCAGGCCGATGAGGACGGACGGCTGGTCCGTGCCGCGCAGCAGCGGCAGCCGCTCGTCGTCCAGCTCGACATCCATCAGGATCATCGCGTCGGCGAGCCCGCTGCCGGTGACCCGGCGCACGGCGTCGGGGCCCTCCTCACCGGTGAGCAGCAGCACGTCGTACCCGTGGGTGCGGGCCGAGGTCGCCACCGCGATGGCGATCTCCATCATCACGGGTACGTACATGTCCGTGCGGAGCGGGACCATCAGAGCGATGATGTTGGACCGGCTGCTTGCCAGCGCCCGGGCTCCCGCGTTGGGGTGGTACCCGAGCTCCTGGATGCTCTGTTCGACCCGCTGCCGGGTGCCCGCGGAGATGGACCGCTTGCCGCTGAGGACATAGCTCACCGTGCTCGCCGAGACTCCGGCGTGCTGGGCGACCTCGGCGAGGGTGACCATCCAGCTCTCCAAGCGTTTGTGCGAAGCGCTTCGACAGGGCGCGTTGCGGATAAGGGGCGAGTGGGGGGTGGCTTGACAGTAGCTTGGTGGCGAGTGGGTGTCCATAGGTTGTCGAAGCGCTTCGACTCCGTCGGTTTGGCGGGGCGCCTGAGGGGGTGGGTGGCGCGGGTGGTTGGGCGGGTGCGGGCTGTGTTGGGCTTGTCGCGCAGTTCCCCGCGCCCCTCGTGGCCCCTGCGGGCCCCGATCAGGATGTGGTCGCCCCGACCGGACGTCGCCCCCTTTGCAGGTTGGTGGGGGCTTGTCGCGCCCACGCGGCGGAGCCGCACATGTCTCAGCCCCGCGCCCCTGAAAAGGGCCTGCGGCCACTTTTCGGGCCGATGGTTACTGCCTACCATGGCCCGCCGACTGCCTACCAGGGCCCGCCGTGGGGGGCCATCGGGTGGGGGACGGCGAGGTGCGGCCTGGTGGGGGCGTGGTCGAGCGGTGGATCGGGCCCTATCGCGTCGTCGGGCTGCTGGGTGAGGGCCTGCGCTGGAGCGCCGGAGCCGAGATGGGTTCCTACCTCACGCGCTGCGCCGGGGCCGTCGTGCTCGGCACCAAGGACGGCAGCGGGCGGCTGGCGGTCGTGCAGCCCTCGGACGGCCGCGGCTGGCAGACCGCTCCGCTCGGCGTGAGCCTCGCCCTGATCCAGCAGCCGGTGTGCGCGTCCCACGGCAGCACCGTCTACGTCGTCGGCCACGCGCCCGGCATGACCTTCCGGGACGAACCCGGGGACACCGACCGCCTCCTCGTCGCCTACGACATCGACGCGCGCCGCGTGCTCTGGCGCAAGAAGCTCACCCGGGCCAGGGCGCGGACGGCCGCCGCGGGCGCCGCGCGCGACCTGTTCGTCCTGCTCGACAACGACGCGGTCACCGCGTACCGCGCCGCCGACGGCGAGCAGGTATGGCGGCGGGCGCTGAGCCTGGAGGCCGTGGAGGTCATCGACCACGACGGCGCGACCCAGCGGGCCGTGGCGGTCTCCGACGACACCGTCGTCGTCTCCGGCCGGGGCACTCTCTGCCTCGATCTGCGCACCGGCCGCACGCGTTGGAGCTTCGACCCCGAGGAGACGGGAGACGAACTCGCCGGGCGGGTGCTGTGGGGCGAGGCCGCGATCGACGGTGCGACGCTCTATCTCACGCTCCTGGGACGGGAGTTGTGGGCCGTCGAGCGCGACCGGCGAAAGCAGCGCTGGCGGTGGCAGTCCACGGTGCTCCTCGAATCACCCCCGGCGCGCCCGCCCTTGCTTGCCGGAGACCTCGTCTTTCCGACCCCGGGCGAACTCGGCACGGACGCCGTCGCGATCGACCGCCGCACCCACAGGACGGCGTGGACCCTCAAGTCGGTGGAACGCGCGAGCGGCTCCTCCCTGCAACTGCTGGCCGACGACGAGCGGTTGTACGTCCTGCGCGGGCAGTCGCTCAGAGCCTTTCCGCTGAGTTGAGCGCTCTCCGGTCGGCGCCGCCCCCGGCGCGAGGTTGAGCGTTCTCCGGCGAGCCGGAGCTTGCGCGGCAACCTTTCGCAGCGCGGCGGTGACCAGGGGACGTAAGTGATCGTCCCCGGAAGGACCTCCGATGCAGCACAGACGCCCCCGCCTCTCCCGCAGGGCGAAGATCGCCGCCGCTGCCGTCACCGCGCTCGCGGCCGGCGCGTCCGTCACGGTCGCGATGGCCGGTGAGGAGGCCAAGAAGTGCGCGGCCTTCGACACGATCACGATGGGCAAGTACTACGTCAACAACAACCTCTGGGGCCAGGACGACGGCACCGGCACCCAGTGCGTCTGGGACAACTCCCGTAGCGGCGACACCATTTCGTGGGGCACGGACTACAGCTGGACGAGCAAGCCCGGCAAGGAGAACGCGGTCAAGTCCTACTCCGGCACCGTGCTCGGCTGGCACTGGGGCTGGAAGGTCGACAAGGCGTCCACCGAGCTGCCGATCCGGGTGGGTGACCGAAAGGCGGTAAGGACCAGCTGGGAGTTCGCCGTCAGTTCCGACCCCGGCACCATGAACGTCGCGTACGACCTGTGGCTGCACAGCAAGAACACCGCCGACTGGCAGGACCGGCCCACCGACGAGATCATGGTGTGGCTCAACCGGCAGGGCGGTGCGGGACCCCTCGGTTCGAAGGTCGGCAGTGTCAGCCTCGGTGGCGCCATGTGGGACATCTACGAGGGCGACATCGGCTGGAAGGTGCACTCCTTCGTCCGGCGGGCCAACACCACCAAGGCCACGCTCAACCTCGACGACTTCACCCAGGCACTCGTACGGCGGAAACTGCTGAGCAACGACAAGTACGTCTCCGGCATCGAGTCCGGCACCGAGGTCTTCCGGGGCAAGGGGCGGCTCGACACCAAGTCGTACTCGGTGGACATCGGCTGAACCGGCGTAAAGGCATCGGCCGAACGGACGCGCGAGGACTGGTGGGGTCGCCCGTAATCGGGTACATACGATCGAGTAGAACCGGTCGGTAACGTACCGGACCAAGATCCCTATTCGCGGCGAGGTGAGCCTCTTGTCCGCAACACCCCACCAGCCCGCTGTCACCGAACGTGAGGCCCGTCAGGTCGCCGAGGCCGCACGAGAGCAGGACTGGCGCAAGCCCAGCTTCGCCAAGGAGCTGTTCCTCGGCCGCTTCCGGCTCGATCTGATCCATCCGCACCCGATGCCGCCCGACGAGGACGCGCAGCGCGGCGAGGAGTTCCTCGCCAAGCTGCGCGACTTCTGCGAGACGAAGATCGACTCGGCGCTCATCGAGCGGGAGGCGCGGATCCCGGACGAGGTGATCAACGGGCTCAAGGAGCTCGGCGCCCTCGGCATGAAGATCGACACCAAGTACGGCGGCCTCGGTCTGACGCAGGTTTACTACAACAAGGCGCTCGCCCTGGTCGGCTCCGCGAACCCGGCGCTCGGCGCGCTGCTCTCGGCGCATCAGTCGATCGGCGTACCGCAGCCGCTGAAGATCTTCGGCACACAGGAGCAGAAGGACACCTTCCTGCCGCGCTGCGCCCGCACCGACATCTCCGCCTTCCTGCTCACCGAGCCCGACGTGGGCTCGGACCCGGCGCGCCTCGCCACGAGCGCCGTACCGGACGGGGACGACTACGTCCTCGACGGGGTGAAACTCTGGACGACGAACGGCGTCGTCGCGGACCTCCTGGTCGTGATGGCGCGCGTACCGAAGTCCGAGGGTCACAAGGGCGGCATCACCGCCTTCGTCGTGGAGGCCGCGTCGGAGGGCGTGACCGTCGAGAACCGCAACGCCTTCATGGGCCTGCGCGGCCTGGAGAACGGCGTCACGCGCTTCCACCGGGTGCGGGTGCCCGCCGCCAACCGGATCGGACCCGAGGGCGCGGGCCTCAAGATCGCCCTCACCACCCTCAACACCGGGCGGCTCTCCCTGCCCGCCATGTGCGTCGGCGCCGGGAAGTGGTGTCTGAAGATTGCCCGCGAGTGGTCGTCCGCACGCGAGCAGTGGGGCAAGCCGGTGGCGTTCCACGAGGCGGTGGGCGCGAAGATCTCCTTCATCGCGGCGACGACGTTCGCCCTGGAGGCCGTACTCGACCTGTCCTCGCAGATGGCCGACGAGGACCGCAACGACATCCGCATCGAGGCCGCCCTCGCCAAGCTGTACGGCTCAGAGATGGCCTGGCTGATGGCCGATGAGCTGGTCCAGATCCGCGGCGGCCGCGGCTTCGAGACCGCCGACTCGCTCGCCGCCCGCGGCGAACGGGCCGTCCCCGCCGAGCAGGTGCTGCGCGATCTGCGCATCAACCGCATCTTCGAGGGCTCGACCGAGATCATGCACCTGCTGATCGCCCGCGAGGCCGTCGACGCCCACCTCTCCGTGGCGGGCGATCTCATCGACCCGGAGAAGTCCCTCACGGACAAGGCGAAGGCTGGCGCGAACGCCGGTGTCTTCTACGCCAAGTGGCTGCCCAAGCTGGTCTCGGGCCCCGGCCAACTCCCGCGCTCGTACGGGGAGTTCCACCCGGCGGGACACGTCGACCTGTCCGGCCACCTCCGGTACGTGGAGCGGTCGGCCCGCAAGCTCGCCCGGTCCACCTTCTACGCCATGTCGCGCTGGCAGGGCCGGATGGAGACGAAGCAGGGCTTCCTCGCACGCATCGTCGACATCGGCGCCGAACTGTTCGCGATGAGCGCCGCCTGCGTCCGTGCCGAGCTCCTGCGGACCACCGAGCCGCACGGCCGCCAGGCGTACCAGCTCGCCGACGTCTTCTGCCGGCAGTCCCGTATCCGCGTCGAGGAGCTCTTCGGCCGCCTGTGGTCCAACACCGACGACCTCGACCACAAGGTCGTCAAGGGAGTCCTCGGCGGCGCCTACACCTGGCTGGAGGACGGAATCGTCGACCCGTCCGGCGAAGGCCCCTGGATCGCCGACGCCACACCGGGCCCGACCGAACGGGAGAACGTCCACCGTCCCATCCGTTGACCTTTTCCTCAGGAATGCACAACCGTCCCCGTCGTCATTCTGCTGCTTGCCGCACCGAAGTTGTGCGTCACAATGAAAAGAATGGCGAACGGGGACGAAATATGCGCCACGGTGTGGGGGAAGAATACAGTCAGGGAATTTCTGTCCAGCTGACACGGGCTCGCGGGGAAGCGCGCCGGCAGCTGGGTGACGGTGACACAGAACTCGTACGAGCGTTACGGACGGTGCGCAATGAGGTTCTGCCACTGGCGGACAAGCTGCGCCAGAGCGCGCCGGAGACCTTCGAGACACACCGGGACGCGCTCGCGGTCCTGCTGAACGACTGCGCGCTCGCCCTCGTCGACGAGGAACCGAGGCCGTCCATGCCTTCTTTCGATCCGCTGCCCGTCCGCAGAATCGACCTCCGGGACATCGATTCCCTGCTCGACGCGGGACGGCCGGGCGAGCGGCCGGTGATCCAGCAGCTTTTCCGCAGTGCGGTGGAAACCGCGAAGAACCCCGTACTGCGTGAGGTGATCAAGGCGAACCAACAAGGCGTCCACATTCTGCAGCGGGCGAACCGCCGGATACAGATGCTGGTGGACGCGATTTAGTGGGGGTAATTCCAGTGCCGGCTCTCGGTCTCGACAACATCACCGGCAGGATCATGCGGGCCGGCGAGGGAAGAATCCTGCGCAAGCTGCAGCGCATAGCGGAACAGGTGGGCTCCCTCGAGGAGGAGTTCAAGGAGCTGACCGACGAGGAGCTCCAGGCCCTCACGCCGGAGTTCAAGGAGCGGTACGAAGCCGGCGAGAGCCTCGACGACCTGCTGCCGGAGGCCTTCGCCGCCATGCGCGAGGCCGCCCGCCGCACGCTCGGGATGCGCCACTTCGACGTACAGATCATGGGCGGCGCGGCCCTGCACCTCGGGAACATCGCCGAGATGCAGACCGGCGAGGGAAAGACCCTGGTCGCGACCCTGCCCGTGTACCTGAACGCCCTGACCGGCAAGGGAGTCCACCTCGTCACGGTCAACGACTACCTCGCCCAGCGCGACGCCGAGTGGATGGGCCGCGCCTACCGCTTCCTCGGCCTGACCGTCGGCGTCATCAAGACCCAGTCGACCCCGGCCGAGCGGCGCGCGCAGTACGCCTGCGACATCACGTACGGCACCAACACCGAGTTCGGCTTCGACTACCTGCGCGACAACATGGCCTGGTCGAAGGACGAACTCGTCCAGCGCGGCCACCACTTCGCGATCGTCGACGAGGCCGACTCGATCCTCATCGACGAGGCCCGTACACCGCTGATCATCTCCGGCCCCGCCGACCAGCCCACGCACTGGTACGAGGCGTTCTCCAAGATGGTCACGCGGATGCGGGGCGTCGCCGTCCAGGAGGAGAACTTCACCACTCCGGCCGACAAGGACCGCCTCGCCGAGCTGCGGGCCACCCACGAATACGAGTACGACCCCAAGAAGCGCACCGTCTCGATCCTGGACCGCGGAGTGGAGTACCTCCAGGACCAGCTCGGCATCGAGAGCCTCTACGAGTCCGACCACACGCCCCTCATCGGCCACCTGAACAACGCCCTCAAGGCCAAGGAGCACTTCAAGAAGGACAAGGACTACGTCGTCGTGAACGGCGAGGTCCTCATCGTCGACGAGCACACCGGCCGCATCCTCGCCGGCCGCCGCTACAACGAAGGCCTGCACCAGGCCATCGAGGCGAAGGAGGGGGTGACCGTGAAGGACGAGAACCAGACCCTCGCCACGATCACCCTGCAGAACTTCTTCCGGCTGTACGACAAGCTCGCCGGGATGACCGGCACCGCCATGACGGAGGCGGCCGAGTTCCACCAGATCTACAAGCTCCACGTGGTGCCGATCCCGACCAACAAGCCGATGGCCCGCGCGGACGACCCCGACCAGATCTACCGGACCGTGGAGGCCAAGTACACGGCGATCCTCAACGACATCGCCGAGAAGCACGAGAAGGGCCAGCCGGTCCTCGTCGGCACCACGTCCGTCGAGAAGTCCGAGATCCTCGCCGCCCGGCTGAAGAAGCGGGGCATCCGCCACGAGGTGCTCAACGCCAAGAACCACGAGCGCGAGGCGCAGATCGTGGCGCAGGCCGGCCGCAAGGGCGCCGTCACCGTGGCCACCAACATGGCGGGCCGCGGCACCGACATCATGCTCGGCGGCAACCCCGAGGCGATGGCCCTCGCGGAGCTGGACCGCAAGGGCCTCACACCTGAGGAGAGCCCGGACGAGCACCAGGCCGCGCTCGACCGGATCAAGGAATCGGTCGCGGCCGAGCACAACGAGGTCAAGGAGCTCGGCGGCCTCTACGTCCTCGGCACCGAGCGCCACGAGTCACGCCGCATCGACAACCAGCTGCGCGGCCGCTCCGGCCGCCAGGGCGACCCCGGCGCCTCCCGCTTCTACCTCTCCCTGGGGGACGACCTGATGCGGCTGTTCCGCGCCCAGGTCGTCGAGCGCGTGATGTCGATGGCGAACGTCCCCGACGACGTCCCCATCGAGAACAAGATGGTCACCCGCGCCATCGCCTCCGCCCAGTCCCAGCTGGAGCAGCAGCACTTCGAGTCCCGCAAGGACGTGCTGAAGTTCGACGAGGTGCTCAACCGCCAGCGGACCCTCATCTACGAGGAACGCCGCCGGGTCCTGGACGGCGAGGACCTGCGCGAACAGATCCTCCACTTCATGGACGACACCATCCGCGCGTACATCACCGAGGAGACCGCCGAGGGCTTCCCCGAGGAATGGAACCTGGAGCGGCTCTGGGGCGCCTTCAAACAGCTCTATCCCGTCCAGGTCACCATCGAGGACCTGGAGGAGACCGTGGGCGACCGGGCCAGCCTCACCGCCGACGACCTGATCGAAGCCGTCACCGAGGACATCCACGCCCGCTACGAGGAGCGCGAGGCCGAACTCGGCGCGGACGCCCTGCGCGACTTGGAGCGCCTCGTCGTGTTGTCGGTGCTGGACCGCAAATGGCGCGAGCACCTCTACGAGATGGACTACCTCCGTGACGGCATCGGGCTGCGGTGGACCCTCGGCCGTGAGCCGATCATCGAGTACGAGCGCGAGGGCTTCGACATGTTCACCGCGATGAACGACGCCATCAAGGAGGAGTCCGTCGGCTACGTCTTCAACCTGGACGCCTCCGGCAGGGGCACGGCCGGCCAGGAGGGCCTGGAGCAGGGCCGCCGCACCGACGGGCTGCACTTCAGTGCGCCCACGCTGGATACGGCGGAGGGGGTCGTCGAGGGGGAGTTCGAACCCGCCGACGCCACGCCTGTGCCTCCGGCGGAGAGCGTGGATGATGCGAGGCCGCGCTCGCAGCGGCGGGCGGCCAAGTCCAGGAGCCGTCGGAAGCGCAAGAGGTAGAGGGCCGCGCGGTTTGACGGCGGCTGCGGGTTGTTCCGGGCTGGTCGCGCAGTTCCCCGCGCCCCTTACGGGGCGCCTCGCGGGACGCGCTGTCCTGTTGGAGAGGCAATGCGGCAACAATGGGGGGATGAGCGACAGTCCAGCCCCACTCGCCGATCCGCATCTCGTCTTCGATCCTGTCGACGGAGTACGGGATGTCGTGATCCTCGGCTCCACCGGGTCGATCGGCACGCAGGCCATCGATCTCGTGCTGCGCAACCCCGACAGGTTCCGGGTGACCGGGCTCTCCGCCGCCGGCGGACGGGTCGGACTGCTCGCGGAGCAGGCCCACCGGCTGCGTGTGCGGACGGTCGCCGTCGCGCGCGAGGACGTCGTACCGGCGCTGCGCGAGGCCCTGTCCGCGCACTACGGTGCGGGGGAACCGCTCCCCGAGATCCTCGCGGGGCCGGACGCCGCCACCCATCTCGCCGCCTCCGAGGCGCACACCGTCCTCAACGGGATCACCGGCTCGATCGGCCTCGCCCCCACCCTCGCCGCCCTCGAGGCGGGCCGCACCCTCGCGCTCGCCAACAAGGAGTCGCTCATCGTCGGCGGCCCTCTGGTGAAGGCGCTGGCCAAGCCCGGCCAGATCATCCCGGTCGACTCCGAGCACGCCGCCCTCTTCCAGGCCCTCGCCTCGGGCACCAGGGCCGATGTACGCAAACTCGTCGTCACCGCCTCCGGCGGCCCCTTCAGAGGACGTACGAAGTCCGAGCTGGCCGACGTCACCCCCGAGGACGCCCTCGCGCACCCCACCTGGGCCATGGGCCCGGTCATCACCGTCAACTCCGCGACCCTCGTCAACAAAGGGCTGGAAGTCATCGAGGCACACCTCCTCTACGACATTCCCTTCGATCGGATTGAGGTGGTCGTGCACCCGCAGTCGTATGTCCACTCGATGGTGGAGTTCACGGACGGATCGACGATGGCGCAGGCGACGCCCCCCGACATGCGCGGTCCCATCGCCATCGGCCTCGGCTGGCCCGAGCGCGTCCCCGACGCCGCGCCCGCCTTCGACTGGTCGAAGGCTTCGAGCTGGGAGTTCTTCCCGCTCGACAACGACGCGTTTCCGTCGGTGGGGCTCGCCCGGCACGTCGGGGAGCTCGCAGGCACGGCCCCGGCAGTGTTCAATGCGGCCAACGAGGAGTGCGTGGACGCGTTCCTGAACGGCACTCTGCCGTATCTCGGGATCATGGAGACCGTGACGAAGGTCGTCGCCGAGCACGGCACACCGGGTACGGGAACCTCACTCACCGTCGCGGACGTCCTCGAAGCGGAGACCTGGGCGCGCGCCCGGGCCCGTGAACTGACAGCGCGGGCGGCAGCCCGGACGACAACGACAACGACAGCCACGACAACGGCGGAGGCTCGTGCATGACGACCCTGATGATGATCCTCGGCATAGTCGTCTTCGCGGTCGGCCTGCTCTTCTCGATCGCCTGGCACGAGCTGGGACATCTCTCCACGGCCAAGCTCTTCGGCATCCGCGTGCCGCAGTACATGGTCGGCTTCGGCCCGACCATCTGGTCGCGCAGGAAGGGCGACACGGAGTACGGGGTCAAGGCGATTCCGCTCGGCGGCTACATCCGCATGATCGGGATGTTCCCGCCCGGCCCCGACGGCCGTCTCGAGGCCCGCTCCACCTCGCCGTGGCGCGGCATGGTCGAGGACGCCAGGGCGCAGTCCTTCGAGGAGCTCCAGCCGGGCGACGAGTCCCGCCTCTTCTACACGCGCAAGCCGTGGAAGCGCGTGATCGTGATGTTCGCCGGCCCCTTCATGAACCTGATCCTGGCCGTCGCGATCTTCCTCGGCGTCATGATGACCTTCGGTGTCCAGACCCAGACCACCACGGTCGGCAAGGTCTCCGACTGCGTCATCGAGCAGAGTGAGAACCGGTCGAAGTGCGCGACCGGCGACCAGGCCGCACCCGCCAAGGCCGCCGGGCTCCAGGGCGGAGACAAGATCGTCGCGTTCAACGGCGAGAAGGTCGCCGACTGGTCCACCCTCCAGGCCGACATCCGCGCCAACCCCGGCAAGGACGTCACCCTCACCGTCGAGCGCGACGGCAAGCAGCTCGACCTGACGGCCCATCTGATCCGCAACCAGGTCAGCGCGACCGACGGCAACGGCGGCTATGTCGAGGGCAAGTACGTGTACGCCGGCTTCCTCGGCTTCACGCCCGCCTCCGGCATCGTCCAGCAGTCGTTCGGGCAGTCCGTGGACCGCATGGGCGACATGATGGAGAACGGCGTCGAGTCGCTGCTCGCCCTGCCGTCCAAGATCCCCGCACTGTGGGACGCGGCCTTCGGTGACGGCGAGCGCGAGGCTGACTCCCCGATGGGTGTGGTCGGCGCGGCCCGCGTCGGCGGCGAGGTCTTCACGCTCGACATCCCGCCGGAGAACCAGATCGCGATGATGCTGTTCCTCGTCGCGGGCTTCAACCTCTCCCTGTTCCTGTTCAACATGCTCCCGCTGCTGCCGCTCGACGGCGGGCACATCGCGGGCGCCCTCTGGGAGTCGCTGCGGCGGAACACTGCGAAGGTGCTGCGGCGGCCGGACCCCGGTCCGTTCGATGTGGCGAAGCTGATGCCCGTCGCGTACGTGGTGGCCGGAATCTTCATCTGCTTCACGATCCTGGTGCTCATCGCGGACGTGGTTAACCCGGTGAGAATCTCCTAGTCATACGCAGTTCGTGGCGGCCGGGCACACTGAGTGTCCGGCCGCCCGCCTTTGGGTGGACCTGCCTGTGGAATGTGCTCCCGCCTGCGGGGGTGCCGTAATCTCGATGGCTGGAGCCCGTCAGCTTTCGGGACCGACCGATCCTTACCTTGGGGTTGCACAGCAGATGACTGCGATTTCACTCGGCATGCCGTCCGTTCCGACCAAGCTCGCCGAGCGCCGGAAGAGCCGGCAGATCCAGGTCGGAACCGTGGCAGTGGGCGGAGACGCACCCGTCTCGGTGCAGTCGATGACGACGACGCGTACGTCCGACATCGGCGCCACGCTCCAGCAGATCGCCGAGCTGACCGCGTCCGGCTGCCAGATCGTACGGGTGGCGTGCCCCACGCAGGACGACGCAGACGCGCTCGCGACCATCGCCAGTAAGTCGCAGATTCCGGTCATCGCGGACATCCACTTCCAGCCGAAGTACGTGTTCGCCGCGATCAACGCCGGCTGCGCCGCGGTCCGGGTGAACCCCGGCAACATCAAGCAGTTCGACGACCAGGTCAAGGAGATCGCGCGGGCCGCCAAGGACACCGGCACGCCGATCCGGATCGGGGTCAACGCCGGTTCGCTCGACAAGCGGCTGCTCCAGAAGTACGGCAAGGCGACGCCCGAGGCGCTCGTCGAGTCGGCCCTCTGGGAGGCGTCCCTCTTCGAGGAGCACGACTTCCGGGACATCAAGATCTCGGTCAAGCACAACGACCCCGTGGTCATGGTCAACGCCTACCGTCAGCTGGCCGCCGCCTGCGACTACCCGCTGCACCTCGGTGTGACGGAGGCGGGCCCCGCCTTCCAGGGCACGATCAAGTCGGCGGTGGCCTTCGGCGCGCTGCTCGCCGAGGGCATCGGCGACACGATCCGGGTCTCCCTCTCCGCCCCGCCGGTCGAGGAGATCAAGGTCGGCATGCAGATCCTGGAGTCGCTGAACCTCAAGCAGCGGCGTCTCGAGATCGTCTCCTGCCCGTCCTGCGGGCGGGCCCAGGTCGACGTGTACAAGCTGGCGGAGGAGGTCACCGCCGGCCTGGAGGGCATGGAGGTTCCGCTCCGCGTGGCGGTCATGGGCTGCGTCGTCAACGGGCCGGGCGAGGCCCGCGAGGCCGACCTCGGCGTCGCCTCCGGCAACGGCAAGGGGCAGATCTTCGTGAAGGGCGAGGTCATCAAGACGGTGCCCGAGTCGAAGATCGTGGAGACCCTCATCGACGAGGCGATGAAGATCGCCGAACAGATGGAAGCGGACGGGGTCGCCTCCGGCGAGCCTTCGGTGTCTGTGGCGGGCTGACCTTCCGCTCGGGCTGCGGGGGGAAAAAGCCGGCCCAAGGCATGGGGCGGCGCGGCACATTTTCGCCAGGTACAGTGCGGGGATCAGCAGACTTGATGGTGAAGGCCCCCGTACGTGTTGACGCAGACGACCACCAGAGTCCTCGAACCGAGTGACCTGGACGCCGCGCTCGCAGTCCTCGACCGCGAGCCGGTCGCGAACGCCTTCGTGACCTCCCGAGTACAGGTCGCCGGCCTCGACCCATGGCGCCTCGGCGGCGAGATGTGGGGCTGGTACGAGGACGGCATGCTGACGTCCCTCTGCTACGCGGGCGCGAACCTGGTCCCGATCTGCGCCACCCCCCGAGCCGTCCGGGCCTTCGCGGACCGCGCCCGCAGGGCAGGCCGCCGCTGCTCCTCCATCGTCGGCCCCGCCGAGGCCACGGGCCCGCTCTGGCGCCTCCTCGAGCCGAACTGGGGCCCGGCCCGCGAGGTCCGCCCGCACCAGCCCCTGATGGTCACCGACCGTCTGCCCACCGACATCGCCCCGGACCCGTACGTCCGCCGCATCCGCAAGGACGAGTTGGAGACGATCATGCCGGCCTGCGTGGCGATGTTCACGGAGGAGGTCGGCGTCTCCCCGCTCGCCGGTGACGGCGGCCTGCTCTACCAGGCCCGGGTCGCCGAACTCGTCGGCTCCGGCCGCTCGTTCGCCCGCCTCGACAAAGACGGCAGGGTCGTCTTCAAGGCCGAGATCGGCGCGGCGACCCCCCAGGCCTGCCAGATCCAGGGCGTCTGGGTCGCCCCCGAGTACCGCGGCCAGGGCCTCGCGGCCCCCGGCATGGCAGCCGTCCTGCGCTACGCCCTCGCAGACGTCGCCCCGATAGTCAGCCTGTACGTCAACGACTTCAACACCCCCGCCCGCGCCGCATACCACCGGGTCGGCTTCCAAGAGGTAGGCGCTTTCATGAGCGTCTTGTTCTGAGAAGAAGGCGCGCCCCGTAAGGGGCGCGGGGCGTGACATTGTGCGGCTCCGCCGCGTGGGCGCGACCAGCCACACCCGACCCGCACCCAACAAGACAACCCCCCGTCCCCGGCGCCACCCATCGAAACGCCCGGGTAGTCTCCCGGGCATGCTCCGCTTCCCCGGTCAGGGCCCCCGTACGCCCGACGACGTCGTCATCGGCCCGCTGGATCTGGCCGCCCGGATCGACGAGGCGCTGGCCGTACAGGCCCTGGCCTTCGGACTCGGCTCGGACGAGATCGCCGTACGACGGCAGATCGTGCTGCGGCACATCACCTACCCCGGGGCCCGCGCACTCGGCGCGACCACCGCCGACGGACGGCTCGTCGGCTTCGTCTACGGCATGCCCAACGACCGTGCGCACTGGTGGTCCACCGTCGTCGAGCCCTACCTGCGGAGCCAGGGATACGACGACTGGCTGGACGACTCCTTCGTCATCACCGAACTGCACGTCCACCCGCGCTACCAGAACCGCGGCGTCGGCCGCGCCCTGATCACCACGATCACCGACAGCGCCGCCGAACCGCGCTCGATCCTCTCCGCCATCGACACGGAGAGCCCGGCCCGCGGGCTGTACCGCTCGCTCGGGTACAAGGACCTGGCCAGGCAGGTCCTGTTCCCCAGCGCGCCGAAGCCGTACGCGGTGATGGGCGCCCCTCTGCCCCTGCGCCGCCGGTGACGGATCCCGCCGACAGCGAATAACGGATTTCCGGCGACGGCTGCCCCCCGGCTAACCTCCTAGCATCACCCTTACGCAGCAGGAGTCGAGAATCATGGCCCAGGTCCAGCGCATGTCCCGTTTGATGGTCAAGACACTGCGTGACGACCCGGCGGACGCCGAGACGCTCAGCCACAAGCTGCTGGTCCGCGCCGGCTACGTACGCCGTAACTCGGCCGGCATCTGGACCTGGCTCCCGCTCGGCAAGAAGGTCCTCGACAACATCTCCCGTGTCGTACGGGAGGAGATGGACGCCATCGGCGCCCAGGAGGTCCTGCTCCCGGCCCTGCTGCCCAAGGAGCCGTACGAGGCGTCGGCCCGCTGGGAGGAGTACGGCGACCTGCTCTTCCGCCTCAAGGACCGCAAGGGCGGCGAGTACCTGCTCGGCCCGACGCACGAGGAGATCTTCACCCTCGTGGTGAAGGACCAGGTGGCGTCGTACAAGGACCTGCCGGTCATGCTCTACCAGATCCAGACGAAGTACCGGGACGAGGCCCGCCCCCGCTCCGGCGTGCTGCGCGGCCGCGAGTTCCAGATGAAGGACTCGTACTCCTTCGACACGACCGACGAGGGGCTCGCCGAGTCCTACCGGCTGCACCGCGAGGCGTACCAGAAGATCTTCGCGCGCCTGGGTCTGGACTACCGGATCGTCTCGGCCGTCTCCGGTGCGATGGGCGGCTCGGCGTCCGAGGAGTTCCTCGCGCCCGCCGCGGCCGGCGAGGACACCTTCGCGGACTGCCCGGCCTGCGACTACGCGGCGAACACGGAGGCGGTCACCTTCCAGCTGACGCCGGTCTCCCAGGAGCACGGCCCGGTCGAGGAGTTGGACACCCCCGACACCCCGACCATCGAGACCCTCGCCCAGCACCTCGGCGTCCCCGCCTCCGCCACCCTCAAGAACCTCCTGGTGAAGGTCGACGGCGAGATCGTGGCCGTGGGCGTCCCGGGCGACCGCGAGGTCGACCTCGGCAAGCTGGGCGAGCACCTCGCCCCGGCCGTCGTCGAACTCGTCACGGCCGAGGACTTCGAGGGCCGCGACGACCTCGTACGCGGTTACGTGGGCCCGCAGGGTATGGAGAAGGTCCGCTACATCGCCGACCCGCGCGTGGCCCCCGGCACGGCCTGGATCACCGGCGCGAACAAGGAGGGCAAGCACGCCCGCAATGTCGTCGTGGGCCGTGACTTCGAGGTCGACGACCACCTCGACGTGGTCGTCGTGGAAGACGGCGACCCCTGCCCGAAGTGCGGCACCGGCCTCAAGCTGGACCGCGCCATCGAGATCGGCCACATCTTCCAGCTGGGCCGCAAGTACGCGGACACCTTCCAGCTCGACGTCCTCGGCCAGCAGGGCAAGCCGGTCCGCGTGACCATGGGCTCGTACGGCATCGGCGTCTCGCGCGCGGTCGCGGCGCTGGCCGAGCAGTCGGCCGACGACCAGGGCCTGTGCTGGCCCAAGGAGATCGCCCCGGCCGACGTCCACGTCGTCGCGGCGGGCAAGGCCCTCCAGACCGAGCTGGCCCTCGACGTCTCGGAGAAGCTGGGCGCGGCGGGCGTACGCGTGCTCGTGGACGACCGGGCCGGTGTGTCGCCGGGCGTGAAGTTCACGGACGCCGAACTCATCGGCGTACCGAAGATCCTGGTGGCCGGACGGCGCTCGGCCGAGGGCGTCCTGGAACTGAAGGACCGCCGCACCGGCGAGCGCGAGGAGCTGACGGTGGACGAGGCGATCGCCCGCCTGTCGGCGGAGTAACCGGGGCTCCTGCACCTCCAGCCCGTCCGGTGTTTGAGGAGGAGGCCGTTCAGGCCGATAGCGGGGGTCTGGGGGCGCAGCCCTCAGGGATGGGACGGGTAGGGGCGGCGGGGGGAAACCCCCGCCCCCGCAACCACCGGGCTGTCCGAAGGCACCGGCTACAGCCAGCTCGCGAACTCCAGCAACAACTCCGCGTCCTGGAGGCGGCCCACGCGCCGGGCCCGTACCCCCGACTCCACGGCCCGGAACAGCGTCCAGCCGCGCAACCGCTCCTGATCCACGTCCAGGGACTCCGCGAGACGCTTCACCCGGCGGCGGGTGGTGGCGGCGCCGGACGGGGAGGCGATCAGGTCCTCGACGCGGTCGCGGACCAGGCGGGCCAGGTCGAAGGCGCACTCGCCGACGACGGGGTCAGGACCCACGGCCAGCCAGGGGCTGCGCTCGCCTGCCAGGACCTTGCTCTGCCGGAAAGTGCCGTGCAGCAGACGCGCCTCGGGCGCCGACGCGAGCAGCTCGTCCCGTACCGCCAGCGCCGCGTCGACCAGCGGCGCGGCCTCCGCGTCGGCGCTCGCCCGCATCGCCTCGGCCTGCCGCCCGGTCCGCTCGGCCACCGTCTCGAAGACATGGTCGGCGGGCGGCTCGACCCACAGCCGGCGCAGCGTCCCCGCGGCCTCCAACATCGACTTGGCCTCGGGCAGCGAACGCACCGACACATCGGGATGCAGCCGCTCAAGCAACAGGACGCCCTCGGGACCGGCCGGATCGAGGAGCCGTACCGCACCCAGGCCGTCCCAGTGCGCGAGCGCGGCCCGCTCGCTCTCCGGGCGGGCCCGGCGCGGGGCGAGCTTCAGGACGGCGGGGGTGCCGTCAGGCAGCCGCACGAGGATCACCAGACTGCTGCGCCCGCCGGGCACCTGCACGCGCTCCACGGTCAACTCGCGTAGCGCGACGGCCTGCTGAGCGGCCTGAGGCAGCTTCTCCAGCCAGTCGTCACCGCCCGGTGCCGTCTCGCCGAGCGCCTTGACGAGACGCTGCGGCGGTTCGAAAGCCATGCGCGAGTCGTTCCCTTCCTGTACGCGTTACGAGGTCGGTGTCGCCGACGCGGTGGACGGGGCCGACCGCTCGGCGAGACCAGGGAAGGCTACGCTCTCGCCGCTCCAGCGCACCGACCGCACCGCCGCTTCCCGCAACGCGTCCGCCGCCGCCCGGCGCCGGTCGCCCTCGGCGGCCCGGACCAGGTCGGAGTACACCCCGGCCACCCGGCCCTCCAGCTCGGCGGCGAACCGTACGGCCGCGTCCGAGTCCGTCACCGGGAACGGCAGCGCGTACGCGGCCGCCGCGGGCTCGGGCTTCCCGCCCAGGTCGCGCACGGCTCGCGTCAGCTCGTCCCGCCGCGCCCGGTGCGCGTCGTACGCCGCCCGCGCCTCACTCCGCCGACTCTCCTGGATCTTCCCGCCCACGACCCCGTAGCCGTACACGGCGGCATGCTCGGCACCGAGCGCGGCCTGCACGGCCGTCAGCTCCGCCGGCGCCTTCGCCTCCGTCTTCCCGGAACCGCTCACTTCTCGCCCTCCGTCAGCAGAAACACATGCACCGCACCGGCCGCCGCTACCGAGGCCAGCAGCCGGGCCAGCTCACCCGGCACCTCCAGCAGCGCCTTCGTACGCCGGTCCGCCAACTCCCGCTCGGCCGCGGCAAGCTCCGCAAGCGCGTCCTTCTCCGCAACCGGCACATCAGAGGAGGGGGCCGCCGACGGAGGCGCGGAAGCAGCCGTGGAAGGAGCAGCGGAAGGAGACGGAGACGCCGACGCGCGCTTCCCGCCCCCGAACGCCTGCGCGTGTCGTACGACCTCCGCCCGCAGCGGCGACAGACGCGCCGCCAGCGCTGGATGCGCGGCGAGCACGGCCGCGTACCGCTCCGCGAGCCGCTCACTGTCGCGGGCCGCACGCGCGCGTGCCCGGTCGGCGGCGGACGGGCTCCCCTTGGTGGCGCTCTCGGAAGAGGAGTCGGGGGCGGAGCAGCCCGCGAGCAGCGCGGCGCCGACGCCGGCGGCCCCGGTGAGCAGGCTCCTTCGGCGCGGCCCCGTGGGGGTGCGCGACGGCAGGGTGAACGGCACGGCAGACGTCCTCGGAGGGCTCGTACGAACGGAAGGGCGGCAGGCCCGTGATCACGGTACCCGCGTACCGCCGCCGCACCCACCAGCGGCGCCGTCCCGCTGTCGGGCGAGCCAGGTGGACGGCAACACCCCTTGGGACCGGATACCCTTTGACCTGACACGCGACATACCCACAACAGCACACGCGGCCGAGGAGTCACCCGGATGAGCACCACCCAGAGCGAGAGGCTGCGAGAGCTCCTGGAACCGCTCGTCAGCTCGCAGGGACTCGATCTCGAGGAGATCGAAGTGGACTCGGTCGGACGCAAGCGTGTGCTCCGCGTCGTCGTTGACTCCGACGAAGGAGCCGACCTGGACGCGATCGCCGATGTGAGCCGAGCGCTCTCGGCGAAGCTCGACGAGACCGACGCGATGGGCCAGGGCGAGTACACCCTGGAAGTGGGAACCCCCGGTGCCGAGCGCGAGCTCAAGGAACACCGTCACTACGTACGCGCCACCGACCGCCTGGTGAAGTTCCAGCTGAAAGACGGCGACGAGCTGGTCGCCCGCATCATCACGGTCGACGACGAGGGCACGGACGTCGAGGTACCCGGCGTAAAGGGGCGCAAGCCCACCGCCAAGAGGCTCGTCTTCTCGGACATCGCCAAGGCGCGCGTCCAGGTCGAGTTCAGCCGCAAGGACAAGAAGGACATGAAGGAAGAAGAGGAGGAGGCGTAGCCGTGGACATCGACATGAGTGCCCTGCGGGGCTTGGTACGGGAGAAGGAGATCTCCTTCGACCTGCTGGTCGAGGCGATCGAGTCGGCCCTCCTCATCGCCTATCACCGCACCGAGGGAAGCCGCCGTCACGCGCGCGTGGAGCTCAACCGGGAGACCGGCCATGTGACCGTGTGGGCGAAGGAGGATCCCGAGGACCTGGAGGAGGGGCAGGAGGCGCGCGAGTTCGACGACACCCCGTCCGGCTTCGGCCGTATCGCCGCCACCACCGCCAAACAGGTCATCCTGCAGCGCCTGCGGGACGCGGAGGACGACGCGACGCTCGGCGAGTACGCGGGGCGCGAGGGTGACATCGTCACCGGTGTGGTCCAGCAGGGCCGCGACCCGAAGAACGTGCTCGTCGACATCGGCAAGCTGGAGGCCATCCTGCCGGTGCAGGAGCAGGTCCCCGGCGAGTCGTACCAGCACGGCATGCGGCTTCGGTCGTACGTCGTTCGGGTGGCGAAGGGTGTACGCGGTCCCTCCGTGACGCTCTCCCGCACACACCCCAATCTGGTGAAGAAGCTCTTCGCGCTCGAAGTGCCGGAGATCGCCGACGGGTCCGTCGAGATCGCCGCGATCGCCCGCGAGGCCGGTCACCGCACGAAGATCGCGGTCCGGTCCACCCGGTCGGGGCTGAATGCCAAGGGCGCCTGCATCGGGCCCATGGGCGGCCGTGTGCGCAATGTCATGGCCGAGCTGAACGGTGAGAAGATCGACATCGTCGACTGGTCCGACGACCCGGCCGACATGGTCGCCAACGCGCTCTCCCCGGCCCGGGTCTCCAAGGTCGAGGTCGTCGACCTCGCGGCCCGCTCCGCGCGCGTGACGGTCCCGGACTACCAGCTGTCCCTGGCGATCGGCAAGGAAGGGCAGAACGCCCGGCTCGCCGCCCGTCTGACCGGCTGGCGCATCGACATCCGCCCGGACACCGAACAGACCGGTGAACAGGGCGGGGAGCGGTCCCGCGAACGGGCCGGGGAATAGATCCAAGCCGCAGGTGGCTTAGATCACGACAAGTTTATGTGCGGCAACTGTTCGATACTTGCCCCAAAGGGGTGAGGTCGGTGCAGGGAGGTAGACTTAAGAGTGTCTGGCCGGACGCGAGCCCGCGCATGCCCTGAGCGCACCTGTGTGGGGTGCCGGGAGCGAGCGGCCAAGACCGAGCTGCTGCGGACCGTGGAGGTCAAGGGCGAATGCGCCCCCGATCCTCGCGGTACGCTGCCCGGCCGGGGTGCGTACGTACACCCCGCCCTGGTCTGTCTCGACCTGGCGGTCCGCCGCCGGGCGTTCACGAGGGCGCTGCGTGCCCCGGGAGTGCTCGACACAAAGGCGTTGCGCCACTACGTCGAGCAGACAGAGAGTTGCTGAGCAGGCAACACCGTAAGACGTGTCGCACGGAACCCCGTGCGGCCCTGGTACCCCGCGAGTTGGAAGTAGGTCGAGATTGCGATGAGCACTCGATGAGCACGCGATGAGTACGCCCATGAAGTAGCGACGGTCCGGACGCAACCCGGACCTAAAAGGAGCGAAGTGGCTAAGGTCCGGGTATACGAACTCGCCAAGGAGTTCGGGGTTGAGAGCAAGGTCGTCATGGCCAAGCTCCAAGAACTCGGTGAATTTGTCCGATCTGCGTCCTCGACCATCGAGGCGCCCGTAGTACGCAAACTGACCGACGCCCTGCAGCAGGGCAACGGCGGCGGCAAGCCCGCCCCGCGCAAGGCCGCGCCCGCCAGGCCGGCCGCACCCTCTCCGGCTCAGGCAGCCCGTCCGGCTGCACCGCGCCCGCCGGCCCCGAAGCCGGCCGCCGCGGAGAAGCCCGTGTCTCCGGCCGCTCCGGCTGCCGGCACGCGTCCGACCCCGGGTCCCAAGCCCCCCGCGCCGAAGCCCGCTCCGGCGTCTCCGGCTCCGGCCGCGCCCGAGTTCACGGCGCCGCCCGCGCCTCCCGCGGCCCCGGCCGCAAGTCCGGCCGCTGCAGGTCCGGCCGCGGGTCAGCGTCCGAGTGGTGCCCGTCCCGGCGCCCCGAAGCCCGGTGCCCGTCCGGCCGGTCCCGCGCAGGGTGGTCAGGGTCGTGGCGACCGTCCCGACCGTGGTGACCGTCAGGGCGCCCCGCGTCCCGGCGGCCAGGGCACGCGTCCCGGTGGTCGTCCCGCCGGTCCGCGTCCGGGCAACAACCCGTTCACGTCTGGTGGCTCCACCGGCATGGCGCGCCCGCAGGCGCCCCGTCCGGGCGGCGGACGTCCGGGCCCCGGCGGCCCCGGTGCCCCGGGTGCTCCGCGTCCCCAGGGCGCGGGCCAGGACCGTGGTCCCCGTCCGCAGGGTGGTCCCGGTGGCGCTCCGCGTCCCGGTGGCGGCCCCGGCGGTGCCCGTCCGACTCCGGGCGGCATGCCCCGTCCGCAGGGTGGTCCCGGTGGCGCTCCGCGTCCCGGTGGCGGCCCCGGCGGCAACCGTCCGAACCCCGGCATGATGCCGCAGCGTCCCGCTGCGGGTAGCCCGCGTCCCGGTGGCGGTGGTCCTGGTGGCCGCGGTCCCGGTGGCGGCGGTCGTCCCGGTGGCGGTGGCGGCGGCGGTCGTCCCGGTGGCGGCGGCGGTTTCGCCGGTCGTCCGGGTGGCGGCGGCGGTGGCGGTTTCGCAGGCCGTCCCGGTGGTCCCGGTGGCGGTGGCGGCGGTTTCGCCGGTCGTCCGGGTGGTCCCGGCGGTGGCGGCGGTGGCCGTCCCGGCTTCGGTGGCCGTCCCGGTGGTCCGGGTGGCCGTGGTGGCACGCAGGGCGCCTTCGGTCGTCCCGGCGGTCCCGCGCGTCGTGGTCGCAAGTCGAAGCGGCAGAGGCGCCAGGAGTACGAGGCCATGCAGGCCCCGTCGGTCGGCGGCGTGATGCTGCCTCGCGGCAACGGCGAGACCATTCGCCTGTCGCGCGGTGCGTCCCTCACCGACTTCGCGGAGAAGATCAACGCCAATCCGGCGTCGCTCGTCGCGGTCATGATGAACCTCGGCGAGATGGTCACGGCCACGCAGTCCGTCTCCGACGAGACGCTGCAGCTTCTCGCCGACGAGATGAACTACACCGTTCAGGTCGTCAGCCCCGAGGAGGAGGACCGCGAGCTGCTCGAGTCCTTCGACCTGGAGTTCGGCGAGAACGAGGGCGGCGAAGAGGCCCTGGTCTCGCGTCCGCCGGTGGTGACCGTCATGGGTCACGTCGACCACGGTAAGACCCGACTGCTCGACGCCATCCGCAAGACGAACGTCATCGCGGGCGAGGCCGGCGGCATCACCCAGCACATCGGTGCCTACCAGGTCGCGACCCAGGTCAACGACGAGGACCGCAAGATCACCTTCATCGACACCCCGGGTCACGAGGCGTTCACCGCCATGCGTGCCCGTGGTGCCAGGTCGACCGACATCGCGATTCTCGTGGTGGCGGCCAACGACGGTGTGATGCCCCAGACGATCGAGGCGCTGAACCACGCCAAGGCGGCCGAGGTGCCGATCGTGGTCGCGGTCAACAAGATCGACGTCGAGGGCGCGGACCCGACCAAGGTCCGTGGTCAGCTGACCGAGTTCGGTCTGGTGGCCGAGGAGTACGGCGGCGACACGATGTTCGTCGACATCTCCGCCAAGCAGGGTCTGAACATCGACTCCCTGCTGGAGGCCGTGGTCCTCACCGCGGACGCCTCGCTCGACCTGCGGGCCAACCCGGAGCAGGACGCGCAGGGCATCGCGATCGAGTCCCGTCTCGACCGCGGCCGTGGTGCCGTGGCGACCGTCCTCGTCCAGCGAGGCACGCTGCGGGTCGGCGACACGATGGTGGTCGGCGACGCGTACGGCCGTGTCCGTGCCATGCACGACGACCTCGGCAACAACGTCGAGGAAGCCGGTCCGGCGACGCCGGTCCAGGTCCTGGGCCTGACCAACGTCCCGGGTGCGGGCGACAACTTCATCGTCGTGGACGAGGACCGTACGGCCCGTCAGATCGCCGAGAAGCGCGCCGCCCGTGAGCGCAACGCCGCGTTCGCCAAGCGCACGCGTCGTGTGTCCCTCGAGGACCTGGACAAGGTGCTCAAGGCCGGCGAGGTCCAGCAGCTCAACCTGATCATCAAGGGTGACGCTTCTGGTTCCGTCGAGGCTCTCGAGTCCTCCCTGCTCCAGCTCGACGTCGGCGAAGAGGTCGACATTCGTGTCCTGCACCGCGGTGTCGGTGCGGTCACGGAGTCGGACATCGACCTGGCGATGGGCTCGGACGCCATCGTGATCGGCTTCAACGTCCGTGCGGCCGGTCGTGCCGCGCAGATGGCCGAGCGCGAAGGTGTGGACGTCCGCTACTACTCGGTCATCTACCAGGCGATCGAGGAGATCGAGGCGGCCCTCAAGGGCATGCTCAAGCCGGAGTTCGAAGAGGTCGAGCTCGGTACGGCGGAGATCCGCGAGGTCTTCCGCTCGTCCAAGCTGGGCAACATCGCGGGTGTTCTCATCCGCTCCGGCGAGGTCAAGCGCAACACCAAGGCCCGACTGCTTCGCGACGGCAAGGTCATCGCGGAGAGCCTCAACATCGAGGGTCTGCGCCGCTTCAAGGACGACGTCACCGAGATCCGCGAAGGCTTCGAGGGTGGTATCAACCTCGGAAACTTCAACGACATCAAGATCGACGACGTCATCGCGACGTACGAGATGCGGGAGAAGCCGCGCGGCTAGCCTGCGGCTGGCTGAACCGGTGCTGGGGTTGGCCGGCGAGGATTCGTCCTCGTCGGTCGGCCCCCGCCGGGTTTCTGGGGCTCCGCCCCAGGTGCCGTTGTTGTCGGGTGCGGGTCTGCTGTGGCTGGTCGCGCAGTTCCCCGCGCCCCTGGGCTGGAAGTGGGGCTGCGCCCCGACTTCCAGCCCGGTTGGCGGGCGAAAACCCCGTCGAGCGGCCCGGCCGTTCGTTGTACGGTTCTGATGTCCTGCCAAGAGCTTGGCGGGGCCATCTATCCCGTACCGGCGGGACATCCGGATACACATATGTACGTGGGGACTCTGTCCTTCGATCTGCTCCTCGGCGACGTACGGTCGTTGAAGGAGAAACGCTCCGTCGTCCGCCCGATCGTGGCTGAGCTCCAGCGGAAGTACGCGGTGAGCGCGGCGGAGGTGGACCACATGGACCTCCACAGAAGGGCCATCATCGGCCTGGCGGTGGTCTCGGGGGACGCGGGGCACCTGACCGACGTACTCGACCGGTGCGAGCGTCTGGTCGCCGGGCGCCCCGAGGTGGAACTGCTGTCGGTGAGGCGGCGGTTCCACGGCGAAGACGACGACTGAGCGTATGGAGCGTGCGGCGACGAGGATCGGCCGTACACAGAACAGTAAGAAAGAGGGAGACGGACCAGTGGCCGACAACGCGCGGGCGAAGAGGCTGGCGGACCTCATCCGAGAGGTGGTGGCCCAGAAGCTGCAGCGCGGGATCAAGGACCCGCGGCTCGGTTCGCATGTGACCATCACGGACACCCGGGTCACCGGGGACCTCCGGGAGGCGACCGTCTTCTACACGGTGTACGGGGACGACGAGGAGCGGGCCGCCGCGGCAGCCGGCCTCGAGAGCGCCAAGGGCGTGCTCCGCAGCGCGGTGGGCGCGGCGGCGGGCGTGAAGTTCACGCCGACGCTCACCTTCGTCGCGGACGCCCTGCCGGACACCGCCAAGACCATCGAGGACCTGCTCGACAAGGCACGGGCCTCGGACGCGAAGGTGCGCGAGGTCTCGGCCGGTGCCACGTTCGCCGGTGACGCGGACCCGTACAAGAAGCCGGGCGAGGACGAGACGGACGGCGACGCCGCGGAATGACGCAGAAGCAGAAGACGCCCGACGGCCTTGTCATCGTCGACAAGCCGTCGGGCTTCACTTCGCACGACGTGGTCGCCAAGATGCGCGGGATCGCGAAGACCCGCCGCGTCGGACACGCGGGCACCCTCGACCCCATGGCGACGGGCGTGCTCGTCCTCGGCGTCGAGAAGGCGACCAAGCTCCTCGGGCACCTCGCGCTGACCGAGAAGGAGTACCTGGGCACCATCCGGCTCGGGCAGAACACCCTGACCGATGACGCCGAAGGTGACATCACCTCGTCCACGGACGCCTCCAAGGTGACCCGGGACGCCGTCGACGCCGGCATCGCCAAGCTCACTGGCGACATCATGCAGGTGCCGTCGAAGGTCAGCGCCATCAAGATCGACGGCGTGCGCTCGTACAAGCGGGCGCGTGAGGGCGAGGACTTCGAGATCCCGGCCCGTCCGGTACGGATTTCTTCGTTCGCCGTGTACGACGTCCGGGACGCGGTCGCCGAGGACGGCACGCCCGTCCTCGACCTGATCGTCTCGGTGGTCTGCTCGTCCGGCACGTACATCCGGGCGCTCGCCCGCGACCTGGGCGCCGATCTGGGCGTCGGCGGGCATCTGACGGCGTTGCGGCGCACCCGTGTCGGCCCCTACAAGCTCGACTCCGCCCGCACGCTCGACCAGCTCCAGGAGGAGCTGACCGTGATGCCGCTCGCGGAGGCCGCCGCGGCCGCGTTCCCCCGGTGGGACGTGGACGAGAAGCGGGGGCGCCTGCTGACGAACGGCGTCCGGCTCGAGATGCCCGAGGAGTACACCGGGGTCGGGGCCGTCGGGGTGTTCGATCCCGAGGGGCGGTTCCTGGCGCTGGTGGAGGAGCAGAAGGGCAAGGCGAAGAGCCTGGCGGTGTTCGGCTGACCCATGCGGTCAGCCGGGTCGGTCGGTTCGGCTGGGTCAGTCGGTTCGGCCGGTTCGGTTGGATCGGCCGGGCCGGCCGGATTCGTCGTGGAGCGGCGTTCACGGGGACACCTGTGTGCGCCGCTCCACTGTCCCCCTCGGTTCCCCCACCCAAGGGTGTATCCATACGCCCCCGGCTATTCACCCGTCCGGGCAGGCGCTCGGAGTGAACCGGGGGAGTGGAAGGGGGCTCGTTCGGCTTGCGATCTGTCGCGCCCGATCACCCGGCGCCTACCGTCGAAATCGAAGCGTCGATGGCACGGTGAGCGGCGCGCGCGGCGGGGAGGTTCGAGCATGGCGGGACGGGGCCCGCGGGCCGAAGGCCGTCATCAGGCGCCGGGCGCTGCCCGGAAAACCCGGGACGCGGTCCGGGAGACTCGGGGCGTTGCCCGGGACACTCGGGATGCTGTCAGGGGGCCTCGGGACGCTGCTCGGGAGTCTCGGGACGCCGCTCGGCAAGCGCCGGAGGCTGCCCGCGAAACGTCAGACCGGGCACGCGAAGCGCCTTACCGGGTCCGGGAAGCGCCTTACCGGGTCCGGGAAATGCCGGACGAGGTCCGGGAATCGCCGAACGGGGTCCGGGAAGCAGCGGATCCGGCCCTGGTGCGGATCTGCGATCTGGCCGGGCGGCCGCGCGGTACGGGGGTCGTCGCCGACCACCAAGGCACGGTGGTCACCAGCCACGAGGCGGTCGACGGGCTCACCCGCCTCGTCCTGCACGCTCCCGAGGACCGCACCTGCCTGGTGACGGCCGACGCGGTCACCCCTCTCCCGTCTCTCGACCTCGCCCTCGTCCACACCGACGGGCTGGGCCTCGCGCCCCTCCCGATCACGGTTCGGAAGTCCGTGGAGACCGGCACGTACGTCCGTATCGCCGCGGGCGGCTGGCGCGAGGCCCGCGTACTGGGCACGACGGCCGTGACGTACACGGCGACCGACCGCTTCCATCTCCTGGACGGCGCCGTGGAGTTGGCGATCGGTACGGCGGGGAGCGATGCGCTGCGGCTCGGAGGTGGGGCGGCCGGGGGGCCGGTGGTCGATGCGGCCACCGGTGCTGTCGTCGCCGTTCTGGGTACGGCACTTCAGTCCGGGCGGCGGGTGGGGGGCTTCGCCGTGCCGCTGTCCGCGGGCTGCGCGACTCCCGGCGGGGCGCTCGCCGAGTTGCTGGCCCGCAACGCGGCGACCGTGCCCGCGTACGGGGACGACCTGAATCTGGCGGGGGTGCTGGAGCTGACGGCCACCGTCGCGTCTCCGCCTGGCTCCGGCGGGGTCGATCCCGTCGAACGAGCCGATACGGCAAGGGAGTTCGCCGACTTTGCCGAAGGCCCGTACGCCGTCCTCGGTCTCGTCGGTGCCCCGGGAAGCGGCCGTACGACGGAACTGGCCTCCCTTGCCACCCGGCGCAACCAGGGTGCGGAACCGGCCCCGACCTTGTGGCTGCGCGGAGCGGATCTGCTGGACGCCGACTCGTCGGTGGCCGACGCGGCGAGGAGGGCGTTGGAGCGGGCGGGGCGGATCGTGGCGGCTTCGGCCTCCGGCGGTGGAGCGGTGGGGGCGGGTGCGGAAGCAGGGTTCCGGGACGGCCGGAGTCCGGTGGGGGAGTGCCTGGCAGCCGACTGCCTGCCTGCCGACTTCCTGTCGGCCGGCTCCCCGGCGGAGCCCGGAGACACGGACAGTGAACTCGGTGACATCGGTCCCGAGCGTCTGGCCCGGCTCGCTCGGGACGCCGGGCGGCCCCTCCTGCTGCTCCTCGACAGTCCCGAGGAGATGCCGCCGGCCCTCGCGCACCGGCTGCCCGAGTGGACCGCGGGCACCTCCGAGTGGCTGCGGGCGCACGGGGCGCGGCTCGTCGTGGCCTGCCGGGCCGAGTACTGGGAGCAGGCGGGGGCGGAGTTCCCACGGGAGACGCTGTACGGGGCCGACCGGGGCGGTGACGGGCTTCCCACCTGCGTACGGCTCGGAGATCTGGACGAAGAAGAGGCGCGGCGGGCCCGGGCGGCCTACGGGATCCCGGAGGATGCCCTGGAAGGGGCCGACGCACGGCACCCCCTGGTGCTGCGGCTGCTGTCGGAGGTGCGGGCCGCGCTGGCCGGTGCCTCCGTGGGGCTTGTGGGGCGGGACGAGGTGTTCGCCGCGTACCTCGATCTGATGTGCCTGCGGGTGGCCGTGCGGCTCGCGGCGGCGAACGGGCTGCGCGGCACGGCCGTGCGGCGGCTCGCGGCCAGGGTGTCCGGGCAGGTGCACGAGGCGGCGCGGCGTTGTCTGGGGCCGGGGCAGGGGGAGTTGGACCGGGCCGCTTTCGAGTCCGTGTTCCCGTGGGGGCCGGTGCCCGACCGGCGGCTCGGCGGGTGCACAGGGTGGGCCTCCGCCGTGCTCACCGAAGGGCTGCTCGTGCCCGCGGGGAACGGATACCGCTTCGCCCACGAGGAGCTCGCCGACTGGATCCAGGGCATGCACCTCGACCTGGACGGGGCACTCCAGGCCTTGGTGCACCACGCGAGCCCTGGTCCCCTGAGCGAGCCGCAGCCCTTCCCGGTCCCCCGCCACCGCATCGGCCCCGTACTGCAAGCCCTGCTCCTCCTGCCGCGTCAACAAGGAGCCGCCCAGCTCATCCTCCGCCTGCGCGAGCTGCTCCACGCGGTCGACGAACTCGAGCCGACAGACGCCGCGACCGACACGGCGACAGACATCACGACAGACATCACGACAGACACCGGGGCCTGGTGGGCCACCCGCCTCCTCAGGGACGTACTGCTCCGGGTGCCCGATGCGACCCCGTACATCGGAGTGCTGCGGCACCTCGCCGAGCGTGTGGTGAGGTGGCGGGCCGAAGGGCGGGCCGTGCCGGAGGAGTTCGGGCCGGGCTTCTGGACCGGGCTGCCCCTGCCGGAGGCGCACCGCTTCGATCTGCTGAGGCGACTCGTCGTGGCGGACGAGGCGCCGCCTGCCCCCGAACTCCGTTACCTGGACGCCGTGTCCGAGCTGCTCGCCGCCGACCCGGCCGCCGTGCAGCCCCATCTCACCCACTGGTTCGACGACGACCGCCCGCTGCCCGCGACCCCCGACGCCACCGTCGCGACCGCGGCCCAGGTCCTCCTGCACACCCACCGGCACCGTGCCCTGGACGACCTCACCGAGGCGCTGGTCGAGAGCGCGCACCAGCGCGGAGACGAGCTGCTGGCCGCCCTCGCGGAGGAGGAGCCGTCCGCCGTGTGCCGGGCGGTCGACCGCTGGGCGCACGACGAGCGCCCGGCCCGCCGGGTGGCGGCGGTGGCGTACGCGCTGCGGGCCGCGCCGCACGTACGCACCGAGGCCGACCGCGAGCTGCTGCGCTACGCCGCGCTCGCCCTGCTCGCCCGCCCCGGCGACTGCACGCTGCACGGGAGCGCCCTGGCGCTCCTCGTCCGTGATCCCCTCACCCGGGCCCGCTATCTGCCGCAGGCCCTCGCGCGCTTCAGGGCAGGCGACCCGCGGCTGCCCGTGAGCGCGCTGGTCGCCGCGCTGGCGACGCATCCGGACCCGGTGCTCGCCGCGTTCCGCGACCGCCTGCGGGAGCCGGACGCAGGCGAAGCAGCCGAGGCGCTGCGCACGCTCGCCGAGGTCACGACACCCCCGCTGGCCCGCCGTGTCGCCGCCCTCGTACGCGATGTCGTGGAGCGGCGTCCGGAGGCCGCCGTCCATGTGGCGGCGTACGTCGACCGGCGCCTTGAGCACGGCCTTGCCGCGCGTGCCGTGCTGTATCCGCTGGTCAGCGGGCTGCTCGGTGGGGGCAGGCCGCAGCTGCGGGCCGCGCTCGCCGAGGTGTTCGCGGCGCCCGGCACGCCCGCGTCGCGCCCGCTGCGGCGCGAGTTCCTGGACCTGTTGTTGACCCGGGAAGACGACCCGGCCGTCCTTGACGCGCTCGTACGGGCCGCCGCCGAGGCCGCTGCGCGCACTGGTGAAGAGCACACCCGCGCGCTGGTCCACAGCGCCGGCCTCCTCCTCGTCCGCACCCCGGACGGCGCCACCCGCTTCGACCGCGCCCTCCTCGATCTGAGCGGCCGTGTCCCCGGCTTCGCCGCCCTCGTCGCCCACTGGCTCACCGCCACGCCAGAGGACTGGTCCATCGTGGTCGGCCCCAGCACGCGCCGCATGATCGAGAACGTGGTGGGGGTGCGGGTTCCGGTGTGACCATTCCGCGTGCCGCGGCCGCCGCGTGCCGCCTGTCACAGCCCTCCATACCGATGCAGGCCGAGTGGACGCGGCATGGCACCCTTAGAGCTGCGTATGAGGCAGACACGGACACAGGTTCGACGAGGAGCGGTCACAGTGCAGCGCTGGCGAGGTTTGGAGGACATCCCCCAGGACTGGGGGCGCAGCGTCGTCACCATCGGCTCGTACGACGGCGTCCACCGCGGGCACCAGCTGATCATCAGCCATGCCGTGGAACGGGCGCGTGAGCTGGGCGTTCCGTCCGTCGTCGTCACCTTCGACCCGCACCCCAGCGAGGTCGTGCGCCCCGGCAGCCATCCGCCCCTGCTCGCCCCGCACCACCGCCGCGCCGAGCTGATGGCAGAGCTGGGTGTCGACGCGCTGCTGATCCTCCCCTTCACCACCGAGTTCTCGAAGCTGTCACCCGCCGACTTCGTGGTGAAGGTCCTCGTCGACAAGCTGCACGCCAAGGCCGTCGTCGAGGGCCCCAACTTCCGCTTCGGCCACAAGGCCGCCGGCAACGTCGCCTTCCTCTCCGAGCAGGGCAAGACGTACGACTTCGAGGTCGACGTGGTGGATCTCTACGTGACCGGCGAGGCCGGCGGCGGCGAGCCCTTCTCCTCGACCCTCACCCGGCGGCTGATCGCCGAGGGCGATGTCGAAGGGGCGCGCGAGATCCTCGGCCGCCCGCACCGCGTCGAGGGCGTCGTCGTCCGCGGCGCCCAGCGCGGCCGCGAACTCGGCTTCCCCACCGCCAACGTCGAGACCCTCCCGCACACCGCGATCCCCGCCGACGGCGTCTACGCCGGCTGGCTGCACGCGCAGGGCGAGGCGATGCCCGCCGCGATCTCCGTTGGCACGAACCCGCAGTTCGACGGCACCGAGCGCACGGTGGAGGCGTACGCCATCGATCGCGTCGGTCTTGATCTGTACGGTCTGCACGTGGCCGTGGACTTTCTTGCCTTCGTGCGGGGGCAGGCGAAGTTCGACTCCATCGAGGCGTTGCTCGTGGCGATCGGGGACGATGTGAAGCGGTCGCGGGAGCTCATTGAGGCGTATGAGGGTGGGCGGCGGTAGGCGCCGCCCGCGTCGTCTGTGTCGATGACGTGGGTTGTTCGGCTGCGGGTGGTTCGTGGCTTGTCGCGCAGTTCCCCGCGCCCCTACGGGGCCCGTGCCACCGTTACTGCGTCGTTGACGCCCGCGACCGCGCCCAGTGGCACGCCACCTGTGCCCCGCCGCCCCCGTCCAGCACCGGCAGGTCCTCCCCGCGGCACGCGTCCGCGACGCCCGCGCGCTCGGCCTCGCCGCCCGCCAGGATCTGGCAGCGCGCGTGGAAGCGGCAGCCGGAGGGGATGCGGGACGGGTCCGGGGGCTCGCCGGTGAGGACGACCGGAGCGCCCGGCGCCTCGGGCAGGACAGACAACAAGGCCTGCGTGTAGGGGTGTTGAGGAGCCGTCAGGACCTCCTCCACCGTGCCTGTCTCGACGATCCGGCCCAGGTACATCACCGCGACGCGGTCGGCGATGTTCCACGCGAGACCCAGGTCGTGCGTCACCACCAGGGCGGACAGGCCGAGTTCGGCGCGCAGTCGCAGCAGCAGGGCCAGGATCTCGCCTCGTACCGACGCGTCCAGGGAGGCCACCGGCTCGTCGGCGACGATGAGTTCGGGCTCCAGGACGAGCGCGCCCGCGATGACGACACGCTGCCGCTGACCGCCGGAGAGTTGGTGCGGGTAGCGCAGGAAGAAGCGCTCCGGGGGGCGAAGTCCGGCCCGGGACAGGGCCGTTGAGACAGCCTCGCGCTCGTCGCCCGCGTACTTGTGGATACGTAGCCCCTCGGCCACCGCGTCGTACACCGTGTGCCGGGGGTTGAGCGAGCCGCTCGGGTCCTGAAGGACCAACTGGACGCGCCTGCGGTACGCCTTGAGGTGGCGCGAGGAGTAGTCGAGAGGCCTGCCCGCGAAGGTGACGCGGCCCGCGGACGGCCGGACGAGACCGAGGAGCGAGCGCGCCAGGGTCGTCTTGCCGCAGCCCGACTCGCCGACCAGCGCGACGATCTCACCGGGCCGGATGTCGAGGTCGACTCCGTCCACGGCACGGGCCCGGGTGGCGTCGCCGCGCCGGCCGGGGAACGTGACGTGCAGGCCTTCTGCGCTCAGCAGGGGAGCCGAGGACGCCGAGGGGACCGCTGCCGCGGTGGTCGTCATGGGGTGCTCCTCGCTTCTTCCGCCACGGGCACCGGCCCCACGTGCACACATGCAGCCCGGCGATCCGGCGTCGCCGCCGCCCGCAGCACCTGGTCCTCCGTCGCACACGATTCCAGCGCCACCGCGCACCGCGGATGGAACGCACAGCCGGACGGCAGTGCCGACGGATCCGGCGGGTCTCCGGGCAGCCCGCGCGGCGCGAACCGCGACCCCGCGTCCCCGATCCGCGGAAAGGCCGCCGACAGGGCCTGCCCGTAAGGGTGCTGGGCGTCCTCGTACACCTGCCGGGCCGGCCCCTCCTCCACCACCCGTCCGGCGTACATCACCGCGAGCCGGTCGCAGGTGTCGGACAGGACCGCCAGGTCGTGGCTGATCATGATGAGCCCCAACTCCTGTTCGGAGACGAGCTGTTGGATCAGCCGCAGGATCTGCGCCTGGATCATCACGTCGAGCGCGGTGGTCGGTTCGTCGGCGATGATCAGGCGCGGGTCGCAGGCCAGGGCCATGGCGATCATCACGCGCTGACGCTGGCCGCCGGACAACTCGTGCGGATACGCGGACGCCCGCGCCGCCGGAAGGCCCACGTGCTCCAGGAGTTCGCCGGTCTTCTTCCGCGCGCCCGCCGGGGTCGCCTTCCTGTGCAGCAGGATCGGCTCGGCGATCTGGTCGCCCACGCGGTGCACGGCGTTGAGCGAGTGCATCGCGCCCTGGAAGACGATCGAGGCACCGGCCCACCGGACCGCTCGTACCCGCCCCCACTTCATGGTCAGTACGTCCTCGCCGTCGAGGAGGATCTCGCCGGTCACCCGGGTCCCGGACGGCAACAGCCGCAGCAGCGCGAGCGCCAGCGTGGACTTGCCGCAGCCCGACTCGCCCGCGATGCCCAGCTTCTGACCGGCACTCAGGGCGAGGTTCACGCCGCGCACGGCGGCCACTCCACCGGCGTACGTCACGTGCAGGTCCCGTACATCCAACAGGCGATGTGCGGTCGGCGTGCTCAACGGGCCACCCCCAGCCGGGGGTTGAGGACGGACTCGACCGCGCGTCCGCACAGGGTGAAGGCGAGGGCCACGACGGCGATCGCGATGCCCGGCGGTACGAGATACCACCACTTTCCGGCGCTGACCGCGCCCGCCTCGCGCGCGTCCTGGAGCAGTCCGCCCCAGGAGACCACCGTCGGATCGCCGAGGCCGAGGAAGGCGAGCGTCGCCTCGGCGAGGATCGCGGAGGAGATGATGAGGGTCGTCTGCGCCAGCACCAGCGGCATGACGTTGGGCAGGACGTGGCGGGACATGACGTGCCAGTGGCCGCCGCCCAGCGCCTTGGCGCGTTCGATGTACGGCCGGGACTCCACGGCGAGGGTCTGCGCGCGCACCAGCCGGGCCGTCGTCGGCCAGGTCGTGACACCGATGGCCAGGATGATCGTGCCGAGCGAACGGGACATCACGGTCGCGAGCGCGATCGCGAGGACCAGCGTCGGCATGACCAGGAACCAGTCCGTGATCCGCATCATCACCGTCGCGTACCAGCCGCGGAAGTGCCCGGCGGTGATGCCGATGAGCGCGCCGATCGCGACCGAGAGGACGGCCGCGAGCAGTCCCACGAGCAAGGACACCCGCGATCCCCATACGACAAGGCCGAGCAGACTGCGCCCGAACTGATCGGTGCCCAGCGGGAATTCGGCACTCGGGCTCTCCATGGGCCGCCCCGGCGCGTCCGTCACGCTCTGCACGCCGGAGCCGACGGTCAGCGGCGCGGTGAGCGCGATCAGGGCGAAGAGCCCGAGAGCGGCCAGGCCGAAGAGGCCGGCGCGGTGGGTGCCGTACCGGTGCCAGAAGCGGGCGGCGGACCGGCGGCGGCGCTGCCGGGCGAGGGCACGGGGACCGGCCTTGGCCACCTGGGCCTTGGAAACCGCCTCGGGCGTGGTCATCGGCTCGTCCGGGTCCGTCGTCGTCATCGGCCCACCCTCGGGTCGAGCAGCGGATAGATCAGATCGGCGAGCGTGTTCATCACGATCACCGCGGCGGCGAACACGAAGAACAGCCCCTGGACCAGCGGCAGATCGGGCACGCTCAGCGCCTGGTAGAAGAGCCCGCCGAGGCCCGGCCAGGAGAAGACCGTCTCGACGAGGATCACGCCCGCGACGGTCCGGCCGAGGTTGATGAAGATCAGCGTCATGGTGGGCAGCAGCGCGTTCGGAACGGCATGGCGGCGGCGTACGAGATCGTCCCGCAGCCCCTTGGCCCGCGCGGTCGTCAGATAGTCGCCGCCCATCTCGTCGAGCAGCGCCGAGCGGGTGACGAGCAGGGTCTGCCCGTACTCGACCGCGACCAGCGTCACGACCGGCAGGACCAGGTGATGGGCGACATCGAGGACGTACGCGAAACCCTCCTCGCCGCCCGACTCCATGCCGCCGGTCGGGAAGAGACCGGGAATCGGCCCGATGCCCACCGAGAAGACGATGATCAGCAGCAGCCCCAGCCAGAACGACGGGATCGAGTAGAGGGTCAGCGCCAGACCGGTGTTGAGCCGGTCGCCGAGCCCGCCGCTGCGCCACGCCGCGCGTGTGCCGAGGAAGATACCGAGTGCCGTGTAGAGCACGAACGAGGTGCCGGTGAGCAGCAGCGTGTTCGGCAGCGCCTCGGTGATCTTGTCGATGACCGGCGCCCGGAACTGGTACGAGGTGCCGAGATCGCCGGTGAGTGCCTTGCCGCAGTAGTCCGTGAACTGCTCCCACAGCGGCAGATCGAGCCCGAACTCCCTTCGGTACGCGGCGAGTTGCTCGGCAGACACCTGACGCCCGCCCGTCATGAACTTCACCGGGTCGCCGGGGATCAGCCGGAAGAGGAAGAAGCTCGTAACGAGAACGGCGAGCAGCGAAACGGCCGCGCCGCCCAGCTTGCCCGCCACGTACCGCGGATACCCGGAGGTGCCGCGCGCCCGTGCTCCGCGGGCCGACGGCCCGGCCCCGGCCGGACCGTCGGTCTTCCCGACCAGCGAGGGTGTCGCTTCAGCGGTCATGAACGGCTCTCACTACTCCGCCACTCTCGGCTATTCGGCTGTGCGCGGTCTGCGTCCGTCGCGTGCGGTCCTCGGCGGTTATTCGCGGTCTTCGACGGTGGCGTGGTGGCGCCTGGCGAGGAACACCCCGAGGCCCGCCAGGACGACGACGCCCGCGACGATGCCGATGATGACGCCTGTCTGGCTCGAGTCGTCGGAGGACTCGCCAGCGGCCGGAGTCGCCGACCACCAGCTCCAGTAGCCGTCCTGGCCGTAGATGTTGCCCGCGGCCTCCGGCATCGTCGTGATCGACGCGATGTGGTCGGTGCGGTAGGCCTCGACCGCGTTCGGGTACGCCATGACGTTCATGTACCCGGTGTCGTACAGCCGCGACTCCATGCGCTTGATGAGTTCCGCCCGTTTGGCGGGGTCGTACTCGGCGAGCTGCTGCTCGTACAGGTCGTCGTACTTCTTGTCGCAGATGAAGTTGTCGGTGGCGCCGATGTCCTTGGGTGTCGCAGGGAGCGCCGCGCAGGTGTGGATGGAGAGCACGAAGTCGGGGTCGGGGTTGACGGACCAGCCGTCGAAGGCGAGGTCGTACTCGCCCGCGAGCCAGGGATCGCTCACGTTGTCCCGGCAGTCGAGCGTGACACCGATACCGAGCTCGCCCCACCATTCCTCGAGATACTGGCCGACTGCCTTGTCCTGCGGGTCCGTCGCGTGGCACAGGACGCGGTAGGTGATCGGCCTGCCGTTCTTGCCGACACGCTTGCCGTCACCGTTCTTCCGGTAGCCCGCCTCGTCGAGGAGCCGGGCCGCCCGGTCCGGGTCGTACGCGATCTTCTGACTGCCCGTCGGCTTCCAGTAGTACGTGGAGAAGCGCGGCGGGATGTAGCCCTCGCCCTCGGCCGCGTGGCCCTGGAAGACCTTGTCGATGACGGTCTTGCGGTCCACGGCCATGAACAGGGCCTTACGGACCCTCTGATCGAGCAGCGACTCGTGGCCGTCGCCGAACTTCTTGCCGTCCTTGGCCTGGGCGCCCGGGTTGGTGGCGAGCGCGTAGAAGCGGCGGCCGGGCGCGTCGTTGACCGTGACGTTCTCCTCGCCCCTCAGCGCCGCCGACTGCGCGGGCGTCAGGCCGGAGACGAACGACACCTCGCCCTTCTGCAGGGCCGCGACCGCCGCGTCACCGTCCTTGTAGTACTTGAAGACCAGCTCGTCGAACTTCGGAGTCCCGCGCCAGAAGGACTTGTTGGGCTCCAGCCGTACGTAGCTGTCGGCCTTGTAGCCCGTAAGGATGAAGGGGCCGTTGCCGACGACGGGGAAGTCCTTGTCGTTGTTGAACTTCGAGAAGTCGCCGACCTTCTCCCAGACGTGCTTCGGCACGATCGGAACATCCAGCGCGGCCATGGTGGCCTGCGGCTTCTTCAGCTCGATGACGAGCTCGGTGGGGCTGGGCGCGGTGACCTTCTTGAAGTTCGCGACGAAGCTGCCGTTCGCGGTGGCCGCGCCCTCGTCGGTCATCATCTTGTTGAACGTCCACGCCGCGTCCTCGGCGGTGGCCTGTTCGCCGTCGGACCACTTGGAGTTGTCGCGGATCGTGTAGGTCCAGGTGAGCTTGTCGGCGGAGGGCTCCCACTTGGTGGCCAGGCCCGCGATCGCGCTGTTGTCCTTCGCGGAGTAGTTGGTCAGGTACTCGTACGTGAGGCGGTGCAGGCTCGTACTGACCAGGCGCTGTGCCAGGAACGGGCTCAGCGAGTCGACGCTCTGCGCCACCGCGACCGTGAGGACCTTCTTGCCATCCTTCGCCTCGGCCTGCTGGGGCGCCGGATTGAGCGGGGTCACGAGGCCGACCGTGAGGGTGAGGGCGGCGGCGCCGGCGGCCGCGAGGAGGCGGAGGGCTGTGCCCCTTCCGCCGAACTGGTCGTGTGTGTCCATGGGTCGCTGACCTCGTGTCATCACTCGCACGGAGATGGGCTGTCGCACTGCTCGATCCGGTGACCGCGGCCGGATTGATGTGAGTGTCTATCAGCGGCGGTCCACACGAGTCAACGGCCGGAGAACCCCATGTGGCCTGCGGAAATAACGAGTTGACCCGGATTTCATGGCCATTGGTTCAGACCGGTGAAGGGTGCCTGGTCGGGGGATGGCGGAGGGGAACGGGGCTGGTGCGGGGGCGTTTTGGGCCGGGCCGCGCGGGGTGCGTTCGGAAGGTGTTCGGGGTACGCGAAGGGCCCGCGCCGTGAGGTACGGGGCGGGCCCTTCGGGGTGGAACGGGGGCCGGGGATTCGGCCGGACGGGTTACGGGTGGGGTTTGTTACTGGTGGGGCGGCGGGGGTGGTGGGGTCTGGCCCTGGGGGTCCTGAGCGGCGCCCTCCTGGCCGCCCTGTCCTGCCGCCTGGGGTTGCTGGGGTTGCTGGGGTGCCTGAGGCTGCGGCGCCTGGTAGGGCTGGCCGGGCTGGAACTGCTGGCTCGGAGCCGGGGCGTTCGGGTTGAAGGGCTGACCCGGGGCGGCCGGGGCCGGGGGCTGCTGGAAGGGGGCGCCCGGCTGAGGCTGACCCGGCTGCTGGGGCTGGGAGGCCGGGGCGGACGGCTGGGGCTGCCAGCCCTGGGGGGCGGCGCCGGGGTGCCCCTGGTGGCCTTGCTGGCCCGGGTGACCGGGCTGGCCCTGCTGCTGGGGCGGCTGCGGGTAGGGCTGACCCGGCTGGGCGGGCGGGCCCTGCTGGGGGGCCTGGCCCGGATATGGCTGACCTGGCATCGGCTGCCCTGGCATTGGCTGGCCCGGAATGGGCTGGCCCGGCATCGGTGGGGCGGCGACCGGCGGCGGGTTGCCGTCCGACGTCCACAGGCCCTGCGACTGCTGGTGGCGCGCGATGTCCTCGGCGACCAGGGCCGAGAGGTTGAAGTACGCCTCGCGCACCTTCGGCCGCATCATGTCGAGATCGACCTCGGCGCCCGCGGCCAGATGCTCGTCGAACGGCACCACGATCACGCCCCGGCAGCGCGTCTCGAAGTGGCTGACGATGTCGTCCACCTTGATCATCTTGCCGGTGTCGCGCACCCCGGAGATGACGGTGATGGACCGCGACACCAGGTCCGCGTACCCGTGCGCCGACAGCCAGTCCAGCGTCGTACTGGCGCTGCTGGCACCGTCCACCGACGGCGTCGAGATGATGATGAGCTGGTCGGCGAGGTCGAGCACGCCGCGCATGGCGCTGTAGAGCAGACCCGTACCGGAGTCCGTCAGGATGATCGGGTACTGCTTGCCGAGCACGTCGATCGCGCGCCGGTAGTCCTCGTCGTTGAAGGTCGTCGACACGGCCGGGTCGACGTCGTTGGCGATGATCTCGAGCCCCGACGACGCCTGCGAGGTGAACCGCCGGATGTCCATGTACGAGTTGAGGTACGGGATCGCCTGTACGAGGTCACGGATGGTGGCCCCGGTCTCCCGGCGCACACGGCGACCGAGCGTGCCGGCGTCCGGGTTGGCGTCGATGGCGAGGATCTTGTCCTGCCGCTCCGTGGCGAGCGTGGAGCCGAGCGCGGTGGTCGTGGTCGTCTTGCCGACGCCGCCCTTCAGGCTGATGACGGCGATCCGGTAGCACGACAGCACCGGCGTACGGATCAGCTCGAGCTTGCGCTGCCGCTCGGCCTCCTCCTTCTTCCCCCCGAGCTTGAACCGGGAGGAACCGGCCGCCGGGCGCCCGCTCTTCGCCTTCTGCTTCTTGTTGTTGAGCAGCCGGTCCGACGACAGCTCCACGGCCGCCGTGTACCCCAGTGGTGCCCCCGGGTTGGTCGGCTGCCGCTGATCGTGCTGCACGGGCTGCGGCCAGGCGGTGCCGGTACGGGGGTCTACGGGGGGCTGCTGCCCGGGCTGGGGCTGCTGGGCCTGGGGCTGGGGCTGGGGCTGGTGAGCCTGCGGTTGAGGCTGAGGCTGGGGCATGCCGTGCTGGCCGTGCTGGCCGGCACCGGGGTTCGGCTGCTGTGGTGCGGGCTGCTGGTGGGGCTGGCCCTGCTGGGGGAGCGGCTGCGCGGCGGGCGGCTGAGGAGCGGCTGCCTGCTGATCCGGAGCCGGAGCCGGAGCCGGGGCCTGCGGCGCGGGAGCCTGCGGCGCCTGAGCGGTCGGCGGCTGCGGGAACCCGTAACCTCCAGGCTGGGCAGGCGAGTTGGGCGTACCCGGCTGCGGGAATCCGTATCCGGCCTGCGGGTTGGGCGGCTGGGGTGCGGTGGGGTCGGCGGCGGGAGTGCCGGGCTGCGAGAACCCGTAACCGGCTCCTGCCTGCTGGTTGGGCACCTGCGGTGCCGCGGGGTTCGCAGCAGGGGCTCCGCCGGGTTGCGGGAATCCATAACCGGGCTGCTGGCCGGGCACGTTGGGCGTGCTCGGGGCGGGGGCACCCGGCTGCGGGAACCCGTAACCCGCAGGCTGCGCAGGCACGTTGGGCGCGCCCTGAGCAGGAGCGCCCGGCTGCGGGAACCCATAGCCGGGAGCCTGCGCGGGAATGCTCGGTGCTGCCGGAGCCGGTTGCGCCGGAGCAGGCTGGGATGCGGCGGGCTGGTCCGGCCGCTGGAGACCGTAGCCGTCCTGGGGCGTGTGGGGCGCCGGGTGAGCGGGCTGAGCGGAAGCGGGGCCGGACTGCGGGAATCCGTAACCACCTTGAGGATCCGGGGCCGGAGCGGGAGCCGGGGCCGGCGTCTGTGCCGGAGGTGCCGTGGAAGCTCCGGGCGGCGGGAATCCGGGAACGGCCTGCCCCGCGGGAGCTGCACCGGGAACGTTGTCCTGCAGCCCCGGAGCCGTACCAGGAACGCTGTCCCGCGGCCCCGGAGCCATACCCGGAGCGCTGAACTGCGGGAAGCCGTAACCCCCCGGCTGCCCAGGAGCTGCCGGAGCACCGGAGGCGGGTGCCGGAGCGGGCGCGTCGGCGGCAGGCGATTCAGACGACGCAGGCGCAGCAGGACTGCCGGACGCGCCGGGCGTACCGGACGCGCCGGGCGTACCCGGCGCGGCAGGCCAAGCCGGCGGCGAAAGCTGCGGTGCCTGCGGCTGGAACGGCGGCTGCCCCTGCGGCGGCACGGACGGCTGAGCCGGAGCCGCCGGCGGCTGCTCGCCGTCACCCTCTCCGGACGCGGGCCACTGCGCGGCAGATGCGGGCGCGGCGGGCTGGTACGAGGGCGGCAACGGCGGAAGCCCACCCTGCGGCAGCGGCGGCGGAGCCCACGCGGGAGGCGCGTCCTGCACGGCGTCGGTCACATCCGAACCGGCCCCCGGCACCGCATCCTGCGGCTCCGCGTCCCGGGGCTCGGCCCCGCCCGCCGGCGCGGTGTCCTTCGGCTCCGCATCGCGAGGCCGGACGTCCTCGGGCTCCGCGTCCCGCGGCTCGGAGTCCTGCGGCTCGGAGTCCTGCGGTTCCGCGTCCTGCGGCTCGGAGTCCTCCACGGGCACGGCATCACTGACGTCACCGGAGTCCTCGGCAACGACGTCAACCTGATGCAACTCGACAACGTTCGCGGACTCCTCCGCGGCGTCGCCCGTGTCCTCGTCGACGTCCTCGTCGACCTCGCCGGACACGTCCTCCGAGGTCGCCACCTCGGCATCTTCGTTTTCTTCGTCTACGTCATCGCTGTCATCGCTGTCATCGCCGCCGTCGGACTCGCGCCCGAACGCCACCTCGACGACCTCCGCGTCGGCGTCGGGGCCGGCGTCGGCGTCCTCGTCGGCTCCTTCCGCGACGTCATCCGCGACGGCACCCTCAATGTCATCCGCGACCTCGTCCGCGACCGCGTCCGAGGCCGTGGCCCGCTCCGCGATCTCCCGCTTCAGAGCGACAGAGGAGATCCGCATGGTGGCGCCACTCTCAATGTCACCGTTACCGCCCTCGACCTCGTCAGAGGCCTCATCGGGCTCAGGGGTGTCGGCCACAGGAGCCGACGGCACATCGGCCGCGGGAGCCGGAGCCGTACCCTGCGGAGCCCACGGCCCCTGAAGGTTCGGCAGATTCGGCAGAGCGGCAGGCCCCCCGGCATCCGCGGCCGGCGCCTCAGGAGTCGGCCCGCCGGGCTCGAACCCGCTCCCCACAGGCAACTTCGGCACGGCAACCGGACTGCCGGCAGGAGCAGCAGGAGGGGGAGTAGCAGAAGCAGCGGGGGGAGCGGCGGGAGGAGTAAAAGGAGCCCCGGGAGCAAAGGAAGGCGCGGGAGGCGTGGAAGGCACAGAAGCCGCCGAATCCGAAGGACCCTCAGTATCCGAAGGACCCTCAGTCGCCCCGGGTGCCTCTGCCTCGCCCGTTCCCTCCGCAGCGTCGGCGTCCGACGCCTCTTCCGCCGTGTCCGACTCCTCCTTGACCGGAGCCGACGAAGCCCCGTCCGAACTCCCCGACGCATTCTGCGTATACCAGGCAGGAGGGGCGTAGTCGATGGTGAACTCGCCCGTCGTCTCGACGGCGGACTCGGCGTCGGACTGGTCATCGCCGGGTGTGGCCCAGCCCCCGCGGATCCCGTCCCGATCGCTGTTCACAATTCCTCCTGGTGTGGTCGAGCACCCTCATGCCGAGCTGGGGCGACCGTTCTCGTCGTCCGAGGCCGTCCGACGCGCCCCGGCTCCCCCTGTGACGCGGCGGTCCCGTCCACGGGTTCTGCTGCCGCGCCCACCCCAGCCTAATCACGACAACCATCCCCACGGCAGGCCCGTCCACCCCTCCGGTCCCACCCACTACGTCACACCCTGCCCAGAAGTAACGTACGAACGGCCTTGTACGGAAGGCAAAGTGGACAAAAGAGAGCGTAAGAAGCGCGCCCCGAGCCTCCCATGCACCCCCATGCAACGCCTCGACGCAACAAGAGGGACCGGTGGCAAACAAGCCACCGGTCCCTCCCACGCGCGCTCGACGCGGCTGCGCAGCTAATCGGCTACTCGGCTACTCGGCTACTCGGCCGAAACCCCTCCGTTGTGCGGCGCCGGCTCCAGATCGAACTCGCCGTCCCGCGCCCCCAGCACGAAGGCCCGCCACTCCGCCTCCGTGTACCGCAGGACCGTGTCCGGGTCGAGGGATGACCGCATGGCCACCGCGCCTCCGGGGAGGTACGCGATCTCGACCCGCTCCTCGTGCTCCTCCGTACCCGGCGCGCTCTGCCATTCGACGCCCGAGATGTCGAGGGCATAGAGCTCGTCCTTCTCCCGCTCCTTGCGCGCCTTGACGTCCTTGTCCTCTGCCTCGGCCATGGCGAAGCGACCCCTTCCCGACGTACGAACCCGACATGCGAACGATCTGCCGCGACACCCTACTGGGACCGGCCCTGGCCTCCCCGGACTCCTGGAACCGCGGTCGGAGGGACCCCTGCCCCCTGGTACGCTGTGTGACGGCCGTATGTGTACGCACCCCCGGACCGCCCCCAAGGGGCCCTGGAGGACGCGCCCAGCGGATCCCCGCCTCCCGAGTAACGGAAGCTCCCCTGAGAAGTGGACCAGGGGCACTCGGTGGCCAGTGACAAGACTACGAGGAGTACGCGTGTCGCTCGACGCCGCTACGAAGAAGCAGATCATCACCGAGTTCGGTACCAAGGAGGGCGACACCGGCTCCCCCGAGGTCCAGGTCGCGATGCTCTCGCGCCGTATCTCGGACCTGACCGAGCACCTCAAGACCCACAAGCACGACCACCACTCCCGTCGTGGTCTGCTGATCCTGGTCGGTCAGCGCCGTCGCCTGCTGCAGTACCTGGCGAAGAAGGACATCCAGCGCTTCCGTGCGCTGGTCGACCGCCTGGGCATCCGCCGCGGTGCGGCGGGCGCCAAGTAAGACGCCGTGGAGGGAGCGGTTCCCACTCTGAGGGGGCCGCTCCCTTTGCTGTACGTGCGGAGTGTCACCACCCCTTTGTAGTGTGGTAGCACAACGCAATAGCACGAGGATGAAGTGCACCTCGCCGCCGCCGGTCCTCGGTAGTGGCCCCCGGGCGATGCGAACCCCGGGTGCTTCGATCGAAGACCGGCCCGCACCAGATGGAGCGCTTCTCCGCCCACCGTCCCCCCGCCACACGGGCGGACCGGGACAAAAGACGAAAAGTATCGGAGAAAACGCTAGTGGAGAACGAGACCCACTACGCCGAGGCCGTTATCGACAACGGTTCCTTCGGCACCCGCACCATCCGCTTCGAGACGGGCCGCCTGGCCAAGCAGGCCGCCGGCTCCGCCGTGGCGTACCTGGACGACGACACCATGGTGCTGTCGGCCACCACCGCCTCCAAGAACCCCAAGGACCAGCTCGACTTCTTCCCCCTCACGGTGGACGTCGAGGAGCGGATGTACGCCGCCGGCAAGATCCCCGGCAGCTTCTTCCGTCGTGAGGGCCGGCCGAGCGAGGACGCGATCCTCACCTGCCGCCTCATCGACCGCCCGCTGCGCCCGTCCTTCAAGAAGGGCCTGCGCAACGAGATCCAGGTCGTCGCCACGATCATGGCGCTCAACCCCGACCACCTGTACGACGTCGTGGCGATCAACGCCGCGTCCGCGTCCACGCAGCTGGCCGGTCTGCCCTTCTCCGGCCCGATCGGCGGCGTCCGCGTCGCGCTGATCAACGGCCAGTGGGTGGCGTTCCCGACGCACACCGAGCTCGAGGACGCCGTCTTCGACATGGTCGTCGCCGGTCGCGTCCTGGAGGACGGCGACGTCGCGATCATGATGGTCGAGGCCGAGGCCACCGACAAGACGATCCAGCTGGTGGCGGGCGGCGCCGAGGCGCCGACCGAGGAGGTCGTCGCCGCCGGTCTGGACGCCGCGAAGCCCTTCATCAAGGTGCTCTGCAAGGCCCAGGCCGACCTCGCCGCGAAGGCCGCCAAGCCGACCGGCGAGTTCCCGGTCTTCCTCGACTACCAGGACGACGTCCTGGAGGCGCTCACCGCCGCGGTCAAGGACGAGCTCTCCCAGGCCCTCACCATCGCGGGCAAGCAGGACCGCGAGACCGAGCTGGACCGCGTCAAGGCGCTCGCCGCCGAGAAGCTGCTCCCGCAGTTCGAGGGCCGCGAGAGGGAGATCAGCGCGGCCTACCGCTCGCTGACCAAGTCCCTGGTCCGTGAGCGCGTCATCAAGGACAAGGTCCGCATCGACGGCCGTGGCGTCACGGACATCCGTACGCTCGCCGCCGAGGTCGAGGCCATCCCGCGCGTGCACGGCTCGGCGCTGTTCGAGCGTGGCGAGACCCAGATCCTGGGCGTCACCACGCTGAACATGCTCCGGATGGAGCAGCAGCTGGACACCCTTTCCCCGGTGACCCGCAAGCGCTACATGCACAACTACAACTTCCCGCCGTACTCCGTCGGCGAGACCGGCCGCGTCGGCTCCCCGAAGCGCCGCGAGATCGGCCACGGCGCCCTCGCCGAGCGCGCCATCGTGCCGGTCCTCCCGACGCGCGAGGAGTTCCCGTACGCGATCCGTCAGGTGTCCGAGGCCCTCGGCTCCAACGGCTCGACGTCCATGGGCTCGGTCTGCGCCTCCACCATGTCGCTGCTGAACGCCGGTGTGCCGCTGAAGGCCCCCGTCGCCGGTATCGCCATGGGCCTGATCTCCCAGGAGATCAACGGCGAGACGCACTACGTCGCCCTCACCGACATCCTCGGTGCGGAGGACGCCTTCGGCGACATGGACTTCAAGGTCGCCGGCACCAAGGAGTTCGTGACCGCCCTCCAGCTCGACACCAAGCTGGACGGCATCCCGGCCTCCGTCCTGGCCGCGGCCCTCAAGCAGGCCCGTGACGCCCGCCTCCACATCCTCGACGTGATGATGGAAGCGATCGACACGCCGGACGAGATGTCCCCGAACGCCCCGCGGATCATCACCGTCAAGATCCCCGTGGACAAGATCGGCGAGGTCATCGGCCCCAAGGGCAAGATGATCAACCAGATCCAGGAGGACACCGGCGCCGAGATCACGATCGAGGACGACGGCACCATCTACATCGGTGCCCAGGTCGGCTCGCAGGCCGAGGCCGCCCGCGCCACGATCAACGGCATCGCCAACCCGACCATGCCGGAGGTCGGCGAGCGCTACCTGGGCACCGTCGTGAAGACGACGACCTTCGGTGCGTTCGTGTCGCTGCTCCCGGGCAAGGACGGTCTGCTGCACATCTCGCAGATCCGCAAGCTCGCCGGCGGCAAGCGCGTGGAGAACGTCGAGGACGTGGTCGGCGTGGGCCAGAAGGTCCAGGTCGAGATCGCCGAGATCGACTCCCGCGGCAAGCTCTCCCTCATCCCCGTGATCGAGGGCGAAGAGTCCGACGACGACAAGAAGGACGACACCGACAAGTGACGTCTAGTAGCTCCACGGCGACGGCCCGCACCTCTTCTGAGGCGCGGGCCGTCGCCCGTACCCAAACCCTGATCAAGGGCGAGAACGGCATCGGTACGGTCCGCAAGACCACCCTCCCCGGGGGCCTGCGCGTCGTCACCGAGACCCTGCCCTCCGTGCGCTCCGCCACCTTCGGCATCTGGGCGCACGTCGGCTCGCGCGACGAGACGCCGGCTCTGAACGGCGCCACGCACTACCTGGAACACCTGCTCTTCAAGGGCACCGAGCGCAGGTCCGCCATGGACATCTCCTCCGCCCTCGACGCGGTCGGCGGCGAGATGAACGCGTTCACGGCGAAGGAGTACACGTGCTACTACGCGCGCGTGCTCGACACCGACCTCCCCCTCGCGATCGACGTGGTCTGCGACATGTTGACGGGCTCGCTCATCCTCGAAGAGGACGTCAACGTCGAGCGCGGCGCGATCCTCGAAGAGATCGCGATGACCGAGGACGACCCGGGCGACTGCGTGCACGACCTGTTCGCGCACACCATGCTCGGCGACACCCCGCTGGGCCGCCCGGTCCTCGGCACGGTCGACACGGTCAACGCCCTCACCGCGGACCGCATCCGCCGCTTCTACAAGAAGCACTACGACCCGACGCACCTTGTCGTCGCCTGCGCGGGCAACGTCGACCACAACAAGGTCGTACGCCAGGTCCGCGCGGCCTTCGAGAAGGCGGGCGCCCTGAAGCAGCTGGACGTCACCCCGATCGATCCGCGCCACGGCTCCCGCACCATCCGCACCGCGGGCCGCGTCGAACTGCTCGGCCGCAAGACCGAGCAGGCCCATGTCGTCCTCGGCATGCCGGGCCTGCCCCGCACCGACGAGCGCCGCTGGGCCCTGGGCGTCCTGAACACCGCGCTCGGCGGCGGCATGTCCTCCCGCCTCTTCCAGGAGGTCCGGGAGAAGCGCGGCCTGGCCTACAGCGTGTACTCGTACACCTCGGGCTTCGCCGACTGCGGCCTCTTTGGCGTGTACGCGGGCTGCCGCCCGAGCCAGGTCCACGACGTGCTGAAGATCTGCCGCGACGAACTCGACCAGGTCGCCGAGCACGGCCTGTCCGACGACGAGATCGGCCGCGCCATCGGCCAGCTCCGGGGCTCAACGGTCCTTGGTCTTGAGGACACCGGCGCGCTGATGAACCGTATCGGCAAGAGCGAGCTGTGCTGGGGCGAGCAGATGTCCGTCGACGACATGCTGGCCCGGATAGCGTCGGTCACCCCGGACGACGTACGGGACGTGGCCCGCGACATCCTGGGACAGCGCCCCTCGCTGTCGGTCATCGGTCCGCTGAAGGACAAGCAGGCGTCCCGTCTGCACGAAGCGGTCCTGTAGACCGACGTGAGCCGGCCCCGGCCGGTGTAAGTCCTCGACTAAGGAATCAGGAACATGAGCAAGCTGCGCGTGGCGGTCCTCGGTGCCAAGGGCCGTATCGGATCCGAGGCGGTACGGGCCGTCGAGGCCGCCGAGGACATGGAACTGGTGGCCGCCCTCGGCCGCGGAGACAAACTGGAGACGCTGGCCGACACCGGCGCCCAGGTCGCCGTCGAACTGACCACGCCCGCCTCGGTCATGGGCAACCTCGACTTCTGCGTACGCCACGGCATCCACGCCGTGGTCGGTACGACGGGCTGGACCGACGAGCGCCTCGCGCAGCTGAACACCTCGCTCGCCGCGTCGCCGGAGACGGGCGTGCTCATCGCCCCGAACTTCTCCATCGGCGCCGTCCTCACCATGAAGTTCGCGGAGACGGCCGCGCCGTACTTCGAGTCGGTCGAGGTCATCGAACTGCACCACCCGAACAAGGTGGACGCCCCGAGCGGCACCGCCACCCGCACCGCCCAGCTCATCGCCGCCGCCCGGCAGCAGGCGGGCAGCGGTGCGCAGCCCGACGCCACGGTCACGGCCCTGGACGGCGCCCGCGGCGCGAATGTCGACGGCGTCCCGGTGCACGCGGTCCGCCTGCGCGGTCTGCTCGCCCACCAGGAGGTGCTGCTCGGCGGCGAGGGCGAGACCCTCACCATCAGGCACGACTCCCTGCATCACAGCAGCTTCATGCCGGGCATCCTGCTCGGCGTGCGCCGCGTCGTGGAGACCCCGGGCCTCACTTTCGGCCTGGAACACTTCCTGGATCTGAAGTAGCAGCGATGCGCGCGAAGATCACTTACGCCGTCACGGCCGCCGTCCTGGTCGTCTACTTCGTCCTGGTCGGCAGCCGCGGGGTGATGCTCATACAGAGCGGCACGCTGCTGACCGTCACCTTCGGCGTCGCCGTCCTCGTCCTGCCGGTGATCGGCATCTGGTTCCTCTGGAAGAACACCCAGTTCGTCAAGAAGGCCAACCAGCTCGCCGCCGAGCTCGACGCCGAAGGCGGCCTGCCCGTCGACGAGTTGAAGCGCACCCCGGGCGGCCGTATCGACCGCGACTCGGCCGACGAGGTCTTCGCCCGCCGCAAGGCCGAGACGGAGGACGCCCCCGAGGACTGGCGCAGCTGGTTCCGCCTGGCCATCGCCTACCACGACGCCCGCGACACCCCGCGGGCCCGCAAGGCGATGCAGCACGCGATCGCTTTGCACGAGGGGAAGCCGGTGCGCGCCTGAGCGGCGGTACCACGAAGGCGGTTACGACGAAGGGGCCGGCCCCGCACATCGCGGGCCGGCCCCTTCGTGCTGTGGCTCAGATGGCTCAGACGTGCTGCCGGTACTCGTCCGCCCACACCTCGACGCCGTCGGCCGCCCGGTCGAAGGCATCGGGGCGCCCCAGGAAGTCGGCGTTGTGCGTGGTCAGCAGCGGCGTCGGCTCGTCACCCGCCCGGTCCCCGCGAACGAGGATGAGCGCCTGCCCCTGCACCGTGCGCGGCAGCCCGAGCCAGCGCACCGGCTGCTGGACGGTCCGGACGGCCTGGACCTGCGCCCAGGGCGCCGTACTCGTACTGAGGAAGCGCACCCGGCGCAGCCCGTACGCGCTCACCCACGCGCCCATGCGCAGCAGGCGCAGGGCGCAGACGATGACGAGCGCCGCGATCCCCAGGCAGACCGCGCCGCCGGACGGCGTGCCGGCCACCGCGATGATGACCGCGGCGAACAGGACGTACGACGCGAGCAGCAGCAGAAGCGCGGCCGCGGCGACCCGCCACGGTCCGGGCCGGTAGGGGCGCCGCCACTGGTCGCGGTCGTCGAACGGCAGCGCGAGATCCTCGCCCGCCTCCTCGAAAGCGCGGTCGGCGGTCAGAAAGGGCAGGGGCACGACTGATCCTCACTCAATCCACGCATGGACTATGCCCGGTGAGGCTACCTAGCCGGATCTCCGCCCACCACCCTTGGGGGTCCATGGGGGGTGCCCCCGCGCCATTTGGGCAGTGGAGGCGAGTCAGCGGCCCTGGGACGCGTCAGACTGCTGCGTATGCGCAGGTGAGGCGTCGACGGAGAGGGCGGGCAGCCCGAGGAGCAGGGAGCCCACGAGACCCGCGACCACCGTGAGGCCTATGAGCCATCGGCCGGCCAGCTCACCGGCGGAGGCCCGCTGACGCGGTGGGGGAGTGACATTGCTGCGGAACTTGTCGGCTTCGGCGATGAAGGCGAACGGAACAGGCTCGCGCCGACGGAACATAGGTTGCGCTTCTCCTCTGGAGACTCGAAGGGAACGGGCGACCCGAACGGATCGCTGTCACCAATACAGACGAGCGAATGCCCCAATTGGTGCCCAGTTTCACCGACTTCGCAGAAGTTCGGCGAAGAATGTCGCGGCACGACACCGAACGCCCCGTTGTCAGTGCCGGGCCGTAGAGTGGACGCCGCCCGAGCCAGTGATGGGAAGGACCCTCCAAGCCGTGACCGACACACCCGCCGACGACCTCAAGCCCAGCTTCCGCAGCGATGTCACCGTCGAGCTGGTCAAGCACACCGCCTCCGACTCGGACGTGCTGTTCGCCGCCCGCGTCTCCACCGTCGGGGAGCAGTCCCTGGACGAGTTGCAGAAGGACCCGGAGCGCTCCAAGGGCCTGATCAACTTCCTGATGCGGGACCGGCACGGCAGCCCCTTCGAGCACAACTCGATGACCTTCTTCATCAGCGCCCCGATCTTCGTCTTCCGCGAGTTCATGCGGCACCGCGTGGGCTGGTCGTACAACGAGGAGTCGGGCCGGTACAGGGAGCTCCAGCCGGTCTTCTACGTCCCGGACGAGTCCCGCAAGCTGGTCCAGGAGGGCCGCCCCGGCAAGTACGTCTTCGTGGAGGGCACCCAGGCCCAGCAGGAGCTCACGGGCCGCGTCATGGAGGACTCGTACCGCCATGCGTACGAGGCGTACCAGGAGATGCTCGCCGCGGGTGTCGCGCGCGAAGTGGCCCGCGCGGTCCTCCCGGTCGGACTCTTCTCATCGATGTACGCGACGTGCAACGCCCGTTCGCTGATGCACTTCCTCGGCCTGCGCACGCAGCACGAGCTCGCCAAGGTCCCGACCTTCCCCCAGCGGGAGATCGAGATGGTCGGCGAGAAGATGGAAGCGGAATGGGCCCGGCTCATGCCCCTCACACACGCCGCCTTCAATGCCAACGGGCGCGTGGCGCCGTAGCGCACCTCGGTCACTCCATCGGGCACATCTGTACGGGTCAGCCGGGCGAAGTGTCCGTATTGCGGCATTTCGAGAAGTTCATCTAGCCTGATCAAACGGACCCGGCACTGCTTGAACCCCCGAGCAGGCAGTGCCGGGCTCCACCTTTGTCATGACTTGTCGTGTCCCCCGAGGGAAGACCGCACGTGGAGCAGCGAGTAGCGTGTTACCCATGGCTCCGACCTCCACTCCGCAGACCCCCTTCGGGCGGGTCCTCACCGCCATGGTCACGCCTTTCACGGCGGACGGCGCACTCGACCTCGACGGCGCTCAGCGGCTCGCCACCCACCTGGTGGACGCAGGCAACGACGGCCTGATCATCAACGGCACCACGGGCGAGTCACCGACCACCAGCGACGCGGAGAAAGCGGATCTCGTACGAGCCGTACTGGAGGCGGTCGGCGACCGCGCCCACATCGTCGCGGGCGTCGGCACGAACGACACGCACCACAGCATCGGGCTGGCCCGAGCCGCCGAGAAGGTGGGCGCACACGGCCTCCTGACCGTCACGCCGTACTACAACAAGCCCCCGCAGGAGGGCCTGTACCGGCACTTCAGGGCCATCGCCGACGCGACCGAACTACCGGTGATGCTCTACGACATCCCCGGCCGCAGCGGCGTCCCGATCAACACGGAAACGCTGGTGCGCCTGGCCGAGCACCCGCGTATCGTCGCCAACAAGGACGCCAAGGGCGACCTCGGCCGTGCCAGCTGGGCCATCGCCAGCTCCGGCCTCGCCTGGTACTCCGGCGACGACATGCTGAACCTGCCGCTGCTCTCCGTGGGCGCGGTCGGCTTCGTCTCCGTCGTCGGCCACGTCGTCACCCCCGAGCTGCGGGCTCTGATCGACGCGTACGTCAGCGGCGACGTCCAGAAGGCCACCGAGATCCACCAGAAGCTGCTTCCGGTCTTCACCGGCATGTTCCGTACCCAGGGCGTCATGACGACCAAGGCCGCGCTCGCCCTCCAGGGCCTGCCCGGCGGGCCGCTGCGCCTCCCCATGGTCGGCCTGTCGCCCGAGGAGACCGCCCAGCTCAAGATCGATCTTGCCGCCGGCGGGGTACAGCTCTGACCACAGACTTCACAACTGAATACGTACGACCACGCAGGCCAGCAGGCCTGCACCACCAGACAACTGCTACTGCACGAACGTCACGCGCGCCACGTGCCCTGCCAGGTACGTGGCGCGTGTGGTGAGGAGAGTCTTTTGAGTCATCCGCATCCTGAACTCGGCGCTCCGCCGGTGCTCCCGAAGGGCGGCCTCCGGGTCACCCCGCTCGGCGGCCTCGGCGAAATCGGCCGAAACATGACGGTCTTCGAGTACGGCGGCCGTCTCCTGATCGTCGACTGCGGGGTGCTCTTCCCCGAGGAGGAGCAGCCCGGAATCGACCTGATCCTGCCGGACTTCAGCTCCATCAGGGACCGCCGCGACGACATCGAGGGCATCGTCCTCACGCACGGCCACGAGGACCACATCGGCGGTGTCCCCTATCTCCTGCGCGAGAAGCCGGACATCCCGCTCATCGGCTCCAAGCTGACCCTCGCCCTCATCGAGGCGAAGCTCCAGGAGCACCGCATCCGCCCGTACACGCTCGAAGTCGCGGAGGGCCACCGCGAACGCATCGGCCCCTTCGACTGCGAGTTCGTCGCGGTCAACCACTCCATCCCGGACGCCCTCGCGGTCGCCATCCGCACCCCTGCGGGCATGGCGGTCCACACCGGCGACTTCAAGATGGACCAGCTCCCGCTGGACGGCCGCCTCACGGACCTGCACGCGTTCGCGCGCCTGAGCGAGGAAGGCATCGACCTTCTCCTCTCGGACTCGACGAACGCCGAGGTCCCGGGCTTCGTCCCGCCCGAGCGCGACATCTCGAACGTACTGCGCCAGGTCTTCGGCGGCGCCCGCAAGCGGATCATCGTGGCGAGCTTCGCCAGCCACGTGCACCGCATCCAGCAGATCCTCGACGCCGCCCACGAATACGGCCGCAGGGTCGCCTTCGTCGGCCGCTCGATGGTCCGCAACATGGGCATCGCACGGGACCTCGGCTACCTGAAGGTCCCGCCGGGCCTGGTGGTGGACGTCAAGACGCTCGACGACCTCCCGGACCAGGAGATCGTGCTCGTCTGCACGGGCTCGCAGGGCGAGCCGATGGCGGCCCTGTCGAGGATGGCCAATCGCGATCACCAGATCCGGATCGTCCAGGGCGACACCGTGATCCTGGCGTCGTCGCTCATCCCCGGCAACGAGAACGCGGTCTACCGCGTCATCAACGGCCTGACCCGCTGGGGTGCCCACGTCGTCCACAAGGGCAATGCCAAGGTGCACGTCTCGGGCCACGCCTCGGCCGGCGAGCTCCTGTACTTCTACAACATCTGCAAGCCGCGCAACCTGATGCCGGTCCATGGCGAATGGCGCCACCTGCGCGCCAACGCCGAGCTGGGCGCGTTGACGGGCGTCCCGCACGACCGGATCGTCATCGCGGAGGACGGCGTCGTCGTCGACCTCATCGAGGGCAAGGCCAAGATCTCGGGCAAGGTCCAGGCCGGATATGTGTACGTCGATGGCCTCTCGGTCGGCGACGTCGGCGAAGTCGCGCTCAAGGACCGCAGGATCCTCGGCGACGAGGGCATCATCTCGGTCTTCGTGGTGATGGACTCCAGCACGGGCAAGATCACCGGTGGTCCGCACATCCAGGCCCGCGGCTCGGGCATCGACGACTCCGCGTTCAGCGACGTCCTCCCGAGGGTCACCGAGGTCCTGGAGCGGTCGGCCCAGGACGGCGTCGTCGAACCTCACCAGATGCAGCAGCTCATCCGCCGCACGCTGGGCAAATGGGTCTCTGACACCTACCGCCGCCGGCCGATGATCCTGCCGGTCGTGGTCGAGGTCTGACCACCTCGTACACGTCAACCAGGAGCGGGGCGCCTCGATTTGCATCGAGGCGCC
>NZ_VWMY01000044.1 GCF_008905045.1 Streptomyces albicerus
GGAGCGTACGACGCAGGGAATTGCCGAGGGTGTAGCCGAAGCCCGGCTCCAGCGGCTCGATCACGAACCGGGAGCGGAACTCGTCGACGACCTCTTCGGTCAGGGACGGACGCTGAGCAATCAGCACGAGATGTTGCCTCCAGTGGTTCGGCGCCCGCTATGTGACGCCATTGACACCATGAAGGGTACGGGCGATGCGGACGATGCGGTCGCCACGGAGGCCGAACCGCCCGTGTCGCCAACCCGGCGAGGAGGCTTCGGGCCTCCCTTCCGCTCGCTGCCCCCACGGCCGTTTCTGCAGCTCATGGCCCTGTGCTCAGCAATTACGTCCCGGCACGGAATCCCCGTTGCCTCAGTCGCTGTCCACGCCGGCGAAGGAGAGTCGTAGGTCCGCCGCCGTACGCCCTGTGCGCGGTCAGCGGTATGCCGGGACGCCGACGCCGACGCCGACGCCGACGCCGACGCCGACGTCGTCGAGGAGTCCGCGGACGCGGCGCTCGATGTCGCAGCGGATCGGCCCGCCGGGCTCGGGGTCATCCGACCACGCGACGGCGCGCGAATCGTTCAGCCAGGAGCGCCTGGGGCGTTACACAGCCTCAGCCGTGGTGGAGCTCGTCGGGCCGATAGCTGGCTCTGACGTGGACGCGTTCGCCCTGGGGGCCGAGGATGCTGAGGAACTCCACCGGTCGCGTGTCGGCGTTGCCGAACCAGTGCGGGAGGTGGGTGTCGAATTCGGCGACCTGGCCGCTGCTGAGGACGAGGTCCTGGTCACCGAGTACGAGGCGCAGCCGTCCGTTCAGGACGTACAGCCAGTGGTAGCCCTCGTGTGAGCGGAGATCGGGTTCGCGACCGGTCGTCAGGCCGGCGGGGAGGATCTGCTTGAACGCTTGTAGCCCACCGGGTTTGCGGGTCAGTGGGATGACGGTCATGCCGTTGCGGGTGATCGGTTTCGGATACACCCGGGGGTCGCCGTCGGCCGGGGCGCCGACGAGTTCGTCGAGCGGCATCTGGTAGGCCCTGGCCAGGGGCAACAGTAGTTCCAGGCCCGGCTTGCGGTGCCCGGACTCCAGCCGGGACAGGGTGCTGACCGCGATTCCGGTGGTCTCCGACAGGGATGTCAGGGTGGCTCCGCGTCGGCGTCGCAACTCGCGTAGCCGGGGTCCGACCGCGGCCGGCACGGCATCGAACTTGTCGCTCATCCGCTCACCGTGCCCACGCTTTGCACTTTTCGCAAAGAACTTTGTCGATTCGTCATGGCGGGGGCAGGTTGGCGGCGGAGGCGGTCACGACGGCTCGGCTCAGGCCGGTGCCGGTGATCGACAGCGGTCATTCGCGTCGGCAGCCCCTCTGCGCGCGCTGGCCATGGGCGACCGGCGCGCCGGCCTGTGGCCACGCCCGCGGCCCACCTCCACCACCAAGGAGAGGATCATGGACACTCAGTTCTGGGACGAGATGTATCGCAGTCGGGACCAGGTCTTCAGCGGCGCACCCAACCGAGTGCTCGTCACCGAGGTCACCGACCTCACGCCGGGGCGAGCACTCGACGTGGGATGCGGTGAAGGCGCCGACGCACTGTGGCTGGCCCGACAAGGCTGGCAGGTCACCGCGGTCGACATCTCCCGGACCGCCCTGCAACGCGCCGCCGCCGCGGCCACGGATGTCACGGGTCGTGTGGCGTGGACACTGGCCGACCTGACCACCGCGCCACCCGCGGTCCGCTCTTTCGATCTGGTGTCCGTTCAGTACTTCCCGCTCTCGCACGTGCCGGATCACACCGTGCTGCGCGGCCTGCTGAACACCGTCGCACCCGGCGGCACCCTGCTCTTCGTCAGCCACGACCCCGCCGGCCTTTCCCCACGCCCGGAGGACGGGTTCGACCCCGGCGACTACTACCAGCCCGACGACATCGCCAGGCTCCTCGACCACGACTGGACCGTTCTGATCAACGAAACCCGCCCACGAACCGACCCGGCACCCGCCGGCACACACCACACCCACGACACGATCCTGCGAGCGCAACGGCTGCGGTAATCGGACCTGGGCGGGCTGACGGTCTGTTCGCGTGCTCCTAGGGGGTGGGAGCAGAGCCGGGGCCTCCACGGTGGAGGCCCCGGCTCTGTTGTCGGGGCGAGCGGTTGACGGTTACGGGGTCAGGGTCTGGCCGAGGCGGGCGCCCGTGGGAGTGCCGAGAATCTCGCGGCCGTAGTAGACGCCCGTGCTGGTCGAGACACCGGAACTGCCGCTGTCCAGCTGCAGAAGGGTGCCGTCGTAGCTGTTCTCGCCCTCCGCGCCGATGGCGAGGTCGGCCCGGCCCCAGCCGGACAGGTCCTGCAGGACCACGGAGGAGCCGAACTTGTCGTTGGCCTCGGTCCAGCCGGTGATGCCGCTGGTGTCCTGGTGGAAGCTCAGCGCGCCGGAGCCGGTGAGGCCGGTGGAGGTGCCCTTGAGGAGCAGGGCCAGGCCCGCGTTGGTCTGGTTGGTGCCGCTGCGGGTGATGTCCTCGTTCGGCAGACCGGTCAGGACGTCTGCGTAGCCGTCGAGGTTGTAGTCGCCGGCGGAGACGGACCAGCCCATGGCGTCGCCGGACTCGGCGGCGCCGGGGACGCCGGTGGTGTCCTGGTGGATCGTCCGCATGCCGGTGGTGGTGAAGCCGGTGGAGGTGCCGGGGACGACGGTGACCTGGCCGCCCTTGTAGGCGCCGGACTCGGCGGTGTAGGGCTGGCCGATGACGATGTCGTCGTAGCCGTTGCCGTTGACGTCGCCCGTGGCGATGGAGCGCCCGCCCTTGACGGACAGGACGCTCACCTTGACCAGGCCGGAGGGGGTGCCCTTGAACCAGGTGACGCGGCCGATGCCCGACTGGTCGCGGTAGTTCAGCGCCACGTCTGTGTAGCCGTCGCGGTTGAAGTCGCCCGTGGCGGAGTCCGCGTAGGCGACGGGTCCGGCGGCGGTGGTCAGCTTGCCGTACTGGGTGGCGCCGCCGGTGAGGCGGGCGTTCCAGGAGCCGCCGGTGCCGGTGCCGGCCGCGAAGACGTCGGCCTTGCCGTCCGCGTTGAAGTCGCCCACGGCGACGGTGATGCCGAGTTTGGCACCGGGGGCGGTGACTCCGGTGGTCGTGTACGAGTGACCGGAGTTCAGCCCGGGCCCGTACAGGACGGTGACGGCGCCGCGGTCGGCGTTGCCGGATGTGTCGTCCTCGCCGGGCGAGCCGATGGCGAGGTCCGCGGTGCCGTCGCCGTTGACGTCACCCCAGGCCGTGGCGGCGCCCCAGCTGTCGCCCAGCTCGGAGGCGCCGGGCACGCCCGGGCTGGACTGGGTCAGCTTGATCTTGGCGCTGCCGACGGGGCCGTCGGTGCCGCCGGGCACGACGACGACGTTGCCGACGCTGCCCGAGGCCCTCGGCACACCGGCGACGAGGTCGGTGACGCCGTCACGGTTGAAGTCGGTGGTGGCGAGCGCGTGCGAGATGCCGGGGTTCGCGGCGAGCGAGCGGACCAGCGACAGCTGCGCGTAGAGGTTCCTGCCCGGGCAGGCGGTGGCGTTGGTGTCGCGGTGGCCGAAGATCCTCGGCAGCGTGATCGACTCGCCCTTCGCGATCAGGTTGCCGTCGACGCCCTTGTCACCGGCCGAGGTGAGCGTCACGGTGCCCTTCGGGTCGGCGCCGTACTGACCGAGTCGCCAGGCGGCGACCCGGGCGATGGCGTCCAACGCCGCCCGGGTCGGCTTCACCGTCTCGGTGTTGGCGAGAAAGGAGATACCGATGGTGTTGGTGTTGAAGCCGTAGTCATGCGCGCCGCGGACCGGGAGGTCCATACCGCCGCTGCGGCCCTCGAAGATCTTGCCGCAGCGGTCCACGAGGAAGTGGTAGCCGATGTCGTACCAGCCCTTGGCCAGGTGGCCCTGCTGGATGGTGCGCACGCGCTCGGCGGAGTTCACGCACGAGGTCCCGTTGTCCACGTCCACACCGGTGTGGTGGACGACGACGGCCTTGACCTCGGTGCCGTATTCGGGCGTGCCGTTGTACTTGCTGCTGGCGCCCCACTCGGCCTGGGGGATGACCGGCGGCTTGACGACCGTCGACCCAGGAGCGGTCGGGACCGTCGGCGACGGCGATGCGGAAACCGTCGGCGATGCCGAAGCAGAGCCGGACGGATCCGCGGGGGTCGGTGAGGCGGTCTCGGTGGCAGGGTCCGACACGGCGGGCGCCGCGCTCCCGTCCGGCGAGGTGCTGTCCGCCGGAGCGGCCGTGTCCGTCGGCGTGGCCGCGGGCGTGGTCTCCTCCACGGCGTAAGCGGCCGGCTCGGCGGCGGGTGCCTGTGCCTCCCTTGCCGTCGTACCCGGGTCGATCAGTTTGAGGGCGATGCCCTCGGGCAGCGCGGTGGCCGTGGCGCCGTCCGCGGCCGTGACCCGCAGCTCGACGGCATCGGATGCACCGGTCCACAGCACTTCGGTGCCGCCCAGCGCCCCGGCCCGCTTCGCCTCCGCTCCGTCGGCGGCGAGCTCCGCCACCAGCGGCTTCCACCCGGACCACTCACCGGTCTCGAGGCTGCGGGCGCGCGCCTCGGCCGTACCGTCGAGCGGCGCCTTCGCCCCCTTCCACGTGAGCATGAGCCCGCTGAACCGCTCGGTCTCCTGCTTGTCCACACCCTTGCGGCCCGTGCCCCGCGCCTCCAGCTTCATGCTGTGCACGGACGCCGGCCTGGCCTCTTTTCCGGGCCTCGGCCGCTCGTCGGACGGTCCGGCGACGGCATACGTCACGATGCCCCCGCCTCCCAGAACCACGGCCCCGAGGGTCAGCCAGGTTCTTCGCTTCAGACTCAGCGGTTTGTACGCATGCGTCGTACGGCGACTCAAATGTCCCACCCCATTGGAAAGTCACGTGAGGCACACCCGTCACGCGGGCGGACCGCTGTGCCCAGCGCGACGTGATCGTGAAACGTCACAGCTCACGAGGGTGAAGTGACGCAGATCACTGATTGGGGCGATGCGGACTGGGCCGCCGGCACGGCTCGGCCTGTCACGAGGCGCTGGGCGACCGAGCGTTGGTGAGAAGACTCCGCCGCCGGGTTGTCGCAGCGGCCCGGTTGGAGCTGGGGCAACCTGATCGAGGAGAAGCGCCATGCCGATCAGGCAAGGGCCGAACAGGCGAACCTGAAACGCCGTCAATCCTCCCTGACCTGCTGGTCAGTGCCGCCCTCGCGGCGGGGGAACCTCTCCAACGCAGGGGGAGCGAGCGGGGTGTTGTCCTTCGACCCGCGCTGCTGCCGGTGACGCGTGCAGGGGCAGACCTGTCACGTGGGGAACGGGCCTGTCCCTGCACGCCTGCGCGTCCCCACAGTCCTCCGCGTGCGACGAAGTACGACGAAACGGAGCCCGTCAACAAGAGTCCGGCGCCGTCGTGCCGTGACGGCGCCGGACTACTCCTGAGCGTGCCGGATGGCGTCCAGCACGATGTGGGCGATGTGGTCGTCGCTGAGGTGGTACTGGATTTCGCGGGCCTGGCGGCGGGTCGTCACGATCCGGGAGTTGCGCAGGACCCGCAGATGCTGCGAGACCAGCGGCTGGCTCACGCCGAGGGCGGCGACCAGTTCGTGGACGTACTTTCCGCCCTCGGACAGTTCGCGCACGATGCCGAGGCGGACGGGAGAGGCCAGTGCCTTCAGCAGGTCACTGGCGGCCTCCAGGGCGCGTATCGGTTCGTCCGCCGGGGCTGTCGGGGAGGGGGGAGGGGTCATCGTCACATGCATATATTAGCAAGTGACAATGATTTCCGGTCCGGGTTCGTGTCGCCGAACGCGGATCCGGTTCAGTGGTCGTCCCAGTGGCCCTCGTGCGCGGCGTGACGGTGGCCGTCGTGCACGTAGTCCACGTGGTCCTCGTGCGGCACGGCCACGTGGCCGCAGCCCTCGCCGTGCTGGTGGTCGTGGCCGCCATGGGCGGTGTGGCCGGCGCTCGCGCATTCGTCGACGTGGTCCTCGTGGGACTTGTGGATGTGGCCGTCGTGCGCGTAGTCGATGTGGTCGCCGTGCGGGATGGCGACGTGGCCGCAGCCCTCGCCGTGGGCGTGCGTGTGGTCGTCGTGCGTGCGGTGCTCGGTGGCGGTGGTCATGTGGTGCTCCTCTTGGTGCTCTCCGGTTGCCTGAGGCTCGTGCTCCGCAGGCCGTGCGTGGCCACATTAACATATGGCAATTCACGCATGTGTCGCCCCGAAGTCCACCAACTGGGGCGGTTGGCCCGGGTCGAGGTCCGACAGCAGCCGGTTGGTGCCGGCGCTCGCCTCGGCCGGCGAGCGGCTCGCCATGGTGGTCAAGCCAGGTGCGACGTGATGGCAGTAACGCAGGTCCTGAGCTTCCAGGCATCCGGGTGCTGGCCGGCGCTCCGGTTGCGGGGCCTCTGTCAGGAGCCGCAGGTCCGATTGCGACCGAGTCGGCACCGACTTAGCGTCATGAATGTCGTTTTAAACGACGGAGCCGACATTATTCCTATGTCGGCTTCCGTTTGGTGGCAGTGAATGGAGCATTCATGTCGGTGATGACCGGTACCCAACCCCTGCAGCAGGCGGGCCCGCAGACCGGCGGCCCGCAGCAGATCGCCCAGCTGGTCCAGCAGACCATCCAGCAGGCGTGCCAGCAGACGGCCCAGCAGGTCGCGCAGCAGGTGCAGCAGACGTTCCAGCAGATCCAGCAGGTCCAGCAGCAGCTCCAGCAGCAGGGGATCGCCCAGCATGCGCACCCTTACCTGGCTCTCGCGCTGCACCGCACGCTGGCCTCGGGTGTCCGGCACGCGGTGGAGCAGTCCGTGCAGCAGGCGCTGCCGACCGCGATGCTGGCGCTGCTCCAGCAGGGCCAGCAGGGCCAGCAGGGCCAGCAGGGTCAGCAGGGTCAGCAGGGCCAGCAGGGCCAGCAGCAGTGGGGCGGTGGGTTCGGCCAGCAGTCTCAGCAGCCGTACGGCCAGCAGGCGTTCGGCCAGCAGTACCAGCAGCCTGGCTTCGGTTTCGGCCAGATGAGTCAGCCGTTCGGTATCGGCTGACCTGAGGGCGGCGCGATGCGGTGTGCCCCGGAGCGGTTCCCGGGCACACCGCATCAGCGTGCGAGCGCGAGCCGCCCCGTGGCCCGATCAGAAGCACAAGTACGCACAGGTACGACGTAGGCGTGGTGAAGGTGGACGTGATGGTCAAGGAAAGGCCCGAGAACAGCCGCTCGAGCGGGTCCGAGGGTGACGGCGGGGGAGGGTCCGAACCCGAGGGCAGGAATGCGGGACCACGGGAGAAAGGCGCGCGGTCACCGCGCACGGTGCAACCGCGCCCGGAGCGGTACATGGTGACACCGTTGCCCCAGCATCTGCTCCCACCAGGAGTGGCCGAGCTCAGCATGGACGCGGTGTGTGACCGGATGGGCCAGATGCCCGAGGTCAAGGTGATCCGCAGGCTCCACCCTTCGGAGAAGCTCCAATCGGCCGGGCAGCACCCCTCGTGCCCGGAATTCGCGGTCGTCGAAGCAGCCGACTCCCAGATGTCGGCGCTGCGGTCGCTGCACGTACACATCGAGCCGGACCTGCCGCTGCCGGGAACCGGACCGGCCGCGGCACCGATCCCGGGGGTCGTGCCACTCCGCGATCCGGGACTGGTCGTGCCGCTGGACGAACCTGCGCAGATCTCGCTGCGCGTGTGCGGCCCGGAGGACGAACCGCTGGCCGGAGCGGTGGTGTTCCTGATCGGGGCGTCATGGCCGGGCCAGGGCATCACGGGGGCCGACGGAAAGGTCACCGTCACGCTGGCCACGGAGACCGCGGGGTCCGTTCAGTCGCTGTACGTCCGGCCTGCGGGCGGTTACGTGGACCGCTGGATCCATCGCCCGGACCTGTCGGTGACCGGGGAGAACCTGGTCACCCTCACACCGCTGGGCAAGGTGTCCCCGGGGCTGGACGAGAGGCAGCAGTACGGCTGGGGCCAGCAGGCCATGCGGTTGGACCGGCTGCCGCCCACGTTCCGTGCCTTCGGAGTCAAGATCGCGGTCATCGCTTCGGGTGCCGCCTCGGAGCACCCCGATCTGAAGGACCGGGTGCGCTCCGGGATCGATCTGGTCCGTGGCACGGACGAGGGCTGGGCCCATGACCCGGTGGGCAGCGGGACCCACGCGGCGGGGATCATCGCCGGGGCGGACACCGGCACGGGTCTGATCGGCATCGCGGTCGACGCCGAGATCGAAGTGTGTCAGGTACTGCCGGACGGCTGTTTCAGTGACCTGATCGCCGCTCTGGACCACTGTATCGAGCGCGAGATCGACATCGCCCATATCGCGGTGGCCGCCCCGTACTCGTCGGCCCTGGTCTCACGCAAGCTGGCCGATGCCAACGCGGCGGGTGTCGCCTGTGTCGCCCCTGCGGGCGACACGGCAGGGCCGGTCGCCTTCCCGGGCTCGCTGCCCACCGTGTTCGCCGTGGGCGCGCTGGGGGTCTTCGGCTCCTACCCGCCGGACACGTCCCAAGCCACCCACTCGGGTTCGCAGCTGACGCCGGGCGGGCTGTTCGCCGCGCCGTTCAGCTGCTACGGCCCCGGAGTCGACGCGGCCGCCCCCGGCGTGGCGGTCCTGTCGTGTTCCCCGCAGGGCGGGTACGTGGCCCTCGACGGCACCGGCACGGCCTCGGCCCACGTCGCCGGTCTCGCTGCCCTCGTGCTCGCCCATCACGAGGACTTCCACGGCCAGTTGCTGCCCCGCGGACCGGGGAGGGTGAACCACCTGTTCGAGATCATCGCGGCCAGCTGCCGCACGCTGGCCGCTCCGGGCACCGTGGACGGGGCGCGGGTCGGGCGTGGCCTGCCCGACGCTCTCGTCGCCCTGGGCCTGGCAACGGGAGTGCAACTCGCTCCGGCCTTGTCACCCCACGCTCCCTCCATGGCCGGCTAGGGGCGGTCGGCCCTGCCCCTTCAACACGGCCACCGAGCGGCGCCCGGCCTTGATGGGACGGGCGCCGCTTCCGCAGCAGGCGGGGAAGCAGAAGTCGTCGTAGCGTCCGGCGATGATGGTGGGCACGTGGTTGCCCCGTTGTTCGCGCTTCTCTCGCCTTGTCACTGCCGAAGGTGGAGCATGGGGTTAGCGAGCGAAGGAGGCCCGTCATGCAATCCGGAGCCTCGGATGACGACCGCTGGCTGTACGCGCGTACCCCGTCGCAGGCCGAGGGGGAGCGCGACGAGCCGGGCGATCGCAGCGCCATGGAACGGCACCCGGACGTGCCCAGGACCGAACCATCTCAAGCGGAGGGCGAGCGGGCGGACGACATCCCGACGGGTCAGTGAACTCCGCGCCGGGAAGTCGCTGTCAGCGGGAGCCGGCCTCGTGCCCGGCCATGCGGAAGGGCGACGAAAGCCACGAGGCGTACGCCGGCGACCTGTGTCCCGAGCCCGTGGGTTTCACGGGCCCGGGGACCTGCTCGTGCCGGGGGCACCCGGCTTGACCAGCCCTGTCTCGTACGCGAGCACGACGGCCTGGGCGCGGTCGCGCAGGCTCAGCTTGGCGAAGATGCGGGCCACGTGGGACTTCACCGTGGCTTCGCTCAGGGTGAGTCGGGCGGCCAGATCCGTGTTGGACAGGCCGCGGCCCAGCAGCGTGAGGACCTCCAGTTCGCGGGGGGTCAGGGAGGCCAGGTCGGCGCGTACGGCGGGTGGGGCGTCGGCGGCGTCCCTGGCGAAGCGTTCCACCAGGCGCCGGGTGATGGAGGGGGCCAGGAGGGCGTCGCCGGTGTTCACCAGGCGTATGGCTGCCGCCAGGTGTTCCGGTGTGACGTCCTTCAGGAGGAAGCCGCTGGCTCCGATCGACAGGGCCGTGTAGACGTAGTGGTCCAGGTCGAAGGTGGTCAGCATCAGGACCCGGCAGTCCGGGGACTGTTCCAGGATGCGGCGGGTGGCCTCCAGGCCGTCCATGGTCGGCATGCGGATGTCCATCAGCACGACGTCCGGGCCGAGCTCGCGCGCCAGCGCCACCGCCTCCGCGCCGTCGGCCGCCTCGCCCACCACTTCGATGCCGCGGGCGGTCAGGATCAGTCGGAAGCCGGTCCGGATCAGGGTCTGGTCGTCGACGATCAGCACGCGGGGCGTCGAGTCGACCGCGGGCGCTCTCACGGGCGGTCCAGGGGGATGCGCGCACGGACGCGGTAGCCGCCGCCGAGGCGGCGCCGGGCGTCCAGGTCTCCTCCGTACACCGCGACCCGCTCCCGCAGGCCCAGCAGCCCCCGGCCCGTGCCCGTGCCCGTGCCCGTGCGGAGCCGCGGGGTCGGCGGCCGCGGGGTGCCGCCGGTCAGCACGCTCGGGCCCGTGTTCAGCACCTCCACGCGCAGCGCGTGGTCCGCGTACCGCACGGTGACCTCGGCCTTGCCGCCGTCGCCGTGCCGGAGCGCGTTGGTCAGCGCTTCCTGGATGATCCGGTACGCCGTCACGTCGATTGCCTGCGGCAGCGGGCGCGGCTCGCCGGAGATGCGAACCTCGACGGGCAGGCCGGCGAAGGAGATCCGGTCGACGAGCGGGCCCAGCCGGTCGAGGCCGGGCTGCGGTGCCAGACCCACCTCTGCCCGGTCGTCGTCGCCGTCCCCGTCGGGGCCCGGGTCCGTGTCCTCGCCGCTCTGCGACGGTGCCAGTACTCCCAGCAGATGCCGCAGGTCGGTCATCGCGCCGCGCCCCGCGTCCTCGACGGCTCGCAAGGCCGCCGAGGCCTCGTCGGGCATCGTGCCCAGGACCTCGCGGGCGGCCCCGGCCTGGACCACCATGAGGCTGACGCTGTGACTCACGATGTCGTGCAACTCCCGGGCGATACGGTCGCGTTCGGCCGCGATCGCGGCGCGGGCCGCGCTCTCCCGCTCCCGCTCCAGGAGCCAGCCGCGTTCCCCCACGGCCGCCTGCCACCTCCGTCGCGTACGCACCAGTGCCACCGCCAGCCACACCACAGCCGCACACGCCACCCCCAGCCCCGCCATCAGCCCGTTCGGCTCCCACTCCCACACGGGTTCACCTTGGCAGACGATCACCGGGACCGCATCGGCCTGTGGATGCAGGACCTGCATCTCCAGGATGAGGAGCCGGCCGAGGTGCAACCCGGAGAGGGATGTCCGGGCACGCGGCCTCCCCTTAGCGTCCTGTGCATGGTCACTGAGGACAGCAGGGGAGAAGCCGTCGTACGGCTCGACGGCGTACGCAAGGAGTACGGCGAGACGACGGCGTTGGACGGGGTGTCGCTGGAGATCCGGCCCGGGGAGGCGGTCGCGGTGATGGGGCCGTCGGGGTGCGGCAAGTCCACCCTGCTCAACATGATCGCCGGGTTGGACCGGCCGACCGGCGGCACGGTCGTCGTGCACGGCGAGAATGTGGGGGAACTGAGCGAGAAGGGCCTCGCCCTGTACCGGCGGCGCCGCATCGGCATGATTTTCCAGTTCTTCAACCTCGTCGACGACCTGTCGGCGCTCGACAATGTCGCCCTGGCCGCGCAGCTGACCGGCAGCCCGGCCCGGCAGGCCCGTCGCCGCGCGCTGGAACTCTTCGACGAACTCGGCATCGCCGACCGGCGGAACGCCTATCCGGCGGTGCTCAGCGGCGGCGAACGCCAACGCGTTGCCGTGGCCCGGGCGTTGATGAACCGGCCCGCCCTGCTGCTGGCCGACGAGCCGACCGGCGCCCTGGACAGCCGCTCCGGCGAGCAGGTGATGGACCTGCTGCTCGACCTCAACCAGATCGGCCAGACGCTGATCCTGGTGACCCACGACGAGCATCTCGCCAGGCGCTGCGCCAGCCGGCTCGTCGAGTTCACCGACGGCCGGGTCACCGGCGAGCACACCTTGGAGCCGTCCGCATGAGGGCGGTGTGGTGGGCCGCGCGCGCGGCGGTACGGCGGCGCAGGCTCCAGACGCTCGTCATCGCCCTGGTGACGCTGACCTCGACGGCGGCGATGGTCGTGGCGCTCGGCCTGGTGGACGCGGCCTCCGCTCCCTTCGACAAGGCCTTCGGCAAGCAACGCGGCCCGCATGTCATCGCCGCCTTCGACCCCGCCAAGGTGTCCGACGCACAGCTGACGCAGGCGGCCGGGCGGTCGGGCACCGAGGCCGCCGGGCCCTTCGCCCAGGCCACGGTCGAACTCCCGGACGGCACCATGAACTTCGGCCTCGGCCGTGAGATCACGGTCGCCGGCCGTGCCGACCCCGGCGGCCCCGTGGACCGGCTGGAGGTGTGGGCGGGCCGCTGGGCCACCCGGCCCGGCGAGATCGTCCTGAACCGGGACCCGGACTGGACCGCCGACGACCTGGGCAAGAAGGTCCGGGTGCCGTCGGGCCGGTCCCTCACCGTCGTCGGTTTCGCCTTCGACCTGAGCCGGACGGCGGACGCCTGGGTCGCTCCCGCGCAGATCGGCGCCCTGCACCCAACGGTCACCCAGATGCTCTTCCGCTTCCCGGACGCCTCGTCGGAGGAACGGCTGCGCATGCAGTCGGACGCGGCGACCGAGGGGCTCCCGGCGGACGCGCTGACCGCCTCACGGTCGTATCTCACCCTCAAGGACCAGGTGAGCAGCTCGGCCCGGGCCTACACCCCCTACCTGATGGCCTTCGGTATCCTCGGCATCGCGGTGGCGGTGCTCATCATCGGCAACGTGGTCAGCGGTGCGGTGATCTCCGGCTTCCGGCACATCGGCGTGCTCAAGGCCCTGGGGTTCACACCGGGGCAGGTGGTCGCCGTCTACCTCACAATGATCTCCGTCCCGGCGGTCCTCGGCTGTGCGCTCGGCACCGTCCTCGGCAACGTGCTGGCGCGCCCCTTCTTCGGGTTCGTGTTCACGGGGCCCGACGCCGGCGTGTTCCACGACGACGTCTCCGTCGCGCCCTGGGTGAACGCCGTCGCCCTGCTCGGCGTGCCCGCCGTGTGCGTCCTCGCCGCCCTCGCCCCCGCGGTGCGCGCGCGCCGCCTGTCCGCGGCGCAGGCCATCAGCGCGGGCAGCGCACCGCGCGCCGGGCGTGCCCTGGGCATCCAGCGGCGGCTGGCGGGCAGCAGGCTGCCGCGCTCGGTGAGCCTGGGGATGGGCCTGCCGTTCGCCCGGCCGGGCCGCAGCGCCCTCACCCTCGCCGCCGTCCTCCTCGGCGTGACCACGGTGACGTTCGCGACCGGACTGGCCACCACGATGAACCGGTTCGGGAACGCGGGCCGCGACGCCTATCAGGTGACGGTGTACGCGAGCAACTTCAAGGACGGCAAGGAGATCAAGCCGGCGCACGGCGACCGCGAACTCCAGTCGCTGTTGCGCTCGTTGCCCAGCGCCCGTGAGGTCACCGCCCGGTCCAACACCGATGTGCGCGTGGCGGGCTCCGCGCACAAGGTGGAGCTCGAAGGCCGGCGCGGCGATCGGCTCCAGCTGGACAGTGTGCTCACCGAAGGCCGGTGGACGCGCGGCACCGGCGAGATCGTGGCCGGGTCGGCCTTCCTGCGCCAGAACGGCCTGCGGGTCGGCGACCACCTCCGCCTGGAGAGGGGCGACCGGAGCCAGAAGGCGGTCGTCGTCGGGGAGTACATGGAGAGCGACGCCCGGCGGATCGTCGCCGACTGGCCGACGATGACAGCCCTGTCCCCGCAGGAGAAGCCCATCGCCTACCACGTCAAGCTCCGCGACGGAGCCGACCCGGCCGCCTACGCACGCGCGGCCAGGGCCGCCGACCCCGGAATCAGCCCGTCGCCGCAGGGGCCCAACAGCGTCACGCAGACAATCATCGGCTCCGCCTCGGTGCTCACCCTGATGCTCGCCCTGGTCGCCGCCCTCGGCGTCTTCAACACGGTCGTCCTCAACACCCGTGACCGCCGCCGCGACCTGGGCATGCTCAAGTCCATCGGCATGACCCCGAGACAGGTCACGGTGATGACGGTGACATCGATGGCGGTGCTCGGCGCGATCGGCTCGCTGCTCGGCATCCCGTTGGGCATGGCGGGCTACGACCTGGTGGTGCCGAGGATGGCGGACGCGGTGGACATCAGCCTGCCCTCGTACATGACGGACGTCTGGCAGGCCCTGTCCCTGACCGGCCTGGCTCTCGCGGGCGTCGCGATCGCGGTGCTGGGCGCGTACGTTCCGGCGCGCCGCGCCGCGCGGCTGACGATCGCCGAGGTGCTGCACAACGAGTGAGGCGGGTCAGCTGCGAGAGGGTCGCTTCACCGCAGTGCGCATGGTTTCCGAGACGGAGTGAGCCAGTCAGCACGTGGGCCGCTCACAGAGCGGCATGCCCTTACGGGCCTTGTCTGCGTCGACGTGAGACGGCCCAGGAGGCCAGGAAGAACATCGGCAGGGAGATCCCGATCAGCTGTGCGGCGCCGGTGACCGCGCTCAGGAGGAAGCCGTCCTCCAGGCGGGCGATGCCCTGGTACCAGCCAACCACCACGGCCATCAGCACGAGATAACCGCCGATCGCGGTGCCCACGACGTTCCGGACCAACGTGGGCCAGCCCCGCCTGACCGGCGCCGGGGCGAGCCGTCGCGCAGGCGCCCAGGCGGTGGTCGGGCGGTGTCGGCGGATGAGCAGGCCGAGGCCGAGGTAGCCCATGACCAGGAGGTAACCGGTCAGCATGACCGCGATGTTGAGGTGCACAGGCAGCATGGCAGGCTCCACGGGGTCAGGTGGGCTCTTGGAGCAGGAAGTGCCAGCCGCGTACGAACGTGTGCCAGCCGAGCCACAGCCACAGGGCGAACAGAGTCCAGCGGCCTGCGGGGTAGCGCATGACGGCGTTGGTTGCGTCGCTGAGGGTGGGGAAGCCGTCGTCGGGGCGCAGCAGGCCGATGCCTTCCCAGGCGAAGACGGCGCCGAACAGCACTGCCCAGACGAGATAGCCGATCACCGGATGCTCTGCCACTGCGTCTCCTGCTCTGGTGGGGTATCGGTGGCTGTCAGGTCGATGATCGGTCACAACGGGCTCGGCACTCCGGACCCGGCCCGCGCGTCAAGCCGCCCGAGGAACCGGTCATCCGCGTTCGGCGGAGCGTCGGCGCGGAGGCGGCGGCCGAGCGGGTCGTGGAAGTGGGTTTCGGGCGCGTCGATGCGGAACTGGGTGCCGTGTCACGGGGTAGAAGCCCGTCAGGACCCGAGGTGAGGATGGACACGATGAACCAGATGCCCCGCTGGGTCGTGCAGGCGGTCGCGCTGCTGGCTGCGGTCGCGGTGTTGCTGTGGGCGGCGACCTGGCTCGTGGAGAACTTCTGAGGCGGCCGTCCCGCTGCGTGATGTCCGGCTCAGGGCGACGCGTCGCGTGGCCGGTTGATGCCTGTCTCGTAGGCGAAGATCTCGGCCTGCACGCGGTCGCGCAGGCCGAGCCGCAGGTGCTCGATGTGGTGGACGGCCTGGTCGAGGAGCTGGGCGACGTGGTCGTCGTAGAGGCGGTAGACGATACGGCGGCCGTCGCGTTGCCCGGTGACCAGACCGAGGACGCGCAGCAGCCGCAGCTGGTGGGAGACCGCTGACTGCTCCATGCCGATGGCGGCGGCGAGTTCGGTGACCGAGTACGCGGCGTGGCGCAGGGCGGTGAGGATGCGCAGCCGGGAGGGGGTGGCCAGGGCTTGGAGGGTGGCGGCGACGGAGGCCGCGGTGACCTCGTCGAGGCGGGCGGCCGCGATGATGTCGCGGCCGCCCGCGTCCCCGTCGGGGCGGACGGGCTCAGCGGCGTGCACGGGCTCGGGCCTCGCGCGGCGGGCGGACGAACTGCAGCTCCAGCGTGGCCGGGGGCTCCGCGACCCCGGGCCCTCCGTCGGCGGCCCAGCGCAGCAGGTCGTCGGTGCAGTCGTCGTCCATGGCGAAGCCGATCCAGGTCGCTTTGCCCCCGGCCCGGCGTCCGGCGGCGGAGGGCTGGACGACGATGACGTTGGCCTGGTCGCAGGGGCCCAGGCAGTCCGTCGTACGGACCTCGAAGCCGTGCTCGGCCGCGCCGGCCCGCAGCCGGTCCAGCTGCCAGGCGTGGTCGGTGCCCGGGTGCTTGCGCGGGTTGCCGCAGCAGCAGCCCCGGCAGACGACGAGCGTGCAGGGGCGTGCGTGCGCCGCGCCGACGGTCACCGTACGCCGGCTCACAGGGCGGTCCTGGAGGGCACCCCGTAAGCCCGGACCCGGCCGTCCCGGTACGCGGCGATCAGCAGGTGCGGTCCGGCCCAGGTCAGCGCCGCGACGGCCGCGCCGTCCGCGGGCAACTCGCGTGCGGGGCTCAGGCGTTGCTGCGGTCGTCCGGCGGTTGCGTACCACAGAGCCACCGTGCCGTCGGCGCTGCCGCTGGCCAGGTGGCCTCCGTTGCCCGGCCGCCAGGCCAGTGCCGTGACCGTCTCGTGGCAGCGCAGGGAGCGCGGTGCCGTCCCTGCCGGTCCCTTGCCGGAGAAGTCCCAGACGGTCACGTCCGGCGCGCCGTCGGCGGCCAGCCAGAACCCGGTGTCGTCGAAGGCGAGGCGGGAGACCTTCTCCGAGTAGCCGGACATGGTCAGTTCGCTGCCGTCCCGGGTACGCCAGATGTGGATCGAGGCGTCCTGGTTGCCGCTGCAGATCCACTTCCCGGTGGGTGCGACGGCGAGCGCGAGGTGCGACCCGACATAGGGGTACGTCACCACCGGTTTCGGCGTGTGCCGCTCGTGGCCGTGCACGGCACCGTAGGCGGCCACCGCGAGCCGCCGCCCCTGCCGCAGCCAGGCCAGGTCGGTGACCGTGGACGCGGCGGGATCCGTACGCCACAACTCCTCACCGTCCGCGTCCAGGACGAGCGCGCGGCGCCCCGAGGCCACGGCCACCCGCCCGGGATCCGCCCATGCCGCGGCCGCCGACCAGGCGCCGGGCTCCCGTACCGTCGTACGGCCGTCCGCGCGCCGCCACAGCGCGTACTCCAGCGGACCGGTGACCGCCAAGTGCCCGGCATCCGGGGCCAGTTCGACGCTCAGTGCCCCGCTGGGCAGTTCGAGGGCGCCCACCTCGGCCCCCATCGCCGCGTCCAGCACACGGACCGTGCCCTCGGCGCCCGCGACGGCCACCAGGTCGCCGCGCGCGCTCAGTGCGACGGGCGCGTCGTCGACGGTGATGTCCCAGGCGACGGTGAGGTCGGAGTCGACCGTGGTGCTCACGCCACCGCCCCCGCCGTGGCCAGGCACGCGGCGAAGTCGCGCTCCAGCGCCTGCCGGTCGAGGTTCCGGCCGATGAACACGAGCCGGTTGCGCCTCTCCTCGCCGTCTCGCCAGTCCCGCCCGAACTGCCCGTCCAGCAGCATGTGCACGCCCTGGAAGACGTACTGCCTGGGGGTCCCGGCGAGGGCGAGGATGCCCTTGGAGCGGAAGATGTCGACGCCCTTGGTGCGCAGCAGGGTGCCGAGCCAGGCGTTGAGCTTGTTCTCGTCGAGTTCGCCGGGCAGGTCGATGCCGACCGAGGTGACGGTGGTGTCGTGCTGGTGCTCGGTCTCGGTGAGGAAGGACGGGTCGTCGGCGAGGACGCGCTCCAGGTCGAACGCGCCGACATCCAGCACCTGCTGGAGGTCGATCTCGGCGTGCTGGGCGGGGATGATGCGCACGCCGGAGTTGATGGCCCGGACGCGGCGGATCACCTCCCCAACGGATTCCTCGTCCGCGAGGTCGGTCTTGTTGAGCACCAGGCGGTCGGCGAAGGCGATCTGCTCGACGGCCTCGTTCTCCACGCCCTCAGGCTTCACCTCGTCCAGGTGCTGGAGCACATGGGCGGCGTCGACCAGCGTGACGATGGCGTCGAGGCGCAGTTGGGCGGCGATCTCGTCGTCCATGAAGAAGGTCTGCGCGACGGGGGCCGGGTCCGCGAGCCCGGTGGTCTCGATGAGGATGTGGTCGAACTTCTCCCGCCGGCGCATCAGCGCGCCCAGGATGCGGATGAGATCCCCGCGCACGGTGCAGCAGATGCAGCCGTTGTTCATCTCGAAGATCTCTTCCTCGGCGTCGAGGACGAGGGCGTCGTCGATGCCGACCTCACCGAACTCGTTCTCGATGACGGCGACCCTGAGTCCGTGGTTCTCGGTGAGGATGCGGTTGAGGAGGGTCGTCTTGCCCGAGCCGAGGAAGCCGGTCAGGACGGTGACGGGAACTCGTTCGTCACGAGGTTCCGTTGTGGTGGTCAATTCGGGCTCCTGGTGGTCCTAGTGGTCCTGATGGTGGTCCTGGTCGGGGGCGAGCAGCGCGTGCCGAAGGTCGTCCTCGGTGATCTGCTCGGCGGGCTGGAGCAGGGTCCAGCGGCGGGCCGCGCCGTCCATGGGGAGAACTGCGACGACGGTCTCCAACGGCGGGCAGCCGGGCTCGGTGCAGGCGAGCTGCCGGACCATGACGGCGGTGTCGTCGTCGAGACCGAGCAGCGTGCGCACGGTCTCCTTCAGCTCGCGCAGCTGCGGGCTCGGCCCGGGCTGTCCTGGTGTGCGGGATCCCAACGGCACTGCGGCACTCCCTCTTGGTCTTCGGTGGTGTGGCAGTCGGCGCACAGGCCGGTGAGTTCGACTGTGTGCTCCACCGCCGCGAACCCGGTTTCGGCGGCGATCTGATCAGCCCACTGCTCGACGATCTCGGAGTCCACCGGACGGCTGCTGCCGCAGCAGCGGCAGATCAAGTAATGGCGGTGGCCGTCGTCGGGCCGCCGACGGTAGAGCCGTCCGCCTGCCTCGTCGCGTACGACGTCCACGCCGCCCTCCGCCTCCAGGTCACGCAGTGCGCGGTAGACGGTGGTCAGGCCGATCGACTGGGCGTCGGCGACCAGCCGGGCGTGCAACTCCTGGGCCGACACGAAGTCCTGGCAGCCCGCGAGCGCACTCAGGACCGCCCTCCGCTGCCGGGTCGTCCGGCCACCCACGGCAGATCACCCCCATCAGCGCTCGCCGGATCGGCACACGCCATACTAAGTGAAAATGAAATCCATATCCATATGAACGATAGCTCATGTGTGGGTGGATGTGCGAGCCAAGATGAGCGGAGGTGCCCCGGCCGCGCGGTCGGCGACACAGACGCCGCCGGCGACACGGAGGGGCAGGGTCCGGTGCAAGGCAGCCGGGATCGCCGGCCCCGCGGGGTGAGGGATCAGCGAAGTCGCCGTTCCTCCAGCGGTGCGGCCCGCAGTCGTCCGGCGGCATCGCTCGGCAGATGCGGTGTATGACCCACCAGGCGGGCGGAGTTGGCGACCACGGCGATGCTGCTGGTGTTGTGCAGCAGGGCGGCGAGGACGGGGTTGATGGAGCCTCCGGCGCTCGCGATGAGGCCGGCGAGGTTCACGCCGATGGACAGGGTGTAGTTCTGGCGTACGACGCGCAGGGTGTGCCGGCTGAGCTCGACGACGGCGGCGACATTGCGCAGGTCGTTGCCGGCCAGGGCGATGTCGGCGGTCTCGAGGGCGACGTGGGAGGAGTGGGCGCCCATGACGATGCCGACGTCGGCGAGGGCCAGGGCGGGGGCGTCGTTGGTGCCGTCGCCGACCATCGCCACGCTGTGTCCCTCTGCCTGGAGGTCGCGGATCAGCTGGAGTTTGGCCTCGGGCAGTGCGTGGGCGTGGACTTCGGTGATGCCGAGGGTGTCGGCGACGGCCTGGGCGGTCTCGGGTGCGTCGCCGGTCAGCAGCACGATGCGGGTCACCCCGAGGTCGGTCAACTGGCGCACGACGGTGTCGGCTCCGCCGCGTACGGCGTCGGACAGGCCGAGCATGCCGATCAGCTTGTCGTCGTGGGCGAGGCAGATAACGGTCTCGCCGGCGGCGCGCAGCCGGCTTGTCCAGTCCTGGGCCACTTCGGAGAGTTCGAGGCCGTGGCGGCGCAGCAGGGCGGGGCTGCCCACCAGCAGGCGGCTGCCGTCGAGTTCGGCGCGTACGCCCATGCCGAGGACGACCTCGCAGGCTTGGTGGATCGGGATGTGCAGGTGCTGTTCCTCGGTACGCCGGACGATGGCTTCGGCGAGCGGGTGCCGCGCGTGCAGTTCTCCGGATGCCGCAAGGCTCAGCACCTCGTCGGCGCTGAACGTCTCGTCGAGCGTGACCACGCTGGTGACCAGGGGACGGCCGAGCGTGAGGGTGCCGGTCTTGTCGAAGACCACGGCGGTGACACGGCCGATGCCCTCCAGGTGGGTGCCACCCTTGATGAGTGTGCCTCGGCGGGCGCCGTTGCCGATGGCCGCGCTGATCGCGGTGGGGGTGGCCAGGCCCGCGGCGCACGGGCAGGCGATCAGCAGCATGGTCATCGCCCGTCGGGCGTCGCGGGTCAGGATGTACGTGATTCCGGCGAGGGCGAACGAGACGGGTACGAAGCGGCGGGTGAAGGTGGCGGCGACGGTCTGGATCGGGGCCCGGTCGGCCTGCGCCTCCTCGACCCGGGTGATGATCCGCCCGACGACGGTGTCCTGGCCGACCGAGGTGGCCCGTACGGTGAGGGAGCCGGTGGAGACGAGGGTGCCCGCGTACACCTCGGTGCCCGGTTGCACGTACACCGGGAGCGCCTCGCCTGTGATCGCCGCCTGGTCGACCAGTGCCTCTCCGGACTCGGCGGTGCCGTCGACAGGGATGCGGTGGTGCTCGTACACCGCGACCACGTCCCCGGCCCTGACCTCCGCGAGATCGACCTCCACCTCCACGCCGTCGCGGACCAGCCAGACCCGCTCCTCACCGATGGAGAGCAGTTCCTCGATGGCGCGCCGGGTCCGTCGCAGGGTGATGGCCTGCAGGAACTCACCGATGTTGAGCAGCCACAGCACCATGAGCGCGACCACGTTCTCGCGCAGCACGAGCGAGATCACGGTCGCCGTCGTCACCAGCAGATCGGTGCCCGCGTGGCGTCGGCCGCCGAGGCTGCGTGCGGCGCCGCGGAAGAACGGCAGTCCGGTGAACACGGTGACCGCCCCGAGGAAGCCGGCCGAGCCCCCCGGGGTCCACGGCGGGCGGCCGAGCAGACGCCGCAGTCCCACCAGCGCGAGCACCGCACCGCCGACCACCAGTCGCGCGACCTCCCCCGTGGAGGAATCGGGCACGGACCGGCTGGCCCTCGCGGGCACCCCGGGCGGCGGCGCCGCGTCGAGGGCCGCGACCAGCCGGTCCACGTCGACCAGGTCGGGCTGCACCCAGACGATCACGGCACCGGTGCGCGGGAAGATACGCAGCGCCCTGAACCCCGGCAGATCCGTGAACCGCTCATCGACGATCCCGGCGCATCCGGGCCGCGCCCGCAGCCAGGGAACCATCAGCCGTACACGGCCTGCGGCGGCGGACCGCACCATCACCCCGGAGCCGGAGCCGGAGCCGGAGCCGGAGCCGGAGCCGGAGCCGGAGCCGGAGCCGGAGCCGGAGCCGGAGCCGGGTTCGGGTTCGGGGGATACCGGGCCGGGAGCGGGAGCGGGAGCGGGAACGGCGGCGGAGCCGGAAGCGGGCGCCGGAACGTCGCCGGGTGCGGACGTGCCGGACATGGCGACCGCCTCTCAGTGCTCGTGATCGTGGGCGTGTCCCTCGACACCGACCGCCGAGGGCGGCGGCGCCTCCTCACCCAACTGCTCCCTGGCCTCCGCCAGGAGGTCTCCTGCCTTCAGGCGGGCCTCCTCGGCGGCTTCGCCGAGCCGGCGCCCCGTCGTGATGCCGCCGGCGATGCCGTTGACCAGAACTCGGCGGGCCACGGGTTTCGCCTTGGGCGCGGCTTTGGCGGCTCCCCGCAGAACCAGCATGCCGGCGGTACCGGAGAGGGCGTAGTGCGTGATGCGGCCCACGACCGCACCCGCGAAAGCGGCGGGATGCATCATGGCCTCCTTCCGCGGAGCGGATTCATCCGTCTTCGGTGCGGTAAGTCCATTCTCTCCCTCAGCGGATATCGCGCACCAGCCGTAGCGCGCCGAGCCGAAGCGACAGAGGGCCAATTCCCGGTAATGATTGTCATATGGAATGGCTTAAAGACGGTCTTGACATCCGTTTCCATCTAGCTTGGTGCTGACGCCGGGACGGATTGCACTCGGCGGACAACTCACCTTGTTGCGGAGGAATCCATGCGCGCGTCCTCGTTTCGACGCCTCACGCCGGTGATGACCGGCGCCTGCTTGATCCTCCTGGCGGGCTGCGGCAGTTCGTCGGATTCCGGCAGCGGCACCGATACCTCGCAGAGCCCCGCCGCGGCCTCCGCCATCCCGGTGGTGGCCTCAACGAACGTCTACGGGGACATGGTTGAGCAGATAGGCGGCCGGAAGGTGAAGGTCACCTCGGTCATCAGCGACCCCGACCAGGACCCGCACTCCTACGAGGCCAACACCCAGAACCAGTTGGCGCTGTCCAAGGCGAAGGTCGTCATCGAGAACGGCGGCGGTTACGACGACTTCATCGACCGGATGCTGAAGAGCAGCGACTCGTCCGCCGAGGTGATCAACGCGGTCGAGGTCTCCGGGAAGACCGCCCCGGCAGGCGGGGAGCTCAACGAGCACGTCTGGTACGACTTCCCCAGCGTCGGCAAGGTCGCCGACCGCATCGCCGCCGCCCTGGGCAAGGCCGACCCGGCCGAGGCCGCCGCCTTCACCAAGAACGCTCAGGACTTCAAAGCGAAGCTGAAGCCGCTGGAGGCGAAGGAGAATCAGATCAAGACCGACCACGGCGGCGAGGCGGTGGCCATCACCGAGCCCGTCCCGTTGTACATGATCGAGGCCGGCGGGCTCAGGAACGCGACGCCTGCCGCCTTCAGCGAGGCCATCGAGGAGGGCGACGACGTCTCCGCCAGGGACTTGCAGGAAACGCTGGCGCTGTTCACCGGCAAGAAGGTCCAGGCGCTGGTCTACAACGAGCAGACCTCCGGCCCGCAGACCGAGAAGGCCGAGCAGGCGGCCAAGGCCGCCGGGATTCCCGTCGTCCCGGTCACCGAGACCCTGCCCGAGGGTAAGGACTATCTCGGCTGGATGACCGCCAACGTAGACGCGCTCGCGAGCGCGCTGGCCAAGTGAGGCGGCCCACCGTGGCCTCCGTGTCCCACGCCCGCGCGGTCAGGACCGAGGGCCGCGACGCCGACGCCGCGGTGGTCAGCCTGCGCGGTGCGGCCCTGTCCTTCGGGGAGCGGGTGCTGTGGCAGGGCCTGGATCTCGACGTACGGCCGGGGGAGTTCCTGGCCGTGCTCGGGCCCAACGGATCGGGCAAGACCAGCTTCGTACGCGCCCTGCTGGGCCAGCGCCAACTGTCCGACGGCACGCTCACCGTGCTGGGCCGCCCGCCCCGAGGCGGCAGCCGGCACATCGGCTACGTCCCGCAGCAGGCCACGCTGTCCGCGCACGCCATGCTGCGCGCCCGGGACCTGGTCCGCTTCGGCATCGACGGACACGGCTTCGGACCCCGGCTGCGCACCGGCGCCGTCCGCCGCCGGGTCGACGAGGTCCTCGAATCGGTCGGGGCAGCCGCGTACGCGGACGTCCCCGTCGGCCTGCTCTCCGGCGGCGAACGCCAGCGCGTACGCATCGGACAGGCATTGGCGACCGACCCGCGGATCCTGCTCTGCGACGAGCCACTGCTCTCCCTCGACCTGCACCACCAGCGGGCCGTGACCGAACTCGTGGACGCCCGACGCCGCTCCCACGGCACCGCGGTGGTCTTCGTAACCCATGAGATCAACCCCGTCCTCGGACTGGTGGACCGCGTGCTGTACCTCGCCCGCGGCAGCTACCGGGTCGGCACGCCGGACGAGGTGCTCACCTCCGAGTCGCTGTCGCAGTTGTACGGCACACAGGTCGACGTCGTCCGCGTCCGGAACCGGATCACGGTCGTGGGCGTGCCCGACGAGGTGGCCGAGCCGGCGCACCACCCTGAACTGCCGCACGGGGTACGGCCATGACCCTCGCCGACGGGATCTGGCAGCAGATCTTCAACTTCGACAACTACGGCGAACTGCTCGCGCTGGTCCGCAACTCCCTCATCGCCGGCGCGGCCCTCGGCCTGGTCGGCGGCCTGGTCGGGGTCTTCGTGATCATGCGGGACCTGCCGTTCGCGGTGCACGGCATCAGCGAGCTGTCGTTCGCCGGCGCCTCGGCGGCCCTGCTGATGGGGGTGAACATCGTGGCCGGCTCGATCGTCGGCTCGCTGATCGCGGCCGGCACGATCGGCCTGCTCGGCTCCCGTGCCCGGGACCGCAACTCGGTGATCGGCACCATCATGCCGTTCGGCCTCGGCCTCGGCGTGCTCTTCCTCGCCCTGTACGAGGGCCGGGCGGCGAACAAGTTCGGCATCCTCACCGGGCAGATCGTCGCCGTCGACACCCCGCAGATGTCCTGGCTGCTCGGCACCTCGGCCCTGGTGCTCATCGCGCTGGCGGTCATGTGGCGGCCGCTGGCGTTCGCCAGCGCCGACCCGGAGGTGGCCGAGGCGCGGGGGGTGCCGGTCCGTGCGCTGTCCTTCGCCTTCATGATCGTGCTGGGGCTCGCGGTCGCGCTGTCGGTGCAGATCGTCGGCGCCCTGCTGGTCCTCACCCTCGTCGTCACCCCTGCGGCCGCCGCGGCACGGGTGACCGCGTCACCGGTACTGCTGCCCGTGCTGAGCGTGGTCTTCGCGGTGGCCTCGATCGAGGGCGGGATCCTGCTCGCTCTGGGCAGCAGCATCCCCATCAGCCCCTACGTCACCACCATCTCGTTCACGATCTACATCGTCTGTCGACTGGCGGGCACCTACCGGACCCGGCAGTGGGGAGCCAGGAGAGCGGTTCCCGAGACCACCTGATGCCTTCGCGTACCTCGCGAAGGCGTACGGCATGGAGATCGCGGGCCTCGTCGCGCCCGCGCCCAACCAGGAGCCGAGCGCGGCCGCGGGCGGTTCCGTCGTGGAGGATCACGTGGTGGGCCAGGCCCCCGCGGACTCCTCCCTACGCCCGACGTCGGACGTACAGGCGGTTGCCCTCCGGGCCGGTCCACTCCAGGCGTACGACGCCGGCCACCGCGGCATCGCCGGCGCGGGACGGGTCGGCCCAGTAGCCGAAGGCCGGGTTGCGGAAGAACGTCGCCCACAGGCCGCCGTGGTGATCCTTGAAGAAGTTGTTGTGACCGGCGCCCACGCCCGCGGTCCAGCGCCGCGAGTACGGGCCTTCGAAGCGGTCCGCGACGGCGACGACCGCGTCGTACTGGTACTGGGTGCGGCCGTTGCCAGGCGGGTCGTAGGCGTAGCGGGTGCTGCCGTCGGGGTTGGCCGAGGTGCGGTCCCAGGCGGCGTGCAGCAGGTAGTACTTGCCGCCGTGCTTGAAGACGTACGCGCCCTCGAGGTAGGGCTCGGGCGCGTACGGCGTCTGCCGGAACGCCGGGAGATTCGTCGTCGGGACGATGTCCTCCATGTCGTCCCGGAACTTGGCGTAGAGGTTGTTGTGGAGCACCAGCCACGCGTCGTCGCCCTCCGTGTAGAGGCTGCCGTCGATGTGGTGGTACGCGCCGGGCTTGATGAACGACGGCCCGCCGATGAACGAGTCGCCGAAGGGCTTGTCGCGATTGCCCTCGACGAGGCGGTATGGGCCTGCGACCCCGCCCTCGCTCACCAGCAGGAACGAGCCGACCTTCTGGGAGTGGTCGCCCATGCACGCGGCGAGATACCACCGGCCGCGGAAGTGGTGCAGCTCGGGTGCCCACGCCTCGCCGCGCTTGCCGAACCGGTCGTCGTGCCAGTACTCCTGCCAGGGGGCGACGACCGTGCGCCCGGGGCGGTTCTCGCCGGCGAACTCGGGCGACCACACCTTGCCGCGCTCGGCGCCGGGCCGGATGCCGGTGGTGTCGGCCAGCCGCCACGGGCCGCGCAGGGACGGCGCCGTCCACACGAAGATGCCGTCGTTCCAGGGGGCGGCCGCCGTGAGGCCGGGCACGCGGGTGGTGCCGGTCGCGACGTAGAGCGGACGGCCGTCGACGACGAAGCAGTTGACGTAGGTGTCGCGCATCCAGACCCGGCCGAGCTCCCTGTCGCGGGGACGGAGCTCGAGGCGCAGGACAAAGGAGTTGTCTTCGCGCGGCCACAGGTCGTCGCGGGTGTCCGCGAGGCCGTACGGCTGGGGGTCGGGCCAGTTCGACGGGTACCGCCGCGTCGCCGCGGCCTTCGCCGGCGACGCCTGGGCAGCGTCCGTAGGCAGTGCCGCCGCTCCCATGAAGCCGGCGACACCGGCCAGCAGGGGCCGTCGGCCGATGTGCGTTCCGTTCTCGGAGCTGGTCATCAGTCGCGTCTCCTTCGTCGTCCAGGACGCCGGTGTTGTCTGTGGATCAGCCTCTCCACCGGACGTCGGCGCCTGCGTGTCCTGCGGTTCGAGCACGAGCTCTTCGCGTCCTGCCTCAGTCGGGTCAGCGGACGCCCGGGATGGCTGTCGCCCAGCATGCGAAGGCTCGCCGATTTTCGTCAATGGGTCGGAAAATTAATCCGGGTGTTCGGCGCTGTTCGCTGTCCGGAGTGACGTCGTCGCCTCAGGAGCAGCGCGCCTGGTCGAGGTCGCGGCAGGTCGAGCCGTCTTGTGGTGCGCGGGTTTCGCCTCGCGCGAGGGTGCGCAGTGTGCCGCCGGCGCGCAGTTCATGGCTACCGGGCCTCGGAATGCGCTTGGGGCTCGTCGGTTTCGAAGGCGGAGAGGGTGGTGTCGTAGTCCGTCTCCACGTCGTACATCGGCGTCATCCAGTGGTAGAAGTTGTCGCCGCGGTCGCGGAGCAGGTGGTAAAGCCGCCGGGTCAGTTCCGTGCGTACGCCGCGCATTTCGGGGTGGTCGTAGCGGTTGTGCAGTTCATCGGGGTCGGCATCGAGGTCGTACAGCTCGTTGCGCGATTCGGGATTGATCACCAGTTTGTGGCTTCTGGTGCGCAGCATCCGCTGCGGGTAGGGGAAGTGGTGACCGTGGAACTCGGCGAGGTGGTGCTCGTCCCACTCCGGGTGCTCGCCGCGCACGAGGGGCAGCAGGCTGCGGCTGTCCACGGCCGGCTCGGTCTTGCTGCCCGCCAGGTCGAGGATGGTGGCGGTGCAGTCGGTGAGAGAGACGAACTCCTCGCGCACCTGGCCCTGGGGGGAGCCGGGGACCTTCAGCAGCCCGGGGATGCGGTAGATGTCGTCGTACATCGCCGGGCCCTTGTCGTGCAGCCGGTGGGCGCCGGTGAACTCGCCGTGGTCGGCGGTGAAGAAGACCGCCGTCCGGTCGTCCAGGCCCAACTCCCGCACGGCGTCGAGGATGCGGCCGATCTGCTCGTCGATGAGCGTGACGTAGCCCCAGTACACGGCGATCAGCTTCCGTGACTCCTGAGGCGACATGGTGTCGAAGGCCCACAGCTTGCTGTAGTTGCGCTGGACCGCCGGTTTCGAGGCGAAGGTCTCGCACACGGAGGCGGGTAGTTCGACCAGCTCCGGGTCGTACATGTCGTAGTACGCCTCAGGGAGGATGTACGGCAGGTGCGGGCCGAAGAAGTGGGTCGCCAGGAAGAACGGCGCCCCTTCGCCGTGATCCTCCTGCGCGGCGAAGCGGTGCAGCATCTCGATGGTGCGCGTGGCCAGGTAGTACTCGAAGGTGGCTTCGAGCGGCTGGTGGAGGCGGGCGGCGAGGAGGTTGCCGGGGCTGCCGTTGGGCGTGGTGCCCCGCACCGGATCCGTGATGCGGTACGGGGGCAGGCCGTTCTCCTCCAGGTAGGCGAGGTAGTCGGGGTGGTCCACGGGGTTGTGCCAGCCGGCCAGGTCGGGACCCTCGAAGCCGTAGTCGGCGGCGGTGCGCCGCACGCCGCCGTGCCACTTGCCGACAAGCCCCAGGTGGTAGCCCTCGGCGTGCAGTTGCTGGGCGAAGGTGAACTGGTCGTCGGAGAGGTCCTCGAGATAGCCGACGTTGCGCTCGTAGTTGGCCAGCAGCCTGTGCCGGAACGGGGCCGCCCCGGTGAGCAGGCTGGCGCGCGCCGGGGTGCAGATCGCGGTGGGGGTGTAGAAGCTGTCGAACCGCGTGCCCTCGGTCGCGAGCCGGTCGAGGTTCGGGGTGCGCGTGTGCGGGTTGCCGTACGCACCCAGAGTGTCCACCCGGTGCTGGTCGGTCATCAGGAAGAGCATGTTGTGGCGCACAGAGGGCCTCTCGGGTCGGTCCGGCTCGCGCGTCAGCCGGGGCAGGCGGACGTGTCCGGACATACGGGTTGTCTGGCACGCCGCCATGACGCCTCGGCGGACACCGACTTGGGGCGGCTGGTGCGGCTTTCGATGCGTGCCCGACCGATGCCATGCGAGGCATGTTCCGACCCGGCCGTGATTTATGTCAAGAGTGCGGCCATAAATCGTCCAGGGTGCTCTCGGTCGCATCGCGTGACCGCCGCTCCGTGTTACCGAAAAGTTACGAAGCGCCATGCCGGAATTGCCCGACTGTACGTCTTTGCAGGTCAAGGCGGTTGAAGCGAGTGGTGTCACGGGGTTCGGCAGGGCGAGAAGATTTTGTTCCGACTCATTGACGAAAACCCTTGGCGCTCACATGCTGTCCGTCATGCACGAACACGACGGTCCGCTGACGCGGCTGAGACGCAGCCATGAGCAATGCGTTCTCGAACTGCTCCGCAAGCACGGTCCGCTGAGCCGCGCCGAGTTGGGCGCCCGCAGCGGGCTGTCCCGCACCACGCTCTACGACATCGTCGCCGGCCTGGTGGGCAGTGGCACGGTGGTCGCGGGCACACCGCATGTCGAGGTGCGCAAGCGCGGCCGGCCGGTGGAGAAGCTCAGCCTCAACCCGGCCGCCGGGGAGGCGGTCGGCATCGACTTCGCGCGCCGTGCCGTGCACGTCGCGGCGGTCAACTTCGCCCATGAGGTGATCGGTTCGGCCAGTGAGGCGCACGCCTCGGACCTGTCCTGGCCCGAGCGGGTCGACATCGCGGGACGTCTCCTCGCCACGCTGGCCACCGGCTCGTCCGACGATTCGGCGGGCGGCGGCCGGGGCCGGAAGGCCGCCGTCCACCTCGACGCGCTCAGCGCGATCGGCGTCGGCGTGGTCGGACCGACCACCGACCCCGGCAGCGAGAACGCCCATGCGCAGGGCATCGACGGCCTGCCGGACCTGCTGCGCAAGCGGTTCGGGGTGCCGGTGCTGCTGGACAACAACACCCGGCTCGCGGCCCTCGCCGAAGCGGTGTGGGGCGCGGCGGCGGACAGCAGCGACGTGCTCTACCTGCGGCTGTCGCACGGCGTGGGCGGCGGGCTGGTCGTGGGCGGCGCGCTGCACCGCGGCAGGTACGGCCTGTCCGGCGAGTTCGGGCACATCACCGTGGACCCGGCTGGCAGGCAGTGCGAATGCGGCAAGACCGGCTGCCTGGAGACCCGTGCCTCGCTCGACGCGGTCCTGTGCCGCTACCGCGAAGCCGGCGGCCGGGCCGACAACCTCGACCAGTTCCTGGACGCCACCTCGGCCGCCGAACGGCCCGCCCTGGAAGTGCTGGAGCGCGTCGGCAGCGAGATCGGCGGGGTGCTGGCCGCGGTCTGCCACGCCGTCGGCCCCGGCGTCATCGTCGTCGGCGGTGAGCTGGCAGAGGCCGGCCCCGCCCTGCTCGAGCCGGTCGAACGGGCCCTGCGGCAGCACCTGATGCCGATGGCCCGCCATCACGTGGACGTACGGCGCGCGACACTCGGCGAGGCCGGCAGCGCGCTGGGCGGCATCGCCCTGGTTCTCCATGAATCCCCCCTGCTCTCCCACTACCCGCAGCCCGTCTCCGAGGAGAACGCGTGAAGCCACCGGCGAGGAACCCATGGCCGTAATCACCCCACCCGAGAAGACCGCCGCCGGGCAGAGGCAGCAGCAACCGCGCCGCTCCCGGCGCCGGCCGCTGGTCCTCAACGCCGTGGCACTTGCGGCGGGTGTCGCCCTGTGGGCCGTCGTCGCCGCGCTGGGGCTGGTCGAGAACCTGCCCACGCCGACGGCGGTGGCGCAGAAGGCCGGCACCATGATCGCCGACGGCACCCTGGTGTCCGACACCTTCGCCAGTCTGCGCCGGGTCCTCCTCGGCTACGCCCTCGGCGTGGTCGTGGCCGTACCGGTCGGCTTCCTCATGGGCTGGTATCCGACGGTGCGCGCCTTGGTCGAGCCGTACATCCAGTTCTTCCGCACCATCCCGCCGCTCGCGATGATTCCGCTGGCGGTCGTGCTGCTGGGGATCGGGGAGGTGCCGAAGATCGCCGTGATCTTCCTGGCCTCGTTCATGGCCTGCGTCGTCTCCTCCTTCCAGGGCGTCATCGACGTCGACAAGACACTGATCAACGCGGCCCGGGTGCTCGGCGCCTCGGACCGGATCATCTTCGCCAAGGTGGTCATCCCGGCTTCCACTCCGTTCATCCTCGTCGGCATGCGGATCGGCCTCGGCGCGTCCTGGGCGACCGTGGTCGCCGCCGAACTCATCGGCGCACAGGAGGGGTTGGGCTACCGGATGCAGAAGGCGTCCACCTGGTTCGAAATGGACACGATCTTCGTGTCCCTGATCACCATCGGCGTGCTCGGCCTCGTCATGGACCGGCTGTTGCTGCTGGCCGAGCGGCGCCTCACCGGCTGGCAGGAGCGACGATGAACAGCAAGATCAGTTTCCGGGACGTGGTGAAGACCTTCCCGCTGAAGGACGCCACCTTCACCGCGCTCGGCGGGGTGAGCCTGGACATCGCGGACCAGGAGTTCGTCACCGTCGTGGGCCCGTCCGGCTGCGGCAAGTCCACCCTGATGAGCATGGCCGCGGGGTTGCAGGAGCCCGACTCGGGCAGCGTCCTGGTGGACGGCACGCCGGTATCCGGACCTGGCCCCGACCGAGGGGTGATCTTCCAGCAGTACGCCTTGTTCCCCTGGCTGACCGTGCGGCAGAACGTGGAGTTCGGACTCAAGCTCGCCTCCGTACCGGCCGAGGAGCGGCGTCGGCGCACCGAGCAGGCCATCGGCCTCGTCGGCCTGAGCGACTTCGCCGACGCCCTCCCCAAGACGCTGTCCGGCGGGATGAAGCAGCGCTGCGCCATCGCCCGTGCGTACGCGGTCGATCCCCAAGTGCTGCTGATGGACGAGCCGTTCGGGGCGCTCGATGCCCTGACCCGGGTGCAGCTGCAGGACCAGCTGCTGCAGACCTGGAGCCAGGACAAGCGCACCGTGCTGTTCATCACCCACGACGTGGACGAGGCCGTCTACCTCGCCAGCCGGGTCGTCGTCATGGCCGCCAGGCCCGGCCGCGTCCACCGCGTCGTCGACGTGGAGCTGCCCTACCCCCGTACCGAAGAGATCCGCCTCTCGCCCGAGTTCCGGCGCATCCGCAACGAGGTGTGGACCTCCGTCTACCACCAGGAAGCGCCGGCCCAGGCCGCCTGACCCTTTCGGTCACCCGAGCCCTCGCCCCAGGCGCTCCTCAAAGCCATCACCGCATCCTCCCGAGAGGACCATTCAGCATGCCCAGAAGCACGATCAGGCGCGCCTTCACGGCCGTGCCCGTCGCCTTGACGCTCTCACTCTCCGCCAGCGCATGTTCCGGTAGTGCGTCCGGCGACGACAACACGGTCAGGTTCGGTTACATCGGCGACTACAACGGTGCCAGCCTGCTGGCGATCGCCGAGAAGCAGGGGCTCTGGAAGGAGGCGGGCCTCACCGCACAGGTGAAGTCGTTCAACAACGGTCCGGTGCAGATCCAGGCACTCACCGCCGGTGACCTCGACTACGGCTACATCGGCCCCGGTGCGATGTGGCTGCCCGCCTCCGGCAAGTCCAAGGTCATCGCCGTCAACACCCTCACCTACGCGGACCGCGTCATCGGTCAACCCGGCGTGAAGTCCATGAAGGACCTCAAAGGCAAGCGGGTCGGCGTACCCGAGGGCACCTCCGGCGACATGGTCCTCAACATCGCCTTGGAGAAGGCCGGGATGACCGCGAAGGACGTCGAAAAGGTCAACATGGACCCGTCCACCATCGTCTCCGCCTTCTCCTCCGGACAGATCGACGGTGCCGGCTTCTTCTACCCCGCGATCGACACCATCAAGAAGAAGGTCCCGGACCTCGAGGAGATAGCCAGCACCAAGGACACCGGGGATGCCTTCCCCACCGCCTTCGTCGCCGGCAACAAGGTGCCCGAGGAGAAGAACAGCAAGGTGATCAAGGTGCTTCAGCAAGCCAACGACTGGCGCAAGCAGCACCCCGAGGAATCCATCGCGCTCACCGCCGAGATGCTCGAGGTCACCGAGGCCCAGACCAAGGCCGACGCCTCTCACGTCGAGACCCTCTCCACCAAGGACCTGGCAGCAAAGACCGAGAGCGGCGAGGTGAACGCGTGGCTGAAGAAACTGGGCGACTTCTTCGTCCGCAACGAGCAGTTGGACGACAACCCCGACCCCGGTGAGTACTACGACGGCGATCTCTACTCGCAGGCATACAGCAAGTAGTTCTCGACCACGGACCGGACAGGACAGGACAGGACGGGACCGAGCCGCCATGCCCTGCGGTCGACACCTTCCCCGGCCCGTCGATCACCCGCGACCTACGCCGGGCACGCCCTCACCCCCAGATCCAGCCGACATCCGCAGGACAGCCATGAGCAGCACCACCGACACCGCAGGACACAGTCCGAAGAGCTGCTGCGCCCCATCAGGGACGAAGCCGCAGGCGCGCAATATCCCCAACACCCCCGAAAGAGGATGCGACTCCACCACGGCTGCGCGCCGCCGTCCGCACGCCGAGTACGCCGACCGCGTCACCCTGCCCGGCGGAACCTTCCGCATGGGCAGCGAGGACCAGGACGCAAACCCCGGTGACGGCGAAGGGCCCGTTCGCGATGTATCGGTCGCGCCCTTCGCCATCGACGCCTACGCGGTCACCAACGCCCGCTTCGCGGCCTTCGTCGAGCAAACCGGGTACCGCACCGAAGCGGAGGAGTTCGGCTGGAGCTACGTGTTCGCGAAGTTCCTGCCGGGCTCCCTGCGCAAGACCTCACCGCGCCCGTCGGCAACCCCTTGGTGGTGCGGCGTCCAAGGTGCCGCCTGGAACAGGCCGGAAGGGCCGGACAGCCGACTGGACAGCCGCTGGGACCATCCCGTGATCCACGTGACGTGGCGAGACGCGGCCGCTTTCTGCCGGTGGGCCGGAGGACGACTGCCCACCGAGGCGGAATGGGAGTACGCCGCACGCGGGGGCCTCGACCAGGCCCGCTACCCCTGGGGCGATGAACTCACGCCGGATGGGGAGCACCGATGCAACATCTGGCAGGGCACCTTCCCGTTCAGCAACACCGAAGCCGACGGCTTCGCCGGCACCGCTCCCGTGCACGCCTTCGTCCCCAATGGATTCGGCCTCTACAACGTCGCGGGAAACGTCTGGGAGTGGTCCGCCGACCCCTGGCAGGACGATGACTCCCACCGTCGTGCCATGCGAGGCGGCTCCTACCTCTGCCACGACTCGTACTGCAACCGGTACCGCGTCGCCGCCCGCACCGCGAACACAATCGACAGCTCCGCAGGCAACCTGGGCTTCCGCATGGCCTGGGACATCGACTGACACCGGGCGACCGGCTCAGCAGGCGCAGCCGCCATGCCGTGTGCCGACGACCGACCGGCGACGTCATTACCACATACGGACTGACTCGCTACGTATGGTTACCAGCAGGCGAGGGTCGTGACCGCTGCCCGATCCACGGCCGTCCGACCTGTGAGCAGACATCGCTGCCCAGACGTACGCCGCAGCGATCACGCGGCTCCACACCCCCGCGCTGTGCCGACTCCAGCGGTCTACAGAGCCGGCTCTGACGGTCTGCAGATAGGAGCACCGAAGAGTGACGCTTCAGCGCAAGAACGGGCTGCGCACCCTCGCGGTCGGCTCGGCGGTGGTCTCCGGCGCCCTGCTCCTGACGGCCTGCGGCTCGAACGGAAGCTCCCAGCCCTCCCGCAGATCGCCCACGGCTGCCTCGCCCGCCACCACGGGTGCCGGCGGCGTCCAGTGCGGTAAGGCGGCCACTGTGTCGGCTTCCGGCTCGACTGCTCAGGAGTTCGCGATGCAGTTCTGGATCAAGAACTACATGCGGGCCTGCCCCGGTACCCGGATCAGTTACGAGGGCAACGGCTCCGGTGCCGGCCAGACCGATTTCCTGGAGGGCAGAACGGCCTTCGCGGGTTCCGACTCCGCGCTGAGCGCCACCCAGATCACCCGGTCCAAGAGCGTCTGCGCCAACGGCGGTCGGGCCGTCCACCTGCCGATGCTCGGCGGCCCGATCGCAATCAGCTACAACCTGCCAGGGGTCAGCAAGCTGGTGCTGGACGCCCCCACCCTCGCCAAGGTCTTCGACTCACAGATCACGAAGTGGAACGATCCCGCGATCGCGAAGCTCAACCCCGGCACCAAGCTGCCGTCGACGCCGATCCAGACGTCACACCGCTCCGATTCCTCCGGCACGACGGACAACTTCACCTCCTACCTGAGCGCCGCCGCACCGAGCGCCTGGCCGTACGGGCACAACAAGGAGTGGATGGCCAAGGGCGGCCGGTCCGCCCGGGGTTCCTCGGGCCTCGCCGAACAGGTGAAGAAGACCGTGGGTGCGATCGGCTACGTCGAGTTGTCGTATGCGATCGCCCGCAACATTCCCACGGTCGCGATCGCCACCGGCGCCCCCGCTCCGGTCTACGCCAGCGTCCTCACGGCCTCCAAGGCGATCGCCGATGCTGAAACCGCCGGCACCGGTGACGACCTCGTACTCAAGCTCGACTACGCGACCAAGGCCCGGGGCGCCTACCCGATCGCCATGGTCACGTACGAGATCGTCTGCGACAAGGGCAACAAACCGGCGACGTGGTCCGCCACCCAGGCGTTTCTGACGTACATCGCCGGCGCGAAGGGTCAGGAGGACTTGAGCTTCCAGGGCTACGCGACGCTCCCGGCCACCATCGTGGACAAGGTCCGCAGCAAGATCAACAACCTGTCCTGACCCCACTTGGACAGAACCGAATGCGGGGCGCCCTGCATGGTGACCCGCCGTGCTCCCGGTCAGCGGACAGAAAACCTCGCGCGAACCGACTGAGCGCCTGACCTGTACCGCTCTGTCGATTGTGACCGGGGCGACGGATTTTCCCTCAGCGGCTGGTCTTGATACGGACCGAACCCGACCACCACTTCGGAGTGTCCGATGTCTGAGTCCCATCCCTTCCAGACCGCCGTCGTCACTGGTGCCAGCCGCGGCTTCGGGCGCGCGATCGCCGCCGCCCTGGTCACCGCGGGTACCCACGTCGTCGGCATCGCCCGCCACGAGCAGGACCTGAACGCCGTCCGCGACGAACTCGGCCAGGGCTTCACCCCCGTCGCCGCCGATGCCACCGACGAAGCGCTCGCGCAGGACGTGATCCGCACGCACCGACCCGGCCTGCTCGTCCTCAACGCCGGGGCCGCACCGCACATGGCACCCGTGCACGAGCACACCTGGGAGACCTTCAGCCGCAACTGGCACGCCGACACCCGGCATGTCTTCACCTGGACCCGGGCGGCACTGCGGGAGCCGCTGGCGCCGGGCAGCGCGGTCGTCACGATGTCCAGCGGGGCCGTCCTGGGCGGATCTCCACTCAGCGGCGGATACGCCAGCGCCAAGGCGGCCATCCGGTACATCCGGGGGTACGCGGCCGACGAGTCGGAGCGGGCCGGCCTCGGCATCCGGTTCGTCACGCTGCTGCCCAACATGACCCCGGCCGGCGGCGTCGGCTCGGTCGCGGTGGCGGGCTACTCGGCGCGCCTGGGCGTGGACCGTGACACCTTCGTCAAGGGCAGGGGACCTGTCCTCACCGCGGACCAGGTCGCCAAGGCCGTCGTGGAACTCGCCGGGAACCCGGACAGCGCCCCGGAGTACCGGGTCGTCGGCGGCGACGGGCTGAGCCCGGTCGACTGAGCGAAGACCCTACTGTGAACCTCACCGCACCCTCAGGAGAAGCCGCGATGCCTTCGGACGCCGAATTCGCCGCCGTGACCGAGCAGTTCCGGCCGGAACTGCTCGCGCACTGCTACCGGATGCTCGGCTCGATCCATGACGCCGAGGACCTGGTGCAGGAGACCTACCTCCGCGCGTGGCGGGCGTTCGACCGGTTCGAGGGCCGCTCCTCGGTGCGGCGATGGCTGTACACGATCGCCACCAGGGCCTGTCTGACGGCATTGGAAACGCGCTCCCGACGACCGCTTCCGTCGGGCCTCGGCGCGCCTACGGACGATCACCGGGTGGCCATGGCGCCCCGCGAGCCGTCGGCGGCATGGCTCCAGCCCGCACCCGATGCGCTGTTCGGCGGTGACGACCCGGCGGTGGTGGTGGCCGGGCGGACCGGGGTGCGGCTCGCCTTCATCGCCGCGCTCCAGTTCCTGTCCGCCCGGCAGCGGGCCGTGCTGACACTGCGCGACGTACTTGCGTTCCGGACCGCCGAGGTCGCCGAAATCCTGGACACCACGACCGCAGCCGTCGACAGCGCGCTGCGCCGCGCCCGATCCCGCCTGGCCGAGGCCGGACCGGTCGAGGACGACCTGGCCGAACCGGCGGAGCAGACCCGCCGCGTCCTTCTCGACGACTACGTCGACGCGTTCACCCGGGCCGACGCCGACGCGCTGGTGAACCTGCTGCGGCTTGACGTCGAGCTGGAGATGCCGCCGACCCCGACCTGGTTCACCGGCCGCCGAGCCGTCGTCGGATTCCTCTCCGCCCGCGTACTCCGTCCTGGCCTGTGGCGAATGGTGCCCACCCTCGCCAACGGCCAGCCCGCCCTCGTCGCCTACAAACGCGCGGCCGGCGACCGCTACGAGGCGTACGGAGTCCAGGTCCTGACCCTGATCGGCGACCGGATCAGCCGCATCACGGCGTTCAACGACCCGGGTCTGGTACCCGTGTTCGGCCTCGCGCCCGCGCTCACCATCTGAATCGCGTGGCTGCCTTATTGCTTCTGACCGTAAGCAGGAAGGCGCGAACCCTCGCCGCGATCGAGGCCATTCCCGGCGCCGAACCAGGTGAGGGCCTGTCTGTCTCGCAGGCCGGCGGCCCCGCCCTCAGGGGCGCAGGCCGATGCCTGGGAGTGGACTCTGTGTGCCTGCGGTGCCTCAGGTCGGCCTGACGAAGCATCACTTGGGCGGCAGGCTCGCCGCGAAGGCGTGCCCCTCGTCGACCCAGTCGCCGAGCACGTCGTCCTCCGCGAGGGCGGAGCCGGCGACGAGGATCCAGCCGCGCATCGGGCGGCCCGTCATGTCGAACACACGCGTGCCCGGCCGGGACAGCGCCGTGTCCGTGGCGTCGGGGCCGACGCGGACCATCAGGTCGTCGCCGCTCACGCCTACGGCCATGTTGCCGCGGTGCAGGAAGGCGATGCCCCCGAACATGCGCTTCTCGGTGACGTCCGGCTCGGCGCCGAGGCGCTCCCGGATCCGTTCGGCGAGTCCTTCGTCGTACGCCATGTGGGATCCTCATTCCCGTTCGGTGAGCCGGTGTTCGAGGTCGCGCAGGTCCACGCTGATCGAGGAACGGACCTGGCGGGCCAGGAGCGGTGCCGCCAGCCGGTAGAAGCCGCCCTCACCAGCCTGGACGCGGACGAAGTACGCCGCCCGGGTGACCTCGACGCCGACACCGAAGCCGCCGCCCGCCTCACGGGTCAGCTCCGCCGTGCGGATGTCCTGGGTCCACTCGGCGTCGTGCCGCCCGTCCATGGCGTACGTCGCCACCTGCTCGGGCGGCAGCGGGATCACCCGCTCCGCCGGCACGTCGATCGTCATCGTGCTGCCGCCCTGTCCTCCCGACCGGGATCCGTTGGTCTCAGGATCCTCGCGTCGGCCGCTCCGCGCACGGTAACCGTCGGGCGCGCTGCGAGGCTCCGCCCCGCGAGACGCCGCATGCCGAGCCGGGACCCGGACCGGTCGGGCCTGTCGGCTGCCTCGAGACAAGACAACCCGATGGCCCCATCAACTCCGGCCGATGATGCGTACCGCGTCGACGACCTCACTGCCCTGTGCCAAGGAGTCGACCCCGGAAGACGCGGGCTTCACCTTCAGCCGCTTCGACGGCACCGCCATGACCGTCTGACCTCTCGGCCGCCCGCTCGTTCAGGGGGTGCTGGGCGTTGACCGCGCACCGGTGTCTGCGCCGGGTGACCGGCGGGCCCCTCGGGCCCGTCGGAAGCGGATGAGCGCCACGGCGGTGATGAGCAGGGCGGCGAAGACGAGAGTGATCGCCGTGGGGCCGGCGGTGTTCAGCGCATCGCTGATGGCGCGTTGGACGGCGCCGGCCGCGTCGATGACCGGGTCCTGGGTGGTCGGGTCGCGTTGGACGCGGATTTCGTACCAGCCGTAGTACGCGACGTACGCGCCCATGCTCAGGAGGAGGGCGCCGCCGAGCCGGGGTACGAGGGCGCCGGCGCGGCGCAGGCGGGTGACGGCGGTGCTGTGGGTGAGGGCGACGGTCAGCGCGGCGGCGCCGACGATCAGGCCCATCCCGGCGGCGTAGGCGGCGAACAGGGCGATGCCCTCGCCGGTGGAGCCGCTGCGGAAGGCGGAGACGACGATGGCCAGGAACGGGGCGATGGTGCAGCCGAGGGAGGCGGTGGCGTACGCCATGCCGAACAGTGCCATCGAGGGCAGCGAGCGGGTCAGGGCCGGGGCGCGGCGCATTTTCGGGGCCAGGGCGGGCAGTTGGCGCCCGGCCAGCAGCCAGGTGCCGGCCGCCGCCATGAGCAGTCCGAAGGCGATGGTGAACCAGGGGAGGTGCTCCTGCACCTGGCCCGCGACGGGTTGGACGGCCAGGCCGAACACGCCGAAGAGTGCGGCGAATCCGACGGTCATCGCCGCGGTCGCGGTGAGCGCCCGGCTGACGGCGACGGTGCGGCTGGGGGAGCCGTCGCCGAGGACGAGCAGAGAGAGGTAGGCGGGCAGCAGGGCGAAGCCGCACGGGTTGACGGCGGCGAGCATGCCCGCGGTCAGGGCGAGGGCGAGCGGTAGATCGGCCATGGCGGGTCAGCCGACGAGCGGGCTGACTTTGTCGGCGAGGCCCTTGCCGGCCGGGAGGCTGCCGGTGAAGACGGTCTTGCCGTCCTTGTCGAGGATCACGTAGATGCTTTGCTGGGTGATCTCGAACTTCTTCCAGATGTCCCCGGCCTCGTCGGCCAGGTTCGGGAAGGTGCCGACCTTGGTGTCGGTGACGAAGTCCTTCATGGCCTGCGTCTTGTCGAGTCCGGCCACCCCGATCACGTGCGCCTGGCCCTGGAACTGGGCGGCGACCTTGGCGGTTTCGGGGCCCTGGGCCTTACAGGTGGGGCACCATGGCGCCCAGAACCACAGCACGACGGGCTTGCCCGCCAGCGTGGCCGCGTCGAACGGCTTGCCCTCCACGGTCGTGCCGGTGAACCGCAGGGCCTTGGGGACCGCCGCGGTGCCGGCCCCTGCCTGCGCCGACGCGGAGGAGCCGGAGCCTGTGGGGCCGGTCTTCTCTGCGTCACCGCTGGAGGAGGCGGTCTTCTCCGTGCCGCAGCCGGCGAGGGTGAGGGCGGTGGCGGCCAGCAGGCCGGGGAGGATCAGGCGGGCACGCATGGCGGGACGGCTCCTGTGGTCGGGGTCGGCTGAACTGTAGGCCTGGCGGCGGGCGGTATGCGCGGGGGCGGGTGCTTACGGTTCGGTGACGTCAGCCCGCGTGGTCGGCGAGCCGCTCCGGGTCGAGGACGGTGATGCGGCCCCGGGCCAGGCGGATCAGGTGCTGGTCGGCGAAGTCGCGCAGCACCTTGGTGCACGTTTCGCGGGAGGTGCCGGCCAGGGCGGCGATCTGCTGGTGGGTGAGCGCGATCTGCGGGCCGCGGGCCCCGAGCACTCGGGGGCGGGTCTCGGCCGCGAGGGTCAACAGGGTGGTGGCGATGCGCTGCGGCACGGACTTGAAGACGCTGTCGGACAGACGCTGTTCGAGGTCGGTCAGGCGCCGTCCGAGGATCTCCGTGATGCGGGCGGAGATCCGGGCGTCGGACAGCAGGAAGCGGTGGACGTCGGCGCGGCTCATCACGCAGACGGTGACGTCGTCGAGGGCTTCGGCGAAGTTGTCGTACATCCGCTGCCCGAGCAGCACCATCTCGCCGAAGATGGTGCCCGGGCTGATGATCGCGCAGGTCAGGGCACGGCCGTCGGCGGAGACCCGGAAGATGCGCACCCGGCCCTTCTTGAGGATGAACAGCACCTCGGAGGGCTGGGAGGGCGAGTACAGCAGTTCTCCGGCGCTGTAGGTCTTCATCGGGGCCGCGGCGGCGATGGCGTCCATCTCCGCGTCGTCCAGGTCGCGGAAGATGTCGACCTCGGAGATGCACCAGGTCTTCTCGGCGTCGTCGCCGGTGTGGCTCATGTGGTGTGGTTCCTCGCGTCGTCCCGGTGCCCAGGGCGGGGGTGCGGCACCCCACGCCGGGCTGGCCAGCGCGCCCTCGCTGCTGGCCAGACAGTAGTCGTCCGGGGCACCCAGGACAGGCTCGGTACCCCGGAGTGGTGCGCCGGAACCAGGTGTTGACGCTGGTGGGATCGGTGTCATCCGGTGGTCCGGCCGGTCTGCCTGCCCGCCATCCGGGCGACGAGCGAGAAGGTGAGTCCGGCCAGGAGGCCGAAGACGAGGTGGGCGCCGAGGCTGGAGGAGGTGACGTCGTTCCATTCGAAGACGGGCATGCCCAGGTTGGCGGGCATGATCCACAGGGCGCCGACGGTCCACCACACCGCGCCGTAGGCCAGGCCGAGGAGCACGGCGGGCGCGAGGCGCTGGGCGAACTGGCCCAGCAGGGCGCCGAAGGTGATGCCGGCGAAGAGCGCGATGGACAGATGGACCAGCCAGCCGACGACGGCGTTGGTCGAGCCGAGGAGACCCGCGACCATGGTGATCATCGCGGTGTCCATCATCGGCCTCGACACCGACATCCAGATGCCCATCCCGACACCGCCGACCAGACCGGCCGCGGCGCCCCACACCGCGTGCACCGGAATGACGGCCGTGCTCGGGGAAACGCGCAGGGTCGTGCTCATGATGACTGTCCTCCTGGTGCGGTGACTTTCTGCTCTTGTCGCTGACGCTAGGACGTGGGGCATGTACAGGTATGTGAGGGCGCTTACGTACCCGGCGGTAGAGGTACGGCCGTCAGGCCCACAGGGCGGGCGTCACGTGGTACCCGGCCGGCGGCGCAGGAGGTGGCGCAGAGCGACGAGGCCCTGCAGGGCGGCGGCCGGGCGCAGCAGAGTGGGGCGGGGCCGTTCGGGCATGGTGCCGCGGCGGAGGGCGACGACGGTGACCGTGACGACCGGTACCGCCCACGCGGCGATCGCAGTAACCCGCAGCGCGCGGCTCGGCTCGTGCCGCAGCACCAGCCAGGTCCAGAACGCGGCATCGGCAAGGGAGTCGGCGTAGTCGCCGAACGGGGACACGGTCTCCTGCCGGCGCGCCAGGCGGCCGTCGGCCAGGTCCAGGCCGATCGCCACCACCCCCGACCAGCGGCACGGCCCCAGGGCCGTGGCGGGGAGACTTCCGCGGATCAGGGTGAGGGTATCCGCCGGTGCGAGTCGGTCGCGGCGCTCGAGCAGGCCCAGATGCAGGGCTCCGAGCAGCCACCCGGCCGCCACCCAGCCTCGCCCCGGTTCGCGATCGCGGGCGAGGGCGAACAGCAGGCCGTGCAGGACGGTGAGCTGGGCCAGCGCCCTGGGGCGGCGGACCGCCTGCCGCACCGACCGGTCAGCCGCCAGCCACAGGAAACGCGCCACGGCGTACGGTCTCCAGCGGCCCTCTCTCAGCGTCCCCAGCAGGGCGTCGGTTGCCGCGCGGCTGTCGGTGAGGTCGGACATGGACACGTCGGTGGGCCTTTCGCCGGGCGCGGAGCGTGCTCGCTCACCGTAAACAGCCGACGCGGGGGCGGAACATGCGCGCGCTCACCCATCCGCCCGTGCGCCGGACGTAGCGTCCTGTTCCGGACGAGGCGCAGGCCGAAGCGCAAGAGGGCACACTTCCAGAGCGTGACTCGGTCGGCCAACTTGTTCAGGCGGGCAGCCCACGAGGCTTGCGCTTCAGGGACGGCGCCGCGGTGGACCCTGGCGGGGGAGGGGAGAGGGCCGCGGAGAGCGGCGCCTCCCCGCGGACCTTGGTTGCGCGTACGCCGGTCAGTGGCTGCCGGCGAGTTCGCCGCTGAGTGTCTTGTGGATGTGGGCGCTGGGTTCGTTCAGGCCGATGATCTCGACGGTCTTGCCGCGCTGGGTGTACTTGGTCTCGATGGCGTCCAGGGCGGCGACGGAGGAGGCGTCCCAGATGTGGGCGGCGGACAGGTCGATGACGACTTTGTCGGGGTCGTCCGCGTAGTTGAACTGCCCGACGAGGTCGTTGGAGGAGGCGAAGAACAGCTCGCCGGTGACCCGGTAGACGACGGTGGCGTGGTCGGGGTCGGTGACGGCGGTGACCTCGGCGAGGTGGGCGACGCGCTTGGCGAAGATGACCATCGCGGTGATCGAGCCGACGACGACACCGATGGCGAGGTTGTCGGTGGCGACCACACAAGCGACGGTGACCACCATGACGGTGATCTCCCCGGCGGGCATCCGCTTGAGGGTCTTCGGGGCGATGGAGTGCCAGTCGAAGGTGGCCGCCGACACCATGACCATCACGGCGACCAGCGCGGCCATGGGGATGTCGGAGACGACCGGGCCGAAGGCGATGCACAGCACCATCAGGAAGGCGCCGGCGAGGAAGGTGGACAGGCGGGTGCGGGCCCCGGACACCTTCACGTTGATCATCGTCTGGCCGATCATTGCGCAGCCGCCCATGCCGCCGAAGAAGCCGGTGACGATGTTGGCGACGCCCTGGCCGAGGGACTCGCGGGTCTTGGAGGAGTGGGTGTCGGTGATGTCGTCGACCAGCTTCGCGGTCATGAGCGACTCCATCAGGCCGACCAGGGCCATGGCGAGCGCGTATGGGGCGACGGTGGTGAGGGTGTCCAGGGTGAAGGGCACGTCCGGCAGGCCCGGCACCGGCAGTGAGGAGGGCAGGTCGCCCTTGTCGCCCACGGTCGGTACGGCGATGCCGGCCGCGAGCGTGATGACGGTGAGGATGACGATCGACACCAGCGGCGCCGGGATCACCGTGGTGACCTTCGGGAAGAACACCATCAGCGCCAGGCCGGCGGCGATCAGCGGATAGACCGGCCAGGGCACGTCCGTCATCTCCGGGACCTGCGCCATGAAGATGAGGATGGCGAGGGAGTTGACGAAGCCGACCATCACGCTGCGCGGCACGAACCGCATCAGCTTCGCCACGCCGAGCGCGCCGAGGACGATCTGGAAGACACCGGCGAGGATGACGGCGGCGACCAGGTAGCCGAAGCCGTGCTCCCGGTTCAGCGGGGCGATGACCAGGGCGACCGCGCCGGTGGCCGCGGAGATCATGGCCGGGCGGCCGCCGACGACCGCGATGGTCACGGCCATCGTGAACGAGGCGAACAACCCGATGGCCGGGTCGACCCCGGCGATGATCGAGAACGAGATCGCCTCCGGGATCAGCGCCAGGGCGACCACAAGACCGGCCAGCACCTCGGTGCGCAGCACCTTCGGATCGGACAGCCAGGACGGACGCCGGGCGCCGCGCAGCCACGCGGCCGGGGACAGTGCGGAGGAAGACAAGACGAAGGGAACCTGTCGTGCTCGGGCACACCCGGCATCACGACGGGCGCGCAGGAAGGCATGGAGCGCATGGCGGACCGAGGGCGGCCCGCCACAAAGTCCGCGAGCGGCGCGGACCGGAGTCAGGGGGCAGCAGCGAAGCGACCCGCGAGGGGATCGAGCGCTCCTTGGGGGCGAAGGGTCACGGCGGGCAGGCAGCGGCGACGCCGGGCATCACGGACATGCGCACGCTCTCTCCTGCGGATTACGGTCTTCGCCGGGGGCTTCGTCGGCCCCGACACGGCTGACGGTCACGGGACGGCATCCCGCACCATGGGAACGGGCACGGCAGGCAGCCGACCCAACACCGGGGCAACTCTACCCTAACGTTAGAGTAGAGATCGGCGCGGGGCCCCGCGGTCGCGGCGAAAGACGAGGAAGGCACCCCGCGTGAGCAGCGAGCACATGCAGATCGGCGAGGTCGCCGCACGGACCGAGCTGTCGCTGCGCACCATTCGGCACTACGAGGACACCGGCCTCGTCATTCCCTCCGCCCGCTCCCAGGGCGGTTTCCGCCTCTACACCGAGGCCGACGTCGCCCGCCTCATGGTCATCCGCCGCATGAAGCCGCTCGGCTTCACTCTCGACGAGATGCGCGCCCTGCTGGAGGCCACTGACCGCCTCGACTCCGGTGAGGAGCTGCCGCCCGAAGAGCGGGAGCAACTGCTGGAGCGCATACGGGGCTTCGAGCAGGCCGCGCAGCAGCGGGTCGAGGACCTGCGTAGCCAGCTGGCCCGGGCGGAGGAGTTCGCGGCCACGCTGGCGGACCGCCTCGCCCGGACTCCCGCGCCCTGAAGCAGACCCCTGGTTCCGCCTCCGCCACCCTCATGGGCCGGCCGACTCGCACCCCGGCCACGTGATCGCTGCAGTGCTGCGCGGACAACCATCGCCGTACTGCGCCATGGGCCGCCCGCATGCGGCACCGGGCATACGTGCCGGTGGACAAGAGTTGCATCCGGTACCCAGGTACAGGCTTACCGTCGATTTCCAGGGCCGCCTCAGCAGGATGCGGTCATACCGACAGGGGGTGCGCGATGGTGCCGTGGGTGCCGGTTGCATGCACACTGCCGACCGCTGAGCGGCCGCTGCGCGTGGCGGAGTTCGACGCGCTGTTCGCCGACGCGCTGCTCGACGTCGACCGGCCAGAGCCCGGCCGCGTACGGCTGGTGCTCAACGAGGCGGTGGAGGAGCGGGCCCGGGAGCTCGCACAGCGGGAGACCGCCTGCTGCTCCTTCTTCACCTTCGCCTTCCACCGTGATGAACAGGGGCGGCTGCAGATGGACGTCGGTGCACCCGCCGAGCACTCGGCGGTCGTGGAGGCACTCGCCGTGCGGGCCGAGGCCACGCGGGCGGCATCGTGACCACGCAGACGCTGCGCAGCGGGCAGGTCGCCGAGGCGGCGGGGGTGAACCCGCAGACGCTGCGCTACTACGAGCGGCGCGGCCTGCTGCCCGAGCCGGAGCGGTCCAACGGCGGGCACCGCATGTATCCGCCGTATGCCGTGACCGTTCTGCGGGTGATCAAGGCCGCGCAGCGCCTCGGCTTCACCCTGGGGGAGATCGCCGAGCTGCTTGAAGCCGGCACACACGGGCACGGTCGCGGCGATGCCGGGCTCCAGCGACGGGCTCGACGGAAGATCGCCGAGATCGACGCGAAGATCGCCGACCTCAACGTGATCCGCACCAGTCTCATCGACGCGGTCGCGGCCGGCTGCGACGACCTGACCGTGTGCGCGAGCAGTCCGGCCTGCCCGCTGCCGTTCGCCGAACTCGTCGAGGAGGGCCGCCGTAGCGGACCGTGCTGCTGATCCTCGGCGCGCCGGCCGGGCGCCCGGTGTGCTCGGCACTCTGGCCGGGCTCGCCTGCCTGGCGTGCTGCCTGTTGCCCGTGCTCATCACGGCCGGCGTCCTTGGCGGCGGAGCAGCCGCGGTCGTCGGATGGTTCCCCGCCCCCGCCCTCGCTCGTGCCCTCGCGTCGGCAGCGGCCGCTGCCGGAACCAGGTGGCTGAGCCGGCGCCGCCATCGGGCCGGATGCTCCTGCTCACGGTCGGCCACCAGGCCTGCCTGCGGGTGCGGCGGCATGACCGCCCCGGCGGCGGGCGGCCGCCCTGCACGACCGGAGCAGAGCCACGCCCGCCGGGCGGAAGAGACTCCGCTCGGCCTGCGGACCGGTGGAATCCATCCATGACGGACTTGTGCTTTCCGGTCACCGTGGCGCATTGTTGTCGCCGCGTCGCCCTTCGTACCCTCCCCCCGGCACGGAGAGCGCCGCAGCGCCCGCCGGTCCGTACCGCAGGGCGCACCTCTGAGTGCCCCGGCCCGCGTCCCCCCGTCGCAGGCCGGGGCACCGTGGGCTCCCCTCGTCTCGGCGGCGACCGCCCGTAGGAACCAGAGCGTCCTCTGCGAGGCGCGGCGATCCCTGCGTGGTTGGGCGGGTGGCGGCGAGCGCCTCGTCCAGCCCTCGGCCAATGGACCAGGTGTGACATCTGCAGCGCCCGGCGCGCTGTAGGAGGTGGACCGCGACGGCGGCTCCCTGAGGCCCGCTTTCCCCCCGTGAGCGGGCACTCGTTGCTGGGGCAGGCAGGCCACATCCCCCGTCGCCTGCCTGCCTCGCGCAGTCCGCATGCCCCCGGCAGCGCACGATCTGGGCGTGGAGCGATGCGGTGCCCGCGGGGGAAGGGCAGGTGTGCACGTGCTTGTGGCGGATCGGTACCAGCTCGACGAACCGCTGGGCCGCGGCGCGATGGGCGCAGTCTGGCGCGCCACCGACCAGATCCTCCACCGGCCGGTTGCGGTCAAGCTGCTGCACACCGACCAGCCGGAGCAGGTAGCGGCGACCGATGCCGAACGCTTCCGTCTGGAGGCCCGGACCGCTGCCCGCCTCAACCACCCCCACGTGGTCGCCGTCTACGACTTCGGCTCCCATGACGGCCGGCCGTACTTGGTCATGGAGCTCGTCGACGGCTGGACCCTGGCCCAGGAGCGGTCCCGGCGAGGAACCCTGCCCCCGCAGGAAGCAGCCGGGATCGCGGCGCAGATGGCGGCCGGTCTGGCCGCCGCCCATCGCCAGGGCGTGATCCACCGGGACATCAAGCCCGCCAACGTGATGCTCACCGCCGACCGCACCGTGAAGATCACCGACTTCGGGATCGCATGTTTCACCGACGAGGCCGCCAGCACCCTGACCGCCGCCGGAAAGATCGTCGGCAGTGCCGCCTATCTGGCGCCCGAACGCGCCCTGGGCCGCCCCGCGCAGCCCGCCTCGGACATGTACTCCCTGGGCTGTGTGCTGTACGAACTGCTCATCGGCCGCCCGCCGTTCACCGGCGCAACCAGCCTGGCCGTGGTCCAGCAGCACGTCGAGGCCGCCCCGGTGCCGCCCACCCGGCTGCGCCCGGACATCCCCGGCCCGCTCGCCGAGCAGGTGCTGCGGCTGCTGGCCAAGGATCCCGCACAACGCCCCACCGCCGACCAGACGGCCGCCTGGCTGTCCAACACGGCGCAACCGGCCGGCCCGCCGGCACCGCAGCAGATGTCTCCGGCCGACTCGCCCCCGCTGCCGTCGCCGTCGCCCTCAGCGCACCTGCCCCGGACGGCTGGGCTCCCAGCGGCGATCCGGCGGCGGGCCGTCCGGCGTCCTGGCATGTCCCCGAAAGCCCTGTTCGCCCTCGCCGGCATCGTCGTGTTCGCCGTTTCGGCAGCCGTCGGGGTGGCACTGACAACCGACGGCGGCTCCTCGCCGAATCCCGCGAGCACGCCACCTCCCGCTTCCTCGCCGGCCACCGAGAAGTCCACCGCCGCGCCCCTGCCGTCGATGTCCTCCGCACCGGTGGCTGACGACGACAACGACGACGAAGACGCGGAAGAAGAGGCGGAGGAGGAGCGCAAGGCAGCCGAGAAGGAACAGAAGCGACAAGAGGAAGAACGGAAGAAGCAGGAAGAGGAGAGGAAGAAGGCTGCGGAAGAAGCGCGCGACGACGACTGACCCGACACCGAGGCGCACCCGGACGGCATTCGGCCACCCGGAGTCGCATGTGCCAGGACTGGTTACGGCTTCTCCACCGTCGTCAGCCACAGCTGCACGTACCGCTCCACGTCGACGCCCAACGCCACGTCCACCAGGCTCTGTTCGCGTGCGTCGCCATGGAACTCGGACTCGCCGGGACGAGGGCGGCGATCGACGATCGTCTGGCCTCGGGCGGGGCCCGGGGCCAGGCTCACCTCGACCGGGATGCGTTCGGTGGTGATCCCCTCCGGGTCGACGACCGCGCAGACCGCGCCCGCGTCGCCGAGGCCGCCCATGGGGGTGGGGTCGCCGGAGGTGGCCGGGTCGCGGTGGGCGAGCAGCTCACCGGCCAGCCGGAGCCGGGGGTCCGAGCTCACGCGCAGCCGCTGGACATCCGCGGCCGGGACGAGGACCTCCTTGAACACGTCGAGTCCGTACATCGTGATCGGTACCCCGGCGGTGAGCAGGATCGCGGCGGCCTCCGGGTCGTGCCACACGTTGAACTCCGCGACCGGCGTGGCATTTCCGGTCGCCACCGCGCCGCCCATGAACACGATCCGCTCGATGTTCCGCACGACTTCCGGGTGCGTACGCAGCAGCAGCGCGATGTTGGTCAGCGGCGCGGTGGGGATCAGGGTGACCGGCCTCGGCGAGGCGAGGATCTCCCGCCGCAGCAGCGTCACCGCGTCCACGTCGACCGGCACCCGGGCCGGCGCGGGCAGCCCGAGGTCGCCCATCCCGTCCTGCCCGTGCACGTGCCGCGCCGTCCGCACCGGCTCGATCAGCGGCCGCTCGGCACCCCGCGCGACCGGAATACCGGGGGCGCCGGCCTGCTCCAGCACGGTCAGGGTGTTGCGGACGACCCCGTCCACATCGGTGTTCCCGGCCACGCAGGTCACCGCGCGCACGTCGAGACCGGGATGCCGTACGGCGAACAGCAGGGCCAGGGCATCATCGACACCGGTGTCGCAGTCGATGATCACCGGGATGGGCTGACCGGTCACAGCGATGCTCCTTCGTCCAAGAGTGTCTGTTCGACAGTGACCATACGCAGCCGCTCGTGGTCCGGCGCCGCAAACCCCGACCCGGCGCCGATCCGATCCAGGAGTGCCGCGACGGGCATCGCCGCCCCCGACGGCTCCGTGTGGTCAGGGGGCGTCGCCACAGTCCTTCCACACACCGTCTTCCTTGACCAGGGGAAGCTCGAGGCTGTTTTCGGGGATCTCCTTGATGTGGGTGTAGGCCACCGCTTTGGTGTCGCTGATCCGCGTGACCTTGTCGAGAACCAGGTGGAGGGCCCCCTGCAGCGGGCGATCCGGGCCGTCGTGCTCGCGGCGTTCACTCGCACACGCATTTGCGTAGAGATCCCGATAGCTGGAGTCGGGATCGTTCACGACGTCGATGAGTCTCTGGGCGGCTCCCTCCGGGGTGTTGTCGTACCCCTCCGGCCGTATCGCCAGTATGACGACGCCGATCACGACGCCGGTCAGTACCGCCGCACCAGAGATCAAGGCCGTCCTCCGCCGCCACCAGACGGGCCGCGGTGGCTGCGGCGGTCGGCCGTCCGTCGGCTGCTCGGAGGGGTCCGGGATGGGTACGGGGCTGTCGTTGGCCATCGTGTCTCTCCTGGACGTGGCACCGGCGCTCTCCGTGAAGGGGGCATGGTGCGGGGCCGGACGGCTGCCGTCTGCCGCCCTCGCCGCCCACACGGCTGGGGCAGTTGTCTAACACCTTGGACTCGGGAGGGGTCCCGCAGCCGTGCACGTCGCCGGGCTACCCGCAGCCGCGCTGTCGCCCCGCCGGTCCACGTCCGGTGCGGCGCGCCGGCTCTCGTCCTGTCGCTCGCAGCCTTCGGGCTGCTCGCCCTCGTCGACAACGCCGCATACGGCAGCTGGCTTCGCAGTCGTTGAACGGTGCAGGGTGGCGGGATCCGGGGCCATGCCCGAACAGTGGCCGCGCCGGGGCGGGCTGTCACCGGATGTGCCCCCTCCCGTACAGTCCGTGGTGCCAGCGCTCCGTTACGGCCAAGCCCAGTGGTTGACCAGGAGAAGAAACATGGACACCGAAGCCAGTCCCGGCTCCCCTCCGTACGGTCCCGGAACGGGGCGGTCGGTCCCCGAAGCCGAGCCTGGACTCGTGGAGCGGTGGCGTTCCGGGGGAGGCGAACTGGTCGAGCTGCTGTCCCAGGTGCGCGAGAGGTCCGGCGGCCTTGCCGCGTTCCGCCTCGGGTCGGCCCCCACCGTTCTGGTCACCGATCCGCAGGCGGTCCAGCACGTACTCGCCCGGCACCCGGAGCGGTACGTCAAGCGCTCCCACCGCGCCCGTGTGCTGATCGGTGACGGCGTCCTCGCCGCCACCGGTACGGCATGGAAGCAGCAACGCCGCTTGTTGCAGTCCCAGTTCACCGGTACCGGGATGCGTCGCTACGAACAGCGGATCACCGAGGCTGCCCGGACCACCGCCGGGCGCTGGGCCGGGTACGCCCGTACCGGGCAGACCTTCGACGTCGGGCAGGAGATGCGCCGCTTCGCCCTGGACGCCATCTGGCGCTCCCTCACCGGGCATCCCCTCGATGACGGGACCGAGCGCGAACTGGCCGCCGTGGCAGCCGTGGCGACCGCCCTGCCGACTCTGCCCGCCGATGCCACCGACGCCGTTGCCGCCGATCTCGCCCGAATTGATGCGGTCGCCCGGCACGCCATAGAGGCCGCCCGCAGCGGGGCGGCCGGCCCGGACGGCCCGGGCCTGCTGCACGTCCTGATCGACGCCGCCGCCGAGCGCCCCGAGTACACCGACCGGCTGATCCGCGACGAGCTGGTCACGTTGCTCGTGGCCGGGCACGAGACCACCGCCACCACCCTGACCTGGCTCTACCTGCTCCTCGACCGACACCCCGCCGCCCGCGAACAAGCGCTCGCGGCCGGCGGCGAAGGCTCAGCGGAACGCCGCCAGGCCATCCAGGCCCTGGTCCACGAGACGCTCCGGCTCTACCCGTCCGCCTGGATCCTGCCCCGCCACGCCACCGAGGACGACACCCTTGCCGGCTACACCGTCGAGGCGGGCACCGACCTCCTGATCTGCCCGTACCTCACGCACCGCGATCCCGAACTGTGGCCAGACCCAGAGCACTTCGACCCGCGGCGCTTCCTCATCCCGGACGGCCGACCTTCCCACCCGGGCGCCTACTTCCCTTTCGGTATCGGTCCCCGCGCCTGCCTGGGCCTGCAATTCGCGCTCCGCGAATCGACCGTGCTGCTCGAACACCTGCTGCCGGTCCACACCCCGGCCTTCCACTCCACCCCCACGAAGGCGGTGTACGGCATCACCGTCCGCCCCGACGGCCCCACCCCCGCAACCCTGGTACCGCCTGGCAGTTCGTCGAACGGCCGCTGACGCGGGTGGAGGACACCCGCGTCAGCGTCGCCTCGTACGTATCAGGCCGGATCGTGGGCCGGGGTGGGTGCGGTGGTCGAAGGGCTTGCCGGAGTGTCCGGTTCGTCGTGGGCGAGGCGGTGGAAGAGCTTGCCCGGCCACCAGAACCAGCGGCCCAGGTCGAGGGCGAGGGCGGGCACCAGGACCGTACGGACGAGGAACGTGTCCAGCAGGACGCCGATGCCGACGAGGACGCCCATCTGGGCCATGGTCACCAGTGGCAGCCCGGCGAAGACGGCGAAGGTGGCAGCCAGGACGACGCCCGCGGAGGTGATGACGCCTCCGGTACTGGTCAACCCCTCCAGGACGCCGCGCGTGTGGCCGAGACGGCCGGCTTCCTCCTTCACCCGGTGCATGAGGAAGATGTTGTAGTCGATGCCGAGGGCGACCAGGAAGACGAAGCCCATGAGCGGGATCGACCAGTCGACGCCCGCGAAGCCCAGGACGTGTTCGAAGAGCAGGTTCGAGGCCCCGAGCGCTCCGAAGTACGACAGCACCACGGTGGCCAGGAGCAGCAGCGGGGCGACAAGGGCTCGTAGCAGCCCGATCAGGACCGCCAGGACGACCAGGAGCACGATCGGGATGACCGTGGTGAGGTCGCGGTCGGCGGCCCGCTGGGTGTCGAGGGTCTCGGCGGTCGTGCCGCCGACGAGGGCGTCCATCGGGTGCACGGCCTCGCGGAGGTCGTCGATCGTGTCCTTTGCCGCCTGGCTGTCGGGAGTGGCCTTCAACACCACGGAGAGCGTGGTGAGTTCACCGTCCGGGGTACGGTCGACGTCATCCTCGACGCGGGCGACGCCGTCCACGCCGGAGGCGGCCGTGCGGACGCTGGCGGTCTCGTCGGTGCTGGTGACGATCTTCGCGGGATCGGACGCCCCGGACGGATAGTGGGCCGAGATCTTCTCCTGGGCGACGACCGACTCGGGCTTGTCCTGGAACATCTCGGCCTGCGTCAGGCCCATGGAGACGCCGGCCGCGCTGAGCGCGAGGGCGCCGGTGACGGCGACGGACATCATCCACGACCAGCGGGGGCGCTGGGCGACGGCCGCTCCGATGCGGGACCACACGGTGCGCGGCTTGCGGGCGGGCGTGCCGTACCGCGGGACCAGGGGCCAGAACACCCAGCGGCCCGTGATGACGAGCAGCGCCGGCAGCACCGTGACCATCGCCAGGAAACCGCAGACGACGCCGACCGCCCCGACCAGCCCCAGCGAGCGCGAGGAGTTGATGTCGGCGAAGGCCAGGCAGGCCAGGCCGACCGCGATGGTGGCTGCGGAGGCGAGGATCGCCGGCCCCGAGCGGCGCAGTGCGATCCGCATGGCCGCGTGCCGGTCCTCGTGGCGGTGCAGTTCCTCGCGGTAGCGGGCGATGAGCAGCAGCGCGTAGTCGGTGCCGACGCCGAAGACGAGCACCATCAGCACACCCGCGCTCTGCGGGTCCACCGGCAGCCCGGCATGCTTGGCCAGCAGATAGGTGCAGACCTGGGTGAGTACGGCGGCGAAGCCGACGGAGAGCAGGGGCAGCAGCCACAGGATCGGGCTGCGGTAGGTGATCAGCAGCAGGACGGCCACGACCAGGCCGGTGGCGAGCAGCAACGTCGAGTCGAGGCTGTCGAAGACCGCCACCGAGTCGGTGAGGGATCCGGCGGGGCCGCCCACCTCGATGTCCACGCCGGACGGAGCGTTGGCCCCGGCGATCTCGCGCAGCTCGTCGACCTTGTCGGTGATCTCGTCCTCGCTGTCCAGCGGAACGACGGTCATCAGGGCCTTGCCGTCCTCGGACGGGATCGGCCGCGAGACCTCCTCGCCCGCGGGGGCGAAGCGCTCGAAGGCGGTCCGGTCGGCGGCGGCCTTCGCGTCCGCGCCGTCGCCGGTGTAGACGACGACGGCGGGCATGACCGGGTCCGTACGGAACTTCTCCAGCTCCGTGTTGACCCGCGCGGACTCGGCGCCGCGCGGCAGGAAGGCGTTGGCACTGGTGTCCTCGACGTCGCCGAGCTTGCCGGCCAACGGGCCGAGCGCGACGGCCACGATCAGCCAGGCCGCCAGGACGAGCCACTTGCCGCGCCGCCCGCCGGGCGCACGGGCGACACGCTGCAGCAGCGCACGCATGAGTAATCTCCTTGGTGTGGAACGCGCCGCCGGTCGGTGACCGGCACAAGGGCGCACGGGACCCGCACCACGGCGTAGAAGGTGTGACGACCTGCCGTGGCGTACGGGATGGGTGTGTCCGGGGTGTGTTCTTCCTTGGTACGGCCGGGAGTTGCCGCTCCCGGCCGTACGCGGTCGGCCGCGGCCGGGTGTTATTCGATCTCGCGCATCATCTTCTCCATCGAGCCGACCGCGAGCCGGGTCTGCGTCAGTTCGTCGAGGGTCTGCCGCTGTTCCTCGGCCGTCCGGCGCTGCAACTCAACGGTGTCTTCGAGGAGTTGGGCGTACTTCGTGGCGAGTTCCTTGTACTGCTCCTCGCGTGCGGCCAGCATTCGGGCCCGCCAGGTGGCGGCGGCCTGCCAGACGATGACGATCAGCAGGGTGAAGAGTCCGGCCGCGCCGACGGCGCCGACCAGAATCCCCCACTCGTCCTCTCCGGCGGCGAGGGTCACCAGTTGCTCATTCACTTCGCTTCCTCTTTCGCGGTCCGGTCGGTCCGGTCGGCGTTCTCGGTGATCGTCGCGGCTGCCCGTGCGATGACGGGGGGCGTCAACTCGTAGAAGAAGGGCGCGACTTCGTAGTACTTCATCGCCTTGCCGTCCTCCGAGAGTTCGAGCGTGCCGACGACCAGTCCGGCCGCCTCCAGGCGCTGCAGGTGCATGTGCAGCAGCGGGCGGCCCATCCCGATCTCGCGGGCCAGCGCGCTGACGTAGTTGCGGTTCTCCACGAGCGCCGCGACGATCCGCAGGCGGTGCGGATTGCCGAGCGCGGAGAGCACCTTCAGCAACTCGTCGCCCGTCGGTGCCGGAGGCGGGACCTCGGCCATCGTGGCCCCCTTCCGTCGTGCCTGTCAGAAAAGGCTGACAGCTCCCTCGATCACCTGTCAAAGATTCCTGACACATGTCGGGGAGAGATGGGGGACATCTCAGGGTCGGCTAGGGGACACGTCCGGGTCTTGCCGCTCGCGCGGGTACTCCTGGTGTCGTATGCACATGGGCGTTCCCGCCCATAACGGTGCGAGTGCTCCAGCGGCAGCCGGCCTCGTCCAGATGCGCGGCGGCAGCGTCCAAGAGATCCAATCGGGCGCCGTTGTCCGGATCCCGGTCGGTGAATGGCAGCACTGGTACGGAGCCACGCCCGGGAGGTCGAGTGGGCCGGCAGCACGTGCACGCGGAACAAGGCCGGCCAATGCGCATGCGACTGACTATGGTGCGTCCTCACAGTCAGGCGAATCCTTGTGCAGCAGGCGGGACCTGACCTCGTTCTTGAGGACCTTGCCGACCTTCGACCGGGGGAGGTCCGGCCACACCTCGACCTGCTTGGGCGCTTTGACGCTGCCGATGCGGGCCTTTACGAAGGCGCGTACGTCGTCGTCGGTGACGCTCTGATCAGGGTGGAGCTGCACGACCGCCGTCACCCGCTCGCCCCACTTGTCGTCCGGCAGTCCGACGACCGCGCAGTCCTGGACGGCCGGGTGTTCCATCACGGCCTGCTCGACTTCGGCGGAGTAGACGTTGAAGCCACCGCTGATGATCATGTCCTTCGCGCGGTCGACGATGAAGAGGTAGTTGTCGGCGTCGAGGTAGCCGATGTCCCCGGTGTGGTGCCAGCCGTGCCGGGAGGCCTCTTCGGTGGCCGAGGGGTTCTTGTAGTAGCCCGCCATCACCAGGGAGCCACGCACCACGATCTCGCCGCGCTCGCCGGGTGGCAGCAGTCGGCCCTCGCTGTCCATGATGGCGACGGTCACCAGCGGGGCGGGGCGCCCGGCGGAGGCGAAGCGCTCGACGGCGAGCGAGCCGTCGGCGTGGAAGTGCTCCGCGGGCGCCATCGTCGAGATCATCATCGGCGCCTCGGACTGGCCGAAGAGCTGTGCCATCACCGGGCCGATCCGGTCGATGGCCTCCTCCAGCCGGGTCGCCGACATGGGGGCCGCGCCGTACCAGAGGCAGCGCAGCGACGTCAGGTCGGTGGACGCCAGGTCGGGGTGGCCGAGGAGCATGTAGATCAGAGTCGGGGGCAGGAAGGTGTGGGTGACGCGGTGGCGTTCGACCTGCGCGAGGAAGTCGGTGAGGTCGGGGGCCGGCATGATGACGATCTCGCCGCCGAGGGTCATGACGGGGAAGCACAGCACTCCGGCCGCATGGGTCAGCGGGGCCAGCGCCAGGTAGACCGGGCGGGTGCCGAAGGGGTAACTCATCAGTGTCAGCGCGGACATCGTCTCGATGTTCCGGTCGGTGAGCATGACGCCCTTGGGGCTGCCGGTGGTGCCGCCGGTGCCGACGAGCATGACGGTGTCGTCGGCCGGCGTGGCCTCCCACGGTTCGGCGGGCACACCGTCCAGCCAGCGAGCGAAGGGCACGCCCAGGTCCGGGGATCCGTCGAGGCAGACCAGCGTGGTGAGCTTAGGCAGGTCCGGGAGGATCTTCGCGATCAGCGGGGCGTACGCCTCCTGGAAGATCAGGCAGGTGCAGTCGAAGAGGTCCAGCAGGTCGCGGTTCTCGGCGGCTTCGTTGCGGGGGTTGACCGGGCACCACACGGCGCCCGCCCGGGAGATGCCGAACACACAGGAAAACGCGGTGGGATCGTTGGCGGACAGGACCGCCACCTTGTCCCCGGGCCGTACGCCTGACCGGTCCAGGGCCCGGGCCACCCGCCAGGACAGTTCCTGGACCTCGCCATAGGTGAGGGTGCGGTCCCCTGTGGTGAGGCAGGGTGCTCCGGGGCCCAGGGAGGTGCCCTTGTCGAGGTAGTCGGTCAGACGCACGGCAGCACCCTTTCAGCTGTGGACGGTGAGCACCGGGTCGAGTACGAGCCCGAAGCTCTTGAGTACGCCGAGCAGTTCGCGGTGGCCGAAGGCCTGGCAGGCCGAGGCCAGGCCGGCGCGGCGGGGCGGCTGCTGGAGGAGTGAATACGCGGCGTACGCCTGGAGCAGCCCGGTCTGCTTGTAGTTGCTGTTGCCGTGAATCACGCAGTGGGCACGGCCCAACGGGCCCGAGGCGTGGACGGAGTCCACCGAGGTGTTGATCCGCGGGTTCTCCCGGGGTGGCATGCCGGCCTGGACCGATGCGGCCACCTCGGCCAGGGCGGCGTCCTGTTGGTCGGTCGGGAGGGTCTTGATCTGCGACTCGACCATCTTCACCGTGTCGACGACGCCCTGCATGACGGCGCGGTCCGTGACCCCGCCGAGCACCCTGCAGGTCGCCACCCGCGGGTCGTTCTTGAACCACACGGGGTGGCTGGTGCCGCCCCACGGCAGGGCCAGCGCCGTTTCGTGCTGTCCGGGGACGGTGACTTCGACGGCCGTGAGCGGGTCCCACTTCTTGTACTGGTTCTCCTCCAGGTAGTGCCAGTCGGCCTTCAGGATGGTGAAGATCGTCTGCGTCGAGGCGTACGTCGGGAATCCCTTCCACAGCACGAGGATGTCGAGGGTGTCCAGTCCGGGGGTCTCCAGGCAGATGTTGGCCGCGATCTCCCCGGTGGTGTACATCTGCGCGACGCCGGGGGAGAGCAGGAGGCCTTTCTCGGCGTACTGGTCGCCCCACCTGGCCTGGGCGTCGAGGACCCAGTCCTGCTCGCCGGTGGTGTCGAGGTAGTGGCAGCCTGCCGCGAGGGCGGCTTCTGCGACCTCCGGCCCGTACTTGATGAACGGGCCGACCATGTTGCTCACGACCCTGGCGCCGCGGAAGAGCTCGGTCAGCGGTCCGACCGCGTGCTCGACCTCGACGACCTCGTGGTCCACGGTGTCGATGCCGGGGACCTTGTCGAGGACGTCCTGAATACGCGCCTTGTCGCGGCCGGCGGCGATGAAGGGGACGTTGTACTCGCGCAGGTACTCGCAGACGAGACGGCCGGTGTAGCCGGAGGCGCCGTAGACGACGACGGGCTTGTCACTGCTCATGCTCATGCGTCCTTTCGGAGGAGGGAGGGGACGAGGGGCCCGTCACATGCCCATGCCACCGTCGACCGGCAGGCCGGCGCCGGTGATGAAGCGGGCGCCGTCGGAGGCGAGGAAGACCACCGCGTCGGCCATGTCGGCGACCTCGCCGAGCCGGCCGAGCGGGGTCAGGCCGATGACGTCACCGACGGCCGCTTCCGCGCTGGGCCACAGGCCGAGCGTCACCATGTCGGCCGCGAGCTTGGCGCCCATGTCGGTCGGTACCAGTCCGGGGTAGACGCAGTTGACGCGTACGCCGAAGCCGAGCTTTCCGGATTCCAGCGCCGCCACCCGGGTGAGCCGGTCGACCGCCGACTTCGTCGCGGCGTAGCCCGCGATGCCGGGGAACGGGATGGTGGCCGCGACCGACGAGATGTTGACGACCGCACCGCCGCTGCCGGCCGGACCGCCGGGCCGCATCGCGCGGAACGCGTGCTTGACGCCGAGCGCCGTCCCGAGGACGTTCACCTCCAGCATCCGGCGCACGTCGGCCGGGTCGAGGTCGACGACCAGACCGGAGATCTTGACTCCGGCGTTGTTGACGAGGATGTCCAGGCCGCCCAGCTCGGCGATCGTCTGCGAGACGGCCGATTCCCAGCTCGCGTCCTCGGTCACATCGAGCGAGACGAATCCGGCGGTGGCGCCGGACTCCTTCAGCGCATCGGCAGTCGCCTTGCCCAGCTCCTCCTGGATGTCGCCGATGACGACGGCGGCGCCGGCCCGGGCAAGCGCCTCGGCCATCCCGGCACCCAGTCCGCGGGCACCGCCCGTCACCAGGGCCTTGCGTCCGGTCAAGTCGTACACACTCATGGAACATCTCCTCATTGAGATGACTGCACTGCGTGACAGCGCCGCACGCTCAGCCGCAGGCCGGCAGCCCGGACCGTGGGACGCAACGCCAGCGTAGGCACTTCTTGACAGTCGTCAAGACTTTCTTGGACGACTGTCAAGATTTTTGCCGAGAGCCGTCGCGGGCCGGGATAACCTGGTGGCGGACCCGCACGGTGCGGGCGGGCGGAAGGGCCGAAGTAGGCGGGGAGACGTGCTGTGACCCAGGTCGTGGGCAAGAACCAGGAACGGATCTCCCGGCGGCAGGTCGACAAGTTCGCCGAGCGGCGGGCGCAACTCGCCGCGTCCGCGCTGCAGACCCTGTCCGAGCTCGGCTATGCCCGTACGAGCTTGCGCGAGATCGCACAGAACTCCGAGTTCTCCCATGGCGTCCTGCACTACTACTTCCGCGACAAGGTGGAGCTGATCACCTACTGCGTGCGGCAGTACAAGGCGGAGTGCGTCACCCGCTACGACCAGATCGTCATCACCGCCGGCTCGGCCGAAGAGCTCAAGCACGGCTTCGGTGCGGCGATGGCCGGCACGTTGCGTGAGGACGCGACGATGCACCGGCTGTGGTACGACCTCCGGAATCAGGCTTTGTTCGAGGAGTCGTTCCGCGACGATGTCCTCGAGATCGACCAGAGCCTGGAACAGATGATCTGGCGCATCGTCAGTCACTACGCGGAACTCGCCGGTTCACCCGCCGCAGCCTCTCCCGCGGTCGCGTACGCACTCTTTGACGGGCTGTTCCAGCAGGCACTGCTCAGGTTCCTGACCGGACGTGACAGTGCCCCCGCCGATCTGCAGGCCGGCGTGGAACAACTCTTGGAGCGGTTGGTCACCCCCGCGTAAGCCCGGAGGCGCGCGTGAGTCCGGCGTCCTGCGGCACGCCGTCCTGGACCACGGCCCGCTGCCCGAGGAGGCGGTGCGATTGCCGGCCGCCGCCCTGGATGGTCCACGGCCGCCGGGCCGGCCCGGATTCCTCCGAGGCCGGCGAGCGGTGGCCCGGCGGCGGCGTCAGGCGATGGGGTCGCCGACGGCTCCGCCGGTGGCGGTGCGGATCGCGTGGGCGTAGCGCCGGGCGAGGGCCGTCACGTCGTGGAACTCGGTGAGGTCGTCGCCGGCGAGGACGGTGGTGCCGATGTGCTCGTCCAGCACCCGCACCACGGCCGCTGCCGACGCGGCGTGCATCCGCACCTGAAGATCACTGGCCGGGCGGTCGAGACGATCACCGATGATCGCGCACATCTCGCGTTCCACCTGATCGCAGGCCATCAGCCACGCGGTGCGCAACGCCGGCTCGGTGTCGGCGAGCCGGATCATCTTCATCGCGAGCATCTCGTCGGCGAGGTCGACGGGCGGCTTCTCGTGGCCGAGTCTGATGCCGGTCAGTTCCGTGGCCAGGTGGTCTTCGAGGGAGCTCTGCCGGGGCCAGCGGCGCAGCACGCCCAGCAACGTGACTACGCCCTGCATGATGATTGGCTCGGCGCAGCTCTCCTTGCTGCGGAAGTGCCGCCAGATGGTACGCGTGGACAGATCCACGGCCTCCGCGATCTGATCGCCGCTCGTAGCGGCCACTCCCTGGTCCCAGAAGAGACGCGCCGCCTCTCGGGAGATCTCCAGCCGCAGCCGCGCACGCCGCTGCTCACTCATCCCTCCCCCGCTGCGTTGCTTTGTGGCCATGTCGCCTCGCACTCTCCCCTTCTGCTGTCTTCAAGAGGCAGTATGTCGCTAAGTGACATTGATCTGCGCGGGAGGCGCCGAGGCGGTCTCGCATGGCCAAGTAGCTGTGCGAACGGCCGACTGTCGCTGCTGGCCCGGAAGTCCAGGAGCCAACGGCAGGCGGGGGTTCCCATAACGCGCTCCCCGTGGAATGGGCAGGCGCGCGCGAGATGTTGGAGGAGATATGACGACCGATCAGCGCACGATCACCAACGCGGCCGCCCTCCACGACCCGACACCGTTCGGCTACAGCCACGCCGTCTCAGCACCCGGCGAACTCGTTTTCATCGGCGGCCAGTACGCCTCCGACGCCAGCGGCGCTCCCGTGCCCGGAGACTTCGCTGCCCAAGTGGACCTGGCCTTCGACCGGCTGCGGTCGGCGCTCGAAGCGGTCGACCTCGGGTACGAGAACGTGGTCCGCCTCGGCACCTTCATCGTCGACCACGACCTCGACAAACTGGAGATCCTCGGCAAGGCGCTGCACGCCCGCTTCGGCGACCGGCTGCCGGCCCAGACACTGAGCGGCGTTGCCTCCCTCGCACTGCCCGGGATGCTGTTCGAGGTGGACGCGGTGGCAGTACGGCCTTAGCGGACCACTCACGTGTGTCCCGAAATCAAGTGGCTCTACTGGTCAGTGGCTCTACTGGTCCATGGATGAGGGCAGGTGACGGGGGCGGTTGCCTCGTCAGTGGTGCTGCTTGGTGATGTCCAGGCCGCGTGGGGTGAGGGTGTACACGGTGGCGGCCATGGCCGGCAGCGTGATGACGCCGCTGACCCCGTTCTGGCTCCACCTACCTGTCAGCGGTGGTCAGCAGGACTCTTCCATCTTCACCGCGGTGAGCTTCACGTGCTGCCCGTCGAGCTTGATTCCGGCGGCCGGTTGCTGGGTGCAGGTCCGCCACTCGGATTCCCTGAGGAGGATGCGGTCCAGGCCGGAGGCGTCGGTGACGGTGATGTCGGCGCGGTTCCCGAGAGCTCGGCGGGCGGCCGTGACGGCCTTGCCCTCGACGCCGGGCATGGTCGATCCCGTGGCCTGCCCTTCGTCCGCGTCCGCGACCGGGCAGACCTCGTCGAGCTTCACCACGGCGAAGGCGAAGTTCCCGGAGGTGTAGCTACCGGCCTTCGGGGTCTGGGAGCAGACCTTCCAGCGGCGGTCGTCGCCGCTGACATCCGGGACGCGTCCGTGGCCCAGGGCGTCGTGCGCGCTGGATTCGAAGTTCAGTGTTGTTGCCTCGAAGACAGCAAGACTTAGTTGCTTGCCGGTCATGTCCGGAATCAGGATGGGGCCGGTGTAGTCCTCCTCCGAATGGTCCTCGGGTTCATCGGCTGGGGCAGATGTGTAGCGCTCCGGGCCGCCTGCGGTGGTCGCTGTGCTGCCGCAGGCGGTCACGACGGCGAGGCAGGCGGCGGTGAGCGTGATGGCCGCGCGGGTACGCATGCATTCCCCCAAGGGCTCGCGGGTGCTGAAGGGCATCATGCTCTTCCGAAGGAGAGTGCCGGGGTACTGACCGCCAGGAAGTCCGGGATGTGCCGTCCGCGGCCCTGCCTGTGCTCGAAGTACAGGCAGAACGGCGGCAGCACGTCCGACACACCCAGGAAGTCCAACGCGGGCAGCAGCCGACCACGAATGCGACCTTCGTCAGCGGGGTGCGACCGCTACAGGTGGCGGTCCGGTGCGACGGCGACGCTGCCGCCGCTATCCCATGCCACGCCCCAACCGCCCGGCTGTCATCCCCAAGCGGAACCTGGCCGTCTTCGGCAAATCCAGATGCTCGCCCCGGAACCGCGTCCGCAGTGCGCGATCATGCGTGACCAGGACGATCGCGCCCGGGTAGTCGAGCAATGCCGCCTCCAGTTCCTCTACCAGCGCCGGGGACAGGTGGTTCGTCGGCTCGTCGAGCAGCAGGAGGTCCGCAGGCTCCGAGACCAGCCGTGCCAGGTCCACGCGGCGGCGCTGGCCGTACGACAACTCGCCGATGCGCAGCCGGAGCTCCGCCGGGCGGAAGAGGCCGAGGGCCAGCAGGGCGTCCGCGTGCTCGTCGGCGGAGCCCACGCGGCCCAGCGCGAACGCCTCCGCCACCGTCAGGCCCGGCGGCCACGGCGTCTCGTCCTGGCGCAGATGGCCCACCCGGCCCGGCACCTGCACCGAGCCCTCGTCGGGCCGTAACTCACCTGCCAGCAGCTTCAGCAGCGTGGTCTTGCCCGCGCCGTTGGGGCCGGTGACCAGCAGCCGGCCGGCAGTGCCGAGGGTGAGGGAGTCCAGGCGGAGGCGGTCTCCTACACGTACGTCCGACAGTTGTACCGATACACGTACGTCCGACAGTTGTACCGAGGGGAGAACCACCGCTGACGCATCTGCGCCGTCCCCCGCCGTCCCGATGCACGCGGTGAAGGCCAGCGGCTCCGGTGGCGGCGCCACCGGATTCGCCGTCAGCCGGTCGACCCGCTCACGGGCGTTGCGGATACGGGCCATCGCGCCGTGCGCCCGGCCGCGGGCCCGGAAGCCGCCGTGGCCGAAGTTGGCCAGCGGGGCCTTGCGCGGGATGCCGTCGAGGCGGACCGCATGGCCGGCGGCCAGCCGCTCGTTGCGGGCCAACTCGGCCCGCCACTCCTCGTACTCCTGGAGCCGGCTGCGGCGTTCCGCGGCCTTGGCGGTGCGGTAGCCGGCGTAGCCGTCTCCGTACCGCGTGACCTTTCCCGCCTCGGCCTCCAGGACCGTGGAGGTCAGGCGCTCCAGGAAGACGCGGTCGTGGGTGACCGCGAGCACCGTGCCGGGGTGTGCCCGCAGCTGTGCCTCCAGCCACTCCACGGCCTGGTCGTCCAGGTCGTTCGTCGGCTCGTCCAGGAGCAGCAGTTCCGGGCGGCCTGCGAGGACGGCGGCCAGGGCCAGCCGGGAACGTTCGCCGCCGGAGAGGGTGCCGAGTCGTCGGTCGCGGGGGAGCGTGGGCAGGCCGAGATGGTGCAGAGCGAGGTCGACACGGTGGTCGGCGTCGTAGCCATCACGCGCCTCGTAGCGCTCGAGGAGGGCGGCGTACGCGGCGAGTGCCGCCGGGTCTGCGCCGTCGCCGAGCGCCTGCTCGGCCCGGCGCAGCTCCGCCTCCAGTGCGCGCAGGTCCGCGAGGGCCAGGTCGACGGCGTCCTGGACGGTGGCGGTCGGGGGCAGGGGGATGGTCTGCGGCAGGTAACCGATGCCGTCGGCGGCGGTCACGGTCAACTCGCCGCTGTCCGGGCGTTCCTGGCCCGCGATGAGCCGCAGGAGAGTGGACTTGCCGGAGCCGTTGTCACCGATGAGCCCGGCCTTCTCGCCCGGCTTCAGAGTGAAGGAGACCTGGTCGAGGACAGTGCGGCCGGGATAGCGCTTGGTGACGTGGTGAAGGGTGAGTTGTGAGCTGCGCATGAACGGGTCCCTCCTGGCCGCGGGCTTCGGCCCGGGCCGGATCGGGTGGATGAGAGGGCACGACGGGGCGCGGCGATGGCGGAGCGGTGCTCTACGCCATCGGAGCCGGTTTTCTCACAGGGAACCCATGCGGAGGACGGTACGACACGGAGGAGGGATTTGGCAAGACGATACGTCTCGTCGTGGTCGCGGGTCTTGTCGCGAACGGGCCCCGCGCGGTGAGGTGGGCGTGGTGGCTCAACCTTTGCTGCGAGGGGTCAGTTGTCCTGTGACAGCCGATGTTGAGCACGTGCCATCGCACGTTGCACGGCGCAGCTCGGCCTCCCCTGACCGCCGTCGGCCGGAGCCTGTGCCGCTGTGCCGCGGTGCCGGCGCCACCGGCACCGGCACCGGCACCGCACGGACTCCACCGGACGCTCGACTGGCGACTCCGCACCGCCGCCGAGGGGATCGGAGGCGGCCGCGCTCCTTCTACCAGTGCTGCTCTGTGTAGTGCGCGCGGAGCAGGTCGGCACCCCAGTCGTGGCGGACGTGCCGCCAGACGGAGTGGGCGTGATTGCCGTCGTCCTGAGTGTTGTCGTACTCGATGAGGAAGTCCGGGGCCCGTACGCAGTAGTAGTGCCGGTCCCCGGGAACGAGGCCGCCGGCCCAGGCGAAGGAGAGCGCGTCCAGTCCTCGCGCCACGGCATCGGACCAGCATTCCTGCGCGTACGCCGCGGGCGCGCGGTCGAGGTAGCGGCGCACCAGGCGCTCCAGCAGCCGCTGCTGACCGGGCGTCATGTCCCCGTACGGCAGGCCGGCCGGCAGCAGGTCTGGATCGGCGAACGGGTCGGCGCGGGTCAAGATGTCCTCCGGCGGCGCGGCGGCGAAGACCGCCTTCGCCCGTCGGCCGGCGTCCAGGTCCGTGACCAGCTCCCGGGCCAGGTCCTCCTCCGTCCCCAGCAGCCGGCGGCCGGCCTGCGGACCGTCCGTGATGTGCGCCGGCTCCGCCCCGATGAAGTGCGGCGTCACCCGCATCTCGGCCGACGTGATCAATATGTGTACGGCGAGGTGGTGGCCGTTCATCCGCCAGCCCCAAGGATCGTCGCCGTCCGGGTCGCCCAGCAGCCGCACCCAGTAGCGGTCGGCACCCGTGGCGCCGAGCATGGCCCGGCGGTGCCGCTCCACCTCGATCGCGCCGCGCGCCAGCTCCGCTCCGGGTGCGCTGTGCGCCGCGGCCAGCAGCGCGTCGACAGCCTCGCGCTGCTCGCCGCCGAGGCCCTCGGTGGGCAGCCCGGGGCGCGGGCCCGGCAGATACGTCCATTCCCGCAGTTCCGGCGCGTCCAGCCGGGCGGGCCCCGCGCGCAGCTCGCGCACCTGCTCCGGCTCCAGCACGGACAGCAACGCGCGCACGGCCTCCCGCATCTCCGCGGCCGTCGCCTTCAACTGATTCCCGCCCACCGTTCCTCCTCCCGTCGGCGCCCGATCTGACGCCCCCCGTGATCCATGGTGCGCCATGCGGCTTCGCCTGAGGGAAGCCCGTTCGAGAAAGGCATGCGAGCGGTCGCGGGTCCGCTCCGCATGTGCGACGGGCCGTCAGCAAGCTGACCGCCCCCATGAATGATCGAGGTTGGGTGGGCTGCCTGGCCCGGTTGGCTGGGAATCGATTGAACGCCTGTCCAGCCTTGTGATTGCCTGACGTGCTGGCCAAACGGGTCGGCTGGGGGAGGGGTAAGGCATGTTGGTTGGGCGGAATCGGGGCAGACGTGGTCTAGCCGCTGTGGCCCTACTGGTCGGGGTGCTGGCAGCGCCTGTTGGGGTCGCCGGGGCCGCGGAGGTCGCGGCGCCGGTGCCGCCCGCAGGGACGATGAGAGACCTGGGCACGCTCAGCGGTGGGACGTCCAGCGTCGGGCGTGCGATCAACGACCAGGGCCTGGTCGCAGGGTACGGCGACACGGCGGGCGGCAGCGACCATGCGTTCTTGTGGTCTGTCTCAGGTGGCATGCGGGATCTGGGCACGCTCGGTGGGGAGATCAGCTCCGGGCAAGCGATCAACGAGCGGGGCCAGGTCGCCGGGTTCGGCAACACGGCGGACGGCAGCCTGCATGCGTTCTTGTGGTCTGCCTCGTGCGGTATGCGGGACCTGGGCACGCTCAGTGGCGGGACCAGCTCCGGACAGGGGGTCAACGAGCAGGGGCAGGTCACCGGGTTCGGCACCGCGGCGGACGGCAGCGTGCATGCGTTCTTGCGGTCTGCCTCGGGCGGTATGCGGGATCTGGGCACGCTCAGCGGCGGGGCGACCAGCCTCGGGCAAGCGATCAACGAGCGGGGCCAGGTCACCGGGTTCGGCACCGCGGCGGACGGCAGCATGCACGCGTTCCTGTGGTCGCCCTAGCCTCGCGCTTTCACGGCGTGGGCTGTCCGACAGGTGATCAAGTAACTGGAAAGTGCCCCTGACCAGGCAGAACGAGGATTGTCGAGGTCCTTGTTCCCGTGGCGTCGAAGGCACTTTCCAGGTGAAGAAGCGTAACGGGTTCTATCCGTGTGTCCGTGTGTCCGTGTCGAGGGCGGCGGTCGTGGGGCGGTGACGCAGACGGGCGCGGTGCTGCTGGTCGAGACGGTCCGCAAGGCCGGTCTGAACGGCCTCAACGAATCGCTGTGACCAGCGCTTTCACAACAGACCCCAAACCCCTTTGAGGCAGGTCGCGATCTCTCCTAAGTTGGCCCGCGTGACGATCGAGGTGCCCTACCAGCCGCTTCCGATGCACCAGTCAAACGTTCGCTACGCCCACGGCCCCGACTCTGCAGCACAGCCCGGCGTGCCCTCTGGCGAGACGATCGAGTTCGGCTGGAACGACAGCGCGATATACCCCGGCACGTCCCGGAAGTTCTGGGTCCACGTGCCAGCGAGTTACAACCCTGCCAACCCAGCGTCGCTCATGGTGTTCCAGGACGGATGGTGGTACCTGGACCCGGCCGGTGAGGTCCGCGGGGCGATCGTCCTGGACAACCTCATGCACCGGGGTGACATCCCGGTCACCATCGGCGTGTTCCTCGACCCCGGCATCTTCCCCGACGCCGAGGATCCGAAGAACCGCAACACCGAGTACGACGCATTCGACGATCGGTACGTCAGTTTCCTCCTGAACGAGATCATCCCCGAGGTCGGCAAGCACTACTCGATCGCCGAGGACCCCGATCAGTGGGGCATCTGCGGTGGCAGCAGCGGCGGCAACTGCGCGTTCACTGCAGCATGGCTGCGCCCCGACAAGTTCCGCCGGGTCATCGCGTTCCTGTCCAGCTTCACGCAGATGCCCGGCGGCAACCCCTACCCCGAACTCATTCCCCGCGTCCCCAGCAAGCCGCTGCGCATCTTCCTCCAAGCGGGCCATCGTGACCTGCGCTGGAACGAGCCCGAGGGGAACTGGCTCGCCAACAACCTGCGCGTCGCGGCCGCGCTCGCGGAAGCCGGCTACGACTTCCGCCTGGTCCTGGGCGACGGCGGTCACAGCCCCAACCACGGCGGCGTTCTGCTCCCCGATGCCCTCCGCTGGATGTGGCGATCCGACGAGGACTGAGTGCAGCCAGGTATTGATCAACAACCCTGAGCACCAAGGCGGCCAACTGAAGCACTCAAGGGCCATGAGACGTCGTGCCTGATCAGGAATCCAGCCCCGAGCCTCCATCGCCAGCAGAACCCGGTCCGCCAGGAACACGAGGACACCCAGCGCAACGACTCCTCCGGCAACCAGTAACACGGTGTCCATGATCAGCGACCGGGATCAGCGACCGGACCTCAGGCGATCGACCCAGCGGCCAAGACCCCACCGTGACCGGCGAGGACGCGGCTGCACCGGCCGACGACCTTCTGCTCCTGCCTGACCGGCTTCACCGGGGCTTCGCCCCCAGTGATCGTCGGGTGACAGGATCGGCGCCTTGCGTTCTGCCTGAGCTCGGATCTCAACGTGAGACTCGTGAGCGGTGATGCGGAACGCCTCCTCGTAGGAGGCCAGGGCCGCACTCACGGCGCCGCCTGCGAGACCGCGGCTGCGAATACGTGATGCCAGCCAGGTGAAGAAACCCAGGACTGCGGCAAGGCCACCGATCAAGATCAGGAACGGTAAGAACGCATCCACCGGCATGAGCCTACTGGCCAACTGTGATGCTCAGAGTGGCCAGCTAGCGTGCTCAGTCACAGCTGCGCGTCACAAAGCCCGCCGTGGCTGACCTGATTCATTCGAACTCATGCTCGAATATCGAGGCATGTCTGCGAGACCGATGGCGAGCGGGCGGCGGTCCAGGTGAGCCGGCGCCCTCGTCTCCGCTCGGCTCGCTGCTGCCCGGCGGGCGTATCCGCCCTGGTACGGCGGTCAGGGCCGGTCATGACATGCCGCTGCTGCTCGCGCTCGCGGCCGAGGCCTCTCACACGTCGGTGGGCTGGGCGGCGGTGGGCTTGCCGCAGTTGGGGGCGCTCGCGGCGGAGGCGGCAGGGCTGGATGTGCCCGAGGCGGCGGTCCGGGAAGAACGGATTGTGAGGCGTGGTGAAGGGGTGCAGCGCAAGGCCCAGCGGTTCCAGCTTCCTGGCGGTCCAGTAATCCCCCGGACCGGATCCAGCAGCGCGCCATTCGGGCCGGTAATGGATCAAGCGGTTTCGGAAGCGCGCCAGCGTTTCGGCAGGCGTGTACGGCGCCTCGCTCTCATCGAATTCCTCCCTGCCGAGAAGCTGTAGGACCGTCTGTGCCCGCTCCACCAGTGGTGGCGGCCGGTAGCCCCACTTGTTCCCCAGTTCCGCGAGAACTGCTCGCTCGGCACTCTGGAGCCCTCCCCCTGCCTCCGCCTACGGCTAGGTTGTCCCCCTGGGCCGACTCCACCAGTTCGTTGAATGCGGCTTCTAGGAAAGCCGCCGCAGTCATGATGGTCGCCACCGCGTAAGTGCGATGCTCTGCTGCCTGAGCCTCGGACCAGGTGAGCCCTCGCGCCGTCTCTTCGGTATTGGGCTGAGCTGGGTTGTGCTCCAGCTCCCCGCACTTGCGGCAGAGCAATGTGGCCGCGAGCGCATGATCACGCGAGAACCAGTGCCACGCCATTATCTGTGCGTTATATGCCGACGCCTCCACCATGTGGACATAGTGAACCAAATATTGATATTAGGCCCGCTGGAGTGACGCGCTCATTGGACAGCGGTGACTCGGTCGCAACGGCTGAGACTGAGCGCTTCAGTTGGCCAGTTAGCGCGCGAGTTGGCCATTTGAGTGTTCTGCGTCGAGGGCTGCTACGTATCGCGCATAGACGTCGCAGCTATGAACTTCCAGCCGAACGCCGTACACGACAGCATGTGAGCTCTCATCTTTGCCGTCCATAACTGCAGAACGTGGTAGGCAGTACGGAACTTGGAAGCCGACTTACGGGCGGTCAGGAGGCCGGGCATCCATCGGCTCCTCCGGGGTCCGCTCGGTGGCCTGCCTCGCCAGCTCGGCTCGGAGGTCGTCCGGGCCGAGCGCCAGCAGATCGCCGATCGCCCGGTTCCATCCGTCGGCCGCCTGCTCCACCGCGGAACAGAAGCCCCGTCGCACCGGGCGCCCGGCCACCATCAGGGCGAAAGCGGCGACCGGCCGCAACAGCCACCGCCCTCGCACGGTGACCGCGACGTCCACCTGCCACCGGCCGTCATCCGTCATACGCGGTCGCAGATACAGCCGCGCCTCGAACAGCCGGTGCTTCAGCCGTGCCGTCGCAGGGGCACGAACCGCCGACCGGGCCCGGGGCGCAAGGTCGACCGCCGCCCACCACGCGGCCAGGTCGAGCCGCGCTTTTCCTGACCCCCGGCGCAGCGCGCCCGATCCCTCTGGGCCCCGCACCCGTCCTTCGGCCTCCAGCAGCCGCGGTCGGTCGGGGGTGCTCAGCCGCAGAACCGTCCACACCGTCAAATCGTCCGAGATCAGTAGCTGTTCCACGGCGATCGATTTGCTGCGCCGCCACTCACGTATGAGCACAGTCACCTGGTCCGTGGAGCCGGTTTCCGAGAGCTCGTACCGGGCGCCGGGCTGCAAGTGCCGACCCTTGATCAGTCGCACGTCCGCGACCGGCTGCCCGTTCTCCAGCACGATCTCCTGTCCGCGGCCCTGGGTGGATTCGGTGAAGTCCAAGATCAGCTTGGTGAGTTCCTGGAGCCGGTCGGGTCCCAGGGCAAGGACGGTCACGGAGTGTCGGAGAACGGTCATGTGGCTATCCGCCCGGAGACCGGATAAACCGGCCGTGCTGTTCGTCGCCGCCTTTGCAGTGCGCTCACTTTTCCCCACCCGGACTGTCAGACCTGCACGCAGCCCCTTGACGTTGCATCCAGCACAGCGAGTCTACAAAAGGGCGTCGGGGGCAGAGCCGGTGCAGGGGGCAGTCGGGCCCTGGCCGACGAGCACTCAACTGGCCAACTGAAGCTGTCCCGTCTCAAAGGATCTGGTTCGCGAGTCAGGCTGTGACCTGCGGCGACCAGATCGCTTGAGACGCCCTGCGAGTCGGTTTCTCACCCGACATGGTTCGGCGGGGGTGGATGCCGAACCACGTCTCAGTTGATCTGGTCTGGTACTGGCGTGCTGAACTGATACCAGCACTGGGTGGCCGGCCACTCTTGGTAGTTGCGGAAGGTTTCGCGTCGCTAATCTGTTTGTGTGACACCGAATGAGGACCGCCAGTTCCCTGCCCCGCTTGCCGCTGCCATGGCAGTCCGGCTCGGCTGCGTCGGCGAGGACGGTGTCGACTTCGAGCCCTTCGAGGCTTTCCTGACTGCCGATGAGACAACCGACTGGTTCCGGGCGTGGACCGGCAACGGCGAGCTGAGCGGCGACGACTTCCGCGTGTTCGGCCAAGATGGCACCGGCGGGTACGCCGCATTCTGGCTGATCCGCCCAGGCCGAGCACTGGTCGAGCAGCCCGTCGTCTTCCTCGGCTCCGAAGGGGAGACCGGCGTCGTCGCCCGCAACCTGGGCGCTTTCCTGTGGTTGCTGGCCGACGGCTTCGGCCCATGGGAGGCAACCACCTCGTACGAGCCCGCGCCCGACTGGATCCCACACCCCAACCGTGAACTGACCGCCGTTGCAGAACAATTCGCTCCACTCCATCGCGCGGCAGCAGTGCTCCTGATTGAGCAGGCCACGCGAGAGTTCCCCGACTTCGACGACACCATCATGGAACTCTGCCGCTGAACCCGATCGCCTGAGACCAGGGGCGAATCGGACCAGATCATTTGAGACAAGGGCCACATCGGCAGAGACGGGACAGAAGCGCTCAGTTGTCCTGTGTCACCGAACCTTGAGCGAATGTCACCGAACTTTGACTACTGGGCAGTTCGTGTCATCGAAGTTTGACCGCCCGGGAAAGTGCAGGTCAGGGCCCGTCCTCCGGGCCCATGAAGGCGCGGGCGCTTCCCACGGTTCCGCAGCGCGGCGAAGCTGATTCCGGCGCGTCTCCCTCTGGTCCGGCTGGCGTGCACCGTCTGGCCAGGGGTTTCGTGGCCGGCCAAACTTTGATGCCGTAGATCAAGGTTCGGTGGCACAGGTCACCGGTCCTGGGATTTCGGGCCCAACGTAGAACTCGGCCCAGTCGTCCTGCTCCCTCAAGGGCCTGCGAGGGACCGCGGTGCTGCGGTCCCGGGTACTCAGGGGAGGAACGTCACTGCCGGGAAGGCTGGGGACGGCCCGTCGAGCAGGTGTCCCCGACGGTGGCGCAGGTGCTTGTCGAAGAACGCGAGCGGGTACGCCTGCTGGATCTTCACCGCCTGGTCGGGATCGAGGGTGCCGATCACGTCCTGGAGCTGCTTCCTGCTCCATCCGAGCAGCTTCGCCACCTGTGGGAACAGCGCCTCGTTGTCGCCGTACGAGACGTGGGCGGCGCCCTGGGCCTGGATGTTCAGCCGCCAGCCCCGCAGGTGCGACCAGAATGCGGCGACCTCGGGATCTGTTGCCCGAGTGAATTCGGCGGACATCATCATGAACGGCCGGTCCAAGTCGCCGGCCAGTGGCGGGTTCATCTGCATCGGGCCGTCAAGGCTCAGCCCGGCCCGGATGCGCTCGTCCGCGAGCGTGGCGCAGGCGGTGGCCGTCCCGCCCTTCGACCAGCCGAACGCGCCCATGCGCCGCGGGTCGAGGGAGCCGAGCAGTCCGGCCGGCAGCTGCCTGTGGTCGACGTCGGGATTGCACCCGGCGGCGAGCTGCTCGACGCAGTCGAGGACGAAGCGCAGGTCCGTGGCGAAGTCCCCGGGCAGCGTCGGCGCCTGCTCGTCGTCGATCGGGACGGCGATCCGACCGCCAGGGAACTCGGTGTACGTGTCGTACTGATGGGCCACCGACACAGCCGCGTATCCGTGGCTGGCGAGCTCCTGGACCATGACGGTGTGGTCGCCCTGGTGGCTGTGCGCGCCGTGCGAGAACACGACCACGGGCAGCCGTCGTCCCGATCGCCGCACCGGAGCGCCCACGTGGCCGGCAGAAAGCGGCCCCAGGGGGGCCAGATCGCTGAACCCGGCGTCGGCGAGGAACGCCTCAAATGCGCCGGTCGGCATCCAGGGCGCCACCGGGTACCGCTGGACGTCCCGGGCGGGGTACCAGACGGTGGCCATCAGCTCGCGAAAGTGCCCGGGGCCCGCAATGTCGTCCGGACGTGACCGGTCCACGAGGTGCAGTTGGACCGTGCCCACCGGGTGCGGCCCGGTCGGCACGGGCAGCATGAGCCGCTTCGGGGCGGGCGTGCCCGAGTCCGCCCGCGCAGGGCTGGCAACCGCGGCAAGCGGCACGGCGGTCCCGGCGGCCAGCGCGGCTCCGAGCACGCTGCGGCGCGTCATGCCCTTCTGGCTGATGAACGGCATGGTGGTCATGGGCCCTCCCGTGGTGACAGAACGTCAACCGTGCCGCGACGGCCAGTCCGTGGGCACAAGGGAACGGTGTCGCGTGCCCCTCCCGCACAACATCGGCCCACCGTTTGATTTCTCGCGAGGGCATTGGCCCACGGGTTTACACCCTGGGGCTGATGCGGTCGGCGGTTCGTCCGGTTGTGAGGCCATCCCGATCACCTCGGGCTCGCGGTCCAGCAGGACCGGTGACCTGTGTCACCGACCGGGAAGCGCCCGCGCCTTCATGGGCCCAGAGAATAGGCCCTGACCTGCACTTTCCCGGGCGGTCAAACTTCGATGACACGAACTGCCCAGTAGTCAAAGTTCGGTGACATTCGCTCAAGGTCCGGTGACACAGGACATCAGTCACACTGTGACTGAGCGCTCCAGTTGGCCAGTTGAGCGTGAGAATTGGCCACCTGCTGTTCTGGTGTGCAACGTCATGCCTCGGGCTGGTACCGGTGCAGCGCTGTTTCCCGGCAGGTCACGCTTCCGCCGGGTGGCGAGCGCACGAGATGTGGGTCTGTGCGGGCGCGACCCGTAACCAAGTTCGTCCGACCGCCTACGTCGGACTCGACCTGCCTGCATCATGAGTTTGTGCGCGAACTGGTCTATCTATCCGAACGCAAACTTCGACAGTTCATGATCGAGAAACCGCGACGCTGGGTCAGCCGGCCCCCGGTCGAGGGAGAGGTCAAGTTCCCCGGCCTTGGCGGTGTCAAGGTCGGCCCCACCGCGCCCACTGGGGACGACGGGGTGATCCCCGACCTCGCGAGAGTAATTTCCGCGCTGGAGAGCTCCGATCGAGCTGCCGGATGGTTCGCCGACGATGCTGTACAGCCTGGCCAGTGGGTCTACTTCGAGGCTCCGCTGTGCTACACCCCGCTTAGCGACCGCTACGCCCCGCTTAGCGACGGCCACCAGCCCAGAGCCGTAGTCTTCCTCGATCACGGCGAACCGACCGCGAGCTATCCGACCGGAGGCGCGATTCGGCTCCTGATGCACGGATCGGCCGAGCACCTGCTCGGCGGGGCGGTAGTTTCGCCTGCCAGTCAAGATGACGGCCGCACTGACGGCAGCCGCAACCCATCGCGCTACACAGAGCTCAGAACGTTCGCCCGACTCCTGTACCAGCTGAACCTTCGCGACCAGCTGAACCTTCGCGTGCCCTCGTCGGATGCAGAGCCGGACCTGGACCGTATGACAGCGCCATACAGCACGCGATACAGACTGGAAATGCAGGTACCGCCGGTCGTCGAGTTGCTGGACCACCTGCTAGAACCTCGACTGACAGCGGCTTGGATGGCGGGCCACGCGCGTGTTACTGCGGTCCTACCGCTCCCTTCGGGGCAAGGCCCTGATCCTTTGGCGGTGATCGCCACACCGCTCTACGTCGAGTATGTGTCCCCGCCGTCGAATGAATGATGGCCCTCCACCTGGCGGGACGTCGAAATCAAGGACGGGCGTACGGACACATTGGCACAGATTGTCGCGGCCGCGGAGCCTCGCGCTGGGCCGGGACAAACGGCAACCGGTCGTCAACGACTCCGGCTGAGCACCCCACCGGCCACGTACGGTGCTCGATCGGCCAACTGGAGCGCTCAGTCACAACGGCCTCGGTTGAATCGGCGCTCCCGGCGTCTTGAAGTGATCGCAGATATGTTCGATTATTGAGGAGTGCGAGCGAGAAAGGGGGCGAGGGATCGGGCGAACGGCAGCGCCGGTGGCCTGGCCGCTTCCAGTGCATGGCGTTGCAAGGCGGCTACAGCCGTCCCGATACGGCAGTCAGTGCCGACGAGGGCCTATCGCTGACGGAGCTCGCCTCCGTGGCATCTCGCCGCACGGCCCTGGCCACGCCCGTCCTCGACGTTGGGTGGCCCCCGGCACTATGTGTTCGGAGTGCTCCCGGGAAGGGCGTCGAGGTGCTGCGCGCGTGCGCGGTGGGCGGTGTAGGCGGCCCAGTCGCGTTTGGCCAGGTCCGTCCAGGCGGCCGCCCGGCTTGGCGTGATGCCGATCATGCTGGCGAGAATCGGGCCGGGCATGTGCGCGGCGAGCTGCATCAGGGCCGTGTTTCGGGCGGCGCGCGCGGGCAGGCCCAGGGCACGCAGTCGGTTGCCCAGGGTGCTCGTGGTCAGATGGCGTCCGGGGGCGCCGCCGGGGAAGAGCCACTTGCGCGGCTCGGCGCTGAAGCTGGATTGCCCACGTCGTCCGATCAGTTCACGGACGAGATTGGTGAGCGGGGCCGGGAGCATGATCGCGTCTTGGGCGAAGCAGACCTGGACGCATGGGCCGTCGAGGTGTACGTCGTCGACGGTCAGTTGGACGATGCGCGTAAGGGGTTGGCCGAAGAGCAGGACGAACAGGCCGGCCACGCGCAGTTCGCCAGAGATGTGCTGCTGGTGGAGCAGGTCGTTGACCAGTGCCCAGCGCCGGTCGTGGTCCATCATCTGGGACGGTTCGCCCTCCGGCGGCCGGTGGACGCGCACATCTCCGGTCAGACGGCGGGCACGGGCCCAGGACAGGAACTGCTGGGTGTAGTTGCGGCTGTTGGGGGTTTCGATCAGCCACTGTTCCAGGTCCGCCTGGCGAGGTCTTGGCCGCGTGCGTCGAGCCAGGTCAGCAGATCGGCAGCGCAGCGCAGGCAGGCGCGGGCCCGCTGGGCCTGGCTGACGGTGATCGGGGTGTGCGCGGCCCGGGCGCGGATGCGGCGCAGCACCTGCCAGACGGCGTAGGTGCGCACGATCCGGGCCTGGTCGACGGGCCGGTCGGCGAGAAGCCGCTCCAGCCACGGGCTGAGGCGATCGAGATGGACCGGGCGTTCGGGCAGCACTCCGGCGACGATGAGGAAGTCGCGCAGGTGGTCCAGGCGCTGGGTGCGGGGCAGGGCGTCCAGCCCTTGGTGGGTGACGGCCCCTGCGCCATGTCCCGAAGGATCCCGGCGGCGTCGCTGGTCTGCAGCCAGAACAGGGTCGACTTGGGCCGCTCGACGGCCAGCAGGGCCTGGAGGGCTGGCTGAAGCTGGTCAACGACGTGCCCGTTGGGCCCGCTGAGCAGGGCGGTGGCACGTTCGGCGAGGACGCAGACCGCGCAGCGGCTGCCGTAGTGGTGCGCCTCGCTGGCGCACTGCTGGCAGGCGAACAGTGATGGCTCGCTGGCGCAGGCCGCGCACACGCGTTGCCCCGGAGCCCGCTGAGCGTGGAAGGCCAGCACCTTGGTTTTCGAACACAACGGGCACGGACCAGGGGTCCGTCGCAGCTGGAGGAAGCACGGTCGGCACGCCGGACCGCCCATCAGCACGGTGCGGAAGGCGCGCATCTGGCCGCAGAGGTGGCACGGCTCCTTGCGCCGGGGGCGGCAGCTGCTGCACAGCGGTCCCTCCGGGGTCCGGGCGTCGCTCCAGCTGCGCCGTCCGCAACGGATGCACTCCGTCTGGGTGTCCGGTTCGTGTCGGTAGCAGCGCAGGCACAACGGCCCTTCTGGCAGCCGCAGGTTGGCTGGCCGTAACCGCCCGCAGCGGACGCAGGTCACCGTGCGCTGCCGGGTGTAACAGGCCGGGCACAGGCCCCCGGTCTGGGCGATCAGGCGGAGTTCCATGCCGTCGCGCCCGCACTCCTGGCAGCGGCCCCTGGGGCGCTGGTAGCTCAGTTCGACTCACCGTCCGGCGTGGCCGGTTTGACGATGCGGGCACGCACCGGCCGCAGGTCCCCGATGCCGGCGCTGCCGGTCTCCCCGACGGCGGTGTCCTTGCGGTCCTGCTGCGTTGCCGCCACGGGCTCGATGAGGTCGTTGGGGGTGCACGCCAGGATGTCGCAGAGCGCGACGAACACCTCCACGTTCAACCGCTGCGGCGGGCTGGTCACCAGCCGGTACACCTGCTCACGCGACAGGTGGACCCCGCGCTCGGCCAGCAGCGGGACCAGGTCGGAGGTCTGGAACATCCCGCGGGTGGCCATCAGCTGCCGCAGGTGCCAGTTGAACGTCATCTTCCGCGTCATCGCGGTCCGCCTCCTTGGGGTGCGTAGACCCGGTCGAGCGCCCGGGCCAGCACCTGGTTCTTGAAGTCGTTGCTGACCGATGTGTAGATCGCCGTGGCCGACGCGGTCCGGTGGCCTACCTGCTCGCGTACGAACTGTTCCGGATAGCCGAATTCGATCAAGTGGGTGATGTAGCTGTGGCGCAGGCAATGGGGCACCAGGGCCTTGTCGAGCCCGAGCTCGTCGCGCAGCTCCGCGAACCGCGTGTCCACGTAGTTCACGGACACGCGGCTGGACCGCTCGGTCAGCCACAACATCGGATGCGCCGCACCGCGCAACCGCGGTCGGGCCTGCTCCACCCACTGCTGCAGGCCATCCATCGCCCAGTCGAATTCCGGCACCGACAGCACGGTGCGCCGCCGCGGCGGACTGCCCCGGACCGCCTTGCCGTAGCGCACGTGCAGCGACCCGTACCGGCCCCACGCCGGCACGTGCGGGTTCGGCCGCAGATCCGGCAGATCCAGCCGGACGAGCTCGCGACGGCGCAGACCGTAGGCATACTTGGTCTTGAACATCATCGCGTCGCGCAGCGCGGCCATCGCGCCCTTGCGGCCCGAATCCACGATCCGCTGCACACGCCCGTCGGCATGGTCGAAGAACGCCTGCAGCTCCTCGTGGGACATCGGTCGGCGCTCGGGCTTGCCCTCGTATTCGTTGAGGTGGGCCGCGGTATTCCACTCGTGACAGATCTGTACCGGCGCATCCCCGAAGCGCTCCAGACACAGTGGTTGCCAGCCATACCGACGGTCGATCAGGTAATCGCAGAACAGGCCCACCGTGTTCTGGTAGCCGCGGATCGTCGAGTGGGCCCGCCGCTTCGCGCAGAGCGACGCGGTGAAGTCCTCTACATCACCCGGCCCCCACGCCCACGGGTACTCGCCGGTGAAGTCCCGGAATCGCCGCATCAGCGACAACCGCGGGTTGATCGTCGTGGGCTGCAGCACTCGGCTGGTCTGCTGAAGTGCCCAGCCCTCCAACATGGCGTCGAACACGGCGGCCGACTCGTCGAGGTAGGCGACGCCTTCGACGAGCATCAGATGTGCCGCGCCTGGCAGCTCGAGCCGTCTCACACCGCCTCCCAGCGTTGCATTAGATGCAATATTGTTGCGCCTCCTCCGGCGGTCGGACAACTGTTGAACTCGGTCGCCTGATCGGGGTGCCAGTCGGACGCGAGGACGGTGGCGTAGCGGCCGCGGTGGTCGGGGTGGACGAGAGCCAGAATGTCTGGGAGCGCGGTGAGGGGGTCGGGTTGGTCGACCTGGAAATGGATCGCGGCGGCGAGCTCCTAGGGCATGCTGGCGCCACCACGAGACTGCACCACGACACTGCCCGCCCGGACGAACACGATGACCCGGAAGCCGTCCGGCTTCCGGGTCATGACGGGGCCGCCAGGGAGTGCCCCATCGGGAGGCGGCCGGTCGTGCGCGGCGGCGAGCATCGGTGAGATCGGCGGTATCAGTGGCACGCTCCACGAGCACGCCGCCCCCGCTGACTTCGCTCGTTGGCTGTCCTGTTGACACGGAACCTTGACTGGGTGCCGCTGACGTTTGAGCGGCCTGGGTTATTGCCTCCAGCCAAGGCGGCCGCCACTTTATGTGAGGATGCGGCAATGGCGTGGCTGAGGAAACGCGGGCGGCGGACAGTCGGGCTCCTGGCCGCGGCGAGTGCGGCGGTGGCGCTGACCGCCTGTGGCTCGGGCGGCTCCGACGACGGGGACTCCGGAGACCGCGAGGCGAAGTACAAGCGCGTCATCGAAGACCCTCACCCGCGCCCCGCCGACGTCATCGAGGCGGCCGGCGCACCCACTGGCGTGGTCCGCGCGGACGACGGCTCGCTGCTCCTGACGTACGAAGCCGGCAACGTCGAGGACGACGAGGGGCCGGCCGCCACCGCCTGGCGCATTGTCGGCCCTGGCGGCCGTACGGTCGCCGAGCACGCGGAACACGCGGACGCGGAGGCGGCGCCGGCCGCGTTCAAGGGGGTGCGCGGGGGCTTCGTGCGGGTGCCGCCGGGGGAGGGGGCCGAGGGAGCGTACGCCCTCGATGTACGTGGCAAGCGGCACAAGGTCATCATCACCGAGACCCCGTTGCGCACCCGCCCCGGCGACATCCTGCTCGCCGAACTGGAGCCGACCCTCATCTACCGACCCGCCGCGCGCACCGTGGGGCCCCCGGCCGGAGTGCCGGACGACGCCATCCGCCTCGCCGTCGACGAGCGGGGCACGGCCTGGAGCCTGGACCAGCCCCTGACCGAAGACCCCAACCGCGTCGTATGGCAGCGCGACGGTCGCACCCTTGGCTCCACGGCCGTCCCGAAGCCGTACGCGGGGGGCATCCTCGCCGCGCGGGGTGGCACTGTGGCACTGTCTCTCACCCGGGGCGAGGGCGTGCGCGGCCTGTTGGTGACGACGGACGGCGGCGGGCACTGGCAGACGATCCTCGGCGGCATTCCCTGGAGGGACCTGAAGCGTGGCCCGGAGTCGCTGGTCCTGGAGGTGCTTGCGGACGGGCGGCTGCTCGTCGGCGAGGAAGGCGGCCGCTACTGGCTCGCCGCCGACCGCACCCACAGCGCCTTCCACGAGCTGAAGACGCCGGTGAAATTCACGTCGTTCACCGTCGACGGCACGACGCTCTACGGCATCGCGGACGCGACGACGGCGACGTACGACCTGGTGAAGGGCGAAGGGCTATGGATCTCTCACGACGGCGGACGCGAGTGGCGGCACTACGAGCAGCCCGGCTAGCGGCCGTGCGCTCCGCGCCCGATCTGCTGTGGGAGCGCACCACCGGCACGGCCGACACGGCCGTGCCGGTGGAGTTCGTCTGCCATCGGCCGGCCGGACACGGTGGTGCTCAACAACGCCTCCGTACGAGGAGTGCCTCCACCGCGATCAGCAGCGAACTTGACCCAAGCTGCTTAGAGGCACAGGCCATGGGCGCGGATGTTCTGTACGGGGGCCTGTGCAGCGCGGCCGGCCCCCGTACGACGACTCGGTTCTTCAATGGGCTACGCGTAGAACGGCCCCGGGTGGGACCACGTCGTCGTACCGAAGATCTCGGGGTCGTCGATCGAGATCCGCAGGTTGCTGACCTTGAGCCCGTACTGGGTCGGGGTCATGCCTGCCGGGCAGTCGACGTCCACGATGGGAGTGAAGTTGACGAACCAGTTGGGCCCGTATTCGGCGTCGGGGTTGTCCCGCAACCGCTGGACGAGGTTGTAGGCGCCACCCTCGACGTAGACCGGGGACAGCCGGCGCTGATCCTGGTGGACGACGAAGGCGGTGGAGTGGTCGAAGCTGCCGTCAGGACGCAGGCAGCCGAAGGTACGGTCCGTGTCGGCGTACGCGTCGAAGTAGCCGGTGCCGGACAGTCCCGCCTGATAGCCGGGCTGCTCGCGGACGTTGTGCAGCACCGTCCCCAGCTTGAAGCCACCGCAGCCGGAGGTCGGGTCGAACTGCCGGAAATAGAGCTGACAGGTGTTCGGTTCGTTGTACGCGGCGTCCGGGTCCGGGGTGTACGGCTGGGGCACGACGGCCCCGTAGAACTTCACGGTCATGGAGACGCCGCCCGGCGTGGGCGCCGGGATGTCGACGACGGTACTGGCGTGGGCGGCGTTCGGTCCGGTCAGGACGAGTCCTGTGGCCGCCAGCAGCGCGACACCCAGCCTCGCCAGAATCTTGCGCATGCCTGTCTTTCGCATGTGGTGCTTCCCCCCTTGATGCACATCGGTCAAAGCACGCTAACCGCGCCCCAACGCCCGCACCAGACAAACGACTTGAATTCACACAAGCGGAGGAATGGCATGCGGCGCGCCCCTCCTTCGTCCCGTTCCGCAGTCAGTCCAGGTACGACCACAGCAGCCACAGGTTGGCCAGGGAGAACCGTGGCGACACATGGTCCAGTCAGGATGGAATCCCCGACGGTCGTGGCGCGGAGCTCACAACTGCTCGGCCCGTGCGTGGAGTTCGTCCGACGTCGTGCCCAGGACCTCGCCCTGCATGACCGAGCTGCCCTCCACCGCGTCGCCGGAGCTGTTCACCGACACCAGCTTGCCCAGCCCCGACTTCTCCTCGAAATCGGCCAGCCATGGCCCACCGCTCGACCCGCCCTCCATCGGGCAGCGCACGCTCTGCCTACCCTCGGGCGCAGTCGACGTGGTGCCCGCGCAGTACATGAGCCGCTCGCCGCGCTCCTCCTGGCTGTCGGGATAACCGAACACGGTCACCTCGCCGCCGGGCTTACGGCCCACGGCCACGGCCTGGCCTCCGACCGCGTCGGTCAGTGACGTACCGTCCCGCGAGTCCACGACGACGGCGGCGATGTCGTTCTTGCCGTCGTGCTCCCAACTGCGCGGCATCACGACCGCCCGCACCACGAACGCCCCGTATGGGCGCTTGCCTTCGCTGTAGCCCGGCACGAAGACCATGTTGCTGTAGTGGTTCTCCGGGAGTGAGGCGGGCAACTGCACGCAGTGCCCGGCGGTCATCACCGCGGAACGGTTGCGGCTCTGGACCGCGGTGGCGGTGCAGTAGGAGTCCTGGCCCTTCTCGTTGGTGAAGAAGAGCCGTCCCACCGTCTTCATGGCCGGGCCGCGCCAGGGTTTGACGGATGCGGAGTCGTGCCCGAGGTCGATACCGGCGACGACCTTGCGCATCCGGTCCGCCGTCCAGTACGTGAGAGTCTCACGGCGCTCGGCCGCGGTGAACTTCACCGTACTGATCGCCGCCTCACCGCTCGGCGTGCTGCCTAAAGGGTTCCCGGCAACGACCGCGACGACGGAAGCGATGGCCAGCGCGGGTGCAACGATCCGATGCATGCCTTCCACCTCCTTGCCCATGCGCAGCTCATGGGCAGCTTGTGGGTTCGGGACACACCCCGCAGATGAGGTTATGCGAGGGCCGGACTATCCGCCTGTCGAGAGCCCGGGCCTTGTCATGCTCACAGTCCCGACCGACGCTGAGCAGAGCGCCGAAGCGGCTGAGTGAATGACTCACTGGCCAACCAGGACACTCAGGTGTCCCCGTCTCGACGGAGGGCCCGCGGGGTCGGCTTCCCCGGTTCGCGCGGCGGTCGCCGCCTCCAGCAGGGGCCGGCCGTCGACCTCCACCGCCCCCCGCTCTCCCGGCTGCCACCCGCGGGCCGCCGCCGCGTCGAGCAGGGCCCGGACGGCGCCCGGTTCGTGCAGGTTCAGGGAGCCGCCCCGGACGTACCCCACGTCCCCGGAGCCCAGGGGGAACCCGCCAGGGACGTACCGGCCCGGGCCCTCGGCGAAGACGATGCGCAGCGGGCCGCCGGTGCCGGCCGGCTGCGGGTACAGCGTGTTCGGACCTTGAGGGTGCGCCAAGAGAGTGAGAGCGTCTCTGACCTGCGGTGTTTCGGCCGAAGCGGTACGACTGGCGCGTGACGGGCACTACTACGTGAAGAGGTTCTCGAAGAAGATGTCGCAGTGGATGTCGAGAACCGGACTACCGGCTCCGTCTCAGGGCGGATGCGGCGGCCACCGTGGCCGTGCCACACCAGGGAGTCTCAACATGACGATCCAGCGGATGGACAACGTACTCATCGTTGTCGACGACCTCGACGCTGCTATTTCGTTCTTCGTCGAACTTGGCATGGAGCTGGAGCGCAAGGGGCCAATCGAGGGACGTTGGGTGGAGCGTGTCATCGGGCTCGACGACGTCCGACAGGACATCGCAATGCTGCGGACCCCGGACGGCCACGGCCGAATCGAGCTGGCGATGTTCCACACGCCGAAGGCGATCCGCGCCGAGCCGAAGGACGCGCCGACGAACACACTGGGCATTCGTCGCATCATGTTCGCCGTCGACGACATCGAGGACGTCGTTGCCCGCCTGAGCACCCACGGCGCCGAACTCGTCGGCGAGCTGGCGCAGTACGAGGACAGCTATCGGCTGTGCTACGTCCGCGGCCCCGAGGGCATCATCGTCGGACTGGCCGAGCAGCTCAGCTGAAGGCTGCCGAAGGGAACGTGCACGGGTGCATCGGGTGTCTCGGTGCGGTGGGGATGCGGTGACCCCCCCACTCTCGGCTTCGCTCGAGCGGGGACCCCCATCCGACACTGAGGACACCCTGGTCGAAGAGCTTGTGGTGCAGCGAACACAGGCACAGCCCGGCAGCTCAGCGAACAATAACTGGTTGCCTGTTGGCGATGGAGTGGATGCAATGTCCGGCATGATCACCCCGGTGCGCCCGCCACGGCGAGATGCGATGAACGCGTACTACCGGGCACCGGGCCTTGCCACCCTGCGATCCGGGCGAACGGCAATCTGAATCGCCACTCGGGAGACGTCAACGCATGAATACGGCACCAACACCACTTGGAGCGGAGCGGACTGACGGATCATCCGTCCGGATCGGTGCTCTCGTTCCGCTGACTCGGCCTGGCTGGGTCGAGGCGGGCCAACACCTGCTCGCTGGACTCGAATTGGCCGTTCGTGACGTCAATGACGCGGGCGGGATCGTCGGAAGACCACTCGAGCTGGTGGTCCGGGACACCGCGGCTGATCCACAGAGGGCAGTGGCGGCCGTAGATGAATTGGCCAGCCTGGGTGTGGCTGCTTTGGCGGGGGAGTATCACAGCGTCGTCGCTCGCGCCGCTGCCGGCCGGGCGGACGCCCTCGGCCTGCCGTTCCTCTGCTCGTCAGCGGTTCTCGACGCGCTCACCGATCAGCCGACGGAATGGGTCGCGCGTCTCTCCCCGCCGCAGTCCCGCGGCTGGCAGGTCTACGCGGACTTCCTCCTCGGCGCGGGCCACAGCCGAATCGCCGTAGCAGCCCAGCCGAGTGTCTACTGGGCATCCGGGACGCGCATTCTGCGGGACTACCTCGCTCCACGCGGCGGCACCGTCATCGAACTCGACATGCGCGCGCTCGCCCCCACTGCCGTGTGCGACGAACTCGTCGACCATCGCGCGACGGCCCTCCTTCTGCTCGTCGGCCACCCGGAGCCGGCCGTGTCCATCGTCAAGTCCGTCCGCCGCGACCAGCGCCTCGCCGAGATCATGATCGGTGCTCCGGCCGGACAACCGGAGTTCGCCGAATGGACAACGTCGCTGGGCGACGACGGCGCCGCGATCCCGTTCTTGCGCTACCTGCCAGAGCGCCTCAGCCCACTCGGTGCACGAGTCGACACGGCCCTCCGTGAGCGGCTGGCCGAAGCGCCCTCCTTCGTCGCCTTCGAGGGCTACGACACGGTCGCCGTCCTCGCCGATGTGCTGCGTTCTCACGGCGCGGACCGGGCGCGCACTGCCCAATCCTGGCCGCGCGTTGCAGTCGAAGGCACCCGTGGCCAGATCCAGTTCTCCCGCACGCCAGGCATCAGCGTGTGGCAGTGGGCTTCGACGCCGATCCAGGTCGTTGATCGAGATCCGGCGGAACCCGATCGCTTTCGGATCCTCCACGCCGGCTGAGAGCGCACGGAGGACCCACTGCCCAGATCTGTCCGCACATACGTGATCGCCTCCGACCCTCTCCCAGAACTCGCTCAACTGGTCATTCGTGACAGTCACTTTCGTACGACGACCGCGACTTTCAGCTACTACAGTTCGCCGGCTCTCCACCGTGCCTCCTCTGATTCCAGATTCGCGCGGTTCGGCGTGCGGTCGCGTACGACGTTCAGCCAGTCATGAACGAGCCTGTCGAACGCTTCACGACACACTGCGCTCAGTTGGCCGTCTGCGGCGAACAGCGCCAGCAGTTCTCCCGCCGCGGGGTCATCGGTGTCGCAGGATCGGCAGAGCACCGTCTCCTTGAGGCCGTCGATCCGTTCTCCGGCCCGGTTGCGCCAGGTGTGTGGGTAGCGAGCCACCAGCACCACCGGCGTCTCGCAGCGTGGGCAAGGAGGGGGCGCCACGGAGATCCGGAGTTCGACGGCGGCAGTCTCACCGGTCCTCGGCATCACGCCAGGCCCGCCCACGCGTCAGCTCCGAATGTGCCCTTTACGTCAGAGGCGACGGTGATGGCGTCCACCTTGGCCTGCAGGACGTAGACGGTCGTCTTGCGTGCGCTGCGGACACTGAGGTGGACCGGGCTGTCGCCTGGGTGGTCCGCAAGGATGCGCTTGAGTTCTCTGACGGACTGTTCGGTGAGCCGGTGGGCGGGGAGGGCGAGCCGCACGGGGAGTTTCCCGCCGTGCTCGGCGGAGGACACGTCCAGTACCGCGAGTTCTCTGCCGAAGACGTTCACGGTTCCGTCCCGGTCCTCGATCTTGCCCTTGACGGAGATGACGTTGTCCTCGGCCAGTGCGTGCCGTACGAGCTGGTAGGCGGCGGGAAAGAACAGGACTTCGATACCGGCATCACGGTCCGCGAGGCTCACGATGGCCCAGGCGTTGCCCTGTTTGTTCATCTTGAGCTGGATGCCGGTGATCAGTCCGGAGAGCTGGACGTCCCCGGTGGTGCGGCCTGAGGCGAGGAGTTCGGCGATGGAACAGTCACGTGCCCTGGAAAGGATGTGCTCGGCGCCGTCCAGCGGGTGGGCGGAGACGTAGAGGCCGAGCATGTCGCGTTCGGTCGCCAGGAGTTGTCTGCGGGGCCATTCTGTGTCGTCGACGGAGCCGATGGGGAAGGCGAGGCCGAAGGCCGGTTCGCCGCTTCCTTCGCCGCGCAGATCTGCGAAGAGATCGTCTTGTCCGAAGCTCGCCGCTTTCTTCACGGGGATGGTCGCGTCGATGGCGTCCTCGTGGATGGCGGTGAGGCCCTTGCGTGAATGCTTCAGGGAGTCGAAGGTGCCGGCCTTGATCAGGGACTCCACGGCCCTCTTGTTCAGTGCGGGCAGGTCGGCCTTGTCGAGGAAGTCGGAGAAGGAGGTGAACTTCCCCTTCCGGCGGCGCGCGTCGACGATGGCCTCGATGACGTTGTCGCCGACGTTGCGTACGGACCGCAGCCCGAACCGTACGTCGTCACCGACGGCGGTGAACTCGGCGACGGACTCGTTCACGTCGGGCTGGAGGACACGGACGCCGTTCTTGCGGGCGTCGGCGAGGTAGATCGCGGCCTTGTCCTTGTCGTCGCCGACCGAGGTAAGCAGGGCGGCCATGTATTCGGCCGGGTAGTTGGCCTTGAGGTAGGCGGTCCAGTAGGAGACGAGGCCGTAGCCGGCGGTGTGGGACTTGTTGAACGCGTAGCCGGAGAACGGGAGCATGACGTCCCACAGGGCCTTGATGGCTTCCTCGCTGTATCCGTTGCCGCGCATGCCGTCGTGGAACTTGTCCCACTCCGCGGCCAGTACCTCTGGCTTCTTCTTGCCCATCGCACGGCGCAGCAGGTCGGCGCCGCCGAGGGTGTACCCGGCCAGTTCCCGGGCGATGCCCATGATCTGCTCCTGGTAGACGAGCAGATGGAAGGTGTTGCCGAGGATCGGCTCCAAAGCGTCGCGCAGCTCGGGGTGGATCGGGGTGATCTCCTGGCGGCCGGTCTTGCGATACGCGTAGTTGGTGTGCGCGTTGGCCGCCATCGGGCCGGGCCGGTAGAGGGCGTTGACCGCGGCGATGTCTTCGAACCGGGTGGGTTCCATCTGCTTCAGCAGTACGCGCATGCCGGCGCCGTCGAGCTGGAAGACACCGAACGTGTTGCCCTCGGCCAGCAGCCGGTACGTCTTGGCGTCGTCCAGAGGGATCACGACGGTGGCCGGGTCGCCGTCCAGGGGATCCACGGTGGCCAGGCTGATGCCCCGGTTCTCGCGGATGTTCTCGATCGCCTGGTCGATGACCCCCAGGTTCCGCAGCCCGAGAAAGTCCATCTTGATCAGGCCCATGGCTTCGCAGGACGGGTAGTCGAAGCCGGTGATCTTCACGCCGTCCGAGGCACGCATGTGCAGCGGAATGCGGTCGGTGAGCCTCGTCTTGGACAGGATCACCGCCGCGGCGTGCACGCCGGTGCCGCGAGTGAGGCCCTCCACCCCCCGGGCGGTGTCGAGGACCCGCCTCACATCCTGTTCGCTGTCATACATCTGCCGGATCTCGCCGGCCTCGCCATACCGCTCGTGGGAGGGGTCGAAGACGGCAGCCAGCGGGGCGGGCTTGCCGTTCTGGTCCGGCGGGAGCGCCTTGGTGATCCGCTCGCCGTGGGCGTAGGGGTAACCGAGGATGCGTGAGGAGTCCTTGATCGCGTTCTTGGCCTTGATCTTGCCGAACGTGTTCACCATGGCGGTGTACTCCCCGCCGTACTTCTCGGTGACGTAGCGGACCATCCGGTCGCGCTGACGGTCGTCGAAGTCGAGGTCCACGTCCGGCGGGTTGATGCGTTCGGGGTTCAGGAACCGCTCGAAGAGAAGGCCGTGCTCCAGGGGGCACAGCTCGGTGATGCGGGTGGCGTAGGCGACGATCGAGCCGGTGCACGAACCCCGGCCCGGACCGAGGGAGATCTTGTTGTCCCGGGCGTGGCGGCAGATGTCCGCAACGACCAGGAAGTAGGAGCTGAATCCCATGGGGCCGATGACCGTCATCTCGGTCTCGAAGCGGTCCAGGACGTGCTGGGGGATCGGGTCCCCGTAGCGCATCGCCAGGCCCTTGAGGGTTTCCTTGCGCAGCCACGACTCCTGGGTCTCGCCCTCGGGCACGTCAGGGAACTGCGGCATCTCGTCGACGTAGTCGAAGACCTCGTCGTAGGACTCGATGCGCTCGGCGATCAGCAGAGTGTTGTCGCAGGCCTCCGGAAGCTCCGAGAACAGGCTGCGCATCTCGACGGCGCTCTTGAGGTAGTAGCCGGAACCGTTGAAACGGAAGCGGTTCGGGTCGTCCTTGTTCTTGCCGACACCGATGCACAGCAGGCTGTCGTGGGCGTCGGCCTGGTCCTCGGTGACGTAGTGCGCGTCATTGGTGGCCAGGAGGGGAATGCTCAGTTCCCTGGCCAGACGCAGCAGGCCCTCACGGACCTCACGCTCGATGTCCAAGCCGTGATCCATCAGCTCCAGGAAATAGTTCTCACGTCCGAAGATCTCCTGGTAGGCCGCGGCAGCGGCCTTCGCCTCGTCGTACTGGTTCAGCCGCAGGCGGGTCTGGATCTCGCCGGACGGGCAGCCGGTGGTGGCGATGATGCCGTCCGGTCGTTCAGCGATCAGTTCCCGGTCCATGCGCGGTTTGCCGGCGGGGAACTGGCCCTCGTAGCTGGCCTGTGTGCTGAGCCAGAACAGGTTCCGCAGGCCTTGGCTGTTCCGCGCCCACATGGTCATGTGGGTGAAGCGGCCGCCACCGGAGACATCCTTGGACCCCTCACCGTCCTGGCTCACAGCACGGCGGCCTCCCGGCCCCCAGAACTCCTGCTTCCGGACGAACCGAGAGGAAGGCGCCACATACGCCTCGATGCCGATGATCGGCCTGATCCCCTCGAAGTCCTTCGCGACCTGCGCGAACTCGTAGGCACCGAACATGTTGCCGTGGTCGCTCATGGCGATCGCGGGCATCTCCTGCCGGGCCACCTCGCCGAACATCGGCTTCAGCTTCTGCGCGCCGTCCAGCATTGAGTATTCGGTGTGATTGTGCAGGTGAACAAACGAATCCGGCACGTGGGTCGCCTCCAGGGTGAGTAGGAAGCCCCATCCCGGCCAGAGACGCGATAGGGGCCTTGTCGGTGGCCGACCGCAACGGCATCGCCAGACGGCGGGACGGCTCGACACGTCGCGACGCGGTCACGCCGCCCGGCTGCCGGGCAGTACGCCTCCTGCCGTGCTGCTTGCCAAACCGCACGTTGACCAGAGACATCAAAGTGGGCGTGGCGTACGGGAATCAAACAACCATTTCGCCGACCAGACTCAACGATTGGTTGTCCGCCTAGGATGGTCGGCGTGGACCTCACCTCCGTGCGCACCTTCGTCTCCGCCGTGGACGCGGGACAGTTCCAAGAAGCCGCCACCGACTTGTCGATCACCCCGCAGGCCGTCTCCAAGCGCATCGCTGTACTGGAGAAGGACCTCGGTGTGCAGCTGTTCAGCCGTACGGCCCGCGGAGCCCGGCTCACCATCGACGGGCAGGCGTTCCTGCCCTACGCCCGGGCTCTCCTCCAAGCCGAGGAACGGGCAGCCGCTTCCGTGCGGCCAGGGCGCCGGGCGTTGCGTGTCGACGTGATCGGGCGCCGACTCTCAGTGGCGGGACTGCTACGCGATTTCCACCGTGCGTATCCCGAGACCGATCTTGATGTCGTGACCCTGTTCGACTCCAACACGGCCATCGCCGCCGTCCGGTCCGGGACGATCGACGCGACCTTCCGCGCCGTGAGCATGCCGGGCCGGCAGCTCCCTGACGGCATCGAGGCGACTCCGGTCTTCGACGAACCACTGCACCTGTTCACCGGACCGGCTCACGTGTTCGCCGCCGCCCGCGCGATCGCTCCCGCCCAGCTCGCCGGGCGCCGGATCTGGATGCCCGGCAACATGCCCGGCACCGAGTGGGCCGCCTACTATGACGAACTCGCCGCCACGTTCGGTCTCACCATCGACTCGGTCGGCCCCAACTTCGGTATCGAGCCCCTCCTTGACACGATCGCGGGCTCCTCGACGCTGGCGACCTTCGTCAGCGAGCAGACTCCGCTGGTCTGGCCTGCCGGCCACGACCTGCGGCGCATCCCCCTGCGTGACCCGACGCCGGTCTACCCGCACTCACTGATCTGGCGCACCGACAACCCGCACCCCGCCCTCACCGCACTGCGTGACCATCTCACCTCCGCATACCCCGGCCGCCCCGACAGCGGGATCTGGACACCGAAGTGGGCCCAGCGCGCTTAGACCGCCGCTTTCACCCACCTCACCGTCTTGATGGTCCTGGCCCTGGTGGGACTCATGACGACCGTCCGTTGCTCCGCACACCGCGCCCTGCTCCTGGGCCTGTTGCAAGGGTGCGGCGCCTGATGCGGACGTCGGCTGACTCGCGTCAGTTGGCCTCCCCCAGACAGCTCAGGGCTTGGCAGAAGTCATCGAGGGCCGGCCCGAACTCGCCGGCCGCGGTGTGGAAGGTCGATCGGTCTATCAGGATCTTGGCCAGTGCTGGGGTTCCGTCAGCCGGGTGGTGCTGGGACAGCCGGCGGGCCAGGCCCACCCCGCCATCGAACAGGGAGCGCACTCGCTCCGCGAACAGATGAGTGCGGTGCTCCCAGTAGACAGCGGCGCGGACGGTGAGGACCCGGTGCAGCCGGACCAGTTCGGCCAGGTGTTGGTCCGGATCGTCGGCGGCTCGCGGAACAAGGGTGTCCACCGCTTCACGCAGAGGGACGAGGCTGCCGAAGTAGCGCCGCTTGGCATCGGGGGACCACTGCATGGGCGTCGCCCCCGAGGGCGGACGCGGTCCACCGGACGTTGGCCGCTCGTTGTCGGCGTCGGAGAAGGACAGCAGAACCGCCCAATAGGACGCCTGATAGCCACTCCAGGACTTACGCTCACCGGTGGCGGCCAACTCCGTCAGCAAGGCGAGTGCCTCTTGCCGTACGGCGACCGCCTGCTCACCTCGGCCGCAGGTGTCGAGCATCCGTGCGTACCCGATCAGTGAGTAGAGACGGCAGGCCATCGGGCCGCGGTCGTTGGCGGCCTCGACCACTTCCGTGCTGACGAGTGTCTCGAACGCCGCGAGTGCTTCGCCGGACCGGCCGGCGTCATCGAGAGCGGCGATCCACTCCAGGAGTGACCAGGCGAGCGCCCCACCGCCGGGCCCGTCGGGCAGGATCGCCGCGACCCACTCGGCCAGGGCATCGGCAGCCTCGGCATAGCGGCCTTCCTCGGAGAGACCGGCAGCCCAGTCACGCAGCCCCTTGACCGCGGGGTCTCCGGACAGTTCGGCCTGAACACGGCCGATGGCGAGCATCTCGGCGCGCATGGCGAGGCCTTCGGCGCGTCTGCCCAGGGTGTACAGCTCTGTCTGGCACGTGTCGAGTGCCTCGTACAGAAGATCCGCACGGGCAGGTTCGGCCGGATCGATGGCCCGCGCCGCGGCCACCGCCTCCTCGCGCAGCGCGAGACAGGCTGCATGCCGTTCGCCGGAGCCGGAGCCGGAGTCGTAACTCAAGCGTTGCAGGGCCTTGACCAGGAGGGGCAGGTAGGAGGAGGGGCTGACCTGGGCGAGCACCCGGTAGGCGCCGACTTCCTCGCGTGGAGTGCGGCGTCCCGATGCGAGCAGTACATTCCGTGCCCGCAGAATGTCGTCCTGATCTACTTTCCCCGAGTGATTCATAACGGAGATTCTGGGCGTCTCGAAGAGGGCCGAACAAGGCTGGTGACCTGTGCCGTTCGTCCTACGCAAACACCCTTTGACCTGTCATGATGGGTGTGTCATCACTTCCCTCGGGGTCACTGGTAAGTCCGGCTGTTCGAACCGTGCGAATCAGGCAAGATGAGGTCTCGAGTCGGTGGGGAGAGCCCTGGGGTGGGTTACGAATTGCAGGCAGTGATCGCGGGAGACGAATTGCTCCGTGCCGCGTCACGCGACATTCCTGGCGCCCGCGTGGCTCCTCTTCGGCAGGGCCTGTCGCTGATGCCGATGACGGATGAGGTCTTCGATGCCGTGACGGACGGCGGCGCTGCGGGGGCTCTGGGGTTTTGGCGGCTGCCGGGAGGCTTCGAGAGGCTGCTCGCTCAGTGGTCCTCCGCAGGGCCGATGGCCTATGTGGAGGCCGAGTACTTCGGTGGCGTCGGCGAGCAACGAGCTGCCGTCTGGGCTGATCAGGCAGTGGTGTTGGGGCCGCTGGATGTGCCGACGAGGACGCGGTTCGAGCGGTTCTCTCGTGCAGTCAGCCCGATTTCGCACGCTCTTCGGCGGCTGGGCGCCAGGAGGGGTCTGAGCGAGGACGAATTCGAGGCCGTGGGCCTGGACCGTCATCGGTGCAACGACGACTGGATCTCTTCCACTACCTCTTGAGCCTGTATGGGATTCGATGATGAAGTCCTCAGGCCCGGCGGCGCCTTGTGCATCGCCGTCCTCCGACTGCCAGGCACTTCGCCCGCGGACTCCAGCGGCTTGTTTCGGGCCACCCGGCCCGGGGCCACGTCCATCGGCTCCCGGACCGCTGACGCGGTCAACGTCTCGTTCACGGCCGCCTCCTTCGGCTCAATACTGGCTGAGCACAACATGATGTGACATGACATCTAAAGGGCTGTCAGGAAGGAAGGCGCCTCGGCCGACGGCCTGGAAGCCGCGCTGGAGGCACTGCATACCTGCATACCCCCCCAACTGCAGCTACGCCAGGAGGTGAACCGGCTGTGTCGGCGTTCGCTTCAAGGCGGTACACACGAACGTGCACCGTGCGCCATGGCCGACCTTGCGGGACTGTCATGGAGTGGCGTTGCTGCCTCGGCCGAGATCCTTGAGGAAACGTCGCTGGTCGTCCAGGAATCCGTTCGCGAAGAGCGAGCGGGGGGAGAAGAGCGCGGTGAGCGTGATCTTGACGTCCGACTGCTCGATGGACTGCTTGAGCAGTGAATGGGCCGCGTTCGGGTAGCGCTTGACGGTCAGTGCACCGCCTGTGTCCAGCACCTTGCGGTAGACGCGCTCCGTGTCGGCGGTGTCCACGTTGATGTCATGGCCTGCGAGGGTCAGCAACACCGGTATGCCGCGCAGGGCGCGCAGGTCTTGCGTGGCGTCCGCGGTGTGGTTCTTGGAGATGAAGCCCCAGCGGTCGGCGGTCATGCCGTCCGTGTCACCGTGCATGGCCTTGACGTACTCCTCGAAAGCCGCACGGCGTTCCAGCAGTCGGCGGGTGGTGTCGCTCTTGGCGATCGCGGCCTTGGTGCGGGCTGCCGATGCGCCGTCGGCGCGCAGCTCGGCAAGGAGATTGTGTCGGCCCTGCTGGAGCCAGTTGATCGCGGGCGACACGGCGATGACGAACCGTACCGGGGTCTTGGCGGCGACCTTTGGCAGGACCCAGCCCGCCTGGCTGGCGCCCCAGAGCCCGATTCGGTCGCCGTCGATGTCGGGGCGGGCGCGCGCCCAGGCGATGGCGGCGGCTGCCTCGTTGGCCCGGTCGTCCATGGACTGGTCGAGCCAGTTGCCGGGTGCGCCTGCGACGCCGGGCTTGTCCCAGGACAGAGAGGCGTACCCGGCCTTGGCGTTCGCCTCCCACATGGGCTTGTAACCGTCGTCGTGGGTGGCGTCGACGGGGCCGTCGCCGTGGACGTACACGACCAGGCCGTGGTGCTTGCGGCCGTCCTTGGGGGTGGCCAGTACGCCGTTGAGGGTGTGGCCGCCGTGGCGGATCGAGACCCGCTGCTCGTCCATGTCGTACGAGTTCTGCCACAGCACCACACCGACGAGACCGGCGGCCACGACCAGGACCGTGACGAGTGACCACACGGCGATGCGGAGCCCGCGCCGTCGGGGCTGGGTCTTTGGACACATGGGATGACCGCCTCAGTTCGGGTTTGCGCAGCACCCAAAACTATCATTGTGAGAACGGTCGTCTTGAGTACGATAGATTTGGGTTTCAGCTTCAGTGCGAGAGGGGGCACGGCATGGGACTGGACGCGACAGGCCCCGGGACCGGACCGGTGGCGGTCCAGCGAGGCGTTCCGGTTGGAGCCGAGCGGCGGGCGGCCGAGCTGTACTGGGACGCCTTCGGCCGCAAACTCGGTCCCGCACTGAATCCGCCGGGCAAGGCGGTGCCCTTTATCGCCGCCCACCTGAACGCCGATCGCGCGGTCTGCGCGCTCCTCGACGGGCAGCTCGTCGGCCTCGCCGGCTACCAGCTCGGCGGGCGGGCCCTCACCGGCGGGTCGGCCTCCGCCGTGCTGCGCGCGTACGGACACCTGGGAGGACTGCATCGACTCCTGCTCCTCGCCCTGTTCGAACGCCAGCCGGCCCCCGGACAGCTCGTCATGGACGGCATCGCCGTCACCCCGGACGTTCGCGGCCGCGGTGTCGGAAGCCTGCTCATCGAGGAAGTGGCCGCCGTCGCGGCGGAGCAGGACTGTCGGGAGATCAGACTGGACGTGATCGACACCAATCCGCGTGCCAGAGCCCTGTACGAGCGGCGCGGCTTCGCGGCCGTACGGACCGAGCACACGCCGTACCTCCGCAGGCTGCTGGGATTCGGCGCGGTGACCACCATGCATCGCCCTGTCGAGGCGGATGGGCCGAGAGGACTGTGCACACCGTGACCGACCACGTCGAGATCCCCACCCGCATGCTCGTCCACGCGCTGATCCGGGAGGACGGCACGGTCAGCGCGGACGAGCTGTACACCGTCGCCGCCACCCTCGGCATGAGCGACCAGCAGGTACGGCTCTGCGTCAAGCGCCTCGTGGCCGAGAACCGGTTCACCCATGAAGGCCGCGGTCGCAAAGCAGTGCTGCACGCCACGGAAGACACCACACAAGCCCTGGCCCCCAACCCGGACTTCCTGCGGCACGCATTCCGCCAGGACGCCGGGCTCGCCCCCTGGGACGGCGTCTGGCACCTGGCCGCCTTCGCCGTCCCCGAATCGGCGCGCACGGCCCGGGACGCCCTGCGCGAGACACTCGTCCACCTCGGCGGCGCCCCCCTCCAGGGCGGACTGTACGTCTGCGCCAACGCCTGGGAACCGTACGTCGAAGACGCGGCGCAACGCCTCGACGCCCACGGTGCGCTCACCCTCCTCAGTACGACCGACCTACGCAGAGGCGACACCCAAGAGCCCGCCGAACTTGCCCGCCGCCTATGGCCCCTGCAGGAGATCGCCGACCGCTACCACCGCCTGAGCCGCATCGCCCGGCCCCGCCTCGACCGGCTCACCGGCTCTGCCGGACTCTCCCCGTCCGAACTCCTCACCATCGCTGTCGAGCTGGCGGCCGAACTCACCCGCGCCATGGAGCCCGACCCGCTGCTGCCGCCTCAGCTCCTGCCCCAGCCCTGGCCCGGCACCCAGGCCCGGGAGCTCATCGCCCGGTGCTGGGCGGCCCTGCACGAACGCGACCACGGAGAAGCCCGACCGGCCCTCTTCCGCCACTACGCCGACATCACTCGAGAAGCGGCAGACCGGGCCACGCGCTGAAGACGGGAACAGACGGCGCAGGTTATGCCTGCTGGGCGAAGGCACCGAGCGAGCACCCCGCCCTTGGGACAGACGCGCGTCACATCACGGTTTTGCGCCGTCATCGCGCCATCGTGCAGGAGCAGTTGGCCGCGCTGCGTTCGGTCGAGGGGCGGCCGCTCGGCCAACTAGCCGTGGACCGACCGGGGTTGCCGATTCGAGCAGTGAGCGGACGCAGGCGCCCTTCAGTCGATCCTGTCGACGTGTGCGCGCAGGTCTCGTCCGGGTGGATGCCGGACCGCGAAGCCGGCCCCGTGCGCGGGCGAGCGCGCGGGGCCGACTCGTGGCATCAGTGCGGTTTCAAGCTCGGCCGCTGGTTGATCACTTCGCCTGGGCGAGCCAGACCGCGTCCGGACCGGCCGGGAATCGCAGCTGGCCGGTCGTGTCGTGCACGGCTCGCCACACCGTCTCGGCGACATCGCTCTCCTTGGTGAACAGGCCCTGGCCCGTGAAGTCGTCCATGGCCTTCTTCGCCCACGGTGCGTAGGGGGCCGGGACCAGCTCGTCCAGCGAGGCGCCGTTGGTCGCCTTGACCGCGAAGTTCGTCGTCAGGCAGGCACCCGGCTCGACCGTCTTCGCCTGCACACCGAAGGGCGCGAGCTCAAGCGAGAGGGATGAGGTGAACCCCTCGATGGCCATCTTGCTCGCCTTGTAGACGGCCGAGAGCGGCATGTGTCCCAGCACCACGCTGGACGTCACGTTGACCACCACGCCGGAGCCGCGCTCGCGGAACTGGGGCAGCACCGCCTGGGTCGTCGCCATCACGCCGAACGTGTTGGTCTCGAAGACCTCCCGTACACGGGCCATGGGGGTGCCCTCGAACACGCTGATCGAGGGGACGCCCGCGTTGTTGACCAGGACGTCGACGGGGCCGGCTGCCTCGAGAGCGGCGGCGATGGAATCTGGCTTGGTCACGTCGAGTTCGACTACGCGGAGCCGGTCCGACTCGGGCAGGACGCCCGCACGCGGCGTGCGCGTCGTGGCGATGACGTTCCACCCCTGCGCGTGGAAGTAGAGGGCGGTCTCGCGCCCGTATCCGGAGGAGGTGCCAGTGATCAGAACGGTCTTCATGCTGGGGCCCTTCGCGATGTCATGGGATCCGCGGAAGAACAGGTACTTTCCTGCTCCTCGGAAGAACTGGTATTCCCATTGAATCGCTCTGACCTGCGCAAATAGTAGAACTATCCTCGCTACTCCTTGCACGATCCTCCTTCGAGGCCCGCGCTGCATCCCGTCGGAGGGGCGCGAGTACGTTGGCTCCGACGCCACGAGGCGTCCCGAACTGCTGGCGCTGCTCCCGCCCGCGCTGCCGATGTCAGCATGGGCATGTGTGAGCCAGACCACATGTCGGGAGTGCATAGCGGGGCAGGGGCCAGTGTCTTTATGAAGATGTAGGGGCGTGTGGAGGTAAGGGACGACGCTGATGGGGCAGTTGCGGGCCGACGCGTTCGACCGGTTCGTGGCGGCTCGGTGGTCGGCGTTGCTTCACCTGGCGCGGCTGCTCACCGGCGGAGACCGGCACCGGGCGGAGGATCTTCTGCAGGAGGCGCTTGTCAAGTTGTGGTTTGCCTGGCCGAAGGTGGCCGAGCAGGCGCCCGAGGCGTATGTGCGCCGGGTTCTGGTCCGTGCCGCGGCTCGCTCGGCACGGCGTCGCTGGTGGGGTGAGCACCCCGTGGACCAGCTGCCCGACCCGCCCGAGGTGGCAGACGAAACCGCCGCCGTGGACGAACGGACCCGGCTGGAGGCCATGTTGGCGTTGCTGCCTGCGCGGCAGCGGGCTGCGGTGGTGCTGCGCTATTACCAGGACCTGCCCGAGCGGCACGTCGCGGAGGTGCTGGGGTGTCCGGTGGGTACCGCCCGCTCACTCACCGCACGCGGTGTCGCACGGTTGCGGCAGCTTCTGGCTGAGGCAGCCAATCCGGTGGAGTGAAGAAGGAGCCATGGATCACTTCGAGCAGGAGCTGGCACGGATGATGCGTGACAGCCAGGAGGACACGCCCTATGAGGACCGGCACCGATACCGACTGCAAGCCGGCGTTCGCGCCCGACGGCGGGCCCGGGCGGCCTGGATGGCCACCGGATCCGTACTGACCGTTGCTGGACTGGGAGTCGGACTGATGGTCCTGCCCAGCTCTTTCGCTCAGGGCCGGCCTACTGGCCCTCAGCCCCGGCCCGTCACCTCTGCCGAGTCGGCCCCGATGCCGTCGACGGTCCGCCCCGCGTCCACTGCCAACGAGGCGCCGGTGCCGACCTGCACGTCAACTCCCAGGCCGCTGCCGGTGCCGTCGACGGCCCGCCCCGCTTCCACTGCCAGGGAGGTACCGATGCCGACCTGTACGTCGACTACCCGGCCGGTGCCGATGCCGTATCGCCCCTCAACGTCCGAGCCGGTCCCGATGCCGACACGGACGTCAACCACCAGGTAGCAAGGTAGCGCCTTGGCCAGGTTCAAGCGGTCCCGATGAGTGGGGCTGCTGAGCCGGCGTGACTGCCACCGACCGCCGGGCAGTTGATCCCCGCTTGTCCTGCTCTCCACGAGTTGAAAGCTGACCCCCGTGATCCGTGAGAACGCGACCGCGTTTGTCGACGTGCCGCGGAAGGCGGCGGATAGCCGACCGACCTCCTGGGAGCGGCGGCTGCGCCGCTTCGGGTACGTAGAGCGGCCGCGTACGTCCGTGCGCGACCGCTTGGTGGTGCCGTTTCCCGAGCCCGGGTCACGGCTGTGGCGCACGCTCGGGCTGTCCCCGGTGGCGGCGGGCCGGCTGGCGCGCTGGTCGGGGTGGGGCGGGCCGCTGCTGGTGGCGCTCCTGGCCGGGCTGCCGCGCTTTTGGCGTCTGGGCAGCCCGCGGGACGTCGTGTTCGACGAGACGTACTACGCCAAGGACGCGTGGTCCGTGCTGCGGTTCGGTTACGAGGGGACCTGGCCGGACCGTAAGATCGCCGACCCACAGATCCTGGCGGATCCGCAGGTCATCCCGCTCTCCGACACCGGGGCCTTTGTCGCGCACCCGCCGATGGGCAAGTGGGTGATCGCCGTCGGTGAGTGGATGTTCGGCCTCAACCCGTTGGGCTGGCGTTTCATGACGGCGGTGCTCGGCACGCTGTCGGTGCTGATGCTGTGCCGAATAGGGCGCCGCCTGTTCCGGTCGACGGCGCTGGGCTGCCTGGCCGGGCTGCTGCTGGCGGTGGACGGCCTGCACTACGTGATGAGCCGCACCGCGCTGCTCGACCTCGTCGTCATGTTCTTCGTCCTGGCGGCGTTCGGCTGCCTGCTCCTCGACCGGGACCGGGCGCGGGCCCGGCTCGCGGCCGCCCTGCCGGTGGACGCGGACGGCCTGGCGGGCCCCGACCGGCACACCGGCGACCGTATGGGGACGGGCCTGCGGCCCTGGCGGATCGCGGCCGGCGCCTTCCTCGGCCTGGCGGCCGCCAGCAAATGGAATGGCCTGTACTTTATGGCCTTCTTCGTCGTCCTGACCGTGCTGTGGGACGTCGGCGCCCGCCGCGTCGCGGGGGCGCGCCACCCCTACCGGGCGGTGCTGCGCAAGGACCTCGGCTGGTCGGTACTGTCCCTCGTGCCGGTGGCCGTGGTGACCTATCTGGCGACCTGGACCGGCTGGTTCCTGACCGACAAGGGCTACGGCCGGCACTGGGCGGACGACCGCGGCGGCCCGTGGTCGTGGATCCCGGCATCCCTTCGCAGCCTGTGGCACTACGAGTACGGCGTCTACGAGTTCAACGTGGGACTGCACACCCCGCACAAATACGAGTCCAACCCGTGGAGCTGGCTGGTCCTCGGCCGTCCCGTGCTGTTCTCCTACCAGTCGCCCGAACGCGGCGAGGACGGTTGCCATGCGGCGTCCGGCTGCTCACAGGCGATCCTCGCGCTGGGCACACCGCTGCTGTGGTGGTCGGCGTGCTGCGCACTCGTGTATCTGCTCTACCGCTGGGCGCTGCGTCGCGACTGGCGCGCGGGCGCCGTCCTGTGTGCCGTCGGCGCGGGCTATGTTCCCTGGTTCCTGTACCAGGACCGAACGATCTTCTCCTTCTACGCCGTCGTCTTCGTGCCGTACCTGTGTCTGGCGGTGGCGATGATGCTGGGCGCGCTGTTGGGGCCGCCGAGTTCGAGTGAGAAACGCCGGGCACGCGGTGCGGTGGCGGCAGGCACGCTCGTCCTGCTCATCGTCTGGAACTTCATCTATTTCTTCCCGATCTACACGGGTCTCACGATTCCGTATCCCAGCTGGCACATCCGCATGTGGCTCGACACCTGGATCTGAACAGAGCTGGGCTCCTGGCCAGCATGCCGGCGCGCTCGTCGATGGGGCTCGTGGCGGGACATGGTGTTCACCAGCTGATTCCGGCCGCCACCGGCAGGTGGTCGCTGTCGGTGGCCGGCAGCACCCACGAACTCTCCGGCTCCACGCCGCGGACCAGGATCTGGTCGATCCGCGCCACCGGGAACTTCGCCGGCCAGCTGAAGCCGAAGCCGTCCCCGGACGCGTCCTGGACCGAGCGCAGCTGCGAGGTGAGGTCGGCGAACGCGCGGTCGTCCATGGTGCCGTTCAGGTCGCCCAGCAGCACCACCCGCTCGTTCTGCTCGGCGGCGACGGCCTCGGCGAGCGCCTGCGCGTTGCGGTCCCGCGAGTCCGTCCAGAAGCCCGCTCTGGGATTCACCCGTACCGACCCCAGGTGGGCCACATACACCGCCAGCGGACCCTGGTTCGTGGCCACCGTGGTGCGCAGCGCCCGGTCGTAGGCCATCTTGACGTCGACCGGTTTGGTGTCCCCCAGCGGCCCGACGTCCATCTTGATGTCGACCGGCCGGGTGTCCGACAGCGGCAGCTTGCTCCACAGCCCGACCGTGCCCCGCGCCGTGTGGTACGGGTACGCCTTCGCCAGCTCCTGCTCGTACGTGCCCCGGGCCTGCTCGGTCAGCTCCTCCAGTGCCAGCAGGTCCGCCCCGGAGGCGGCCAGGTCGCGGGCGGTGCCGGCCGGGTCGGGGTTGGCGGCGCCGACGTTGTGGCTGACCACGGTGAGGTCGCCGCCCGGGTGGGACTTGTCGCCGAGCAGCCCGTCGAAGAGGTGCAGCCACACCACGGCCGGCAGCAGCAGCGCGGCCACCGCGGAGGCGGAGCGGCGCCACAGCGCCCCGGCCAGCAGCACCGGGATGAACAGTCCGAACCACGGCAGGAAGGTCTCCACCAGGCTGCCGAGGCCGCCGATCCGGTTCGGGATCTTCGCGTGCAGCAGCATGAGCAGGCCCAGCAGCAGCGCCAGCGCCACGAGCACCAGGCCGCGCTTCCACGGGCCCGGCCGGGAACCGATGCGGACCACCCGGCGGATGCCCTCGCGCCAGGCGCCGGAGCCGGCACCCCGGCGGATGCGCGCGCGGCGGGTTCCGGAGCCGACATCCCGGCGGCGGGCGCCGTCCTGTCCGGTCTCCGCCGTGTCCACCTGCGCCATCGTCAGTCCTCGCTCACTGCCGGTCACTGCTGCATCCTCGGGTCCTGGGTGGGGTCGGCATACATGCGGGGGCAACCACGATCGATCGCATGGGTGCGCAGTTCGTAGTGCCAGGGCTCGTTCTTGTAGATCTGGCACAGTCCGTACTCTGCACCGTGCTCGGACAGCCACGCCGTGGCATTGGACCGCCCGATGTCGACCGCGTCCCCCGACACGTGAGGAGACGTCGCCGCGGTGGCCACCCATCGGGCGGCCTCGTCTTCAGACCCGTACTTGGAGACCGCCTCGCGAAGAAGCTGATTCTGATACTCCGGGGAACGCCAGCCGCTATTGACGTAGAACTCGACTCCGTCGTCCGCGGCAGCCGTTGCAGCCTGGCGGAGAGCCTTGAGCAGACTTGGATCGAGTTTGGCCACCGCCGGAATCGCGTCATCGAAGACCGTCACGCCGTCGGGGACCACACCGTCGGCCTCGCCGAGCGCACCACGGTGCTCACTGCGAGGAGTTTTCGAGGGTGATGCGGCCCAGGGGGACAAGGAGGCCGAGGGGGACGAGGACTTCGGCACCTGGTAGCCGAGGACTGCGGTGATCACTGCTAGGACGGCTAACAGGCCGACGACAAGGAGCCGGCGAAACTGGCGCGTCGGTGTTCGTGCTGATGGTGGGATTCGAGCCATACCGTCAGTCAAGGCAGCGCGGTGTTGCCGGCGCGTATGTGCTTTTCGATATGTCGACGATATGCGTCGGCTTCTAGCATCGAGAGCATGCGTGTGTTGATCGTCGAGGACGAGCCCTATCTGGCAGAAGCCATCCGCGATGGTCTGCGCCTGGAAGCGATCGCCGCCGACATCGCCGTCCTCGACCGCGACATTCCCGGGCCGTCCGGTGACGAGATCGCCAAACGCATCGTCGCTTCCGGCAGCGGCATGCCGATCCTCATGCTCACCGCAGCCGACCGGCTCGACGACAAGGCCTCCGGGTTCGAGCTCGGGGCCGACGACTACCTCACCAAACCGTTCGAGCTGCAAGAGCTCGTGCTCAGGCTCAGGGCGCTCGACCGCAGGCGCGCCCACAGCCGGCCCCCTGTGCGGGAGATCGCAGGCCTGCGGCTGGACCCGTTCCGCCGCGAGGTCTACCGCGACGGCCGCTACGTGGCGCTGACCCGGAAGCAGT
>NZ_VWMY01000045.1:0-51756 GCF_008905045.1 Streptomyces albicerus
ACTGCTTCCGGGTCAGCGCCACGTAGCGGCCGTCGCGGTAGACCTCGCGGCGGAACGGGTCCAGCCGCAGGCCTGCGATCTCCCGCACGGGGGGCCGGCTGTGGGCGCGCCTGCGGTCGAGCGCCCTGAGCCGCATGACGAGCTCCCGGAGCTCGAAGGGTTTGGTGAGGTAGTCGTCGGCGCCGAGCTCGAACCCGGAGGCCTTGTCGTCGAGCCGGTCGGCAGCGGTGAGCATGAGTATCGGCATGCCGCTGCCGGAGGCGACGATGCGTTTGGCGATCTCGTCACCGGACGGCCCGGGGACGTCGCGGTCGAGGACGGCGATGTCGTAGGCGTTGATGCTCAGCAGTTCCAGAGCGGTGTCGCCGTCACCGGCGATGTCGGCGGCGATCGCTTCCAGGCGCAGACCATCGCGGATGGCTTCTGCCAGATAGGGCTCGTCCTCGACGATCAACACACGCATGCTCTCGATGCTAGAAGCCGGCGCATATCGTCGACATATCGAAAAGCACATACGCGCACCGGCAACACCGCGCTGCTACGGCCGGCGGCGGACGAGGGCTGATCGCTAGAGGTTCTCCACGGGCACGGTGCCGAGGGCGGGATAACTCCAGTGTTCCCTGCCTGTGGCGGGATCGACTGCGACGACCTCGGACGAATCGCCCGTCCATCTGCCGATGTACAGCACGCCGTCCGTCATCTCGAAGTCGCCGGTGTACACGACGTCACCGGCGGCCTGCGGGTGGTCGGGGCCGTACCTCGCGAGGGCTCTGCTCCATTTTTCCTTCCCGTCGGCCGCGTCCACAGCGAGCATGTCATCACCGAAGTCGACATAGACGGTGTTGTCGGCGAACACCGCGGTGCCGCCGATGCCGCGGTCGTCTGTTCCGGGGTGGATCCAGCGCTTCTTGCCCGTGGCGGCATCCACCGCGAACAGGCCACCGACATCCGGATGGTTGCGGCCCGCGGTGACATACACGGTGCCCTTGACGACCAACGGATCCGACCAGCCGCCCCCGCCACGAGTGGTGTAGCTCCAGCGCTCCTCACCTGTGGAGGCGTTCACGGCGTGCAGGATCCCAGGGCCGACGTAGATGTAGGCGGTGCCGTCGTGGACCGTGAGGCCCCGGAGGTAACCAGTGGTGGGACGGCTCCAGCGGCTCTCCCCGGTGGCGGCGTCCACCGCGTACACGGTTTCCCCGGCATCCACATCGGCGTTCCAGCCGTAGATCATCCCGTTGCCGGCCACGGAACCGGAGATACCGGGCTTGGTCCATTGCTCTTCGCCGGTGGTGACGTCCAGTGCGATCAGGTTGTCGTCGCCGTTCACGTACACCGCGTCGGCGGTGACGGCGAACACCTCCAGATCTCCCTGCTTCAGTGGGGTGCTCCAGAGCTTGTCGCCGGTTGCCGCGTCCACCGCTTCAACGAAGGCACCGTCGGAGAGGTAGAGCAACCCGTCGGAGAGAACCGCGGACGTCGGGGTAGCGGGCAGGCTCCACCGCTTGGTGCCGGTGGCCCTGTCCACTGCGGTCACCGCGGTATCGGTTCGGAGGTACACCGTGCCCCGAGGGCCTGTTCCCGAACGGCCGGCGGGGGCGCCCGAAGGGCCGGCGGTCGGGGAGGAGTTCCGTGACCGTGTGGTCGGTTCCCCCTGCGAGGACGTCACGCCGAACAGGAGTGCCGCGCCGATCGTCAGCAGGGCCACCGCCCGCACGCTCCCGCTGTGCCCGGCCGGCTTCCGGGGATGTGCCGGGGAGCGACGGACCCGACCGGCTGTCCGCTGCGCCACTGTGCCGTCGGCGGGCGCCGCCATGGAGTGCCGCTCAGGGGTCGGCGACAGCGGGAGCGGGCTGGTGGCCGGGTTGTCCGCGACTGTCCGGGACAACACCTCGCCTCGCACGACGTACTCCGCTGTCCGCACCTCGTCAGCGGCCCTCGCGCTGGTCCTTGCGACGCGGTTGTCCACGTTGCTCGCGTTGTCCGCGATGCACGCGTTGCTCACGTTGTCCAGGTTGTCCGCGGACTTTTCGTGGACAACGGACGGAGCAGGGACACGAGGAGAGGGGTCTTCGGCTCCCTCCAGGCGCTCCTGCAGCTGTTGCAGCTCGCGCGCGTTGGCGTCCAAGCCGGACGAGACGCGTTCCAGGGCGAGTTCGTACTCGTCCGCGGACGGTTCCGGGAGCGGCGCGGCCGTCTCGGTCGCCGGGGCCGGGGTGAGGGGGGCGGTCCGTAGTTCGAGTTCGGCCAGGCGGCGCTCGAGTTCTTCGGCCCGTCGGTGCGCGGCTGCGTGCAGTTGTTGCGCCTGGTCCCTTTCTGCCCGGGCCCGGGTCAACTCGGTCTCGGACCGGCTCAACTGGTCCTCGGCACGGGCCAGTTCAGCTTGGAACCGGCCCGTGCCCGAGGCGGTCGGCTGCTGCGGCAGGGCCTGGAGTTGGAGCGCTTCGATCCGCGTGTTCAGTGACTCGATCATCCACAGCAGCATCAGAACCAGGTTCTTGCTGCGGTGCAGGGCTTCTCTGGCATCCAGCAGCCCCTGACGGGCGGCGGCGAGCTCCTTGTAGGCCTGAGTCGTCTCCGCCTCGGCGGACTGACGCTGTGCCGGCACCGGGCGACCACGGCCGGCCCGGGCAGCCTCGGCACTCGCGCACAACTCCTTGGCCCGCTTCAGCGCTTTGGCACGGTGTCCGGCCGGCAGCCGGGCTTCGATGAGCTGCCGCAGCACCTCCAGGGACACATCCTTGTCCCCCTTCAGCCACAGGGCCCACTGGGACTTTCCCGCTGTGCCGGGGAACTGCTCCGACAGTTCCCGAGTGCCCAGGCCCTGGGTGAGCTGTTGCAGAAAACCGGCCAGTGCCGCGGCTTCCTCGGTGTCCGGGTTCAGTCGCCGTGGACGCCCGGGACCTGCCATCGACTCCCCCGCCCAGTGCGGACAACTCGGGTTGTCCGCACGTCACCTGGTGCTTGTCACCTCGTCGTGGCGGCCAATTTCAGCAGCTTTCACCATGGGATTCCAATCGGCCCGGACAGCCCGAGCCCGCACGACAGAAGAGAACAACGAATGCTCAAGAACAGCCGAAAGACACTGCGCCGACTGACACATGCGATGCTCTTCGCACTCGCCCGCGGAGTCGCCTACACCGCCGGCGCGGCAGCAATCACCGCTTTGCTGTGGTGGGTCCAGCGCGGGTGAGCAGTAGCCGTACGCGCACGCGGGGGGGGTGCGACCACCCCCGCGTCATACGGACCCGCGCAGCCCGTTCGTCATGCGGACCCGCGCAGCCGGTTCGTCATGCGGACCCGTGGTACTGCGTCAGCCCGGAGCGCTGAGTAGGCTCCGAGTCATGCGGATCTCCGTCTCCTCCGACATGGACGAACCCGTGGCGCGCTCCCTTCTCGCGGAGTTGCGCAGCCGTGGCCACGAGGTGGTGACGCACGGGGCGCTGAGCCCCGGGGACGACGCGCAGTGGGCTGTGTGCTCGGAGGCGGCGGCCCGCGAGGTCGCTGCCGGGAGTCGGACCAGGCGGTCGTGTGCTGCTGGACCGGCACGGGCGCGTCGATCGCCGCGAACAAGGTGGCAGGGGTGCGGGCCGCCTTGTGCACGGACGCGTACTCGGCGGAGGGCGCACGCCGCTGGAACGATGCCAATGTGCTGGCGCTCAGCCTGCGGCTGACGTCCGAGCCGCTGCTCAAGGAGATCCTCGACGCCTGGTTCGCCGCCGAGGCCAGCGAGGACGCCGAGGACCGGGAGAACGTGGCCCGCGTCGGACGGCTCGACCTCGGCAGGACCGTTCCGTAGCCGAGTCCTGCCGCGGCGGCGGTCAAGGCTCACAGCGCCGTGTACGCGGCTCAGAACACCCTGCACACGGCTCAGAGCACCTTGCCCGCGGTTCACAGCACCTTGCGATGGACCAGGGCCGAGAGGACGAGAGCGCCCGGCAGCAGCGGCACCCAGACCGTCAGGACGCGGTAGCCGATGACGGTCGCCGTGGCCAGGCCCATCGGAGCGCCGAACGCGACCATGGTGAACACCAGGGCCGCGTCCACGGGCCCGATGCCGCCGGGCGCGGGCACGGCCCCGACCGCCGTACTGGCGAGGAGCAGCGCGAGGACCACCTGTGCCCAGGACAGCGGGAGCCCGAGCGAGAACCCGACCGTGGCGATCACGCTCCCCTGCAGCAGCGGAGTCGCGGCCGACCCGCCCCAGAGGGCGAGGACCCGGGCGGGCCGGGTGTGCAGCAGCCGTACGTCGGTCAGGGCGGTGCGGACGCAGTCGAGGGCCGGGCGGCGCAGCGGACGTACGGTCGTCACGAGCAGGGCAGCCGTGCCGAACCCGAGGGTCACGGCCCCGGCGACCAGCAGCATTGTCCGTGCGTCCGGGACGAGTTCACCGAGGTGCAGCAGATCCGGGAAGGCCACCAGGAAGACCAGGAGCACCAGCGTCTTCGCGATCGGTTTGACCAGGGAGTACAGGGCGAGCGAGGCGGTGGCCCGGGACAGGGGTATGCCGCGGCCCTGCAGGAAGCGCAGGGTGACGGCGTGGGCGCCGATGCTCGCCGGGAGTACGTGGTTCGCGGCACCCGCGGCGAACTGCGACGCGAGCAGCAGTCCCGGCGGCAGCCGGTCCGGTATGGCGCCCTGCCGGACCACCGAGGCGGCCACCCAGCCCAGGCAGGTGAACAGGGCCGCGGCCAGCAGCCACCAGGGGTCTGCGGAGGCCAGCCTGGCGGCTCCGTCACGGACGGCGCGCCAGTCGACCACCGCCCACGCCCCGATCACCAGGATGGGGAGCAGGCTCAGCGCCCAGCGGGTCAGGCGCGCGGCGGAGGGGAAGCGGGCGGGGGAGGCGGCGGGGGCAGGGGGCGTGGGGAGCGCCCGGGGGACGGTGTCGAGCGGGAGCGGGGACACGGCGCACGTCGTCCTTCCGCGTCACGCCCCGCGTGGGTGCGGGGCGGACGGATACAAGGCGAGGCAGGAGGGGACGCCCGAAACGTGCCCGCCCGGTGTGACGCCGTGGTGTCCGGGAGCCGAAGGGGCGTAGGCGGGTGGGCGACACGGTCGGCCCACGTCGCCCCACGGGCAAGTCGACAAGCCGACAAGCCGCCGACGGCAGAGGCCGGCGTGCTCGGCCGGGCGGCCGTGCTCACACCCGTCGGCTCGGCCGCCCGCTCCCGTTGTTCTGCGCCGAGGTGGCGATCAACTGGTCGATCAGGGCGATCAGTACGTCCCGGCAGGACTCGCGGTCCCGGGCGTCGCACAGCAGCACGTGGGCGTGCTCCGGCAGGGCCAGGGCGTCGCGGATCTCCTCGGGGGAGTACGGGTGCTGTCCGTGGAAGCCGTTGACGCCGACGACGAACGGGATGCCGCGCCGCTCGAAGAAGTCGATGGCGGCGAAGCTGGACTCGGGCCGGCGGACGTCGATGAGGACGACGGCGCCCAGGGCGCCGATGGCCAGGTCGTTCCACATGAACCAGAACCGCTGCTGCCCGGGCGTGCCGAAGAGGTACAGCACGAGTTCCTGGCTGAGCGTGATCCGGCCGAAGTCCAGGGCCACCGTGGTGGCGTGCTTCTCCGGGATGCCGTTGAGGTCGTCGACACCCAGGCCGGCCGAGGTGAGCGGTTCCTCGGTGCGCAGCGGCACGATCTCGCTGACCGAGCCCACCATGGTCGTCTTGCCGACGCCGAATCCCCCGGCGATCAGGATCTTGACCGTGTCGGGTGCTGAGGTCCCCTGGATGACGGGGTCAGAGCCGGCCAAGGCCGTCCCTCACTTTCTGCAGCAGGTCCATGTCCGAGGTGCGGGAGATCTGGCGTGGCGCGTGGGCGGTGATCCGGCCCGCCTCCAGCAGATCGCAGAGCATGATGCAGACCACGCTCACCGGCAGATCGAGCTGCGCGGCGAGCTCGGCGACCACGACCGGCTTCGCGCACAGCCGCAGGATCCGCGCGTGCTCTGGTTGCGGCCGGGCGCCCCGGTCGGGCTGCGGGTCCACCGCGGTGACCGACGTGATGAGGGTGAAGTCGGTGCGGCTGGGCCGGGTGCGGCCGCCGGTGAGCGTGAACGGCCGTACCAGACGGCCGCTCGCCTCGCCTCCGTTCACCTCACTCGCCGTTGTCGGTGGCGGCGATGCCCGCCCGCGGTGCCGCGCTGAGGTGCTCGCCGATCTTCTTCACCAGCATGTTCATCTGGTACGCGACCACGCCCACGTCCGCGCCCTGACTGGTGAGTACGGCGAGATGGGCGCCCGGCCCGGCCGTGCTGAGTATCAGATAGCTGTTGGCCATCTCGATGAGCGCCTGGCGCACGGGTCCGCCGCGGAAGTCCATGCTGACGCCCTTGCTGAGGCTCATCAGACCGGACGCGGTCGCCGCAAGACGCTCGGCGTCATCGCGTAGGAACCCCGTGGACCTGCTGACGACCAGTCCGTCCTCGGAGAGCACGACGGCGTGGTTCACCTCGGCGACCCGGTCCACCAGTCCGGTGAGCAGCTGGTCGAGCTGGCTGTGCGTGGCGGGGATGGGGCGTGTCATTTCTCTGTCCTTCATGAGCGGTCTGCGGGCGGAGTCGAGGTGACGGATGCGGCTTCGGGTGCGTCCTCGGGTGCGGTTTCTTCCCCTTGGTCGTACGTCGTGTCCGTGTCTTTGTCACGCGCCTGGAGCGTTCCGCGCTGGAAGCCGGAGAGCGATGACGCGGCGCGCTCCGCGGTGAAGTCGTCGAAGGAGTCGTCGGCCTCGGAGGCCGGGGAGTCCTCCCGCAGTTCGGCGGCCAGGCTCGTCTGCGGCACCCGGCGCGGCAGCGGAGCGATTCCCCCGCGCCCGGCGGCGCCCGGGTCGGGGTGGGACGCGCCAGGGGCAGCGCGTGACGCGGGCGCCTCCGCCGTCCGCGCCCGGGCGGCGACGGGCTGCGCCTCCCGCGAGCGCTCGTGCGTCTGCCGGTCCGCAGCGACGGCCGGGGCGGCCGCGGTCTTCACGATCCCGACCGGCTCCTGGGCCGGGGAGCCCTCCGAGCCAACCGAACCCGCCGAGTCCGCCAACTCCCCGCCCGGGCAAGGGGATTCGAGGGGCTCGCGCACCACGATGTCGTGCGGGATCAGCACGATCGCCGTGGTCCCCCCGTACGGCGAGGAGCGCAGCGTGACGGCGATGCCGTGCCGGGTGGCGAGCCGGGCGATCACGAACATGCCGAGCCGCAGGTCGTCGGCGAGCGCCACCACGTCGAACTGCGGGGGCTGCCCCAAGTGGGCGTTGAACGCCGCGTAGTCCTCGTCGGACATGCCGAGGCCGCGGTCCTCGACCTCCACGGCCAGGCCCTTCGCCACCATCCCGGCCCGCACTCCGACCGGACTGGGCGCGGGGGAGTACACGGTCGCATTGTCGATGAGTTCGGCCAGCAGATGGATCACGTCCGCCACCGCGGGCGGGGTCAGGAACACCTCCTCCTCGGTGTGCACCTCCACCCGCTGGTACTCGGCGACCTCGCCGACGGCGCTGCGCAGGATGTCGATCAGCGCGACCGGTTCGGTCCAGCTGCGCCGCGGCTGCCCGCCGCTGATGATGACGAGGTTCTCCTCGTAGCGGCGCAACTGGCTCGCGGTGGAGTCGAGTTCGTACAGGCCCTTGAGGATGTTCGGGTCCTGGTGCTCGCGCTCCAGTGCGTCGAGCTTGCTGAGCTGCAGGTTGACCAGGTTCTGGCTCTGCCGGGCGATGCCCAGGATGACCTTCTGGAAGCCGCGTCTGGTGTCGGCGAGTTCCACCGCGGTGTGGACCGCCGTGCGCTGCGCGGTGTTGAACGCCTGTGCCACCTGGCCGAGTTCGTCCCTGCCGTAGTCCAGCGGGGGCGTCGCGGACTCCACGTCGACCTTCTCGCCGCGGTCGAGTCGCGCGACCACGTCGGGCAGCCGTTCCTCCGCCAGGCTGAGGGTGGCGATCCGCAGTCCGCGCAGCCGCCGGGACAGGGAGCGGGTGATGCGCCAGGACATGATCACGCACAGCAGCAGGGCGGCGAGTCCGCCGGCGCTCAGCGAGGCCGCCTTGACCAGTAGTTCCTGTGCCCTGTCGTCGCTGCGTTCCAGCAGTGCCGCTGTCTCCTGGCGGATCAGGTTCGTGTACTGGTCTCCGAGTTTGTCGAACGCGGTGTTCCATCGCTTCTGCGCGTCCGGCAGGACGATCTCCCGGTCATCGGTGAGGCCCTTGGCCCGGGCCGCGATCACCTGGTCCTCGACGGTCTCGAGCGCCTTCCACTCCGGCCCTTGGAGGATCCGCTCGGTCTGCGTCTTCACCGTGCCGCGCAGCGAGGGCAGGAGCTGGTCCTCGACGAGCCAGCGCCGCGTGTTGACCAGCTGCACGAAATGGGTCCACGCCTCCTCGTCGAGCTTCCCGGACGGCCAGGCCAGGTGGAGCTGGGCGTCCTCCTGGGAGACCAGCTCCGCCGCGTGCTCGAGCGCGACGAGCGGACCGGCCTGCGAGGTGAGGTTCCCGTCGTCGACCTGGGAGAGCTCCTGGAAGGCGTGTATCTGGTCGTCGATGATCGAGGTGTACTGGTCCAGAGCCTGCTCGGCGGTGATGTCGGTGGGGTTGTCCACCTGGCCCCGGTAGTACTCCAGGCTGCCCACCGAGGCGATGACCGAGTACATCCGGTCGCCGATCCGCTCGGGGGCCTGCTGGATCGCGTCGGACTGGCCGACCAGTTCGGCGACCGCCTCGTCGGTACGCTCGCGCTGCTCGTCCAGGGCGGTACGGGAGCTGTCCGGCGAGGCCAGCAGCACGGCCGACAGACTTCGCTCCTGCTGCAGCGCGAGTGTCGCGTCGGTGCCCATGGCCCCGGTCGACTCGCTCAGCCCGGTCTGGTCCCGCAGCCGCAGCCCCTCGGAGAACATCTGGATCGTCGTCACACCCCACATGGCGGCGAGGGTGACGCTGGGAACCAGCGCCAGAAGGATCAGCGAGAGACGTATGGAGCCGAGACGGCGTCGGGCACCTGTCCGTGGAGACATCGTCGTCCTAGGGCGATCAGCGGTGAGCGGAAGGGGAGTCGAGGGGAGTTGACGGGAGCGGAATGGTCAGCGGGGGCGGAAAGTGGGACGAACGCGGTGGGTGGCCGCGTGTCCGGTACGGCACAGGGGGTGCGCAGGATGCTATCCGTACAAGTGACCGTACGCACGGTGAGTACCCCAAGCTTGGCGACGCCGTTACACGACGACGGCGGATCGGGCCTCCCACAACGGCGGTTCAGCGAGTCCCGTCGGCCGCGAACCTCGCGACCGCGGCGACGTTCTCCTTGGTGACGAACGCCGGGCCGGTGAGCACGGGAGCCTCTCCGCCGCCGCTGACGTTGCCGTTGGTCTTGTAGAGCCAGATCGAGTCAACGGCGAGATATCCCTGCAGATAGGGCTGTTGGTCCACAGCGAACTGGACATCCCCGCTCCGCACGGCCTTCACCAGGTCCTTGTTGAGGTCGAAGGTGGAGACCTGGGCCTTGCTGCCCGCGTTCTTCACCGACTTCACGGCCGCGAGCGCGACCCCCGCCCCGTTGGTGACGACTTCGTCGATGGTCCGGTCCTGGCGCAGGGCGGCCGCGACGGAGTCGGTCACCGCGTCCGTGTCGGCGCCCTGCACATAGAGCATCTCGGTCTTGCCGCCGAACGCCTTCTTCACCCCGGCGCAGCGCGCCTCCAGGGCGACGTTGCCCTGCTCGTGGATGACACACAGGGTGTGCCTGGCCTTGAGATCGTCCAGTTTGTCGCCGACGGCCGTGCCCGCGACGCTCTCGTCCTGGCCGAAGTACTCCAGGAGGCCCCCGGACTTCCAGGCGTCGATACCGGAGTTGAGGCCGACCACCGGGATGCCCGCCGCCCTGGCCGCGGCGACCGCGCTCTTCATCGCCTCCGGCTTGGCCAGGGTCACCGCGATCCCGTCGACCTCGTCGGCGACCGCGTCCCGCACCAGGTCCGCCTGAGCCGAGGCATCGGGATCGCTCTCGTACGTCAACTCGATGTCGTCCTTGGCGGCCGCCGCCCGCGCGCCCTTCTGCACCAGCTCCCAGAACGCGTCGCCCGGGGCGCTGTGGGTGATCAGGGCGACCTTGAGCGGGCCGGTGCCCGCCTCGCCCGCCGGGTCCGCGTCCGCGCCGGAGTCCGACCCGCCGAAGCCGGAGCAGCCGGATGCGAGCAGGCAGACGGTGGCGAGGGCTGCGCCCAGGGTCGTGCCGCGTGCGGATCTGGCCGAAACGTGACCTGAGGGAGTCGGGTTCATGGCGGTGCGGCACCTCGCTGTGCGGCCGGGCAAGCGGATGGGAGCGTGAAGTCCGCGTGACCGCCGGCGGGGGTGTGTGCCGACTGTCTGACTTTCGCTGGCCGGAGCCAATCGTGTGTGACGCCCGGTAGTCAAGTGAGTGCCCGCATGGCCTGAGTTGTCGTTTTTGATCTTGGGGGCGGGGTGAGCGGCTGATCCCGGGGTGGGGGTGAGGGTGGTCAACCACTCCTGGCAGTGGCCGTACCAGTGCCTTCGGTACGCGGCCGGAACGGGGCTAGGGCCTGTCTGACAATTCCCGTCGTCGCCCGGAGGGCGGCCTCGCGGCGTCAGGTGCGTGCTCTCGGCGTGCCGGGCGTAGACCCTCGTACTGGACGTACTTGGGTCTGCGCCCGGTGCGGCGAGAGTGCGTGCATGGCGTCGCGGGGCAGACGGGAATTGTCAGACAGGCCCTAGGGGCTCCTGGGACTCCGTACGTGCGCGGGAGGCGGCGCCGATCGCGACGGCCGCGCTGCCGAGTCCGGTCCGTACGACGCGGACCGGGTGGCCGCTGACGGGGGGTTCGGCGGCGAGCGCGGCCAGGATCGGCGGCTCCAGGAGAGGCCAGGCACCGCTGACACCGCCGCCGATCACGAAGGTCGTGACGTCCAGCATGCCCGCCGTGATCAGGATCGCGCGGGCCACCGCCGCGCCCGCGGCCTCGTACACGGCGAGCGCGTCGGGATCGCCCAGGCCCGCCGCCTCCGCGACGGCGCCGGCGGTACGGGTCCGCCCGGTCCGTTCGCCGTACCGGGCGCCGATGGAGCGGCCGGAGGCCAGCGTCTCCAGGTGGCCGCGGCCGCCGCAGGTGCACGGCAGGTCCCCGAAGCCCGGGATGTGGCCCGTCTCGCCCGCCGCGCCGTGCGGGCCTTCGTACAGCGCGCCGTTCAGCCACAGCGCGCCGCCGACTCCGGTGCCGAGCGTCATGCCGAGGACGTGCGGCTCGCCCGCGACGGCTCCCTTGGCGACCTCGCCGCGCAGGAACGCGTTGACGTCGTTGTCGAGGAACGCCGGTACGCCGAGCGCGGCTTCCATGGTCGCCGTCACCTCGAAGCCCGCCCAGGAGCGGAACGAGTCGCTGGCCACGAGGACGCGTCCGGCGCGGGCGTCGACCACGCCCGCCGCGCCGACTCCGACCGCGCGCAGACGAGCGGGTGCGTGGGCCAGGAGGAGGTCCAGCGCGTCGAGTGCGGCACGGACCATCGCGGCACCGCCCTCCGCCGCGGGCGTGGGCACCTCCAGGCGGTCCACGACGGTGAGTTCGGGCGTGCAGAGCACCACCTGGGTGGTCGTGCCGCCGATGTCGACACCGGCGAACACCTCGGGGACAGAGGCGGGGGCGGAGACATCGGCGGGTGGGCGCGGCTGGGGTGCGGTCACGCCCGGCCCTCCGTTCCGGCGGCGGCGAGCGCGGCCTGTCGTTCCGTACGGCGCAGACGTTGAAGGACCGGGTCGGGTACGGGTACGGCGGCGATGAGCCGGCGCGTGTAGTCCGTCTCCGGGTGCGTGAGCGTGGCCGCGGTGGCGCCCTCCTCCTCGACTCGGCCCGCCCGCATGACGACGACGCGCTGCGCGAACTGCTGGACGACCGCGAGATCGTGGGAGACGAACAGGCACGCGAAGCCGAGTTCGGCCTGGAGCTCGGCGATCACGTCAAGGACGGTCTGCTGCACGCTGACGTCGAGCGCGCTCGTGGGCTCGTCGGCGACCAGCAGCCGGGGGTCGAGCACCAGCGCCCGGGCGAGGCTCACCCGCTGCCGCTGCCCGCCGGACAGTTCGCGGGGCCCTCGGTTCGCCAACTCCCTTGGCAGCCGGACGCGTTCGAGCACCTCAGCGACACGGGCCCGGCGCTCGGCCGCCGGCATCCCCCGGCGGTGGACGCGCAACGGTTCGGCCACGCACTCCGCCACGCTCATCCGCGCGTCCAGCGAGGCCACCGGGTCCTGCAACACCACGCCGACACCGGCCAGCAGGGCACGGCGCTTGCGTCCCCGGGCCCGCCCGAGACCGGTACCGAAGAGCGAGACGGAGCCGGAGGCGGGCTGTACGAGCCCGAGCGCGACCCGTGCCGCGGTCGACTTGCCGGAACCGGATTCGCCGACCAGGCCGAGGGTTTCACCGGCTCGGAGGGTGAGCGAGACGTCCTGGAGGGCTCGTACGGCCCGGGGACCACGGCCGAAGCGGACGGAGACGTCGTGCAGTTCGACCACCGGGGCTTCGGCGGGAGCGCCGGCCACGGCGGTGGTTTCCGGGACGCCGCGGCGGGACTTGGCATCGGCGGGCTGAGGCACCGTCCCGCCGGCGGCTGCGGCCAGTCGGGGCTCCGCCCCGCCACCCGCCCCCGCCACAGCCAACCGCGGCACGGCCCCCAGCAGCCGCTTCGTGTACTCGTGCGAGGGCCGCAGCAGCACCTCCTCCACCGGCCCGGTCTCCACGACCTCCCCCTCCAGCATCACCGCGACGCGGTCCGCGAAGTCCGCCACGACGCCCATGTTGTGGGTGACCAGCAGAACCCCCGTGCCGGAATCCGCCGCGAGCGCCCGCAACAGGTCCAGGATCTCGGCCTGGACCGTGACGTCGAGGGCGGTGGTGGGCTCGTCGGCGATCAGGAGGCCGGGCGCGTTCGCGATCGCCATGGCGATGACGACGCGCTGCCGCTGTCCGCCGGACAGTTGGAAGGGGTACGCGGAAGCCCGCCTCTCCGGATCGGGGATGCCGACCCGGTCCAGCAGTTCGACCGCCGAGCTCGCGGCGTCGCGTGCGGAGACCGGCCGGTGGTTCCGTACGACCTCCGCTATCTGCGCGCCGATCCGGGTCAGCGGATCGAGCGCGGTCGCGGGCTCCTGGAACACCATCGACACCGTGCGCCCCCGCAAACCCGTGAGCTCGGCCTCGGCGGCGCCGATGACGTCCGTGCCGTCGACCGAGGCACGGCCCGACGCACGCGCGTTCCCCGGCAGCAGCCCCATCGCGGCGAGCGCCACCGTCGACTTCCCGGACCCGGACTCGCCGACCAGCGCCAGCGTCTCCCCGGGACGGACATGGAGCGACACCCCGCGCACGGCGGGCACGTCACCCGACTCCGTCGAGAAGGTGACTCCCAGGTTCTCGATCTCCAGGATGTTCGCGCTCATCCCCGCCCCCTCACGTCGAACGCGTCCCGCAATCCGTCCCCGACCGCGTTGAACGCGCACACGACGAGGATGATCGCGAGGCCCGGCGGCACGATCAGCCACCAGCGCCCCGAGTACGCGGCCGTGAGCCCGGCCGACAGCATCCCGCCCCAGTCGGTCGAGGGCGGCTGGACACCCAGGCCGAGATACGACACGTACGCGACGAGCAGGATCGCGTCGGCGACCTGGAACGTCGCCGCGACCACGATCGTCGAGACCGAGTTCGGCAGGATGTGCCGGAAGATCGCCCGGCCGTGCGTACCGCCGATCGCGCGCAGCGTCAGCACGTAGTCGCGGCTCTTCAGGGTGAGTGTCTCCGCCCGTACGAGTCGCGAGGGCACCAGCCACGACACCAACCCCAGGATGAGGATCAGCCCGAGGCTGTCCGGGGTCGTGATCGCCGAGACGACGAGCAGGATGAAGAGCGCCGGGATGGCGATCCCGGCGTCCACGACGCGCATCATGACGGCGTCGACCCAGCCGCCCGCGTACCCGGCGACCGCGCCCCACAGCGTCCCGATGACCGTCGCGAGGAGACCGGCCGCGAGCCCGACGAGCAGTGACGTCTTCCCGCCGAACATCAGCCGCCCCAGCTCGTCGTGCCCGACCGCGTCGGTGCCGAGCCAGTGCGCGCCGCTCGGCGCGAGGTTCACCTGCGTGAGGTGCGTGTGGGTCTGGTCGGTCGAGTACAGCAACGGGCCGACGAAGCAGAAGAGCAGGAAGAGTACGACGACCACGAGACCGGCCACCGCGAGCCTGTTGCGCGCGAACCGCCGCACGGACAGGCGGTATCCGGTGGCCAACTCCAGCGTGGGGGCCTGGGTTTGGAGTACGGCACTCATGTCCGGCCCGCCTTCACACGAGGGTCGATGATCCGCTGGACGACGTCGGCGAGGAGCGTGCCGACGACGGTCGCGACGGAGATGACGAGCACACAGCCGAGCAGCACCGGGTAGTCCGAGGACTGCGCGGCGCTCCAGAACAGCAGCCCCATCCCCGGGTAGTTGAAGAGCTGCTCGACGACGAGCGCGCCGCCGAACAGCACAGGGACGTAGTAGCCGAGCATCGCGACGACGGGCGTGAGCGAGTTGCGGAAGACGTGCTGCCAGAGGATCGCGCGCGGCCGCGAACCGCCGGCCCGCGCGGTCCGTACGTAGTCCTCCTGGAGGTTCTCCAGCGTCGCCGCGCGCATGTACCGGCTGAACACGGCGACCATCGACGCGGCCCCCGCGACCACCGGCAGGATCAGGGCGCCCGGCTGTGCGAACACGTCCGCGAGCGTCTCGCCCTGCGGCGCCTGCGAGGGAAACCAGCGAAGCCACTGCGTGAACACGAGCACGAGCACAAGTCCCAGGAAGTACACGGGAGTTGCGTACGCGACGAAGCTGAGCGTCGTGACGACGTAGTCCACCGGCTTGTTGCGCCGCACCGCCTGCCACATGCCGAGCGGGATCGCGAGCAGCAGCCCGACGAGCGCGGACAGCACGGTCAGGACGAGCGTCTTCGGCAGCCGCTGCTCGATGAGCTGGGACACCGCCTCGTTGAGCGTGTACGAGGTGCCGAGATCGCCCTGGAGCAGCGTGCGCAGGTAGTAGACGTACTGGACGGGGAGCGAGCGGTCGAGGCCCTGATCGTGGTTGAACGCCGCGATCTGCTGGGCCGTCGCCTGCGGGCCGAGGATCCCGCGTGCGGGACCCCCGGGCAGCGCGTGCAGCAGGCAGAAGACCACGACCGTGACGATGAGGATCACCACGAGGGCCTGCAGGACCCGCCGGGTCAAGTAGAGGAAAGTCTCCATGGGTTCGGTCCTCAGCCGGTCCTCACTTGGTCCACTTCCACTGCGCCGGGTGGAAGTTGGCGAGCGAGTCCTGCGAGAAGCCGCCGAGGCCGTTCCTGACGACCGAGATCTGGTAGTCGGGTGCCGGGAGCCAGATGACCGGCAGGTCCTTCGCGACGGCCGCGCTGTAGTCCCGTACGGCCTGCGACGAGGCCGACGTCGTGGACGCGGTGATCAGCTTGTCGACCTCGGGGTTCGAGTAGTTGCCGAAGTTCGAGCCGCCCTTGGTCTGGAACAGCGAGTCGCCGGTCGGGAAGGCGTTGAAGTACCAGCTGCCGGCCGTGCCGAAGAACGACAGCTGCCACTTGCAGACGGACTGGTCCGACGTGCACTGCGGGGTCTGCGAAAGCACCGAGTTGACGGGCGCGGTCTTGATCGAGAACTTGATGCCGGTCTTCTCCAGCGAGGACTGGATCGCGCTCATCATGTTGTCGGTGACGGTCGAGCCGGACTGCGACAGCACCTGCATCTCGAACTTCGTTCCCTCGGCGACGCCTTCACCGCACTGCGAGTCGCCGGTCCCCGGTTCCGTACAGACCATGACTCCGCCCTTCTCCTGCCAACCATGGCTGGTGAGGAGGGACTTGGCCGCGGACGTCGAGAACGGGTACGGGTTGTCCTTCTGCTCCGGCGAGACGAAGTCGGACGCCTGCGCCTGCGGGACCGGGCCGTAGCCGGGCACGGCCGTGCCGTTGAAGATGACCTTCGCAAGGCTCGTCTGGTCGATCGACCGCTGGACCGCCTGACGTGCGTACAGCTGCTTGAACACGGCACCCATGGCAGGGTTGTTGAAGTTGTACGGCATGTACGTGATCGCCCAGCCGGACCACGGCTCGACCTTGTAGCCCTGTGCCGTGAACCGGTCCTTCTGGTCGAGGTCGGTCGCCTCGATGTAGCCGTAGTCGACGCTCCCGGAGCGCAGCGCGTTCTTCTCGGCGTCCGCCGTCGTGAAGGGGAGCAGGTTCACGGTGGCGATGTTCGCCTTCTCACCGCCGTCGTACTTCTTGTTGGCGGCGAGCACGACCTTGCCGGACGTGGAGAACGACTTGACCGAGTACGGTCCGCTGATGGTCTTCCACAGCGCGTCCTTGTCGTAGCCGGAGATGTTCTTCGCGGCGGTGTTGAGGTACGTCCACACTTTCTTCGCGCCCGCGGCCGTGCGGTCGGCGTCGGACACCTTGGCTGACGCGTCGGTCTTGTCCCACACGTGCTGCGGCAGTGGGGTGATCTCGCTCAGCTGGTTGGCCAGCATCCACTCGGAGTTGTAGGCCTGATCGAAGGTGATCGTGAAGTGGCGCTCGTCGACGGTCTTGAACGAGGTCCAGTTGTCCGGCGCCTTGCCGGGGTTGTAGCCCGCCCACTCCGCCTTGTTCGCCTTGATGAGGTTGAACCAGAACTCGACGTCCCGTGAGGTGATCGGCTTGCCGTCGCTCCAACTGCGGTCGCCCAGGGTGATGTCGACGCTCTTGCTGTCGGACGCGAAGTCGGCGGCGGTGGCGAGGGACGCCTGCTTGTTCCAGGCGATCTTGCCCGTGGAGCCGTCGTACGCGACGAGCCGCTCCCAGAGGCTGTCGGCGATGGACCTGTTGTTGGTGTTGAGGTGCGCCGCCGTGCCGATCGGCAGGATCCAGTTCGGGGTGAAGTTCGCGGGCAGCGCGTAGTTGATGGAGTCGCGGGACGTGGACGACGTGTCGCTCGTCCCGGAGCAGCCCGCGAGCAGCAGTGTGCCCGCCGAGACGACGGCACCGGCGACGAGCGTCGTGCGAGCAGGGGACATGGCTCTCCTCAGGGTGAACAGGGGTGCACGGCGGACAACGGCGCGTGGCGGAGCCAGTCAACGACCGGAGTGTTCGAAGAAACAGGCGGGCCGCTGTAAAAAGTCTGTTACTGCTGTTCTGGAAAAAGTCGAGTGAGGCGGATACGGGCATACGCTCGTCGCCTCGACCCCTGGATTTCCCCCGGCTTTCCTCGACCCTGGAAGTTACTTCGTCCATGTCTGAAAAAAGTGCGGTGCACCGGAGGGGTGCCACGGGCGTCTCCTCGCTGGCCGAGCGCGTTCTCGAACTCCTCGCCTCCGGGCAGGCGACCACGCGTACCGAACTCGCCGGTCTGCTCGGCGCCGCACCGTCGACGATCTCACTGACGGTCAGTCAGCTCCTGGCGCACGGCCTGGTGGCCGAGCAGGGCACGCGGTCCTCCACCGGAGGACGCCCCCGCAAGGTGCTGCGGCTCGGCGGGAGCGAGGGGTTCGCGGTCGCGGCCGACCTCGGCGGCCGGCACGCGCGCGTCGGAGTCGTACTGCCCGGCGGCGGGTCCACCGAGGTCTCCACCGTGCCGTTCGCGACGGCGGAGGGCCCCGAGACGGCACTTCCCTCACTCGCCGAGACCCTGGAAGCCCTCGCCGAGCGGCGCGGCCGGGAGCTGCTGCGCGGCGTCGGCCTGTGCCTCCCCGGCCCGGTCGATGTCGAGCCCGGCGTCGTCACGCTTCCCTCGCGCATGCCCGGCTGGAACAGATTCCCCGTCAGGGACTGGCTGGAGGACCGGTTCGGCGTACCGGCCGCGATCGAGAACGACGCCAACTGCATGGCCGTGGGCGAGCACAGCGTCCAGCCCGCCGAGCGCCGCCAGTCGATCATGGTGAAGATGGGCTCGGCCATCGGCGCCGGTGTCATCGCCGACGGGCGGCTGTACCGGGGCGCGACCGGCGCCGCCGGCGAGATCACCCACGTCCGGGTCGAGGCGGGCCACGACACCCCCTGCTCCTGCGGCAACACCGGCTGCCTGGAGACGGTCGCCTCGGGCGCCGCGCTGGTACGGATCCTGCGCGAGCGCGGCCTCGACGTCGCGTCCATCGAGGACGTCGTACGCCTCGCCTCCGACGCCGACCCGGAGGCGACACGCGCGGTCCGGCAGGCCGGCCGCTACCTCGGCATGGTCCTGTCCGCGAACGTCAACTTCTTCAACCCCGACGCCGTGTACCTCGGCGGCCTGCTCTCGACGCTCGAACCGTTCGTGGCCGCCGTACGCAGCCAGTTGTACGAGGGCTGCCACCCCCTGGTCACCAAGCACCTGGTGATCGAGCGGGCGAGCCTGGGCGCGGACGCGGGGCTGGTAGGCGCGGGCCAGTTCGCGCTCCAACGGGCCCTGGCGCATGCACTGCACGCGGCCACCGGCAGCGTCCCTGCCCACCCCTGACACCCGTCACCGTCATCATCGTGCGAGGAGCCATGCCACAATCCCGTACTCCCGTCGCCCGCCCCGTGATCGCCATCGCCGGGCTCGGCATCGAGTCGTCGACCTTCTCGCCGGCACGGACCGAGGCGCCCGCCTTCCACCCGCAGCGTGGCGCGGACGTCCTGACGCGCTATCAGTTCCTCGCGCCCGGCACACCGTTGGGAGCCGCCGCGGACTGGCGCGGCGCGCTGGTCGGCAAGGCGCTGCCCGGCGGCACGGTGACGGCAGCCGCGTACGCCGAACTCTCCGATGAACTCATCGCCCGTCTCGCGGAGTTGGGACACCTCGACGGCCTGTGGTTCGACATCCACGGCGCCATGACGGTGGAGGGCGTCGACGACGCCGAGGCGGAGCTGCTGGCCCACATCCGCGAGACGATCGGCCCGGACGTGATCGTGTCCACCTCGATGGACCTGCACGGCAACGTCTCGCGCGAACTCGCCCACCTGAGCGACCTGATCACCTGCTACCGCATGGCCCCGCACGAGGACGCCATGGAGACGAAGGAGCGGGCGGCCCGCAACCTCGTGGACCTCCTGACGACCGGCGCACCCCGCCCGGTCAAGGCCTGGATCCCGGTACCCGTACTCCTCGCGGGCGAGCAGACCTCGACGCGCATCGAACCCGCGAAGAGCGTGTACGCGGCCGTCGACGAGGTGGAGGCGACCGAGGGTGTGACGGACGCGGCGATCTGGGTCGGGTACGCGTGGGCGGACGAGCCGCGCAACCGGGCCGCGGTCGTGGTCACGGGCCAGTCCGAGGCCGCCGTCACCGCGGGCGCGGAACGCCTGGCACGCGGCTTCTGGGAGGCACGGCACGACTTCGACTTCGTCGCCCCGACGGACTCACTGGACGGATGCCTGGACGAGGCCCTGGCCTCCTCCGAGGCGAACCGGCCCTACTTCATCAGCGACACCGGCGACAACCCGACGGCGGGCGGCGCGGGCGACGTCACCTGGGGACTCGAACGAGTGCTGTCCCGACCGGAGTTCAAGGACCTGACCGGCCCCACGGTCATCTACGCCTCGCTCCCGGGCCCGGCCGCGGTGGCGGAGGCGGTGCGGGCGGGCGTGGGCGCGACCGTCACGGTCACGGCGGGCGCGGAGATCGACGACCGGCACGCCGGTCCGCTCACCATGACGGGCGTGGTCCACGCGATCCGCCACGGCGACCCGCACGCGGAGACGGAGGCGGTACTGCGGGTCGGCAGCGTGTACGTGATCCTCACCGCGCTCCGCAAGCCGTACCACCACGAACACGACTTCACCGACCTGGAGTTGACCCCCCGCACAGCCGACATCGTCATCGTCAAGATCGGCTACCTGGAGCCCGAACTCTTCGCCATGGCGACCGCCTGGAAGATGGCCCTCACCCCGGGCGGCGTCGACCAGAACCTCGTCCGCCTGGGCCATCACCGCATCCGCCGCCCGATGTTCCCGTTCGACCACGAGATGCAGCCCCCGGACCTGACGGCCCGAATAATCACGCCGTCGAACGCCCCACTAGCCGCAGAAGACGAGTAACCCGCGCCCCGTAAGGGGCGCGGGGAACTGCGCGACCAGCCCCCACCGGCCCGCAGGGAACGATCAGCCCCCACCGGCCCGCAGGGAACGACCAACCCCCACCGGGCCGCAGGCAAATCACCAGGCACCCAGCGGAGCGCTACGGCTTGCGGGCCACCGCCCCGTACATCGCGATGTCCTCGTCCCGAATACCCTCACCACTGGTCGCGTCCGGGTGCCACTTGTGGACCTGGACGATGCCGGGCTCGACGAGTTCGAGGCCCTCGAAGAACTCGTGGGCCTCGTCGATCGTGCGCAGGCGCATCGGCATGTTGCGGGCCGCGTACTCGCGGGCGACTCGGCCCACATCCTCCGGCGCGAACTCGGCGGTGCCGATGGACATCGCGAGGTAGCTGCCGGAGGGGAGGGGCTCCAGGAGGCGGCGGACGATGCCGACCGCGTCGTCCTCGTCGAGCACGAAGTGGACGATCGCGATCACGGTCAGCGCGACCGGCTTGCCCAGGTCGAGGGTCTCGCGGAACTCGGGGGAGTCGAGGATGGCCTCCGGGTGCTGGAAGTCGGCCTCGATGTACGCCGTCCTCCCCTCGGGCGTGCTGGCCAGCAGACCCTGGGAGAGGGTGAGGACGATCGGGTCGTTGTCGACGTAGACGACCCGTGACTCGGGGGCCACCGACTGGGCGATCTCGTGCAGGTTGGGGGAGGTGGGGATACCCGTGCCGATGTCGAGGAACTGGCGTATGCCCGCCTCCTTCGCCAGATAGGCCACCGCGCGGTTCATCCAGTCGCGGTTGGCCTTCATGTGGATCGGCAGGGCGGGCCACTCCCGCGACATGGCGTCGCCCGCCTCCTTGTCGGCGGGGTAGTAGTCCTTACCGCCCAGGATGTAGTCGTAGATGCGTGCCGAGTGGGCGTTCTCGGTGTCGATTCGGTCGGCCGGCCATCCGTTGTCGGGCAAGGTCGCCCCTCCCATCAAGTCGTCGGTTCAGAGTCAACGCTCAGGAAAATCAAGGGTGTTCAGAGAAGCAGGAGTGATCAGGAAAGCAGCAGTGATCAGGAAAGCAGGGGTGTCGCGGAACGGGAACAGCGGGTGCCTCGGCGGACCGCGGTCGCCTCAGAGCAGGAAGTCGGCGTCACCCGCCTTCACGCCCGCCAGGAAGCTCGTCATCTCGCGGGGAGTGAAAACCAGCGCGGGTCCGTCGGGATCGGTCGACTGGCGCAGCGCGACCCGGCCGTCGCCGAGTTTCTTCGCCTCGATGCAGGCGCCGCCCGCGTCGTCGCTCCACGGCTTGTGCCAGCCGCGCGCGCCGAGTTCCCGGGACGGCATTCCGTTGCGTATGTGGTGGTGCACGTCAGAGCTCCTTGCGTATCGCACCGAGGAGAGCCTCGGTCTTTCTGGCGGGCGCCGACTGGGCGCCCAGCCGGTCCAGGGCCTCGCGATAGACCACGACATCGTCGTCCTTGTCCAGATAGACAGCGCCCACCATGCCGCTGAGGTAGACGATGTCCGGCAGTTCGCGCGCCCGGAACCGGAACAGGTGGAAAGCGCCGGCCCGCATGGCCGGGTGCGGGCCGTTCTTGAACGGCATGATCTGCAAGGTCACTTGGGGCAGTGAGTTGACCTCGATCAGATGGTCGATCTGGGCGCGCATCACCTCGGGCCCGCCGACCGGCCACCGCAGCACCGTCTCGTCCATCACGATCCACACACGCGGCGGCGAGGGGCGGGACAGCAGTTCCTGGCGTCGCATACGCAGCGCGACCCTGCGCTCCGTCGCCTCGGCCGAGGCGTGCGGATTGCCGGCGCCCAGCAGGGCGCGCGCGTACTCCTCGGTCTGTAGCAGACCGTGCACGAACTGCGCCTCGTACGCGCGGATCTGCAGGGCCGCCTGCTCCAGGCTCAGATACGCGGAGAACCAGTCCGGCAGTACGTCACGGTACGTGTGCCACCAGCCACGCTTGTTGGCCTCGCGGACCGACTTCAGGAAGGTGTCGATCTCCTGCTGGTCCGTCACGCCGTAGATCTGGAGCAGCTTCTCGGCGTCCGCGAGCCGGAGCCGGGCCACCTTGGCCGCTTCCATGCGGCGGATCGTGGAGTGGCTGACCCCGATCGCCGCGCCCGCCTGCTCGTACGTCAGCCCGGCCCGGGTGCGCAGCTCCTCGAGCTGCCTGCCGAGGATCATGCGCAGGACAGTGGGCGCGCCGCCCCAGTCGGTCTCCGCGGTCACGCCTTACCCCCTCACAGCGGGTCAGAGGTCGCAGTCTGTCACGATCATCCATTCGACTGGGGCAGCATGCACCTCGCACTCTGCAATTTTCAACTTGTCGGTTGCGGGGTGTTGTTGGCAGGTGTCACAGTGGGGCGTACCGTCCCGGCCAGTGAACGACGAGACGATGCGGCCAAGTTGGGGGAGACCGAGCCGCGACGCGTCACGTGGCACAGCGAGCAGCACGGAGTAGTACGCGGCTCGCGGTGAACCGGTCCGTGCGGTACCGGCGCCGGCCTGACCCCCGGTGCGAAGGCAGACGAAAGGCGAACGGCGATGGCTCCGCCCTCCCTCACCAAGCCATTGGGCCGACTGCCCGCGGACGAACACCCCCACAGAGCAGGCGTGTTCGGGATACCCCCGACCCCCGCCTCGGTGGGCGTGGCCCGACGGAACGTGCGCGAGCTGCTGAGCGAATGGGGCACGGACCCCGAGACCTGCGACAACGCGCTGTTGGTGACCTCCGAGCTCGTCACCAACGCGCTCACGCACACGGCGAGCGAGTGGATCGTCTGCAGGCTGCGCACCGCCGGGGAGCGGCTCCACATAGAGGTCGAGGACCAGAACCGCGGTCTGACGCTCCCCGCACAGCGCCGGCCGGGGCCCGACGAGCAGGGCGGCCGCGGGCTCATGCTGGTCGGCATGCTCAGCAGCGACTGGGGAGTCAGAGACACCGCGGACGGGACCGGACGCATCGTCTGGGCCGTCCTGCCGTCACAGCCGGTGACATCACAGCCGACGCCGTCGGAGCCAATGCCGTCGGAGTCGACGTCGTCGGAATCCGCGTCGTCGGAGTCACGAGAATTCGCCTCCACCGGGCTCGCGCCCACCACGCACCTCACCCGGCCCACCCCCCACTCGGCCGAAGGACCCCTGCCTCATGGAACCGAAGTACGCTCCTGACCTGCGGCGATCGCCCACGTCCGACCGACGGCCACCTACGTCCGCGACGCTCCTGTCCGAGCGTCCAGGGCGCCTGGTCATCCCCGCGCAGCTGCGCACCGGCCTGGGGTGCGACGCCGTGGGCACGTCCCGGGAACACGGCGAACGCATCCTGGACTGCCTGCCCCGCGTCGGCTGTGTCTTCGCCGACGACTCCGACGGCGATGAGCGATGGTGGTGGATCGTCCCCTCCGGATCCCAGATAGGCGTCACCTGGCCGTCCTCCACCACCTACACCGTCGGTGCCCGGCTGGCCGACCCGTCCTGGACGCGAGCCCTCCGCGGTCCCTTCGCCGACCGGCCCCGCCTGATCCACAGCCCGGTGGGGGACTCGCCCTACACCCCGCCGATCCCCCTGTACTTCCTCACGTGCCGCCTCGCCGGCAGCGTTCCGCGGTGGTCCCTCGGCGCAGCGGGCTGAACCGTTTCCGCCCCCGCGTGCCGGCGCCCTCCTCCCGATGTGAACGGCCCGACCACGTCTCACGTAGACGTATGCGACAAGGCGAACGCGGTGGAGGATGACGGGCGACCGTGCCAGGTGACCATGTGACGCAGCGCGACGGCCGGGACCCGCTCCCGGGGCCGAGCCGCGCGGCCGCCCGGGTCAGGGCCGCGGCCTTCGCCCTCGTGGGCAGTGTGCTCGCGGCCGTCGGCCACGACATGGTCGACGGGGGACAGCTGCCGTGGCGGCTCGTAACCGCCTTCGCCATCGCGCAGTTCGTCGTCGTACGGCCCTTCGCCCGCCGCAGCCCCGGACTGCTCACGGTCGTCGGGTGCACCCTCGCGGCACAGGGCGCGATGCATCTCGCGCTGGCGACGGCGGGCGACGGCCACCGCGGCGGTACGGGAAACGCGGTCCACGCCGGCCACACCGCGATGACGACGGGCGGCGGACACGCCTGGCAGTACTCCTCCGGGGCCATGACGACCGCCCATGTCATCGCCGCCCTCGTGGTCGCCTGGCTGTTCCACCGCGCCGACGCCGCGGTCACGGCGGCGATGGTCACCGGCCGTACGCTGCGCGCGCTCGCGGCGGCGCTCATGGCCCGGTTCCTGCCTGGCGGGCCGGGCGCCACCGCGTACGGCCCGCTGCCCGCGCCGCTCACCGGCGCCTTCGAACTCCCGCCAGGGGCGCGGACACAGACCCTCGAACACGCGCTGGTGCGCAGGGGACCTCCGGGACGCACACCCGTCCCCGTCGTCCCCTTCACCCGGGCCCGGCCTCGGCCCGCCCGGTTCCACCAGCAAGGAGCTCCTCTGTGTCCCTGTCCAGGAATCACCGTCGTATCGGGCTGACCGGCGCCGCCGCGCTGGCGGCCGTCCTCGCACTGGCCGGACCGGCCTCGGCCCACTCCGAGGTCGAGGCCGACAAACCGCAGGCCCTCGCCGAGAACGTCACGCTCACCTTCGTCTCCGAGGCGGAGTCCGACTCCGGGGGCTTCCGCGAGGTGCGGGTCGTGCTGCCCGAGGGCATCGCGCCGGCCGACGTCTCGCTCGACGAGGCGCCCAAGGGCTGGCAGTTCAAAGCCACCGACGACGGCTACGCCCTCGGCGGTCCCGCCCTGAAAGCCGGCGTCGACGCCGAGTACAAGGTCAAGGTCCGGCAGCTCCCGGACGCCAAGGAGGTGGCGTTCAAGACGGTGGAGACCTACAGCGACGGCAAGGTCTCCCGCTGGATCGAGCTGCCCGAGGGCGGTGCGGAGTCCGAGCAGCCCGCCCCGCTCCTGAAGTTGAAGGCGGCGGCACCGGGCGCGACCCCGGTCAGTCCGAGCCCGGCCGCGAGCCCGACGGCCGACCCGACTCCGTCGGTCACCGCGACCCCGTCCGAGACGGAGACGGAGGCAGCGGCGGCCGAGGCCGACGCCGAGAAGGACGACGGCTCGTCCACGGGCCTGGTCGTCGGCGGAGTGGCCGCGGCGGTACTCGTCCTCGGCGCCGGGGCGTGGTGGCTGACGAAGCGCCGCGCCGCCGCCTCCGGCAGCTGACCCTCACCCGGCCTGTGGGACCGCACCGTCCCGCAGGCCGGGCTCACGACTCGGGCGGGGGAGCCTGGACGAGGCCGGACTGGTAGGCGATGACGACCAGTTGGGCACGGTCGCGGGCGCCCAGCTTCGTCATGGCGCGATGCACGTGCGTACGTACGGTCAGCGGGCTGACGAAGAGGGCCGCGGCGATGTCGTCGTTGGACTTGCCCTCGGCGGCCAGGGCCATCACCTCCCGTTCGCGGGCGGTGAGGTTGGCGAGATGCTCGGGAGGCGCCAGCCGGTCGGCGGGAGTGGGGGCGGCGAGGAAACGGGCGATGAGGGAGCGCGTGGCCAGCGGCGAGAGGAGGGCCTCGCCGGCGGCCACGGTGCGGATGGCTCCGAGGAGCACGTCGGCGGTGACGTCCTTGCCGAGGAAGCCGCTCGCGCCGGCGCGCAGGGCCTGGGCCACGTACTCGTCGGTCTCGAAGGTCGTGAGGATGAGGACCCGCGTGCCGGCCAGGTCAGGGTCGGCGCAGACGGCGGTGGTGGCGGTCAGGCCGTCGGTGCCGGGCATCCGGATGTCCATGAGGACGACGTCGGGGCGGTGGGTGTGGGTCAGCTCGACCGCTTCCTTGCCGTCGGCGGCTTCGTCGACCACCTCCATGTCGTCGCAGGAGTCGATCAGGATCCGGAAGGTCGCTCTCAGGAGGGCTTGGTCGTCGGCGAGGAGGACGCGGATGGTCATCTGTTTCGGTTCGCTTCCGGGGGCTAGGAGTGAATCGGCAGCTGGGTGGTGACGGTGAATCCGCCCTCGGGGCGGCGCCCCGCGCGGACGCGGCCGCCGACGGACTGGGCGCGTTCGTGCATACCGATGAGGCCGAAGCCGCCGCTCGGGGAGGGCGCGAGCGGGGCGTCCCCGGATCCGTCGTCGGTGACCGTGATGGTCAACCGGTCGCGGTTGTAGGCGATGCTCACCCGCGCCGCCCGCGCGGCTGCGTGCTTGGTGACATTGGTGAGGGCCTCCTGCACGATCCGGAACGCCGTCAGATCCACCCCCGGCGACAGCGGCTGTTCCTTGCCTTCGGTGGTGACGGTGACCGTGAGCCCGGCGGAGGCGAACGCGGCGGTCAGTTCGGAGAGCCGCCCGAGTCCGGGGGCCGGCTCCAGGGGTGCCTCGGGCTCGTCCGGCTGGCGCAACAGCCCGACGGTGGCCTTCAGTTCGCGCAGTGCCGTGGAAGTGGTGCCGACCAGGTCGGTGAGGATCCGCGTGCTCTGCTCGGGGCGGGTGGCCGCGAGATGTGCCGCCGTGCCGGCCAGCGCGTTGGCCAGGGCCATGTGATGGGCGACGACGTCGTGCAGCTCGCGGGCGATGCGCATGCGCTCCTCGGCGACCCGGTGGCGCGCCTCCTCCTCGCGGGTGCGTTCGGCGTGTTCGGCACGGGCCTGGACGGCCTTCAGGTAGGCGACGCGCAGCCGGACCGCCGTACCCCAGGCGATCGGCATCACAATCCAGGCGGCGGGGCCGATCGTCTTGAGGGCCAGCGGATGGTCGTACGGATCGGAGATCAACGCCGTGGTCACCAGCATGGCGGTGACGGCGAACGAGTAGACGCGTGCGGTCTTCCGGTTGGTGTGGACGGCCAGCCAGTACAGCGCGGCCATGACCGGGGCCAGCAGCAGCGGTGTGAGCAGATAGCCGATCGCACCGGCGGTGTTGCCGCAGATCGCGGTCAAAACGACGACGGCGCGGGGATGGCTCCTGTGCCACAGCAGGGCCACGCAGGCGAGGCCCGCCATGAGCAGGCCGGGCCACAGGGCGTTCCGGGCACCGGAGGGTTCCAGAGCGCTGAACGAGCTTCCGAGGACCGCGGCGGCGAACACCTGCACGATGATCGCTACGTCGATGGCGTAGGGATGGCTCTTCGCGAATCGCTGCCATCTGAAGATCATCGGCTTCTCCGATCACTGTGATCCGGGCCCCATGGTGGGCGACACCGTGGGAAAACGCCCAATGAGGGCCGCCCGTGTCCACTCGGGCGGCCCTCATCGGGCGAGCACTGTCAGACGCGAGCCGCTTCCCGCTCGTCCACGCCGCCCGCGGGCGCGGCGACGGCGGACCGCCGACTGAGGGTCTCACCCTCCACGTCGACCTTGGGCAGGAGCCGGTCGAGCCGGCGGGGCATCCACCACGCCGCCTTCCCGAACAGGGCGAGAACGGCCGGGACGAACGCCATACGGACGACGAACGCGTCGAAGAGGACGGCCACCGCCAGACCGAACCCGATCATCTTGATGATGGATTCACCGGAGCCGATGAACCCGGAGAACACGGCCATCATGATCAGCGCGGCGGCCACCACGACGCGGGCGCTGTAGCGGAAGCCGGTGACGACCGCCTGGCCGGGCCCGTCACCGTGGACGTACGCCTCCCGCATGCGGGTGACCAGGAAGACCTGGTAGTCCATGGCGAGACCGAAGACGATGCCCACCAGGAAGATCGGCATCATGCTCATGATCGGGCCGGTCGACTCGAGGCCGATGAGGTCGGCGCCCCAGCCCCACTGGAAGACCGCGACCACGGAACCCAGCGCCGCCAGCACGGAGAGCAGGAATCCGAGGGCCGCCTTGATCGGTACCAGGATGGAGCGGAACACGATCATCAGGAGCAGGATGGCCAGACCCACCACGACGATGAGGTACGGGATCAGCGCGTCCTGCATCTTCTGCGCGACGTCGATGTTCAGCGCGGTGGTGCCGGTGACCTCGAAGTCGGCGCCCGTCGAGGCTTCGGTCGCGGGACGTTCGTCGCGGATGGTCTTGACGAGGTCCTTGGTCTGCTCGCTGGTGGGCGAGTCGGCCGGGACGGCGGAGAAGACCGCCGTGTCGCCCTCGGCGTTGTACCGGGCCGGCGAGACGGAGACGACTCCCTCGGTGGCGCCGATCTTGTCCTCGATGGTCTGGACCGAGGCCTTCGGATCCTGGGCGCCCTTGGCGTCGACGACGATGGTCAGCGGGCCGTTGAAGCCGGGGCCGAAGCCGTCGGCGAGGGCGTCGTAGGCGCGGCGCTCGGTGGTGGAGGTGGGCTTGGCCTCGTCCCCGGTCATGCCCAGTTGCAGGTCGGTCACCGGCAGGGCGAGCACACCGAGTCCGGCGACGGAGGCGAGCAGGACGGGAACGGGCCGGCGGAGCACGAAGCGGGCCCAGCGGCTGCCGCCGTTGTTCTCGCCGCCTTCCGTGATCCGGCCGCGCTTGCGGGCCTTGCGGGACAGGACGGCGTTGGGCCAGAACCCGAGCAGGGCCGGGACCAGGGTCAGCGCGATGAGGACGCCGACGACGACCGCGCCGGCCGCGGCCAGGCCCATCTTGGTCAGCATCGGGACACCGATCACCGAGAGTCCGGCCAGCGCGATGACAACGGTGAGACCGGCGAAGACGACCGCGGAGCCGGCGGTGCCCGCGGCCAGGCCCGTCGCCTCCTGGGGGGTGTGCCCCTTCGCCCGCTCCTCGCGGTAACGGGAGACGACGAACATGGCGTAGTCGATCCCCACCGCGAGGCCGAGCATGGTGGCCAGCGTGCCGGTCGACGAGGACATCTCGAACGTCGCAGCCAGGGCCATGATCGAGGACATGCTCACGCCGACGCCGAGGATGGCGGTCAGCAACGGCAGTCCGGCGGCGGCCAGCGAGCCGAAGGTCATCAGCAGGACGAGGGCCGCGATGGAGACGCCGATCAGCTCGGCGGCCGCGCCCGCCGCGGGCTGGGTGGCCAGCGCCGTACCGCCGACCTCGACGGTCAGGCCCGTGTCACGGGCCTGCTCTATGGCTTCCTCGAGGTGCTTCTTGGCGGCGTCGGTGAGCTCGTCGGCCTTCACCTTGAAGGTGACGGTCGCGTACGCCGTCGAGGCGTCCTTGCTGACGGCCTTCGCCTGGAAGGGGTTCACGGCGCCGGCGATCTGCGACCCGTCGGCCGCGTGCTCGACGAACGTGTCGATGGTTTCCCGGTTGTCGGCGGCGGTGATCTTCTGACCGTCCTCCGCGATGAAGACGACCCGGGCGTTCGCCCCATCGGCCTCGGACCCGGGGAAGCGCTGCTCCATCAGGTCGAATGCCTTCCGGGCCTCGATGCCCGGCATGGAGCTGCCCTCTTCGGGGGCCTCGGGCGCCTGGGCGGCGCCGAAGCCGACCGCGGCCAGCACCGCCACCCACAGGAAGGTGGTGATCCAGCGCCGTCGGAACGTCAGACGGCCCAGTCGATAGAGAAAAGTAGCCACGGGACGGAGGTCTCCACATCTGGTCTCGGGTTCCTGCCAAGACTCCCGGCCGGGGACCGCCACGTCGTCGTGCGCCTGCCGACACTCCGCACTACTGAGAACGCAGTACGCCGGTGTCCGGCACGTCATCCGGGGGCACGACGGGAGGACACCGAGGTCGGCATGAAGGCGGATGTGGAGGCTCTGGGGCGTAGGGGAGGAGCGGGACGTAACAGGAGAAGCCGGGAAGCCGGGACGTATGCGAGGCACCGGACGTACGAGAGCGGCCGAGACGTACGGGAGGAGTCGAGACGCACGTGGGGCGTTGAGACTTACGCGAGGCGCCGGGCGGAGTCCTGTTAGTCCGTGACGAGGACGAGGGGCCCCCGGCGGGGCAGCCCAGGTAGCCCTTTCTTCAAGGGCGGGGCCATGGACGCTCGTCGAGGCTCTCGATGTCGGTGTTGAAACGCTTGAGGTAGTCGGCGAAGGCGGCGATCTCCTCGGGATCCCAGTCGGCCATCACCTTCTCCAGCCCGCGGATGGCCTCCGAGCGGTGCGTGTCGAGACGGCGCTCGCCCTCGGCGGTGATGCGGAACTTACGGGCGATGCCCCCTTCGGGATCCGGAATGCGCTCGACGAGACCGCCGCGCAGCATGGCGGCGGTCTGCCGGTTGAGCGTGGAGGCGTCCAGACCGAAGGCGTCGCTGAGCTGCCCGATGGACATCGGGCCTTCCATACGGATGCGGCTGAGCAGGATGTAGGCGCTGCGCTCCAGACGGCCGCCGGCCCGGGCCCGGGGCGAGTTCAGGTAGAGGTGCCGCCCGAGCAGCATCGTCTCGAACTCGATCAAGTGCGTGGGCTTGTCCATGCCGCCGGTCCTTCCCCAGATCTGGACTCTCGCCCCGAGCCTGGGCCTGAGGGTCGGGACAGGAGACATGACATCAAATATGCACCTCACACGTGCTGTGCATGATACATAGTGTGTGTAAAGTGCACAAACTTCGAACGCTGTACCGGAACCGCATCCGAACGAAGCGCCGCATCCGACGTCGAGACCCCCGCCTGAGGGCGGGGGTCTTTCGGTGAACTGCTCGGCTCAGTCCTGGTCGTCGAAGGTGACGACGATCTTTTCGGCGGCGCCGGGGGTGAGGGCGAGGTCAAAGGCGTGCTCGACGTCGGTGAACGGGATGCGGTGGCTGATGAGTTGGGCGAAGCGTTCGTGGTGTTCGACGAGTTCGGGGGTGACCTCGAAGATCTCGGTGGGGTAACCCTGGGAGGCGATCAGGGTGAGTTCGCTGCGCAGCATGCCGCCCAGGTCGATGGCGTCGGACTTCTTCTGGACGGCGACCATGACGAGGGTGGCGCCCCATTTGGCGTTGTCGACGGTGGCCTGGATGACCGCCGGGGCGCCGGCGGCGTCGATGTAGATGTCGGTGCCGGGGCGGGGCTGGCCCAGCGCATTGGTGGCCGGGCCGTGCAGGCTGGTGAGGCGGGCGGTGAGGTCGTCGGTGGCGGAGTTGACGACCGCGTCGGCGCCGACGGCCAGGGCGGTGTGCAGGCGTTCGGGGAGTACGTCGACGACGGTGACACGGGCGACGCCGCGGAGTTTGAGCCAGATGGTGGCGCCCAGCCCGATGGGGCCGGCGCCGAACACGACGACCTTGTCGGTGGGCTGGGCGTTGGAGCGGTTGACGCAGTGCCGGGCGACGGCCAGGGGTTCGTTGAGGGCGGCCACGGCGTAGGGCAGCGTGTCGGGGACGACGGTGAGGTTGGTGCCGGGCGCGGCGTCTTCGATGAGGAGGTATTCGCTCATCGCGCCGTGCTTGCCGCCGCAGCCGATGATGCCGGAGGGCACGCCCTGCGGGTTGACGACCACCCGGTCGCCGACGGTCAGCCCGGTGACCTCGGGGCCGACGGCGACGATCTCGCCGGCGGGTTCGTGGCCCAGCGGCAGGGAGACCATCGAGCCGTCAGGGCCCATGGGGGCGCCGCCGAGGTGGAGGAAGAAGGTGTCGGTGCCGCAGATGCCACAGGCGCGGATCTTGAGCAGGGCGTCGCGGGGTCCGGGGGTGGGGCGTTCGGTGTCGACGACGTCGATCTTGCCGACGGGGCCGGTGCGGACGGACTTCATGGTGGCCATGCTGGTGGCTCACTTCCTGGGCGATTGGATGGCTGAGTGACTTGATGGGTCGGTGACTCGGTGAGTCGGTGACTGGGTGACTGGGTGACTGGGTGACTGGGTGACTTGATGAGTTGGTGGCTCAAGGAGGGGTTCGGCGCCGGCGGGGTGGGGGCGGCGGCCGGGCTGTGATCGCGATCGTCGGACCGCCCTCGCGGCGATGGACGCCATGGCCTGCATGACCTGATCCGGCAGTTGGCTGGTCAAAGGGCGGACCAGCCGTTGTCGACGGGCAGGATGGCGCGCCGTTGATGTCGCCGGCGGCCTCGGAGGCGAGGAACACGACGGCGGCGGCCTGCTCCTCGGCGCAGCCACCTTGCCCCACAGGCTGATGCAGGGACTTATGACGCCGGGGCCGTGGGCCTTCGCCCAGGCGTCGGTGAGACGGCACCGCGGGTACGGCGTCGGCTCGGCTGGCAGGTGAGAGGCCTTTTCGACCGGGGTCGGTGTCCCGGGCCCGGCGGTGAACGGGGGGAGTTGTCCGTCCGCCGGGCCCGGGACCGCGCCGGTCCCCGTCCCCACGGGTCTGGCGCGACGGGGCCGCCTCCGCTCAGGGGCCCCGGTCCGGGTGCCGGCGGCGGAGATGCCGCGGGCTCGGCTGAACGTCAGTCTCGGTGCGATGCCGCGGGCCGTGCCACCGCTGGAGTGACACGACCGGACCGGCGACGCCGACGGCGACCGGGGTCAGGCCGGACCCGGGGGCCCTGGGCACGGCGGTACTGCCCCTGCTCGGCCGCCGTGGCTGTGGTGTGTGACATGGGAACTCCCGCGGTTCTGGAGGAAGGGGACCGGCCGGTCTCGTCGCGGCGGCCGACGACTTACTTGAGTTAGGCAAACATGTGTGCCTTACTTGAGTCAAGCAAGCTAATGCGGAATTTACTTGAGTCAGGCAAGCAGATGGTAAAGTGGGGCCATGTCCACACCATCACCCGCACCCAGCCCCGGCCCCGGCCCCGGGCTGGAAGACGCCTCCGCCCCCGTCTCGCAGGATGTGATCGAGATCGAGCGAGCGCTCACCCGCATCGTGTATCTGACCGGCCGGGTCAGGCAGCACGACCGCCTCATGGCCATGGCGGGGGTGTCGCTGGATCGTGCCGCCGTGGCGCTGCTGCGGCAGATCGCCGACTCGGAGCCCATGCGCCCCGGCGAGCTGGCGGCCCGGCTGGCCGTGGAGGCGTCACATGTCACCCGGCAGGTGCAGCAGCTGCAGAAGGGCGGTTACGTGACCCGGGTCCCGGACCCGGATGACCGCCGCGCCCAGCGCATCGAGCTCACCCCCGCCGGCCAGGAGGCGATCGACCGCATCCGCATGGCGGGCTGCCGGGGCATGGAGCTCGCGCTGGCCAACTGGTCGCCGGAGGAACTGCGGCAGCTCTCCACGCTGTTCCACCGGATGGTCGACGACTTCCTGCACACCGAAGTCAGGCTCGAGGACGAGGATGCCTCGTCGCGCCCGGCCTGACGGCACCGGTCTGACGGCACGGGAACACCGCAGGGTGCGGGCGGCCCCTCCCCGCTCTCCACTCACGCGGGGCGGGGCTCCGGCCGACGGGCCGTTCAGCTGTGCTGTCCGAGATGGCGGGCCGGGTCGACGCCGGTGAGATGAGCCGGGCCGAGGCCGTCCACATGGGCGTCGCGATGCTCATCGCCGGTCACGAGACCACCGCGACGATGATCAGCCTCGGCACCCTGGTCCTGCTGGAGAACCCCGAGCAACTCGCCCTGGTACGCGACTCCGAGGACCCGAAGATCGTCGCCCGCGCGGTGGAGGAACTGCTGCGCTACCTGAGCATCGTCCAGGTCGGCCTGCGCCGGGTCGCCACCGAGGACATCGAGATCGGCGGCCGGGTCATCCGCGCGGGCGACGGCCTCATCGTGGATCTGCACGCCGCCAACTGGGACCCTGAGGCGTTCCCCGGCTCCGACCGGGTGGACGTCACCAGGCCCGCGCGCCGGCACAACGCGTTCGGCTACGGACCCCACCAGTGCCTGGGCCAGTCTCTCGCCCGCCTGGAGCTCCAGGTCGTCTACGGCACCCTCTACCGACGCATTCCCACGCTGCGCCTGGCCGCCCAGGTCGACGAGCTCGAGTTCGACCATAGCGGCACCACGTACGGTGTCGCCTCTCTGCCCGTCGCCTGGTGATCCGGCCCTCACCGGCGAACGTACCGAAGGTACCGAAGGATTGAGGAAAGGGATCATGCGTGTAGAACTGGACGAACCGAAATGTGTGGCGTCGGGGCAGTGCGTCATGGCCTCCCCGGAGGTCTTCGACCAGCGCGACGACGACGGTGTGGCGGTCCTGCTCGCGGAGCAGCCCGGCGATGAACTCCTCGACGGAGTGCGCGAAGCCGTGGCGATCTGCCCGGCAGCGGCGATCCGGCTGGTCGACCAGTGAGGCGGATCGTCGTCGTGGGTGCCTCGGCGGCCGGACTGGCCGCCGTCGAGACACTGCGCCGGGAGGGTTACGACGGCACGCTCACCATGATCGGTGCGGAGACGCACGCTCCGTACGACCGGCCGCCGCTGTCCAAGCAGATCCTGGCGTCCGAGTGGGAGCACGACCGGCTCGCACTGCGTTCCTCCGGTGATCTGGACGCCCTGGACCTGGACTTGAGGCTGGGCACGGCCGCGACCGGTCTCGATCTCGAGGGGCGGGCGGTGGTGCTGGCCGACGGGACGCGGGCGGCGTACGACGGTCTGATCGTGGCCACCGGTGTACGTCCGCGGCGGCTGCCCGGTGAGGGGGACGCGCATGTGCTGCGCACCCTGGACGACGCGCTGGCGCTGCGGGACCGGCTGGCGGAGGGGCGGCGTCTGGTGGTGGTCGGCGCCGGGTTCCTCGGGGCCGAGGCCGCCGCCGTGGCCCGGGGTCTCGGCGCCGAGGTCACGCTCCTGGAACCGGCGCCGGTGCCGCTCGGCCACGCGGTCGGCAACGAAGTGGGGCGGGTGCTGGCGGCGGCCCACCTGGAACACGGCGTGGACCTGCGCACCGGGGTCGGCGTGGCCGCGGTGACGGAGGCCGGCGTGCGGCTCGCCGACGGTGAACTGGTCGAGGCCGACGAGGTGTTGGTGGCCATCGGGTCGCTGCCCAACACCGAGTGGCTGGCGGAGAGCGGTCTTACGGTGGGCGACGGGGTGGTCTGCGACGAGTACTGCGAGGCCGTCTGGGGTCCCCCCGGCCGAAGGCTGGGGGAGTCTACGCGGCCGGGGACGTCGCCCGCTGGTTCAACCCGCTGTTCGGGGTGCCGATGCGCATCGAGCACCGTACGAACGCCGCCGAGCAGGGTATGGCCGTCGCCCGCAACCTCCTCCGCCCGGAGGCGCGCAAGCCGTTCGCTCCGGTGCCATACTTCTGGTCCGACCAGTACGACATGAAGGTGCAGGCGTTCGGATATCTGCGCGGTCATGACGAGGTTGCCGTGGTGGAAGGGGACCTTGATGAACGTCGGTTCGTGGTCGCCTACCGCACCGGGGACCACCTGACCGGGGTCCTTGGAGTCGGTATGCCGCCGAAGGCGATTCGTGGGTGGCGGCAGGCCGTTGCGCTGCGCTCGCCTTGGCGTGATGCCGTAGTGGCAGCCGGGGTGCCGTAGCGCGGTCATGGCAGCTGCGGCGCCTGAGGGTCTGCTAGAAGGTCGTGGACCTGCCCGTCGTCGCGGGCACACCGGAGATTCCGCCGAGGCAGAACTGCCAGAGCTCCTCGGAGGTCACCGGGTGGGCGTGGCTGTCGGCGGGCACGCCGTGGGCCTGGGCGGCGAACATGACGGTCTGCATGACGAGCGCGGCCTGACGGCGGGGCTTCCCGGCGGGGATGACACCGGCGTCGGTGGCCTGCTGGATGAGCTCCGTGAAGACGTTGAGCAGCGGAACGTGCGCGGTCGCCACCTGCGAGGGGTGCTTCACCAGCAGCTGCAGGGCGAAGTCGCTGAACAGCGGTCGCTGCACGCCGGGGCTGGGGTGCGACTGCTTGTAGAGCATGTCGACGGCCAGGTGCAGCGCCTGCAGGGGGTCGCTCATCGGGGAGGCGGCTTCGTGGATCTCGGTCGCCGATTTGGAGAGCGCGTCCTCGAACAGGGCGAGCAGCAGCTCATGCTTCCCGTCGAAGTGCTGGTAGAAGCTGCGCAGTGACTGCTTGGAGCGGTCGACGACCTCCTGGACGGTGAAGTCCGTCGTGCCCTTCTCGGCGATGAGCTCCTGCGCCGAGTCCAGGAAGCGCTGCACGCGTTGCTCCGCACGCAGCTTCGCGGCACGGGTGGATCGCTCGACGGCGCGCCGGCGCCACGCTGGTTCTTCGGGGACTGCGCTCATTAGTAGAACGGTTCACCATCACGGGATGGGGCGATGTTCCTGGTGCCGAGCGACACCCCGACCGGGCACGCCGCGTGACGCTCGGCGCGGTCGCTGACCCCGAGTGAGCCGTGGCATCTCCGGGACATCAGACGCTGTATCCGCCGTCCACCCCCAGCGCCTGACCGGTGATGAACCCGGCCCGGTCCGAGGCCAGGAACGCGGCTGCCTCGGCGATGTCCGTCGCGTGGCCGAACCGGCGCATCGGAATATTGCGCCGGGTGATCTCAAGGGCCGCCTCGTCCAGTTCCCCGGTGTCGATCAGGCGGGCGGCGATGCCGTCGTTCAGCATGCCGGGCGCCACGCAGTTCACGCGGACGCCGTACCGCCCCTCCTCGGCAGCCAGTGCCCGCGCGACCGCCTCGACCGCGCCCTTCGTACCGGACGAAAGGCCGTCGCGGACCGGGTAGCGGCGGGTGGCCACGGTGGTGACGGCGACGATGTTGCCGCGGCTCTCGCGCAGGATCGGCAGCGCGGGATGGACCAGGTTGAAGAACGCCCCGGCGTCCGCGTCGAGTTGGGCACGGTACTGGCTCGGCGTGACCTTGCTCAGATGCACCATCGGTACGTGCGGACCCGCCGCGTACACGAGCGTATGGAGACCGCCGAACGCCGAGGCGGCCTCGGACACGGCCGTCGCTGTGGCCGACTCGTCGCTCAAGTCGAGCCGCAGCGCGACCACTTGGCGCCCGTGCCCCTTGACCTCACCTACGAGAGCGTCGGCGGCAATCTGATTGGCGCGATACGAGAACGCCACATCGCTGCCCCGCTCGGCCAGCATCCGTACGATCGCCGCGCCGATACCGCCGGTTCCGCCCGCGACGAACGCGGCCCCAGTCCTACCGGAGAATTCCGACATCCACAGTCCTCATCCACACACCTCGTCCACAGGTCCAGGGATCTACAGTCCCAGGCCTCGATGTCCGACCGTAAGTCCACGGGCTGGGACCACCGCCGAAATCCCCTGCGGCGTTGTCAGTGGCATCGGCGATACTTCATCGACATCGGCTTCCTCCCACTTCGGCCGAGAGCGGGACGGGAGCCGAACGCGCAAGGGGGGAACACCGTGCCGCAGCCCGAACCGTCCGACTCACCGTCCGCGCCGCCGTGGCGGCTGCTGCTCGCGTACGTCCGTCCGTATCGGTGGACGCTGCTGCTCGGGGCCGTGCTGTCGCTGGTGACCGGGGCGGCGGGGCTCGCGCTGCCGTTGGTGGCCAGGTCGCTGATCGACGACCTGGGGCACGACCGGGCCATCACCGGCGCGTTGCTGGCCATGTCGGGGCTGGTGGTCGTCAACGCGGCGGTCGGGGCGCTGGGTTCGTACGTGCTGCGATACACCGCCGAGTCCGTCGTCCTCGGGGCGCGGCGAGGGCTGGTGTCGCATCTGCTGCGGCTGCGGATCGCCGCCGTCGACCGGAGCGAGCCCGGGGATCTGATGGCCCGGATCACATCGGACACCACGCTGTTGCGGGAGGTCACCACCGATTCGCTGGTCGGTCTCGGCACGGGCGGACTCACGCTGGTGGCCACGCTCGTGATGATGGGGCTGGTCGATCCGGTGCTGCTGTCCGTCACCCTGGGCGTGGTCCTGGGCGCGGGCACGGTGATCGGGGTGATCGTGCCGCGCATCAACCGGGCCAGCCGGCGGGCGCAGGACGCCGTCGGGGCGATGGGCGCCTCGCTGGAGCGCACCCTCGGCGCGCTGCGGACCATCAAGGCGTCCGGGGCCGAGCACCGCGAGGAGAAGGCGGTGCACGCGGCGGCCGAGGAATCGTGGCGGCAGAGCGTACGGGCCGCCAAGTGGTCGGCGCTGGCCGGGAACACGGCCGGGTTGTCGATGCAGGTCGCGTTCATCACCGTGCTCGCCGTGGGCGGCGCGCGGGTCGCGACCGGCGCCGTCGACATCGGCACGCTGGTCGCCTTCCTCCTGTACGTCTTCTACTTGATGGCACCGATCCAGCAGGTCGTCGGAGCCGTCGCCCAGTACCAGACCGGCTCGGCTGCGCTGGCCCGCATCGAGGAGGCACGGCGGCTGCCCGCCGAACCGGTGGCCGAGCCTGCGCCACTGCCCCTGCCGGGCGCCGAACCCGCCTCGATCGCCTTCGAGGGCGTCCGTTTCCGGTACGCCGACGACCTGCCGTACATCCACCACGGTGTGACCTTCGCCGTCCCGCCGCGCGGCATGACCGCCTTCGTCGGGCCGTCCGGCGCCGGCAAGACCACCGTCTTCTCGCTCATCGAGCGGTTCTACGACCCCGACGAGGGGACCATCACGCTGGACGGCCGCGACCTCACCGACTGGGATGTGAACGGGCTCCGGTCCGCCATCGGCTACGTGGAGCAGGACGCGCCCGTCCTCTCCGGCAGCCTCCGCGACAACCTCCTGCTCGGCAATCCCGACGCCGACGAGGGCGATCTGCTCCGCGCTCTGAAGACCACCCGTCTCGATGGTCTCGTCGACCGGTTGCCGAAGGGCCTGGACACGCTGGTCGGCCACCGCGGCACCAAGCTCTCCGGCGGCGAGCGCCAGCGCGTCGCCATCGCCCGCGCCCTGCTCAGACGGCCCCGGCTACTGCTGCTCGACGAGGCCACCAGCCAGCTCGACGCGGTCAACGAAGCCGCACTGCGCGACACCGTGGCCGATGTCGCCCGCACCACCACGGTGCTGGTCGTGGCCCACCGGCTGTCCACGGTCACCATGGCGGACCGCATCGTCGTCATGGACGCGGGCGAGGTACGGGCCGTCGGCACCCATCGCGAACTCGTGGCCGCCGACCCGCTCTACGCCGAACTCGCCGCCACGCAGTTCCTCACGGCCGTCGAAGCCTGACGCCCGCACCCCGACGCCCGCACCCCGACGCCCGCGCTTGACGCCCGCGCACGAGGCCGCCCGCACCGGGCCGCCGTCGCGCGGGCATGCGGTCATGCGGTGGGCGGCACTCCCTCCCCGGTGAGACGGGGCGAACGCCCGGAAAGGGTCCTCTCTCGCCAACTGGCCAGTCCCTATAGGGGGTTCTCGGCCATGGATCGAGGGTTTTCCCCGTATCCGAGCGATCTGGGCTCCGCCTATTGTTCGAGCCACAGCTGAACCACAGGTAACCCCTGAATGGTCGCTCGCGCATGGCCGGCCCCGGCGCCTTCTCGATCGCACCACGTGCACCCCCCGCCGCTTCGACGAAGAAGCGAATCGAACCGCTGCTCCGCACCGCCGCTTCGCGCTGCCCGGAGCCGGCCACGAAAGGCACTCTCTTGCGTACTCAACGACCCGCGAGACGGAAGCTGATATCCGTCGCCGCGATCTCCGCGACGCTGCTGGCCGGGACCGCCACGTCCCTCGCGCTGGCCGGACCCGCCACCGCCGAGGTCCCCGCCGAGCAGACCGCGAAGACCGCCGCCGCTGCCGTGGCCGCCCCGGCCGAGCGGCTGATCGTCGGCTACAAGTCGGGCGCCACCGAGGCCAAGTCGAACTCGGCCGCCGCCGCCGACGCCGAGGCCAAGGGCAAGGAGGCGGGCGAGAACCTCGACTTCGAGCGCCGCCTCGGCACCGGTGCCGCGCTGGTCGACCTGGGCGAGCAGCTCAGCAAGGCCGACGTCTCCGACGTCGTCGCCGAGTACCAGGCAGACCCTCAGGTCGCCTACGTCGTGCCGGACCGCCTCAACAAGCCGCTGGCAGACCCGAACGACACCGAGTACAGCAAGCAGTGGGACCTCTTCGAGTCCACCGCGGGCATGCGCGTGCCCGGTGCCTGGGACACCGCGACCGGCACCGGCGTGACCGTCGCCGTGATCGACACCGGCTACGTCACCCACTCCGACCTCGCCGCCAACATCGTCGGCGGCTACGACTTCATCGCCGACACCGCGGTCTCCGTCGACGGCAACGGCCGCGACAGCAACCCGGCCGACCCGGGCGACTGGTACGCGGCCGGCGAGTGCGGCCAGGCAGCAGGCCAGAGCTCCTCCTGGCACGGCACCCACGTCGCGGGCACCATCGCCGCCGCCACCAACAACAGCAAGGGCGTCGCCGGCATCGCGTACAACGCGAAGATCTCCCCGGTGCGCGTCCTCGGCAAGTGCGGCGGCTACGACTCCGACATCATCGACGCCATCACCTGGGCGTCCGGCGGCACCGTCTCCGGCGTCCCCGCGAACACCAACGTCGCCAAGGTCATCAACATGAGCCTGGGCGGTGGCGGCGCCTGCACCTCCGCCACCCAGACCGCGATCAACAACGCCGTGAACCGCGGCACCACAGTCGTCGTCGCGGCGGGCAACAGCAACGCCAACGCGGCCAACTACTCGCCGGCGAGCTGCAACAACGTCATCTCCGTCGCCGCGCTGAGCCGCACCGGCGCCAAGGCCTCGTACTCCAACTTCGGTTCGGTCGTGGACATCGCGGCCCCGGGCGGCCAGACCAGCACCGGCACCGCCAACGGCATCCTGTCCACGCTCAACTCCGGTACGCAGGGCCCGGCTTCGGAGTCGTACGCCTACTACCAGGGCACCAGCATGGCCGCCCCGCACATCGCGGGCCTCGCGGCGCTGGCCAAGTCGGCGAAGTCCTCGCTCACCCCGGCCCAGATCGAGTCCGCGATCAAGACCAACTCGCGTGCTCTGCCCGGCGCCTGCTCGGGCGGCTGTGGTGCGGGTCTGGCGGACGCGGCCAAGACGGTGCAGGCGGTGAGCGGGACCGACGGCTCCACGGGGGGCACCACCTTCACCAGCACCACCGCCGTCTCGATCCCGGACGCCGGCTCGGCCGTCGAGTCCTCGATCGCCGTCACCGGCCGCAGCGGCAACGCTCCCTCGGCCCTTCAGGTCGGCGTCGACATCACCCACACCTACCGCGGTGACCTGGTGATCGACCTGATCGCCCCGGACGGCACGGCCTACCGCCTCAAGTCCTCCAGCACCTCGGACTCGGCGGACAACGTCAGCACCACCTACACGGTGAACGCCTCCAGCGAGACCGCCAACGGCACGTGGAAGCTGCGCGTCCAGGACGTGGCCTCCGCGGACACCGGCAGGATCAACAGCTGGAAGCTGACCTTCTGAGGACCGTTGAACGACGACTGAGAGCCCACCCCCCACAGGGTGACGGCTGAGAGTCCGTCCCCCACAGGGTGACGGCTGAGAAAACCACCCCCCACAGGGTGGGGCCGAAAGGCCCCGGCAGGGCGGTCGACGCGAGCGGGCGTCGGCCGCCCCGCCTTTCGTTGCACCGCCCCGCCTTTCGTTCCGCGGACGCCTACCTTCGGCGCATGCCTTTCATCCCGTCGCCGGATGGTGGAACCCGCGCGTCCGGGACAGGATGCCCGCATGAAGGGTGATCTGTTTTCCAGCGAGTACATGGTGCAGCCGGCCGCCACGGTGGGCATGAGCGTGCAGAACGCCAAGTCGATCAAGTACGCGGTCAACGGCGAGATGCTCGCCCGGCAGGGCGCGATGATCGCCTACCGCGGCAATCTCCAGTTCGAACGCAAGGGCCAGGGCGTCGGCGGCATGCTCAAACGGGCCGTCACCGGCGAGGGGCTGCCGCTCATGGCGGTACGCGGACAGGGGGAGGCCTGGTTCGCGAACGAGGCGCAGAACTGCTTCATCGTCGACATCGACCCCGGCGACGTCTTCACGGTCAACGGCCGCAACGTCCTGTGCTTCGACGCCTCGCTGAAGTACGAGATCAAGACGGTGAAGGGCGCGGGCATCACCGGCGGCGGACTGTTCAACAGCGTCTTCACCGGACAGGGCAGGCTCGGCCTCGTCTGCGAGGGCAACCCGCTGGTCATCCCGGTCTCACCGCAGTGGCCGGTGTACGTCGACACGGACGCCATCGTCGGCTGGACGGCCAACCTCCAGACCTCACTCCACCGTTCGCAGTCCATCGGCTCGATGATCCGCGGCGGCTCCGGCGAGGCGGTGCAGTTGATGCTCCAGGGCGAGGGATACGTCGTCGTACGGCCGAGCGAGGCGACGCCCCAGAAGACCCAACAGCACTGATACGGGCCCTTGTTGGGCCCTTTTGTGACTGTCGGCCTTCTGAGGCGCGTGCCCCGCCTGCCCCGCCTGCTTCGTGGTCCGCTGCTCCGCCTACGTCGTCGCCCGTCGGCGGCGCCACAGCACCGCGGCGGTGCCGGAGGCGAGCAGCGCTGCGGTGCCGGCCGCGGCGGGAAGGAGCACGCCGGCGCCGGTCGAGGCGAGCGAACCGTCGCCGGTGGTGGTCACCGAGCCGCCACCGGTCGTGGTCTGCGCGCCGCCGCCCGTGCTGCCGGCGCCGTCCCCGTCGGCGGTCGGGCCGTCGACGGGGACCGTCGTGCCGGGGTCGGTCGGGTCGCCACCCGGACCGGTGTCGCTGGGCGACGGGTCCGGTGTTCCCCCGGAAGGGGTCGGCGAGGCCGACAGCGAGGGTGACGGTGACGCCGACTCGGACGGCGAAGCCGACGGCGAGGCGGAGGGCGACGGCGGTACCGGAGCCCGGAACACGGTGAGCGAGGCATCCGACGGGCTCGCGACGAACACCGAACCGCCGCCCGGCGTCACCGCGACCGACGAGTTGCCCAACTGGCCGTTGTTGCCTGGCAGTTCGGCACCCTTGTCCAAGTCCTTGAGCGTCGCCGTGTCGTACACAGAGAGCTGCCCGACCCCGTCCCCCTCCTCCGGCGGATTGCCGAAGTCCTGCCACACCGCGAACGCCTGGTCGGACCGCGGGTCGAAGGCGACATCGGCGATGGAGTCCCCTGGCTTCGCCTCGAAGGTGGCGGCGAGTTTGCCGGAAGCGAGGTCGTACGCCTCCAGCACGCTGCCGCGCCCCGCCCACAGCACCCCGTGCTCGATGTCCCACTCCAGGAAGGACACCGCGGCGCCGGAGCCGAGCGGGATCTCCTTGCCGTCCAGCGCGAACCCGGCCGAATCGACCCTGCGCAGCAGGCTGTTGGCGTTGTCGGCGACCCAGATCTGCCCGGCGGCCGTGTCCACGGCGAGCGGTCCGCCGGCGGCCGGCAGCGTGAGGGAGCGCTCCACGGTCACCGCCGTCTCGCCGACGGCGACCTCCTCCAGTTTCGTCCCGCGTACGACGACGACCGTGCCGGCCTTCACGCCGGACTTGGCCTGCGTGATCGACGTACCGGTGAGCCAGCCGCCGCGCCCCGCCGCATCCCCGTCCTTCGCGCCGGCGATCCCGCGCAGTCCGACCAGATAGTGCGCGCCGTCGCCGGGCAGCGATCCGGCGAAGCGCTTGGCCGGGAGCTGGGTGGACTGCCCCGTGCTGCCGGGCGAGTTGCGCACCCAGGTCAGTACGCCTCCGGACGCCGGGTCGACGACGTAGACGCCGGCCAGACTCCCGCCCGTCGTACCGGCGACGGTGTCGGACCCGACGTACAGCTTCCCCGACTCGGGGTGCAGCAGCAGATCGAGCGGTTTGCCGACGATCGTGAGGCGGGCCGTCTGCTCGTACGCGTCCGTCCCGGGCGGGTCGTCGGCGCCGGCGGCGGGCGTGCTGACGACGACGGCCGTCAGGACGACCGCCGTCATCCCGGCCAGGGCGACCGCCGCCCGGGGGCGGAGCACATCGCTCCGCCCCCGGGTTCTGAAGGGCGCGGTCACGAGAAGGTGACCGGGAGGTAGACGTCGTACGAGCGGTTGCCGCTCGCCATGTGGTCGGCGCGCGTCACGATGGCGCAGTCGACGTCCGTGCCGCAGACCTGGCCGGAGGCGATGTTCGGGTTCACGTGGATGCTGACGTCGAAGGAGCCGCCGGAGCCGTAGGGGGAGCTGTTCGCGACCGTGCCGCCGCCGAGGTTCGACACCCAGTGGGAGGCGCCCGTCGTGCCCGACTGGTCCGCGCCGCCCAGGCAGGGGGTCGGCCGGGAGGTGTACGTCGAGGGGTCCCCGGGCACGACGCCGTCGGGGATCACGCACAGGCTGACGTAGACGCCCTGCGCCGTGTTGTAGCCGCTGCCGGAGACGGTGATGTTCTGCCCGGCGGCCGACAGGCTGTCGGGGGCCATCAGCGACAGGTTGTACGTCGTCCCGCTCACCGTCACGGACCGCGTGGCGGTGGCGGCCGAGGCGGAGGTGGCGAGCCCGACCGTCAGCGCGGCGGCGGTGGCGCCGACGGCGGCGATACGGGTGGCACGGCGAGTGACGCGGCCGAACAGGGCGGATCTCATGGGTAGTTGGCCTTTCGGAGGCGAAGACTACTTAGGTAAGGCAAACCTAAGTTGTTGTTCAAGGGCCGTCAACCCGTGCCCCGCCGGACCCAGGAGAACCGGGAGACTCAGGCCACCCGCAGGGGCAACGACTTCAAGCCATTGATGAAGTTGGAGACAAGTCGCCGGGGAGGCTCCGCGACACACGGCGGCGCGGGCAGCGCGCGCAGCGCCTCCTCGTACAGCATCCGCAGCTGCAACCGGGCGAAGTGCGCGCCCAGGCAGACATGCGGTCCGTCCCCGAAGGCCACGTGCGGATTCGGCGTACGCGCCAGGTCGAGCCGGTGCGGCTCGGCGAAGACCCGCTCGTCGTGGTTGGCCGAGGCGTGGAAGACGACCACCTTGTCCCCGGCGCGGATCGGCACCCCGGCCAGCTCGGTGTCACGCGCGGCCGTACGGCGGAAGGTGAGCACCGGCGGGTGCCACCGCAGGAGCTCCTCGACCGCCGAGTCCAAGCCGACGTCCCCTGCACGTAGTTGGGCGTACGACTTCGGATGCTCGGCCAGTGCCAGCAGTCCGCCGGGAGCCGCGCTGCGTACCGTGTCGTTGCCCGCGACCGTGAGCAGGAAGAAGAACATCTCCAGTTCGGCGGTGGTGAGTTCGCCGTCGGCCGCGAGCGCGGTCATGACGTCGTCGCCGGGCTGCCGCCGCTTGTGGTCGGCCAGCTCGCGGGCGTAAGCGAACATGTCCCGCAGCGCCGCCGGTGAGCGCGGATTGACCGGCCGGCCCGCGGCGTCGACCACGGGCGGACCCGCCTCGTCCGGATCCTGGTAGCCGATGACGCGCTGGGTCCAGTGCAGCAGCAGCCCGCGGTCGCCCTCCGGCACGCCGAGCAGATCCGCGAGGTTGAGCAGGGCGTAGTCGTCGGTCACGTCGGCGACGAGGTCACAAGTCCCGTTGTTCTTATGGGCAGTTGCCAACGCCTGCTCGAAGAGCGAGCGAGCCCGTTCGCGGGCGGTCGAAGCGAAGCGGTCGACGCGTCGCGGGGTGAAGGCGCGGCTGACGAGCCGCCTCAGCCTGCCGTGTCCCGGCGGATCCTGATTGAGCATCATGCGACGGATGAACGGCAGGTCGTCGGGGTCCGGATCCCTGATCTGGGTCGCGCCGAGATACGAGGAATAGGCCGCCGAGTCCTTCAGGACCCGGACGACGTCGGCGTGCCGGGTGACCGCCCAGAAGCCGGGTCCCGCGGGCCAGCCGAGCACCGCGTGTTCGTGCTGCCAGGCCACGGGGTGGTGGTCGCGGAGGACGCGATACGAGGCGTGGGGGACTCCGACGGCGTACTCGCGGGGGTCGAAGACGTCGGGGACGGGCTCCGGGACGGACTCAGGGACGGGTTCCGGGGCGGGCGGTGGCGTCGCTCGTGGGCTCACCCCGCCGCGCCCTCGTCCGTCGTCGCCCTGTCCTCGCGCAGGAAGTGCTCCACGATCCGGATCAGGTCGAGCGGGGCCTCGTCCATCGCGTAGTGCCCGGCCGTGGGCAGCACGGAGAGTTCGCCGCGCGGGTACCAGCGCATCCAGGTCTCCTCCATCAGGGCCGCCGACAGGGCGGGATCGAGCCCGCCCGTCACGGCGAGCGCGGGCACCGTCGCCCCCTCGACATCGGAGTGGAAGTCCTCGCCGGCCCAGGAGTCGAGCCAGGCTCGGAACGCCTTCGGGTCGCTGACCTCCAGGGAGCGGGACACCATCCGGTCGAGCCAGGCCGCGGGGCGGAGGCCGCCGGTGGTGAAGTCGATGATGGCGCGGCGGTTCTCCGGCCTGTGCGCCGCGTCCGCGAACAGCTCCCACTGGTCCGCGGGCAGCGGCAGCCCGGAGGCCGGCACCGGCGAGATCCCGACCAGCCTGCGCACCCGGTGCGGGACGAGCGCCAGCACCCGCTGAATCACACCGGCGCCCATGGAGTGGCCGATCAGCGAGAACCGCTCCCAGCCGAGCCGGTCCGCCAGCTCGACCAGATCGGCCGCCGCCTCGGAGGTCGTGTACGCGCCGACGGCGTCCTTGGCCTCCCCGTACCCGCGCAGATCCACCAGGGCGTACCGGAACGTCTCGCGGTCGAGATCGGGCAGCACCGGCGCGTACGCGGACCGGTCGGCGAACCAGCCGTGCACCGCGAACACCTGGTGGGCGCCGTCGCCGTGCACTTCATGGGGGAGCACGAAGGAGGTCATGCGACCAAGGTGGCCCTGCCGGGGCGGGGCGGCAAGGGCGTGCGGGGAGAGCTGCGGCATCCGGGGGATGTCCGGTGGCCTGTCCTGTGGCCGCGAATGTGCTTTCGCATTTTTCCAACGGCCGCGGGAACGGCGCATAAGTGTGTAGTGATCACGTCAAGGTGAGGGCCATCATGCGCGCATGCTGACGCGCCGAGTCCGTTTCCGTACGGGACAGTTGATCGCCATCGCGGTGGCGCTGGTGATGGCCTTGACGGCCTGCGGCGACGACTCCGACGACTCCGGTTCCGGCAACGACGGGGGCCAAGGACCGGAGAGGTCGAGCGTCACCGTCGCCGCGCTCCCGCTGGCGGACGACGCGACGCTCTACATCGCGCAGGACCGGGGCCTGTTCGAGAAGGAGGGCCTGGACGTCCGCATCCAGCCCGTCCAGCAGAGCATCCAGGCACTGCCCGCCCTGTCGAAGGGCCAGGTCGACGTGATCGCGAGCGCGAACTACGTCACCTTCCTCCAGGCACACGAGAAGGGCACCCTGGACCTCCGCATCCTCGCCGAGGGGGCCCGCGTCGCGCCGCACATGATGGACGTACTCGTGCCCGAGGACTCGGACATCAAGACCGTCGCCGACCTCGAGGGCAAGAAGGTCGCCGTCAACATCCTCAACAACATCCAGTCACTGACCCTCAACGCGGTCCTCGACGAACGGAATGTCGGGCGGCCCGAGTACCGGCAGATCGCCTTCCCGCAGATGGGACCCGCCCTGGAGAAGGGACAGGTCGACGCCGTGCACGCGGCCGAGCCCTTCAACAGCGCCCTACAGAACGAGCTGAACGCGCGCGTGCTCATCGACGGCGGATCCTCACCCGTCCAGTCCATACCGATCAGCGGGTACGTCACCACCCGCGGATTCGCCGCCGAGAACCCGAAGACGGCCGCGGCCTTCCAGCGGGCGATCGCCGCGGCCGCGAAGATCGCCACGGAGGACCAGACCGCCGTACGTGAGGAGTTGCCCAAGTACACGAAGGTGACCGCGGACCAGGCCGAGTCGATCCGGCTGCCGGCCTATCCGACGACCACGGACGTGTCCCAGCTGAGCCGTCTCACCGAACTCATGAAGGAGCAGGGCCTGTTGAAGAAGGCGATCGATCCGGCGACGTTGCTGGTCAAGTGAGGGAGTCCCGGCGGGGCGGCCGTTTCTGAAGTGTCAGAAGTGTCATGCGTGAGGTTGCTTGTGCGAGGTGGCTCCTGTTGAGGTGGCTCTTGTGAGGCGTCGGCAGGAGCTGCTGCTCGGTGGGCTCGGAGTGCTGCTCGCCTTCGGACTGTGCGAGGCGGTCAGCCGGGCCGGTCTGGTGCGTCGCAGCTATCTGCCGCCCGCCTCCGAAGTCCTGGCGCGCGCGGTGGAGTTGGCGGGCGACTCGGTCTTCCTGGAGGGTGTCGGCGCCACGGTGCGCGTGTGGGCCCTCGGCCTCGGCCTCGCGTGCGCGATCGCCGTCCCCGTGGGTCTGCTGCTCGGCAGCGTTCCGCTGGTCGACGAGGCCGTGAGAGCGATCGTCGAGTTCCTCCGCCCCCTGCCGTCCGTGGCGCTGATCCCCCTGGTCTCGCTGCTGCTGGGTTCGGGGACGGAGACGAAGGTCGCGCTGATCACGTACGCGTCCGTCTGGCCGATCCTCTTCAACACCATCTACGGCCTCGGCGAGACCGACCCACTCGCCAAGGACACCCTGCGCGCCTTCGGCTTCGGCCGCCTCTCGGTACTCGTCCGCGTCGAACTCCCCGCCACCGCCCCCTTCATCGCCGCCGGCCTCCGCATCTCCGCCGCCATCGCCCTCATCCTCGCCGTCGCCACCGAGATCCTGGCCGGTTTCGGCGAGGGCCTCGGCATCTTCATCGCCCAGTCCGGCCTGGCGACGGACGGCACGCGGGATGTACTGGCGGGGGTGGTGTGGGCCGGCCTGCTGGGGCTGGTCATCAACAGTGTGCTGGTGTGGGGCGAGCGGCGGTTGTTCCCGTGGACGCCGGAACATCGGGGGCGGCGATGAGGTGGGTGGGGGACCTCAAGCCCGTCCGGCGTTTGAGGACGAGGCCGTTCAGGCCGATACGGGGGTTCGGGGGCGGAGCCCCCGAGGATGGGACGGGTAGGGGCGGCGGGGGCGAATCCCGCAGGGCGACGCCGGCGCGCGGCGCACTCCTCCGCTGGACCGTGCTCGCGGCAGCGGTGGCCGCCTGGCAGCTCACCACCCGCACCCACGACAGCGTCTATTTCCCGCCACCCGCCGAAATCGCCCGCCACACCCACGACTTGTGGTTCTCCGGACCGGCCACCCACGCCTTCCTCACCCCCGAAGCCACTGACAACATCCTCCCCAGCCTCGCCCGCATGGCCACCGGCTTCGCCCTGGCCGCGGCCACTGGCATCGCGCTGGGCACAGCCCTCGGCCGCTCCCGCCGCGCCTACGCCCTCTGCAACCCGGTCCTGCAGTTCGCCCGAGCCATCCCACCCCCGGCCCTGGTCCCGGTCTTCGTCGTGATCTTCGACTTCGGCACCCAGATGCAACTCGCGTCGATCGTCTTCAGCGCGATCTGGCCCGTACTGATCAACACGGCGGAAGGCGCCCGCAACATCGACCCCCTACGCCTCGAAGTCGCCGCCGTACTTCGTCTGACCACGACCGAACGACTCTGGCTCCTGCTCCTGCCCTCCGCCCTGCCGCGCATCTTCGCGGGCCTGCGCCTGAGCCTTTCGCTCTCGCTCATCCTCATGGTCTTCTCGGAGCTGCTGCCCGGCACGGCCAACGGCATCGGCTTCACACTCACCGACGCCCAGTCGCGCTCCGACCTGCTCACGGTATGGGCCGTGCTGGTGCTGCTCGGCGCACTCGGATACGTACTCAACACCGGCCTGCTGGCGGTCGAGAAGCGACTGCTCGGCCGAGGGAGGCCCACATGACGGAAACGGTCCTGGAAGCCGTCATCCGGCTGTGCCGCGACACCGGCATGACCACCGTCTTCGGCAACCCGGGCTCCACGGAGTTACGGATGTTCCGCGACTGGCCCGACGACTTCACCTATGTGTTGGGACTACAGGAATCCGTAGCCGTCGGCATGGCCGCAGGACACGCATTGGGCACCGGCCGCGCGGCCCTCGTCAGCCTCCACTCGGCGGGCGGCGTAGGCCACGCCCTGGGCGCCGTCTTCAACGCGTACCGCGACCGCGTACCCCTCGTCGTCCTGGCCGGCCAGCAGTCGCGCTCCCTGACCCAGCTGAGGCCGTTCCTCGGAGCCGACGACCCGGTCCAGTTCCCGCGCCCGTACGTGAAGTCGAGCCGCCAGCCGGACCGCGCCGCCGACGTACCCGCCGTGCTCGCCGAAGCCCACCGCCTTGCCATGGCCCCTCCCCGTGGCCCCGTCTTCGTCTCCGTGCCCGAGGACGACTGGGACCGGCCGGCCGCGCCGGTCGAGCCGCGCGCGGTGCACAGCTCGTTCACCGCGGACGCGGGCGCCCTGTCCGCCCTCGCGGCACGCCTCGACGGCTGCGAGCGGCCCGCGCTGGTGGTCGGCCCCGGAGTCGACGACGAGTGCGCGTCGGCCGAGGTCCGCGCCCTCGCCGAACGCACCCGCGCCGCCGTCTGGATCAGCCCGATGTCCGGGCGCTCCGGCTTCCCCGAGTCGCATCCGCTCTTCCAGGGCTTCCTGCCGCCGGCGGCCGACCGGCTGGTGGCCTGCCTGGAGGCGTACGACGTGGTGGTCGCCCTGGGGGCGCCCTTGTTCACGTACCACTTCCACACGGAGAGCCCGCCGCTGCCCGCCCGCACCGAGCTCTTCCACCTCGACTGCGATCCGGGCCAGGCGGCTTGGCTGCCCACGGGCACGAGCATCGTCACGACCCTGAAGCCGGCGGTCGGTCAACTCGCCGCACTGGTGGGGGAGTCGGACCGCAAACCGCCGTCCGCGCGCCCCGCTCCCATCCCCCCGCGCGCTCCCGACGACGGCACGATCACGCCGGAGCTGGTGCTCGACCTGCTCCAGGAACGGCTGCCCCGGGAACGCGTCCTCGTCGAGGAGGCGCCCAGCCATCGCGACGCGCTGCACGCGCGCGTGCGGATCGAATCGGCGGGCGGGTTCCTCACCACCGGCAGCGGGGCGCTCGGCTGGGGGCTGCCGCTGGCCGTCGGACGCGCGCTGGCCGACCGGCGGCGGGTGGTGTGCGTGGTCGGCGACGGCTCGGCGCTGTACTCCGTGCAGGCCCTGTGGAGCGCCGCGCGACACCGGGCGCCCGTCACGTACGTCGTCCTCGACAACGGCGGATACGCCGCCGTACGCGCCCTCGGCCGCCGCATCGACATCGCGCCCGTACCCGGCACGGACATCGGCGACATCGACTTCGCCGGGGTGGCGGCGGGTTTCGGCTGCCCGTCGGCGTACGTGGAGCGGCCCGCCGGACTTCCCGCCGCCCTCGACCATGCCCTCGCCGGGCACGGCGACCGCGACGGCCCCTTCCTGCTCCACGTCCGTGTCGCCGACGGTGACGCCGCACGCCCGCCCGACTCCGGGGACAGGTGACCGCCTCGCATGCTCCGTCTCGACTCGCTCGGCCAGCGGTACGGCGACCATCCCGTCCTGCGCGACATCACCCTCACCGTGCCCGACGGTCAACTCCTGTGCGTCGTCGGGCCGTCCGGGTGCGGGAAGTCGACGCTGTTGCGGACGATCGCGGGGCTGCTGCCCACGCGCGAGGGGGCCGTCAGCATCGACGGGGAGCCCGTCACCGGCGTGCCGGACCGGCTCGCCGTGGTCTTCCAGGACTACGGACGGTCTCTCTTCCCCTGGCTGTCCGTCCGGGAGAACGTCGCCCTTCCCCTGCGGCGACGGGGCCTCGGGCGGGCCGAGCGGCGCTCCGAAGCCGAACGCATGCTGGAACAGGTGGGCCTTCACGGCGCGGGGCGCCGGCATCCCTGGCAACTCTCCGGTGGCATGCAGCAACGTGTCGCCATCGCCCGCGCTCTGGTGTGCCGGCCCTCCCTCCTCCTCATGGACGAGCCGTTCGGCTCCCTCGACGCGCAGACCCGGGAGGACCTCGAGGATCTCCTCCTCGACGTGCACCGGGCGGAGGGGACGACGATCGTGTTCGTCACCCACGACATCGACGAAAGCGTTTACGTGGGGGACCGGGTGGTCGTTCTCTCGGCCGGGCCCGGGGCGCGGGTGGTGCTCGATCTGCCCGTTGCCCTGCCGGGTAAGCGGGATCAGATCGGGACGCGGGGGTTGCCGGAGTTCGTGGCGTTGCGGGCGGAGGTGGGGAGGGCGGTGCGGGGGTGAGGCTTGGGGGTTTCGCCCCCGCCGCCCCTACCCATTCCCGTCCCGGGGGGGGGGGGGGGGGGCCCC
>NZ_VWMY01000045.1:51831-99330 GCF_008905045.1 Streptomyces albicerus
GACCCCGTCGGGGGCCAGCCCCCGAACCCCCGCTCACCCCAGCCGTACGTCCTGCCACACCAGCCGGTGATCCGATGTCGGAACGGTCGACCCGCCGCCCACCAGGCGGTACAGGGGATCGTCGGACGTCGGCCAGAAGACGCCGTTCCCGACGGGGGTCAGACCGCGGGACGGGATGACGTGGTCGACCCGGAGGTTGCCGGGGGCGGTGTCACCGAAGTCCGCCGTGTCGAACGCGGGGTCCCCCTTGTGGGACGCATTGGCACCCCCTTGGAGGCGAGCCGCCTCGACACCCCCGCGCGAGGCGGGAGGGACGGAAGGCAGGCGGACGGCCGCGTGGTCGAGGAGCTGGCGTATGGCGTGGTCGTAGCTGTCACCGTCGTGCGGGTCGGCGTTCAGATCGCCCGCGATCACGAACCGGGCCCCGGGCCGCAGCCCGCCACGTACGCCCCGGTCGTCGTACAGGTACGCGCACCGGCGCCGCCCGCCGATGTAGTCGGCCCACATCCGGATCTCGTCGTGGTTGCGACGCCCGTTGCGGTCCTCGGCCCCGTCGAAGGTGGGCGGAGTGGGATGCGAGACGAGGAAGTGCACGGTGGAGGAGGCGCCCCGGCCGAGACGCACCGGCAGGTCCCAGTGGCTCTTGGAGGATAGGCGGAGGATCGCTGTCGCCTCCGCGCTGTAGTAGCCCTCCGGCATGACGTTGCCCGGCATGTCCTTCCACAGGAAGTGCTGGAAGGTACGGGCCGCGCGGACGTCGATCGGGTACTTGGAGAGGACGACCATGCCGTACTGGCCGGGGAACCAGCCGTACCCGAACGCGTCCTGCCCGTACGCGTCGGAGCCCGGCGTGGTGACGGCGCCGTTCCTGCCGTCGAGGTCCACTCCGGAGGCGACACCCGTGTTGACTGGGGCGGTGAAGCGGTACGGGAAGTGGACCGGCTTCGCGCCGCTCTGGCCCACGGCCAGGTAGTTGCGCAGGAACAACCGGACCGCGGTGCCGTCCTCGTCGTAGTCGAACTCGTTGATCAGGAGGACATCGGGGTCGACCCGCTGGATGGTCTCGGCGACGTTCCGGGCCTGCTGGTTGTCCGGCGTGGAGAGGTCCGTGACGAGGGCACCCTGCGTGCCGCGGTTCAGCGAGGCGTTGAAGGTGGCGAAACGGACGGCACGCCGCGGCGTGCTCGCGGAGGCGCTGAACGCGGTCGAGCCGGCCAGCGCGGCTCCGGCGAGACCGGCGAGCGCGGCACGGCGCGAGAACGGCGGGCGGTGCGGTCTGGGGTGGTTCATCGGGGCTCCGGAGGAGGAGGGGACACGTGAACTCCCGTAGTCTGCGCGCGTAGACGCGGGAGACACAAGGGCCTGCCGGAGACTCGCGGGCGCCGGTGAAGCGGGGCCGACGGGCGGCCGACAACCCGGTGTACGCACGCGATACGCCACTGCGGAGGCACGCGGTGCGCACCTGTGTACGCATGCGACACACACCTGTGTACGTACGTGATGCGGACCCGGTCCGCACGTGATGCGGACCCGGTCCGCACGCGATACGGACCCGGTCCGCACGCGACACGCACCTGGTCCGCAGCCGGTGCGCGCCCGAAAGACCCGAAAGACGCCGCCCCCTTCCCCGAACCGCGCCCCCTCACTCATCCGTTCACGCGATGGGGCGATCATGTGCCGCCGTACGGATGCCCGCCCGGGGCCGCGGGTAGGGCCGGGCCATGACGCAGCCGTTCGAACTCCCGCACTTCTACATGCCGTACCCCGCGCGGCTGAACCCGCATGTCGACGAGGCACGCGCCCACTCCGCCGAGTGGGCGCGCGGGATGGGCATGCTGGAGGGCTCCGGCATCTGGGAGCAGGCCGACCTCGACGCGCACGACTACGGACTGCTGTGCGCGTACACGCATCCGGAATGCGACGGGCCCGCCCTCTCGCTCATCACCGACTGGTACGTGTGGGTCTTCTTCTTCGACGACCACTTCCTGGAGACCTTCAAGCGCAGCCAGGACCGCTCCGGCGGCAAGGCCTACCTGGACCGCCTCCCGCTCTTCATGCCGCTCGACCTGTCGACTCCCGTGCCGGAGCCGCAGAATCCGGTCGAGGCCGGACTCGCCGACCTGTGGGCGCGCACGGTTCCCTCGATGTCCCCGGGGTGGCGCAAGCGGTTCGCCGAGTCGACCGAGCATCTGCTCAACGAGTCGATGTGGGAGCTGTCCAACATCAACGAGGGGCGGATCGCCAACCCCGTCGAGTACATCGAGATGCGCCGCAAGGTGGGCGGCGCCCCCTGGTCGGCGGGGCTCGTGGAGTACGCGACCGCCGAGATTCCCGAGCCCGTCGCCGGTTCCCGGCCGCTGCGCGTGCTGATGGAGACCTTCTCCGACGCGGTGCACCTGCGCAACGACCTCTTCTCGTACCAGCGGGAGGTCGAGGAGGAGGGCGAGCTGAGCAACGGGGTGCTCGTCCTGGAGACCTTCTTCGGCTGCACCACCCAGCAGGCCGCCGACACCGTCAACGACATCCTCACCTCGCGGCTGCACCAGTTCGAGCACACCGCGCTCACCGAAGTGCCCGCGCTGGCCCTGGAGAAGGGCCTCACTCAAGACGAGGTCGGCGCCGTGGCCGCGTACACCCAGGGGCTGCAGGACTGGCAGGCGGGCGGCCACGAGTGGCACATGCGGTCGAGCCGGTACATGAACGAGGGAGCTCGCACGACCTCGCCCCTGGGCGGGCTCACCGGTCCCGGCACCTCCGCCGCCGATGTCGGGGCGCTGCTCGCCGCCGCCGGGGCCGAGCGACTGCGCGCGTACACGCATGTGCCCTTCCAGAAGGTAGGGCCTTCCCAGATCCCCGACATCTACATGCCGTTCCAGCTCCGGCTGAACGCCGATCTGGACGGGGCGCGGCGGCGTGTCATCCCGTGGGCTCACCGTATGGGCCTCCTGAGCGAGGGTGTCTGGGACGAGGACAAGCTCGTCGGCTACGACCTTCCGCTGTGCGCGGCGGGCCTCGGTCCGGACGGAACGCCCGAGGCCCTGGACCTCAGCTCGCAATGGCTCGCGTGGGGGACGTACGGGGACGACTACTACCCGATGGTGTTCGGGCACCGCCGCGACCTGGCCGCCGCGAAGCTGAGCACCGCGCGGCTTGCCGCCTGCATGCCCGTCGAGGGCGAGGAGATCCCGCCCCCGGCGAACGGCATGGAGCGAGGCCTCGCCGACCTGTGGCAGCGCACCACCGTGACGATGACCCCGGACGCGCGCCGCTCCCTGCGGGCCGCGATCGAGGTGATGACCGAGAGCTGGGTCTGGGAGCTGGCCAACCAGGCGCAGAACCGCATCCCCGACCCCGTCGACTACCTCGAGATGCGCCGCGCCACCTTCGGCGCCGACCTCACCAAGAACCTGTGCCGTCTGGGCCACGGCCCGCAGATGCCACCAGAGATCTACCGCAGCGGACCCGTCCGGTCCCTGGAGAACGCCGCCGTGGACTACGCGATGCTCCTCAACGACGTCTTCTCGTACCAGAAGGAGATCGAGTACGAGGGTGAGGTGCACAACGGGATCCTGGTCGTGCAGAACTTCTTCGGCTGCGACTACCCGACGGCTCTCGGCGTGATCAACGACCTCATGACCCAGCGCATGCAGCAGTTCGAGCATGTCGCCGCTCACGAATTCCCCGTCCTCTACGAGGACTTCGAGCTCTCCGAGGAGGCCCGCGAGATCATGCAGGGCTATGTGGTCGAGCTGCAGAACTACATGGCCGGCATCCTGAACTGGCACCGCGGCTGTCGCCGCTACGGAGCCGCCGACCTGGCCCGCCGCGCCCACGGCTTCGTACCGGGCCAACTCCCGAGCCTGCCGGTCACCACCAGCCGGCAGCGAACCTCGATCGCGGCCTTCTGACCGCCCGGGCACAGCGTGACGGCCGGGGCGTCGGCGTCGATCTCCGGGTGGTCGTCGCTGGACACGGTCACCCGGAGACTGTGGCCGGCGCTCAGGCGGTAGTGGGTCGGCCAGGTGCGGGTCTCCGGGTCCGGTCCTCTCTTCATGCGGGGGTTCTTCGGTCACAGCGACAGCGCGCCCGTCAGCAGTGCGGCGGCCGTCATCACAAGCGTCGTGCCGAACGCCCAGCGGAAGATGAAGCGTTGGTGGTCACCGAGCTGCACCCCGCTCATGCCGATCAGGATGAACGTGGAAGCGGTGAGCGGACTCAGCGGGAAACCGGTGGTCATCTGCCCGAGGACGGCGGCCCTGGCCACCTCGGCCTGGTCGGTGCCGAAGCCGGCGGCGGTCTCGGAGAGCACCGGCAGGATGCCGAAGTAGTAGGCGTCGGGGGTGAAGGCCAGGCTGAGCGGCATCGAGGTCAGGGCCACGATGACCGGCAAGTGGCCGCCGAGGGAGTCGGGCACGACCGAGACGAGGGCCTCGGCCATCTCGCCGATCATCCCGGTTCCGGTCAGGACGCCGGTGAAGACACCGGCCGCGAAGATCATCGTGGTGACGAGGACGACGCTGTTCGCGTGCCTCTCCAACAATGCCTGCTGCTCCTCCCAGGCGGGGCGGTTGACGACCAGAGCGACGGTGAACGCCACCGCGAAGAGCACCGGCAGAGGCATCACCTCCTGCACCAGGCCGACCAGCAGCGCCACGGTCAGCGCCAGATTGAAGACGGTCAGCCAGGCCCGCGGCCGGGTGGGCACGAGGGGCGTACCCGGTCCGTCGCCGGCCGCGCGGGTGTGCTGCTGCTCTTCGGCCTCGCTCGGCCGCTCTCCTGCCTTGCCCAGCACGGAGGCGTCCGACACGGAGCTGCCGGGCACGGAGCTGCCGGGCACGGAACGATCGGGCACGGAGGGCACCGAGCCGTCCGGTACACCGCTGTCCGGCCCGCGCTCCGGCGACAGCGCGCCGAGACGCCGCCGTTCCCGACGCCCTATCAGGTACGACGCCACGAGCACCCAGGCCATGCCGAAGCCCATCGCGGGCAGCAGCGGAGTGAACACGTCGGACGTGTCCAGCTTCAGCGCCGCCGTGGCCCGGGCCGTCGGCCCGCCCCACGGCACCATGTTCATCACCCCGGCACCGAGGCAGACGACTCCGGCCAGCACCAGACGGCTCATGTCAAGGCGCCGGTAGACCGGCAGCAGCGCGGAGACGGTGATCAGGAAGGTCGAGGCACCGTCACCGTCGAGGGCCACGCACATGGTGAGGACGGCCGTGCCGACGGTGATCCGCGCCGGGTCGTTGCGACTGGCGCGCAGCACGGCGCGGATCAGCGGTTCGAAGAGACCGGCGTCCACCATCAGGCTGAAGTACAGGACCGCGAAGGCGATCATGATGCCCGTCGGGGCGACGGTCACCAGGCCCTCGAGGGCCATCTCGCCCAACTCCCCGCCATGGCCGCCGACGAGCGCCGCAAGGACCGGAAGCAGCACCAGCGCCACCAGGACCGATACCCGCTTGGTCATGGTGAGCAGCAGGAACAGACCGATCGTGGAGAAGCCCAGGGCTGCCAGCATGGGGTCGCTCGCTTTCTCGTGTACGGCGGGTACGGCGTGTACGGCGGGTATGGCGTGTACGGCTCCCGGCGGTGGACGCGGCGGCCGCGGCACCGAACGGGACAAGGGCCGAACGGAACAAGGGCCGAACGGAACAGGGCGGACGCGGCACCGAGTTGCGGACGAGTTTCGAAGCGGCGACAGATCCGTGTCCAGCATTGAACAGAGATCTATCCATGCGTTCTGCGCAACAATGGCCGCCTCGTGCGCTTATGCTCGGCGGCCATGGAGGCCACTTTGCGTCAACTGGCGGCGTACGCTGCCGTCGCCCGGGCGGGGAGCTTCACCGCGGCCGCCGCGGACCTGCACGTCTCGCAGTCCTCGCTCAGCCGCGCGGTCGCGGACCTGGAACGGCAGTTGGGCGCCCAGCTGCTGGAACGCGACACGCGCAACGTGCGGCTCACCGCCGCCGGGGCCGAGGCCCTGCGGATCTCCGAGCAGATCGTCAACGCCCACCGGGCGGGCATGAAGGAGCTGCGGCGGTTCCTGCTCGGCGAGTCGGGAACGGTGGCCGTGGCCACGCTGCCGTCGGTCGCGGCCGTACTGCTGCCGCAGGTCATCTCCGGCTTTCGCCGGCAGCGGCCCCAGGTGGCGGTGCGCATCATGGACGGCCTGGAGCGGACGGTGCTCGGCCGGGTCGCCTCGGGGGACGCTGACTTCGCGATCACCACGGTCGGTGGGCCGTCCGACCAGCTGGAGCACCACCCGCTGGCCCGGGACCGGTTCGTCGCGCTGCTGCCCGAGGGTCATCGGCTGGCCGAGCAGCCCGAGGTGACCTGGGAGGAGCTGGCGCGTGAACCGTTTCTCGCCGTCGGCCGGGAGTCGAGCGTGCGCCGGCTCACCGACGCGACCTTCGCCCAGGTGGACGCGCAGGCCGCGCCGGCGGCGGAGGCGGGCAGCGTGGCGACGGTGGGCGGGCTGGTCGCGGCCGGTCTCGGGGTGTCCGCGATGCCCGCGCTCGTCCTGCCGTTGATGGGCGCCGGGTCCGTCGTCTGCCGGCCCCTCGTCGAGCCCGTGGTCGAACGGCGTCTCGACATCGCCCTGCACGCACGGCGGGCTCTGCCGCTGGCGGCGCACCGGTTCCTCGAAACGCTGGAGGAATACCGGCTGCAGGGCGGGGATCTACCGCCGGGGGTCTCCTGGGCCTGACCGACGCGGGCCCGTACTGCAAGTCCGTACTGCAAGCCCGCCCTGCAAGCCCGCGTTGTCCGGCCGTCGACCCCAATTCATGCGGTACTTGCATGGATTGATGGGCTTTTCTTGCTGGACAGGCATTTCTTCGGCTCGGCAAGCTGAGTTCCGAGCTCAGGCAGACGACCTGGGGAGGGAGCGCACTTTGTCGTACGAGCGTCAGGACACCGGCGGGCAGGGACAGTTGCGCGGGCTGAAGGTGGTCGAGTTCGCCCATGTGGTGGCCGGGCCATTGGCGGGTGCGATGCTCGCCGACCAGGGAGCCGACGTGGTGCACGTCGAACCGCCGGGTGCCGGGGACGCCGCCCGGTCGATGGGGCCGCGCAAGGACGGCGTTCCGCTGTGGTTCAAGGTCGCCGGGCGCAACAAACGCTCGGTCACGCTCGATCTGCACCACGAGGCCGGCCGGGCCGTCGCCCACCGCCTGGTCGCCTGGGCGGACGTCGTCATCGTCACCCTGCGCGCCGGACGCCTGCGCACCTGGGGCCTCGACTGGGAGTCCGTGCACCGGATCAACCCGAAGGCCGTACTGCTCCAGATCTCCGGCTTCGGCGCCACCTCCTCGCTCGCCGACGCACCCGGCTTCGGCAAGATGGGCGAGGCCCGCAGCGGAGTCGTCCACCTGACCGGCTTCCCCGACGGGCCGCCCGTCCACACCGGCTTCTCGCACGGCGACGCGGTGACGGGACTGATGGGCGCGTACGCGGTCCTCGCCGCCCTCCACCGTCGTCACGACCCCGACTTCGACGGCGAATGGATCGACCTGGCCCTCTTCGAGCCCCTGTTCCGGCTCGTCGAGTGGCAGGTCATCGTCCACGACCAGCTCGGAACGGTGCCCGAGCGCGCCGGAAACCAGCTGTCGGTCGCCCCCGCCGCCGTGATCAACACCTACCGCTCCCGCGACGACGACTGGATCACCGTGACCTCGGCGACCCTGCGTTCGGTGCGCAATGTGGCCGCTCTTCTCGGGCTGCCGGAGGAGGAGTTCGGCACGGCGGAGCAGCAGCACGCCGGACGCCGGCGGCTCGACGACGGGCTGCGCGCGTGGGTGGCGCAGCGGGGCACAGCAGAGTGCCTGGAGGAGTTCGCCCGCGCCGAGGTCGTGGCCTCCCGGGTGTTCAGCGCCGCGGACATCGCCGAGGACCCCGTCTACGCCGAGCGCGGCGACATCGTCACCGTCGACGACGCCGACCTCGGTCCGGTACGGATGCAGGGGGTCATCCCGCACTTCCACCGGCGGCCCGGACGGGTGTGGCGGACCGGGCCTGCCCTCGGTCAGGACAATCACCTCGTCTACCGCGAATGGCTCGGGCTCGACGCGGAGGAACTGGCGGACCTGGAGAAGCGCAGTGTCGTATGAGACAAGTGGCGTCGAGAGAAGCCCACTTGAGGACGGTCGAGTTGCAGGAACCCCGGTCGAAGGCAGCCGAACTACAAGAGGCGTGGTGCCGCGTGACACCGGAGTCGCAAGAGGTGTGGTGCCGGGTGACACGGGAGTCGCAAGAGGCGCGGCGCCGCGTGACACCGGAGCGACACGGGCGCCCCGCCCCCAACTGCGCAGCCTGCTCTTCGTTCCCGGAACCCGCACCGACTGGCTCCCCAAGGCGCGGGCGGCCGGCGCCGACGCGGTCGTCCTCGACCTGGAGGACGCGGTACCGGAGAAGCTCAAGACGGCGACCCGCGACCAGGTGGCCGAAGCCGTCGAGCACGCCGCCGCGGACCCGGAAACCCAGCCCCTGCTCTTCGTCCGGATCAACCAACTCGACGGCTGGGCGGGCGCGGAGGAGCTGCGCGCGCTCGTACGCCCAGGACTCGCCGGGATCGTGCTGCCCAAGGTGGGCGGCCCCGAGGACGTACGGCTCGCCGACCGGCTGCTCGGCTGGTGCGAGTACGAACAGGGCCTGTCCCGGGGGCACATCGCTCTCGTTCCGCTGCTGGAGACGGCCCGGGCCCTGTACGCGGCCCACGACATCGCGGCGGCCGCCGAACGCGTCGCGTACCTCGGTGCGCTGACCGGCGCGGGCGGCGACGTCGAACGCGCGGTCGGCTACAGCTGGAGCGCGGAGGGCACCGAGACCCTGGCGCTGCGCTCCCGCGTACTGCTGGACGTACGCGCGGCCGGTGCGCCCCACCCGGTCACCGGACTGTGGACCCGTATCGGCGACTTGGCCGGACTGCGTGCCTTCGCCGAGCAGAACCGCGGCCTGGGCTACGAGGGCATGATGGCCATCCACCCTTCCCACATCCCCGTGATCAACGAGGTCTTCTCGCCGGACCCGGACGAACTCGCCCGCTACGCACGCCTGTTGGCCACCGTCGAGGCGGCACAGACGAACGGGCAGGGCGCGGTGGCCTTCGAGGGCGCCATGGTCGACGAGGCCATGGCGGCGACGGCCCGCCGGATGCTGCACCGCCACGCCGCCGACGGACAGGGGGAAGGCCGCAAAGAGTGAGGACAGACCACTCGAACGGGAATGAATCGCATCACCCGTTCGGGAATCGTCGTGCGCCGGTGCGGAGGGTAGAGCTCTGGCCGGAGGCGATCCATGGAACAGACTGCGTTGCGTCCCAAGCCGATGCCGGGCCAGGAGCGGGGCGACGGCCGCGCACCCGGTACGGTGCGTCGCCCGCACGCCGCACGACGGCGCGGGCGACGGCTCATGACCCTGCTGTTCAGCCTGTTCGTCGGGACGGTCCTCGTGCTGTCGGGGGTCGGCCTCGGCACCGTGGGCGCCACGGTGATCGGGATGAGCAAGCTCGCCGACCTGCGGAAGGAAGCAAGGGCGCCGGGAGGGGTGCCGGGAGGTGCGCCGGCCCCGAGTGCCGGAAGCTCCGCCTCACCCAAGGCCCCGCCCAGGGATTCGCCCAAAGACCCGCCTAAGCACCCGCGGGTTCCGCCGATCAGCCCGCTCAAGGACCGGCCGACCCTGGGCGTGGAGGCCGTCGACGCCCCCAACGGCCCGGGCGCGCTCCTCGTCGGCGTCCACGTCCCGGGACCCGGCTACACCGCGGGCCTCGTACGGGGTGACGTCCTGCTCGTCTTCGGCAGGACCCGCGTCGACTCGGCCGCCGACCTCGCGCGGGCCGTCGCCGCGGCGCGCCCCGGCACGGCGGTCAGGCTCACGCTGCGGCACGCGAGCGGCGGCTTCCAGCAGTTGTCCGTGACCCCCGGAGTCATCATCTGACCGGGCCGTCCGTCCAGCAGCCGTCCGTCCAGCAGCCGTCCGTCCATCAGTCGTCTGTCCAGTAACCGTCCGTCCAGTAGCCGTCCGTCGATCAGTCGCCTGTCCGGCAGTCCTCTGTCCCTCACACGGCCACCCGGAAGTGGCTCGTCAACCGCCCCTCGTCGTCCAGCACATGAAAGGCGAATCCGGGCGGCGCGTCCCGGTCCGCCGCGCCCTCGCCCTCCCACGGCAGCCGCAACGTCCAGGTCACGCCGGGCCCGACGACCAGCGGCCGCCCGGCGAACGTCGTGGCCGCGGGCGTGTGCGCATGCCCCGCGATGATCCCGGCGATCTCGCTCCTGCGCGCCAACAGGTCGGCCAGCGCCCGGGGCCGACGCAGCTGGTAGGCGTCCGGCAGGGGGTGGTGCAGTGCGACGGGCGGGTGGTGGAAGGCGAGCAGCGCCGGCACCGTGGCGTCGAGCTCGTCGAGTGTCTCCTCGATCCAGGCGTACGTCTCCTCGTCCAGCTCTCCCTCGTCGCTGCCCGGCACGCTGGAGTCGCACATCAGGACGGCCGCGTCGTCGAAGACCTGCACGCTGTTGACCGGGCCGTCGCCCGCAGGTTCGCCGAGCAGCGCCTTGCGGTAGGGGGCGCGGCTGTCGTGGTTTCCCGGGCAGGTCAGTACGGCGAAGGGGGTGGCCGGATCGCGCAGCCCGAGGATGCGCGCGGCCTCCTCGTACTCGGCCTCCGTCCCGTGGTCGGCGATGTCCCCGGTGACCAGCAGGGCGTCCACCTGCCCCGGCAGCCCCCACAGCCGGTCCCGCACCCGCTGGGCGCGCTCCGTCGCCCGCTCGGTCCCGTCGAGATGCAGGTCGCTGATGTGCGCCAGCACGAGCATGCTTTCTCCGCCTCCCCTAGGTAGCACTTAATGGTATACGCGCATCTAAGCATTAGCTCTAATGGTTGAGCAATCCGCAGTCGTTAAGGGGGAGTGGGGCGAGGGAGGGGCGAGTGGGGCGTGAGCGTGCGGCTCGGGCGTGGAAATGCGGTGGAAATGCATTGGCCGCGCCCCCTCCGCCGGGCCACGATGGGCCCATGCTGAGCACCCTTCTCGCCTTCCTCGGCGCCTGTACCCTGATCGCCGCCTCGCCCGGTCCGAGCACCGTGCTGATCATCCGGCAGTCGCTGCACAGCAGGCGCTCCGGCTTCCTGACGGTGCTGGGCAACGAGACGGGCGTCTTCGTATGGGGAGTCGTCGCCGCGTTCGGCCTGACCGCGCTGCTCGCCGCCTCCGAAGTGGCGTACGACGTGATGCGGGTCGTCGGCGCTGTCGTACTCGTCGTCTTCGGTATCCAGATGCTGCGGCAGGCGCGACACGCCAAGGACGCGGCGGACGACGGCGGAGGGCAGGACGGCGGTAAGAGCGGCTGGGCCTCCTACCGGACCGGGCTCCTGATCAACCTCGCCAACCCCAAGGCGGCGATCTTCGCGATGTCCTTCCTCCCGCAGTTCGTGCCGGAGGGCGCCCCGCACCTGCCCACCATGGTCGGGCTCGCCGCCCTCTGGGCCGTCTACGAGATCGGCTACTACAGCCTGTACGTGTGGTTCGTCGGCCGGATGAAGACGGTGCTCTCCCGGGCCGGGGTGCGGCGCAGGCTGGAGCAGGTCTCCGGAGGAGTGCTGCTGCTCCTCGGTGCCCGCCTCGCCCTGGAGAGCTGATGTCTCGGAGAAAGGCCGCCCCTCAAGAAGCCGCCCCTCTTAAAGAGGGCGCACCTCTGGAAGAAAACGCCTCTCTTGAAGAAGACGCCCTTCCGAAAGAAGCCGCGACCGGCTCGCGCTGCCCCCGCTGTCCGGGCAGGATGCTGCCCGTAGCCCCTTTTGACACCCGGAGGCCCGGATGACCGGCATGCCTGCGCCCTTCACCGCCGACGACTACAGGGCACGGATGGAGCGCGCCGCGCGGGCCGCCGCCGACGCGGGGCTCGCCGGGGTGCTGGTCGCGCCCGGACCCGACCTCGTGTGGCTCACCGGCTACGCACCACCCGCGGCGACCGAGCGGCTCACCCTGCTGGTGCTCGCCGCCGGACAGGATCCCGTGCTCGTCGTGCCCACCTTGGAGGCCCCGGACGCCGAGAGGGCGGCGGGCGCGCCCGCGCTGACGCTGCGCGACTGGACCGACGGCAAGGACCCGTACGCGACGACGGCCCCGCTCCTCGACGCCTCGGGCCGCTTCGGAGTCAGCGACAACGCCTGGGCGATGCATCTGCTGGGCCTCCAGAAGGAGCTGCCCGGCACCTCGTACGTCTCCCTCACCGAGGGCCTGCCGATGCTGCGCGCCGTCAAGGACGCCGCCGAACTGGAGCGTCTGGCGGCTGCCGGCGCAGCCGCGGACGAAACGTACGAGGAGATCCTGAAGGTTCCCTTCGCGGGCCGTCGCGAGTCGGAGGTGGCCGGCGATCTCGCGGACCTGCTGCGCCGGTTCGGGCACGCGCAGGTGGACTTCACGGTCGTCGGCTCGGGCCCGAACGGCGCCAACCCGCACCATGAGGCGGGCGAGCGCGTCATCGAGCACGGCGACATGGTCGTCCTCGACTTCGGCGGCCTGAAACACGGCTACGGCTCCGACACCTCCCGCACGGTGCACGTCGGCGAGCCGAGTGCCGAGGAGCAACGGGTCCACAACATCGTCCGCGAGGCCCAGGAAGCCGCGTTCCGGGCCGTGAAGCCCGGCATCGCCTGCCAGGACGTCGACCGGGTGGCCCGCGCGCACATCACCGAGGCCGGGTACGGCGACCGCTTCATCCATCGCACCGGGCACGGCATAGGCGTCACCACCCATGAACCGCCTTACATGATCGAGGGCGAGGAACAGCCGCTCGTGCCCGGGATGTGCTTCTCCGTAGAGCCCGGAATCTATCTGCCGGGCCGCTTCGGAGTACGCATCGAGGACATCGTGACGGTCACGGAGGACGGCGGACGCCGCCTCAACAACACCCCCCGAGAGATGGCCGTCGTGCGCTGACGACCCCTCAGGAGACCCGGAACCCGGACCCCGAACGGCAGACGGCGCGACCATGACCCAGGCAGCGACACCCACCGCGGACACCGTGCGACGCCTCGTCCGCTCCCTGCTCCCGGACGGCGACGGGCCCGAGATCCGGCCCGTCGCCGAGGGCGGCGAGCACTCCACCTGGTTCGTGGGCGCACGCCATGTGCTGCGGCTCGCCCCGGACCGCGAGGCCTCCCGGCGGCAGCGGCGCGAACTGCGGCTGCGCGACCTGGTGCGCCCGCACATCGGGGTCGCCGTTCCGGTGAGCATCGCGCGCGGCGAGTGGGCGAGCGGTCTGACCTACACGCTCGACACGCTGATCCCCGGTGGTTCCGGCGAGCGGCAGGACGTCTCCGCCGTGGGCGAGGCCGACCTGGCGGGCCTGCTCACCGGGCTGCGCGAGGTGCCGGTGCGCCAGGCCGAGATGCTCGGCGTTCCCCGCGTCGCGCCCCGGTCCCTCGAAGCGCTCCGGGCCGTCGCCGAGCGCGCCGCCGAACAACTCGCCGCGGCGGACGAGTTCGACTCCGCCCGGCTCCACCAGCTCACCGCAGCCGCCGCCGTCCAGCTCGCCGCGCAGCCCGGCGCCGCCGTCCTCGTCCACCACTCCCTCAAGGGCGAGCACCTCGTGGTCAGCGCCGACGGGCGGGTACGCGGCATCCTCGACTGGACCGAAGCGGTGGTCGGCGACCCCGCCGAGGACATCGCGGGCCTCGCCCTCGCCGTCGGCGCCCCCGCGGCCGTCCGCGCGGCCACCCTCGCCGGCTACGGCGCCCGTCCCTGTCTGCGCGGCCTGTGGCTCGCCCGCTGCGACACGCTGACCCGCCTCGCCGACCACCTCCAGAAGCGCGACGCCAGCCCTCTGCCGCTGCTCCGAACCCAACTGCGGCGCGCTTGGGAGGCGATCCTGCTGGAACGCGTCACGGAACTGCGGGACGAGACGGACGAGGCGCTTTAGAGGCGAGCGGAAGCAAGAGGCCGGAAGCAGGTGAACGGAAGCAGGTGAACGGAAGCAAGAGGCCGGAAGCAGGCGAGCGGAAGCAAGAGGCCGGAAGTAGGTGAACGGAAGCAGGAGGCCGGAAGCAGGCGAGCGGAAGCAAGGGGCTGGGGGCCCGCGTAAACGCTTACGCAAGCGTTTACGCCCGACCGGCGACCGCTCGCCTCCCGCGCCGCCGGCCTCGCCCCTGCCGCCCCTGCCGCCCCTGCCGCCCCTGCCGCCCGTGCCGCCCCTGTCACCCCTGCAGAAGCACCACGCAGGACTCACCCGGCAGGCTCAGCAACCCGTCCGCCCCCGGCACCTCCACCGGCTCCCACGCCGCCAGTACGCGTACGGGACGGGTGCCGAGGGGGATCGCCGCCGGCTCCTTGCCGAGATTCACGGCCACCCGGACGTCGCCGCGGCGGAAGGCGAGCCAGCGGGCGTTCTCGTCATAGGCGACCTTGACGTCCGCGAGGTCGGGGTCGGAGAGGTCCGGCTGGTCGTGCCGGAGGGCGATGAGTTCGCGGTACCAGGCGAGCACGCGCGCGTGGAGCCCGTCTTCCGGCTCCGACCAGTCGAGGCAGGAGCGGTCGCGGGTGGCCGGGTCCTGCGGGTCGGGTACGTCCTCCTCGGCCCACCCGTGCGCCGCGAACTCCCGCCGCCTGCCCCGGCGTACGGCCTCCGCGAGCTCGGGATCCGTGTGGTCCGTGAAGAACTGCCAGGGCGTGCCCGCCGCCCATTCCTCGCCCATGAACAGCATCGGCGTGAACGGCCCGGTGAGCGTCAGCGCGGCCGCGCAGGCCAGCAGACCGGGGGAGAGGGAGGCGGCGAGCCGGTCGCCCTGGGCGCGGTTGCCGATCTGGTCGTGGGTCTGCGTGTAGCCCAGGAGGCGGTGCGCGGAGACCCGCGTGAGGTCCAGCGGGCGGCCGTGACTGCGGCCCCGGAAGCTCGAGTACGTACCGTCGTGGAAGAAACCGCCCGTAAGCGTCTTCGCGACCGCTGCCAGCGGGGCCCGGGCGAAGTCCTCGTAGTAACCCTGTCCCTCGCCGGTCAGCGCGGTGTGCAGGGCGTGGTGGAAGTCGTCGTTCCACTGAGCGTGCACCCCGAGTCCGTTCTCCTTGCGGGGGGTGATGAGCCGGGGGTCGCCCAGGTCCGACTCGGCGACGAGGAACAGCGGCAGGTCCAGCTCCCCGGAGAGCGCGTCCACGGCGGCCGACAGCTCCTCCAGGAAGTGGCACGCGCGCGTGTCGCGCAGCGCGTGCACGGCGTCCAGGCGCAGCCCGTCGAGCCGGTAGTCACGCAGCCACGCCAGTGCGCTGCCGACCAGATACGCGCGCACCTCGTCCGAACCGGGCGCGTCCAGGTTCACGGCCGCGCCCCAGGGCGTGTGGTGCGTCTCCGTGAAGTAGGGCCCGAAGGCGGGCAGGTAATTGCCGGACGGCCCCAGGTGGTTGTGCACGACGTCCAGGACGACACCGAGCCCGAGCTCGTGCGCCCGGTCGACGAAGCGTTTCAGCGCCTCGGGTCCGCCGTACGGCTCGTGCACGGCCCACAGCGACACCCCCTCGTATCCCCAGCCGTGCTGACCCGGGAACGGGCACAGCGGCATCAACTCGACGTGCGTCACGCCCAGTTCGACCAGGTGCCCGAGTCGCTCGGCAGCCGCGTCCAGGGTGCCCTCGCGCGTGTACGTGCCCACGTGCAGCTCGTACAGCACGGCGCCCGGCAGCCCGCGTCCCGCCCACTCGGCGCGCCACGCGTACCGCTCGTGGTCGACGACCGCGCTCAGCCCGTCGGGGCCGTCCGGCTGCCGTCGCGAGCGCGGGTCCGGCAGCACCGGGCCGTCGTCCACCGCGAACCCGTACCGCGTCCCGTCCTCCGCCTCGGTCTCCCCCGTCCACCACCCCGTGCGGTCCGGATCGGGCTCCAACGCGCGCGTGGTGTCCGCGCAGTGGAGCGTCATGCGGTCGGCCTGTGGTGCCCACACCTCGAACTGCACGGACGGTTCTCCCTCGTCTGCTCACCGTGACGTCGCCGGTCCCATGGTGCGTCAAACGAGATCAATTCACCTTTGAATCCTCCGGATCGAACGACTGAAAAGGACCGAACCGGAGGTGCGTACTCCTCTGAAGTGCTGCGTTTTCTGGACACTCCGGCCGTGCTGCCAGACAATCGGCTCCGTGACGTCGTCCTCCGAGTTCCACACCTATCCCGCTCCCGCGCGGTTGTCGGACGCCGAGCGCGACAGGGCGCTGAAGGCGTTGCGGGAGGGCGTCGCCCAGGGAAGGCTCTCGCACGACACGTTCGTCCTGCGGATGGAGCTCGCGTTCGCCGCCCGTACCACGGACGAGCTCGCCGCCCTCACTGCCGACCTGCGCACCGAGAGCCGCTGGTCGCGACTGCTGTTCGGCACCGTCGAGGCGGTCTCCGGCTTCACCGTGCGGCTGCGCAGGGCATGGCAGGCCGAGCGGCTTCCCAAGCTGCTGCTGCCCCGGCCGGACAGTCCCTATCCGCTGCGCATCGGCCGCGACCCGGCCAGCGGCTTGAGGCTCAGCCACGAGACGGTGTCCCGTGTGCACGCCGAACTCACCCGCCAGGGCGGCCTGTGGGTGCTGCGCGACCTCGGCTCGACCAACGGCACGTCCGTGAACGGCCGGCGTGTGATCGGCGCCGCCGTGGTCCAGGTCGGCGACCAGGTCAGCTTCGGCCGGATGGCGTTCAGGCTCGCGGCGGACTAGGCCGACGGCCGGCGGACCAGGCCCACGGTGCCGCCGCGAACCAGGGCCGAACTCGCCCACTCGCAGACGGAACCAGCGCCTCCGCAACGTGCTCCCTCGTCCCGTGAACGTCCTGTCCGCGCAGTGGTGTTGACGTGCCTCCGAAGCCGTGACTGACTGTGCGTACACCATGCACACCAAGTGAACCCACGGGCCACTCGCAGCGGAGGTAAGACCCTGCCGCCACTCCTCCGCTACCCGTCCGTCGACGAGCTGGGCGTCCGGGCGGCCGCGCTCGTCGAACGCCGCCCGCGGGACGCCCGGCTGCGCCAAGTGGGCACGTCACGGGCCGGACTTCCGCTGTTGCTGCTGTCCGTCGGACACGGCAGCCGCCAGGCCCTCGTCGTCGCGGGCCCCCATGCCAACGAGCCGGTGGGCGGCGCCACCGCCCTGCGCCTCGCCGAACGGGTCCTCGCCGACACCCGGTTGTGCGACGGCGCCGACGTGACCTGGAACCTGCTGCTGTGCCTCGACCCCGACGGCGCCCGCCGCAACGAGGGCTGGCTGTCGGGCCCGTACACCCTCGGCCACTACTTCCGGAACTTCTTCCGCCCCGGCTTCCTCGAACAGCCCGAGTGGCTGCCCGACGGCGCGGAGAGGGCCGCCCTGCCGGAGACCCGCGCCCTGCTCGCCCTCCAGGACGAACTGCGGCCCTTCTTCCAGTGCTCCCTGCACGGCGTCGACGTGGGCGGCGGCTTCGTCGAGCTGACCCGCGACCTGCCCGGTCTCGCGCCGCGCCTCGCGCACATCGCGGGGCGCCTGGCCATCCCGCTCGAGCTGGGGCCGTACGACACGCTGTACTGGCCCGCCCTGGGGCCCGCCGTCTACCGGATCCCGCCCCCGCGGCGCGGCGACCTGGCCGCGGCCATCACGGAGGCGGCGGTCGAGTCCACCTGGTTCCACCCGCACCCGTACGGCACGGTGACCGCGATCGTCGAGGCGCCCATGTGGGGCGTGGCGGCCGTGGAGGACAGTTCGGTGCCCGTGGACGCCGACGGGGCGCTCCGGGCGGTCAGCCGCACGCTGCGGCGCGACACGGCCCTTCTGGAGGGGCTGCTGGCCCGCATCCGCCCCGGCCTGAACGGGGTCCCGGACGCCGACCGTCTCCTCGCGCCCGTCGACGACTATTTACTGGTCTGCCCCGGCCTCGCCGACTCCTGGGACCCCGACACGGAGCCGGACCCGGACGCCGACGGCGGCGCACGCCCGCTGCCGCCGCTCAGCACTGCCCGGCTGACCGCGCTGCGCATCTCCGCGCGGCGGATAGCGCTGCGCACGGCGGGACTGCTGCACCAGCTCGTGACCGGAGCCGGGCGCGACGACCCGACCGGTGCGACGGCGGACCTCGACCGGCTCATCGACGCGTGGTGCGCGGACTATCACGACGGTCACGAGGCACGCTGGATCCCGGTCGCGCGGCAGGTCGAGTACCAGGCACGGGTGGTGCTCGCCGCGTTCGACCTGGCGCGACGGCAGGCGCCCTTACCGCGCCCCGGCGCGCGACCCCTCGGCCCGTCTCCGATGAGGGCCGAAGTGCCGTTCGAGTGAGTCGGGGTGAGCCTCGGTGCCTCTTGTGCCGATGCACAGGCCATGACGAACACCCAGAAAGCGACGACGGCGGTACGGGCCTGGATGCTGGCCGCCTGCGCTCTCCTCGTGGCGGGGGCGGCCCCGGCCCGGGCGACGGCGGCCCAGGATTCGGTCCCGGGCAACTGGCTCTACGTGACGGTCAGCCGCGGCGACACGCGCGGCGCACTGCTGCTCTGCGACCCGCCCCAGGGGCACCCGCGCGCGGTACGCGCCTGCGAGGAGCTGCAGGCCGCCGACGGGGACATCGGCCGGATCCCGGACAAGGACGCCTACTGCGCCATGCTCTACGCGCCGGTGACCGCCTCCGCGCGCGGCGAGTGGGGCGGCCGCCGGGTCACGTACACGGAGACGTTCGCCAACTCCTGTGTGATGGCGGCGAAGACGGGCGCGGTGTTCGCGCTGTCGGACTGAGCTGTCCGGGATGAACTGTTCCGACTGGGCCGTCCGGACTGGGCCGTCCGGACTGAGCCGTCCGGAGTGAGCTGTCAGACACGCGCGTGCCGTAAGAAGTGGCCTCCGCAGAAACGGCCTCCACGCGCGCGTGCCTCACGCCGCCCGGTCCCGCGCGTGCCGCGCCGCCGCGACCACCGTCCGGCTCTGGTGTTCGACCTGGTGCTCTAAGGGCACCCAGCGCGCGGAGAAGCGCTCGGCGAAGGCCTCGCTCCAGGACACGACCAGGCCCTCCAGTCGGGGCGCGGCGCGGTCGTCGGCCTCCTGGAGGACCCGCAGGAGCATCGCCGCGGCCCGCAACGGGAGCCGCCGGCCGAACGCGTCCACGCTGCCGACGTACGCCATCGTGGTGTCCGCGGGCGGCGTCCGGACCCAGTCCCCGGCCAGCCCCGGCACCAGCTCCAGCGCCCACTTGGCGGCGCGCAGCAGCGGCCCGTCGGGCCCGGGAAGGCGTGGCAGCGCTTCGGCGAGGACGTTCTCGACCTGGGTCGCGTCCTGGCGGAGACGGTGTGCCAGGCGTCGCATCGCCGTCGTCGGGGCGGGATGCGGAGCCGGGTCGTCCACCAGGTCGCTCGCCCACATCGGCACCTCGACGACCGCGGTCAGACCGCCGTACCGGTGGGCGTGATACCAGGTGCTGTGCCGGGCGTCGTCCGGCATGCTCGGGTACGCCAGTTCCGAGTCCGGGTGAGGCATCACATGCACACCGGGCCCCGAGGCGGGCCAGCCGGCGGCGTCCGATGCGCCCGTCTCGACCGGGATGTTCAGCTCCGCCGCAGACTTCGCGAACGGTTCGGCGAGGCCCGGGATGTCCTTCGTCAACTGGACCCAGCTGCCGCCCAGATCCGTGCCGTGGAGGGTCACCTGGAGGTACGGGCGGAGTTCGTCGATGACCCGGGTGAGAGCGCGCGTCTCTGGCGGCAGCCGGTCGGGCGGCAGCACGGACGGCGACCACTCGGGCTGCTCCGGGCCCGCCGGGCGGAAGAAGCCGAGGTGGTAGTCGAGGAGGGTGCGCGGCGCGGGCGTCACATGGAGGCTGGCGCCGTCCGGGTCCGCGCAGAGCAGGAAGTGCCAGGAGGTGTCGGCCCGCAACTCCCCCTCGCGCAGTACCCGTTCGGCCAGCGACAGGACAGTGCAGCCGCCCGTGGGCTCGTTGGCGTGGGCGCCCGCGACGACCAGCACCGAGCGCTCGGCGTGGCCCACGGAGAGCAGCTGCAGGGGACGGCCAGTGCGCGAGGCGCCGACCTGTCTGAGCGAGCACAGTCCCGGCCGGTGGGCAGCCAACGCCCGGGCCGAGGAGACGAGTTCGGTCACACTGGGGTAGCGCAGCTCCGGCAGGAGACTCACCCCCGACTTGGTCCGCCCGGCGTCGCAATCCGCAGTACTCCACGGGCTGGGTGAACTGTCAAGCACGTGGAGGGGCGCCTCCAGGGAACGCCCAGCAGCGTTTACCGGTAGCCGGGGGACAATTCGCTCCCTGACGGCTGATGTGACCCGCGTCCGCCCGCGGATGGAACGGACGCCACGGATCAGTCGCTCTCCCGGGAGCCGTCTCCCACCCGCTCCAGCAGCACCACCGGCAACCGACCGAAAAGCGCCTCCACGCGCGTGTGCCCCGTGAACTCCCGTCCCGGAGTGAGCAGATCGGCCCACCGCCCCTCGGGCAGCGGCAGCACCGTGTTGCGCCAGCCGCCCGCCTCCTCCAGACGCAGCGACAGCCGCGTGACAGCCGTGACCACCTCTCCGGAGCGCTCGAACGCCACACAGTGCGCGGCGCCCGGACCCTCCGCGAGCAGTGGGGCGTACGTCGCCGCCTCGCCGAAGACGGCGGGCCGCCGCCCGCGCAGCCGCAGCGCGGCCACGGTGAGCGCGGCCTTCTCGGCGGACAGGCCGCCCGAGTCCTCCGGCGGGAAGCTCACGGGCCGCCGGTTGTCCGGGTCCACCAGGGCCCGGTACTCGGCCTCCGTGCCCTGATACAGGTCCGGCACGCCCGGCATCGTCAGATGGACCAGGGCGGCCCCCAGAACGTTCGCCCGGACATACGGCTCCAGGGAGCTCCTGAACTCGGCCACGCGCTGCCCGGGCGCCCCGCACGGCCCCGCCTTCAGGAACGCCGCCACAGCGGCCTCGTACGCCGGATCCTGCTCGGTCCAGGAGGTGCCGAGACCCGCCTCCCGGACATGCTTCAGCAACGCGTCCTGGAGCCGTTCCCCGGCCGCGGGGCCGAGTCCGACCGCGGTCTGCCACGCGGCCCAGGCCACCTGCGGATCCGGCGCGCCCACCCCTTCGACCGCCGTCCGCCCGGTCACCTCGGCCAGCAGGTCGGCCCAGCGCGACGGGACCTGCGTGAGCACGGAGATCGCGGCCCGTACGTCGGCGCTGCGCTTCGTGTCGTGCGTGGACAGCACGGTGCCGGTGGCGGGCCAGTCACGCTGCACGCGCGCGCAGTACGCGTGGAAGACCTCCGGGGACACGCCCGGCGCCCCCGGCTCGCCGCCCACCTCGGTGGCCGACAGCAGCGGAACGTACCGGTAGAACGCCGTGTCCTCCATGGACTTGGCCCGCAGCGCCGAAGCGGTCTGCGCGAACCGGGCCCGGAACGCCTCGTACTCGGGCCCGTCGCCGACCCGGCCCAGCACCAGGTCCCGTACGAGATCCACCGCCTGGGCCTCCTCGGGCGCCTTGAAGGCCTGCCGGGCCTCGTCCGCGGCCTCCTCGGTGACGACCGACGCGGCGTCCCCGGAGGTGTACGGCCGGTACACCTCCAGGCGCACCAGCAGCTCCCGCAGCGCGGTGCGCAGGGCCCAGGGGGCGCGGTCGCGCAGCGCCGGGTCCGGCGACGTGCGGCACAGGCGGTCCGCCTCGCGCGTGAGGCGGTCGATCTCGGCCGCCAGCTCGTGATGGACGACCTTGTACGCGGCCCGCCGCACCGTCGCCTCCCATACGCCGCCACGGTCCGCCTGAGGGGCCGCGAAGCGCCGGTACTGGCCGAGGAGTTCCCCCGCGCCCGCCGGGTCCGTGAAGAGGCCGTCCACGTGCCGCAGCGCGTCGTAGCCGGTGGTGCCCGCGACCGGCCAGGCGGCGGGCAGCGGTTCGCCGTCCGCGAGGATCTTCTCGACCACCGTCCAGCGCCCGCCCGTCGCCTCGTGGAGACGCCGGAGGTACGCGTCCGGGTCGGCAAGGCCGTCCGGGTGGTCGATCCGCAGCCCGTCGACCACGCCCTCGTGCAGCAGCTCCAGGATCTTCCCGTGCGTGGCCCCGAACACCTCCGGGTCCTCGACGCGCACCCCGATGAGCTCCGAAATGCTGAAGAACCGGCGGTAGTTGAGCTCGGTGCGGGCCAGCCGCCACCACGCCAGGCGATACCACTGCGCGTCCAGCAGCTGAGGCAGCGGCAGCTTTTCGGTGCCCTCGCGCAGCGGGAACGCGTGGTCGTAGTAGCGCAGGACGTCGCCGTCGACCTCCAGGGCGCCCAGCTCCGCGCCGAGCGGCTGCCCGAGCACCGGCAGCAGCATCCGCCCGTCCTGGGCCGGCCAGTCGATGTCGAACCAGCGCGCGTACGGCGAGTCCGGGCCCTCGCGCAGCACCTCCCACAGGGGGCGGTTGTGGCGCGGGGACATGGCCATGTGGTTCGGCACGATGTCCACCACGAGCCCCAGACCGTGCTCCCGCGCGGTGCGCGACAGGGACCGCAGCCCCGCCTCGCCGCCCAGCTCGCCGCGCACGCGCGCGTGGTCCACCACGTCATAGCCGTGCGCCGACCCGGGAACGGCCTCCAGGACCGGCGACAGATGCAGATGCGAGACCCCGAGCGAGGCCAGGTACGGCACGGCCGCCTCGGCCGCCCCGAACGGGAACTCCGGCTGCAGCTGAAGCCGGTACGTGGCGGTCGGCGCGGCAGGGCCCACCGGGTCGGGACGCTCAGGTGTCATGGGAACCTACGTACCCGCCCGGCGGCCTTTCGTGTCATCGACACGCCAGCGCTGCGCTTTGCTTGGCGGGACGGTCAGTGGCAGTACTGAGGCTGCGGGTCGGTGGGGGCTGGTCGCGCCCACGCGGCGGAGCCGCATATGTCACAGCCCCGCGCCCCTTGAGGGGCGCGGGGTATCGCCGGACCATGCCCATCAGTTCAGGCAGGTCGCTGAAGCACCATCATGCTTCGGTCCACGAGCGACAGCCGGTCGCCCGCCTTCACCTTCGGCGCCGTCGCGGGGTCCACCCCTTCCGACCGGGCCGTGTCGACCACGACCTGCCACTGCCGCCCGTGATTGACCGGCACCACGAACTCGGTCGTCTTCGGCGAGGCGTTGAACATCAGCAGGAACGAGTCGTCGCTGATGCGCTCGCCGCGCGGACCCGGCTCGGAGATCGCGTTGCCGTTGAGGAACACGGACAGCGCGCGCGCCTGCGTGGAATTCCAGTCGCGCTGGGTCATCTCCTCACCCGCGGGGGTGAACCAGGCGATGTCCGACAGCTCGTCGTGGGTGCCTTGTACGGGCCGGCCGTGGAAGAACCGCCGCCGCCGGAAGACAGGGTGCTCGCGGCGAAGCCGCACCATCGCGCGCGTGAACTCCAGCAGCTCACCGCCGTCCTCGGGCCACGGCACCCAGGCCAGCTCACTGTCCTGGCAGTACGCGTTGTTGTTGCCGCCCTGCGTGCGCGCGAACTCGTCGCCGTGGCTGAGCATGGGCACGCCCTGGGAGAGCAGCAGCGTCGCGGTGAAGTTCCGCATCTGACGCGCCCGCAGTTCAAGGACCTCCGGGTCGCCGGTCTCGCCCTCGGCCCCGCAGTTCCACGACCGGTTGTGGCTCTCGCCGTCGCGGTTGTCCTCGCCGTTCGCGTGGTTGTGCTTGTCGTTGTACGACACCAGGTCGTGCAGAGTGAACCCGTCGTGGCAGGTCACGAAGTTGATGGACGCCAGCGGGCGCCGCCCGTCGTCCTGGTAGAGGTCCGAGGACCCCGTCAGCCGGGACGCGAACTCCGCGAGCGTGCGCGGCTCGCCCCGCCACATGTCCCGTACGGTGTCGCGGTACTTGCCGTTCCACTCGGTCCACAGCGGTGGGAAGTTGCCCACCTGGTAGCCGCCCTCGCCGACGTCCCAGGGCTCGGCGATCAGCTTCACCTGGGAGACCACCGGGTCCTGCTGCACCAGGTCGAAGAACGAGGACAGCCGGTCCACCTCGTGGAACTGCCGGGCCAGCGTCGCCGCGAGGTCGAAGCGGAATCCGTCGACGTGCATCTCGGTGACCCAGTAGCGCAGCGAGTCCATGATCAGCTGCAGCACGTGCGGGGAGCGCATGAGCAGCGAATTGCCCGTCCCCGTGGTGTCCATGTAGTAGCGCGGATCGTCCGTCAGCCGGTAGTACGAGGAGTTGTCGAGGCCCCTGAAGGACAGCGTCGGCCCCAGGTGGTTGCCCTCGGCCGTGTGGTTGTAGACCACGTCCAGGATGACCTCGATACCGGCCTCGTGCAGCGCCCGTACGGCCGACTTGAACTCCAGGACCTGCTGGCCGCGGTCGCCCCAGGAGGCGTACGCGTTGTGCGGGGCGAAGAAACCGATGGTGTTGTAGCCCCAGTAGTTGTTGAGGCCCATGTCGACCAGACGGTGGTCGTTCACGAACTGGTGAACGGGCATCAGCTCCAGTGCCGTGACGCCCAGTTCGGTCAGGTGTTCGATAATGGCGGGGTGGGCGAGTGCCGCGTATGTGCCGCGCAGCTCGTCGGGCAGCCCCGGGTGGCGCATCGTCAGGCCCTTCACATGGGCCTCGTAGAGCAGCGTGTGGTGGTACTCGGTGCGCGGGCGCCGGTCGTCGCCCCAGTCGAAGTACGGGTTGACCACCACCGAGCTCATCGTGTGGGGCGCCGAGTCCAGGTCGTTGCGCTTGCCCGGCGACCCGAAGTGGTAGCCGTACACCTCCTCGCCCCACTCGATGCTTCCGCTTATGGCACGCGCGTACGGGTCGAGCAGCAGCTTCGCGGAGTTGCAGCGGTGCCCGCGCTCCGGCGCGTACGGACCGTGCACACGGAAGCCGTACCGCTGGCCCGGCATGATGCCGGGCAGGTACGCGTGCCGCACGAACGCGTCGGTCTCGCGCAGCTCTATCGCCGTCTCCGAGCCGTCGTCGTGCAGCAAGCACAGCTCGATTCGGTCCGCGGCCTCCGAGAAGACCGCGAAGTTCGTGCCGGCGCCGTCGTACGTGGCACCGAGTGGGTACGCCTGTCCAGGCCAGACCTGCATGGATGCAACTCTTCCAGTTGTGCGACGCCGCAGGGGGCGACTCCCGCCCGAGTGTCCCCGAAAGTGATGGAACCACCTATGACTTACCTCCCTCTTACCGGTTGACCCGTGCATACGAGGTATGCCGACCAGTGGGACTCAAGGGACTCCTAGGGCAATAGGAGGAGTGGGGGGAATGTGCGCAAGATAGTGCACCGCCATTTGGGCAAGGTGATGGCGGGCGCGGGCATCGCCGTCGCCGGGACCGCCGTGATGGTCGCGGTCACCCTGCCGGGCTCGGCGGGCGCCGACGACTCGGACGGCGGCCAGGGGGCCGGTCAGACCTCCCAGCAGGCGGGGCAGGACCAGGGCCAGGGGCCGGGGCAGACCGCGGTGCAGCCGGGCGTCGTCGAGCAGGCCCCCGCCGACGGCGACACGGGCAAGGGGCGCGACCCGCTCACCGACGACGAGGCCAAGCGCGTCGAGCAGCTCGCCCTGGACCGGCAGCTGCTGCGCACCAGCGAGAACGTCGAAGGAGACCGGGGTCCGCAGCGGATCACCGTCAACCTCGCCGAGCCCGAGGCGGACGAACTGGACGACCCCGCCGCGCCGCGCCGCGCCGACGTGTCGTTCTACGACTACAAGGACGACTCGCTCGTCACCAAGACGGTCAACCTCGACACCGGCAAGGTCGAGCAGACGGACACCCAGCAGGGCGTTCAGCCGCCGCTCAGCCGCGCCGAGACCGTCGAGGCCGCACAGCTCCTGATCGCCGACCCGCTCGGCGCCGGTCTGAAGGCGGACTACAAGGACGCCACCGACAAGGAACTGACCTCTCCCGACCAGCTGGTGCTCAGCAGCATGGTCTTCCGGGCGACCCCGGGTATGCCGGCCGCCATCGCCGACTGCGGCGAGCACCGCTGCCTGCGGCTCTTCGTGAAGGTCAAGAACGGGCCCTGGATCGACAGCCGTGACCTGGTGGTCGACCTGAGCGCCCGCAAGGTCACCAAGACCGGCTGAACGGGTCTCCGGTCAGCGACCTTCGTTCATCGCCCTGAGTTCGTTCACTTTCCCAACTCACGCTCCTCTGTAAGGGAGTCATTTCTTGATGCGCGTGAACAGAATCAGCCGCGCCCGCAGGCGGACGATGGTGGGCCTCTCCGTGGCCGCCCTGACCGTCGGTGCCGCGACGGCCGCGGGACCGGCCGTCGCCCAGCCCAAGGCCGCCCCCGCGGCGGCCGCCGACTGCAGCGCGGCGTACAAGATCGAGCAGAAACTCTCCACCGGCACCACCTGGACGATGTGCTGGCACTACGAGAGCGAGGCCGGGCTGGTCCTGGAGAACGTCTCGTACCAGCCCAAGGGCGAAGCCCGTCCGATACGCGTCCTGACCAGCGGGAAGCTCGGGCAGATACACGTCCCCTACGACGACGGCTCGGTCGAGTACGACGACCTCACGGGCTTCGGCTTCGGGCAGGGCCTGATGAACCTGGCCCCCGGAGAGTGCCCCGGCGGCACCATCAAGACCGTCAAGGTCCCGGACGGGGACCCGGCGAACCCGAACGTCAAGGGCCTGTGCACCACGACCCGCGCGCGTGGCCACGCCTACCGCATGCAGGGCGACTCGGCGAACAAGGTCTGGCAGCAGCAGGGCAAGGACCTGCTCGTCTACACGGTCAACCAGGTCGGCTGGTACGAGTACATGACCGAATGGCGCTTCCAGGACGACGGCACGATCAACATGAACGTCGGCGCCACCGGCAGCCTCGCGCCCGAGGACTACGACGCCGGCGACGGCCGTGGCTGGCCGATCGGCAAGGGTGCCAAGGACTACGCCACGAGCCACAGCCACAACGTCTTCTGGCGGCTCAACTTCGGCCTCGACGGCTCCTCCAAGAACAAGGTCGAGCAGTACGACTCCGTGGTCAGCCCGCCCGCCCAGGGCGGCGCGGCCCCGCGGAACAAGACCACGCGCACGAACATCACCAAGGAACTCGCCGGCGACGCCAAGAACATGCGCTGGTGGCGCGTGGTCAGCACGGTGGGCAAGAACAAGGACAATCACGCCCGTTCGTACGAGTTCGTGCCGGGCGCCACCACCAAGTACCCGGGCCGCAGTTACACCAAGCACGACATCTACTTCACCCAGTACAAGAAGTGCGAGCAGTTCGCCAGCAACAACCTGCGCAACTGCGGTGCCGGAGCCGGCAAGTCCGTCGACAAGTGGGTCAACGGACAGACCCTCACGCACCCCGTGGCCTGGGTCAACGTGGGCTTCCACCATGTCGCCCGGGACGAGGACCAGCAGCCCATGCCGGTCCACTGGCAGGGCTTCTCGATCGCCCCGCGGGACGTCACCGCTATGAATCCGCTCACTCCGCCGGAGCTCGCCGACCAGAACGGGCATGTGGAAGCGGGGAGTTGAGAAACGACCTGTCCATCCGGCTGCACCGCCTGCCGCTCCCGGAGTACCCTTCCTTGATCGTTGGCTGGGGGAGTGCTCGGGGGAGCGGAAGGCGGTGCGCGGGTGGGGTCCGGAGGGCTGGAGTTGCCCCCTGGTGACGGCGGTCACGAGGGGAGCTCCACGGATGCCCCACCGGGCTCGGTGTCCCTTGCGCGACCGATGGAGATCGGAGCGGAGCTGGACTGGGGCGCCGACGCCTGGCGCGAGGTGCGTACGCGCGCCCAGCGAGCCGGGCGGGCCTACATCTGGCTGAACTTGGTGGAACAGCGGCTGCGTGCGGTCGTCGCCGCTGTTCTGCGCCCGATCTACGAGCCCGTCCACGGCGAGGACGACTGGGTGGTCGCCGCCGCGGGACCCGCCGGTCAGGAGTGGGTGCAGCGTGCCGTCGCGGTACGCGAAGTCAGCCGCCGCAAGGGCTACTTGCTCGACCCCGCCGACGACAACGTCCTGAGCTTCCTCACCCTGCCCCAGCTGCGCGAGCTGATGGTGCAGCACTGGCCGTGCTTCGAGCCGTACTTCGACGAGCGCCGGGACGTCGAACTCGCCCTGGACGAACTGGAAGTCACCCGGAACGTCGTCTCGCGCAACCGAGCCCTGTCCGAGGCCGTCCTCGCCCAGGCCGAGCGTGCCTCCGCGAAGCTTCTGGAGATACTCGGCGCGGGCAGCGACGTACCGTCCGCGCGACGGCTGCCCGTCGACGCCGTGGAGAGCCTGGTCGGCGACCGGTACGCGGACGTGGTGGGCGTGCACTCCGACCGGGTGCGGCTGCTGCGGCAGTTCCCCGCGGAGGACATCTTCGGCGGCGCGCGCCGCCTCGACGCCATCGGCATCGGTCTGAACCTCCTCGTGCAGAACTTCTCCGGACGGCGTCTGGTGCGGCTGGCCGAGTCCGGCTGCCGGGTACGGCTGCTGTTCCTGAACCCCGCCTCCAGCGCGGTGAAGCGCCGCGAGCGTGAACTCGGCATCAAACGGGGCGAGTTGAGCCGCTCCGTCGAGATGAACATCCTGCACATGCGCCGGGTGCGGGCCCGCCTGCGCGATCCCGGCGCCTTCGAGATCCAGGTCTACGACGAGACGCCCCGCTTCACGGCGTACCTCGTCGACGGGGACGGCTCGGACGGCATAGCGGTCGTGCAGTCGTATCTGCGCCGGACGCGCGGGATGGAGGCGCCGGTGCTCGTGCTGCGAGGCGCAGGACGGGTGGTCAAGGCGGACGATGCCGGTGAAGAAGGGCTTTTCGGAACATATCGCGAGGAGTTCGAGGTGGCTTGGGCCGATTCGCGGCCTGTGTCCTGACGACTCATGAGATCGGTCCCGCGACGGGCGCCGCGGCCGGTCGCGTGTCGGCCGTGCGACCGGTCCTGTGGCCGGTTCTGCGGCCACTAAGCGGAACGCGGTCCTCTGATTGTCAGTGGCCCATGGGATCGTGGAGGTCACTGGGGGAACGCACCATGAAGAAGGGGGCCGGCATGGGCTGGCACGGGGAGCTGCTGATCGGCTTCGACCTGGAGACGACCGGGACCGATCCGCGCGAGGCGCGCATCGTCACCGGGGCGGTGATCGAGGTCAGGGGCACAGAGCCGGTCGGACGCCGTGAGTGGCTCGCCGACCCGGGGGTCGAGATCCCGGCGGACGCGGTGGCGGTGCACGGGATCAGCAACGAACGGGCGGCGGCCGAGGGCAGGCCCGCCGACCAGGTGGCCGAGGCGATCGCCTCGGTCCTCGTCTCGTACTGGCAGACGGGGGTGCCGGTCGTCGCGTACAACGCGGCGTTCGACCTGACCCTGCTCTCCGCCGAACTGCGGCGGTACGGACTGCCGTCACTGCGCGAGCGGCTCGGCGGCCTCGACCCCGCGCCGGTCATCGACCCGTACACGATCGACCGCTCCGTGGACCGCTACCGCCGCGGCAAGCGGAATCTCGAAGCGGTCTGCGCGGAGTACGGGGTCGCGCTCGACTCCGCCCACGACGCCTCGGCGGACGCCCTGGCCGCGGCCCGCCTCGCCGTCGCGATAGCCGCCCGCCACCCCAAGGTCGCCGCGCTCGGCCCGGCGGAGCTGCACCGCCGCCAGATCGAGTGGTACGCGGAATGGGCAGCCGACTTCCAGAGCTTCCTGCGCCGCAAGGGGGACGCGGCGGCGGTGGTGGACGGGACGTGGCCGGTGCGGGACCTGACGGACGAGCGGGTCTGAGCCGGTCGCTCACACCGGCGTCGGGGTCGGGCTCGCGATGCGCTCGACCCGGGGTGCGGCGATCCGTGCGTAGTCGTCCCCCGAGATGACCAGGGAGCGGTCGAGGCGGGCCGCGTTGAAGTAGAGCCTCGGCTGCGCCACGACGTCCGGGTCGGCGACGAGTTCGAGGTCGGAATCGAAGCTGAACGGGAGCACGGTGCCGGGCACGGCCCGGGCCAGCCGCTCGGCGGTGGCCGCGTCGCTGAAGCCCGCGTAGCGGGCGGCGTACAGCGTGCGGACGGCGTCGAGGTCCACGCGGCGGTCTCCGGGGACGACCGCGAGGACGTGGCGCGTGGTCTTCCGGTCGACCTTGACCCTCAGGACGATGCACTTCGCGGCCTCGGACGTCGGGTGTCCGCGCAGCGCGCTGACCTTTTCGGTGGTGCCTTCGGGCTCGTGGTCGATGAGTCGGTACGGGACGGTGGAGGTGTCGAGCAGGGTGATCAGACGCTCGTAGGTGTCGTAGTCGCGGTCGGTGGTGTCGCGGTCGGTGGTGTCGTGGTCGGGCATGCGGGGTCCTCTTCGGTGGTCTTCGAGTACGTGCCATTCGCGTCCGTGGTGTTCGGATGCGTGGTGTCCGAGTGCTCCGGGTTCGTGAAGTCCGTGGCCCGATGGGCGCGTTCGATGGCCTGGCCCCAGTACGTGCCGGCGACCAACAGGGCCGCGCCGAGACCGGTGAGCGGGGTGAAGTGGTCGCCGGCGAGGCCGATGCCGACCGCCGCTGCCCAGATCGGCTCGGTGCCCAGCAGCAGGCTGGCCCGGCTGGCCGAGGTGCGCTGGACGGCCCAGGTCTGGGCGAGGAAGGCGAACACGCTGCAGAACAGGGCGAGGTAGAGCAGCTGGGCCCAGCCCGCCGTGCCGATGTGGGCGAGGGCCGGAAGATCGCCGGATGCGGGGACCAGGAACAGTGCCGTGCCGACAAGGGTCTGCACGGTGGTCAGCCGCATCGGGCGTATCGCACGGTGTGCGGTGAGCCGTCCGACGAGTGCGACATGGGCCGCCCGTATCAGCGCGGCGGCGAGCATCAGCAGGTCGCCGAGGCGTGGCGCGTGGAAGCCGTTGCCCGACATGAGGAGGCCGACGGCCAGCAGGCAGACACCGGCGGCCGCGTAGAAGGCCGGCGGGAGGCCGCCGCGGTGCCCCGTGCGGTCGAGCAGGGGGGTGAGCACGATGGTGAGGCTGATGATCAGTCCGGCGTTGGCTGCGCTCGTGTGGGCGACGCCGTACGTCTCCACGACCAGGACGGCTGCCTGGGTGACGCCCAGAGGAATGCCGACCCTGATCTCGTCACGGGTCCAGCCGCCGGACTTCCGGTCGGCGGCTACGAGGCCGAGACAGGCGAGCGCGGACAGCGCATACCGCGCGAACAGCACCACCAGGACGGGCAGGACGGCGGTCGCGGTCTGGGCGGAGAGATAGCTGGAACCCCAGACGAGCGCCACCAGGAGAAGTACCGCATCGGTACGGCGGGCAGCAGGCACGCGCCCACCCTGCACTCCCGGCATCCCTGAAGCCCAGAGCCAACTTCTTAAATGATCCTTTAGTTTCCCTACATCGATCCCTAGGCTGAGGGCATGGACGAACGGCAGCTGCGGATCCTGCGTGAGCTGGGCGAACTGGGCAGCGTCACGGCGGTCGCCGAGGCGCTGCTGGTGACGCCCTCGGCGATCTCCCAGCAACTGCGGCTGCTGCAGCGCGCGATTCCGGTGCCGCTCACCGAGCGCCAGGGGCGGCGGCTGGTGCTCACCGACGCCGGGCAGGCCCTGGCCGGCGCGGCGATCGAGGTGGAGACGGCGCTGGAGCGGGCGCGGCACGCGGTCGCCGAGTTCGTCGACCGGCCGGACGGCGAGGTGTCGGTGGCGGCCTTCCACAGCGCGGGTTCGGCCTTCTTCCCGCTGCTGCTACGGGGGCTCGCGGCGCCCGGCGGACCACGGCTGGCCCTCGCCGACGCGGACGTGACACAGGACGACTTCCCGCCGCTGACCCGGGAGTACGACCTCGTGCTCGCCCACCGCCTCGAACACACCCCGGGATGGCCGCGCACCGTGACCGCCACGACGCTGCTGCGCGAACCGCTCGACGTGGCCATGCCCGTCGACCACCCGCTGGCCGTCAAGCGGCGGCTCACCCCGCGCGACGTGGCCGACCAGCCCTGGATCACGGCGCACGACGGCTTCCCGGTCGTGGCCACCATCGACGCCATCGCCACGGCCGCGGGCCGTCGGCTCCGGCTCGCCCACCGCATCAACGAGTTCGCGGTGGTCGCCGAGGCCGTCGCCGCCGGCGGAGGCCTCGCCCTGATGCCCCGCTGGACGATGCGCCCGCATCCCGCGCTGGTCCTCAAACCGCTCAGCGGCGTCCAGGCCCGGCGGCACATCGACGCGCTGCACCGTCCCGAGCGCACGGCGCGCAAGGCCGTACGTACGGTGCTCGCCGAACTGCATCGTGCGGCCGGGACGATCCGCGGCCGGGGCTGACCGACGGCTCCTTCAGAGGTCAGAGACGGCCCCTTCAGAGGTCAGAACGGATACCAGCGAACCGTTTCGTCACCGTCCCGCAGCGAAGCCACCCGGCGCTCGAACTCCGCCAGTGCCTTCGGATTGCTCGGCGCGTGCTGGGCGACCCAGGCGCAGCTGGCCGTCTCGCGCGCCCCGCGCAGCACACCGCAGCCGTCCCACTCGCGCACATCCCAGCCGTACGTCTCCGTGAACGCGTCGTACGCCTCGGCGGGCAGCCCGTACCGGTCTCGGGACAGGGCCATGACCACCAGGTCGTGCTCGCGCAGGTCGGCCGAGAAGGTCTCCAGGTCGACGAGGACCGGTCCGTCGGGGCCGACATGGACGTTGCGGGGCAGCGCGTCGCCGTGGATCGGGCCCGGCGGCAGATGCGGCGCGAGCGTGGCGGCGCCCGAGGCGAAGCCGTCGCGCCGGTCCCGCAGGAACGCGGCGTCCGCCGGATCGATCGCGTCGCCCGCGAGCCGCAGCCAGCGCCCGACGCCGCCGAGCAGCTCGCGGCGGGGCAGTGCGAAGGCGGGGGAGGGCAGGGCGTGCACCAGCCGCAACAGCTCGGCCAGATCACGGGGTTCGGCGGGGCGTACGGGAGTGGGCAGCCGGTGCCACACCGTCACCGGGTGACCGGACACGAAGCGCGCCTTGGGCTCGGCGGCCCGCACCGCGGGGACGCCCGCCTCGGCGAGCCAGACCGCGATGGCCAGCTCCCGACGCGCCCGGTCGAGGAGTTCGGCGTCGCGCCCCACCTTGACGACCAGATCACCGGCCGCGAACACGGCGTTCTCGCCCAGCGCGAGCAACTCCGCACCCCGCCCGAGCCCCGCCTCGGCGAGCACGCCCCGCGCCTGTGCCTCGTCCATCACTCGCCTCCCGTGGCTGTCGCGTACAGCGTCACATGAACGCCGAGTGCCCGCATACGGCGTCGAGAACGCGCCATACGCCGCCCAGTGTCGCATTCGCGCTGGTGGGAGCCCTCACCAGGGCGTGCGCGCTGCCTTGACGCCGTGTCAGTACGTCAGCACGATGACGAGGGCCGCCGGGCCGGCCAGACCCGCATGAGCCGCCTAAAGGAGCCGATTCCGTGACATTGGCGACCGCGAGGAAGCGGTCAACGAAGCGGTCAATGAAGCGATCGACGAAACGGTCGACGAAGCGTGCGCCGGGAGTCGGCGGGGCCGGCGGGCGGCCCGTGGATCACGGCGCGTGGTTTCTGGTGCTGCCCGCGCTGATCCCGATCCTGGTGCTCAGTGTCGGACCGCTCCTCTACGGGATCGCGCTGGCGTTCACCGACTCCCAGTCGGGCCGGACCGAGCCCACGCAGTGGATCGGGACCCTCAACTTCCAGGATCTGCTGCACGACACGCTGTTCTGGGACTCGTTCCGGATCGGTCTGCTGTGGGCGGTCGGCGTGACCGTCCCGCAGTTCCTCCTCGCACTCGGCCTCGCCCTGCTGCTCAACGAGAACCTTCGCTTCCGCCCGCTGGCGCGGGCGCTCGCGATCATCCCGTGGGCGATGCCCGAGGTCGTGGTCGGCATCATGTGGCGGCTCGTCTACAACCCGGACGCGGGCATCCTCAACGAGACGATCCGCGACCTCGGCCTGGGCGAAGGTCGCAACTGGCTGAGTAGCCTGGCCACCGCGCTGCCCGCGGTGATCGTCGTCGGGGTCTGGGCCGGCATGCCCCAGACGACGGTCGCCCTCCTCGCCGGCCTGCAGAACACCCCGCGCGAACTGCACGAGGCGGCCGCGATGGACGGCGCGGGCGCCTGGCGGCGCTTCCGCACGGTGACCTGGCCCGCCCTCAAGCCGGTCGCGCTCGCCATCACCGCGCTGAATTTTATTTGGAACTTCAATTCATTCGCCTTGGTGTACGTGCTGACCAACGGCGGTCCGGGCGGCCGCACCCGGCTGCCGATGCTGTTCGCGTACGAAGAGGCCTTCCGCTACGGGCAGTTCGGCTACGCGGCGGCGATGGGGTGTGTGATGGTCGCAGTCATCTCGGTGATCCTCGCCTGCTACCTCGTGGGCCGGCTGAAGGCGGGTGAGGACGCGTGAAGACCGGCAAAGGGGCCCGCGCGGGCCAGTACCTCGCCCTCCTCGCATATCTCGTATTCCTCGCCTTCCCCTTCCTCTGGCTGCTCTCCACCGCCTTCAAACCGCCGCGCGAGCTGGGCAGTCTGCACCCGACCTGGATCCCCGAGGACCCGACGCTCGCCAACTTCCGGCAGGCCTTCGACGAACAGCCGCTGCTGGACGCCGCGTTCAACTCCCTGATCGCGGCGCTCGGCGCGGCGGTGATCGCCGTACTGATCGCGACCCCGATGGCATTCGTCATGGCCCGGCACCGCACACGGCTCGCGAAGGCGGCGACCGGCTGGGTCGTGGTCAGCCAGGCGTTCCCGTTCGTGCTGGTGATCATCCCGCTGTTCCTGGTTCTGAAGAACCTGCGGCTGATCAACTCCGTACCGGGGCTGATCATGGTGTACGTGGTGTGGGCGCTGCCGTTCGCGCTGTGGATGCTCGTGGGGTACGTACGGGCCGTGCCGACCGAGTTGGAGGAGGCCGCGGCGGTCGACGGGGCGGGCAGGGTGCGGACGCTCGTCTCGATCACCGCCCCGCTCCTCGCACCCGGCATCGTGGCCACCGGGCTGTTCGCGTTCATCAGCGCGTGGAACGAGTTCTTCTTCGCCCTGGTGCTGCTCAAGACCCCGGAGAAACAGACCCTTCCGGTCGTCCTCACGCACTTCCTCGGCGCGGAGGGCGTGGCGGACCTCGGACCCCTCGCCGCGGCCGCGTTTCTGGCGACCCTGCCGTCGCTGGTCGTCTTCGCGATCATCCAGAAACGGATCACGGGCGGCATGCTCGCCGGGGCGGTGAAGAGCTGATGCCGATGCGTACGAGATGGATCGTCGCGCTGGTCGTCGGGCTGCTGCTCACCGGCTGCGTGGGCTGCTCCGGCGACGACAGCGCCTCGGAGGACGGCCGCATCACCCTCCGCTTCCAGTCCCTCGCCTGGCAGCAGGAGTCCGTCGACGCCAACAAGGAGCTGGTGAAGGAGTGGAACGCCACACACCCCGGAGTCAAGGTCGAGTACGTACAGGGGAGTTGGGACAGCGTCCACGACCAGCTGCTCACCTCCTTCGAGGGCGGTGAGGCGCCGGACATCATCCATGACGCCTCGGACGACCTCGCGGACTTCGCGTACGGCGGGTATCTCGCGGATCTGCGCGACCTTCTGCCCGAGCGGCTCAAGTCCGATATTCCGCAGCGGAGTTGGGAGACAGCGACCTTCGGGGACGGGATCTACGGAGTGCCGTTCCTCCAGGAGCCGCGTGTCCTGATCGCCAACGCCACATGGCTGAAGGAGTCCGGCGTACGCGTGCCGACGCCCGAAAAGCCGTGGAGCTGGGGCGAGTTCAGGCAGATCACCGATGAACTGAGCGACGGGAACGGCAAGTACGGCGTGGCCTGGCCGCTCAAGGAACCCGTCTCGGCCACGCTCAACCTGTCGCTCTCCACCGGCGGGCAGCTGTTCCACCGGGACGCCAACGGCAAGGTCCGGATCCGCTTCGGCGAGGCCGATGAGGTGGTCCCGCGCACCATCCACGACCAGGTCAACTCCGATGGGAGTGCGTCGAGTTCGACGCTCGGCAGCGGCGGCTCCGACACGCTGCCCGGGTTCTTCGGTGGCAAGTACGCGATGGTCCCGCTCGGCTTCTCGTACCGGCAGCAGATCGTGCAGCAGGCGCCCAAGGGGTTCGACTGGCAGGTGCTGCCCGCGCCGGCCGGTGCCGACGGGCTCACTCAGGGCGTCAGTCCGCAGACGCTGTCCGTCGCGGAGGACAGCCCTCACCAGAAGGAGGCCGTCGCGTTCATCGACTTCATGCTCCAGCCGCGGAACATGGTGCGGCTCGCGCTCGGCGACTGGATGCTGCCGACCGGCACCCAGGCCCTCCGGGATCCGGCGCTGCACACCGAGGAGAACGGGTGGGCGACGGGCACCGCGCTCGCCGCGCATCTGCGGTCGGCGCCCGCCCAGTCCGTACGCGGCTATCCGGAGTGGAAGGACAAGGTCGCGACCCCAGCGCTCCAGGAGTACTACAGCGGGGCCATCGGGCTGGGGGAGTTGCGCGAGCGGTTGGTGGAGGACGGGAACCTGGTGCTGGCCCGCTATCAGCGTTGAGCGCCGTCATGGGGCGTCACGGGGATCGCGACCGCGCCGCGGGGCGCGAGAAAACCGGTTGTCCGTCCCCTCCGGGCCCGCCTAGCGTGCTGCTCGTGGGTATCAACGCGATTTTCTTCTCCGGTCACGGCCGGGGCTGCACGTACTCCATCCGGATGCGTCGCGCCCCCGGTGCCCTGACCGGCCCGGGGGACCACGTCCGCTGACGGCTCTGCCGCCGGGCACCCCTTTTCGTACGCCTTGAAGCAGGCACGCATCTGACGCGTGCCCGCCCTGCGCGTCCTTCTCCTGTCTCCGGTCGGGGCCTTCGTCTGCCCGTATGCCCCGCACGGAAGACAAGGACCGCAGGCCATGGCCCGCCCCACCGCAGTTTCGCGCGCGCTCTCGCAGAACTTCCTCGCCGACCGCGCCACCGCCGACCGTCTCGCCCGGCTCGCCGTACCGCATCCGCATCACCGGCCCCTGCTGCTCGAAGTGGGCGCGGGCAAGGGTGCGTTGACCGATGTGCTCGCGCCCCGGTGCGGGGAGCTGCTCGCCTACGAGATCGACCCGCGGCTCGTACCCGCGCTGCGCGCCCGCTTCTCCGCGACCCCCCAAGTACGGGTGATCGGCGGCGACTTCCTCGCCGCGCGGTCGCCGCGTACACCCTTCTCCGTCGCCGGAAACGTGCCGTTCTCCCGCACCTCGGCCGTCGTCGACTGGTGTCTGCGCGCGCCCGCACTCACCGACGCCACCCTCCTCACCCAGCTCGAATACGCCCGCAAACGCACGGGAAACTACGGGAGTTGGACCCTGCTGACGATCCGCAGCTGGCCGCGCTTCGAGTGGCGGTTCCTCGGGCGGGTCGCCAGGACCCGGTTCCGGCCCGTGCCCCGGGTCGACGCCGGGATCGTACGCATCGAGCGGCGCGGCACACCGCTGCTCGACCCGCCCGCGTACGACGCCTGGCGGCACCTGGTCGAGCTGGGCTTCTCCGGCGTCGGGGGTTCGCTGCACGCCTCATTGCGCCGGGCCCACCCGAGGCGCCGGGTCGACTCGGCGTTCCGCTCCGCGCGCCTCGACCCCCGTGCGCTGGTCGGCGAGGTGTCGCCCGAGCAGTGGATGGGGCTCCACCAGGTGCTGGAGCCACGTTGAGCACACGTCCGTCAGTCGAGCCCGGGATGCGGTGCCGAGAGGACGCTCGGCCGGTTGACGAACCCGGCCTCGGGTCCGAAGTGCGACTCCAGCCCGTCCGCCAGGTCCTTCAGCGCGCCGGCGCAGTCACCGTTGAACGACGAGCCGTGCATCACCGCGAGCGTCGTCGGCTGCAGATCGGCGAGCGAGCGCAGCGCCGTCGTGACGGCGGTCAGGCAGGAGATCTGCCGGAACATCCCCTCGGCCTCCAACGACAGTTCGACGAGGTTGTCGCCGGTGACGGCGGGACCGTTGCCGAGATGCGTGAACAGGTCGCCGCAGAACAGGGTGCGGGTGTGCTCCTCGAAGAGCAGCCGAGCCTCCCAATTGTGCGGTACGTGCGGGGTGTTGATGTTGCGGACGATCCGGCGGACCTGGCTGCCGCCGAGGTCGAGGGTCTCCCCGTCGTCCATCGGGCGAGGCTCCCGGGACGCGAGGTCATTGAGCGTGACCAGACAGCCCAGGGTGTTGTGGGCGACCTCGGCGTGCGGGGCGGCGGCCAGGAACTCGTTCATCGCGCCGCACTCGTCGGCCTCGACATGACCGAAGGTCACCCAGCGCAGCCGCTCCACCGGCACCACGCGCGTGATCGCCTCGGAAACGGCCGGGAAGACCGCGCGCATCCCGGTGTGGAAGATCAGGGGTTCCTCCGCCGCGATCAGGAACTGGTTGAAGGTGAAGCCCGCCGGCGGGGCTACCTCGGGCATATGGGTCGAGATCCGGTAAATGCCTTCGGCGATCTCGTCGATACGCGTCTCCACGGTGAACCGTCCCTTCGTGACGGCGGTGGGTCCCGTATGTCGGCCCTGTCTTCCGTGGTACCTGATCGGGCCCCACTCCGCTACCGCACACAGCGTCACCCCGAAAACGGATTGCACGAGACGTCTCGTCTCGTTTAGGGTCGACGCATGACCACACCAAGCCCCGCTCACATCGCCATGTTCTCCATCGCCGCCCACGGGCATGTGAACCCGAGCATCGAGGTGATCCGGGAGCTTGTCGCCCGTGGCCACCGGGTCACGTACGCGATTCCGCCGGCCTTCGCGGAGAAGGTGGCTGAGACGGGTGCCGAGCCGAAGCTCTGGAACTCCACCCTGCCGTCCCCGGACGATGACCCGGAGGCGTGGGGGACCACGCTCCTGGACAACGTGGAACCCTTCCTGGACGACGCGATCCAGGCGCTGCCGCAGCTCATCGAAGCGTATGAGGGCGACGAGCCGGACCTCGTGCTGCACGACATCACCTCGTACCCGGCCCGCGTCCTCGCGCACCGCTGGGGCGTCCCGGCCGTCTCGCTCTCTCCGAACCTCGTCGCCTGGGACGGTTACGAGGAGGAGGTCGCCGAGCCCATGTGGGCGGAGCCGAAGAAGACCGAGCGGGGCCAGGCGTACTACGCGCGCTTCCACGCCTGGCTCGAGGAGAACGGGATCACGCAGCACCCCGACCCGTTCATGGGCCGCCCCGCCCGCTCTCTCGTCCTGATCCCGAAGGTCCTTCAGCCGAATGCCGAGCGGGTCGACGAGTCGGTGTACACCTTCGTCGGCGCCTGCCAGGGTGACCGCGCGGCCCAAGGGGAGTGGCGGCGGCCCGCCGACGCCGAGCGTGTCGTCCTCGTGTCCCTGGGTTCTGCCTTCACCAGACAGCCGGGCTTCTATCGCGATTGCGTGAAGGCCTTCGGCGATCTGCCGGGCTGGCACCTGGTGCTCCAGATCGGCAAGCACGTCGACCCGGCCGAGCTCGGCGAGGTCCCGGGGAACGTGGAAGTCCACGACTGGGTACCGCAGCTGGCGATCCTCAAGCAGGCCGACGCCTTCATCACGCACGCGGGCGCCGGTGGCAGCCAGGAAGGGCTGGCGACCGCCACACCGATGGTCTGCGTGCCCCAGGCCGTCGACCAGTTCGGCAACGCGGACATGCTTCAGGCGCTGGGAGTCGCCCGCCACGTACCGATGGAGGAGGCGACGGCCGAGACTCTGCGCGAGGCCGTGCTCGCGCTGGCCGGTGACCCGGAGGTGGCGCGGCGGCTCAAGGAGCTCCAGGCGGAGATGGCGGCCGAGGGCGGCACGAAGCGTGCGGCGGATCTGATCGAAGCGGAAATCCGAAAGGGGCGCGACCGAGGTGTCGCTGAGCCCCGAAAGGGCGTGATCGGGTGACCGTCAGCGAACTCGGAATTCCCCCGGGTCACGGTTGTACGCCAACGGTGAAGCCATGGCGCACTTTGGATAACAGGACGGTCATTCGGTAACGCTCGGGTAACGCGGGGTCTGCCCGGTCAAGGCGCGGACTGGGTTACCGAGTACGACCGTTACCCCCAGTCAAAGGTTGCGTGGGTCTCTTCTTGTTCCTTGTCTGAACACCTTCCTAGCGTGAGGTGAACTCACTTCGAACTTTGGGAAGTTGACCTATGCGCCGAGACATACCGCCCCTCGCCGAGGTGCGCCGCATCACCCAGAAGAAGCGTGACGCGTGGTGGACCGTGCTGCTCGTCGACCCGGTCGCCACGCCGCTGGTGAGGCTGACCGCGATGCGTACGAAGGTCACGCCGAACCAGATCACCTGGGGCGCGTTCCTGCTCGGGCTGGTCTCGGCGGCGTGCTTCGCACTCGGTGACTGGCGGTGGCTGATCGCCGGTGCGGTCGTCTACCACCTGAGCTTCGTCCTCGACTGCATGGACGGGAAAGTGGCCCGGCTCACCGGCCAGGGCTCCGTGTTCGGGGCCTGGCTGGACTTCGTCTTCGACCGTATCCGGGTGGCGGTGTGCGGGGTCGCGCTGATGGCCGGGCAGTACGACCGCATCGGCGACACGATCTACATCTGGCTGGCCCTCGCCGTCGTCGGCCTCGACACGCTGCGGTACATCAACTCCCTGGAGATCTTCAAGATCCGCCACTCCATGCGGAAGCAGATCAAGGCGCGTATGCGGGACGCCCGGCGCGCGGAGAACTCCGCCGAACTCGCCTTCATGGAAGACCTGTTGCGCAACAACCCCGAGGCGGACATCGAACAGGACCTCCGCAAGGCGACCGCCGCGGACTCCGCAACGGCCTCGAGCACGGCTTCCGCGGCACCGCCAGAGCAGCCGGTGCACCCATCGGGCACCGAATCCGGCCTCGAAGGCACCGCCGACGACCCCGAGAAGCCCCAGGCCCAAGTGATCGACCTCCACCAGGAGTTCCGCCACCGCTTCCCGGTCTATCTCCGCGCACGTTCCTTCCTCCTGCGCCACCGCATCCGTACGCACCTGGTGAGCGGCATCGAATTCCAGATGGGCGTCTTCATCGTCGGCCCTCTCCTCGACGCGGTCATCGAGGCGACCGTCGTCTCCGGCTCCCTGCTCCTCCTCTTCGAACTCGCCATCATCTACAAGCTGCTGCTCTCCACCCGCGACTTCACCCGCACGATCGACTCCTTCGAACGGGACGAGGTGGCCGCGGCGGCCTGAGGGCGTCGCACACGACAGTGTGGCCGGGGCGAGTGCCCCGGCCACACTTCGTTCTGTTGGGTGTCAGGTTGTCAGACGCCGACCTTCTCGCCCTCGACCGCCGGCGGCGGAGGCGGGGACACGGCCTCGGGGGCCTCGTCGTGGGTGAGGTCCGGGAGGCGGTTCAGCCACTTCGGGAAGTACCAGTTGCGTTCGCCGAGGAGGGCCATGACCGCCGGGAGGAGCACGCCGCGGATGATCGTCGCGTCGATGAGGACCGCGGCCGCGAGGCCCACGCCCATCTGCTTCATGGACTGCATGGACAGCGTGCCGAAGATCGCGAAGACGGCGACCATGATGACGGCGGCGCTGGTGACGACACCGGCCGTGGTGACCACCCCGTGCTGGATGGCGTCCCGCGTCGGCAGCCCCCGCATCCGCGCCTCACGGATCCGCGAGACCACGAACACGTGGTAGTCCATCGAGAGCCCGAAGAGGATCACGAAGAGGAACAGCGGCAGCCAGGTGATGATGGCGCCCACACCCTCCGCGCCCACCAGCGACGCGCCCCAGCCGTGCTGGAAGATGCCGACCAGGATTCCGTAAGCCGCTCCCACCGAAAGGAGGTTGAGGACGATCGAGGTGATCGCGATCGTCAGCGAGCGGAACGACAGGAGCATCAGCAGGAAGGCGAAGACCACGACGAAGGCGAAGACCGGGGCCACCGCGCTGACGAGCTGGTCGTTGAAGTCCTTCGAGCCCGCGACCTGTCCGGTCACCGGAGCCTCGACCCCGTCCACCTTGCCGAGGGTCGCCGGACGGACCTCGTCGCGAATGGTCTCCAGGCTCTTCTCGGCCTTGTCCAGGTCCGAGCCGCCCACCAGCGGTACGTACACGAAGGCGACGTTCTGCGAGTCGTGCACCTTGACCTCGACCGGACCGCGCGAGGCGCCCGAACTGACCGCCCGCTCACGGAAGTCGGCGATCGCGGCCTTCACCTCGGCCGAGTTGATGTCGTCGGCCTTGACGACCACCTCGGCCGGGTCCGAACCGCCGGGGAAGGCCTCGTTCACCCGCTCGTACGTCGCCACGATCGGCAGCGAGTCGCCGAACTCCTGGTCCAGCGTGAGGTTCTGGGTCTTCATGCCGAGCGCGGGAGCCGCGATCGCCAGCAGCGCACCCGCCGCGACCACCAGCGAGATCGCCGGCTTCGCCAGCACTCCCCGCAGCACGCTCGTCCAGAACCGGCTCTCGCCGCCCGCCGAACCGCCGTTGCCCTTACGCCGCTTGTCCGGGTGCAGGAACGGAATCCGCCCCTTCTCGACCCGCGTACCGAGCAGCGAGAGGACCGCCGGCAGCACCGTCACCGAGCCGACCATGGCGACCGCCACGACCATCAGCGAGGCAAGCCCCATCGCCTTGAAGGTGGCGAGTCCGGTGAACAGCATGCCCGCCATCGCCACGCACACTGTGACACCGGAGACGATGATGGCGCGGCCGCTGGTCGCCGCGGCGATCCGCAGCGCCGTCTCGCTGTCCCTGCCCGCCGCGCGCTCCTCGCGCTCGCGCCGCAGATAGAACAGGCAGTAGTCGACGCCGACCGCCAGACCGACGAGCAGCATCACGGAGCTCGAGGCGTCGTCCATCGGCTGCAGATGGCTGACGATCCCCATCAGGCCCATCGTCGCCACGATCGCGGTGATCGCGAGCAGCACCGGCACCAGCGCCGCCACCAGCGCACCGAACGCGACCAGCAGGATGCCGAGGGCCACGGGCACGGCGGAGTACTCGGCCTGCTGGAAGTCGTCGCCGAACGCGTCGTCGAACGTCTTCATCATGCTGGCGCTGCCGATCTCCTCGATCCGCACCGAGTCATGATCCTTCTGCACCTCGTCGACGGCCTTCAGCACGGGTCCCACCCGCTCGCCCGCCGTATCCGCCTCGCCGCGCATGTCGAACTGCACCAGCGCGCTGCGGCCGTCCTTCGAGATCGTGTCCGTGTCGTACGGCGAGGTCACGTCGGTCACCTTGCCGGTGCCCTCGACCGCCTTCATCACGGCGTCGACCGCCGCGCGGAACTCGGCGTCCGTCGCCTTGACGCCCGCGTCCTTGGCCTGGACGAGCACGGTCTCCCCGGCCGGCTCGTCGATGCCCGCGTCCTCGATGATCGTCGCGGCCTGGCTGGTCTCGCCGCTGAGCTGATCGCTGTCCTTGAGCTCGACCGTGCCCGCCGCCGAGCCGAGCCCCATCGCCAGAACGACGAACAGCACCCAGATCCCGACGGCCGCCCAGCGATGCCGGGCGCTCCAGCCGCCGGCCCGGGCTGCTATGCCCCGTACCCGCGTGTCTCCGTTCCCCATGACGGGCCTTCCCCCTTGTCTTCGGTGCCGGCCCCCTGCCGACACCTTCAGCTTCGAAGGTATGGGGCGGATAAGGATCTTTCGTCGTGCTGCCCGGTGAGGTGTCGTGAGCCCGAGTCCTCCGCTCGGACCCCGCGGTATCAGCACTGAGGAGGATGAAGGTCCCTTACATGTAAGGGGACTCGTCCGGGATCGGGCTCAGGGGGTCCGGTCTGGCAGTGAAGATCCCCTTTGTTATTACGAAAGCTTGTTGAACAAGTCACAGGTGTGTGCGGGTGTTGATCTGAGCGCGCGGATCGGTCAGGGTTTCGAGCCAACCGGCCGGTAACTTGCGTTGCCCGGGCCGGTCCGGAGCCGCGGCCGTCGTGCCCACCCCCACGGGGCACGACGGCCGCTTTATCGTGTGCGGATGAGCGAGCGGAAGAGCGAGCGGATGACGAGGTACGCGGCGCTGTTGCGCGGGATCAACGTGGGCGGCAGCAAGAAGGTGCCGATGGCCGAACTGCGCACCCTCATGGAGGGCCTCGGATACGAGGACGTCCGTACGTATCTCCAGAGCGGGAACGCCGTCTTCGCCGGCGACCACGGCGACGAGGACACGCACGCCGCGGAGCTGTCGCGGGCGCTGGAGAAGCGCTTCGGCTTCACGGTCGACGTGCTGGTCCGCGACCACGCGTACCTCCAGGCCGTCCTCGACGCCTGCCCGTTCCCCGCCGCCGACCTGGAGGCCAAGCAGCTGCACGCCACCTACTTCTCGGCGCCGGCCGACCCCGAACGCTTCGCCTCGATCGACCAACAGGCCTTCCTCCCCGAGGAGTTCCGCCTCGGCGACCGCGTCCTCTATCTGTACGCGCCGGACGGCCTCGGCCGTTCCAAACTGGCGGAGAACCTGTCGAGGCCCCGGCTGCTGAAGGGCCTCGTCGCCACCACCCGCAACTGGAACACCGTCGTCAAACTCGCGGAGCTGACCAGTGGCTGACCGCAACCCCGCCGTCGAGGCGGCCATCGAGGGCGAACTGCGCCTCCTCGACCCGGAGATCCGCCGCTCGCCCGAACTCGTCGGGGCGCTGCTGCACCCCGACTTCCACGAGTTCGGCGCCTCCGGGCGGCACTGGGACCGGGCCTCGATCATCGACACCCTGGCCGCGAAGACCGAACCGGGGGGCCGCCCCAGCATCACCTCCCGTATGAAGGGCGTGCAGCTCGCCCCGGACCTGGTCCACCTCACCTTCGACACGGAGAACAACGGCCGCCACGTGCACCGCAGTTCGCTGTGGCGCAGGACGGAGGAAGGGTGGCTGCTGTACTTCCATCAGGGGACGCCGTTCAGCCCCGAAGGCGCTCGGGGAGCCTGACCTTCCGGACGCCGAGGTAGGTCGTGTGCGAGATGATCTCGTCCGGTACGGCGAGGCGGGGGTCCGCGGAGAGACGCCGGACCTCCTCGGACGACACGACTGAGGCGGCCTCGACCGCGGCCGCCGCGTCGAGCAGCGCGAGATCGTCCCCCGTCACCTCCGGCTCGTCCTTCGCCGCCAGACCCCACACGTCCCACGGCAGCACCTCCACCCCACCCAGGGCCGCGAGGTCGCGCACGACGTTGGCGCGCACGAACCACAGACCCCGCAGATCGTTCTCCGGGAGGCCGACCCCGAAGGTCCCGGGGTCCGCGTCGCCCCCACGGCACGCAAGCCAGCCGGCTCCGGCGACGAGGAACTGATCCCGCGGAACATCCAGCGGATCGAAGGACACGTCGTGCGCCCCGTCGGCGATCTGGGCGTCGGCGAGTCGCCAACTGCCGTCCGGCAGACGGTATTCGGTGACCCAGTGGTCCCCGTGGTGCACGGGGGAGGAGCCGTCTTCGAAGTACGTGGCGAAGCCGCACCGGACGCGTGCTGGTGTGCCCGTCGCACGCAGGAACGCGCACAGCAGCAGTGCGAAGTCCCGGCACGTTCCGGCGAACCGCTCACCGAACTCCCGGTGTTCGGTGAGCGGCGCCCGTCCGCGCTCGCGCAGGATGCGCAGTATCTCGCCGACGTACCGGGCCTCGGCGTCCTCGTGGCGGCGCTCTTCCGGCATCGCGTATCCGAAGTACCCGCCCTCCTCGCGATGGATGAGCAAGTTCCTCACGAGGACGGCCAGTTCACCGGGGTCGGTGGGCAGATCGGCCGGTACGGCGCCGGGATCGCTGTACGGGCTCTGCTTCAGGTAGAAGTCCATGCCCCGGACCCTCGGGTCTGCCCCAGGGACAAGGTCAACCCGGCTCGTCGAGGCGGGACATGTCCCCGCACGGGGGAGCGATGCGAAGCTTTCCGAAACCATTGATGGAACGTACATGCGACTGTGGCAGGCTCGGACGTATGCGCTACATCATCATCGGAGCAGGGGCCGTGGGCGGGGCCATCGGCGGCCGCCTCGCCGAATCGGGGCACGACGTGGTTCTCGTCGCGCGGGGCACGCAGTACGAGGCGCTGCGCGAGCGGGGGCTGCGCCTGGTGACCCCAGACGGGTCGCGCACCCACCGGCTGCCCACCGTCGACGGGCCGCACAGCCTCGGCGAGCTGCGCGCGGACGACGTCCTCGTGCTCGCCGTCAAGACGCAGGACAGCCAGGCGGCGCTGGAGGCGTGGGGCCCGGTGCCCGTCGCGGGCGGCGGTACGGCGGCCGAGCTGCTGCCCCTGGTCTGCGCGCAGAACGGCGTGGAGAGCCAGCGGCTCGCCTTGCGTCGCTTCCGGCGGGTGTACGGGGTGTGCGTGTGGCTGCCCGCCACCTTCGTCGAGCCGGGGGTCGTGTCCGCCGCCGGTACGCCGTTGACCGGCATCCTGCACCTCGGCCGGTTTCCGCACGGTACGGACGACACGGCGCGGCATATCGCCGCCGACCTGTCCGCGTCCCGCTTCGAGGCGCCGGTCGTGGCCGATGTGACGCGCTGGCAGTACGCCAAGCTCCTCGGCAACCTCGCCAACTCGATCGAGGCGGTCAGTGGGGTGCTCACCAGCGAGGAGGGCATCGCGCTCTACGGCCGGGTGCGCGCGGAGGGTGAGGCCGTGCTGGCCGCGGCGGGGATCGCGTACGCGAGCGACGAGGAGCAGAAGGAAGCCCGGGCGGACAAGATCCGCTTCGAGCCGTTCGACGGGTCCGAGCGGGGTGCCGGGTCGTCCTGGCAGTCGCTGAACCGCGGGACGGGGACGATCGAAGCGGACTACCTCAACGGGGAGATCGTTCTGCTGGGGCGGCTGCACGGTGTGCCGACGCCGCTCAACGACCTGCTGCAACGGCTCGCGAACGACTTCGCGCGTGAGCGGCGGACGGCGGGTTCGATGCCAGTGGCCGAACTGGTGCGACTGGCCGATGCGGCTGTCGCGTTTGTTCAAGAGGGTTCCGCGGCTCGTCCCTAGCGTGGAGCGCATGGACAAAGAGACGGCCGCCGAGAACGCGCCCTACACGATTGCCACCCTGTATCCGTCCATGGTCGAGTGCGCGGCCGAGGCCGCCCGGGTCGCGCGCGGGGTCGCGGCCACGCGGCTGGCCGAGCCGACCCATTGCCCGGGCTGGGACGTCCGGGCGATGGTCAACCACTGGGTTCTCTACACCTCCCACGGTCTGGAGCACCGGGCCCTGCGCAAGCCGCTCCCCGACGAGCTGACGGGCCGCGACTTCACCTCCGACCCCGGGTGGGCTGCGGCGTACGCGGCACAGCTCGACCGGGCCGTCGCCGCCTGGTCGGATCCGGTGGTGTGGGAGGGCGAGGTGGACCTCGGCATGGGGACGATGCCTGCCGGCGAGCTCGCCTCGATGATCGTCAAGGAGCTGGCGGTGCACGGCTGGGACGTGGCGGCGGCCACCGGCCAGGACTACCGGATCTCGGAACCGGCGGCCCGTATCGTCCTCGACGTCGTGGTCACCCACGGCGACCTCTACCGCCAGTACAACGGCTTCGCGGCGCCTGTGCCGGTGCCGGCTGACGCGCCCGTCTTCGAGCGCGCGCTGGCGTTGAGCGGCCGCGACCCGCGAACGCCGGCTTCTTTCGCCCTCGCCGCCCCTACCCGTTCCCGTCCCCTGGGGGCTGCGCCCCCAGACCCCGCTTGTCGGCCTAGCGGCCTCGTCCTCAAACGCCGGACGGGCTGAAGATCAGCCCCTCCGGCGTTTGAGGAGCGGGGGTTCGGGGGCTGGCCCCCGACGGGG
>NZ_VWMY01000046.1 GCF_008905045.1 Streptomyces albicerus
GGCGGTACGCCGCGCCTCCGCCCCTTCGCCACCACGAAACGGCGGACAAACGGCGGAGGCGCGGCGTACCGCCGCCACCCCGCCGTCACAAGGCTCTTCCTGGGCTCCCTGCCCTCCCGGTGCCCGGCCGAAGTGAAGCTCCCCCGCAGCCGGGCACCGGGCGCTATCCGTCGACCGCTGGAGGTCCCTTGTGCTCGCACCGCCCGTCTACCCTTGCTTCGAGCAGGCGTATGTCGACGTCCTCGGCCACGTCGTACGCAACCACCAGTACCGCAACGCGCCCCGAGGCAACGCCGCCCGCGAGTGCCTCGGTCTGAGTTTCCAACTCACCGACCCGCGCGAGCGGCTGCCCTACCTGGCCGCACGCAGGATCAACCCGATCTTCCACTTCGCCGAGGCCCTCTGGTACCTGGCCGGCCGCGACGACCTCGACATGATCGCGTACTACGCGCCACACATGGGATCCGACTCCCGCGACGGGACGACCATCAACGGCTCCGCATACGGATCCCGGATGTTCAACCCCACCGGCGACGACACCGTCTCACCGTTCGACCGCGTCCTGGATCTCCTACGCACCGAGGCGGACAGCAAACGCGGCCTGCTGCCGATCTTCGAGACGCGCGAGCTGGCCGTCACCGACAACCCCGACGTATCGTGCGCGGTCGCGCTCCATCTCCTCGTGCGCGAACGCCGCCTGCACATGATCACGTACATGCGGGCCAACGACTGCGACCGCGGACTGCTCGCCGACGTGTTCTCCTTCACGATGATCCAGGAGTTCGCGGCCGTCCAACTCGGCCTGAAACTCGGCACGTACACGCACCACATCGGCTCGGCGCACATCGGTGACCGGGACTTCGACCGCGTGCAGCGCGTACTCGCGGAAGCGGAGGAGACCCGCCGTCCCTCCGCCCCGCGCTTTCCGTTCCCGCCGATGCCCGACGACACGACTGCGGAGACCATCGCCACCGTGCTCAAGCACGAGGAGGCGCTGCGCACCAACCAGGTCCAGTACCGGCCCGCGGACATCGCCGGGCTCAGCCTGCCCCCGTACTAGCAGCAGGTCCTGCTCCTCTTCGAGGCGAAGCGGCAGCTCGTCCACTGCCCCGCCGACCCCGTCGAACCGGACGTCCTCGCCTCCCTCGACTCGGGCCCGCGCTGGCAGCTCGCCCACCGCTGGCCGTCGCGCATGCCACGCGGCCTCGAAGCGGCCCGGTGAGCCGCCGTCCCGCAGCGGTCGGCGACGTTCTCACCGGCGTCGACTGGGACCGCTGGAGCGTGATCGTCCTCAAGCCCGACTGTGTGCGCCGCGGCCTCGTCGACACGGTCCTTGAGCGCATCGCGGCGGTGGTACCAGTACTCGGCCGTCACGACCTGACCGTGTCCGCCTGGCAGATCCACGTCCACTACTGGGACCTGCTCGTCGGCGCGGACTGGTTCGACGTGGCCATTCCGGCCGTCCTCCACGAGATGTACGTCGGCCGTCAGGTCACCGTCGCCCTGGCTCATGGGCCAGTCGGAACGCCGCACCTCGTACGCGCACTGCTCGGCCACTTCGACCCGGCCCAGGCCGCGAAGGGCACCCTTCGCGGCGACCTCGGCACCGACAGCCTCGTCACCGCCCGTGCCGAGGGCCGGCTCATCGAGAACCTCATCCACTCCTCCGACGACGCGGCCTCCACCCGCCGCGACTTCGGCATCTGGTACGGCGCACGGAGCCATCACCTGCTCGCCCCCTGAACTTCCCGAATCCTCTGAGCCTTCACGGAGGCCGTCATGTCGATCCCCACATCCGCACTCACCCGCCGCCCGCTCCCCCTGCTCACCGTCGAGCAGGCCGCCGGACTGAAACCCGAACTGACCGAGGTGATCGAGTACCGCAAGTCCGGCCTCTCCCTGAACCACGTCGTCGGATGCCCCCTCGACTGCGGCTACTGCGTGCGCCACCTCTTCGACAACTTCGAGATGAAGACGCCGCGCGCCCTGATGACCGATGAGGAGGCCGTCGCCGCGCTCACCGGCCACCGCTACTTCCGCCCCCATCGCACCCCACTGCAGCTGTTCAACCGCGCCACCGACCCCATGCTCCCGGTCGTCAAGCCGCACACCTTCAACGTGCTCCGGCTCCTCGACGACCAGGGCCTGACGAACCACGTCCTCGTCATCACCCGCTGGCGCGTGTCCGCCGAGGACTGTGCGGTCCTCAACAGCTTCCGGAACATCAAGTTGACGGTCCTGGTCACTCATTCCGGTATCGACGACTCACGCATCGAGCCGGTCGACTCGTCGATCGCCGCGGCCAGCCTCCGCACGTTGTACGCCCACGCCGAGAGCTACCGCACGGTCCTGTACTGGCGCCCGATCGTCCCCGGCCTCAACGACACCGACGCTCACCTGCAGCAGGCCCGCGAACTCGCCGAGCACGCGCACACGACCGTCTTCACCGGCCTGTTCTTCCGCGACGAGATCGCCGCGTACTACGAGGCCAACGGCCTTCCCCTCCCGTACGAGGACACAGCTCGACGCAAGATCATGCCGGAGGAGTCGGAGCGGCGAATCCTCGACCACTTCCACAACCCCACCGACGCCGAAGCGCCGTACGGCCCGCTCTTCCGCAAGACGAGCTGCGGAATCGCGTACGCCCACGGCGAGGCCGACTACAACGGCCACTACGGCATCCGCGAACTCTGCGACATCTGCCCGACGGCCCAACTCAGCCGCTGCGCCACCGCGTTCCGCAAGCCGCACGCCGTCGAGGCCACCCGCGAAGCGCGTGCACTCGGCGCGACGGGGGACATCGAGGTGACCGACCGCGCCATCATCGTCGAGGGCCTGGACGAACAGCCGCGCTACTACCTCCAGCACGGCTTCGGCTACCAGTGCCACGACCGCGCGAAGCCGCACCACCACCGCCGACACGGCCGCGCCGACATCGGCTGGTCGGCGCCCGCCTGACAACTTACGGAGCCTCCCGTGATCCCCACCGCCTGGCCCGACCGCCTGCTCGTCGTCGACGTCGAGGGCAACGGCGCGAACCCACCCGACCTCGTCGAGCTCGCCGCCCTCCCCATCCGCGACGGCCGCCCGGACACGACCACGGCCGGCGCCTGGCTGATCCGCCCGCCGGTCCCCGTCACCCCGTTCGCCACGAAGGTCCACGGTCTGACGAACGACCGCCTGGCCACCTGCCCACCCTGGACCGAAGTCGCTGACGAGGTACAGGGGTTCCTCGCCGACGCCTGGATCTGCGCCCACAACGCCCACGTCGACTACCGCGTCCTGGCCCGCCACCTCCCGGACTGGCGGCCGACCGGCGTTCTGGACACCCTGCGCCTGGCCCGCGCCACGTACCGGGACGCACCCGCGCACACCCTCGACGCGCTGATCGACTACGCCCGCCTCGACCTGACCGGGGCACCCGCCCAGCGCCACCGCGCGACGTACGACGCATTCGCGGCGGCCGCGCTCCTCCTCACCATGACCGACCGATACGAGACCTGGCCCGAACTCACCGCCGCAGCCGTCCCTCCGGGCCTCCCCGGCGCCCCAGAACCAGAACCAGAACAGGAGCCCACACTGTGGTGACCCCAGCCCCAGTCACAGCCGCCGTCCGCATCGGCATCGTCGGCACGTACGCCACCGGCAAGAGCACCCTGATGCGCCGCATCGAGATGGAACTGCGCGCCCTCGGCACGTCCGCCCTCCGCGTCAGCGGCCTCGGCAAATGCGCCGCCTTCCTCGGCCTGCCCAAGATGACCCGGCACACGGCCCTCTCCACCGAGTGGATCATCACGGCGGGCGTCGCCCAGGAACTCGCGGCGACCGTACGCGCTGAAGTCGTCCTCGCCGACTGCGCGGCCCCGGCGGCGCTCGCGTACTACACGGCGGCCCTGGAACACCGCGGCGAGAAGGCCCCACCCGAGACCATGAACCGCCTGCAGACCCTGGTCACAGCCCTCTCCACCCCGTACGACCTCCTGCTCGCCACGGTCCTCGACCCGGACGAGCCCCTCACCGGCGCACAGGGCCACGACCACAATCCGGACTTCCGCCAACTCGTCGACGACCACACCCACAAGATCCTCGGCACCCTGGAGCTCGGCCACGTACTCGTCACGAACGACGACACCTCGCGCGGCGACGCAATCCGCCTCGCCCTGACCATGGCGGGCGCAGCATGAGCGCAGCGCCATCCGGCGGCCTGATCCCGATCGCGGGCAAACCGGTCTCCCGCCTCGGCCTGGGCACGATGCGTCTCACCGGCCCAACATCTGGGGCTGGCCGGAGGACCTGGCCACGGCAACCCGCGTCCTGCGCGAGGCCGTCCACGTACACGGCATCACGTACATCGACACTGCGGACGCCTACGGCTCGCACACCGCCGAGACTCTGATCCACACGGCCCTGTACCCGTATCCGCCGGAGCTTCTGCTGGCCATCAAGGTCGGCCTGACCCGCCCGGCCCCGGATGTCTGGCGCCCGCTCGGCCACCCCCGAGTACCTGCGCACGGCCGTCGAAGCGAGCCTCCGCCGCCTCGTCGTCGAGCGACTCGACCTCTGCTACCTGCACCGCGTCGACCCGACTGTCCCCCCTCGAAGACCAGGTCGGCGAACTCCGCGCCCTCCAACTCGCGGGAAAGATCGGCCACATCGGTCTCTCGAAGGTCGGCGTCGACCAGATCAGAGCAGCTGAGAAGGCGATCGTGGTCGCGGCCGTCCAGAACCCCCTCAACAGAGCCGAGCCCAATGATCCGGCCCTCGGCTACTGCGTCCGCATCCGGCTCCGGTGACCACACGGTGCGGATCTTCGACGCGGACAACGGCGCACTGCGGCTCCTGGTGCGCGGCCACACGGACTACGTCTGGAACATCGCCTGGTCGCCCGACGGGCAGCTGCTCGCCTCGGCTTCCTCTGATCGAACCGTGCGGATCGTCGACGCCCGGGACGCGAAGGTCGTCGCCGTCCTGCGCGGCCACACCGACACAGTCTGGGGAGTGACGTGGTCCCCATCGGGCGACCGGCTCGCGACCAGCTCCACCGACGGCACCGGACGCGTATGGGACCTGCGGCCGCGGGGCGCCGAAAACCTGCGCTCGACGGGCACCGCGGACCCGTGAACCAGGCGGCCTGGTCTCGCGACGACACCCGCATCGCCACCGCATCGGACGACGGAACGGTCCGAGTCTGGGACGCCGCCACAGGCGCCTTGTCCGGCCCTGTGGTCGAACAGGCAGACCGCGTATGGAACGCCGCGTTCTCACCGCTCGACGACCGACTGGCCCTCAGCACCAACGACGGCGTCTTCCGCATCGTCCAGGCGAACCAGGCCAGCGACCTCGACCACCGGGGAGCCGTCGTCGAGTCGGTCGCCTGGTCCTCCGACGGCAGCCGCATCGCCACCGGGGACCACGACGGCACGGTGTGGGTCTGGTCGTCCCAAGCCGGGGCGGAGCTAACTTCCCTGACAGGGCACCAGGACTGGATCGGCCGCATCGCCTGGTCCTCCAGCGGCCGCCTGCTGGCCAGCGCTTCGGACGACCGTACGTGCCGGCTCTGGGACGTTGCCGAATGCCGACAACTCACCGTGCTCCGCGGTCACGACAACTACGTCGACGACGTCGCCTGGTCACCCGACGAACAGCGCATCGCCACCGCTTCCGGGGACTGGACGGCCGCTGTCTGGGACACGGCAACGGGCCGCCGCATCGAGATCCTCAAGGGCCATGAGGGACGGGTGCGCTCCATCGACTGGTCCCCGGACAGTCGGCTCATCGCCACCGGTTCCGACGACCGCACGGTGCGCATCTGGTCGTCCGCCACTTTCGAGGAGATCGCCATCGTGGGCGTGCACCAGGACAAGGTGGCCTCGGCCGCCTGGTCCCGGGACGGCACGCGCCTGCTCACCGCATCCTTCGACGGCACCGCCCGCGTGTGGCCCGCCGACCCCGACTTCGATCGCTTGGAGGCGGGCGCTCGCGGCCGGGTGTTCCGCGTCCTCAGCGACGACGAGCGGCGACACCACATGCTGCCGCTGGCCCCGTGATCACAACTGCGGCTCGACCGTCTCGACTGTGCGGTCGTCGGTGTGCACCAGGTACTCGTCCGGGTCGAGATTCATCGCCTTGCGCTCCGGCGAAGCCCAGTAGAGCACGTTGCGGTCAGCGAACGTCTCCGGGCCCTCGTAGGAGATGAGCCACACGAACTGATTGCGCTCGCGGTCCACCCAGGCGCCACCAATGGAGAAGCCCAACTCCAAGCGCAGCGGCACGATTTCCGCACGCCACCGCTCCACCCACTCATCGAGCATGCCCTCCCGGACGGTGTAGGTGCGCAACTGGGTGGTCTTGGGCATACGGGTGCCTCCCGAGTCGTAGCTCTCGGATCGCAGAGTACGTGCGGAAGCGTGGCCAGCGGTAGGTGCCAAGATCTCTCCGAACGGCTTTGATTTGACCGGGTCAGGGCACCCACTCTCATCGAGGTCGTGCCCTGGGCCGCACCCTGCCCGCGGGGGATCTGGCGGCCTCGCAACACGCCGACACTTTGCAACCGTGACATCACCATCCGTCACCTTCGAGGTGTAGGTGGTCCCGCGCTGCCGGATGGGAAATCATCGCCCTGCCATCCGGTGTCAGTGGGTTCCAGTAACCTCACGGCTGTGATTACTGGTGAGCTGAAGAGCAAGATCGACCGCGTCTGGGACGCCTTCTGGTCAGGTGGCATCTCCAACCCGTTGGAGGTCATCGAGCAGATCACCTTCCTGATGTTCATCCGGCGTCTGGACGACATCCAGACCGCCAAGGAACGGAAGGCCGCCCGCACCAGCAAGCCGATCGAGAACCCGATCTTCCCCGACGACAAGCAGCTGCTGCGCTGGTCTCACTTCACCAACGAGGCCCCGGCGCGCATGCGGGACATCGTCGCTGATGAGGTGTTCCCGTTCCTGCGTGAGCTGGGTGGCGAAGGCTCGACGTACTCACAGCACATGAGGGACGCCCGGTTCACGATCCAGAACGCTGCGCTCCTCGCCAAGGTCGTCGACATGCTCGACGACATCCCGCTTGCCCAGCGGGACACGAAGGGCGACCTGTACGAGTACATGCTCAGCAAGATCGCGGCCGCTGGCCAGAACGGCCAGTTCCGCACACCTCGGCACATCATCGAGCTGATGGTCGAGATGACAGCACCGGGTCCCGGGGACGAGATCTGCGACCCGGCATGCGGCACCGCGGGCTTCCTCGTGGAGTCAGCCGCGTACGTCAGTCGCACTCACAGGGATGCGTTGCTGGGAGCCGAGCAGCGACAGCACTTCAATAACAGCATGTTCCACGGTTTCGACTTCGACAGCACCATGCTGCGGATCGGCAGTATGAATATGCTGCTGCACGACGTTGAGAACCCAGACATCCGGTACCGGGACTCCCTGGCCGAAAGTGCAGCTGCCGAGTCTGACAAATATTCGTTGATTCTTGCTAACCCACCCTTCGCTGGAAGCCTCGACTACGAGGCGACTGCCAAGGACCTGCAAGCGGTGGTTAAGACAAAGAAGACCGAGCTGCTGTTCCTAGCGCTGTTCCTTCGACTCCTCAAGCCAGGTGGCCGCGCTGCCGTCATCGTCCCGGACGGCGTACTGTTCGGATCGTCGAAGGCGCATAAGGAACTTCGCCGGATGCTAGTGGAGGATCACAAACTAGACGCCGTGGTCAAGCTCCCGAGCGGTGTCTTCAAGCCGTACGCAGGGGTATCCACAGCCATCCTGTTCTTCACAAGGACAGACAGCGGCGGCACAGATGATGTGTGGTTCTACGACGTCTTGGCGGATGGCCTGAGCCTCGACGACAAACGCACGCCCCTCCTCTCCGAAGACAAGCTCGGCGCCATCCCGACGGGAGGGCCTCTGAACGAGGCAGAGCATGCGAAGAACAATCTGCCGGATGTACTGGCGCGTTGGGTGCAGCGCAACGGGACCGAGCGAAAGCGGCAACGGACCGAGCAGAGCTTCTGCGTCCCGAGGGGGGACATCGCAGCACAGGGTTACGACCTGAGCCTGAACCGCTACAAGGAAATCATCCACGATGAAGTCGAACACCGTACTCCAGCCGACATCATGGATGAGCTCGCCAAGATTGAGGCAGAAATCCAACAGGGCATGTTCGACCTGAAGGGACGGCTGGCGTGAGCATCTGGCCTGAATTTTCCCTAGGGAGCCTCTGTACGGTCAGATCCGGCGGGACTCCCGCTCGCGCAAACCCCGATCACTTCAACGGAGACATTCCGTGGGTGAAGATCGGCGATATGCTACAGGGAAACATTACCGACACCGAAGAGAAGATCACTCAGCTAGGGATGCGGAATAGCTCCGCTAAGCTCTTCCCCGCAGGAACAGTCCTCATCTCCATCTTCGCCACCATTGGACGCACAGCGGTTCTTGAAGTCGACGCAACGACGAATCAGGCAATCGCCGGCCTGACTCCAATCGACGCGCAAAAACTTAATCCAGCATACCTGCGCCGATACCTGGATAGCATCGTCGCTACTCTGGAGGGGAAAGCGCAAGGCGTTGCCCAGATCAACATCAACTCCAGCATTCTCAAGTCTCTCCCCGTCCCCCTCCCCAGCTTGGAGTATCAAGAAAGAGTCATTGACATTCTCGACCATATCGACAAACTGCGCGCCAAACGCCGGGCGGCTATCACCCTCCTTGACGATCTCGCCCGATCTATCTTTATCGATCTGTTCGGTGATCCTTCGCGGAACCCGAAGGGGTGGCCGATGAAGGTGATCGGCGACCTCCTCGAATCAGCTTCATACGGGACGAGCGCGAAAGCTGACCTTGCCGGAGATCTTCCGGTGCTCCGCATGAACAATGTGACTATCACAGGAAGCGTCGATCTTGCAAATTTGAAATACATGCAGCGAGATTCCGTGAGCGAGCGCTATCTCGTCTACGCTGGCGACATCCTATTCAATAGGACGAACAGCCCCGAACTCGTAGGGAAGACTGCTGTCTATCGCGGCTCTGACCCTCTGGCCTACGCCGGGTACCTCGTGCGACTTCGCACGAACAAGGAAAATGACCCAGAGTACGTTTCCGCCTTCCTGAACACGGGATACGCAAAGCGGGTACTTCGCAACATGTGCAAGAGTATTGTAGGTATGGCGAATATTAACGCACGCGAAATTCAAGGCGTCTCTATTGCTCAGCCGCCACTGAAATTGCAGCAAAAATTTGCAGCACTGACTCATAAAATCGAGTCCTTTAGGCACATCCACCGCTCTCACCTTGCAGAGCTAGACACACTCTTCGCGGCCGTGCAGCACCGCGCGTTCCGCGGGGAGCTGCAGAACGATCTCGTCGAGCAATCGAAGCCGTAACTACCGCTCGGAGGGGGTACACCGCGTGAGCAACTTCGGGTTCCTAAAGGCCGAGTGGCCCGACCTTCACGCCGAGGCCGCGCACGCCGAGCGGATCGCCATCGCGGACCCGCGCGCGTCATGTTTCTACTCACGGCGCGCCCTTGAACTCGCGGTCACGTGGCTGTACCGGGCGGACAGCAAGCTCAGGTTGCCCTACAACAATGACCTGGCTGCGATGATCGCCGAGCCGACGATGGTGAACCTCGTCGGTCCGGCGATCCGGACGAAGATGGACATCATCCGCCGGCAGGGTAATGCGGCTGTGCATCGCTCTGCCGCGGTGGCTCCGAATGACTCCGTCAAGGTTCTCGCTGAGTTGTTCCACGTCATGTACTGGATTGCTCGGCACTACTCCCGCGACGCCACTGACCTCCCTGCCGCTGGTCTGGCCTTCGACCAGACGGTCATCCCGCGCCCCCTCCCTGCCTCGGTGCGCCTACAGAAGCAGGCCGAACTCAAGTCGCAGGCCGAGAAGTACGCAAAGCAAGACGCCGAGCTCGCTGCCGCTCTTGAGCGGGACGCCAACAAGGACGCGGAGATCGCGCATCTGCGGGCGGAGATAGATGCTGCCAAGACGGTCAACGCTGCTCAGCCCGATACGCACAACTACAACGAGACCGAGACCCGTCACCTCATCATCGACCTCCTCCTCAAGGAGTCCGGATGGGCCCTCGACCAGCCGCGTGACCGGGAGTTCGAGGTCACCGGGATGCCCTATGGATCCGGCACCGGGTTCGTGGACTACGTCCTATGGGGAGACGACGGCAAGCCATTGGCCGTGGTCGAAGCCAAGCGAACCACACACGATGCCACCAAGGGACAGCAGCAGGCGAAGCTGTACACCGACTGCCTTGAGAACATGTATGGGCAGCGGCCCGTCATCTTCTACACCAACGGCTACAAGACTCACCTCTGGGACGACCTGCGCTATCCGCCGCGCGAGGTGCAGGGCTTCTACACCAAGGACGAGCTGCGCCTCCTCATCCAGCGGCGTGCCAGCCGCCAGGCGCTCGTCGGGGTGCGGATCAACGAGCAGATCGCCGGACGGCATTACCAGACTCGTGCCATTCGGCGGATCGGTGAGACTTTCGAGCGGGACTTGCAGCGCCAGGCGTTGCTGGTCATGGCAACCGGCGCCGGCAAGACCCGCACCATCATCGGCCTGGCTGACCAGCTGATCCGTGCGAACTGGGCCAAGCGCATCCTCTTCCTCGCCGACCGCAAGGCTCTGGTAACGCAGGCCACCAACGCTTTCAAACAGCATCTGCCCGGCGTGCCGACAATCAACTTGCTGACAGAGAAGAACCCAGAGGCTCGGGTCTACGTCTCCACGTACCCGACCATGATGGGACTGATCGACGAGACCAGTGACGACCTGCGGGTGTTCGGCCCCGGCTACTTCGATCTGATCGTCATCGACGAAGCACACCGTTCGATCTATCAGAAGTACGGCGCGATCTTCGATTACTTCGATTCGCTCCTCGTCGGCCTGACCGCCACGCCGAAGGATGAAGTCGACCGGAACACCTACCGCCGCTTCCACCTTGAAGATAACGTCCCTACCGACGTCTACGGCCTCGACGAGGCCGTAGACGAGGGATTCCTCGTGCCGCCACGCACCGTGGATGTGCCGTTGAAGTTCCAGCGCGAGGGCATACGGTATGCCGACCTGTCCGAAGAGGATAAGGAGCGTTGGGACGAGCTGGAGTGGGACGACGAGGGCAGCGTCCCCGACTCGGTGAACTCCGAGGAACTCAACAAATATCTCTTCAATGCTGACACCGTCGATAAGGCCCTGGAAGCCCTAATGACCAACGGCCTGAAGGTCGCGGGTGGGGACCGGATCGGCAAGACCATCATCTTCGCGAAGAACAACGCGCACGCCGACTACATCGCCGAGCGTTTCAACGCTAACTATCCCGAGTATCACGGTGACTTCGCGCGAGTCATCACGTATCAGTACGATTATGCCCAAGATTTGATCGACAAGTTCTCTCAGAAGGAGAAGGACCCGCACATCGCGATCTCCGTCGACATGCTGGACACCGGCATCGACGTACCCGAGGTCGTCAACCTGGTCTTCTTCAAACTGGTCCGCTCTAAATCGAAGTTCTGGCAGATGATCGGCCGCGGCACCCGCCTGTGCCCGGACCTCTTCGGGCCGGGACGACACAAAACCGAGTTCATGGTCTTCGACCTGTGCCAGAACGTAGAGTTCTTCAACCAGGACCTGATGCCGGCCGAGGGACGGCTAACCCCGTCGCTCGGCGAGCGGCTCTTCCAGCACCGCGCCGACCTGCTGCTCGGCCTGGATCAGCACCACCCAGACCTCACCGCTGACGTCTCTGAAGACGATCCAGAGGGCACGCGCACAGAAGCCGGTCTACGCTCGGCCGTCGCCCATCACCTCCATCACATGGTGGAGAATATGACTCCGGACAACTTCCTGGTCCGCGCGCACCGCCAGCAGGTCGAGATCTACTCCGACTTCGCTAACTGGCGTCGCATGACCCCCGAAGTGCACGCCGAGATCATCGACCACCTGGCCGCGCTGCCCACCCAGTACCGCGACGACGACATGAGCGAGGAAGCCAAGCGGTTCGACCTCCTCACCCTCCGCCTACAGCTCACGCAGCTGAACGCCGAACCTGGCTGGGACCGGCTCCGTACCCAGGCCCAGGAGATCGCCTCCGCGCTCCTCGACCAGACCACCATCCCCGCCATCCGCGTACAACAACAGCTCCTCGACGAGATGGCCGGGGACGCCTGGTGGCAGGATGTGACGCTGCCCATGCTGGAGACCATGCGCCGCCGCATCCGGAGTCTGGTGAAACTGATCCCCCGCAAGACCCGCATCATCGTCTACACCGACTTCGAGGACGAGCTCGGCGAGATCACCGCCACCGAGCTGCGCGGCGTAGCCCTCGGCACCGAGTGGTCGCGCTTCCAGCAGAAGGCCCGCGCCTACCTGCGCAAGCACGAAGATCAGCTCGCCGTGCAGAAACTGCGCCGGAACCGGCAGATCACCGCGACCGACCTAGGCGAACTGGAACGCATCTTCCTCGAAGAGGGCATCGGCACCGACGCCGACCTGGAGCGGGCCAAGCAGGAGGCCGGCGGGCTCGGCCTCTTTCTGCGGACCTTGGTCGGCCTGGACCGCCAGGACGCGACTGCCGCCTTCGACCAGTTCCAGTCCGGCCGAACCTTCACCTCCGAGCAGTTGGACTTCCTCCAGCAGATCGTCGACTTCCTCGCCCGGCGCGGCCTCATGGATGCCGGGGACCTCTACGAAGCGCCGTTCAATGCCCTGGCGCCTACAGGGCCGGAGGACATTTTCGACGAGGATGACGTCGACACGGTCGTCACCATCCTGGATGCCATCCGCGGTACCGCGATCCCGATGGACCGAGTGTCATAGACATGTAACCCCCGGCCTTCCCGCCCAACTTGTGGAAGGATTCGTTCAGTTGACGATCCCGGGGAAGGACCGGTCCATGGGCAATTTCCTGTTCCTTAAGGCTGAGTGGCCGGAGGTCCACGCCGAAGCGGTGCAGGCCGAGAGGTACGCCCATGCTGATCCCCGAGCGGCATGCATCTACGCGCGGCGCACCTTGGAGGTTGCGCTGCAGTGGGTCTACACGGCCGATGACAGCCTCCCCAAGCCGCCCAAAAACCTCGACGGAATGATCAAGAAACCGGCCATGGTGACCATGGTCGGCTCGGCCCTACAGGCCAAGATGGACGCTATCCGCATCCAGGGCAACGAGGCGGTGCACGGCTCAAGCGCCGTCACATCGCAAGACGCCTTGACGATCCTGGACGAGTTGTTCCATACGCTCTTCTGGATCGCCCGCCGCTACGCCCTGTCACCCGGGAACGCGCCTGCCCCGGGGTTGACCTTCGACGAAGCGCTTGTCCCGAGTGGCGTCGGCGTACAGAAGCAGTCGCGGGAATCGCTGCGCCAACTGGCCCAGCTCACCGAGGAACAGACCGCCGCCTGGGCCGACTCCCTGGATGCGGAAGAACTCGACGCCGCGATCGTCGCACTCCGCAAGGAGATCAAGGCCGCCAAGGCCGCCAACTCCGCGCTGCCAGACACCCACGACTACAACGAGCGCCAGACCCGAGAACTGATCATCGACCTCCTCTTGAAGGAGGCCGGCTGGCCCCTGGACGGGCAGAACGATCGCGAGTTCCCCGTCACTGGTATGCCCAACATCTCCGAGCGCGGGCATGTCGACTACGTGCTCTGGGACGACGACGGTAAGCCGCTCGGCCTGGTCGAGGCCAAGAGCACCACCCGCAATGCCGTCGAGGGCCAGCACCAGGCGAAGCTGTACGCGGACTGCCTGGAGGTGGTCTACAACCAGCGGCCGGTCATCTTCTGTACCAACGGCTATCAGACCCGTGTCTGGGATGACCTGCAGTACCCCCCGCGCGAGATCCAGGGCTTCTACACCAAGGACGAACTGCGCCTCCTCGTGCAGCGGCGCTCCAGCCGACAAGCCCTCGCGGGGGTCTCCATCAGCTCCGAGATCGCCGGGCGCCACTATCAGGCACGAGCGATCCGCCGGATCGGAGAGGCTTTCGAACAGCACCAGCGTCATGCTCTGTTGGTGATGGCGACAGGGGCTGGCAAGACCCGCACCGTGATCGGGCTCGTCGACCAGCTGATGCGCGCAAACTGGGCGAAGCGGATCCTGTTCCTGGCCGACCGTAAGGTCCTGGTCAAGCAGGCTGCCACCGCGTTTGGGGAACATCTGCCGCACGTGCCCACCGTGAATCTCCTGAAGGAGAAGAACCCGGCGGGACGAGTCTTCGTCTCCACGTACCCGACGATGATGGGCCTCATCAACCAGACGGAGGGCGATCGACGGCTCTTTAGTCCCGGGTACTTCGACCTGATCATCGTCGATGAGGCGCACCGCTCGATCTATCAGAAGTACGGCGCGATCTTCGATTACTTCGACTCGCTCCTCGTCGGCCTGACTGCCACACCGAAGGACGAAGTCGACCGCAACACCTACCGCCGCTTCCACCTGGAGAACGGCGTTCCAACCGACGTCTACGGCCTCGACGAAGCCGTAAAGGAGGGGTATCTCGTTCCGGCAGAAGCCGTTGAGGTCCCTCTCAAGTTCCCCCGCGAAGGCATCAGATACGCCGACCTCCCCCCTGATGAGAAGGAACGCTGGGATGAACTGGAGTGGGACGACGAGGGCCGCGTCCCTGACTCCGTGAACTCCGAAGAGGTCAACAAGTACCTGTTCAACGACGACACCGTCGACAAGGCCCTGGAAACCCTGATGACCCATGGTCTGAAGGTCGCGGGCGGGGACCGGCTCGGCAAGACCATCATCTTCGCGAAGAACGAGAGACACGCTCAGCACATCGCTGACCGCTTCAACGCCAACTACCCGGAGGAACAGGGAACGTTCGCCCAGGTCATAACGCACCGCCAGGACTACGCCGAGGACCTGATCGACAAGTTTTCCCAGAAGGAGAAGGCCCCGCACATCGCGATCTCCGTCGACATGCTGGACACCGGCATCGACGTACCCGAGGTCGTCAATCTGGTCTTCTTCAAACTGGTCCGCTCCCAGTCGAAGTTCTGGCAAATGGTCGGCCGCGGTACCCGCCTGTGCGCCGATCTGCACGGACCCGGCAGGGACAAGGACAGCTTCCGGGTCTTCGACCTGTGCCGGAACGTAGAGTTCTTCAACCTTGATCTGATGAAGGCCGAAGGGAAGCTACATCCTTCACTCAGCGAGCAGCTGTTCCAGCACCGCGTTGACCTTCTCTTTGGTCTCGATCAACGCAAGCCGGACTCTCCGGTCACCCCGGACGAGACTCCCGCTCAGACCGATGGCACTCAGAGCGAGGCCGGCCTGCGTCATGAGACCGCCCAACGGCTCCAAGCCGAAGTTGCAGGGATGAACACGGATAACTTCCTGGTACGGCCCCACCGGCGGGAAGTCATGGTGTACGCCGACTTTGCGAACTGGCACCGGGTCACCGAGGAAGCGCACGCTGAGCTGACCGGCTCGCTCGCCGGTCTGCCAAGCCAGTTCCGAGAGCACGACCATGGCGAGGAAGCCAAGCGCTTCGACCTATTGGTCCTGCGCCTGCAACTGGCGCACCTCAACGCGGAGCGTAGGTACCCGCAGCTGATGAGCCGGGTACAGGAGATTGCGTCTGCCTTGCTGGACCAGAGCAGCCACCCCGTGATCCGGCAGCAGCATGAACTACTGGAAGACCTGACTGCGGAAATATGGTGGCAGGACGTAACCCTCCCGATGCTGGAGGGTATGCGCCGCAATCTGCGCTCACTGGTGAAGTTCATCGAACGTCGCAAGCGGAACATCGTCTACACCGACTTCGTCGACGAGCAGACCGGCGATCTGACGGTCGCCTATCTTCACGGCATGACGGTGGGCACCGATATGCAGCGATTTACACAGAAGGCCCGCCGCTATCTTCGCGCTCACGAGGACCACCTCGCGATCCAGAAACTCCGTCGCAACCGCCAGATCACCGCTACTGACTTGAGCGAGCTGGAGGAGATCTTCATTGAAGCGGGTATAGGGACGGACGCGGAACTGGAACGCGTCAAGGAAAAGTCCGGCACTCTGGGACTGTTCATGCGGTCCTTGACTGGCCTGGACCGGGAGACGGCATCCGCTGCCTTCGACTCATTCCAGGCAGAGCGCACTCTGACCGCCAGTCAGCTCGATTTCCTTCAGCAGATCGTCGACTTCCTCGCCAAGCGTGGACGCATGGACGCCGGAGACCTCTACGAGGCTCCGTTCACGTCTATCGCTCCCGGGGGCCCCGAAGATCTCTTCGAGGAAGCGGACATCAACGTCGTCGTGAACATCCTGAAGGGGATACACAGTACGGCTGTACCGACAGAGGAGGCGTCGTAGCGTCCCATGGCGCGACGACAGCAGCTGGGCAAGCGGAGCAGCGCGCCTTGCGTATTAGCCCTGGGTTACCGCTGCTCAAGCCGAGAGGCTGCAGGCACGAGCCCGATGTCTTCAAGATCTAGGATCGGGAGAAGCGGGGGCGCAATACCCAGCTTCACGGCGGACTGATGGATCGCTTCCCTGAGATAGGGGCGTGTCACTGGGGTCGCGATGACCTCCGCGAAGCGCCTTGCGATTACCACGGGGACAATCACAGGTTCTGGCGTCCGAAACACAGCAGCCACGTCCGCCACAAGCCGCCCTTCCGATGTCACGACCCGGGCGCGCGTCCGAATGGCCAAACGATCGCCCTCCAGCCGCTGCATCAGCTGGATGTCGGCTCGATCATCGTCAGAAGCCTCATCAGCGTCCTCCCCCGCGAGGTCAAATCCGTCCGCTCTACGGCCACTCACTTCGTAGTAAACGATGTCGAACAGCTCAGCCAGTTGCTGAAGCTCCTCCAGAGATGCCACCTCGTGTAGCGGGGTAGTGCCACGCAGCACCTCGGCGCTTCCCTGCCACCGGGACAGGCTCAGCCTTGTGACTCAGAGGCTCCCAAGCATCCCTACTCGGCCCCGACGCGTCCACGACGTGCGCCTTCGTCGCCACTGCCATGCCTACAGCCCTGGCATAGCGCATGATCGTAGTCAGCCGCGGGTCCCCACCCAGGCGCTCAAAGTCCGAGACTGCGGACTGAGTCGTCTCCATAGCCTGCGCCACCTGCTTTTGAAAGTCGTGTCCGACGCGGCCGGGGACGCCTCCGAAACCGCTCTCGACCTGCGCCGCAGTATCGGCGTGCTCCTCTTCTCCGAAGGCCGCCGCGCCGAGGCCGAGGGGGTCCTCGACGCCCTCCACGAGGACATGTGCGTCCTCCTCGGCGAGGACCATGAGGAGACCCGCGAGATCGCCGATCTCCTTGCCCGGCTGCGCGGACCGGAGGGACAGCGCCCTCACTGACGTCCTGCCGGTACGGTGCACACACCGTCAGGCCTCGTCCTCGTCCTCTTCGCTGTGGATGCGCTGAGCCAGATCCCACAGGCTCAGGCCATCCGACTGGAACCAGCGAGCCGTTCCCTGGTTGGCCACGGGTCGCTCGTCCCAGTCGGCGTCCGCCCACATCTTCGACACCAGCCCGGACGGCGAGTACTGCTGCTCGTCGTACGCCCACAGGATCGGCTTGGTCCGGTGATTGACCCAGGTCGCCTGGCGCCGCCGTTCGTCTTGGACAAGCCACTCTTCCATGGCGTCGCGCTCGGGCTCGTTCAGAGCCACGTACAGGAGGGGGGCTCCGTCCTTGATGACACGGCGGTCAACCAGGAGCGGCACGGTGTTCGGGCGACGCGGCTTGCGCTCCTTCACGGGAGGTGCGGGAACGGCGACGCCATCGGCCAGGTCGCCGAGGACATGCTTCGCGAGCTCCCGGCACGTCTCCGCGGTCTGGAAGGCGGTCCTGATCTGGGGACGTGGCCCGTAACGAGTGACGATGTGGTGCGTCAGCCGACGCACGAGATCCGGTACGAGGGCGGGAATCTTCTCCAGGACCTCGCTGTCCCAGTCGAAGTCGGGGTCATCGATACTCGTGGCGCCGAGATGCTGGAAGAGCAGGTGGGTGATGAGAAAGCCACCGTGCTCGGTGGTCGCGGCCTCGCGGCTGTTCTGACCACTGCCCAGTTCGTAGACCGCGCTCCGTGCCGCGCGCAGCGTGAGCACGGAGCGCCACACCTTCTGGGGAGAGGGCTCGCGTTTGAACAGCAGGGTGTGGCTGCCCTTGGGTCCCTGCTCCCAGAGGTTCTCCGTCGAACTGGCGGCCCGGGCGGCCTGTTCCGCATCTGGGTGCAGGCACGCGAGAGCGAGAGCGAGTTCGTCCAGTGAACAACCGGTCTCGGGCGCGGCGACCGGCTCGCCGCGCTTGATCACGTACTGCTTGCGCAGTTCGGCGCGCAGGTTGGCCTTGATCGCCTGGTGCACGGGTTCCAGAGCGATGTGATCGCGCTGCTCGATGGCGTTCTGCCGGTTCGCGGCCTGCGAGACCTGGACGCCGAATTCCCGGTCTTCGTGCGTGTTGATGACCTTGATGCTCAGGGTGGCGTTGGCCGCGGCCTCGCCGTCGTCGTGCATGGCCCTGGCGACAGCACGTACCGTCTGAGCGCCGTTGACGATGCTCGCCCCCGTCACGGTGAGAGTGGTCGGCTTGCTCTGCGGTGCCTTGGCACTGTCGTTCTTCGCCGTGAGCGAGTCGCAGATCATGGTGATGCCGTTGTTCAGGTGCCAGAATCTCGTGGGATCGGACGTAAGGGTCTGACCGATCTCCGCATTGGTGACGGTGGTCCCGAGCGGGGCCCGGAGATTCTGCTCGAACAGGCCGGTACCGTGCGTCTCGTACCACTCGGCGACGCTCTCGGCGGAGACCGTGCCCTGATAGGCCTTGAGCGGTCCCTTCTGCTGGTACCAGTCGTCAAGGCGTACGTCCAGGCAGATCGGCTCCGGCCGGAGATCCGCGTGGATCTGGTCATGGAAGTCTGCGGCGTACAGCACTTCGACGCTCATGCGGGCGCCATGCTTGTTGAACTCGTCGAGAGCGTTGTCGAGAACCTCGCGTGCGGGTGGAGAGGGCTCCACAGTGCCCATCAGCGCGATGACCAGAGTGGCTCTCTCGTTGACAATGAACGGCCTGGCCGCCAGGGCGAGCGCGCCGGCACGCTGGTTGAACTGGTCATACAACTCGTTCTCAATACGGTTCAGGCCGTCCACCATCGCCTTGGCGGCGCCCACGTCGAAGGTTGCCGTGCCCTTGTCGCTCCACTTCGCCTGGACCAACAGAGCCTGCCCGCTCTCCGGCAGGGGGGCGATGGCGTCCATTCCCTGGTCCGCGATGCCGTCCGTGACGAACCGGGCCGCCTCGGCCACGCTGCACTTGGCCACGCGTCGTACCGCGAGGGCTGCAAGGGCGCGGGAGAGGAAACGCTGTTCGTAGTTGTCGCCTCGGAAGTGGGCGATGTCGCTGTCGTCTATCACCCCGTCGAATGTCTCGTGCAGTTGCTCGCGCACCTGCGTGACCTGGCGAGGTGTGTCCGCCCCCGAGGTGGCCATGGATGGTTGCCTTCCCATTGGTGGTGTCTTGTTGATGGCCTAGGCCCACGCCTCGGCCCCTGAGCCGTTGCCACGCTGCCGGAGGCTGAAGTCCACGACCACCAAAGCAACACCAGCCGTGTCGATCGTTGCCTCCACCCAGTCCAAGGCCACTTCGAAGGGCACCCCGGTCGCGCCGAACCAACCGTCGCGCACCAGCTGGGCGAAGTGGGTCGGTACCAGGTGGCGGGTGAGCGCGCCCACGGAAGGGCCTGGGAGACCGGGTTCAACCGCGGCCGAGATCGCTGCGGCGAACTGGTCGTAGGGGTAGATCGCACCGGAGCTCGTCCGGTGCAGAGCGGCGGTGAAGGGCTCCAGCTCATGAATGCGGAGAAAGAGAGGATCGTCCAGCAAGCTGTAAGCGTCGGCGCTCCGCCAGTCGCGTCTCGGCAGGTGGTGAACACGGCTGTGGAACGCGTCCAGACTGTGCCGGGCGTCAGGCGAGAAAAGCCCGTTCGGGCCGGGACGCACGTAGCGCAGGATGACAAGCGTCCGAGTGTCGACGTGGTAGTAGTAGGCGTCGAGGGAGCCCTCCCGACCGTCCACCACCGACTGATCGGTTATCGACGTGGCCTCGAAGTCATAGCTTCGGTTACCTCCGCGACTCGCGAACGCTTGTACGACGGTCTCACCGATGCCGCTGAACCTCGTCGCTGCCTGCCCGCGGATGTCGTCGAGCATCGGCTGAACCGGAGTCCCGACAAGCCCGCTGATAAAGGCTGCCTGAGCGGCTGTCCTGTCCCAGAGACGTACCTCCGAGAAGTCGCTCCGGCCCAACCCCGCTATCTTGGCGAAGAGCAGAAGAGCGTCACGCTCATCACGCCAGCGGAGTTCCCGCTCGCTCCAGCCTTCGGCTTCGTCGAGGAGAGGCATCAGCCTCTGGACTTCGGCCTCGACATCAGGGGAGATCCGCCGGAGATTGGCGAGCATGGTGTCTGCGCCGACCGTGACAGGACCGCTTTCCGGTAACGACTTGGAGAGTGCGGTGTCCCGCTCGCCGTCGGCGCACCAGAGCCCTGAGACAGGCACCAAACCTCGAAGGCTTCGTGCACGAGTGACGACGACCTTCCGGTCTCGGTCAGTCTCGTGAGCAGGGCGCACGATACCCAGACCCCAGATCCGCTCCTGCTGCTCCCGGTCGCGTTCATCGCTCTGCTCGTCAGGAGGAGCAAGCAGGACCGCAAGGTGTGACTTGACCTCGGGCCAGTCACGGCAGGATTGGGAGTAGGACCTTTCCTTGGTGAGGTCGGCATCGAGCAGACGAAGTAAGTCATGGTCAGGGCGCAGAATCGCCAGCCGCGGCGATCGCGCCGAAGGCGAGAACTGTGCCCGCCTTGGTTGTGCGAATGCCATCCGCTCCCCCCGAACCGCCTGCCACCACACTGAGCCAGGCTCTGGGGATAGTAACGCGCCAGCTCCAGCTTCCGGCTACGCGTCCCCAGTTCTCGCCACCCCGGTCGGCTCCGTCACGTCTTCGCCGAGTTCCTCGTGGACCAAGCCGACGGACTCATCGATTGCCTGTCACCCGGTCAACGCTGCGCGCAGGTCGCTGTCCCCCGCGTCAAACGGCCCACCCTGGAATCGACGTTGTCCCGCATGGTCGTCGAGCCGATCACCGAGGCCTTCGGCCGCCACGGCGCAATCTCTCTTCCGCGACGCCGGCCCGCACGGGACAAGTAGGCCATCGACGCGATGCCTGGCTCCACCGCCCTCGCCGCACGCCCCCCCGGTCACCGTGCCCGCCCCCGAACAGCGGCTTCCCCCTTCCCATGTTCCGAGTCCCCTGCCAGGCGTTCGAACCTGCGCAGCACTCGCTCGGCACCCCGTCTGACGAGTCAAATCATGCCCCGCCAACTGCTCCCCTATTTCACAACCGTTACCCAATCACGCAAGGAACTCCCGGGAACCCGCAGGTAGAAGCTGGAACGTCCTCCCAACCAAAAATGACCCTGACCCGAGTAAACCCCCAGGTCAGAGCCTTAAAAGGCAGACGAGTCGGGCTGTACGCCGGGTTCTGTCGCCGGTCGACCTCGCGGTCGGCCGGGAGACGGCCATCCATCTAGGGCCGGCGTTGCCGTCGGCCTCGTGCGGTCTACCCGCGGACTCGGGCGGGCAGCCCTCGAGCGTCCGCGCAGAGTCGCCTGTTTCCAGGCGGCTCCTTTTGACCTTGCTCCGGGTGGGGTTTACCTAGCCGCCTGAGTCACCTCAGGCGCTGGTGGTCTCTTACACCACCGTTTCACCCTTACCTGGGATCGAGATCCCGGGCGGTTTGCTTTCTGTGGCACTGTCCCGCGGGTCACCCCGGGTGGCCGTTAGCCACCACCCTGCCCTTTGGAGCCCGGACGTTCCTCGGGGAAGTCCGTAAGGACCTCCACGCGGCCGTCCGCCCGGCTCGTCTGCCGTGTCGACCATGGTACCGGGCCCTCGTCCGGCTCCGCTCCAGAGGGCGGCTCCTCGTCCGGCGTCCTAGACCCCGCCGTCGCCAAGAAGGAGCCCAGCAGAATCAGCGTGAACGCCGCCGCCACCCCCGCCGTCAGCTTCTCGTCCAGGAATGCCACGCCCGCCGCCACCGCCACCGCCGGATTGACGTACGTGAAGACCACCGCCCGGGTCGGCCCCGCCTCCCTGATCAGTTCCAGGAACACCACGAAGGCCAGCGCCGTGCAGATCACGCCCAGGCCGGCGAGGGACGCCAGGACCGACGGGGACGGGACCTCCGACGGCCACGTCAGCGCCGCCGCGGGCGCGTATACCAGCGCCGCCAGGAGCAGGCAGGGGGCTATCAGTTGCAGGGTCGGGACCGGCTTCAGGTAGCGGGCCATGATCAGAGGAGCCGTTGCGTAGCCCACCACCGTCACCAGCATCTCCGTCAGTGAGCGGGCGTTTCCGCCGGTCAGGTGGGGAGCGGTGAGGACCGCTACCCCGCCCAGGCCCAGCGCCAAGCCCACCGTGCGGCGGGTGCCGAGGCGTTCCGTGTTGCCGAAGTAGCGGGCCAGGAGTACGCCCACGATCGGTACGCCGGCGATCAGGAGGCCCGCCGTCGAGCTGGAGAGGTGGCGTTCGGCGTCGGTCAGGGTCCACCAGGGGCCGATGATCTCGATGCAGGCGAAGGCCAGCATGGGGCGCCAGTGGGTTCGTACGACTCCCACCAGGTTTCCCTGGCGGATGGCGAAGGGCAGGAGCAGGGCCGCGCCGAGCGCGCATCGGGTGAACACCACCATGGACGGGGAGATGTCGCCGTCCACGGCTACTTTGATCATGAGGTAGGGGATGCCCCACAGCACTCCCATCAGGGAGAAGAGGAACCAGCCGCGTGCAGTCATGCGGGCAGTCTCGGGCGGGTCAGGGGCGTACGTCTTGAACGCTGTTGCGGTACGCCGCCGGGGTTACCCCCAGTACTCGCCGGAACCAGCGCGTCAGGTGTGCCTGGTCCGCGAAGCCCACGAGTGCGGCCGCCTCGGCGGGGCGGTGGCCCGATTCGAGGAGGCCCCGGGCGCGGTTGACGCGGTGCTGGGCGAGCCAGGCGTACGGCGGTATCCCCATGCTCGTACGGAAGGCGCGCAGGAGCTGGTAGCGGGACAGGCCCAGGTCGGTGGCCAGGTCGGCGAGGGAGGGTGGGGCGAGGAGTTCGTCTGCCAGGCGGTCGCGGACGGTCGCCGCTATGCGGTCCGCGCCTGGGATCGTGTCGCACACCGGTTGGGCCGTGGAGTGGCGGCGGGCCAGGGCAGTGAGCAGCCACGGAATGCGGGACTCGGTCTCCAACGGGTCGGGGCAGGCGCTCAGTTCGGTGTGCGTGAGGCGTAGGGCAGCGGCCAGTTCGGGGTCGTCGAGGATGGCATCGCGGAAGTGCGGGACGCTCCAGGTGCCCTCGGTGAGTAGGGGCACCTCGGCGTACAGGGCGCGGTAGGCGTAGCCGTCGGAGGTGGCCGGGCCGCCGGTGTGCATCTCTCCCGGGCTGAGGACGACGATCGAGCCGGGGCCCGCGTGGATCCGGCCGCCGCGGTAGTCGATGATCTCGGAGCCGCCGACGCAGACGCCGATGGTGAACTCCTCGTGGGCGTGCGGCGCGTAGCGGTGGCGGTCGAAGCGGGCGGTCAGGAGGTCGAGGGGGCGGCCCGTCCGGCCGAGGGTCGCCCTGGTCCAGACGGCGTGCTCACGCCCACCCGCCCGGGCACCGCCCTCCCGTTCACGATCACCCGTCGCGTCCATACCTGCTCACCCCCTCAGGGGTGCAACACCTGCGTCCCCCGCTTCCATGCCCCGGCCAGATCGGCGCCGTCCGGAAACCGGCCGTGGATCTCCAGGATCACCATCCCGTGGGCGAACGCCCAGATTGCGCGGGCCAGGTCCATGTCGCCGCCGTAGGCCCGTACGAGGGGTGCGGCGGCGCGGTCCTCCAGGCCGGGCGGGCGGAAAGGACTTGCGGGGGGAGGGGGCGTTCGTGGCGAGGGGGTAGAGATGGGAGCGAGGGCGTACGGGCGGTGGGCCTCGGTCGGCACCGCCGAGGGGCCGGACCCCGGGTCTCAGGGCGGACTCCGGGGCCCGTGGAGCGAGGACGCTCAGAGGAAGTCCGTGGTGTCCAGGTCGAAGGCGAACGGTTCGGGGAGGGCGAGGGGCTTACCGAAGGAGACCGTGCAGTGCCGACGGTAGTCGCCCTTCTCCGGGTCCCTGAACAGCGTCACGGACGAGGCGTCACGGTCGATGAGTAGGTAGAACGGGATGCCGCCGCGGGCGTAGCAGCGGCGCTTGACCTCGCGGTCTGCCTCTGGCCTGGTCGACGTGACTTCACCAACCATGATCACGCCATCGCAGGGCATCCAGGGGGCCGCCCCTCGGAAGGGCCTCCCCTCTCGTGGAACCAAGGTCATGTCGGGGATCACGTGATCCTGCGGCCAGCACCCCGCGCTCGCCAGCTTCAGGCCCTTGTTCTCAGAGACCTGCATATCGGTACTGGACTGAAGGATCACCTGACCGAGGACGCGACTGAGGCAGTGCTCGTGGTTGCCGTCCGGTGTCGACTTCACCACGATCTCCCCCTCGATGAGTTCGGCTCTGAAGCCCTCTGGAGTGTCCAGGGCCAGGAAGCCCTCCAGCACGACCTCAGCTTCGTATGGCATGGCAACCACGTCACGTCCCCTCCTGCGATCGCTCGCCAGACTGGGACATCGAGAGATCCCCCGTCCATGAGATCGGGAGCTGTTCCCTCGATCGTGGCACACGCTCACCGACGCCGTCAGGAACCGCCGACCGTCGAGGGCGCCGTCGCTTGACCCTGCCGCAACGTCAACGTTTCTACTGAGGGCATGCGGATCGGAGAACTCGCCGCGGCCGTCGGCGTCACGACGCGGACCGTGCGGCACTACCACCACCTCGGGCTGCTGCCCGAACCCGAGCGGCGTCCCAACGGCTACCGCGACTACGGGCTGCGGCACGCGGTCGCGCTCGCCCGGATCAGGCGGCTGACCGAGCTGGGGCTCGGCCTGGCCGAGGTGCGGGACGTACTGGCCGACGACGCGGGGCGCGACCTCGCCGAGGTGCTCGCGGAACTCGACGACGACCTGGCACGGCAGGAGGCCGCGATCCGGGAGCGGCGGCTGCGGCTGCGCTCCCTGCTGGCAGCGGACCGGCTGCCCGCCGAGGGGCCCGTCTCCCCCGAGCTTGCCGCCATCTTCAGCGATCTGACCCGGCATCCGGAGCCTGCCATGGCCGCGAAGGACCGCGAGATGATCGCCATGCTGGAGACGGTCGCGGCCCCGGAGGACCGGGAGCGCATGCTGTCCGCGCTGCGTGCCACCGCCGACGTACCCGGCGCCCTGGAACGGTCGCACGAGGCATACGCCCTGCTCGACGCGCTCGCCGACGCCGACCCGGCCGATCCGCGCGTCGAGGAGGCCGCCCGCGCCCTCGCCGACTGCCTCCCGGACGAGGCCCTGGAGGGCATGGGCCTCGGCCAACTCGACCTGGAAAGCCCCGAGATGAGCGGTGACAACAGCTTCATGCGCGCCTTCCTCGACGACTTCCCGCCCGCGCAGGCCGCGGCGATCAGCCGCACGATCCGACTGCTGGTGGAGAGGGCGCGATGAGGAACCTGCGGACGCTGAGGACGGTACGGCGACTCGTCGGTCACGAGGTGCGGCTGCTGGCGAGCATCGGCCGGTGGGTGGCCCGGCGCCCGCACGGCATCCAGCAAGGGCGGGCCTTCGGGTACGCCCGAGGGCAGGGCGCGATGATGTTCGGGTTCGGGTTCGTGTGTGTCCTCGAGAGCGTCTGCATGACGGTGCTTCTGCGGAACCATCCCGCCGTGCACCGGGTGTGGCTCACCCTCGACGTCTACACGCTGCTCCTTGTCGTCGGCATGCACGCGGCCTCCGTGACCCGCCCGCACGTCCTCGACGGCACGGTGCTGCGGATCCGCCGGGCCGCCCACGTCGACGTACGCGTCCCGCTCGCCGCGATCGCCTCCGTACGCCGCGAGCTGATCACCACGCACGAGCGACGCGACGGCCGGCTCGACCTGGCCATCGGCGCGCAGACCACGGTCACCCTCGAACTCAACACCCCCGTGCGGCACTTCACCTTCCTCGGTCGCCCCAGGGACGTACACCTCATCCGCTTCCACGCCGACGAACCCGACGTACTCGTCAGAGCGATACGTGACGAGATACGTGACCTCACGCGGGAGCGAACAGCACCTTCGCCGACCCCGGGTCCGCCTGTGTGAGCCGTACCCGCAGCCGCTCCCCCAGCGGCAGCTGCTCACTACCGCCCTCGATGCGCGCGACGACAGCCGGGGACGCCAACTGGACGGTCCCCACGGCGGGTTCGCGCTCCTGTACGTCCACGATCGTGCCGTCGAAGAGTTCGCCGACGCGGTCCTTGAGCAGGGCCGCCTCGACGAGGTCGAGGCACTCGCGCTCGACCGTGCCCGCGCGGCGGGTGCCCTCGGCCATCCGCTTGGGCAACTCGTCAAGGGCCGTGAGGACCCACTCCGGTGGTTCCTCCCCGGCCACCGCGGCCAGGCACAGTTCGGCGGCGTAACGGTCGACCAGGCGACGGAGCGGAGCCGTGCAGTGCGTGTAGGGGGCGGCGACGGCGGAGTGCGTGATGATCTCGGGGGTGGCCCCGTCCCGGAAGACCGTGTAGCCCGCGCCGCGCAGCAGCGTCGTGCACTCCTGGAGGAAGGCAGCGTGGTCGGGACGGTGCGGGTCGAGGGAGCGGATCAGCTGCGCGTACGAGACGTGGTGCGGCCAGTCGATGCGCAGCGCCTGCGCGGTACGCCGCAGCCGGCCGACCGCGCCGTCGGGGGCGGCCGGGAGCGTCCGCAGTACGCCGGTGCCGTACGCGAGCATCAGCTCGGCCGCGGCCATGCCGGTGAGGAGGGAGATCTGCGCGTTCCAGCCGTCGGCGGGGAGCGGGGCGCGGTAGGCGAGTTCGTAGGTGTGGGCTCCTTTCCCACCCGCCGGGTTCTCCACGATCTCCTGCTCGGGGACGTTGAGGGAGATGCCGCCTCGGTCCACTTCCCGTTGCTCGCGAAGGAGCCCGATGTCCTTGAGGAGGGCGAGCGGTTCCTCGGCGGTGCCCGCGTCGATCTGCTTCTGCACGGAGGCGTAGTCGAGCTTGGCGCGGCTGCGGACGAGGGCGCGGCGGACGTCGGTGGCCGTGGGGCGGCCGTCCGCGTCCAGGTCGATGGTCCACAGGACGGCCGGGCAGGTCTGGTCGGGGAGCAGGCTCGCGGCGCCCTCGCTCAGGACCGGGGGATGCAGTGGGGTCTTCTCGTCCGGGAAGTAGAGCGTGGTGACCCTGCGGTGCGTCTCGGCGTCCAGGGGCGCGCCGGGTACGACGAAGGCGGCGACGTCGGCGATGGCGTACCGCACGCGGTAGCCGTCCGGGCGGCGGGAGAGGTGCATCGCCTGGTCGAGGTCGGTGGACGTGGGCGGGTCGATCGTGAAGAGAGGGATGTCCGTCGCGTCGTACGCCGGCAGTCTCGGCTCGCGGGCGGCCCGTTCCGCCTCGGCGAGCACCTCCGGCGGGAACGCCTCGGGCACACCGAGTTCGGTGCGCAGTGCGCGCAGCGCGGCCCGCAGGGGAGCCTCGGCTGCGCCGGTCACACGTATCTGGCGGCGGGGCATAGGGCGAGCGTATGGCGGGGTGGGCCAGGCGGCACCCCGTAGGCTGGCGCGTACCCCTCTTACGTACCGAACGCCCAGTTCTTACGTACCGAACGCCCAGTCTTACGTACCGAACGCCCAGTCTTACGTACCGAACACCCAGGGAGAACCGCCGTGCTTGTCCTGCTGCCGCCGTCCGAAGGAAAGGCTCCCTCCGGGCGGGGCGCGCCGTTGAAGCCGGAGTCGCTTTCGTTGCCGGGGCTGGCCGAGGCGCGGCAGGCGGTGCTCGACGAACTGGTCGAGCTGTGCGCGGCCGACGAGGAGAAGGCGCGCGACGTGCTCGGGCTGAGCGACGGGCTGCGCGGCGAGGTCGCCAAGAACACGGAGCTGCGGACGGCGGGGGCCCGGCCGGCCGGTCAGATCTACACAGGCGTGCTGTACGACGCCCTGGACCTGGCCTCCCTCGACGCCACGGCGAAGAAGCGGGCGGCACGCTCGCTGCTCGTCTTCTCGGGGCTGTGGGGCGCGGTCCGGGTGACGGACCGGATTCCCTCGTACCGCTGCTCGATGGGTGTGAAGCTGCCGGGGCTCGGGGCGCTGGGCGGGCACTGGCGTACGCCGATGGCCTCCGTCCTGCCCGAGGCGGCCGGGAACGGGCTCGTGCTCGATCTGCGGTCCTCCGCGTACACGGCCGCGTGGAAGCCGAAGGGCGAGGTCGCGGGGCGTACGGCGAGCGTACGGGTGCTGCACGCGCCGACCCGGAAGGTGGTCAGCCACTTCAACAAGGCGACCAAGGGGCGCATCGTGCGGAGCCTCATGGAGTCGGGCGCGGTGCCTTCGGGGCCGGCGGAGCTGGTGGAGGCGCTGCGGGATCTGGGGTACGTGGTCGAGGTGGCGGCTCCGGCCGGGGCGGGCAGGGCGTGGACGCTGGATGTGCTGGTGAGCGAGATTCATTGAGCGCCTGAGCGCCTGATCAGCGGTCGGCGGTCGGCGGTCGGCGGTCGGCGGTCGGCGGTCGGCTATTGCAGCATGCGCAACGGTCTTTGCGCATGCTGCATGCCGCGGGCAGGATGAGGGCATGGCTTCGCCCCTGCCCTCCTCACCGCTGCCCTCATCGCCACTCTCCTCATCCGTACTCGACCTGGCGCCCGTCGTCCCCGTGGTCGTCGTCGATGACGTCGCGGACGCGGTTCCGCTGGCGCGCGCGCTCGTCGCGGGCGGGCTGCCCGCGATCGAGGTGACGCTGCGGACGCCGGTGGCGCTCGACGCGATCCGGGCGATCGCGGACGGGGTGCCGGAGGCGGTGGTCGGGGCGGGCACGGTCATCTCGCCTGCGCAGGTGGCGGATTGCGTGGTCGCCGGGGCGCGTTTCCTCGTGAGCCCCGGCTGGACGGACGTACTGCTCGATGCCATGAAGGCGTCCGGGGTGCCGTTCCTGCCGGGGGTTTCGACGACGTCGGAGGTCGTGGCGCTGTTGGAGCGGGGGGTGAGCGAGATGAAGTTCTTCCCGGCTCAGGCCGCGGGCGGCACGGCGTATCTCAAGTCGCTGGCGGGCCCGCTTCCGCAGGCACGCTTCTGTCCGACGGGGGGCATCGGTCCGGGCAACGCGCCGGAGTACCTGTCTCTGCCCAACGTCCGTTGTGTGGGCGGGAGTTGGATGCTTCCGGCGGATGCGGTCGCGGCCGGGGACTGGGCGCGGGTGGAGAAGCTGGCACGGGAGGCCGCAAAGATGGGACACGGCTCGCGCTGAGGCGCCTCTCAACAGGGGCGCCCTCTACTGAGCTTGTGGTTGTGGTGTCGTCCGGGTGAGCGCCGCTGCGGTGAGGCAGCCGTCGATGACATGACTGCGGTATTGGATCTGGCGGAGCCATGGCGCAGGGAGTGCATCAACTCGTCGACGTCGGTGAAAGCGGTGTTGGTCTGGCTGGTGCGGCGTAGGACGGACCAGATGCCCTCGACGGGACGTTCCTCAAGGGCTTGCAGTGGCAGCACTGCCAGTGTGGGCGGACGCCACGTGGAGCTCCGCCCATCGGGTCATCCTGTGGAGGTGGCGGGAAATGCCGTGCCGCATGGAAAGGGCAGCGACGATGCCGGTACCGCGTCCGTGTTCCTCATGAACCGCAGGGGGCACGCTCTCGGGTGATCGGCGCGGTCGGGGTAGCGGCCCAGCGTCTGTGACCTCGATACGGAGGGCGTGATGGCCGCCGACCTCGGGCATCGACAGCCGCAGCGCTGCTGGGGGCAGTGCGTGAGCAATCGAGTTGGTGATCAGTTCCGAGATCACCAGGATGGCATCGTCTGCTGTCTCCGTGGGCAGGGCCCAGCGGGTCAGGACCGTGCGTGCGCCGTGGCGCACGGCGGAGACGGTCTCAGGGATGTGTGGCAGCGGGAGGATGTGCTCGGTCCGCGGGTGCGGTGCCACGCTGGTGTCAGGCGTGGTCATGGCCGGAGTGGTCATCTTCGACCACCTCCACTTGTCTCAGCTTCTCGTATCAGAAGCGGCGGCTCGTTCGGTGCGGTGGCGCGTGGCCGGGTTATTCGGCGACGGCGAGGATCTGGGCCAATGCCGTGACGGCCTGTTCGGCGTCGTGGCCTTCGGCGCGGACAGTCACGGTGCTTCCGGCGGTGGCACCCAGGCCCATCACGGCGAGGACGCCGGTCGGATTGACCGTCCGGTCGGCGTACTCCAGCTGTATGGCACTGGTGAAGCCGGCTGCGGCCCGGGCGAGTTGACCTGCGGGGCGGGCGTGGAGGTTGGCGGGCAGGACGACGGCGGTCTCGTGTTTGGAGGTGGTCGTGGCGGTCGTGGTGGTGGGGTCAGAGCTTGAGGACATGGCGGGCCTCCTTGGCGGCGTCGGCGACGGTCTTCAGGTCGGCGCCGGATGCGGCGGTGACGACGGCTGCGACAGCTCCTTCGACGAAGGGTGCGTCGACGATCAGCACGTCGGGGCGTGGATGGTCTTCCAGGACGGTGCGGGCGGTCAGCACGGAGCTGCCGAGGTCAGGAAGGACGACGACGCCGGCTCCGCGGTCGGCGTCGCAGATGGCGGCGAGGACGAGGTCGTAGCTGGTGCCGATCCGGCCGTCGTCGGTACCTCCGGCAGTGGCGAGGGGGACCGTGTCGGAGCCGATCTGCTCCACCAGCAGGCGCAGGCCCGCGGCGAGCTCGGCGCTGTGGGACACGAGTACGATGCCGACAGAAGTGCTCATGAACGCTTACCCTAAATCTCGGAACACTGTTCATCAATACTGAATCCAGGAGAATTTTCGATGGTGCAGGCGGTACAGCGCGCGGTGCGGATCCTGCGGGAGCTCGCGTCCACCGGGCCCCGGCTGGGCGTGACCGAGCTGGCCGACCGCCTGGGCGTGGCCAAGCCGACCGTGCATGCGCTGCTGCGCACGTTGGAGGCCGATGGGCTGGTGGTGCAGGACAAGCACAGCTCGAAGTACCAGCTCGGCCCGGATCTGGTGCAGCTGGGCAACGCCTACCTGGACACCCAGGAGTTGCGGACCCGCTCGCTGACCTGGGCGGACCAGCTCGCGAACCGGACGAACGAAGCGGTCTGGGTAGCCGTGCTCACCGGTGACCACGTCCTGGTGGTGCACCATGCCTTCCGACCGGAGGGCGCGGTGCAGATCCTCGAAGTGGGCGCCAGCATCCCGTGGAGCACGTGTGCTCTGGGCAAGGCCATCGTGGCCTTCGTTCCGGCCGCCGAGCGGGAGCGGCTGCTCGCGGGCGCGTCGGCGGTGCTCACCGGCGCCAGCGTCACCGACCCGGAGGAGCTGGCGGGCCACCTGAAGGAGGTCCTCAGGACGGGGTACGCGATCGAGGACCAGGAGTCCGCCATCGGGGACGCGGGTATCGCATCTCCTGTCTTCGACCGCTCCGGCGACGTGGTCGGCGCTCTCGGCATCGTCGGCCCTGTCGAGCGACTGCTGGCCGAATCAGCACGTCAGGAGCTTGCAGTCGCCGTCCGGGAGACCGCCCGCAATCTCTCCCGCGACCTGGGTGCCCCCAGAGGGGCGGCCGCACGCACCACGATGACCTGATCCGCCCCCGCAGCCGGCAGCGGCTGTCCCCTTCCCGCATTCCACCCTCTGATCCAGGCCCCTCGGCACGCCGCCGTGGGGCCTTCTCCGTGTCGACGGAACGCGATGGCTGCCGAACCTCTTGACAGGCAGGAAACGCGGGCTTAACTTCCGGAACAACGTTCATCCATAATGAACACTCTTACAGCCGGATGCTTAAAGCTGCCCGGTTTCCCCTGAGCCGGCCGCCAGGTTGCCCGACCCTGACCACCTGGCGGCCACCTCCCTTCACAGCCCGCTCCACGCGGAGGAGGTGAGACGCCCGAGCTGCCGTTCGGCACTGGGCGCCTTCCATGGAAGAAAACACCTACCCACAGAAGCTGTTGGCCGAGATGCTGGGCACCGCGGTGCTGGTGTTCATCGGCGTCGGTTCGGTCCCGGCCACGCTCATCGTCGGCGGCGACGCGCCCTTCACCATGGCGCAGCTGGGAATGATCTCGCTGGCCTTCGCCACCGCCGTCATCGCCATGGTCTACGCGATCGGCCATATCTCCGGCTGCCAGATCAACCCGGCCATCACCCTGGCGCTCGCCGCCACGAAGAAGATGCCCTGGCGGGACGTCCCCGGCTACATCGCGGCGCAGGTGGCCGGGGCGGTGCTGGGCGCGCTTGCGATCGTCGGAGTGCTGGGGAAGAAGGCGGTCGACTTCGGCCTCGGTATCGCCGCCTACGGCACCGGTGTCGGCGCCGGCCAGGCCTTCTTCGCCGAAGCCATCGGCACGTTCATCCTCGCCCTCGTCGTCTTCGGGGCCATCGACCGGCGCGCGGCCGGCGGCTTCGCGGGCCTGGCCATCGGCCTCGGCGTGTTCGCGATCATCATTCCGGTGGCGCCCGCCACCGGCGCGTCCATCAACCCGGCGAGGACCCTCGGCCCGATGATCACCGGCCAGCTCTTCGACGGCACGGTCCACTGGGATCAGTTGCCTGTCTACCTGGCCGCCGAGGTGATCGGCGCCCTTGCCGCCGGCGTCCTCTACACCGCTCTGAACGCCCACCGCAAGGCAGCCACCGCGACCGCAGCCGAGAACCGGGCCGCCCAGCCCGCCAACGCCGAAGGAGCCCTGTCATGAAGAAGCTCATCAACGATCCCGCGGCGGTGCTGGACGAGGCCCTGGCCGGGATCGCCGCTGCCCACCGGGATCTGAAGGTCGACGGGGAGAACAAGGTGATCGCCCGAGCGGGCGGCACCAAAGTCGGCAAGGTGGCCCTCATCTCCGGCGGCGGTTCCGGGCACGAGCCCTTGCACGGCGGTTTCGTGGGGCTGGGCATGCTGGACGCGGCCTGTCCCGGGGAGGTGTTCACCTCGCCGGTCCCCGGCCAGATGCTGAACGCCGCGCAGGCCGTGGACGGCGGCGCGGGCGTGCTGTTCATCGTGAAGAACTACACCGGTGACGTGCTCAACTTCCAGATGGCCGCCGAACTGGCCGCCGAGGAGGGCAGCACGGTCGAGACCGTGCTGGTCGACGACGACGTCGCCGTCCAGGACTCCACATGGACGGCGGGCCGCCGGGGGACCGGAGCCACCGTCTTCGTGGAGAAGATCGCCGGAGCCCTCGCCGAGCAAGGCGCCGACCTCGCCGCCGTGGCCGAGATGGGAAAGCGGGTCAACGCCGCCTCCCGGTCCTTCGCCGTGGCGCTGACCGCCTGTACCTCCCCCGCTTCGGGCAAGCCGGGCTTCGATCTGCCCGAGGACGAGATGGAGGTCGGCGTCGGCATCCACGGCGAACCCGGCCGCCGCAGGGAGAAGCTCCGCCCGGCCAAGGAGATCGTGGCCACCGCACTGGACGCGATCCTCGCCGACCAGCCACTGGCCGCCGGGGACGAGACCATCGTCATGGTCAACGGCCTGGGCGGCACCCCGCTCATCGAGCTGTATGTGGTCTTCAACGAGGTCGCCGCCGCACTTGGGGACAAGGGCGTGGTCATCGCCCGCAACCTCGTCGGCAACTACGTGACCAGCCTGGACATGGCGGGTGTTTCAGTCACCGTGTGCAAGGCCGATGCCGACATGCTGTCCCTGTGGGACGCGCCCGTGAACACCCCGGCCCTGCGCTGGGGCATCTGAACCGAGTCGGGGGCGGGGCCGCGCGATACGCGAGGGCCGGGCCGGAGCCTTCCCGCACCAGCTCTCCCGGACCGCACCCCCGCGCATCCGCCCCCGGCTCACCCAACCGCCAGCCAGCCACGCCCCAACCAGGAACGGAGACTCCGTGGACACCGACCTCGCCCGCACGTGGGTGCAGGCCATCGCCGCCGCGGTGGAGAAGCACAAGGACCATCTCACCCAGCTCGACTCGGCCATCGGCGACGCCGACCACGGCGTCAACATGCACCGCGGCTTCTCCGCCACCACCATGGCACTCGCCGACTACAAGGCCGACACCCCCGGGGCAGTGCTGGTCAAGACGGGCAGCACCCTGATCTCCAGCGTCGGGGGCGCCTCCGGTCCGCTCTACGGCGGCGCCTTCCGCGCCATCGGCAAGGCCCTGGACATGGCCGCCGCCGACCCACGGCAGTTCGCGGCCGCACTCGCCGCCGGCCTGGCGAGCGTCCAGAAGCTCGGCGCGGCCGCACCCGGCGACAAGACCATGATCGACGCCTACGCGCCCGCACTGGCCGCCTTCCGGCAACAGGCCGACGCCGGAGCCGACTTCGCCGCTGCGGCCGTGGCCGCCGCCGACGCCGCCGAAGAGGGCATGCGTGCCACCAGCCCGATGCAGGCCCGCAAGGGCCGCGCTTCCTACCTCGGCGCCCGCAGCATCGGCCACCAAGACCCGGGAGCCACGTCCACCGCCCTCATCTTCCGCGCCCTTGCCGAGACAGTGGTGGCCCGATGACCGACCGCCGCACCTACATCGGGCACACCGCCGCACCCGGCATAGCTCTCGGCTTCGTCCACCGCACCGACCGGCCACCCACGAGAACGGTGCTCCCCCACCGCACCAGCGGCGACCCCACGCAGCAGATCACCGACGCCTTCGACGCCGTCGCCACCCGCCTGCTCGACCTGTCCACCTCGCTGCGCGAACAGGGCAAGGACGAACAGGCCGACATCATGGAAGTCAACAGCTACATCGCGCAGGACCCGGATCTGCGCGACCAGGCCATCAAACGAGCGAACGACGGCCTGCCGGTACCCGTCGCCGTGCGGCAGGCCATCGACGCCTATGCCGGAACCATCGCTGCCCTGGACGATCCAACCCTTGCCGAACGCGCGGCAGACGTCCGGCAGGTCGGCCGCCGCGTCCTGACCCACCTGCACGGCGACACGGGCCCCGCCCTCGACCAGCCCCTCGTCCTGGTCGCCCACGAGATCGGCGCCGCCGACCTGCTGGAACCCGGCCAGACGGTGACAGCCGCCATCTCCGTGACCGGCGGCCCGAATTCCCACGCCGCCATCGTCGCCCGCTCGCTGGGCATTCCCTTCCTCTTGGCCGTCGACCCCCAGCTGCTCGAGCTGCCGGACGGGCAGGAGATCCTGCTCGACGCGGACCTGGCCAGCGCGGTCGCTCGCCCCGACGACGACGAACGCACCGGCGCCCTGCACGCAATGGAGACCGCCCGAACCCGCAGGCTCGCCCTCGCCGAAGAGCGCCACCTGCCCGCCGAGACACTCGACGAGCACCGCATCGTTCTGCGGGCCAACGTGGCCACCCCGGCCGAGGCCCGAGCGGCCCTGACCACGGGCGCCGAGGGTGTCGGCCTGCTCCGCACCGAGCTGCCCTTCCTCAACCACCCCGCCTGGCCCACCCGCAACCAGCACGCGGCCGCCCTCGTCCCCGTCCTGCGCGCTCTCACCGGGCAGGTCGTCACGGCCCGCACGCTCGACTTCGCCGACGACAAGCTGCCGCCGTTCCTCTCCCGCCACCAGGGCGCGCGGATCGGTCGCGGCCTGCCCCTCATGCTCGCCCAACCGGACGCCTTCGCCGACCAGTTCCGCAGCCTGCTCAGCGCCGGAGCCGACACCGACCTGCGCATCATGATCCCCATGGTCGCGCGCATCGACGAACTACGCGCCTGCCGACGCCTCCTCCAGGCCGCAGCCGCCGAAGCCGGCGTCCCGACCCCGCCCCTGGGCATCATGGTCGAACTCCCCGAAGCCGTCGCCGCGGCCGACGACCTCGCCCGCGAAGCCTCCTTCCTCTCCATCGGCAGCAACGACCTCACCTGCCAGATCCTGGGCCTGGACCGGCGCGACCCCACCGCCACCCCCGCCATGGCGGCACATCCCGCCGTACTCGACGCCATCGCCCGCGTCGTCTCCGCCGCACACCGCCACCATCGTCCGGTATCCGTCTGTGGCGACGCCGCCGCACACCCCCTCGTGACCCCCCTCCTCATCGGTATCGGCTGCGACAGCCTCTCGGTCGCCCCCGCCGCCCTCGACGAGGTCCGGGCCCGCATCCGACGACTCCGCCATGACACCTGCGCCTCCTTGGCCGCCATCGCCCTCACCCGCGAAACCCCCCAAGAGGTCTGGCGACTCGTCGAGCAGTGCTGCCGGCCCTCGCTGCCCTGACCCGAGCCGCGCACATGGCGCGATTTCTCCAACGTGGGCAGGTCCGACCGGACCGGCCCACCAGAGGACTTGGTTTCCGCTGATGTTCTGATCCAGTCGAGAAGGGGCCTGAACCGTGAAGAAGCTCATCAACTCGCCCGATGACGTGCTTGCCGATGCGCTCGTCGGCGTGGCCGCCGCGCACCCCTCACTGACGGTCAACCCGTCCGACCGCTACATCGTCCGCGCGGGCGGGCCGACGGCTGGGAAGGTCGGCCTGGTGTCGGGTGGCGGGTCCGGGCACGAGCCGCTGCACGGCGGGTTCGTCGGGTACGGGATGCTGGATGCGGCCTGTCCCGGTGAGGTGTTCACATCTCCCGTGCCGGACCAGATCCTCGCCGCCACGCGGGCCGTTGACGGCGGGGCGGGGGTGCTGCACATCGTGAAGAACTACACCGGCGACGTGCTGAACTTCCAGATGGCCGCCGACCTGGCCGCCGACGACGGCGTGTGGGTCGAGGGCGTCGTGGTCAATGACGATGTCGCCGTGGAGAACAGTACGTGGACGGCCGGCCGGCGGGGTACCGGGGCGACCGTGTTCGTGGAGAAGATCGTCGGTGCGGCTGCCGAGCTTGGCGCGGACCTGGCCTCGGCCGCGGCGTTGGGCCGGGAGGTCAACGACCGGTCCCGTTCGTTCGGAGTGGCGCTCACACCGTGCACGGTGCCCGCGTCGGGCAAGCCCGGGTTCGAGCTGGGCGAGGACGAGATCGAGCTGGGCGTCGGCATCCACGGCGAGCCCGGCCGCGCCCGTGGCAGGCTCGTCTCCGCCAAGGAGATCGTCGGTGTCGCGTTGGACGCCATCCACGCCGACCTGCCGCTCTCGGGCGAAGTGCTCGTGATGGTCAACGGCCTGGGTGGCACCCCACTGATCGAGCTGTACGTGGTGTATGCCGCGGTTGCCGAGTGGCTCGCCGGCCATGGCGTGTGGATCACCCGCAACCTGGTCGGCAACTACATGACCAGCCTGGAGATGGCCGGTTGCACGATCACGGTGTGCCGGCTCACGCCGCAGCTCACCCATCTGTGGGATGTCCCCGTCGAGACCCCCGCGCTGCGCTGGGGACGCTGAGCGTCCTCGGACACCGCGACGGACACCACAAGGGAGAAGGACGACCATGGACGCGAGCATGTTCCGGGCCTGGATCCACGAGGCGGCCCGATTGATGGTCGACAACACCGACCGTCTGACCCGCCTCGACTCCGCTGTCGGCGACGCCGACCACGGCATCAACATGCGCCGTGGCCTGCAGGCGGCGGTGGCAATGCTGGACGAAACCGGCCCGTCCACCCCCGGTGCGGTGCTCGCCACCGTCGGCCGGGCATTGATCAACAAGACCGGCGGGGCCTCGGGACCGCTGTACGGCACCGGGTTCCGGCAGGCCGCGCGGACCCTGGGCGAGGATCCCGAGGTGTCTGCGGCACGACTTGGGGCAGCATTGGCGGCTGCCCTCACCGGCATCCAGCGGATCGGCGCGGCACTCGAGGGCGACAAAACGATGATCGACGCCCTCAGCCCGGCCGTGACCGCCTACCAGGCCGTCATCGACTCCGGCGGCGACCTGACCGACGCTACCCGAGCGGCGTCCGACGCCGCCGTGCGGGGCCTGAAGCAGACCGTCGGCATGCAGGCCCGGAAGGGCCGCGCGAGCTATCTCGGCGCCCGCACCATCGGTCACGAGGACCCCGGCGCGGCGTCGACCGTGCTCATTCTGTCCGCCCTCGCGACTGTCACCGCGGCGAGCGGGCGGAGGAGCGAGCGGCCAGGCACAGGGGCGGCGTCATGAGGGCGGCATCCAGCCGGTGGGCCGGCACCGAGGTGGCTCCCGGCACGGCCGTCGTGACGGGTCGAGCGACCGCGACCCGCTGATACCTGGTCCTCGACGCGTACTGCCCCCACTCGTACCCGGCGTTGAGGACGCGCCGCAGCGACTCGGGATCGGTCATGGTCTTGTCGGGCCACCGACGAAGTAGTTGCGATCCCGCAAAGCCCCCGAGACCGACGCGTAGTTCGCTGCCCCAGGCACCTGCCAGGGGACGGACGCACGCGGCCACGGCCTCATTGAGCGACATCACGACAAGCGCACTCGCGCGATGAGAGCAGCGTCCGCGATGCGCGCACGCGCCCCTGAATCGCGCACGTTCATTGGCGGGAAGAAGGTGCGAAGGCAAGTGCAAACACAACCCGCGGTGCATCGCCACGGCACGGAAACGGTGCAGACGCCCCAGGCGAGAGGCAACGATGCCGACAACGGCAGTACCGAACCGGGCAATACCGATCCGGGCCCCGCGCGTGCAGATGGAGGGCGTCGCCCGCGCCGGAGCAGCAACCAGAAGGCCTTCGCCCCGGGTAACTGGAGTGTGCGCACCCAGCTGCTGGCCGTAGTGCTCATCCCGATCATCACCGCGCTCGTACTCGGCGGTCTGCGGATCGGCTCGGCGGTGCAGAACGCACAGGACATCGACCACGTCCATCAGCTCGTTCGTACCGTCGACAAGGGCACGGGGCTGTTGCAGGAGCTTGAGGATGAACGCGATCTCACCGCGCTCTACGTCGCGGCCGAGCGTACGGGCGACACGAGTCGGCTGGACACTCAGCGCTCCCAGGTCAACGCGGCACTCGCCCGAGTCCGTGCCGAGGCCGCCCATGTCCACCGCGGGACGAACCCCGTCCTGGCCACCCGGCTCGCGGTGCTCGACGCCTTCGGCGGGAAGGTGACGTCACTGCGCCACACGGTAGACCACTCGAAAATGCGCTTGCTGTCCGTGGTCAACGCATACACAGCGCTAATCGCCGAGCTCACCGACGCCCTCGACCTTCTCACGCCGGACATCGCCCACCAGCCCCTTGCTGTGAGGGCCGGTGCCCTCCAGACCTTCGCGCAGGCCACAGAGCAAGCCTCCCGGCAACGCGCGCTGCTCGGCGGGGCGCTGACCCAGGGACACTTCGATGCGAACGAAGCCCAGAGCCTGACCCTCGCCAGCCGGCAGCAACAGGCCTTGATCGGCGAGTTCCGGTCCGGTGCGCCGCCGGCCCAGCGGCAGTTCTACGAGCGCACCGTCACCGGAAGCGACGTCAACAAGGTTGAGATGCTCCAGAAGCAGGTGCTCGCCCGGCAGGACACCAGCAGCCTCCGCCTTGACGCCGACGAGTGGTTCGACACCATGACGAGCAAGCTCGAAATGATGCGCCTGGTCGAGAAGCGGCTCGTCGGATCGGTCGAAGACGAGAGCTCGCGCGAGCGGCACCAGGCCGAGCGCTCAGTGTTCATCACCTCGCTCGTCGTGCTGTTGATCCTCCTGCTCACGTTCGGTGTGACACACGTCGTCGTCCAGTCGATCGTTGGCCCACTGCATACCCTGCGCGACTCCGCGCTCGATATCACCGAACGCCGCCTACCTGCAGTGGTCCAGCTGCTGCGGGGCTCCAGCGACGCGCAACTGGAGGCCATCAAGTTCGAGCCCACGGGCATCAACTCGACCGACGAGATCGGCGGTGTCGCCCACGCGTTCGACGACGTCCATCGCGACTCCGTACGGCTGGCGTTCGAGCAAGCGCAGCTGCGAGGCCGCATCAACGCGATGTTCGTCAACCTCTCGCAGCACAGCCAGAGCCTTGTGGAACGACAGCTGGAGCTGATCGACCATCTGGAGAACGGCGAGCAGGACCCCGACCTGCTCGCCAGCCTCTTCAAGCTCGACCACCTGGCCACCCGCATGCGCCGCAATGGGGAGAACCTACTCGTCCTCGCGGGCGAGGAGGCGGGCCGCCGCTGGAGCGCCCCCGTACGGCTCGTGGACGTCCTCCGGGCCGCCACCAGTGAGGTCGAGCAGTACCAGCGTGTGCAGCTACGCGGACTGGTAACCGCGGACGTCGACGGCCGAGCAGTGAACGACATCGTTCACCTCATCGCGGAGCTGCTGGAGAACGCGGCCACGTTCTCCTCGCCGGACACCGAGGTGCTCGTCACGAGCCGGCTGCTGTCCGGCGGCGGCGCGAGGGTCGAAATCCGGGACAGCGGCATCGGCATGACCGCAAAGGACCTTGAGGAGGCCAATGACAGGCTCCTCAACCCGCCAGTCGTCGACGTCTCGGTGGCACGGCGCATGGGTATGTTCGTCGTCGGCCAGCTATCCGGCCGCCACGGCATCCGCGTCCAGCTCCGCAGGTCATCCCCCCGCGGCACCACAGCAGCGGTCATGCTGCCCCAGAACTTGGTCCGGGAACACGGGGATCACATGGATCCTCCCGGACTGTCAGCCAGGTACAACTCGGAAGGGCGCCTCACGGGCTGGCGCAACTACGACGCGCCCGAGCAACTCAACGACAGCGCGCTGGCCAAACGTGCGTACCGGACGCGCCGTCACGGCGCCCGCTCGGCCAGCAAGGAGTAAGGGCTACCGCGACCCTCTCCGCGCCATGGGGACGAGAACGGGTTGCCCAAGTCCGAGGCCGTCGAGTAACGAGGCATCGCAGGCGGCGATGGCGCTCAGGACTCCCGCGACGGAAGGCCCCACCCCCGCAGGCCTTCCCCTCCGTATCCCCATGGCACAGACCGCGCCGGCTACGCTCCGATGGCCCCACTCTCGTGTGTCGGCGACGCGTGAATCCGCCGCCCAGCGCACAGGGGGCTACTGACCCCTCCTTGAGGGTCGGCTCCGGGGACACGATCCCGACAGTAAGCACCGCGCAATGCCTTGAAAGGTACATTTCGCCCCCGTGGAGGGGTGCCGCTTCCGAGGCCCCCTGAGCAGTGAGCGAGGGCCGGATGCCGGAAGCGGAGAAGCCTGAAACGGATGCCGCGGTGCGTGAGCCGACATTGACGGACGCGCTGGTGCCGCTGGGTGTCCTGGTGGTGCTGGTCGGCGGTGCGCTGGTGCTGTTCGGTCTGGATGCCCTGGACGGGCCGCTGCAGGTCGCGCTGGTGCTGTGCGCCATGACCGTCGCGCTGGTCGCGATGCGTATGGGGCACCGGTGGGAGGCGGTGCAGAAGGTCAGCCAGGGTGCGATGTCGTCCATCACCAGCGCGGTGTTCATCCTGCTGGCCGTCGGGGCGCTCATCGGGGTCTGGAACCTGTCCGGGACCATTCCGACCCTGGTGTACTACGGCATCCAGGTCCTCTCGCCGAGCTGGTACTACGCGGCGACGGCTCTGATCTGCGGTGCGATCGCGATGAGCATCGGCAGTTCGTGGACGACAGCCGGCACGATCGGCGTCGGCCTGGTCGGAGTCGCCGACATGCTCGGTGTGTCGACCGCGATCACCGCGGGGGCGGTCATCTCCGGCGCCTACCTCGGGGACAAGCTCTCGCCCCTGTCGGAGACGACAGTACTCACCGCGCAGATGGTGAAGGTAGACGTCTACGAGCACATCAAGCGGCAGGCATGGACATCGATCCCGGCGTTCGTCATCGCGTTCGTGGCGCTTCTCGTCATCGGCCTGGTCAACGGGCCGGACGTGAGGAACCCGGTCGGCGAGCAGATTGAGCTCAACAGCCTCAACGGTATCTACAACATCACCCCGCTCAACCTCCTGCCGCTGCTGCTGCTGGGATTCCTGTCGATCCGCAAGGTGCCCCCCTCGCTCGCTCTGACCTGCTCGGCGCTGTTCGCCGGACTTCTCGGGGCCTTTCTGCAACCGGACGTGATGCGCGACTTCGTGCCTGGCACGGGCAACGTCGTCATCGAGTCGCTGAAAGGTGTCTGGAGCGCCATGGCCAACGGCTTCTCCATCAACTCCGGCATCGACGAGATCGACCAGTTGCTGTCCCGCGGCGGTATGGACAGCATGCTGCTGACGCTCTGGCTGATCATCGGCGCCGTCACGTTCGGCGCGCTGCTTGAGGAGTTCGGCCTCATCGGACGCCTGATCGACCCCATGATCCGCTCGGCGAAGAGCACCGGCCGCCTCTACTTCACCGTTTTCGCCAGCGCCCTGGGCCTGAACATCGTCGCCGGCGACCAGTACATCGCCCTCGTCCTGCCCTCGCGGGTGTTCCGGGTGGAGTTTGCCAAGCGGGGACTCGCCCCGACCAACCTGTCGCGGCTCGCCGCCGACAGCGGAACCGTCACCTCACCGCTGGTTCCCTGGAACTCGTGCGGCGCATTCATGGGAGCCGTGCTGGGAGTGGCGACTTTCTCGTATCTGCCGTACGCGATCTTCAACTACGCCAGTCCCGCCCTGAGCGTCCTGTACGGCTTCACCGGCTTCAAGATCGAAAAGGTGGAGCCCGGCACCAGGCAGGACCAGCCCGCCGCTCCCAAGTGACCGCCGCACCCATCCGGCGTACAGCCGCACCAGGAAGGGCCATGAGGTATGTCCGCAACCGTTGAAGACAAGTCCCCCGCGGTAAAGCTCTCGCTGATGACGCTGGCCGCGATGGTGGTCGGCTCGATGGTCGGCGCAGGGGTGTTCTCGCTGCCCCGCCGCTTCGCCGAGGAGACCGGCGTCGCGGGGGCGCTGATCGCCTGGGCGGTCGCGGGGGCGGGCATGCTGATGCTGGCATTCGTGTTCCAGGCGCTCGCCATGCGCCGGCCGGACCTGGACGCCGGCGTGTACGCCTACGCCAAGGCCGGTTTCGGCGAATACCTCGGCTTCTTCTCGGCATTCGGCTACTGGGCGAGCGCCTGCGTCGGCAACGTCACCTACTGGGTCCTGATCATGTCGACGATCGGCGCGATCTGGCCCGCCCTCGGGGACGGGGACACCGTCCTCGCGTTGGTGCTGTCCTCGGTCGGCCTGTGGGCCTTCTTCCTGCTGATCAAACGGGGCGTCAAAGAGGCAGCGGCGATCAACCGCATCGTCACCGTGGCCAAGGTCGTACCGATCCTGGTGTTCGTCATCCTGGCGCTCTTCTACCTGGACACCGACGTGTTCGCCGACAACTGGGGCGGCGCGGACTACGCGGGGTCCTTGTTCGACCAGATCCGCGGCACCATGCTGGCCACGGTCTTCGTCTTCCTCGGGGTCGAGGGGGCGAGCGTCTACTCCCGCCACGCCAAACGCCGCAAGGACGTCGGCCTGGCCACTGTCCTCGGGTTCCTGAGCGTCTTCGCCGTCTTCGCCTCGGTCACCATCGTCTCCTACGGCATCATGCCGATGAGCGAGATCGCCGAGCTCCGCCAGCCCTCCATGGCCGGCGTCCTTGAACACGCCGTCGGCACCTGGGGCGAAGTGTTCGTCAGCGTCGGCCTGATCGTCTCCGTCCTAGGCGCCTACCTCGCCTGGACCCTGATGGCCGCCGAAGTTCTGTTCGTGGCGGCCCAGGACGACGACATGCCCCGCTTCCTGCGCCGCGCCACACCGGACGACGTCCCCGTCCCCGCCCTGGTCATGACCACCGTGCTGGTCCAAGTGGTGCTGATCATCACGCTGTTCTCCGACGACGCGTTCAACTTCGCCCTCGACCTGACCAGCGCGCTGAGCCTCATCCCGTTCCTACTCGCCGCCGCGTTCGCACTGAAGATCTCTCTCAGGCCCGATCCCCTCGCGCAAGGTGACAGCTCCCGCCGGGATCTCACCGTCGCGCTGCTGGCCACCCTCTACACAGCCTTCCTCCTCTACGCGGCCGGACTCAGGTTCGTCCTGCTGTCCTTCATCGTCTACGCCCCGGCCACGATCCTGTTCGTCATGGCCCGCCGCGAACAGGGCCGACGCCCCTTCTCCTCCGGCGAACTCGTGATCTGCGCCGTATCGATCGCCGGCGCCGTCATGGGCGTGATCGCCCTGGCAGCCGGCTGGATCAGCCTCTGAAGACACCACACCGCACCACACGGCATCACACCGCATCCGCTACACCCCACCGACCCCACCGGAAGAGGAATGCACATGACCAGCAACAGCACGCCCCCCACCTCGCTCGGAGTCCACTCGGAAGTCGGCCGGCTCCACAAGGTGCTCGTGTGCGCACCGGGCCTGGCGCACCGCAGGCTCACCCCGACCAACGCCGACGACCTCCTCTTCGACGACGTGATGTGGGTGGACAACGCACAGCGCGACCACGCCGACTTCGTCAGCAAACTCACCTCCCGCGGCGTCGAGGTCGTCGAACTGCACGACCTCCTCGCGCAGACCATGGCGGTGCCGGGGGCGAGGGACTGGCTGCTCGACCGCAAGATCGTGGCCAACGAGGTGGGCTTGGGCCTCGTCGACTCCACCCGCGCGTTCCTGGAGACCCTGGAGGCCCGCCCGCTCGCGGAGTTCCTGATCGGCGGCCTGGCCACCGCCGACCTCCCGGGCGACTTCCGGCCCGGCTACGTCGCCCTGGCCCGTGAGTCGACCGGCGTGCGCGAGTACCTGATGCCACCCCTGCCCAACACCCTCTACACCCGCGACACGACCTGCTGGCTCTACGGCGGCCTGACGCTCAACCCCCTCTACTGGCCCGCCCGGCACGACGAGACCCTGCTGATGAAGGCCGTCTACCGCTTCCACCCCGACTTCAAGGACGCCACCGTGTGGTGGGGGGACCCAGAACAGGACTGGGGCCAGGCTACGTTCGAGGGCGGCGACATCATGCCCATCGGCAACGGCGTCGTCCTCATGGGCATGAGCGAACGCACCTCGCGACAGGCCATCACCCAGGTCGCCGCAGCGCTGTTCGAGCAGGGCGCCGCCGAACACGTCGTCGTCGCGGGCATGCCCAAGCTGCGCGCCGCGATGCATCTGGACACCGTGTTCACCTTCGCCGACCGGGACATCGTCACTCTCTACCCGCGCATCATGGACGCCGTCCATACCTTCTCCCTGCGCCCCGGCAACGCGACTTTCCCCGTCGACATCACCGACGAGGGCGCCCGCCCGTTCACCGACGTCGTCGCCGGAGCGCTCGGGCTGCCCAAGCTCCAAGTGATCGAGACGGGCGGCGACGTGTACGCCTCCGAACGCCAGCAGTGGGACAGCGGCAACAACGCCGTCGCCCTCGAACCCGGCGTCGTGTTCACCTACGACCGGAACACTCAGACCAACGCCCTGCTCCGCAAGGCGGGTGTCGAGGTCATCGAGATCGTCGGCGCCGAACTCGGCCGCGGCCGCGGCGGCGGCCACTGCATGACCTGCCCCCTCATCCGCGAACCCATCACCTTCTGACCGTTCCTAAACACTGAGCGGGAGTGAGTCCTGCTGCCAGGACTGCTGCTCGGTGGCGCTGCCCCGAACGGTGTTGGGCAGGCTGGTCCCCCGCGTTCGCTCCACCACCGGTGACACGCATCCGGTGCGTGGTCCGGGTGGGTGGGTGCGGGATTCCTCACGTCCTCGGGCCTCCGGTCCGGCCTGGGCGGTCCGATGCCCCGCATCATCACTCTGGTGATGCGGGGGCGGTGCCGTCCGTCGCCGGATGGGATGTCCGAGGGCGCGTCGCCCGACCGCGATGCTCGCCGCATGGTGCCGGGAAATCTTGCGGGTCGGGGTTGTCAGCGGTTTCTGCCAGTGCTGTGCGCCCCAGCGGGAGGTGTAGGCCGGGTCGACCGCGACGACTGCGATGTCCTGCTCGGCGGCCATCGACACCAGCCGGGCCTTGAGTTTCGCGGTGGGGAAGCGGGCGAGCAGGCGGCGGAAGCGTTTGTTGCGGCCGTGCTGCTCTCGGCTGGTGCCGTCGGTGAAGTCGAGGTCCTCGAGGGCGATCGCGGCGGCCCCGCACCGTTGCGTGTAGTGCAGCAACCGGCTCAGCGCGTGCCGGAGCTGGGCGTCCCGGTGCTCCGCGCTGCCCGAGAGGTCGTAGAAGAAGCGCCGCGGTGCGCCGACCGGGTTGCCGTGCACGTCGAGGCGCCAGGCGGCGAGGTGGTCGTCGTTCATGTCCACCCCCACCACCCCGCGGGCCAGCGCCGCCCGAAGCGGCAGCACCGGAGCGGCGGCGCGCTGCCAGGACGCGGTCACATACCAGCGGCCGCACGTCACATCGTGGTGGATGCGGTAGGCCACCGCCCGGTTGGCGGTGATCCGGTCGCGCCACTCCTGCCCGCGATGCTGGAACCGCACGGTGGCGTCCAGCACGTACCGGCTGTGCGGCGCGTTCGCCAGGTGTGCCAGCGCGGCCGGAAGCCTGATCGAGACCTGTCCGGTGTCGGTAACGCGGATGGTCTCGTTGCCGAAGCGTTTGCCCGACTCCCCGTCGGCGGCGAGAAACATCCGCTCCGCCTGCCAGCGCTCCCGCCAGGCCTGCTCGCTCAGCCCCGCATCGTCCAGGTGGTGGCGGGTGTGCGCGAGCCGCTTGCCGCCCCGCACCACGTGCACCCGGCCCGCCGCCCAGTCCGCCTCCACCACTGCCAGCCGGTCCTTCAAAGCGTTCAGGCGGCGGGATTTGGCATGCCACTCGGCACGGGTGGCGTACCCCCTCGCCAGCCCTTCGCGCTTGTTTGCCTTGGCGCCCAGCGGCCGGGCCAGCCGCGCCTCGATCTGTGCGATCTGCCCGCGTAGCCAGGCCAGGTGGGCGGCCTGGCTGCGTCGGGCCAGCGCCCACTGGTCATGAACGGCCTTGGTGATACTGCCCGCCCAGCGCGCCGAGGAGCGCCCCGTCAACGCCCGTTTGCGCACCGCCCACGAGGCCCCATCGTGCGTCAGGCCCTGCCGGGAGCGTTCTGCGAGATCACCGGCCGCCAGCGACCCCAGGAAGACTCCGGCCTCGGCCAGCAACGCCGCATCTGTCTCCGACACCCGCAGTCGGTCCCGGATGGCCACCCCGGCGGGACCGGGCACCACGAACGACACCGCCAACTCGCGCAGCCCGCCCACCCGTTCACCCCCGCCTGGCCAAAAACCCCCGTCACGGCAGTCAACGAGTACCACAGGCAAAGGTCACCCATTCGACCCAAGAACTCTCGTTCCCGTCCCGCGGCGGGGCCTAGAGCACATCACACCCAGAGACGACCGGCCCCTACGACCAGACTGAAAACCAGCCCAACCCAGCGCTCACTCACGCTCACCAGGACTCACTAACGCTCGGCGCTTCGGCAATAGTCCACACCCCTCAGTGCTGGTCTCCCATCAGCCCCGAGTCGCATCCACCGGTCAGCGCGCACGGCCTGCGGCAGTTCCTGCTCGCGCGGGGTGTCTGCCTCACGCGCCAGGCCCTGCGCCGGTTGTGACCGGCCCCACCGGCGTTGCTGCCATACGAACGGCCCAAGCCAAATCGTGTACCGCCCGCATGGCGCCGACGATGAACAATATCGATCCGGCCAGGCGCGAAGGATGACAGGATGCTGCGAGACCACCCCGGCCGCGGCCACCGAGCCGTCGTGGCAGCACTCGGCTGTGCTCTGTCCGCCGTCGCCCTCACCGGGTGCGGCGACACCGAGGACACCGGCTCCTCACCCGCACCGACAACGAGCAGCCCCAATACGGCATCGTTCTCCGGATTGCCGCCGTCGGCGCTGGCCTCCGAGGCGGCTTCCGCGATCGCCTCCGCTCATGCTTCGGCGTCGGCGGCGGCCTCCTCGGCAAGTGCCCGCGCCTCCGAGTTCGAGGCATCCGTCGAAGCCGAGGCCGCCCGCGCCAGTGCCGCTGCGGAGAAGGCGCTCAAGGATGTCCAGGGGCGCGGCAACGCGGTGTCCGAGGTCGGCATGAAGGGCCTGCCCAGGAACGAGACCAGCGGGCTGCTCGCCGTGCTGGTCACGATCACCAACAAGACCGACGCCAGGGCCTCGTACGCCGTGCGGATCGATTTCGAGGACTCGTCCGGAAAGGCCGTCGAGACGAAATTCGTCGGCGCGGAGGACCTCGACCCGGGCGAGAAGCAACAACCCATCGCCTTCAGCCGGCAGCCTGCGGACGCACAGCTCACTCCCCGTCTCGCCAAGGCACAGCGGTACTGACGTCGCGGGTGGAATCGAGCCATGGAGAAACGATGGGCAACCTGGTGGTTGTGGGAGCGGACGGCTCGTCGTCGAGTCTCGCCGCGGTGGAGACGGCCGCCAGGGAGGCCCGGCGCCGTCGCGCAGCACTGCGCGTGGTGTGCGCCCTCAACTGGCCGGTCAGACCCATGTACGCGCCGCTGGACACCACACCGCTCAGTCGCCTGGTCAGTGAGGCCGCGGACCGTGCGCGGAGCGTGGCCCCGGAGGTGACAGTCACCGAGGCCATGGTGCCCGGCGACACGGTGTCGGTGCTGGAGGCCGAGTCCCGGGCGGCGGACCTGCTGGTCGTGGGTGCCCGTGGGGACGGAGGCTTCATCGGCATGCTGCTGGGATCGACGGCGGCGTCCCTGACGGCGCACAGTCGGTGCCCGGTGATGGTGGCCCGCGAGGAGTCGGTCGACACCGGTCCGATCGTGCTGTGTGTCGACGGCTCCCCCGCCGGTGAGACGGCGGTCGAGTTCGCCTTTGCCGAGGCGGCGCTGCGCGGAGCCGAGATCGCCGCCGTGCACGTATGGCTGCCGGATCACGCGCCGGCCGGTACCGGTGTCGAGAGCCCGGAGCGGCTGCTGGCCCAGGCCCTCGCCGGGCACGCGGAGAAGCATCCAGATGTCACGGTCAGGCGCGAGGTGGCGAGTGGCGAAGCCCGGGAGGTGCTGATCGAGAGAAGCAGGACCGCCCAACTCGTGGTCGTCGGAGCTCGGGGGCGTGGCGGGTTCACCGGTCTGCTCCTGGGATCGGTGAGCCAGGCGCTGCTGCACCACGCGCACAGTTCCGTCGTCGTCGTCCGCGGCCGGACGGAATCAGACGTGTCGTGAGAAAGCGCCGGTCACGCGCGTCCGCCACCCCTGTCGGTACGGGGACACGCTCAAGTCAACGAGTCGGAGGGAGCTCATGGCTACGGCCGTGCTGCCGCCTCCGCGACACGTCTTCCCCGGGATGCCCCTGCGTGGCGCCCATCACCCGGACAGCCTGCTGCGGTCGCCGGGTGCAAGCGGCGGAGGAAGGCTGAGACCGTCCATACAACGCAGCCGCCCCCGACAAGGCGGTGCCCAGCGATTACCACACCGTGCGGAAGGGCCGTGACATGGCGCAGACATCCGGCGGGGTCCGGCACCCCCAGAGCAGCGCACAACAACTGGGCGGGGGCCTCGCCCTCTTCGCCGGCTGGGCACTGGAGATGAGCGGGACGCTCAGCATCCTTCTCGGCGTCGTCGGCGTCACCCGCGACACCATTTTCAGCTCACCTGACTACACCTACGAGTTCAATCTGACGGCCTGGGGCTGGATCCACATCGTCATCGGCATCGGGCTCGTCGCCGCCGGCCTGGGGGTACTGCTCGGCAAGAGCTGGGGCACGGGGGCCGGCGCGGCACTGGGCGCGGTCAGCCTGATCACCCAGTTCATGTTCATCCCCTTCTATCCCCTGTGGTCGATCAGCGTGATGACGCTCGACATCGTCGCCGTCTGGACATTGGCCAGGTCCATTGCGGTGGACGACTAGTGCTGTGACCGCATCCGCGGCGGCGAAGGGCGTCCGCCCCAGCGGACGCCCTTCCAGAGACTGATTTGATCACCTGGCGGCCATCACAGCTCAGCGCAGCGCACCCGTGTCGTTGAGGAGCCGTACGCTCGCGTTGCCGTCGGCGTAGTACGCCACCGCCGAGAGCGAGGCCGCCGACAGCTCCATGCGGAACAGGGACTCCGGCGGGGCGCCCAGGGCCAGCCGCACCAGGGTCTTGATGGGCGTGACGTGGGAGACGAGCAGTACGGTGCGGCCGGGATGCGCCGCGAGCAGCTTGTCGCGGACCGCGGCCACGCGGCGGGCCACCGCCTCGAAACTCTCGCCACCGCCGGTCGGTTCGGCATCCGGCGAACTCAGCCACGCGTTCATGTCGTCCGGGTAGCGCTCCCGCACCTCGGCGAACGTCAGCCCCTCCCACGCCCCGAAGTCCGTCTCCCGCAGGCCGTCCTCGATCCGTACGTCGAGGCCGAGCCGCGCCGCGACGATCCCCGCGGTTTCGCGGCAGCGGGCGAGGGGGGAGGACACGATGTCCTGTACGGTCCCGCGCGCGGCGAGTGCCTCCGCGACCCGCTCGGCCTGGTCGCGCCCCACGTCCGAGAGCGCCGGATCGCTGCCGCCGCTCCCCGAGAACCGTTTCTGGGGGGTCAGCGGGGTCTCACCGTGCCGCAGCAGTACGAAAGTTGCGGGTGCGCCGAGGTCGGGGGGTGCGGTCCGTCCGGCCGTCGGTGCCTCGGAGGCCACGTTCCGTGCGGCTCGTACGTCATCGGTGTCGGGGATGGTGACGGGAGTCGTCTGGCTGCGGGCCGTCCCTGGCTGGTCGCGCCCACCCGGCGGAGCCGCAAATGTCACAGCCCCGCGCCCCTTACGGGGCGCTCCTGAGCCCGGCGCTGCCAGTGCGGCGCGTGCCTTCGCCGCACCCGCGGTCGCGTCCCCGGGCGGGCCCGACGGCTCGGGCGCGGTCGGCCTCGCAGTCGGCCTCGCGGCCCGCCCCGCGTCCAGGTCCGCCGTCGACTGCGACGGCGACCACTGCTCCCCCCGCTTGCCCGCGTCCATCGCCTCGTTGGCCAGGCGGTCCGCGTGCTGGTTCTCGCCGCGCGGGATCCACTCGTAGGTGACCCGGTCGGCGGGGAAGACGGAGCGGGCCTCGTCCGCCAGGGGCCGCATACTGGGGTGTTTGATCTGCCAGCGGCCGGACATCTGCTCGACGACCAGCTTGGAGTCCATGCGGACTCGTACGGTGGCCGTCGGGTCCAGTTCGTGGGCCGCGCGGAGGCCCGCCACCAAACCCCGGTACTCGGCGACGTTGTTCGTCACGATGCCGAGGTACTCCGCCCGCTCGACCAGCGTCTCCCCCGTCGCGGCGTCGAGGACGACGGCGCCGTAGCCCGCGGGCCCCGGGTTGCCCCGGGAGCCCCCGTCGGCCTCGACGATCAACTCGCGCAAGCCGGAAGCTCCTTACTCCTTACGACCCGGGGCCTTGGGCCTTGAATACAGACACAGACCCTTGGAGTCCCATGTACTTGGAGGCCCTTGGAGGCCCTACAGGCCGGACTCGGACGTGCGGATCAGGATGCGGCGGCAGTTCTCGCAGCGCAGCACCGCGTCGGGCGCGGCCGCCTTCACGTCGTTCACCTCGGTGATGTTGAGCTCCAGGCGGCAGCCCTCGCAGCGGCGCTGGTAGAGCCGGGCCGCGCCGACGCCGCCCTGCTGCTCGCGGAGCTTGTCGTAGAGCCTGAGGAGGTCGGCGGGGACGGAGCCCGCGATGACCTCGCGCTCCTTCGTCGCCGAGGCAGCCTCGCTGTCGAGGGACTCGTACGCGGCGTCCCGGCGGGCCGTCGCGTCGTCGATCTTCGACTGGACGGAGGAGACCCGCTCGGTCAGCTCGGCGACCCGCTCCTGCGCGGACTCGCGGCGCTCCATGATCTCCAGGACCACGTCCTCCAGGTCGCCCTGGCGCTTGGCCAGCGATGCGATCTCGCGCTGGAGGTTCTCCAGGTCCTTGGGGGACGTGACGGCGCCGGAGTCGAGGCGCTGCTGGTCGCGGGAGGCGCGCTGGCGCACCTGGTCGACGTCCTGCTCCGCCTTGGTCTGCTCGCGGGTGCAGTCGCTCTCCTCGGTCTGCGCGGCCACGAGCAGGTCGCGCAGCTGCGTGAGGTCCTTGGTCAGCGACTCGATCTCAGCATGCTCGGGCAGCGACCTCCGCTTGTGCGCGAGCTGCTGCAGGCGTGCGTCGAGGGCCTGGACGTCGAGAAGTCGGATCTGGTCGGCGGGCGCGGCGTTCAGTTGGGGGCTCCAGGTGAAGGGGAGTGGGATGTCCACGGGTCGGTGACCGTCTTCGAGACGTGGACCCGCAGGTCCCAGCCGTGACGGTCGGAGATCTCGTCGAGCTGGGCGGCGGCCAGCTCGCACCAGGGCCACTCGGTGGCCCAGTGCGCCGCGTCGAGCAGCGCGAGGGGGCTGTGCGCGCGATCCGCAATGAACTCTGACGCCGGGTGGTGGCGCAGGTCCGCGGTGAGGAAGGCATCGACGCCGGCCGCGCGTACGTCGGCGAAGAGGCTGTCGCCCGAGCCGCCGCTGACCGCGACGGTCCGTACCAGCGCGTCGGGGTCGCCCGCGACGCGGATGCCCTGCGCGGTGGCGGGCAGCCGCTCCGCGGCGCGGGCGGCGAGCTCGCGGACGGTGAGCGGATGGTCCAGCTCGCAGACTCGGCCGAGGCCGCGGCGGCCTTCGGGGTCGGTGGGGTCCGGCACGAGGGGGCGTACGACGCGAACGTCCAGCGCGCCCGCGAGGGCGTCGCTCACGCCCGGGTCGGCGCGGTCGGCGTTCGTGTGGGCGACGTGCAGCGCGATGTCGTTCTTGATGAGGGTGTGCACCGCGCGACCCTTGAAGGTCGAGGCCGCGACCGTCGTCGTACCCCGCAGATAGAGCGGGTGGTGGGTGACCAACAGGTCGGCGTCCAGCTTCACCGCCTCGTCCACGATCTCCTGGACCGGGTCGACGGCGAAGAGGACGCGGGAGACCTCCTGGTCGGGGTCTCCGCAGACCGTCCCGACCGCGTCCCAGTCCTCTGCCCTCTCGGGGGGCCAGAGGACGTCGAGCGCGGCGATGACTTCAGACAGACGGGGCACGAACAAAAGGCTACCCGCCTTATGTCCGTGCCCCACCAGTCGCGGGTTACTTGATCAGCTGTGACCGGGTGACCTTGCCCTGGCCTGCCGCTTTGCCGTTTTACTTGGCCAGGTAGCCCTTGAGGTCGTCGAGGACCTCGTCGGCCGCGGTCACGCCGAGACCGAGGTACCAGGTCTCGTCGGGTACGTCCTTGGCCTGGCCGTTCTTGACCGCGCCGAGCTTCTTCCAGAGCGGGTTGTCCTCGGCGCTCGCGCGGTCGGTCTTCTTCGCGTCGCCGTACACGCCGGTGAAGATCCAGTCGGCGTCGGCCTCGTCGATCTTCTCCGGGCTGATCTCCGCCGCGAGGTCGTTGATCTGCTGGTTCTTGGGGCGCGGGATGCCGACGTCCTCGAGGATCGTGCCGATGAAGGACGCCTTGGCGTAGAGGCGGATCATGCCCGGCAGGTAGCGGAGCATGGTGACGGTCGGCTTGTCCGGGCCGAGTTCGTCGCCGAGGGCCTTCGCCTTCTTCTCGTACGCGGCGAGCTGGGTCTTCGCCTCGGCGGTCTTGTCCAGGGCCGCCGCGTTCAGGAGGTAGTTCTCCTTCCAGGTGAAGCCCGGGCGGATGGAGAACACGGTCGGCGCGATCTTGGAGAGCTGCGGGTAGAGCTTGGCGGCGCGCAGCTCGCTGCCGAGGATCAGGTCGGGCTTCAGGCCCGCGATCGCCTCCAGGTTGAGGGCGTTGATCGTGCCTACGTCCTTGGGGCTGCCGGCTTCCTTCTTCAGGTACGACGGAATGCCGTCGGAGCCTTCGGTGGGTGCCCAGCCGACGGGCTTGACGCCCAGCGAGACGACGTTGTCGAGCTCGCCGACGTCGAGGACCACGACCCGCTTGGGCTGCGCCTTCAGCTCGGTCTCGCCCATGGCGTGCTCGATCGTGCGCGGGAACTCGCCGGCCTTGGCCGTCGTCCCCATCTTGGCCGTGTCCTCGGCCGCCTTCCCGAAGTCCTCGCCGCCCTGGGCGACGGACTTGCTGCCGCTGCCGTTGTCGGACTTCTTGGAGTCGGAGCCTCCGTCGCCCGACCCGCAGGCGGCGAGGGACAGCGCGGCGGCCACGGCGAGGGCTACTGCGGCGGAGCCGCGGCGGCGTAGGGACATCAGGGACACGCTCCATCGGTTACTCATGCGATCCAGTGGGATCCGGTGGTTGCTCAGGCGATCCCGTGGGATCTGGTGGTTGCTCAGGCGATCCGGTGTGATCTGGCGGTTGCTCAGGCGGTCCACAGGCCGCACTTAGGCAGCCCTAACCATAAACGCCTCCATCCCGTTCAGCACACCCGCCCCCGTTCCCTCAGGCGAATCGAAACTTGGCCACTCTTATGTGTGAAGCGGTTGCCTGGTGGTCCCACGTCTGTGCGTGCGAAAACTACTTTCATGGCCGGAGGTGACCGAACGATGACGGCCTGTGCCTCCCCCGAGGTCTCGACTTCGCTCGAGCAGGGGGTAACCCCATCGTCCGCGGCGGTGAACGAGAACGAGTGGGCCGCGCGAGCAGGGTGCGTGATCACCGTCGACGGGTCCTATGCGGCCCGCCTGGCCCGCAGCGGCGACTCCTGGTTTCCGGAGCGCTGGACACTGGACGGCCCCGAGCCGTACGCGGTGCCGCTGCCGGGCACCCAGCCGGAGGAGCCCGGCACGGAGGTACTGCCGATGGCGGACGGGCGGGTGCTCATCCACCGCCTCGCCGACGGGCGGCACGTGTTCTCGCTGCTGTATCCGACCGGGCCGGGGACGGGTGAGGTACCGCTCGGCGCGGTGCAATGCCCGGACGAGGGAGCGGAGTTGCGGCTGCTGCCGCCCGCTCCGGGCGGCACGCGTGCGTACGCCCTTGCCGTGGGCCGGAGTTCGACCGCCGTGTGGCTGGTGTCGGGCGGCGCCTTCGGGCCCGAGCACCTCGCGGAGGTGCCGGGGCGCTGCTCGGGCGGGGTGTGGCTGGGCGGCGGAGACCGACTGCTCGCGCTGGACCGGGAGTTGGATGGCCGGACCAAGACGGTGGTGGTGGACCTGGAGCGCGGCGGCGAGGTTTCCCCTCTCCTGCAGATCGCCGAGAAGAGCAACGACCGGCTGCTGCTCGCGGACGCCGACAGCGGGCTGCTCCTGATCCGCTCGGACGCGCCCTCTCCCGGTCAAGAGCGGCTCGGCTGGGGCGTGTTGGGCAGCACGCTCCCGGTGCGCTTCCCGGAGTGTCTGCACCTGCCGGGCCGCTCGGTCACACCGTTCGCGATCCAGCCGGGCCAGGTGCTGACACCGGAGAGCTGCGCGGTGGCCCTGCGGATCGACGGCCCCTCCGCCAGCTGGCTCGGCGTCTGGCGTCCCGCCGAGCGACACGTCCACCAACTCCCCGCACCCGAGGGGTGGTTGACGGGCTCGGGCCGATGGTCCAAGGACGGGGTGCTCCATCTGCCGTACGCGACGGGGGCGGTGCCGTGCGGCGTATCACGGGTGGAGGCACCCACGGGGGCGGGCGACGGGGGCCCGGGGGATCCGGACAGTACGGCCGAGGCGTCGGGGGATGCGCCACAGGGGCCGTCGGTCACGGGTCCCCCGGAGCCTGCCACGCCCCGTCCGGTACCACTCCAACAGGCCCCCCTGACGGGCCGCATGGTCGCGAACGCCTTCGCCGGGCGGCGGTTGGCGCAGGGGGTGGGGGGTGGCCGGAGGACTGGCGAGAGCGCGGGGCGAGCGAGTGCGGGGGGTGTGGGTCGGGCTGCTGTTGGTGGCTCGGGCTGGGAGGGTACGGGGGGTGTCAGGCGCGCGGCTGACGGGGGCGCGGGTTGGGCGGGCGCCGAGGGCCGGGCGAGTATCGAGGGCGTCGACCGCACGGCTGCCGCGGGCGCGGACCGGACGAGCTCCGAGGGCATGAGCCACGCAGCCACCGAAGGCGTCGACCGCACGCCTGCCGAAGGCACAGGCTGGGCACGCACGGAGGGCGTCGACCACACGCCTGCCGAAGGCACGGGATGGACACGCACGGAGCGCCTGGGCAGCGCGGCTGACGAGGGCACGGGCTGGACGCGCACCGAGGGAGCCGACCGCACCGCCGCCGCAGGCGCAGGCGCAGGCTCGGCGAGCGCCGAGGCCATGAGCCACGCCGCCGCCGAGGGGACGGGCCGGGCAGGCACCGAACGCGTCGACCGCACCGCCGCCGAAAGCACAGGCTGGACGCGCACCGAGGGCATGAGCCACCCGGCCACCCGAGGCGCGAACCCGGGGCCCGGCGAGGGCACCAGCTGCCCGACCTCCGAACACACGAGCCGCGCGAGCGCCCAGAGCACCAGCCATACGACCGCCGAAAGCGCGAACCCCGGCCCCAGCGAAGCAACCGGCCACCCGACCACCGAAAGCACACGCAGCGCAGCTGACGAAAGCCCCCTTCGCATGGCCTCGGCGAGCGCAGGGAACTCCGGCCCCATGCCAGCCGCCCAACACACCGTCCCAGCTCCCACCGAAAGCATTCATCCAGCAGCCCGCCCAACTCCCGCCCAGGCGGAGCCACTTCGCGTTGAGCGGGTCAGTGCCGAGGCTCCGCCGGACTTCCGCACCCTCCGGATGACCGCCCAAACCGCCCCGGCGCCCGGCGTCGAGCGGGCCGCTCCGGAGGCACCCCGCGCCGTTCACGGAACCGGCGAAACGAACCCGTCGCCCACCCCCCTCAAAGTGACCACCGAGTAGCCCCAACCACCCCTCAGCGCCGTCACAACCGCCCGTTAGACTCGCCCGCGCTGTACCGAAGGATCTTGTTGACACGGGGTGATTTTCCACATGAGCGACACGAACACCATGGAGACGACGGCCACCGACCCGCGGGTGATGGTGGCCGCCCAGGCCGACGGTGGCCACGGCCGGCACCGGGGGCCCGTTTCCGCGCAGGAAGACGAGGCGACCCCTCGCGGCCGGCACCGTAAGCCGGCCGAGCAGAACGACACGGCGACGGCCTGACCAAGACCTCGGGTCTCCACCGTCACACGGCCCCGCCCGACGCTAGTCGGGCGGGGCCGTCCCGTGAGCGGGGCACACACGTGATCCCGTCGTAACTACCGTGCAGTCACTCGTGCTTGAGTCCGAGCACCTCCGCCGCCGCGAACGTCTCCCCCGCCGGCCGGTCCGCGTAGTACGGGGAGAGAAGCGCGTCCAGCTCGTCGTACGTGAAGGCATCCTGCTTGGTGTCGAACTTCGCTGCCACACGCGGCCGTTCGACGACCGCGACCATGCCGCCGTGCACGACGAGCAGCTGTCCATTGACGTGCGCGGCCGCCGGAGAGGCCAAGTAGCCGACGAGCGGGGCGACATGCTCGGGGGCGAGCGGGTCGATCCGCCGGCCCTCCGACGCAAGGCCTTCGGACCCATCGCCCGCCGAGGACCCATCGCTCGCCGAGGACTCGCCGCCCTCCGAGGACTCATGGCCCTCCGGCTCACGTGCCGCCGGCTCCTGGATGCCCGCGAAGACATCCGCCGTCATACGGGTCCGGGCGCGCGGGCAGATCACGTTCGCCGTGACGCCGTACTTCGCCAGCGCCAGGGCCGTGGACGTCGTCAGCCCGACGATTCCGCCTTTCGCGGCGGCGTAGTTGGGCTGTCCGGCGGAGCCCGCGAGGAACGCCTCCGACGAGGTGTTAACGATCCGCCCGTACACCGGCGCGTCCGCCGCCTTGGACCGCGCCCGCCAGTGCGCGGCCGCGAAGTGGGTGGTGTTGAAGTGGCCCTTGAGATGGACCCGGATCACGGAGTCCCACTCGTCCTCGGACATCGAGAAGACCATCCGGTCGCGCAGGATGCCCGCGTTGTTGACGAGGATGTCCAGCTGTCCGAACTCGGCGATCGCCAACTCGACCAGTTCCCGGGCCTGTTGGTGGTCGGCCACGTCACCCATGTGCGCGACGGCACGCCCGCCCGCCGTACGGATCTCGGCGGCGACCTCCTCGGCGGGCGCGGCCGACGCGTCGCCGGAGCCGTCCCGGCCTGGTTGCCCGAAGTCGTTGACGACGACGGCGGCGCCGAGCCGGGCGAGTTCCAGCGCCTCCGCCCGGCCGAGCCCGCGGCCCGCACCCGTGACGATCGCGGACCGGCCCTCAAGTGGCAGTGACATCAAGGTCCCTTCAGCCGACGGTGACGAGAAGTCGAGGTCGTCAGATCTCGATGCACGTACGCAGCGCCACACCCGTACGCATCTGGTCGAGCGCCTCGTTGATCTCGCTCAGCGGCACCCGGTGCGTGATCAGTCCCTCCAGGTCGATGCGCCCGGCGCGCCACAGCGCGACGGTCCGCTCGTACGACCGCAGGACGTCCCCTCCGCCGTACATGGACGGCAGGATCCGCTTCTCGTCGAAGAACAGCTCGAACATGTTGAGCTGGAGGAAGTCGTCCATGGCGCCCGCGCCGACGACGACCAGCGTGCCGCCGCGGCGGGTGTTCTCGTACGCGGTGCGGGCGGTGGCGGACCGGCCGACGACCTCGAAGACGTAGTCGAAGCCCTCGCCGCCGGTCAACGTCTGCTTGGCGTCGGGGAGTTCGTCCGGCGAGACGGCCTTGGTGGCGCCGAACTTCAGTGCGGCCTCGCGGCGGGAGCGTACGGGGTCGACGGCGACGATCTCGGCGGCGCCCTTGAGCCGCGCGCCCTGGATCGCGGAGATGCCGACGCCGCCGCAGCCGATGACGGCGACCGACGAACCGGCTTCCACGTCGGCGGTGTTGAGGGCGGCGCCGAGTCCCGTGGTGACGCCGCAGCCGATGAGGGCGGCGATGTCGAAGGGCACGTCGTCCGGGATCGGCACGGCGCAGCCCGCGTCGACGACGACCTCCTCGGTGAAGGTCCCGGTGCCGGCGAAGCCGAACACGTCGCCGCCGGGGCGCTTGAAGTTGGGCGTGCCCGCGTTCATGAACCCGGCGAGGCACAGCTCGGTCTGGCCGCGCTTGCAGGCGGGGCAGGCGCCGCAGGCGGGCAGCCAGCAGACGACGACCCGGTCGCCGGGCTTGACGTTCGTGACGCCCTCGCCGACCTCCAGGATCTCGCCCGCCCCTTCGTGCCCGGGGACGAACGGCGCGGGCTGCGGCAGGACTCCGGCCATCGCGGAGAGGTCCGAGTGGCACAGGCCGGTGGCCCGCACCCGGATCCTCACCCGGCCGGGCCCGAAGCCCGTCGCCTCGAAGTCGTCGAGTATCTCGAGCTTCTCCTGGCCGATCTCGTGCAGTACGGCTGCGCGCATGGTGCGGCTCCAATCAGGGACGTACGTACGACACTCAGGTGTGCTCCACGACGGTGTCGGCGAGGACCGGCGCGTCGTCCCGGTCGGCCGCGCCCACCGTCACGCGGACCTTCCCGTCCTGCTCCCACATGCGGATACGCAGGGTCTCGCCCGGATACACGACCCCGGCGAAGCGCGTGGCGTAGGAGCGGACCCGGGCGACATCGCCGCCGAGCACCGTGTCCACGACCGCCTTCAGCGTCATCCCGTACGTGCACAGCCCGTGCAGGATCGGCCGGTCGAACCCGGCGAGCTTGGCGAACTCGGGGTCGGCGTGCAGCGGGTTCCAGTCGCCGGAGAGCCGGTACAGGAGCGCCTGGTCCTCGCGGATCGTGCGCTCGACTGTCCTGTCCGGCTCGCCTGTCGGCGGTTCGGGGCGGGTGGAGGGGCCGCGGTCGCCGCCGAAGCCGCCTTCGCCGCGTACGAAGATCTGGGCGTCGTTGGTCCACAACGGGCCCTCGTCGTCGGCGACTTCGGTGCGTACGACGAGAATGGCGGCCTTGCCCTTGTCGTAGACGGCCGCGATCCGCGTGGTGGCGACCGCCTGGCCCTCGACGGGGATCGGGCGGTGCAGCGCGATGGTCTGGCCGCCGTGCAGGACGTGGGCGAGGTTGACGTCGATGCCGGGCATCGACAGGCCGTTGATCACGCCCGGTGAGCCGGCGCCCGCGACGGTGGCGAAGCTCGGCAGGACGTGCAGCCTGGACTCCAGGGTGTAGCGCAACTCGTCGGGGTCGGTCGCCGGGACGCCGGCGCCGAGGCCGAGGTGGTAGAGCTGGACGTCCTTGTGACCCCAGGCGATCCCGGCGGACCGGGGCTCGGCCGCGAGGGCCTGGGCAACGTCGATGGGCATGGGGCTCCTGACTGCTGGCGGGGAAGACCCCGGTGCGGCCGTCCGCACCGTCGGCCGCACCGAGGTCGACACTGAGCCGAGGAACCCGCCTGTTCTAGAACGCGTTCCAGTCCGGCGAACCCCTGTATAGCCCAGCACCCCGCACATGTGAAGACTCCTGACGGCATGTCAGATGTGTCAGATGTGCGGGTGCGGATGTGCGGGTGCGGACTCAGCCGGGACAGCCCCGGACTCCTGTCCGTGACCCGCGGTGCAAAGTAGCCACCGCGGCTCCTGACGGCCCCCAGACATCATCGGTCACGTGATCGGTGCGGCAGCGTTGTGTATGTTCACCGCTTCCCCGTCGCGTAGGCACCGGTGTGACAGTCCGTGCTCGGCGAGGTAGGCGGCGGCTCGGTCCGCGCCCTTCGTTTCGCGATGCTCGGAGCGCCAGTGAGGGACGATCCGGTAGGGCACCAAGCCGAGGCAGGCGGGTTCGGTATGTGCTGCATACCCCTCGGGCAGGACGGTCGGGTCGTCGATGAGATCGATGCCGCGCAGGTCCGGACCCGCGACGCAGGCTCCGGCCGAGTAGCCGCCGTAGACGAACTCCGGCCGGTGGAGCTGGGCTTTCACCGCGTGAGCGAAGCCGGACTGCGTCATGGCGCGGGCCAGGACGAAGGCATTGCCGCCCAGCGCCCAGACCAGATCCAGGTCGGCCAGTCGTCGGGGGAGTTCGTCGGGGTCGGAGAAGTAGTCCCGCAGGTCGAGTTCGTCGCAGGAGTATCCGAAGGTTTCCAGGGTGCGGATCTCGCGGCCGAGGTCGCGGCCACGTGAGCTGCCGTGTTCATCCAGCGCGTTCAGGACGATGCCGGCTCTGCCGGTTTCACGGGTGCTCGGCAACGCCGACGGCCGGCTGTCAGAAACCATGAGCTGAGCACAAGCCTCATCAGTACCTCCGGGTTCGCGGAACCTCCGGGTTCGCGGATCAATCATGCTGCCGTGACGGAGGTCTGACTGGCGGGTCGTTCGATGAGGTGGCCGGCGGGCGGACCGCGTTCGAAGCGGGCTCCTGCGCGGACGAGAGCGAGGGGGCGACGAGGTGAGGCGCGTTCACGGCCCGCCGGCGGGCCTGGATGGACTCGCCAAGGCATTGAGGCATTGCCCTCCGTCGCCCGGTTTCAGAGCCCTGAAAGCATCCTGAAACCCCGCTGAATGCGCCCTGCCGCAACCTCTGCGGCATGACGACAACGACATCGCACTCTCCCGCCATCGCGGCCAAGGGGCTGCGCAAGGCCTACGGGGACAAGACGGTCCTGGACGGCATCGACCTGACCGTGCCGGCCGGTACCGTCTTCGCCCTGCTGGGCCCGAACGGCGCCGGCAAGACCACCGCCGTCAAGATCCTCTCCACCCTCGTCACCGCCGACGCCGGCGACCTGCACGTCGGCGGCCACGACCTGGCCACCGACCCGCAGGCGGTTCGGGCCGCGATCGGCGTCACCGGGCAGTTCTCCGCCGTCGACGGCCTGATCACCGGCGAGGAGAACATGCTCCTCATGGCGGACCTGCACCTGCTCTCCCGCAGCGAGGGCCGCCGTACCGCCGCCGAACTCCTGGAGCGCTTCGACCTGGTGGAGGCGGCGAAGAAGCCCGTATCCACCTACTCCGGCGGCATGAAGCGCCGCCTCGACCTCGCCATGACGCTGGTCGGCAACCCGCGGATCATCTTCCTCGACGAGCCGACCACCGGCCTCGACCCCCGCAGCCGCCACAACATGTGGCAGATCATCCGCGACCTGGTCTCCGACGGGGTGACCGTCTTCCTCACCACCCAGTACCTGGAGGAGGCCGACGAACTCGCCGACCGCATCGCGGTGCTCAACGACGGCAAGATCGCCGCCGAGGGGAGCGCCGCCGAACTGAAGCGGCTCATCCCGGGCGGGCACGTGCGGCTGCGGTTCACCGACCCGGCCGCGTACCAGAGCGCCGCCGTTGCCCTGCGTGACGCCACCCGGGACGACGAGGCGCTGGCGCTGCAGATCCCCAGCGGCGGCAGCCAGCGCGAGCTGCGCTCCATCCTCGACTGGCTGGACACGGCCGGCATCGAGGCGGACGAGCTGACCGTGCACACCCCCGACCTCGACGACGTGTTCTTCGCCCTGACCGGCACAACAGGCATCCCCACCCAGCCCAAGGAGACTGTCCGATGAGCACCCCCCTTGCTCCCACCCGCCCGACCCGGATCTCCCTCGCCGTACGCAACTCGAACACGATGCTGCGCCGCAACCTGCTGCACGCGCGGCGCTACCCGTCCATGACCCTGAACCTGCTGCTCACGCCGATCATGCTGCTGCTGCTCTTCGTCTACATCTTCGGCGACGTGATGAGCGCGGGCATCGGCGGCGGCGGCGCCGACCGCTCCGACTACATCGCCTATATCGTCCCGGGCCTGTTGATGATGACCATCGGCTCCACCGTGATCGGGGCCGCGATCTCCGTCTCCATGGACATGACCGAGGGCCTCATCGCCCGCTTCCGTACGATGGCGGTCTACCGCGGGTCGGTGCTCATCGGGCACGTCGTCGGCAGCGTGCTGCAGGTACTCGCCAGCCTGGTCCTTGTCAGCATCGTCGCCGTGGTCATGGGCTTCCGGTCGACGGACGCCACGGCCCTGGAGTGGCTGGCGGCGTTCGGACTGCTCGCGCTGTTCTCCCTGGCGCTCACCTGGATCGCGGTCGGGATGGGCATGGCCAGCCCGAACCCCGAGGCGGCCAGCAACATGGCCATGCCGCTGATCCTCCTCCCGCTCATCTCGAGCGCCTTCATCCCGGCCGACACGATGCCGGGCTGGTTCCAGCCGATCGCCGAATACCAGCCCTTCACTCCGGCCATCGAGACCCTGCGCGGCCTGCTGCTCGGCACCGAGATCGGCAACAACGGGTGGATCGCGATCGCCTGGTGCGTCGGCCTGACCGCGCTCGGCTACCGCTGGTCGACCTCGTTGTTCAACCGCGACCCGAAGTAACCGCCATGACAGCGCGGGCCGCCTCCCGCAGCTCGTCCCGCTCCAGGGCGGCGTACTCCGACACGGCGTCGGCGTACGCCGCCCTGTCGGCGTCCTCGGCCGCCTGCCGGGCGCGGTCCGCCGACATCGTCGGCTGGAAGTCGCGCAGCACCCGCAGCCGTTCGGCCAGCGCGATCATCCGTACGGCACCGGCGTCGCCGGAGGCGAGCCCTGCCATGCCGAGCGCGTGCAGCACCGTCCCGAACAGATGGAGATCCATGGGCGAGCCGGACGGACCGGAGAGCAGGGTCCGCAGCCCCTGCCGCAGCCGGTCGACCGGCTCCGCGACCAGCTCGAGGCGGCCGGCATGCGCGTGCGCCGTCACCGCCACCGACTGGATCTGCAGCGCCCACCGGTCGAAGAAGGGGTCGCTGCTGTGCATCGAGCCGAGTTCGGCTATCTGCTCCGTGGCACTGCGCCACAAGCCGAGCCCGACCTCCGTCAGCCCACGGGCGAGCGCGATCTCGGCACGGCCGCCGAGGTCGGAGAAGTCGTCGTTCTGCGGGGTGTTGTCGCCCTCCGCCTGCCGCAGCCAGTACTCGGCCTCGTCGGGGTCGCCGCGCTGCAGGCAGGCGAGGGCGAGGCCCCAGCGGACCCCGATGAAGTCGTGCTCCTCGCCGAGCCGCGGCAGCGCCTCGAGCACCGCCTTGAAGTGCCCGTACGCGGCCTCGCCCCGCTCCGTCTTCAAGCACAGCTCGCCCAGCCGGGCGTGGCCGATGACCTGCAGGAACGGGTTGTCGACCGGCGCCAGTGCGACGATGATCCGGCGCGCCGAGGCGAGCGCGCGGTCGATGTCGTGCTCGTGCTCCCAGACGTAGGTGGCGACGCACTCGGCGATACCGGCGAGCAGCGGCTGTTCGCTGTCGCAGAGCTTCTGCAGCACTTCGTAGTCGGGAGGCAGCATCTCGGGGACCGCGCTCAGCACTATCGCCGTGGCGCGCAGCAGCGTGTCCGGCGGGGCCGGGGGCAGCCGCCGGAGTGTGACGAGCTGGCGCACGGCGACCGGGCCGTAGCCCATGAACAGGCTCGCCGTGCACAACACCGCGGCGGCGCGGGCGACTTCGACGTATTCGGGCTCGGGGTGGTAGTGCGACAGCAGCGGGCCGGTGTCCGCGGCGAGGGCGGCGAGGCGGGGGTAGTTGGAGCCGGTGGACCACAGGGCGGCGAGGACGGCGGTGAGAGCGGCGATGGTGGGGGCGTCCGTACGGGCCAGGGCGTGCCGCAGGGCCAGCACGAGGTTGTCCTGCTCGGCCCTGATCGGCTCCCAGGCGGCCCGCGGTTCCGAGCCGAAGAACCAGTCGTGATAGGCGACCCCGAAGTCCCGCGCCCAGGCGAGGAACCGGCCGATGGCCTCCTCGTCCTCGCCCGCCTCCGCGCGCCGGGCCGCGCTGAACTCCCGTACGGTCTCCAGCATCCTGAACCGCACGCCGGCCGAGGTGTCGACGACGGTGAGCAGCGACTGATCGGCCAACTGCTCAAGCAGGAACAGCGCGTCCCCGCCAAGGACCTGCTCCGCCGCTTCGCCGGAGAAGCCGCCGGGAAAGACGGACATCGTGCGCAGCGCGGCCCTGGCCTCCTCCGCGAGGAGGTTCCAGCTCCACTCCACGACCGCGTGCAGGGTGCGGTGGCGCTCCGGCACGTCCCGCGCCCCGCCGCGCAGCAGCGCGAACCGGTCGCCGAGACGGCGGGCGATCTCCGGCACCGAAAGGACCCGCACCCGCGCCGCGGCCAACTCCACGGCGAGCGGCAGCCCGTCGAGGTGGCGGCACAGCCCGGCCACCGCGTCCGGCGGCAGCTCCACGCCGGGCCGGGCGGCCCGGGCCCGCTGTGTGAACAGCTCGACCGAGGTGTCGAGACTGAGCTCCGGCAGCGCGTACACCGCCTCCGACGTGAGGCCGAGCGGGGCCCGGCTGGTGGCGAGCACCCGCAGGTCCTTCGAGGCCGAGACCAGGGCCTGTACGAGGTCGGCGGCGCCCCGGACGACCTGCTCGCAGTTGTCCAGGACCAGCAGCGCGGGCCCGGAGCCGAGCACGCCGAGGATGCCGGACACCCGGTCGGCCGAGGCGTGGCCGCTCATGGCGCCGGGCCGCCCCTCGCCCGCGCCGAGCGCGGAGGCCACCTCCGCGGCCACGTCCACGTCCGCGGTGACGCCGGCGAGCGGCACGAAATACACCACGCGCTGCTCGGCCCGGCGGCTGACGGCGTACGCGAGCCGGGTCTTGCCGAGACCGCCGGAGCCGACGACGGTGACGGCGCGGGAGACGCGCAGCAGCCGCTCCACTGCCGCAATGTCCTCGTCCCTTCCCAGCAGCGGATTCGGCTCGTGCGGCACACCGTGCCGGACCGTGGGCGCCTCGCCCCGCAACAACTCCTGCTGTACGACCTTGAGTTGAGCCCCCGGATCCGTGCCGAGCGTCTCGCGCAGCTCACGCCGGTACGCCTCGTACCGCATCAGCGCGGCGGACGGACCCGCCGTCGCCGCCTCGCCGCGCAGCAGCTCGGCAAGCACCTCCTCGTCGCGCGGATGTTGCGAGGCGGCCACGGCCAGCGGCCCGGCGGCCTCCGCGTGCCGGCCGAGGCGGGCGAGCGCGAGCGCCCGCGCGCGTACGAGCGTGCCGTGGACGGGGGCGCGCTCGGTGCGCAACGCGGCCACGGGGTCATCGGTGTCACCGGCCGCGTCAGGGGTGCCCTCCCACAGGGCGAGACCGGCCTCGGCCGCAGCCAGCGATCCTGCGTGGTCCCCGGCCCTGGCCCGGTCCGCACTGGCGGCGGCGTGCAACAGCAGGGTGGAGCTGTCGACCTGGTCCTCGGCGAGGGTGAGCCGGTATCCGGTCGGCGTGCTGACGAGGACGTCGGCGCCCAGCTGCGCCCGCGCCCTGGACACGAGGACCTGCACCGCCTTGCCCGGCCGCTCCGGCAACTCGTCCGGCAGCCACAGCCCTTCCACAAGCCGCTCGGTGCTGCAGCCCGTGCGCAAGTCGCCCGCGAGCAGCGCGAGGAGGCCGCGGAGCCGGGGCGCGGTGACCTCCTGTCCGCGATAGGCGACACGCGGCAGCAGAGTCAGGTCGGTGGTCACCCGTGCAGGTTAACCAAGGCCCGGCCGCCGGATTTCCCACCGCGGGCCGAACTCCCGCTGCGCGGGCGGCCTTCACCAACCGGACGGCTGCCGCAGCCGCGCCGACCGTTCCGGCACCCGCGCCCATCGATGCCGCCGCCGTGCCGCGGCGGCCCGTTCAGCACCCGGTCAGGGCGAGGGACGCCCTGGACCGGAAGTGCGTGGAGGACTGGAACAGCGCCAACACCGTGCTGCACTACGGCAAGGACGGCGCCCTGACCGGCCGGGACAAGGAGCACGCCGAGACCTCCATTTGAAGTGGTGCGCCGGACGGGGAACTGATTGGAGGACTGCGCCGTTGGGCGAGCTCGCCTGGTACAAGTTCGACGTCGAGCAGACCCCAGACCGCCGGAACCGGCGACTGCCCACGGGCAAAACAGTCAACGCCCGCGCCTGTTCGCGCTGCGCCGAAGCGATGAACCGCGCGTACGGGCTGCGCCCACTGGCATGAGGCGGCGGGTGCTACTTCTCGGCCGTGCCGGGTTTCCCGCTGATGGACTCCTGATAGACGTCCGCATAGGTGCGTGAGTCCTTGATCAGGTCGTCGCAGAACGCGGCGACGTCGTTGCCGATGAGTTCCAAGACTCCCTTGCCCGTGGCGACGCCCTCCTCGAAGAAGTCGACGATCCCGGGGAGCAGGGGCCCGTCAGGCAGGTCGATCGGTCCGACCTTGAACAGGTACCTCTGCATCTCCTTGTAGACGATCTGGTAGTCCGGCGGGAGCGCCTTGACCCGAGCCTTGTGTGCCCGCCACTGCTTCTTGCCCTCGATGATGTCTTGGATGCCCACGTCAGCCTCCCAGCCGGCTCAATTTCCTTGCGACGTTCCTGTTCAACTGCTCGCGCCACCGGTCGCGATAGGTTCGAGCCCCTTCTCCACCGGCCAGCGCCGTGCAAAAGCCTCGGATGTCGTCGCCGAGCACCTCGTGGACGCTCTGCCCGTCCGCCGCTGTTTCTTCGAGGAGCCCCAGGGCTGCGTCGAGGATCGGCATCAGGTTGCGGCCGGTGAAGTCCCCATGGGGAAAGAGGTGGCCCTTGATCTGTTCCCACGCCGCCCGGTAGTCCTCTGGCAGGACCTCGGCCCGGGCTTCGAACGCCTTCCATTCCCTGGTGAGATCACTGCCTGTGATGGTCTCCCAGAAGTTCATCTCCCGCCCTCCTTGAGCCTGTCGATGCGTGATGAGACGTACTGCCACTTCGTCCAGAACGCCGCAAGTTCCTCGCGGCCGGCGTCGTTGAGCGCGAAGAACTTGCGCGGCGGACCGACCCCGGATGGTCGTTTCGTCACCTGGACGAGTCCGTTCCTCTCCAGTCGCAGCAAGATGGTGTACACCGTCCCCTCGACGACGTCGGCGAAGCCGAGCTCGTTCAACTGACGGGTGATGGCGTACCCGTAGGTTTCCTCGCGGCCGATGATTTCGAGCACGCACCCTTCGAGCGTGCCCTTCAGCATCTCCGTCAGGTCGTCCATCGCGAGTCCTCCTCAGCCCTGCCGGTACTGCGTGATACCGAGTACTGCTACACGGTATCACCGAGTAGTGGAGGATGTCAGCGATCGGCGAACACGGATATCGCACTCACGGCAGCCGCATCGCACCCAAGCTCGTCATGACACCGGCAAGAAGGAGCCGGGACAGGGAGCCGTGACATTTGTCCTGCCCGAGTCCGTACAAGCGCATCTGCCGCGCAGGCACCTCTGATTCATAGCGTCGTACCCATGACGAAGACGGGGACGACAGCAACTACACCGACGACCGCGACGACCGCGACGGCAGCAACGAAGACGGCTGGGACACACGAGGCCGTGTCCTTCACCGGGGCGGGCAAGACCTTCGGCGCGGTTCGGGCCGTGGACGGCGTCGACCTGGAGATCTCGCGCGGCGAGACGGTCGCGCTGCTCGGCCGCAACGGCGCCGGCAAGTCCACCGCGATCTCGCTCCTGCTGGGCCTGAACGAGCCCGACGAGGGTGTCGTACGGCTCTTCGGCGCCGCTCCGGAGGAGTCGGTGCGGGCGGGCCGCGTGGGCGCCATGCTGCAGGACAGCCGGCCGGTGCCGCGGGTGACGGTGGGCGAGCTGGTCGGGTTCGTGGCCGGTACGTATCCAGCGCCGATGCCGGTGGCCGAGGCGCTGGAGCTGGCGGGCATCGCCGAGCTGGCCGGGCGGCGCGTCGACCGGCTCTCCGGAGGCCAGACGCAGCGGGTGCGGTTCGCGGTCGCGCTCGTCGGCAACCCCTCGCTGATCGTGCTCGACGAGCCGACCGCCGCGCTGGACGTGGAGGCGCGATACGCCTTCTGGGACTCGATGCGGGCGTACGCGCGGCGCGGCCACACCGTCCTCTTCTCCACCCACTACCTGGAGGAGGCGGACGCCAACGCCGACCGGATCGTCGTCATCGACCACGGCCGGATCGTCGCCGACGGCAGCGGCGAACAGCTGAAGCGGGCCGCGGGCGGCAGCCTCGTCGCCTTCGACCTCGCCGGCACCGGCACGGACGGGCTGGCGCGGCTCCCCGGCGTGGTCTCCGTCGAGGTGCGCGGGGACCGGGCGCGGCTGCGGACCGACGACTCGGACGCGACGGTGATCGCGCTCGCCGAGCGCGGTGCGATACGGGGGCTGGAGGTCGCGCCGGCCTCCCTGGACGACGCGTTCCTCGCCCTGACCTCCTCCGATGCCCCTTCCCGTACCTTTCTGGAGACGGTGTGATGCTCGACTATCTGCGGCTGGAAGTGCGCCGGACGCTGCGTGACACCGGCTTCATGATCGGCGGCGTCGTGATGCCGGTGGTCATGTACCTGCTGTTCACGAACCTCGATGGCGGCGCCGACAGCGACTGGAAGACCGCCTCCATGATCGGCATGGCCGCGTACGGCGCGATGGGCTCGGCCCTGAACACCGGCGGCGGGGTCGCCGAGGACCGGACCATCGGCTGGCTGCGGCAGCTGCGGATCACACCGATGAGCCCGCGCCAGGTCGTGGCCGGCCGGGCGCTGACGGGTGCGGTGACGGTACTGCCCGCGATCGTCGCGGTCCTGGCGGCCGGCGGCCTGGTCAACGGCGTACGCCTGGACGCCTGGAAATGGGCGGTGATCGCGCTGCTGCTGTGGCTCGGCTCGATCCCCTTCACGCTGCTCGGCCTCGGCAACGGCTATCGACTGACCGCACAGGCCACGGGGGTGGTGAACATGGTGTGCAACCTGACTCTCGCGGTGGTCGGCGGGCTGTGGTTCCCGCTCACCCTGTTCCCGTCGTGGCTGGAGTCCCTGTCCGCCTACACGCCCACGAACCGGTTCGCGCAGCTCGGAACCGCCGTCGCCGACGGGCACGCGCCGACGCTCGCGGCGGTGCTGGTGCTGACCGGGTGGCTGCTGGCCTTCGGCTCGTACGCTGTGGTCTCGTACCGCAGGACCGCGCGGACCGTCTGAACGGGGGCTGGGGACATGTCCTGGTTGCGAAGGGTCAGCTGTCAGATGTCCGCCTGGCAGGACGCACGGACGCAGTGGAAGGACGACCAGGCCGCGTTCAAGGCCGACCAGCGGGCCGTGCGGAAGACCGGGAAGCTGCCGGAGCACCTGGGCCCGCCGCCCAGCGGTTTCGCTCTCCTCCCCTGGCTCCTCATGGGCATGGGCGCCTTCTCCAATCTCTTCCAGGGCAAGACCCCGAACCCGTGGATCGGCGGCCTCGGCCTCCTCGCATTCAACTCCCTCTACATCTATGTGGTGTTCCGCGCCTTCGTGAGGGAGAAGCGCGAGGCCCGCTCCACCCGGGGCGCGCTGATCGCGATGGGCGTGGTGACCTCCGCCCTCGCCATCGTCTACGGAGGCAGCTGGCTCCTCTTCTTCCCGCTGCTCGGCCTGGCCGCGGGCGCGATCGTCCGGGGCCGGTGGCTCGGCAGGACCGGCATCGGCCTGAGCGCGCTCGCAGGCGTCATCGCCGGGCTGCGGGACGGCTGGGACGCGGTGAACGTCGCGTACGGCACGTTCCTGTCGACCATGGTGACCGCCGCGATCCTGTCCTTGTCGGAGGCCGTACGCGAACTCCGCGCCGCCCGCGAGGAGTTGGCCCGCCGCGCCGTCGAGAAGGAACGCCTCCGCTTCTCCCGCGACCTGCACGACCTCCTCGGCCACACCCTCTCCGTCATCGTCGTGAAGTCGGAGGCGGCCCGTCGCCTCGCCCACCGCGACCTGGACGCGGCACTGGTCCAGGTCTCCGACATCGAGTCCGTCGGCCGACAGGCCCTGACGGAGATCCGCGAGGCGGTCACGGGCTACCGCGAGGGCAGTCTCGCCACGGAACTCGACCGCGCCCGCTCGGCCCTCCAGGCCGCCGGCATCGACCCGCTCGTCCGCCAATCGGGCCCACCACTCGCTGCCCAGACCGAGGCCCTGCTGGGCTGGGTCGTCCGCGAGGCCGTCACCAACGCGATACGCCACAGCGGTGCGACCCGCTGCGAGATCACGATCGAGGGCTCGTCGGAACGCGTCCACACCCGCATCGCGGACAACGGCCACGGCGCCCCCTCCGACCCGCCTCCCCCACTCCCCGGCATCGGCGGCACCGGCTTGAAGGGCCTGACGGAGCGACTCGCGGCGGCGGGCGGCTCCTTCGAAGCGGGACCGACGACACGAGGTGGCTTCGTGGTGACGGCGGAACTTCCTGTGGGGCCGACGGAGCCGCTGGAGGCGCTGGAGCCGACGGAGGCGACGGAGGCGACGGAGGCGACGGAGCCGATGGAGGCGATGGACGCTTCGGCGACCGGCGTTACGGGGACGTCCGCAGCGCAAGCGGCGGTGAAGGACACAGCCGCTGCTCCGGGAACGGTTGCCTGAGCACCATGTCGCGCCTCTCACCGTAGGCGTCGCCCCGTCCCCCACGCCCTACCCTTGGGCCGTGAACGAGATGCCGCGGGACCACCGGCCCGCCAAGTCCATCAGAGTTCTCCTCGCCGAGGACCAGGGGATGATGCGGGGCGCGCTGGCTCTCCTCCTCGGGCTTGAGGAGGACATCGAGGTGGTGGCGCAGGTCGGGACGGGGGACGCGATCGTGGGGGCGGCGCTGGAGTCGCGGCCCGATGTCGCGCTGCTGGACATCGAACTGCCCGGTATCAGCGGGCTGGACGCCGCCGCGCAGTTGCGGGACGAGGTGCCTGACTGCCGGGTGCTGATCCTCACCACCTTCGGCCGGCCGGGGTATCTGCGGCGGGCCATGGAGGCGGGTGCCGCGGGGTTCCTGGTCAAGGACGGGCCCGTGGAGGAGCTGGCCGAGGCGATCCGCCGGGTGCTGACCGGCGAGACCGTCATCGATCCGGCGCTCGCCGCGGCCGCGCTGAGCGCCGGGCCCAATCCGCTCACCGCCCGTGAGTGTGACGTGCTGAAGGCCTCGGCGGACGGGGCGACCGTCGCCGACATCGCGGCGAAGCTCCACCTCTCCGAGTCCACCGTCCGCAACTACCTCTCCTCCGCGATCGGCAAGACCGGTACCCGGAATCGCATGGAAGCTATGCGGGAGGCCCGGCAGCAAGGGTGGTTGTAAGTAGAACCGCGGCCAAAAGTAGTAGCATTTTGGTTGTGGCTAGAGGAGATCGTCGGGAGTCTCTGAACCTGCGCGTGCCTCCCGACTTGAAGCGGCAGATCGAGCAGTACGCCCATCGGGCGGGTGTCTCAATCAACGCTGCCGCTTGCGTTCTCCTCGCCGACGCTCTGCGCCTCGACCGCAGGCGCCAGTCGTGATCCGCGCGTACAAATTCCTCCTGCGCCCCACCGTCCGCCAGGAGCAGGCCCTGCGCGAGATGCTGCGGGACCACTGCTCGCTGTACAACGGCGCCCTCCAGGAACGCCGTGACGCCTGGCGGCACACCTCCAAGACGACTGTCCGCTACGGCGACCAGTCCGCCCAGTTGAGCGAGATCCGGGCGTTCGACCCGGAACGGCAGGGGCGCTGGTCGTTCTCCTCGCAGCAGACGACGCTCAGGAGGCTGGACAAGGCGTTCCAGGCGTTCTTCCGGCGCGTCAAGGCCGGTCAGGCCCCCGGCTACCCGCGCTTCAAGGGCGCAGGTCATTTCGACACCGTCACCTTCCCCAGGGACGGTGACGGCTGCCGCTGGGATTCCACCCCGCACAACCCGCACACCCGCGTACGCCTCCAGGGCGTGGGCCACGTCCGCGTTCACCAGCACCGGCCCGTGCGCGGCCGGGTGAAGACGGTCAGCGTCAAGCGCGAGGGGCACCGCTGGTACGTGGTCCTGTCCTGCGCCGAAGCCCTCACCGAGGATCTGCCCGCGACCGGCGCCGTCGTCGGCATCGACATGGGCGTCGCGCACTTCCTGACCACCTCGAATGGGGAGCACGTCGCCAACCCGCGCTTCCTTCAAGCGGCGGCCGAGGAACTGGCCGAGGCCCAGCGGCACCTGGCCACCTTCCCCAAGCGGACGAAGCACCGGACCAAGGCGCACCGAGCCGCCGCCCGCAAGGTCGCCAAGATCCACGCGAAGATCCGGCGTCAGCGCCTCGACCACGCCCATAAGACTGCCCTTGCGCTGGTGCGCGACCACGACGTCATCGCGCACGAGCGACTGAACACGGCGGGCATGACCCGCAGTCCCAGGCCCAAGCCGGACCCCGAGCGGGAAGGGATCTTCCTGCCGAACCAGCGGGCCGCGAAGGCCGGGCTGAACCGCAGCATCCTCGACGCAGGTTGGGGGGTGTTCCTCGCGATCCTCGCCAACAAGGCTGAAAGCGCCGGTCGGACCGTCGTCGCGGTGGACCCCCGCAATACCTCCCGCACCTGCCCGTCCTGCGGGCACGTCGCGAAGGAGAACCGCGTCACCCAGGCAACGTTCCAGTGCACGGCGTGCGGCATGACCGCCAACGCGGACCACGTCGGTGCCACAAACGTCCTCAACAGGGCCGGGCTGGCCCTCTGTGTCGCTGCCTAGCCAGCGACACAGGAAGCCCGCGCGTTCACGCATGGGCGGAGTCACGGGCACCTCCTAGATGACACAGACACAGACACAAGAAGGCCGTGGACACCAGGCCACTGCCACCCTGCGCCCCGCCCAGCCGCCCTCACCCCCGCGCGACAACCGTCCGCGGCAGCCACACCAGCATCAGCACCGCACCCACGAGCAGTACGCCCCCGCCCGTGCGGAACACCAGCGCGTACCCCTCCGTCAGGGCCACCGGCGACCCCCCTCCCCCGGTCCGCGCCGCGGCGATCGTCGACATCACCGAGAGGCCGAGCGAACCGCCCATCGTGCGGGAGGTGTTGACCAGTCCCGACACCAGCCCGGCGTCCTCCGGGTCCGCGCCCGACGTGGCCAGCGCGGCGAGCGGCGTCGTGGCAAGACCGGCGCCGAGCATCATCAGGATGCCGGGGAACATGATCGCGGTGAGATACGAGCCGTCGGCGCTCATCGTGGACTGCCAGCCGAACCCGGCGGCGGCCACCAGCGTCCCGATCACCGCCAGGTTGCGCGCGCCCACGACGGGCATGAACCGCGGCGCGACCTTCGAGCCGAGCACCACCGCCAGTGAACTCGGGACGAGCGCGAGCCCGGCGTCCAGCGGCGAGTAGCCGAGCACGTTCTGCGCGTACAGCGTCATGAAGAACCACATGCAGAACATCGCCGAGCCACACAGGAACATCGCCCCGTTCGCCGAGGACACGGACCTGAGCCGGAACAGCTTCAGCGGCATCAGCGGTGCCTTTGTCCGCGCTTCGACGAGCAGGAAGAGCCCGATCAGCGCGGCCCCGCCGGCCAGCGGCATCAGGGTCGCGGCCGACGCCCACCCCTCGGCCTCGGTCTGCACGATGCCGTACGCGAGGATCGCGAGCCCGGCCGTCACCAGCAGGGCCCCCGGCAGGTCGAGCCGCCGCCTCTCACCGGCCCGGCTCTCGACGAGCCACCGCAGGGCACCGGCCAGCACCACCGCGCCGATGGGCACGTTGATCAGGAGGACCCACCGCCACGACAGCCCGTCGACCAGGGCACCGCCGACGAGTCCGCCCGCCGCGCCGCCGCCCCCGCCGACCGCGGTCCACGTCGCGATGGCACGCGCGCGTGCCGCCCCTTCGGGCACGGCCGACGTCAGGATCGTCAGCGTCGAGGGGGCGAGCACCGCCGCCCCCAGCCCCTGCACGGCCCGCGCGACCAGCAGCTGCCACTCCGCCTGGGCGAGCCCGCCCGCGAGGGACGCGATAGTGAAGAGCGCGAGCCCGATCAGGAACATCCGCTTGCGTCCGTACAGGTCCCCGGCCCGCCCGCCGAGCAGCATGAAGCCGGCGAAGGCGATCGTGTACGCGTTCACGACCCACTGGAGTCCTGGCGCGCTCAGCGCCAGGTCGGCCCGCATCGACGGCAACGCCACGTTGACGACGGACACATCGAGGACGACGAGGAACTGTCCCGCGCAGGCCAGCGCGACCACCACCCAGGTGGGCGGCGCGGAACGGCGGGACACGGGTATGTCTGCGGCGGCTCTGAGCGTGGGCATGGGTGTCATGCTCGCAGCGGTCGCGTGCCCCGTACATCGGAATTTCGCTGCACTGACCGTACGCCGCGAGACCTAGGCCCAATACCGTGACTCTGCCGGGGATCTTGGATGGTCTGGCTCAAGTACCGAGGGTTCGCCAGGACTTCGGCCTTTCAGGTGACGCGAGGGCGGGGCTGCCCTGGCGTTGCTGCGCCGCTGGCGGCTCGGCGGGCGGTGGAGTCGCGGGGATGGACGTACGAGATCTGGAGCGAGCCGCCGCAGGCCAAGCTGGAGAGCATCCGCTTCTTGGCGGGCTTTCGCAGGGACAGGCTGTTCAGCCCCGACCTGGTCGGCGAGCTCCTCGGTGCCGGCCTCGATGGGATCACTCTCGGGCACGTCTCCCGCCTGCTGCCCGCCCATTGCGAGCACCGAGTGCGCGCCACAGTCCACCACCTGCTCTGGAAGGGGAGTGCGCCTTCGGGAAGGGCGTGCGAGTGCGTGGCTCAATTCCCTTTCCGTACATGAGAGTTGCGCGCATCACCCAACCGGTGGCCGGGCTCGAAGCGTCACCTGTTCGGCTGGCGGCCGGATCACCCCGAGCTGGGCTGCGATCTCTTGCAGGCACGCGGGCTCCAGGGCGGCCAGTGGGGCAATGACGTCCTCGGCGAAGCCATGGGCCAGGGAGCGCTTGACCAGGTCGGCGGGCGGCGGGGAGGTGGCGGCCGCGGCGAGGGCCAGGCAGTAGCCGCGGTCGTCCTGGAGATCCTCGATGAGGGGGAGGGCCTCGGTCAGAAAGCCTGCGTCGAGCATCGCTTTGACCAGGTCGGTGAGGACGCCCTCGGCCAGAACCCCGGTCAGCCGACGGGCTTCGGCGTGGTAGCGATCCCACAGGCGCAGGCGGACGACTGCTTCCAGCGGCACGGTGCTCGTCGTGTAGTGGGCGCCCGTGACCAGGGCGGCGTGCCGCAGCGTGTCCAGAAGGCGGGTGACGTCCTCGGTGAGACCGGTGGCCTGGCAGGCTGCGGTGAGCCAGGGGCGGGCCCAGAGGCCGCTGTTCAGCGTGACGCCTGGGTCTGCGGTTGCGGCGAGTTGAGCCGTGATGTCGCGGCACAGGGGCTGGTGGCCGGCGTCGCACATCTCGACGATCATCGCCGCTGCCTGTTCCTGCCTGCGGGCGAGGTCCTGCGGGGAACTCGCGGGCATGGTCAGGGCCGTTTCGCGGATGACGGAGATCGCCTCGGGGATGTCGTCGGACAGCAGGTACGCGCGCATCTGGAGTGTGCGGCCGGGGAGGTCGGTCTTGGCGAGCCGGCGGGCCAGATCGAGGGCCGCGTCGGCGTGCCCGGCGTGAAGGTGGAGGGAGACGAGCTCGTGAGTGACGCGGGTACGCCAGCCGGACACGCTCGGGTCTGTCGACTTCTCGATGCCTTCGCTCACCTGGGCGATGAGCAGGTCGAGATCGGCTGAGCGGTGATCGCCCTGCGCTTGGACGGCCTTCGCGGCGTCCAGGAGGATGTTGATGCGGTCCATCTGGTCTGCCTCGAACCCCGCCGCGATACTCAGGGCGTGGTCGAGGTGGCCCAGCCGGGCGGCTGCGCTTGCCACAGCCCGCGCCTCCCACGTGGCACGGGTGTCGTCGCTGTCCTGCAGCACCGTGTGGGCCAGTTCCAGGGCCGGCGTGGCCAGGTCCGTTCGTCCGGCCGTGCCGGCAGCCCGGGCGAAGGCCGCAAGGACGGTGGGCGCAGGCGTGTTCCTGGTCTCGTTGAGGGCCGCCTCCACCTCGCGTACCACGGGAGCGGCGTCCTGGGGGGTGTCAGAGTCGAGCAGCGCCAGGGCGATCTCCGTGAGGCACTCCGCACGGATGCCGGGGTCGGCGAGGTCCAGGGCCAGCGAGACCGCCAGCGGGAGGTGTCCATTGGCCTGGGCAGACGTCGCGGCGGGGGCGAGCAGCTCGTCGCAGGCCCCGGGCTGTCGGGGATCGAGGCCGTGGGCGGCGAGGGCGGTGTAAGCGAGCTCGACAAGATCGAGATCGGGAGAGTCCGAGGCGGGTAGGGCGAGCAGATGGCGGGCCCGGTCCTCGTCCTGGTAAGCGGCCGATTCCACCAGTTCGGAGGCGGGGAACTCAGCGTTGAGAGCGGTGAGGAGTGCCTCGGGTACGTTTCGGCGGCCTCCCTTGGCGAAGTGCTCGCCGCAGGCGGTGAGGAGGGCTCGTCTCCTGCCGTCCCGGTCCAGGTCGGCGATGTGCTGCAGGAGGTGGTCGAGGTCGCCGAGGATGGCGAACGCCGGCGCGAGGAGGCCGCAGAACTCGGGGCGGTCCTCGGCTTCGGCGTGTTCGATGACTTCTTCGATGAGGGTTCGTGTCAGCGCGGGATCGATTTCGGCCAGTGCGCCGGCGGCGTCAGTGAGGGACCAGCCTCGCTCATCGCCGCTCTCGGTGACGGCCCGGCGAGCGATGTCCGCTGCGCCCGGTTCGCCGTGCCGCGCAAGCGCGAGAGCTGCGCGCACCGTGTGTGCCATCTGCTCCAGGGGCAACCTGCCTGGTACGGCCATGGCTTCGTGGATGAGGTTCCGCGCCTCGATCGGATGGGTGTCCAGCAGGTGCTCGCCGATCGCCAGCAGAGCGTCGGCCTGTACGTAGACGTTCTGCAGGGTACGGGCGAACTGGATGCCCTCCTCGGCTCGGCCGAGGCGTACCAGCAACAGCGGATACGCGCTGGGCATGGTGAAGTTGTCGTCCTCGATGCGCTTGCGGAGCAGCGACACCCGCGTCAGCAGGGTGAGGTCGCAGTCGGGGGCTGCCTCGAGGAGCCTTGCCGCGTTCGACAGTTCGGACAGCGCGGCCACATCGCCGTCGGTCCGGCGGCGGAGCAGGGCGCGGCGCGCGGGGGAGGCCAGGGCTGCCAGCGTCCGGCCGGCGCCCTCGGTGAGCAGGAGGGTCGGGTACGCCTCGGTCAGGTAGTCCGGGGTGTCTTCGGGCCAGTCGGCCGCGGCGAATCCGAGGGCCCAGCCGTCGATGGCGGCGCGGATATGGGTGAACTCCTCGAGTTCCAGGTCCTCCTGGACGGCGTCCACCAGGGTGTCATGGGCGAGGGTGTACCGGGTCGGCGTACCGGGGCGCGGCTCCACGACCCGGGAGAGCCCCCGTTCCAGGGTCCGGCGGATCGCCAGCGTGGAGTCGTTGACGATCGAGGCGATGTCCCTGCTGCTCAGCGCGCCGCCGGCGACCGCCATCGTGGTCAGGACGGTGCGTGGGACAGGCTCGACGAGTACATGATCCAGCTCTTGGCGGGCCCGCAGGAGCAGGCTTGTCGCCGCGGGGAACGGCGTCAGCACCTGGCGGCGGCAGGTGCGCAGCGGATGGCTGCCGTCCACGTCGAGCGGCACATCAGAATGGCGGCTCGTCACCAGGACGTGTGCCGCCGGACCGAGAGCGGTCGGGAGCTGCGCGGCGATACTGGGCTCGGCCAGCTCGCGGTAGTCGTTCTCGTCCAGGCCGTCGACGAGCATCAGCAGGGAACGTCCGGGGATCCGCATCGCGCGTCCCCAGAGGCTGAGGAAGGTGACCGCATCCGGTTCTGCGGGCGGGAACTCGCCCAGCAGCGCGGCGAGCTGGTCACACATGGCCCGGTAGAACTGCTGGACGCGCATCTGCCCATCGCGCCGGGAGATGACGAACGACACCACGTCCAGCCCGGGATGGGACCCGGTGGCGAAGTGGGTCACCAGCGAGGTCTTCCCGGCCCACGGACCGGCAACGAGCAACAGGTAGGGATCCGGCCCGGTCGCGAAAGCCAGCAGGCCGGCGAGCTCCCGGTCGCGGCCGGTCAGTTCGGCGCACCGGGCTGCGTACTGGCGCAACATCGCCTCGTAGGCCGGGCGACGCCGCTCCTGCCCGCGCAGGGGTTCCGGCACGACGCCGTGCGAGGCCAGCAGCTCACGTGCGGCGGTGGCACTCGGCTCGGGCTCGCGCTCGCCTTCCGCGCGCGGCTCGTACGCGCCGATCACAGCAGCCAGCCGCACGGCTTCCAGCCCGCCCGAGTGGGCCGACTCCACGACGACGCCGACAGCCGACCCCCCACAGACGACGCCCGCGCCCGAGAAACCGCTCCAGTCGCGCGCTTCCAGGCGGCGGCCATCCGCCCGATGCAGCAGCAGGCGGCCCCGCTTCACACTCGACCCGAGCGGGATCACCCCGTCGATCTGGTCGCTGTCGCGCCAGGTCGCCGTGTCCGTGTCCGTCCAGCTCTGATGGCGCGGAAAGCCGATCGCGGTGAACGGAAGCCGTCCCTCAGCCTCGTCCGGTACAACTCCGATGGCCATGGGAGCGACCTCGTCGAGGGGGACGTCCGGAGCGAGTTCGACAAGCGCGACGTCCAGCCGGGCACCTCGCCACACCGTCCGGCCGGTGACGACGATCTCGTCGGGGGCGCCGCCCGACAGCCGCACCCCGACTGGCCCACCGCCCTCGACCACATGCCCGGCCGTCACCACCAAGGACGTCGCCAGCCGCAGCCCCGAGCCGTACCCGGTGCCGCCGTCCTGCTCGACCAAGACCTCGGTGCACCGCCCGGCGAGCGAGTCCACCACCACAGGCCTCAGCGTGGGAGCTCGGGCAGCCGGTCGATGACCGACAGCGGCCGGCCGGCGTCGTCGGTGGGCGTAAGGGTCATCCGCACACGCTGTGTCCGGCCGCCGCTGCGCTTGCCGTCGGCGCCCGCCTCGACCACCCACAGCTTCAGACCGCCGCGCCCGCCTGCCTCCCGCGTCACCGTGACCTCGAACTCCAGCTCCACAGCCCCGACGCCGAACTTGACCCCGCGGCTCGCCCCTTCCTGCTGTGCCGTCTCCAGCTGATCGCGGAGTACGCGGATGTAGTCGGCCAGGGGCACGCCCTCGGGGTCGCTCATCAGATGCTGCCTCCACGTATGTCGATATCCACGAGTCTGCCAGGCGGCTGCCTTGTTCGTATGCGAACCGGATTCGTTTGACCTTGACGCGCCCGCGCACCTCCTTCCGTCTCGACGCGGACCCAACCCATCGAGACGAGAGGCATGTTGACGTACCAGCAGATCGAGCACTGTCGGACTTCCGGGTTCGTCGTGCTGCGCGGGCTGTTCACCGCATGGAATTGCCGACCCTGAACAGGAGAGGGGCGGGACCGCACCGACTGCGCGGCCCCGCGATGACGCTCGCTGTTGGTGGCCGTCGGTCAGCGGTCCTGGGCGAGGGCGTACAGCTCGCCCAGAAGGCTTCCCTCGGTGGCGACGAGTTCGTCGAAGGAGCCCTGCTCCCGGATAGTGCCCTGGGCAAGGACGATGACCCGGTCGGCCATCCTCACGTTGTCCAGCCGGTGCGTGACCACGACGGTGATCCGGTCGGGGGCCATGGCTCGCAGTTCGCGGAAGATCTGGTGCTCGCCGCGGGCGTCCATCTCGCTGGTCGGCTCGTCCAGGACGAGCACGGCCGGCTCGCGGTACATCGCTCGGGCGCACGCCAGCCGCTGCCACTGCCCGCCGGACAGCTCGTGGCCGCCCCAGACCGAGCGGGCGAGCAGCGTGCCGAGCTGGTCGGGGAGCTCGCGCAGAGCCGTGGTCATGCCGACGCGGTGCGCCGCGTCCCAGATCCGTTCGTCGCCGTGCTCTCGGGGCTGGCCCAGGGTGATGTTCTCCCTGGCGGCCAGTGGCCAGTGGCCGTTCTTCTGCGGGACGAGACCGACGTGCCGCCAGGCCGACTCCGCGTCGGCGGTGGCCAAGTCGGTGTCGTCCCACAGGACTTTGCCGTCGGTGGGCACGGTCAGGCCGGTGAGCATCCGGATCAGGGTCGACTTGCCGGCGCCGTTCTCCCCGACGAACGCGACGACTTCACCGCGGTTGAGGGTGAGCGTGATCGGCTGTACGGCCGCGGTGTCCTTGCTCGGGTACGTGTAGGAGGCGCCCTCCAGGCGGATCTGCTGCGGGGGCTTGGCCTGCGTGGCGCCGCGGGCCGTGGTCATGGACCGGACCTCGTCGATGAACTCGTAGTAGTCGGAGAGGTAGAGGCCGTGGTGGAACATCACCGTTCCGTACCGGATGATCGAGTTGAGCGCGCGTCCGGCGGTCTGGGAGGCGACGACGGCCGTGCCCGCGATCGCCGTCGACATGGCGCCGGCGAGGACGAGCCCGGCCAGCGACGCCCACATGCCGAGCGTGAACAGCCCGCCCAGGGACGCGGCGAGCAGAGTGATCAGCAGGTAGGGGCGGGCTCCCTCGAGCTCGCGGCCCTCGACCCGGTCGCACATCGTGCGGTACCAGAAGTGCAGGTAGCCGCGCATGGTGTTGGCCCGCAGCTCGTCGGCGAGGTCCGCCGTGGTCAGCCACCAGCGCATCATGCCGCGGACATTACGGGCGGAGATCGTACGGTCGTGGACGCGGTAGTCGATCCGCGCGGCGAGCACTCCGCCCAGACCGCGGGGGACGACAGACAGCAGCAGCACGCCGAGCAGCAGCGGGTGGAGGGAAGTGAGCACGGTCGCCGCCGAAGCGAGCTGGATCAACCCGTTGGTGAGGGTCTTGGCGTCGTCGGCGAGGTCGACGGCGCGCAGCGCGCCGACCTCCGCCGCCTGGCTCCGGTCGCAGAAACCCTCCGCGTCGTAGGCCGCGAGTTCGGCCCGCATGTGCAGGTCGACCAGGGTGAGGTCGGCGGCCGAGGCGATCTTCGGGTTCAGGCGCCGGGTCGCCCAGTCCGCGAGGATCCACATCGCCGCCCCAGCAGCCATGGCCAGGACCGCGACGGCCAGCGCCGGCCATGCATGCGCCAGCCCCTCGCGCGGGTCCGAGGCCATCAGTTGTGGCAGGGCCCTGGCGACGGCGCCGAGCATCAGGGCCGTGCCGATACCGGACAACAGCTGACAGACAACGATCGTGATCGCCATGCGCCGGTCGACGGACCAGGCCAGCCGGGCCGTCTGCGCGAGCGCCATGGGGATCCGGCGGGCCATGTCCCACAGCGTCGCGTCGTCCATGGCACGCCGGTGCTTCCGGCCGTTGTAGTCGAGCTCGGGAGGCGCGGCCGGCAGCGGGGCCGCAGCCCGTGCCGCAGGGACGGACGCCGTCTCCGCCGCGCCGTCCGCCGCCGTCTTGGGCGCAGCCCTTTTCCGGGGGTTGAGGTGACCAGTCATGCGAACACCCCCGTCATGAGCCGGTCCAGGGTGCGCCGTCCGCGCGCTGTGACCTCGGGATCGTCGTGCGCCGGGCCCCAGACCAGGCAGCTCACCGCATCAAGGGCGGCCAGACCCTTCAACGCGTGCAACTCCTCGGCGGAGAGGCCGCGTCCGTACCCCCGAAGGCACGCGGTCCGCAGATCGGGACGGTCGGCCCACACCCCGCAGCTCAAAGGGACGAACTCCTGCACGGCCGGCGCAAAACAGGACCGCTCGAAGTCGACCCATCCGGCCTGCGCCAACTCCCCGGACCACATGAGGTTCCTGGCCCAGGCGTCACCGTGGATGAAAGCGAGCGGCAGCGGCGGCAGCAGCCGCAGCTGGTCGGCCAGGTCGCGCACCAGCTTGTGCTCCGCCGGCGTAAGCCGGTCCCCGGCCTTCTCCAGATGCCTGTCGGCACCGTCCGCCGCATCCTGCAATGTCCGCTCGGCCTCACGGCGACGAGGCCCGGACAGGTCGCCGGCCGCATGCAGCCGGGCCAGGAGGATGCCGCCCTGCCGGTACGCCGCGCACTCCTGTGCGGGCGTCAGCGTCAGTTCATTGAGCGGCCGACCGGGCACCGCGGTCAGCAGCAGCGCCAGGTGCTCGGCGTTCGACGCCCACAGCTGGGGCGCGGTTCCAGCCCCGAGCGCGGGAACGGCGCTCCTGAGCGCGAAGGTCTCCCGCTCGTACATCAGCGGCTGCGGCGAGACCTTCAGGTAGAAGCGGACGCTGTCGCGGCGGACGAGCTCCCACACGCGCGAGTTCTCCCGAGGGTGTGAGGCGTCCGAGACGGTGAGGGGGGCGCCGACCTGTTTCTGGGCCCAGTCGAGCAGGGACGGCGGAAGAGCAGTCGAGTCGGTCATGCACCCCACCTCGATGACGGGCGTGATGCGGATGCGAACGGGGCACGGCGGGCGTCAACCGGACGCGGCAGCGCGCTCGGGGCGACAGCCTCGGCGGGAGGATTCTCGAACACGGGGCGAAGGGTGGCGAGTACGAGCACGGGATTCACGGTTTCTCCTCGGAGATGGAAGCGAACAGAGCACCCCGGACAACGCCCCTGATCACGGAGCCGACACGGGCCGACACGGGCGAAGGCTCGAGCAAAAGTTCGAGGCGGAGTGTGGTGGTCAAGCGCCACCGGCGAAGCCGCCGTGCATGCCTCGTTCGAATTCACTCGTCAAGGGGACGGTGCGCGGCCGTAGCCCCGGCGAGGGATTGCACGGCCAGCTCGTCGACTGCATCAGATTCCTCCGGCGGGGCACGAACTGCGGCTGCGGGAACGAACCCTCGTGCAGGGCACTGACAATCACCGGGGTGCAGGTACGTGATCCGGACAAGCCGAGCCAGACGCACCGACGGGCCGCTGCGGCTCGCCCCCGAAGGGGCGGGGAAGCCCAGGCGGCGCGGTGGCACGGGCATCGGGAGCCCCGGGTACCCGCAGCGGAACGTGATCCGCCTCGAGGAAGCCGAGAACGAGATCATCGCAACGTTCAACCACCGCGACGGGCGGCCGTCCCAGGCCCCACAAGAGCCAGTTGGTCCGGATGCCGTCCTCGGCACGATGCGTCCTGGCCGCCGTCGAGGATGTCTGAATCTGTTCACGCCGGATGAGGGCTGCGCTATTGCTTGGAGCGGACAGCGAGGACGAGGCGCGAGAAGTCCGCCAGGGCCCGCGAATCCCTGGCGCGAACCGCCCCGCTGTCTGCGCCTGGCCCCGGGGCCGTAACCCTGAAGCCGCTGGCACTGGGCCGCACACCGTGATGGTGCTGACTTTGAACTCCGGTCTGCGTCACGGAGGTTCGCCCAGGGATTGTGGGCTGCGGGAAGGCCTGCTGTGGGATCGGGTGGCGGGCAGCGTTCTGTGCGGGCCGATCGCAGGAGGGCAGTATGCAGTTACCTGAGTTCACCGTGCCGGCGCCGCTGAGCAAGCTGGAGCTGGAGGCGCCGCGTTCGGCCTGCTCGCCTGGCGCTGCGTCAGCACCGCGACCGTGCTCGGCACCACCCCGCTGGACCGGCTGGTCCGCGGCCACCGCCCGCTGACCGGTCTCCAGACCGTGATCAATACATCTAGGCCCGCCTGAGCAGCGTCACCACCGCCGCGCCCCCGAGCCCGATGTTGTGCGCGAGCCCCACGCGCGCGTGTGGCACCTGCCGTGCGGCCGCCTCGCCCCTCAACTGCCACACCAGCTCGGCCACTTGAGCGATCCCGGTGGCTCCCAGGGGATGCCCTTTCGAGATCAGCCCTCCGGAGGGGTTCACCACCCACCGCCCGCCGTACGTCGTGGCGCCCGACTCCACGAGCTTCCCGGACTCCCCCACCTCGCACATGCCGAGCGCCTCGTACGTGAGCAGTTCGTTGATGGAGAAGCAGTCGTGCAGTTCCACGACGTCGACGTCCTCGATCCCGAGCCCGGCCCTCTCGTACACCTGCCGGGCGGCGGCCCGCGACATCGGCTGCCCGACGACATCGATGCACGACCCGGACGCGAACGACTCCTCCGTGTCCGTGGTCATCGCCTGCGCGACGATCTCCACAGCCCGCTCCCCCAGCCCGTGCCGCTCCACGAACCCCTCCGACACGACGACGGCCGCGGCCGCCCCGTCCGACGTGGGCGAGCACTGGAGCTTGGTCAACGGCGGGTGCACGGCACGCGCGGCGAGGATCTCGTCGACCGAGTAGACGTCCTGGAACTGCGCGTACGGATTGTTCGCCGAGTGCCGGTGGTTCTTCGCTCCCACGGCCGCGAGCTGCGCTTCCGTCGTGCCGTACTTCTCCATGTGCTCACGCGCCGCGTTCCCGAAGATCTGGGCGGTGGGCGGCGTCATCTCGAAGCCGTGCCGGGCCGCCATGACGCCGTAATGACGCGCCACGGGCGAAGTCTTGAAATCGCCCCCGTCCGCTCCTCCCCCCAGCGCTCCGCGCGCCATCTTCTCGAACCCCACCGCCAGTACGCAGTCACTCGCACCGCCCTCCACGAACTGCCGGGCGAGCATCAACGCGGTCGAGCCGGTCGCGCAGTTGTTGTTGACGTTGTAGACGGGGACACCGCTCAGACCGAGTTCGTACGCGGCCCGCTGCCCGGCCGTGGAGGCCTGGAAGCAGTAGCCGACGGGCACCTGTTGCACTGCGTCGTACGAAATCCCGGCGTCCTCAAGGGCGTTGGTGCCCGCTTCCCGGACCATGTCCCAGTACTGCCACTCCCGGGTCTCCGGCTTCTCGAACTTCGTCATGCCCACACCGACGACGTACGCCTTCATGACTCTCCCCAGTCCCTAAGTCCTCAGTGGCCAGTCCCTGGTGCCAAGTCGCTAGTCCCTCGGCAGGCCGAGGATCCGCTCCGCGACCACGTTCAGCTGCACCTGCGTCGTCCCGCCCGCGATGGTCAGACAGCGGGAGAGCAGGAACTCGTGCACGGCCCGCTCTCCGGCGCCCTCGCGCAACGCCCCGTCCGGGCCGAGGAGTTCGAGTGCGAGTTCGGCGACCTTCTGCTGGTGCGCGGTCTGCACGAGTTTGCGTACGGAGGCTCCGGCGCCCGGGTCCACGCCCGAGACCTGCCGCATGGTCGTACGGAGTCCGATGCAGCCCAGCGCGTGCGCCTCGGCGACGAGGGCCCCGACGCGGGCCCGTACGGTGTCGTCGAGGCCGGCGGAACGCGCGACGATCGCCTCGAGGCCGGTGCCGAAGGTCAACTGGTCGGCCATGTGGACGCGTTCGTTGCCCAGGGTATTGCGCGCGACCCGCCAGCCGTCGTCGACCGAGCCGACCACGGCGTCGGCGGGCAGCACCATGTCGTCGAAGTAGACCTCGTTGAACAGCGATTCGCCGGTGATCTCCTTCAGGGGACGGATCTCGATGCCGTCCGTCTCCTTCATGTCGACGACGAAGTAGGTGAGCCCCTTGTGCTTGGGCACGTCCGGATTCGTCCGGGCGAGCAGGATTCCGTGGTCCGCCCACTGCGCCGAACTCGTCCACACCTTCTGCCCGTTGACGCGCCAGCGCCCGTCCGCCATCCGCTCGGCACGCGTCCGGAGTGAGGCGAGATCGGATCCGGCCCCGGGCTCCGAGAAGAGCTGGCACCACAGCACGTCCCCGCGCAGCGTCGGCAGCAGATACCGCTCCTGCTGCTCGGGGGTCCCGTACGCGATGAGCGAGGGTACGACCCAGGTGGCGATCCCCAACTCACTGACGCGCACTTCGGCCGCCGCCAACTCCTCCTGCACGGCGATCTGTTGGACGGGTCCTGCGCCGAGTCCGTACGGCGGGGGCAGATGCGGGGCGGCGTACCCGGTGGGCGCCAGCTCCCTGCGCACAGCGGCCGGTTCGAGTCCTCGTACGCGCTCGATCACGGAGCGGGCCGCCGCCCGGTGCCGTGCGGCCTCCTCCTCCGGGAGCTCCGTACGCAGCTCCCGTCTTGCCCCGTTCTCAGCCGATCCCACCGCCCGTAAGCAGTGCCCGCTGCCGAGCAACTGCCGTGCCACCAGGGCCCGTCGGAGATACAGGTGCGCGTCGTGTTCCCAGGTGAAGCCGATACCGCCCAGCACCTGGATGCAGTCCTTGGCGCACGAGAAGGCCACGTCGAGGGCGACGCCGGCGGCGAGGGACGACACCAACTCCCGTACCTCGTCCGGCTCTTCGACCGCGCGAGCCGCGTCCCAGGCCAAGGCCCTGGCCTGCTCGACGCGCACCAGCATGTCGGCGCACAGATGCTTGACCGCCTGGAACCGGCCGATCGGCCGCCCGAACTGCTCCCGCACCTTCGCGTGCGCGACCGCCGTCTCCAGCGCCCACGCGGCGGTACCGCACGCGTCGGCGGCGAACACGGTGGCGGCGAGGTCCCGTACGAGCGCGGAGTCGATGTCGAGGACACGGTCGGGCGGGACGCGTACCGCCGTGGCCACGACCTCCGCGGTCGCGCGGGTCGGGTCGGCGCTCTCGTGGACACGGACGGAGAGGTGCGCGGCGTCCACGGCCAGCCAGAGGGTCCGGCCGCCCGGCGCGGAGGTTGCCACCGGGTTCGCCACATCCGCCCCCGGGGCCCCGGTCACGGATGCCTCCAGGATCAACAGGTCCGCGTCGCCACCGGACAGTACGGGCGGCGCCATCCCGTCGAGCACGTACCCGTCAGCATCGGCCACAGCGGTCAGCGTCCCGGTACCGACACCGACACCGACACGGGCGACGGCTCCGACCTCGGCCCCCGCTCCCGCTCCCGCTCCGAAGGCGACCGCCCCGATCCGCTCCCCACCAGCCACGGCCCGCACCAGTTCTCCAGCCCCGGCGCCCGCCCTCGCGAGCACCAGCGAGGCAAGCGCGTTCGCCGCGTACGGACCCGGCAGGGCGGCCCGCGCCGCCTCCTCCAGTACGACGGCGAGATCGAGAAGTGTCCCGCCTCCGCCGCCACACGCCTCCGGAAGGTGCATTCCCAGCAACCCCTGCGCGGCGAGCGCGTCCCAGTACGGCGGGCGTCCGCCCTGTCCGCCGGGCGCGTCAAGGAGCTTGCGCGCCTCCTCGGGTGGCACCGTCCGGGCGATCCAGCCGCGTACGGACTCGGCCAGGTCCCGCTGTTCCCGCGTGATCCCGATCCCCATGGCGCGACAGACTAGAACACGTTCCAATCTGACGGAAGGTCAGATGATGGGGAATCGGCACCCGCGCCCGGGGCCGACTGATCCGAAACTCAAAGGGAGCTTGCGGTCGAAGTGGCCCGCGAGCCGGTCCAGGAAGCGGCACATCACGTCCGCGTCGAAGGTCTCGGTGAAGACCATGAAGTGCATCCCGACCCTCGGTGGGTGCAAGTGGCGGTCGTCCTCCGCAGGTGGCCGAGCGACGTACCCAGTCGGGTCTCAGGAGAGTGGCCAGTTGCGCAGGGCGGCGTCGGCCATCTCCTGGAGTTCGTCGCGGCCGACACCGCTCGCGGCTTGTACGGCGATACCAAAGGCGAAGGTGGTGAGGTAGCGGGCCAGTAGCCCCGGATCGGTCTGCGGCGGCAGATCGCCGTCGTCGACGGCGCGCTGGAACCGCTCTCGGACGCGGGAGTAGCCGTCGTTGCGCCAGGCGACGAGGAGGTCACGGACCTCCTGCCCGGAGTCGCTGACGGTCAGGGCGCCCTGCACGCCCAGACACCCATGGGGATGGGCCGGGCGGGTGGTGGTTCGAACGACGCCGGACAGGATTGCCGTGGCGACGCCGAGGGCGGTCGGCTCCTCCATGGCTCGGACCAGGTATGCGCTGGGGCCTTCGGTGTAGCGCTCCAGAACCTTGCGGAACAGCTTCTCCTTGTTGCCGAACGCTGCGTACATGCTGGTGGTGGAGATGCCCATCGCGTTCGTCAGGCAGGCCGTGCTGGCCCCCTCGTAGCCATGCTTCCAGAAGACCAGCATGGCGCGCTCGAGGGCTTCGTCGGCGTCGAATCCTCGCGGTCGGCCGATGGGGCCGCTCTGGTTCGTCTCCACCCCCACAGCCTACTCCTTCTGCAGCGATCGCTGCAGAAGTGCTAACGTTCGACTTCCGCAGCGATCGCTGCAGAAGTCGAAGGAGCTACTCACGTGGGATTACTTGAGGGAAAGACCGCTCTCGTCACCGGGGGCAGCACCGGAATCGGGCTGGCCAGTGCCGTCCGGCTGGCGGCCGAGGGCGCACACGTGTTCATCACCGGCCGACGCAAGACCGAACTCGACGCGGCCGTCGAAGTGATCGGTTCAGCGGCTACCGCGGTGACCGGCGACATCTCGAACCTGGCCGACCTGGACCGGCTCTACGAGATGATCCGCAGCCGGGAACGGGGCCTGGACGTCCTGTTCGCGAATGCCTCCGTCGCCTCGCTCGTGCCACTGGAGCAGGTCACCGAGGACCACTTCGACACTCTCTTCGGCATCAACGTCCGGGGCATGCTGTTCACCGTCCAGAAGGCGCTGCCCCTGCTCAACGACGGCGCTTCGGTCATTTTGAACGGCTCTACCAACGGGGACGTCGGCGATGAGGCGCTCGGCGTGTACGCGGCGACCAAGGCGGCCACCCGGTCGTTCTCCCGGACCTGGGCCAACGAACTCAAGTCACGCGGCATCCGGGTCAACACCGTGACCCCCGGCCCGACCGAGACCCCCGCACTGCTGGGGCTCACCCCCGACCCGGAGGGGTTCAAGCGGCACCTGTCGACGCGTGTGCCGCTGGGCCGGCTCGGGCGCCCGGAGGAGATCGCCGCCGCCGTGGCCTTCCTCGCCTCCGAACAGAGCAGCTTCATCACCGGTTCGAGCCTGTACGTCGACGGCGGCCTGAACCAGATCTGAGAGGCGGAGCCACCCATGACCTGGTCGGGAGTGGCTCTGATCGGCGGGCATCTTCCTCAGCGATGGCCGGCACGGCGAGGCCGGGGAGGGCGTCGCGTCTCATCAACATCCGGTCGCAGCCCCGATCCGGAGCTGCCCCACCGAAGGGCCGTCTTCATGTCCGACAGTGATCTGCGCGCGTTCTACCTGCGCTATATCGAGGCGCTCAACGCCCACAAGTTCGACGGTATGGACGAGTTCATCAACGACCGGACCACCCTGAACGGTGAGCCGGCCACCCGGGACGACCTCATCGCGGTTCAGAAGCATGACGTGGACGCGGTTCCGGACCTCCACTGGGAACTCAAGGAACTGCTCTTCGACGGTGACCGTCTGGCTGCGCGTCTGATCAACACAGGTACCCCGGTGAAGAAATGGCTCGGCGTGGCTCCCACCGGCGCCTCGTTCGAGATCGTCGAGTACGCCATCTATCAGGTCCGCAACGGACGGTTCGTGCACATGACCGCCCTGCACGACGCCGCCGAACTTCTCCGGCAACTGACCGGCTGACCTCCGGGACCAGCGCCAGCAACTCAAAGAACACTCCGAGCCACCGCCAACAGCCCAGCCGGGCCACATAATTCGCGAGGATACGCATGACCATCACCCTGATCACCGGGGCCAACAAGGGCATCGGCTTCGAGACAGCCAGACAGCTTCTGGCGTTGGGCCACGTTGTCTACATCGGCGCGCGTGACGTCGAACGAGGTGAGAAGGCCGCGGCGGCGCTTGGCGCACGATTCGTGCAGCTCGACGTAACCGACGACGCATCGGTGAGCAGCGCGCTGGCGGCGATCGACTCGGCCGAGGGCCGGCTCGACGTCCTGGTGAACAACGCGGGCATCTTGGGGAACGGAGTCACCGACGGTCCCACGGCTCTCCGGGCCTTCGACACCAACGCGGTGGGAATCGTGCGCGTCACGGAGGCGGCGCTTCCCCTGCTCCGTAAATCCTCGAACCCAACCGTGGTCACCGTTTCCAGCAGTGCCGGGTCCTTCTGGGCAGTGACCAATCCGGACCGGCCGGAGTTCAACCTGCCGTTGGCGCTCTACTCCGCCTCGAAGTCCGCAGCCACCATGCTCACGGTCCAGTACGCCAAGTCCCAGCCGGGCATCAAGTTCAACGCAGTCGAGCCCGGCACCACCGCGACCGACCTGACCGCGGCATTCGGAATCGGAAGGGCGCCGGAGGAGAGTGCCAGGGTCGTCGTACGTCTCGCAACTCTCGACGCGGACGGTCCGACAGGAACTTTCCAGGACGAAAACGGGGAAGTGCCCTGGTAGCCCTGGGAATGGTCGGGGGGAGCCCGCCTGGGGCTGCACCTGCGCGGCCCGACTGTTGCTGAGCGAATGCGCACACATAGCCAGGCAGCCACGGGTGCAACGGGTCGCCGATCGGGACGGTGGTGCGATTACGGCGCTGCTGCTGCGGCGCCGTGGCGGCCTGGCCGGCGCCAGTTTGGGAGTCGTGGTGGTGTACGGATATGCGGCCGCGCAGGGGTGGCCCGTCACTGTTCCAGTGAGGTGGGCTGTGACCGGGCCGGCCGTGGCAGTGGTGGCCGCCACCGTGGCCGGCCTGTATCCCGCTCTGCGGGCATCCCGGATGTCACCCACCGGGGCGCTTCGCTCGGCGTGACATCGCGCGCCGCGACGATGCCGCGATTGCCATGAGCTCAGCAGCCACAGGGCCGGCAGTGGTGAGCCACTGCCGGCCCTGTGGTCTAGAGACTCGGTTCTTGCTAGGTCTGTGACGCGTACGGTTCCGGAGCTGTGCCCCCCCCGGCCCTCGGCCCCTACGCACCCGCACCCGCGCCCACACCCGATGCCCATACGTAATGAGGAGGTCAAGATTTCGTTAGGGGCTCGAAGCAACGGAATAGTTGCCCGAGCGCACGGGGTTCACCTTGCACGTATCTGCACCCCGCTTCTGGAGGCCCCACCCAATGACCCGGACAACGACGGACCCGCGCACGCGAAGGCCGAGCGGCAGCGGAATCGTCCCGGTACTGGCCTTCGCGGGCATCGTTGTCGCGGTGATGCAGACCCTGCTCGTGCCGGTCATCAAGGACCTGCCGGAGCTGCTGGGCACCTCGCCCAGCAACGCCACCTGGGTGTTGACCTCGACCCTGCTCGCGGGCGCCGTGGCCACGCCGATCATGGGCCGGCTCGGTGACCTGTTCGGCAAGCGGCGGATGCTGATCCTCAGCCTGGCGGTGATGGTGGTCGGTGCGCTGATCAGCGCCGTCACCAGCGACCTGCTTCCGATGATCGTCGGCCGTACGCTCCAGGGCTTCGCGATGGGCGCGATACCGCTCGGTATCGGCCTGATGCGCGACATGCTGCCCCGCGAGAAGCTCGGCTCGGCGATGGCCCTGATGAGCTCCTCGATCGGCGTCGGCGGCGGTCTCGCGCTGCCCGCCGCGGCGCTGGTCGCGCAGCACACGAACTGGCACGCCCTCTTCTACGGCGCCGCCGGCCTCGGCGTCCTCTCGATCGTCCTCACCCTCCTCGTCGTACCGGAGTCCCCGATGCGCGCCGAGGGCTCCTTCGACCTGCCGGGCGCGCTCGGTCTCTCCCTCGGCCTGGTCCTCTTCCTGCTCCCCATCACCAAGGGCAGCGACTGGGGCTGGACGTCCGGCACCACACTCGGCCTGTTCGCGGGCGCCGTCGTCGCCCTGCTCCTGTGGGGCGTCTACGAGCTGCGCACCGCGGCCCCCCTCGTCGACCTGCGCACCACCGCCCGCCCGGCCGTCCTCTTCACCAACCTGGCGTCGATCATGGTCGGTGTCTCCTTCTACGTCGTCTCGCTCGTCCTTCCCCAGCTGCTCCAGCTCCCGAAGGCCACCGGCTACGGCCTCGGCCAGTCGATGGTCGTGGCGGGACTGCTCGTGGCCCCACTCGGCCTGACGATGATGTTCACGGCCCCCGTCTACGCCCGCCTGTCGGCGAAGTACGGCCCCAAGACCACCCTCATCCTCGGCATGCTGATCATCGGGATCGGCTACGGCGCCGGCCTGGGCCTGATGAGCGCCGCCTGGCAGTCCCTGGTCATCGCGGTGATCCTCGGCGCGGGCATCGGCCTCGCGTACTCCTCCCTCCCCGCGCTGATCGTCGGAGCGGTCCCGGCCTCGGAGACGGGCGCCGCGAACGGCCTGAACACCCTGATGCGTTCCATCGGTACGTCGGTGTCGAGCGCCGTGATCGGCATGGTGCTCGCCAACACCGCGAACAACGTGAACGGCGTCGCCGTCCCGACCATGCACGGCTTCCGGGTCTCCTTCCTGATCGCCACGGGCGCCGTGGCCGTCGGACTGCTGATGGCCCTGTTCCTGCCGAAGCCGAACCGCGCGCCCCAGCTGCGCGCGAGCAGCGAGGAGGAGGCGAACCTGGCTCGTGCGGAAGAGGCGCTCCGCGGCTTCCGCGGCCGGGTCCTGGACGCCGACGGCGCACCGGTCGCCCGCGCGAAGGTCACCCTGATCGACCGCCGGGGCCGCCAGGCGGGCGCCACGCTCTCCGCCGACGACGGCAGCTACGCCCTGACGGTCCCTGCCCAGGGGGCGTACGTCCTCGCCGCCCGCGCCACCGGCCACGCCCCGCGCGCCTCCGCGGCGACCCACGCCGGCGACGACCGCCCGGTCGACCTGGACCTTGCGCTGCCGGGTGAGCCGGTCTCCGCACGCTGAGCAATCCGAGGTGATCTCTTCCCCTCGAATCCACCCGGCGTTCACGGTCAGAAGGGATTCCTGTCGCACCATCCATCTCTGCGATCTCCGTGTGACCGGAGGTCAGCGGCACGCGCCTGACGGGGGTTCAGGGCGGGAGGGGGCGGGGCGGGATGATCGGGACGCTGTTCCGGAGCGAGGACGTGCCTGCGGAGGACAGGTTCGACCTCTGGCGGGAGCGGGTCGGCCGAACCGTCGCACCCGCCGACCTCACCAGTGACCACGCCGCCGACTACTGGGCGGAGCAGCGGCTGTTGCAGCTGGGACCGGTGACCGTGTGGCCGACCTCGTTCCTTCCGTCGCGGTTCCGCCGGAACGCGAAGATGGTGCGGCAGTCCGACCCCGAGCTGTACCACCTGAGGCTGGTGCTCGGCGGAGGGCTGGCGGTCGATCACGACGGACGCTACGACACGTACGGCCCCGGCGACCTGTACCTGGCCGACAGCTCGCGGCCGGGCGACGTGCAGGCGTACAGCGACGGGGAGCGCCGCGCCTGCACGGGCGTAGGCGTGGAGGTTCCCAAGGCACTGATGCATGTGCCACCACACCGAGAGCTGTTGGGCAGACGACTGTCCGGACGGGAGGGAATCGGCGCTCTGCTGACGGACTTCCTCACCGGCCTCGACCGGCAGGCGGACACCCTGCGGCCGTCCGACGCACCGCGCCTGGGGACAGTTCTCGTCAACCTGCTGTCGGCCTGGATCGCCCAGGTGTTGGAGGCGGAGGGCGCCCTGCCGCCGGAGACCCGGCAGGGGGCCCTGACCACTCGCATCCAGGCGTTCATCCAGCAGAACCTGCACGACCCGAATCTGGCACCGCCCGTCATCGCCGCCGCGCACCACATCTCGCTCAGCTACCTGCACCGCCTGTTCCAGGAGGCGGCACAGGGGGAAACAGTCGCGGCCCGCATCCGCCGGCGGCGACTGGAGGGCGCCCGCCGCGACTTGGCGGACCCGGCCCAGCACACCACGCCGATCCACACGATCGCCGCCCGCTGGGGCCTGCCGCGTGCCTCCGACTTCACCCGCGCCTTCCGCACCGCGTACGGGATGTCACCCAGGGAGTACCGGCTCCAGGCGCTCGCCGTACGGGAGTAGACGCACCGTCAAGTCCCAGTGGACCCATTGCTAACGACGTCCCCAGGAACTGCATCGCATCCTGATCAAGTCGCTGCAGGACCGCCCGACGATGAAGACAACGATGGAATCAGAGAGGTTGCTCGATGTCATGCACATGAAAAATCTGACCCGCGTCTTCGCGGCCGCCCTCACGGCGCTGTGCGCAGTCGCCGCCACACTGGTGTACACACTCGCCTCGTCCACACCGGCGAAGGCGGAGGACGACTGGAGAAACCTCCGCAACCTCAACGCCGGAAGATGCCTGGCCGTCCCCAACTCCAGTACGGCGAACGGTACGGGCCTGGTCCAGTGGACCTGTAACGACAACTCCGACCAGGACTGGACGTTCACCAAGGTGGCGGGCGGCAACGGAGACCGTTACATCGTCCGCAACCGCTTCAGCCTGAAGTGTCTCGCCATGCCCAACTCCAGCCTGGCCGACGGGACACAGGCCATTCAGTGGCCCTGCGATTCCGCGGGCAACGAGCAGGTCTGGGTCCACGACAGCTGGAACCGGCTGCGGAACCTGAACAGCGACAAGTGCCTAGCCGTGCCCAACTCCAGCACGGCCAACGGCGCCGCGATCATCCAGTGGACCTGCTCGGAGAACCTGGACCAGCGCTGGGTGTGGTCCGAGGACACCTCCACCTACGCCCGTCTCTACAACATGGGCTCCGGCCAGTGCCTGGCCAACCCCGGCTCCAGCTACACCAACGGCATCACGATGATCCAGTGGTCGTGCAGCAACAGCGACAGCAACTACTGGGCGCTCAAGCCCGTGACCGGCGGCTACCGCGTGGTCAACAAGGTGAACGGCAAGTGCCTGGCCCTCGCGGGCGCGACTACGACGAACGGCGCCAAGGTCATCCAGTGGCCGTGCGGCAGCGGCGACGAGCAGGTCTGGGTCCGGGACAGCCTCGATCGACTGCAGAACAAGAACAGCGGCTTGTGCCTCGCCATCCCCAGCGCAAGCCCGACCGCCGGCACGGAGGCAATTCAGTGGACCTGCTCAGAGAGCGCGAGTCAGCAATGGCTGTGGTGAAGCGCAGACGGGCATGGCCCGTACTCCTGACCGCACTCGTCCTCACCGTCCTGTCCGGCCTGCTGCTGCCGGGCCCGGCCGCCGCCGAGGGCATCTCGGGCGAGTCGATCGTCTACACGAACCGCGCGGGCGGGGGCGACGGCACGCGTACCCCCGACATCATCAGCACGAGCGCGAACAACGCGGTCGTGGTCTGGCGGGAAGGTCTCAGGCCCGGCAACGTGGACATGGGCTACATGCGGTACTCGTACACGACCGACGGCGGAGCCACCTGGAGCCGCCCCCAGACGCTGGCCCAGGAGACCGACCAGCACGCCTGGCACTACGTCATCCTCTACAAGGCAGGCAGCACGCTGTACGCCTACCTCGGGCGCACCTCGATCGCGGACCCGACCGAGCCCGACGGGTTCAACGGCAACGGTCTTCCGATCAACGGCACCTTCCTCAAGCGCAGCACCGACCAGGGCCACACCTGGCAGGACGCGCCCCTCACCGTGCCGAACAAGTCCAACCTCGTCTTCTCCGGCCGCCCGCTCCAGCGGGACAACGGGGAGTACGTCATGCCGTACTGGTCGTCGGGGCGGGAGAACGGGGTGCTGATCTCCTCGGACCTGCAGACCTGGAGGCTCGGCGGCTCCATCAGCGGGTCCGCTCTCACGGCGGGGGAGAACCAGATCGCCTTCTCGCAGGAGCCACAGGACCGCGATCACCCGAAGAACTCGCTGGTCATGGTGGCCCGCGCCAAATCGGCCGGCGCCGCGACGTCCACGAGCACCACCGGCGGCGCGTCCTGGAGCACCTTCGAAGCGGACTCCAACCTGCCGAGCAACAACATCGCCAGGAGCTACTTCACCAGCGACACCAGCGGCCAGTACCTGTACATCTACAACGCCGGTACGGACTCGGCCAACCGCGACATCCTCCATTACAAGACCAAACGCCCCGGCGCGGCCTGGAGCACGGCCAAACTCTTCGCCAACGGCCCAGCGAGCGACAACACCGACCAGCCCGACGGCAAGGGCTGGGACAACTACCCCATGGCTGACGAGTACGCCCCGGGCAAGTTCTGGGTCGTCTGGGAGTTCGACACCACCCGCATCAAGACGAACAGACTCGACATCTCCGACACACCCTGATCCATCACCGCCGCCGTACCCCCTGTCGCCCACCAGCCAGGGGGTACGGCAGCATGGGGCGCCCAGACGCACGTACGACCGGAAGGCCCCTGCCCATGACCGCGGCACCCAAGCCCGAGATCCTGGCCGCCTTCGAGGCCGCGAAGGGGTTCATGCCTCTCGGGGAGGGGCTTGCGCTGTACGCGGCGGCAGTGGAGGCCGGGCGGCTCGGTCTCCCGCTCCTGGAGGTCGGCACGTACTGCGGCCGCTCCACGATCCTGCTCGCCGACGCGGCGCGCGAGGCCGGCGTCACGGCGATCACCGTCGACCACCACCGCGGCAGCGAGGAGCAGCAGCCGGGCTGGGAGTACCACGACCCGGCGACGGTCGACCCGGAACTCGGCCGCATGGACACCCTCCCGACCTTCCGCCGTACGCTCCACAAGGCGGGCCTCGAGGACCACGTGGTCGCCGTCGTCGGCCGCTCGCCGCAGATCGCCGCCTTCTGGAACTCCCCCCTCGGCCTCGTCTTCATCGACGGCGGCCACACAGACGAACACGCGACCGGCGACTACGAGGGCTGGGCGCCCCACCTCGCCGAGGGCGGACTGCTGCTCATCCACGACGTGTTCCCCGACCCGGCGGACGAGTTCACCGGGCAGGCGCCGTATCGCGTGTATCTGCGGGCCCTGGAATCGGGTGCGTTCACGGAGGTCGCGGTGAGGGATTCGCTGCGGGTGCTGCGGCGGACGGGGCCAACCCTCACCGCATCTGGGGCGCGCACGGCCCGCTGAACGAGACATCGGCGATGACGATGGCCGCGGGCGGCACGGTCGAAGAGGGCCTCATCCGCGCACATGTCCAGAAGGCCGGGAAGTGGCGGGACTCCGTTGCACCCATGAGGGCTGGGGTCGTCAAGGCATGTGGCATCCCCGCCCGGTGAGTTTGTGGCTGTTCTCGTCGGGCTGTTTGCTGG
>NZ_VWMY01000047.1:0-87409 GCF_008905045.1 Streptomyces albicerus
GCGCCCCTGAGGGGGCGCCTTTGTCACCCGGGGTGAACAGGCGGCCTGTCTTTAGGGGCGCGGGGAACTGCGCGACCAGCCCACGACAATCCGCACCCGCCCGCACACCTCCGCCACCCACTCCATGGCGCGTCCACGTACCGTCCTCGACGACACAATGGTGATCATGAGTTCGCCCTTGACCTTCCAGCCCGTCCTGCAGCGCATCGCCGACGAGATCGAGAACACCCCCGGACGTGGTCGGCCCGCCGACTACATCCCGGCGCTCGCGGCATGCGACCCGCACCGGTTCGGCATGGCCGTCGCGGAGCTGGACGGCACGGTGTACGGCGTCGGCGACTGGCGGCAGCCGTTCTCGACGCAGTCCATCACCAAGGTCTTCACCCTCGCCCTCGACCTGGCAAACGAGGGCGACGAACTGTGGGAACACGTCGGCCGCGAACCCTCCGGCAACCCATTCAACTCGCTCGTGCAGCTGGAGTACGAGAACGGCATCCCGCGCAACCCGTTCATCAACGCGGGCGCCCTCGTCGTGACCGACCGGCTCCACACCCACACAGGCGACGCGGCGGGCACCCTCGTCGACTTCCTGCGCGCGGAGAGCGGCAACGAGCGGCTCGCCATCAACAAAGACGTCGCCGTCTCCGAGTCCACCCGAGGCGACCGCAACGCCGCGCTGGGCCACTTCATGGCGTCGTACGGGAACATCGACAACCCGGTCCCGGTCCTCCTCGACCAGTACTTCCACCAGTGCTCCATCGAGGCCTCCTGCGCCGACCTCGCCCTCGCCACCGGCTTCCTCGCCCGCCACGGCATCCGCGCCGACGGCACCCGCCTGCTGACCCAGAGCCAGGCAAAACAGATCAACGCGATCATGCTCACCTGCGGCACGTACGACGCGGCCGGCGACTTCGCCTACCGCGTGGGCCTGCCCGGCAAGAGCGGCGTCGGCGGCGGCATCATCGCCGTCGTCCCCGGCCGCTGCACGCTCTGCGTCTGGAGCCCCGGCCTGGACGAGCGGGGCAACTCGGTGGCGGGGGTCGCGGCCCTGGACCGCTTCACGACCCTCACGGGCGTCTCCGTGTTCTAGGGGCGGTTCCAGGGGCGCCTCGACCGGACCCCGAAGTGACGGATGCCGTCCGGTAAGACGGCAGACATACTGCGGCTGCCGCGGAGAGAGAGGCGCGTCGCTTTCCGGCCACCCCGCGTTGACACGCTGACCGAGTGTTGGCCAAGGGTTTCTCCGTCGATCTGCGTCGCTGTCAGCTGCTCGGGCTCGCGGGCTCGGTCGTCCTCGCGCTGGGAGGTGAGACGGCCGGAGCCCTGCCCGTACGGGAGTTGCCGGCCCTCGCGTCCGGACGGGCGGCGCTCGGGCTGGTCGGCGTGTACTTCGGAGTGGTGCTGCTCATCGCCGCCTGGGCCCTGCTGGGGCGGGTGATCCGAGGGCCCGAGCCGCCGAGTCCGCGAGCACTGCTGGTCGTACTCGCCGTGTGGGCCGCGCCGTTGCTGCTCGCGCCGCCCCTGTTCAGCCGGGACGTCTACAGCTATCTGGCGCAGGGCGCGATGGTCGACGCGCACATCGACGTCTACACGCACGGGCCGGCGATCCTCGGCGGTCCGCTCGCGGACGAGGTGGCGCCGGTGTGGCGGCGGACCGCGACACCGTACGGTCCTGTCTTCCTAGCCGTCGCCTCCGCGCTGTCCGGTCTGACGCGGGGCGAGGTGCCCGCCGGGCTGTTCGGGATGCGGGTCGTCGCGCTGCTCGGCGTGGCACTGATGGCGGCCGCGCTGCCGAGGCTGGCCCGGCACAGCGGCGCCGACCCGGCCGCCGCGCTGTGGCTCGGCGCGCTCAATCCGCTCGTGCTGCTGCACCTCGTCGCCGGAGCGCACAACGACGCCATCATGCTCGGTCTGCTGGGCGCGGGGCTGGTGGCCGCGCTCGGCCGATGGCCCGTGCTGGGTGCTGTCCTCGTGACGTTCGCCGCCCTCGTGAAGGCCCCTGCCGTACTCGGCCTCGCGGCCGTCGTGGCCCTTCAAGTACGAGCGGGGCGGGGGGTGTTGAAGGCCACCGTGACGACCACGGCCGCCGCCCTCGCCACCACCGTCGCGGCAACGGCCGCCGCCGGTACGGGATATGGGTGGATCGGCGCGCTGAAGACGCCCGTGTCCCCGCACAACTGGTCACTGACGAGCGTCCTGGGCCGGGCCACGGGCGACTTGCTGCGGGGCCTGGGCAGCGATCTCGCGCCCTTCGCCCTGCCCGCCTGGCACGCCCTCGGCCTCGCGGCCACGGCCGTCGCCATACTCGCCATATGGCTGCGCCGCCCGCGCCTCAGCCCCGTCTACGCGCTGGGCCTCAGCCTGGCCGCGGTGGCCGTCCTCGGCCCGGCCATCCGCCCCTGGTACGCGCTGTGGGGACTGTTCCTCATCGCCGCGGCCGCGCCCAGCACCTCCGTACGCCACCGGGTCGCCGCCGTGACCGGGATACTCGCCCTCGGCGTACTGCCCAGCGGCGGCCCGCCCGACGCCGAGCAGCTTGCCCTGGCGGTGTCCGGCGGAATGCTCGCGCTGGTCGTGCTCTGGCAGGCCCACCAGACGACGACCGCGCCTGCGCTGGAGAGGACGGCATGAGGCTGCCGCGCACCGACCGCGGGCGGCTGCTGTTCGTGCTCGCCCTCGCCCTCGCCGTGACCGTCTTCACCGCGACCGTGCCGCTGCTGCGGGACTTCTTCGACCTGCGCGTCTACCACGGCGCCGTCGACTCCTGGATCCACCACGGCGGCAGCGTCTACGACTACCGGGTGCCGGGGACGACGTACGGCTTCACGTATCCGCCGTTCGCGGCCGTCAGCATGCTGCCGATGGCGCTGCTCGGGCTGCACGCCGCGATCACCGTGACCCTGCTGCTCAACCTGGCGGCGACGGCGTTCGTCCTGCACGTGGTGGCCGGGCGCAGGCTGCGCGAGTGCGGCTGGTTCGGCATCGCGGTGACCGTCTGCATGCTCGCCCTCTTCGAACCGGTCCGCGACACCTTCAGTTTCGGCCAGGTCAATCTCCTGCTGCTGGCTCTCGTGCTCGGCGACGCCTGGCTGCTGTCGACCGGCCGTGAGCGCTGGGCGGGTGTCGGGATCGGCCTGGCCGCCGCGATCAAACTCACCCCCGCGATCTTCATCGTCCTGCTGCTGCTCGCCAGACGCCCGCGCGCCGCCGGAACCGCGACGGCCGTCGCCGCGGCCGGCACCGCCCTCGCGGCCTGGGCCGCGCCGGACGCCTCCCGCTTCTACTGGACCGAGGCCGTCTGGGACACGACCCGTATCGGCCGCCTCGACTACGTCTCCAATCAGTCGCTGCAAGGGGTACTGGCCCGGCTCGCCGACCCCGCCGAACCGAGCCGCGCCGCCTGGGCGTTGGCGGCGCTGGTCGTCCTCGGTGTGTGGGCGTGGCGCGTGCGCCGGGCTCTCGCCACGGACGACGTCCTCGGCGCCTTCGCCCTCACCGGGCTCGCCGCCTGTCTGATCAGCCCGATCACCTGGGTGCACCATCTCGTCTGGCTGCTGCCGTCGTTCGCGATCCTGGTCGAGGCGGGGCTCCGGCGCAGGCGGCTGCTGTGGCTCGCGGGAGTCCTGTACGTACTGCTGTGCAGCAGTGTGGTGTGGCTGTGGTTCGACGACGCGTCGGGCATCGACGGCTTCGTCGGCGGCAGCGCGTATGTGTGGATCACCCTCGGCCTGCTGCTCGGGCTGCCCGTCGGTCAGCCGCGCGCGAACCGCCCGCCGTGGAGACGGAGCGCCAGTGACACGACGCCCGCGCCCAGGCCGGCGGCGCCGGCGAGCGTGCCCGCCTCCGCCAGCCAGTCGCCGGAGCCGTCGCCGTCCGTCGCGGCCGCGGGCAGCGCCACCGGGCCCGCCTGCTCCACAGGGCGCGGCGGCAGGAGCGATCCCACCGGTTCGACACGCCCGGCGGCCTCGAAACCCCAGTCGAGCAGCGAGCGCGCCTCCTCGTACACGGCGAAGCCGCCTCCCTCCTGAGGGTTCATCACGGTGACGACGAGGGTGCGCCCGCCCCGGTGCGCGGCGGCGACGAGGGTGTGGCCTGCCCGAGAGGTGTAACCGTTCTTGATGCCGACGAGCCCCCGATAGGACTCGACCCCGTCGGCCCCGGTCAGCAGCCGGTTGGTGTTGTGGATGTCGTACGACCATCTGTCGGCCGGGAACCTCGCGTGGACGGTGGCGGCGTACCGCGCGAAGTCCTCGTTGCGCAGCCCGGCCCGCCCGAAGACCGCCAGGTCGTACGCGGACGACACCTGGCCGGGCGTGTCGTAGCCGTCGGGTGAGACGACCCGCGTGTCGCGGGCGCCCAGGGTCTGGGCCTTGGCCTGCATCTGGGCGGCCGTGTTGCGCCAGCCGCCGTTCATCGCGGCCAGCACGCGCACGGCGTCGTTGCCGGAGTTCAGGAAGACACCCCGCCACAGGTCCGACGCGCGGTAGGTACGCCCGGCGGCGACGCCGACGAGGCTGCTGCCGGGGCCGACGCCCGCCAGTTCCTCCTCAGTGACCGTGTGCCGGACCGCCGCGGGCAGGACCGGCAGCACGGTCACCGCGAAGAGGGTCTTCAGTGTGCTGGCGGGCGGCAGCTTGAGGTGCGCGTTGCGTGCCGCCAGCACCTCGCCGGTACCGGCGTCGGCGACCAGCCATGACCGGGCGGAGACGTCCCGCGGCACCTTGGGCGCCCCGGCCCGCGGTCGTACCTGCGTCCCGGGCCGATACAGCGTCGAGGGCCGCGGGGCCGCCGGGTCCGGCTTGGGCCCGGCGTGCGCGGTGCCTGCGTCGGCGCGGGAACGGACGTCGCTCGCGTCCGCTCCGCCGAGGGCCGTCGCCGGCCCCGGCGCAAGGGCCAGCGCTCCGACGACACAGACGGCTGAGCAGGAGACGGCCACGCGGGAAGAGAATCCGATAGTCATACCGCAAACGTAGGAACGCGCAGGTCGCGAGCGGGGGTGCCCGGGCCGGGAGGAGGCATCGAACACCCGGATGCCGCAGCGGCCTCTTGGCCGGCCCGAGACCCAGGCCCGCTCTCGGCCCGTCCGCGGGCGCGGCGCGCCAAGGCCTACTGCCCGCCGGGCACCGTCGAATGGACCTGGCGCAGGAACGTTGCGTTGTTCGGGGTCTGGCGCAGTTTGTCCAGCAGGGTTTCCAGGCCGGCCTGGGCGTCGCCGCGGGAGTGCAGGGCGCGGCGCAGGCCTCGTACGGCCGTCAACTCGCTTGCAGGGATGAGGAGTTCCTCGCGACGGGTGCCGGACGGGGTGATGTCGACGGCCGGGTAGGTACGCCGGGACGCGAGCGTGCGGTCAAGGCGGAGCTCCATGTTGCCGGTGCTCTTGAGTTCCTCGAAGTAGTAGTCGTCGGCGCGGGAGCCGGTCTCCACCAGGGCCGTGGCGAGGATGGTGAGCGAACCGCCTTCCTCGGCGAGTCGCGCGGCGCCGAAGAACCGCTTGGGCCCCTGGAGCGCGGCGGCGTCGACGCCGCCGCTGAGGGTGCGGCCACCGGCGGCGGCCACGTTGTTGTGGGCCCGGCACAGCCGGGTGAGCGAGTCGAGGAGGATCACGACGTCCTGGCCCGCTTCGACGCGCCGCTTGGCGCGCTCCACGGCAAGCTCGGCAAGCGCGATGTGCTGCTTCGGAGCCTGATCGAAGGTGGACGCGAGCACCTCTCCGCGTACGGAACGGCGCATGTCGGTCACCTCCTCGGGCCGTTCGTCGAGGAGCACCACCATCAGATGGCACTCGGGGTGGTTGCCGGCGATGGCGGCGGCCAGCTGCTGGAGCAGTACCGTCTTGCCGGTCTTGGGCGGGGCGACGATCAGGCCGCGCTGGCCCTTGCCGATCGGCGCGACGAGATCGATGACGCGGGTGGTCAGACCGCCCGCCGGGTGTTCGAGCCGCAGCCGCTCACGCGGGTGCAGCGGGGTCAGGTCACGGAAGTGCGGGCGGCCGCGCAGCTCTTGGGCCGGGCGGCCGTTGATCCGCTCGACCTCGGTGAGGGCGCGCTGCCGGCCGCGTACGCCTTCGACGAGATCGCCCTTGCGCAGGCCGTACCGGCGGATGAGCGCGGGGGAGACCTGAAGGTCGGCGGGTCCGGGAAGCAGGCTCGCGGCGCGCAGGTGGCCCTGCCCGTTCGAGGCGATGTCGAGTACACCGGTCGCGGCCTGCTCCTGTGTGAGGGGGCCGGCCGGGCGTTCGAGTGTGGTGGTCATGGTGGGTGTGTCCTTTCGCGGACGGGTTCATGGGGTCATGGGGGATGAGGGAGAGGCCGAAGAAGGGGCGGCATGGTCGTCACGCCCCGGCACGGCGGAGACATCACCTCTCGCGCGCTGCGTACGGCGGACGGGAACGCCCGGGGCCGCACGAGTCGTACGTGTCGTACGAGGAGAGGTGGTGCGGAGAAGCTGCTACGCCGGTCAGAACAGAGAGATGACCGGGTGGATCAGCTGGATGAGAGGGATTCGGCACCGGCGCCCAGGAAGAGGGCGTACACAAGTGCTGATGGAACTGTAGCACTCCTCCCTCCGGCGGGGGCCCTGTTCCCTTCCGCGATGGCCGAATCCCGTGGCGTTGACATGAAAGAGGCCGCACGTCACGGTGGTCGGCATGGTCGATGCCGGGATCGTCGAACGCGTAAGGGAACTACGGCCCCTGATCAGGCAGAACGCGTTGCGCGCCGAGCGTGGACGGCGCGTGCCGGACGAGGTCGTCGCCGCGCTGACCGGCACCGGCATCCACCGGATGAACGTCCCGCGGCGCTACGGCGGTTACCAGACTCCGCTGCGCACCCAGGTCGACGCCTTCGCCGAGATCGCCGCCGAGTGCGGTTCGACGGCGTGGATGACGCTGAGTCAGGCGGGAGTCTCGTACATCGCGGCGCTCTTCCCCGACGAGGCGCAGGACGACTTCTTCACCGGCCCGGGCGGCCCGGACGCCAGGATCGGCGGCACGCTGGTCCCCGGCGCCACGGCGGTGCCGTACGACGGCGGCTATCGGGTGAACGGCGCCTCGGCCTTCGCGACCGGCTGCCACCACGCGGACTGGCATCTGCTGACGGCCGCGGTCACTCCCGCGGACGGGCGGCCCGCGAACGGTCCGCCGGAGATGCTGTGGGCCGCGGTGCCGATGTCCGAGCTGGAGATCCTGGACGACTGGCATGTCACGGGTCTCGCCGGTACTGGCAGCAACACCGTCGTGGCCCGGGACATTCCCGTCCCGGCGCACCGCGTGCTGCCGGTCGGGCCGATGCTCGCCGGCCGGTTCCCGTCGAAGGCCAACGCGGACGACCCGTTCTACCGCATGCCGGTGCTGCTGCTGTTCTGCGCCTGGGCGGCACCGGTGGCGCTGGGCCTGGCGCGGGCGGCGATGGCGGAGTTCGGCGAGCGCATCCACCGGCGTGGCATCACGTACACCTTCTACGAGCGGCAGAACGAGGCCACCGTCACCCATTTACAGGCGGCCGAGGCCGAGATGAGGATCTCCAGCGCCGAGCTGGTGGCCGCCCGGCTGACCTCCGAGATCGAGACGAAGGCCCGCGACGGCGCCCCCTACACCCCGCGGGAGCGGGCCAGGATCCGCGCCGAGAGCGGCTATCTGACCCGCCTGTGCAAGGAGGCCGTCGATCTGCTCGCCTCCGCCGCCGGGGCCTCCTCCCTCCAGCAGGAGGTGCCCATGCAGCGCATCGCCCGCGACATCCACGCCCTGTGCCTGCACTCCTTCGTCAACCCGGCCACCAACCTGGAGATCTACGGCCGCGTGCTGTCGGGAGTCGACCCGGGTACCCCGTTCCTGTGACCGCCGGGAATCCGCGGGACACCACGCCCGGCACGCCGTACCGCATGGCCTCCACCGGCGGCTGCCCGCACGCCGACAACGCGCGGCTGCTCGCGCGGGGTGCCGTCGTGCAGGTGGTGCTGCCCGGTGAGGTGGAGGGCATGGCGGTGCTGGGGCACGAGGCGTTGAAGGAGTTCCTCGCGCATCCCGATGTCGCCAAGGGAGCCCGGCACTTCACGGACCTGCGCGAGGGGCGGATCGCCGAGGGCTGGCCGCTGATGACCTTCGCCACCGTGCAGGGCATGACCACCGCCGACGGTGACGACCACCGTCGGCTGCGGTCGCTGGTGAGCAAGGCGTTCACCGCCCGGCGGATTGAGGAACTGCGGCCCAGGATCGAGGAGTTGACGGCGGGGCTGCTCGACGACCTGGGCCGCGCGGCCGCTGAGGGCGAGGGCGTCGCCGATCTGCGGCGGCACTTCGCGCTGCCGCTGCCGATGGCGGTCATCGGCGAACTCCTCGGCGTCGACGCGGAGTTCCGGGACCAGCTGCACCATCTGTCCAACCGGGTGGTGGCCACGGACATCGGCCCGGAGAAGGCCGTCGCCGCCAACCGGGAGCTGGTGGCCCTGCTGAGCGCGATCGCCGCCGCCCGGGCCGCGCAGCCGGGCGACGACCTCACGAGCGCGCTGATCGCCGCCCGTGACGAGGGCGGCGACCGGCTCAGCCAGCAGGAGCTGATCGGCACACTGGTGCTGATGATCATCGCCGGGCACGAGACCACGCTGAACCTCATCGTCAACGCGGTCCGCGCGCTGTGCGGTCACCGGAACCAGCTGGCCCTCGTGCGGACGGGCAGGGCGGGCTGGCCGGACGTGGTCGAGGAGACGCTTCGCTGGGATGCCCCCGTCAGCTACTTTCCCCTCCGCTACCCGGTACGCGACCTGACGCTCGACGGCACCGTGATTCCCAAGGGCACGCCGGTGCTGGCCGGCTACTCGGCGGCGGGACGGGACAGGGCCGCGCACGGGCCGGACGCCGACCGGTTCGACGTCACCCGGCCCGGGCGGCCCGGCTCCGTACGGCATCTGTCGTTCGGGCACGGCGCCCACTACTGCCTCGGAGCGCCGCTCGCCCGGCTGGAGGCCGCCATCGCTCTGGAGCGGCTGTTCACCCGTTTCCCGGACCTCGATCTCGCGGTGCCCGAGGCACAGCTGCCCCGGTACCGCAGCTTCGTGGGCAACAGCGTGCGGGCCCTTCCCGTACGCGTCTGACCCCAGGCGAGTCCCGGCCCGGGAAAGAGATCAGTATGGAAGTGTCGATCCGGCGCGGGCCCGTTCGTCGGTGGGGTGCACGGACCTCATGAGCACCGGGAGGAAACATGAAATACATGCTGCTGGTCTGCGGTGACGACACCGCGGACGCCTCCGGCATGGCACCCGTCGAACCCTGGGTCGAGGAGCAGGGCGCCCAGCGCGGCGTACGCCTGCACGGCCACCGGCTGCGCCTCCCCGCCGAGGCGGTCACCGTACGGGTGCGCGGCGGCGAAGTGCTGCGCACCGACGGGCCGTTCGCGGAGACCAAGGAGTACGTCGCGGGATACGACATCATCGAGTGTGACACCATGGAGGAGGCCATCGAGGTGGCCGCCAAGCATCCCGTGGCGACCATCGGAGCCATGGAGGTGCGCGCCTTCTGGGACCGCGAGGAGGCCGAGGAAGCCGAGACGCAGATCCGCCGCCTCGAAGAGGAACTCACCGCCGCCACGCGCGAGCGGGACGTCGACCGGATGGCGGCCCTGTACGCGCCGGACGCCGAGGTCTTCCACCCCATGAGCGGTCTGGAGCAGCGCGGCACCGACGCCTTCCAGAAGGCCCAGGAGTGGTGGTTCTCGACCGTGACCGGGCCCGTGGACCGCGAGGTCCTCGAATACCGGCTGCAGGTGGACGAGAGCGTCGCGTTCAGCCACGCCCTCGTGCGGATGCGCGCCACACTCACCACCGGCGAACCGCTGGACAGCACGGTCCGGGTGACCACCGGCTACCGCGCCGCGGGCGACCGGTGGCGGATCGTCCACCAGCACATGTCGGTCCCGTTCGACGCCGGAATCGCCGGAACCGAGGAGGCCCGGTCATGAAGTACGTGATGTTCATCTGCACCCCCGTCGGTGGCCAAGAACTCAGCCCCGAGGAGATCGCCGACGACCCCCGCTTCACCTCGTACATCGACGAGGTGCGCGGCAGCGGCGTGGTGAAGGGCGGCGCGCGGCTGCGGCCCGCCACCGACGCCACCACCGTGCGCGTCCAGGGCGACGAAGTACTGCTCAGCGACGGGCCGTTCGTGGAGTCCAAGGAGTACGTCGCGGGCTTCGACATCATCGAGGTCGCCGATCTCGACGAGGCCATCTCGCTTGCCTCGCGACACCCCGCGGCGCTGGGCGGCGGCTCGGTGGAGGTGCGGCCGGTCTGGGAGTGAACGACAGCGAAGGGGCGGGTGACGTCGAGAGGGCCGTCGCCGCCGCCTTCCGCGAGGAATGGGGCCAGGTCGTCGCCACCCTGATCCGGGTGACCGGCGACTGGGACCTCGCCGAGGAATGCGCGCAGGACGCCTTCGCCCAGGCCCTCGACCGGTGGCGGCGCGACGGAGTGCCACGCCGCCCCGGCGCCTGGCTGACCACGACCGCGCGCAACCGCGCCCTGGACGTGCTGCGCCGGGAGGCCGTGGGGGCGGCGAAACTGCGGGAGGTGGCGGTGCTGGCGCGGAACGAGGGACCGTACGACCCGAACGATCCGGACTTCGAGGGCGGCAGCGGAGTGGCGGACGACCGGCTGAGGCTGATCTTCACCTGCTGCCATCCCGCGCTGCCCATCGAGGCCCGCGTCGCCCTGACACTGCGTACCCTCGCGGGGCTCACCACGCCCGAGATCGCCCGGGCCTTCCTCGTCCCCGAGGCGACGATGGCGCAACGCCTCGTGCGGGCCAAGAGGAAGATCCGCAACGCCGGCATCCCCTACCGGGTGCCGCCCGCGCACCTGCTGCCCGAGCGGACGACCGGGGTGCTGGGCGTGGTGTATCTCCTCTTCAACGAGGGGTACGCCGCCTCGTCCGGCGCCGACCTGGTGCGTACGAACCTCTGCGAGGAGGCCATCCGGCTCGCCCGCGTGCTGGCCCGGCTCATGCCCGACGAGCCCGAGGTGCTCGGCCTGCTCGCGCTTGTGCTGCTGCACGACGCCCGGCGGAACACGCGCGTGGACGCCGCGGGGGAGCTGGTCACGCTGGAGGACCAGGACCGTACGCGGTGGGACCGGGCCGAGGTCGACGAGGGTGCCGCGCTGCTGGAGACCGCGCTGCGCCGGGGGCGGCCGGGGCCCTACCAGATCCAGGCCGCCATCGCGGCCTGCCACACCACCGCGGCCACGCCCGACGACACGGACTGGGCCGATATCGCCGCCCTGTACGGGGAGTTGGCGCGCTTCGTGCCGTCGGCCGTGGTGCGGCTGAACCGCGCGGTCGCCGTCGGCATGGCCGAGAGCCCCGAGGCGGGACTGGCCCTGGTGGCGGAGCTGGAGGAGGCGGGCGATCTGGCGGGCTACCACCTGCTGCCCGCCACCCGTGCGGACCTTCTGCGGCGCATGGGGCGTACGGGGGAGGCGGCCGAGGCATACGGGCAGGCGCTGGAGCTGGTGGAGAACGAGGCCGAACGGAAGTTTCTGGAGAAGCGTCTCGCGGAGTGTCGATCGGAGTGAGGCGGTTCGTCGGTGGGGTGAAAGCACCCATACGACACGGGAGGTTCCCATGACCGCCATCGTTCCCACGCGCCGTACGAGGAAGATTCTCGCTGTTCCGCGGCTCGCTGTGCTGCGCCTGCGCCTGCGGCGTCGGCCACGGCACGCGCCCGAGGTTCCGTTCGACCAGAGCCCGGGCGGGCCGGACGTGTGGCTCGCGGGCATCCGGCTGGGGGGCTGAGCCATGGCTGCCACCACGCCCGGTGCGATGCCCGCCACGACCCCCGATCCGCGCCGCTGGCGCGCCCTCGCGCTGCTCTGCGTGGCCGGGTTCATGGTGATCCTCGACTCGCAGATCGTCGTCCTCGCGCTGCCGTCCATCGCCGACGGACTGGGTTTCACCGCGGGCGGCGCCCAGTGGGTGATGAGCGCCTACCTGCTCAGCTTCGGCGGGCTGCTGCTCCTCGGCGGCCGGATCGCCGATCTGCTGGGCCGCCGCCGCGTCTTCATGACCGGCACCCTGCTGTTCGGACTGTCGTCGCTGCTGTGCGGGTTCGCCTGGACGGCGGGCGTGCTGGTCGCGGCGCGCGCGGTCCAGGGCGTGTCGGCCGCCGTCATGGCACCCACCGCTCTTTCCATCCTGCTGAACACCTTCGAGGAAGGCTCCGAGCGCAACAAGGCCCTCGCGCTCTGGTCCGGCAGCGGCGGCTTCGGCGCCACGGCGGCGCTGCTGATCGGCGGCCCGCTCACCGACGTCCTCGGCTGGGAGTGGGTGTTCTTCCTGAACGTGCCGGTGGCGCTGGTGCTGATCGCCCTGAGCCCGGTGCTGCTGCGCGAGAGCCGCACCGAGGCACGCACCCGCTCGTACGATCCGGCCGGCGCCCTGACCATCACCGCCGCGCTCCTCGCCTGCGTGTACGCCGTCGTCGAGGCACCGCGTGCCGGATGGCTGTCGGCGCAGACGGTCGGCCTGCTGGCCGCTGCCGCCGCGCTGGCTCTGCTGTTCGTGCGTATCGAGGCACGGTCGAAGGCACCCCTGGTTCCGCCGCGGCTGCTGCGCGCGCGTTCGGTGAGCGGCGGGAACGTGGTGGTGTTCCTGCTCGGCAGCTGTGCCTTCGGGATGTCGTACACCGTCTCCCAGTACGGGCAGGGCGTGCTCGGCTACTCGCCGCTGCGCTTCGGCCTCTACAACGTCGTGATGCCCGCGACGGCCGTCATCGGCTCGTACATCGGCCAGGCACTGGTCACCCGCGTCGGCCCGCGCCGGGTCGCGGTCGGCGGCCTCACGCTGGTCGGCGTGGGCAGTCTGCTGCTGGCCGGCGTGCCGGTGGACGGCGGGTTCGTCCCCGATCTGTTCCCCGGGCTGCTGGTCTTCGGGCCGGGGCTCGGAGCCTGTGCGGTGGCGGGCTCCATCGCCGCGCTGACCGGGGTGGGGGAGCGGGAGTCCGGGGTGGCCTCCGGGATCAACACCGCGGCCTTCCAGATCGGGGGTGCCTTCGGAGTCGCCGTCGTCTCGTCGGTCGCGGTGTCGTACACAAGTGGCGCGGACCGGCTCGCGGCGCTGACGCAGGGGTATCAGGCCGCGTTCGTCGCGTGCGTCATCCTCGCGGTGGCCGGGATGGCCGTCGCGGTGGTCCTGCTGGGCCGGTTGCGACGGCCGACGGGGCACGGTCCGGGCGGGCCGCGCGAGACCGTCGCCACGCGGGCCGCCCCCTCGCGCCCGGCGAGCTCGTGAACGCCTATCCGTCTACTTCGAAGATCCCGTAACCGAACCCCTGAGCCGTGACCGTGCCGCCGTCGATCTCGACGCCGGACGCCTCCAGGGCTCGGCCGGGGCGGATGCCGCCGAGAGGGTGACTTGCCTGCCCCTGCTGGGGGTTGACGACCACGAGATACCGCCCGCCGCGTACGTACACGAACGGGTACCCGGCGTGCAGGACCTCCACCGAGCCGCCCGGGCCGAGTTCCGGCGTCGTCGTACGGAGAGCGATGAGGCGGCGTACGAGATGGAGGAGGGACCTCTCGTCGGCGCGCTGGGCGGCGACGGTGGGCCGGTCGGGGGCCGGGTCGACCGGGAGATAGGGGTGGTCGGACGTCGAGAAACCGGCGTTGGGGGTGTCGTCCCACTGCATGGGGGTGCGGGAGCCCGCGCGGTTGTAGCGGGGGCCGAGCACGCTGCCCTCGGTGTCGGGGAGGTCCGGGACGTAGCGCATGCCGATCTCGTCGCCGTAGTAGATGGCGGGGAGGGTGGGCCAGGTGAGCTGGAAGGCGAAGGCGGCCGGGAGCTGCTCGGCCGTGCGGGGACCGCAGTTGAGGCGGGAGAAGTCGTGGTTGGCGGTGGGCAGGGAGACGAAGCCGCTGTCGCCCAGCGCGGCCGAGGCCTGCTGCCAGGCCTCCAGGAATGGGCGCGGTGAGCCCCTGCCGCTCGGGTCGAAGAAGCAGTCCAGCGGATCCCAGTCGAGATCGACGGTCCCCGTGCCGTTGCTCCACAGCGAGCGCAGGGCGAGACCGTCGGTGGGGCCGCCGAACTGGAGGAAGAAGTCGGTGTGGAACCCCGCCGGGACGGAGACCTCGGGCTCGCCCCACTCCGAGAGCAGTACCGCGTCGGGATGCGTACGGTCCAGCCAGTGGCGCAGTTCCGTCCAGAGCTTGCTCGTCTCGGCCTTGCCCGGGTCGTCCTTGACGAGCGACGAGGCCATGTCGACGCGGAAGCCCGCGAGGCCGAGGCGCAGCCAGTGGTCCATGATCGTGCGAAGGGCCTCGCGGTTGGCGCGCGGCCCCTCCGCGTCCACGGGCTGCCGCCACGGTTCGGCCGGATTCTCGTGCGCGTAGCCGAAGTTGAGGGCGGGCTGGAAGTCGAAGAAGTTCGGCAGATACGCGCCGGGACGGCTTCCCGGCGAGGCCACGAAGCCGTCCGGGCGGCCCGCTGGGCCCTCCGGCGCCCAGATGTAGCGGTGGTCGCCCGGATTGTTCGCCGACTCCTTGAACCACGGGTGCTCGTCGGAGGTGTGACCGGCGACCAGGTCGAGCAGCACGCGGATGCCGCTGCGGCCCGCGTGGTCGACGAGCTTCGCCAGGTCGTCGTTGGAGCCGTAGCGCGGCGCCACGGCCAGATAGTCGGCGACGTCGTACCCGGCGTCCCCGAACGGCGAGGCGAAACACGGGTTGAGCCAGACCGCGTTCACCCCGAGCCAGGCCAGATGGTCGAGGTGTTCGGCGATGCCGTCGAAGTCACCGATCCCGTCGCCGTTCGAGTCCGCGAACGACTGCGGGTAGATCTGGTAGAACACGGCGTCGGCCAGCCAGGCGGGTGCGGGACGGAAGGAGGTCATAGGGCAGGTACAGCCTTTCCCTGAGCGAAACGTCGGGCACGTGACGGCACCGCCGGCATCGGACCGCGGGACCGGCGTCGGCACTGTCGAGGGTGACAGTGCGGGGGAAGGTCCGGGAAGGCCGCGCCATGGCCAGAGCCTGGGGAGTGACACCTCGGCCGAGAACCTTGGCCAAGGGTTCCTGGTGGGTGCGGGAAGGCGGGCTTCTCCACCCTGCACGCCCTAAGCTGATCAGCGATGTTCACTCCGCAAGGACCCACGTTCCGCGAGCTCGCCGTGCAGGCGTTGTCGTCCGTCGAGCATGGCTACGATCTGCTCGCGCCGAAGTTCGACCACACGCCGTTCCGTACGCCGGACTCGGTTCTCCGGGCCGTGGCGCGGGCGCTGCGGAGGATCGGGCCGTTCGAGAGCGGGCTCGACCTGTGCTGCGGCACCGGTGCGGGCATGGACGTGCTGCGGACGGTGTGCCGGGAGCGGGTCACCGGGGTCGACATCAGCGCGGGCATGCTCGCCGTGGCCCGGGAACGGGCGGTGCGGCCCGGCGGACCACCGGCCGCGTGGGTGCGCGGCGACGCGCGGGCCCTGCCGTTCGGGCCGGCCTTCGACCTGGTGGTGAGCTTCGGGGCGTTCGGGCACTTCCTGCCCCGGGAACTGCCCGGCCTGTTCGCACAGGTCCACTCGGTGCTGCGCCCCGGCGGACGGTTCGTCTTCCCGATCGCGGCCCCCGCGCGCCCCGGCTCACGAGGCTACTGGGCCCTGCTCGGCTTCGACACGGCGATGCGCGTACGGAACGCGGTGTGGCGTCCCCCGTTCGTCATGTACTACCGGGCGTTCCGCCTGGGCGATGTACGACGGGAACTGGCCCGCGCCGGTTTCACCGTGGAGCACTACGCCCTCCCCGAGTTCGGACGCCGGGACGACGGCAGCCCGCGCTGCCGGATGGTGGTGGCCACCAGGCCGGGGCACCCGGGATAGCTACTCCAGCCCGGAGATCCGGAACACCGTCCAGGCCGTCTCCCGGTCGAGCCGCTCCGACAGCCGCCGCAGCTCCGCCGTACCGCAGACGAGCGAGCCGCCTGCCGCGGAGACACGGGCACCCTCGTCCAGGAGCCGCCACAGCGGTGGGTTGGCGACCAGGATCCGGGGGTCGAACTCGACGCGTCCGCCGAGGTCGTCGCGCAGGACGAGGCGTTGGGCCACACCGTCCGAGCGGCGCACCGCCACGAGACGGTCCGTGCGTACGGACCGCTGCCCGAGCAGTCCCCGGCACACGAGCACGCCCTCGCACGCGGACACACGCGTGGGCAGCAGCACGGCGAACAGGAGGCAGGCCAGCGCCGTCCACAGCAGCGCCCGGAGCGCCGTGAGGCGCCCCGACTCCGCGTCGAACAGCAACAACAGCCCCACAAACAGCACGGCACAGCCCACGGCCGAGCGCGCCTCACCCGCCCACGCGCCGTCGTGCACCCAGGGCCCGTCGTCGTACGGCGGCAGGTCGGGGAAACGGCCTGACGCGGGTTCCTCGATTCGTCGAGACATGCGCGTGACGCTAGGCACGCGCGTCACGCGGTGGGAGCGGCTTGATGCATCGCTGACTCGGCGACCGACGAAAATGACGCGTGTCATACGGTGGCCGTCCGGAATGCGACCCTCCGCCACCGAAGGGGGCCGGGGCGAGCGAGGCTCAGTGCCGGCTGAGGTGATCGTCCTCTCGCGCGGCGGTGCCGGCGGGCTCGCCCCGGCGCACCGCGCCCGGCGCGCGGGCGGCAGGGTGGTCGGCGCGGGCCGAGGACGTCAGCTGCCACGGCACGCTGGTGACCATCACACCGGGCGTGAACAGCAGACGGCTCTTCAGCCAGAGGGCGGACTGGTTGTGCAGCAGGTTCTCCCACCAGTGCCCGACGACGTACTCGGGGATGAAGACCGCCACGACATCGCGCGGGCTCTCCCGGCGCAGCGAGCGCACATACTCGACGACCGGGCGGGTCACCTCGCGATAGGGCGAGTCGATGACCTTGAGGGGCACCTCGATGCCGTACTCCTCCCAGCGCTCCCGCAGCGCGGCCGCCTCGTCGCGGTCCACCGACACCGTCAGCGCCTCGAGTCGGTCCGGCCGGAAAGCACGCGCGTACGCCAGTGCCCGCAGCGTCGGCTTGTGAATGGTGGAGACCAGGACGATGCCCAACACCCTTGACGGCGGGACGAGTTCATCGCGCGGGTCGGTCACGGCCAGCTCCGCGGCGGTGGCGTCGTAGTGCCGGCGGATGCCGCGCATCATCAGCCACAGGACGATCGCGGCGAGCACCGCCAGCCATGCGCCCTGGGTGAACTTCGTGGCGAGCACGATCACCAGGACCAGGCCGGTGACCATCGCGCCCAGCGCGTTGATCACACGCGCGGTCTGATGGCGGCGGCGCCGCGCGGGGTCGGTCGTGGCGCGCAGCTCGCGGTTCCAGTGCCGGACCATGCCCGTCTGGGAGAGCGTGAAGGAGGTGAACACGCCCAGGATGTAGAGGTGGATGAGGTCTGTGACGTTCGCCTTGAAGCCCCACAGCAGCAGACCGGCGACGACGGCGAGGGCCAGGATGCCGTTGGAGAAGGCGAGCCGGTCCCCGCGGTTGTGCAACTGGCGGGGCAGATAGCGGTGTTGGGCCAGGATCGAGGAGAGCAGCGGGAAGCCGTTGAAGGCGGTGTTGGCGGCGAGGATCAGCACCAGTGCGGTGGCCGCCTGGATGAAGTAGAAGCCGACGCTGTTCTCACCGCCGAACACGGCGGCCGCGATCTGCGCGATGACCGTGCGCTGGGTGTGGCTCTCGCAGCTGCCGTCGAGGCCGGTGAGGCGGCAGGCGTCCTCGGTGATCCGCACCTTGGAGATCAGCGCGAGCGTCGTGACCCCGACGAACATGACGATCGCGATGGCGCCCATCGCCACCATCGTGCTCGCCGCGTTCTGCGACTTGGGCTTGCGGAACGCGGGTACGCCGTTGGAGATCGCCTCCACACCGGTGAGCGCCGTACAGCCCGACGAGAAGGCCCGCAGCACCAGCATCATCAGCGCGAGCCCGGTGAGATTCGCGTCCCCGTGCTCCGGTGTCACACCGTACTTCGCGCTCTCGGCGACCGGCGCGTCGCCGAGCAGATAGCGGATCAGACCGGTGAGAACCATGATCAGTAAGCCGCCGATGAAGAGGTATGTCGGCGCCGCGAAGGCCTTCCCCGACTCTCGTGTGCCGCGCAGGTTCATGGCGGTCAGAAGGGCGACGAAACACAGTGCCAACAGGACGCGGTGCTCGGCCAGTTGGGGGATCGCAGAGATGATGTTGTCGACGCCAGAGGCGACCGACACGGCCACCGTCATGACGTAGTCGACGAGCAGCGACGCGGCCACCACGAGACCGGCCGAGGGGCCGAGATTCGTCGAGACCACCTCGTACGAGCCGCCGCCGCTCGGGTAGGCGTGCACCACCTGACGGTACGAGAGCACCACCACTGTCATAAGTGCCACGACCGACGCCGCGATCCACGGCGTGAAGTGCAGATACGCCAGCCCGCCGAGGGTGAGCACGAGCAGGATCTCCTGCGTCGCGTACGCCACCGACGACAGCGGGTCGGAGGCGAAGATCGGCAGGGCGAGCCGCTTGGGCAGCAGCGTCTCGTGCAGCTCTTCGCTGCGCTTGGCCCGGCCGATCACCAGGCGTTTCAGCAGACCAGTCACATTGAACACGGCGCGAGCGTAAGCGCCGAAACAGCCCGTATCCCGAGAGCGCTGCCCGCCTGGGCGTTAAGAGAGCGTCAGGATTTCGCTAAATCCCTACAAATGGCGTAAAAGTCCGGTCTGGAATCGCCTCTTTGTGATCACTCCGCCGGTCGCCGCCAAGAACGCGTGAACAAACAGCCAACTCGCGCGAAGAACACCCAAGGGCCGCTCGGCGGCCGCCCGGAACGGACAGAGCCTGGGTGCGCCCCGGATGGACCGGGGCGCACTTGAAGAAGCACGAACCCATGTCGTTGGTCCTCACGGTCCAGGCGGCGGCCGACCGGTCGCAGAACCACCCCGACCTGCCGGCAACCGCCGTTCCATAGGAGCCGGGCCGGACAGCGGGTACTGATCAGAATCCCGAGGCCGGACTGCTCGGCCGCCGCGTCACGCGTCGTCCGGCCCGTCCGACCGTTCAGGCAGCGGCGGCCGTTCCCGTCAGGATCCGTACGTCCAGATCGGTGACCGACGCGGTGGCGATCAGGTCGGTGAACCGTGCGTGAACCCGCTCGACCGCGGCGGGAGCCAGGCCGTCGAGCAGCGCGCGTGTGCCGCTGCCCACCGCCAGGTCCCAGGCCGACTCGACGGTGAGCGGAACGTCCAGCTCTCGGCGCACGACATGAGGATCCGTGAGTCCGAGCCCCTTCATCCAGGAGGCGAGGCTCTCGGCGGTCTCGATCCTGGCGAGCTGGGCCGACTGCGAGGAGCCCGGCCACGCGCGTTCGGTCTCGACCGCGCTCTTCAATGCCTGTCCCCAGCCGCCCAGCGCCCCCTTCTCCCACACCGTCACCGCGAGGCGTCCGCCAGGTCGCAGCAGGCGGGCGAGTGCAGCGGTGTCCCGGTCCATGTCGGGAAAAAAGAACACCCCGAGCGCGCACTGCACCACGTCGTAGCCGCTGTCGTTCCCGTCGTCGGGAAGGCTCCACTTCGTCACGTCGTGGCGGTGGAAGCGGATGTTCTCCAGGCCCTCCTCCCGCGCACGGCGTTCGCCGATGTCCAGCAGCGAGCGGGAGAGGTCGACCGCGTCGACCGTTCCGCCCCCGCCGGCGGCCCGTGCGGCGGGCAGCGCCGACGCCCCGGCCCCGCAGCAGGCATCCAGTACGCGCTCGCCGGGCTCCGGAGCGGCCGCGGCCGCCGTGGCGTCCCCGACCCGGTCCCAGAGCAACGGGGACCAGCGGTGGAACTCCTCTGCCCCGGCGCTGAAGACGTCTCCGATGGTGGTGTGCTGCTGCGCGGTCATACGAACCGGCCCCTCCCCAGAGGTGTCGACGGCAGTCGACGCTTTGCAGTAATTGGAAACGGTTTTCGTTGCTGGGGACTCTAGGTCGCGGGCTGCCGATGGCGCAGCAGATCGGCGGAACGCGGGGAGACGGGGTATGGGGGCGGCGGCTCAGTCTTCGGCGACGTTCGAAGGCGCCGACAGGCGGCCGGTCGCGAGGTAAGCGTCGATCTCGGCGGCCAGATAGGGGCACCGGTCGGTGGGGTGATCGCTGGGGCAGTCCAGCAGGTGGGTGAGGTAGCCGCGGGCCGCCGTCAGGCGGGCGATCTGGTCCTCGCATTCGGCGACCCGTGAGTGGACCGCCGTACGCCAGTCCTGGTCCGCGCTGCTGCCGGCCAGCAGCGCGGCGATCTCCGGCAGGCTCATCATCGCCGCCCTCTGCAGGAGTTGGATGAGCGCGATGCGTCGCAGGTCGGCGTCGCCGTACACGCGGCGCCCCGAGGTGCGTGCGGGCGTGAGCAGTCCGCAGTGCTCCCACCAGCGGAGGGTGGACACGGCCACGCCGAACCGCGCCGCCACGTCGCCGATGCCGTAGGCGGACGGCGAGAGCGGGGACGCGGGTGATGGTTCGGTCCCGGTTGACATCAAGCCGACTTTAGGTCGCACCGTGGGCGCCTCGCAATGAAAACCGTTGTCGAAGGATGCCTCCATGTCTTCACGTCCCGGTTGGCAGCTCCCCGTCGGGCTCATGCTCGGTGCGTTCATCGCCCTGCTCGATGTCTCGATCGTCACCGTCGCCCTGCCCGACATCGGATCCGATCTGCGCGCCGGTACGTCCGGTATGCAGTGGGTGGTCGACGCCTACGTCCTGCTCCTCTCCGCCCTGTTGCTGTCCTGCGGAGTGATCAGCGACCGCCACGGCCGTAAGCGCACCTATCTGACCGGCGTCGCCGTCTTCACGCTGGCTTCGCTCGCCTGCGCGTCCGCGCCCTCCATCGGAGTGCTCGTCGCCGCTCGTGCCGTACAGGGCGCCGCGGCCGCGTTGGTCTTCACGGGCACCCTCTCCAATCTTGTGCAGGCCTATCCGGACCATCGCGAACGAGCCCGGATCATCGGTCTGAACGGCACCGTCGGCGGTTCGGCGATCGTCATCGGCCCGCTGGTCGGCGGAGCCCTGGTCGACACGGTCGGCTGGCGCGGCATCTTCCTGATCAACCTGCCGGTCGGCCTGCTGACCCTCTGGCTCGGCGCGCGGTCGCTCCCCGAGAGCTCCGACCCCGAGCACGCCCACTTCGACCTCGCCGGGCAGATCCTCGCCCTGGTCCTGCTCGGCACGCTCACCTACGGCCTGATCGAGAGTCGTGCGTACGGCTGGACGTCGGGCCACACGATCCTGCCGCTCGCCACGGCCCTGGTCGCCCTCGTCCTCTTCGTGTGGTGGGAACGCCGCACGGTACGGCCGATGCTGCCGGTACGGCTCTTCCGGGACCCGCGGTTCACCGTGCCCAACGTCGCCTCGTTGGTTCTCGGCTTCGGCACCAGCGCCGTGTTCTTCCTGCTCTCGCTCTACCTCCAGCAGGTCCAGGGCCACTCCGCGATGCAGACGGGCCTGCGTTTCCTGCCGCTGACGCTGTCCATCTGCGCCGTCGCGCCGTTCGCGAGCACACTGTGCGGGCGGTTCGGGCCGGTCCACGTCATGGCGGTCGGCTATCTCGTCTCCGGCCTCGGTCTCGCCGGACTCGTCCTCCTCGACGCCGACACGGGGCTGGGCCCGCTGACGGCTGTCTCCGTGGTACTCGGCGCGGGGATGGGGGCGGCCATCGGTCCCACGCAACTGGCCGGCATGGCCGCGCTTCCGATGGAGCGCTCCGGTCTGGCCGCCGCGAGCATCAGTACGACCCGCCAGGTGGGCACGGCCCTGGGTGTCGCTGTGCTGGGGCTCATCGTCGGCACGTATGCCGGAACCCACGTGGGTACGGCGGAGTTCGCGAACGGCTTCGCCCGTGGACTGCACGTCTCCGGGATCGCCACGGCCGGAGCGACGCTGGCGGCGGCCGCGATGCTCGCCGCTCTGGCGCGCGCCACGGGAAAGCGGTCGGATGCCCGCCGTACGACACCCGAGACTCCGCCGATGACCTCACACGACGAAGCGAGGACCTGACAGGCGCGAAGGCTGGTCTGCGCGATCAGCTGTCGATGAGCCTGACGACCGGATCCCCGGATCCCCGGATCCCCGGATCCCGGTGTCCCCGTGTCCGGCGATGAGTTTCCGGTGTGCGGGGAGTCCTATGGGCGTAGGGAGCGTATGCGCATCGAAGGGATCGAAGGGACGGTCACATGGCTTTCACGCATGTTCTCGCAGTCGCGCCCGTGGGCGACATCGAGTCCGCGGTTGCCTGGTACGAGCAGCTCCTGGGACGTCCCGCAGACGCGAGGCCGATGGCGGGGCTTGCCGACTGGCACATCTCGACGACCGGCTGGGTGCAGGTCTTCGAGTCGCCCGAGCATGCCGGAGGGGCTCTGGTCAATCTCGTCGTCGACGACCTGGACAAGGTGCTGGCGGAACTCGCCGACCGCGGCATCACGGCGGGGCCGGTCCAGCCGGGCGGCCGGAGGGTGCGGTTCGCGGCTGTCCACGACCCCGACGGCAATCGGGTCACGCTGATCGAGAATCCGGTGTCATAGGGCAGCCGTCCGGCCCAAAGCCCTGTCCGGCCCGCGCGGTTCACCTGTCCTTCGTGTACCCCCATCAGCTACGACGGGCCGTTGTCAGTGGCCCGCGCTAGTCTGCGCAGATCTGATCGTTTGGCTCGATCTGGGAGGTTTTCCATGGCTTCGCGCCTCAACCCGTACATCAGCTTCGACGGCGACGCCCGTCAGGCATTGGAGTTCTACAAGGAGGTCTTCGGCGGCACGCTGGCGCTCAATACCTTCGGGGACTTCGGTTCGCCGGACGCCCCCGAAGCGGACAAGATCATGCACGGCATGCTGGAGACTCCGAACGGCTTCACCCTGATGGGCGCCGACACCCCGCCGGGCATGGAGTACTCACAGGGCAGCAACTTCGCGGTGAGCCTCAGCGGTGACGACGACGCCGAGCTGCGCGGCTACTGGGAGAAGCTGTCCGGCGCCGGCACTGTGTCCGTCCCGCTCGAGAAGCAGATGTGGGGCGACGTGTTCGGCATGTGTACGGACCGGTTCGGCGTCCCCTGGATGGTCAACGTCACCCAGGCGCAGGGCTGAGCAGGTCCGGTCGAGGGCGATCCGGCCCGGTCGAGGGTCATCCGGTCGCACGTCCCGGGTCCCGCCGGCTCGACGGTCGGCGGGACCTTCGGCGTCGTGCTCCTCGATCGCGCATGCCCAAGGCCCGGTGGCAGGGTGACCGGACACTTCCTAGCGTGAAGCCAACAACCGCTCCCACCGAGGGCAGATCATGATCAACGGCGCTCACGTCATCATCTACAGCCGCGACGCTGAGGCGGACCGGGCCTTCTTCCGGGACGTGCTCCAGTACCCGAACGTCGACGCGGGCGACGGATGGCTGATCTTCAAGCTGCCGCCCGCGGAGCTCGCCCTGCATCCGTCGGCGGGCCCGGACTCCCACGAGTTGTTCCTGATGTGCGACGACGTGGCGGAGACGGTGACCGAACTGGCGGACAAAGGCGTGGAGTTCACTAAACCGGTCAGTGATGAGGGCTGGGGGCTCATCACCGCGCTGCGGTTGCCGGGCGGCAGCGAACTCGGGTTGTACGAACCCCGCCATGAGCGGGCGCACGCCCGGTGACCGACGGCCCCTTCGCGGTCGACCTGCGGCGACTGTCGCCACCACCCTGCGGGCTGTCTCCCGGCAGCGTTTCGGCATGGGCACCTTCTACTCCGAACAGAGCCCACCGGACGCCTACGACCTTGTCGTCCACCTCCCTCATGTCACCCCGGCCGACCCCGACGACGACGCCCTCGCCGCCGCGCCCCGCGACGTAAAGGAGCCGTTCTCCCGGTGGAAACGGCAGTGATCCCCGCGCCAACCGTCGACGACGGGCCGGCTCCCTCGAACGTTCCAGGGAGCACAATTGAAGGGGGTCGGTGTCGGTACTCATGAGGGGTGTCGACGGTGGCGAGGACACAGCGGACGAGGGTGCGCTGGTGGCGGTGGCGGCGCAATGCGCTCAGGCGGCGCAGTGACGTCGTCGAAGCCTGGGTCGTGCTGGCCGCCTGGACCGTCGCCGTGGTGGGCGGCCTGCTGGCGGGACTGGTGACGCAGGACGTGATGCAGCAAAGCCTGGACCGGCAGCGGCTGGTGCGGCATGCCGTCACCGCCGTGCTCGCCGAGGACGCCGTGGCCACGTCATCCGCGATCACGGTGGACGACCAACGGGTGTGGGTCACGGCGCGCTGGACCGCGTCGGACGGCTCGCCGCGTTCGGGACAGACCAGAGTCCCGCTCGGTTCCCAGGCCGGGTCTCAGGTGACGGTGTGGACCGATGAACACGACGCCCTGGCGTCGAAGCCCGTGTCGCACACGGAGGCGGTCCTGCAGTCCGCCCTCGCGGGCGCCCTGGCCGTGACGGTCACCGGCGGGGTTGTCTGGGGAGCCGCCCAGACCGTACGCGTACGCCTCGACCGGCGCCGCATGGACCAGTGGGCCGACGAGTGGGAGCGCATCGACACCTGGTGGGGCCGCAAAACCGGCTGACCGGCGGGAACGGGTCCGCCACCGTGGCGGCGGCCGAGGTCTTGAGGACCAGGCCCATCGATCCTCGGCGTCGGTATCTGTGCGCGGCGTGACCGGAAACCGGTGGCACACTGACCCGGTCACCGAAGGAGCCCAGCCCGTGCCCATGATCCGTAACCTGAGCAGAGCCGTGCGTCGCGCGTACCGCCGCTCCGTGGACCTCAGCCATCCCGTCCGTTCCCCGCTCGGCAGCGCCGTGGTGAACTGCTTGGTCTACCGCGAGGGCGGGCGGCAGCCCGGCGACTGGGCGCCGGACGAGGCGATCCGACGGGCCCGCAAGGGCCGGGACGGCTTCGTGTGGATCGGGTTGCACGAGCCCACGGAGGGGGAGTTCGCGGGCCTCGCCAAGCTCTTCGGCCTGCATCCGCTGGCCGTCGAGGGTGCCGTCCAGGAGCATCAGCGGCCGAAGGTGGAGCGGTACGACGACACGCTGTTCGCCGTCTTCAAGACCGTGCGCTACGTCGAGCACGAGCAACTCACCGCGACCAGCGAGGTGGTCGACACCGGGGCGCTGGTGGTCTACATCGGCAACGACTTCGTGATCACCGTCCGGCACGGCGGTCACGGCTCGCTGGGCCCGTTGCGTGAAGCGCTGGAGACCCTGCCCGAGCAGCTGGCGAAGGGACCCTCCGCCGTCCTGCACGCCATCGTGGACCATGTGGTCGACGACTACCTGGAGGTCGTCGACGCGGTGCAGAGCGACATAGAGGCCGTCGAGACCGCGGTGTTCACCGAACACACCGCCCGCGGTGACGCCGGCCAGATCTACCAGCTCAAGCGGGAACTCCTGGAACTCAAACGGGCCGTTGTTCCCCTGCACCGCCCCCTGCAGATCCTCGCCCACGAGCCGCCTGTGGCCGTCTCGCCGGACATCCAGCCGTACTTCCGCGACGTCGCCGACCATCTCGCCCGCGTCACCGAGCAGATCAACGCCTTCGACGGGCTGCTCGACTCGATCCTCCAGGCCCACCTGGCCCAGGTCACGGTCGCCCAGAACGAGGACATGCGCAAGATCACGGCCTGGGCTGCCATCGTCGCCGTGCCCACCATGATCTGCGGCCTGTACGGCATGAACTTCGATCACATGCCCGAACTGCGCTGGACCTACGGCTACCCCCTCGCGCTCGGCGTCATCGCCACGCTCTGCCTCGTCATCCACCGGGGTTTCCGCCGCAACGGCTGGCTCTGAATGCCGTCTGACCCCGGCCAAGGTCAGACTGACCCCGGCCAAGGTCAGACCACCTATCCGTCGTCGTACCGGCGGCCTGTCGCCGCGTCCCGACCCGCGCCGTCACCGGCCGACAGGACGTCCCGTGAGCGGCGTCAGCCGTTGCCCGGGCGTTCGAGCGCCACCTTCGGCAGCCTCCTGGCGACCGCGATGGGCAGCCACCACGCGCGCCTGCCCAGCAGTTGCATGACGGCCGGCACGATCAGGCAGCGGATCACCAGGGCGTCCAGCAGAATCGCCACCGCGAGGCCGAGTCCGAACTGCTGGAGCATCCGGCTGGGGCTGAGCACGAAGGCGGCGAACACGACGATCATGATGGCCGCGGCGGCGGTGATGACCTTGCCGGTGGCGGCCAGGCCCTCACGGACCGCGAGCGATGGGTCCTTGGTGCGCTCCCACTCCTCGTGGATGCGGGAGACGAGGAACACCTCGTAGTCCATGGAGAGCATGGCTGCGGAGACGCTCCGTTCGCGTACGGCAGGCGGGCCCGTACGGCGAAACCGCCGCCGGGCCGGGGACCTGCGGAAAGTTCGCCGCCCAGGGCGCGGGCGCGCTCACGCATGCCGGCGATGCCGCTGCCGGGTGCCCCCGAACCGGCCGCCGGGCTCCGCCCGTTGTCCGTGATCTCGACCGTGACCTCCCGTGGCCCCTGGTCGATGCGGACGGTCACGGTGGTGGCGGTGGCGGTCGCGTGACGGGTCACGTTGGTCAGTGACTCCTGCACGATGCGGTACGCCGCCAGGTCCACCTCGGTGGGCAGCGGCCGCCGCGCTCCGGTGACTGTCGTACGGACGTCGACCCCGGCGACGCGTGCCGACTCGACCAGCTCACCGATCCGTTCCAGGCCCGGCGCGGGCGAGGTGGGCGCCTCCTCGTCGACCTGGCGCAGCACGCCGAGGGTGGTACGCAGCTCACGCAGCGCCTCCCGGCTCGACTCCTTGATCGCGGCGAGCGCGGTCTTGGCCTGCCGGGGATCCTTCTCGAGGCGGTGCAGTGCCGCGGAGGACTGCACGTTGATCAGCGAGATGTGATGGCCGATGACGTCGTGCAGCTCGCGCGCGATGCGCAGCCGCTCCTCGCCGGCCGCCCGCTGTTCCACTTCCCGGGCGTGGGCCAGGCGGCTGTGCCGCACCCAGCCGAGCGCGACCACTCCGACCAGCCAGCCGGTGAGCATGAACACGGCGACGCCGTTGACGTCGTGGTTGCCCGCCAGGGTGCCGGCGCTCACGCCGATCACGATGAGTGCGCCGAGGGCGACGGCCGCCTGCAGCTGCCCCTCGGCGGCGACGGTGTAGAGCGCCACGATCACCGCCACCATCAGCGGGCCGTCGTAGACGCTGCTCAGGTAGTACGCGCCCGTGACCACCAGCACGAAGACGGCGACGGCCACGGGACGGCGCCGGCGGAAGTACAGCGCACCGCAGGCGGCCGCCATCAGCACCCAGCCGAGGCCCGTGACGAGCCAGGACTCCTCGCGCGCGCCGATGAACGCCCGCAGACTGCCGACGACCGAGAGGACGAAGATCCCGCCGGCCACAGCCACGTCCGCCGCGCGACCACGCGGCATCCACGGACGTACGGCGGCCCCGGTCACCATGGCGTCCGCCTAGGCACTCCGCTGGAAGTCTGGTCGTCACGCGCGGGTCCGTCGTGGCTGGTCGCGCAGTTCCCCGCGCCCCTTCGGGGCGCTGCTCTACCGCAGTGGACTTCGCCGAGAACCGCTCAGGCCCTGCTCCCGCGGGTTGGCCCGGTGTCATGACCGGACACCGCGCAGCCGCCTCACGCCCAGGGCGCAGACTCCGCACACCGCTCCCCAGAACGCGTTGACGAGGAAGACCGGGACGATGGCCCGGGGATGTGCCAGGGGTCCGTCCGGCTCGCCGTCGAGGATCGGGGAGAGGACGCCGCTGAGCACGATCGCGGCGGCCGCGTAGGCGAGACCAGCGGCGACCAGCGTCAGCACGGGTTCGCGCACCCGGGAGAGGCCCACGGTGAGAATCCACGCCAGTGTGATGACCACGGTCAGGACGATCGGAGTGGCGGGCTCGCCGAGCGCGTCGCTCAGCCCGGAGGCCGAGAACAGCGGCCGCAGCAGAGCGAGGGACGCGAGCCCGGCCACCAGCGGCCAGCTCAGCCGGTTCAACGGTGACGCGACCGTGCGGGGGCGGTCCTGTGTACTCATGCCCCGAGCGTCGACGACCGCCGTGCCGGAGGCGTCGGCCTGGGGCTGACACCTGTCGTACCCCACCGGTTTGCGGGTCAGGTCCTTCGCCCGCAACCGGTGGGGTACGTGGCCGTCAGCGCGTGACGGCCGCCGTGGCCGTGAAAGCTGAGACGCCTCAGCCCTTGATGAAGTCGAGCAGGTCGGCGTTGAAGGCCTGCTCGTACTCGCCGACCAGGCCGTGCGGGGCGCCCGGGTACACCTTGAGGGTGGCGTCCTTGACGATCCGGGCCGTCTTGTGGGCGGAGGCCGCGATGGGCACGATCTGGTCGTCGTCGCCGTGTGCGATCAGCGTGGGCACGTCGATGCGCTTCAGGTCCTCGGTGAACTCCTGCTCGGAGAACTGCTTGATGCAGTCGTACGCCGCCTTGAGTCCGACCTGCATGCTCCACATCCAGAACGCGCGGCGCATGCCTTCCGACTGGGCGGCGCCGGGCCGGTTGAAGCCGTAGAAGGCCTCGCTGAGGTCCCAGTAGAACTGCGAGCGGTCCGCCGCGACTCCGGCCCGGATCCCGTCGAAGGCCTCGATCGGCGTGCCCTCCGGGTTGTCCGCCGTCTTCAGCATCAGCGGTGGGACCGCTCCCAGCAGGACGACCTTGGCGACCCGCGCGGTGCCGTGGCGGCCGATGTAGCGCGTCACCTCGCCGCCACCCGTCGAATGGCCCACCAGGACCACGTCGTTGAGGTCGAGCGCCTCGATGAGCTCGGCCAGGTCGTCTGCGTACTGGTCCATGTGGTTGCCCTGCCACGGCTGCCCCGAGCGGCCGTGACCACGACGGTCGTGGGCGACGGCACGGAAGCCGTTGTCGGCGACCAGTCGGGACTGGCCGTCCCAGGTGTCCGCGTTGAGCGGCCAGCCGTGGCTGAAGACGACCGGCTGCCCGGTGCCCCAGTCCTTGTAGAAGATCTCGGTGCCGTCGCTGGTGGTGAGGGTTCCCATGGCTGTCTCTCTTCTCTGCGGAACGATCGGACGAGGCGGCGGAGCGGTCAGACCAAGCGCCGCACGAATGCGAGCGCGGTGTCAGCCCCTTCCTGCCAGCCGTTGTCGATGGTGCGTGCGTGGCTCCGGTTCGGCATCTCGGTGATCTCCGTGATGCCGGGGTTGCGCTGCTGCTTCTTGTACGAGGCGTTGGCGGTCGCCCGGGGCACGGTGTGGTCCTTCTCGCCCGAGATGATCAGCAGCGAGCCGTGCTCCGGGTTCTCCGAGTCGACCTTCACCTCGGTCCGCCGAACGAGTGATCGCTCGATCTGTTGTGCGGCGCGAGGGGGCATGCCGTCGACGTTAGCCTCGCGCGGCGCTCCTGCCATCTGTCACATGACTGTATTCGCGGACCGGACCTGTGGCCGGTATGCCTCCGTCCGGCCGATCAGAGGTCCGGTTCGTCCAGTACGCCGTCCAGCGCGAGCCGCATCGCCGCCTCAGGGCTCAACTCCCGCCCCTCGTGCACCGCTTCGGCGAATCGGGTGTCGCCGAGGGCGGTGCGGAGGTGGCGTGCGTACTCCCTGCGGAAGACGGTCGTCTCGGTGTCGCTGAGCTGGGGGAGTCCGGCCGCGTACCAGAGGCGGGTGCCCACGCCGAGGAGCCGGGCGGCGCGTTCGGGCTCGCCGCGCGCGGCCTCCGCGGCGACGAGGAGGTCGGCGACGGCCGCGGCGCCGAGACGGTCGTGGACGCGCCACTTGGCGGCCAGCGCCTCACGCGCGGAGTGCAGTGCGTCGTCCGGCCGCCCGAGCCCGATCCCGGCGAGGGCGACGAAGAAGTCACCCCAGGCCCGCATCCACAGCTCGCCGCGTTTCGCGCAGTCGGCGCGCAGCCGCTCGGCCACCGCCGCACACCGCTCGAACGCGCCCTGGCCGGCCAGGAGATACGCCTGCAGGGCCAGCGTCAGCAGCTGGAAGAACTCCGCTCCGCCGCCGCCGCGCGGCCCCTGCGTGCTGCTGCCGTACAGCAGGGCGGACCGGGCCGACTCGCCGCGCACCGCGAGGCTCGCCCCCGTCAACGGCAGTGCGGGGACGGGCAGCCGGCGTTCCTGGGCGAGCCACACGTACGCGGCGCTCACCGACTCGGCAGCCTCCAGATCGTCCGGGACGACGGTGACCATGCGGTGCGCCCAGGTCGCCAGGGTGTGCTCGGGGCCGCCGTCGTGCGCCCGGCGCAGTGCCCGCTCCAGGTAGCCGCGGCCTTCTTCGGCGAAGCCGCAGGCGAACCAGAAGTACCAGAGGGTGCCCGCGAGTTCGAGCGCCGTCTCGGGCTCCGGCGCCGCCAGGCACTCCTCCAGTGCGAGCCGCAGGTTGGCGTGCTCCACGCTCAGCCGCTCGGCCCACATCCGCTGGCCGGGGCCCAGCCACTCGGCCTCTCCCTGGCGGGCGATCCACCGGAAGTAGTCGCGGTGACGAGCGCGTACGGCGTCCTGCTCGCCGAGGCCGGTGAGCCACTCGGCGCCGAAGGTCCGCACGGTGTCGAGCATGCGGTAGCGGCCGGCCACGCCGTCGCCCTCGCGCGTCACGATCGACTTCTCGGTGAGCGACGCGAGCAGCGCCAGGATCTCCTCCGCGTCCAACGGGCCGCCGTGGCACATGAATTCGGCCGCCTCCACGTCCCAGCCGCCCGCGAACACGGAGAGGCGGGCCCACAGCAGCCGCTCCAGCGGCGTGCACAGCTCATGGCTCCAGCCGATCGCCGTACGCAGCGTCTGATGCCGGGCGAGCCGCGGCCGGGCGGGCGATACGAGCAGGTCGAAACGGGAGTCGAGGCCCTCCAGAAGGCGGTCGAGGGGGAAGCCGCGCAGTCGCACCGCGGCCAGTTCCAGGGCCAGCGGGATCCCGTCGAGCCGGGCACAGACCGCCGCCACGTTCGCCCGGTTGGCATCGGTGAGCGCGAAGGACGGCACGGCGGCCGCGGCGCGGGCCGCGAACAGGGCGACCGCGTCGTCGCGTTCGCCCAGCGGCAGCGGCGTCACGGCCAGCAGATGCTCGCCGGGCACGCCCAGCGGCTGCCGACTGGTGGCCAGAACCTGTAACTCCGGTACATGCGCGAGGAGTTCCTGTACGACACGTGCGCACTCGTCCAGTACGTGCTCGCAGGTGTCCAGGACGAGCAGGAGCTGCCCGTCGTCGAGGTGTTCGCAGACCGCCTCCAGGAGCGGGCGCAGTGTCTGCTCGGTGAGCCGGGTCGCCTCGGCGACGGCGTTCGTGAGGAGGTCCGGGTTCTTCAGGTCGGACAGTTCCACCAGCCACACCCCGCCGGGAAAGGCGGCCTGTGCGGTGTGCGCGGCCCGCAGGGCCAGCCGTGACTTGCCGACCCCGCCGGGGCCGGTGAGGGTGACGAGCCGTGCGGTGCCCAACAGGGCGGAGATTTCGGCCAGTTCGGACCTGCGGCCGACGAAGACGTTGGCCTCGGCGGGCAGATTGCCGGTCCTGCCGTTGCGTACAGAGGCCCCCATGGTTCCCCCTCCACCCGACCGATGGCGGTCACCTTAACCCCCTGGAACGCCGCTGTCCGACCCCCCGGTCGGGTGACCGGGAATCAGGCACTCGCCCTCACACCGGGGCCGCTTGAGGCGTAGCGTGGATGCGTCCCGGCACGCCGAGCGGCGACCTTGGGAGGTGCGGGGGATGGAGACCGTGCCCGCACCGCGATCAGTGGGAGAGATGCGCGCCGGGGATCATCTGCTCCTCGGCTACGACGCGGACGAGGAGCGGGAGACCGTCGTCGCTTCGTTCCTTCTCGACGGGCTGGCGAGCGGGCACCGCGGCCTCGTGCTGGGCCCGGCCGACCTGCCGGCCGAGCTCGCCCTCACCTTCCTGGAGGCCCACGGCTGCGTCGTCGACGACGAACTCGCCGCCGGGCGGCTCACCGTGGACCCGCACCTCGCGAGCCCCGATGGCCTGTGGGACCTTGATGAGGTGATCCGCCGCGAGACGCGCCGCGCGGTCGGCGACGGCTACCTCGGCCTGCGCGTCAGCATGGAAGTTATGCGAGGCCAGGCGGGCAAGGGCCTCAAGATGCTGCACGACAGCGAACTCCTCCTCGAACCCGTCTTCGCGTCCCTGCCGGTCCTCGGCATCTGCCAGTACGACCGCCGCGTCTTCGACGAGGGCGACCTGGCCCCGCTCGACGGACTGCACCACGGCCGGGTGGCCGCCGACCTCGTCTGGCACGACGAACTGCTGTCCATCACCCGCACCTTCGCTCCGCCCGGCCTCGCGCTCGCCGGAGAGGTCGACGACACGAACGTCACCGCGATGGCCCGCGCCCTGCACGCCGAGACGGCCCGGGCCCGCGCCCGCCGGGCGAACGGTGTGCGCGCCCGGATCGACCTGCGCGACCTGCGCTTCATCGACGTCGGCGCGCTGCGCCTGCTGGTCTTCGCGGCCCTCGCCCTGTCCGCGTCGGGCGGCACCCTCGTCCTGCACGGCGTCGCCCCGCACATCCAGCGGCTGATGCGGGTCACCGGCTGGGACCGCATTCCCGGACTGTGTGTCGAGCAGGTCGAGTAAGGGGACCTGGCGGAAGGAGTGGGCTCGTGGGCCGTACGGGGTTCGTGCACCAGGCGCTGTGCTACGGCACGGACGACGAGTTCCTCGAAGGGACGCTGACGTTCGCCCGCGACGGTCTGGGCGCCGGCGACACCGTCCTCGCCGTCGTCGCCTCCCGCAACATCGCTCTCCTCGACGAGGCGCTCGGTCACCGCTCCGGCGAGGTCGAGTTCATCGACGCCGACGACTGGTACGGCTGTCCGTCCCGCACCATGGGCCAGTACAACGCCTATTGCGCCGCCCACGACACGGACGAGACGGGTCGCCCCCGCCGGGTCCGGATCATCGGTGAGCCCGTCTGGCCGGACCGTACGGACTTCGAGACCCGCGAGTGGATGCGCTACGAATCGCTGCTCAACGTCGCCTTCGCAGGCACCCCTCACTGGATCGTCTGCCCGTACGACACCCGTGCCCTCCCGGCGGGCGTCGTCCGCTCGGCGATCCGCACCCACCCCGAACTGGTCCTGGGGGCACGGGAGTCGGCGCCCAGCGGCCGCTACGCCGACCCGGCCGACTTCTACGCCGAATGCGACAGGGGACAGCCGTGCGGCCTGCCCGCGGGCCGCGACGACGTCCCCTTCGCCCGTGGCCGGTCGGCGCACGTACGGCGCGCCCTGTCCGCGTACGCCCGAGGTCTCGGGGTGCCCGAGCAGCGGATGTACGACATGGTGGCCGCGGTGTACGAGGCTGTCGACAACTCCGTGCGCTTCGGGGGCGGTCGGGGCGTCCTGCGGCTGCGCAGCGACTCCGACTTCGTGATCTGCGAGGTGTCCGACGACGGCACACCGGCCTCGGCCGCGGCCCCGCCGTTCCCCGGCCATCTGCCGCCCGACCCACGGGCCGTGAACGGCCACGGGATGTGGGTGGTACGGCAGTTGAGCGATCTGGTCACGGAGGCGCTCGACCCCGCGGGTTCTGTCGTGCGCCTGTACTTCAGGAGGGGCGCCGCGGTGTGACCGAGGGCCGCGGCGCTTGCCCCGCCGCCCTCGGAGTTCCACGCCCCTGCGTCTGTCTCAGACCGCATCCTGGTTCCCTGTCACCAGCTGACGGGCAGTTCACTCACGCCGTGGATGGACCGGCCGTGCTCCCGAACCGGCTTCATGGGCCACTAAATTCGCTGACCGCCGGAAGTGTGAATTCATAGACCAAGGCATCCTGTTGGGCGTCCACCACCAGATCGGTGATCTCCAGCGGACGCGCGTACTGGTCATGCACCCGCCGCGTCACCCGGACCGAGGCCGCGTCGCCGGGCTGGGTGATGGAGTCGCGGTGGTGCAGGGCCAGGCCCGCCCGGCGCATCCAGTCGTAGGCCCGCCGCAGTTGGGCCGAGGACGTGCCGTCCGCGCGGTCGCGGTAGCGGGCGAGCTCCTCGACCTCCGTGAGGGCGACGGCCGAGAAGGACGTCACGGCCGTCCGCCGCCCGCGCCCGTCCTCCGTGGCGGACTCGTAGCGGTGGACCAGCGTGGGCCGCCGCGGGGCGAGTCCGAGCGCCGCCGCGTGCTCCGGCGGCGGAGTCTCCCAGGCCACGGTGGCCCGGTCGACGGCGCACGGCCGGGTCGTGTGCGCGCCGAGCGGGAAGCTGAGCGACGGGAGATGCCCGACCGGGAGGCCGGGCAGTGTCGCGTGGGTGCCGCGCCGGTCGGTGGAGACCAGGCCGCCCCGGCGCAGGATCTCCAGCGCCTGCCGCACCGTCTCGCGGCTGACGCCGAAATGCGCGGCCAACTGCCGCTCGCCCGGCAGCCGTTCACCGGGTGGAATGGTTCCGTCGCGCAACTCCCCGAGCAATTGCGAGGCGATGCGCGAGTAAAGAGGCTGAGGGTGATCGTGCGTGGTGCTGCGGGCCATGTCCGCGCTCCCCTTGTGACAAGACGTAGCCGTGCGGGCTGCGAGCCCATGCTTTCCGGCATCCCAGCCGTGGGGTGTCGGAAGCACGGGCTCTCTTGCGGGACCATCTCTAGCATTGGTCTAAACCACACAGGAAGGGTGTCCCGGCAGGTCGGCCGAAATCAGGCTGAATCAAGGCCGCCCGGACTGTCGCCGCGCAGCCCGCGCGACCCGACCTCAGAGCGAGCTGTACAGGGCGTCGACGAGCGCCATCTTCCGGGGGTCGTCGGCGATATGCGGCCCCATCCGGTTCATGACATAGCCGATCGAGACGCCCGCCTCCGGGTCGGCGAGACCGCAGGAACCGCCGAAGCCGTCGTGTCCGAAAGCCCTCGGATTCGGACCGTAGGAGCGGTTGGAGCCGCTGAGCCAGAGGCCGAGGGCGGCCTCCGTCTCGTTCTCGAAGCCGGCGCCGAGGACCAGATCGCGGCACGCGCCCTGTCCTTCACGGACTCGCTCGGCGGCCTCCGGGGACAGGACGCGATGTGAACCGTACGACCCCCGCCCGGCGAAGACTCCGTACAGCGCGGCGACCGCACGCGCAGTGCCGTGCCCGTTGGCGGCCGGGATCTCGGCGGCCCGCCATGCCGCCGTGTTGGCCTCGGTCGCGCCCACCACCGGATTGGCCAGGGCGGACAGCGCCACCGGCGCCAACTGGCTGAAGATCGCCGCCTGTTCACTGGACGAGGCGGCCGGCGGATGCACCAGCTCGGCCGCGCGCCCGGCCTCCTTCTCCGGCAGCCCGATGGTGAAGTCGATGCCCAGCGGCCCGGTCACCTCGCGCTTCAGGAACGCGCCCGGCAACAGCCCCGAAACCCGCCGCACCACTTCACCGACCAGGAATCCGTACGTGAGCGCGTGATAGCCCGAGCCCGTCCCCGGCTCCCACCAGGGCTCCGTCGCCGCGAGCCGCTTCGTGGTCAGCTCCCAGTCGAAGAGCTGCTCGGGCGAGTGCGGCTCACGCAGTCCGGCCAGGCCCGCGCGGTGCGACAGCAGATGCCGTACGAGCACCGACTCCTTGCCCGCCGCCGCGAACTCCGGCCAGTAGTCGGCCACCGGCGCATCCAGGTCGAGCAGCCCACGGTCCGCCAGGATGTGCGCGCACAGCGCCGTCGGCCCCTTCGAGGTCGACCACACGTTGACCAGCGTGTCCCGCTCCCAGGCGCGCGTCCGGGCCGCGTCCGCCCAGCCGCCCCACAGGTCCACCACCGTCTCGCCGTCCACCGTGACCGTCACGGCTGCGCCCAACTCGGCGCGGCCTTGGAAGTTCTCCTCGAACGCGGCGCGCACCGCCTCGAAGGGTGTCGCGCAGTGGCCTTGCACCTGGGACATGGGTCCTCCGTCGTCCGCCGGGAACACCGGGCGCGGAAGGGCGGCCCGGCTTCCCTGAACGTACCGACTGGTCGGACTGGACGGAAGCGGTTGGGTGGACTCGCGCCCGAAGGGGCGCAGGGAACTGCACGATCGGCCACGGACGGCCCGCAGATACCGAACAACCCCCAGCGGAAAGGCCCTCCCAGCGGAGCGCTCAGGCGAGGAACAGCGGCCCTGCGGGCTCCTGGTGGCCCGGCGCGGTGTGCCAGTAGTCCCGGGTCTCCACGGCCAGACCATCCGCGTCGAAACGCACGAAGACGCAACCGGCCAGCGTCGAAGGGTCCTCGCCCTCCTCGGCGAGGACCCTGAACTCGGCGACGGCGAGGCCATGTCGACCGATCACCGGCGGACCGAACCGCACGTCGACGACCCGCTCGTCCGCGAACGACCAGCGCAGATACGCGGCGAGTTCGTCCCGCCCGCGATGCGGCTCGCGGAACGGCATCGAACGGTGGACGCACTCTTCGGCGTACAACGCCTGCAGCGCGTCCACGTCGTGCTCCGCCCAGGCCCGCTCCCACACCCGTACGAACCGCTCGGCCGCCTCGCGCGTCTCCACCGCGACTGCCTCAGAAGTACTTGGGCAGCCAGGCCAGCTTGGCCGCCTCCTGGTAGGGGCCGCCGCCCTCGTGGTCGTTGAAGTCGTACACCTCGATCGCCTTGTCGTCGTGTCCCCACGCGTTGAAGGCGGCGAAGACGGTCGACGGCGGGCACGTCTGGTCCTCCAGGGCCGCCGAGAACAGGGCGGGCGCCCGGCCGCGCGTCGCGAAGTGCACCCCGTCGAAGTAGGAGAGCGTGCGGTGCACCTGCTCGGTGCGACCGCGGTGCGTCTTGAGGTAGTTGCCGATCTCCCGGTACGGATCGCGGTCCGTGAGCCTCGTCGCGCGCGGGTAGTCGCACAGGAACGGCACGTCCGGCGCGACCGCCGCCAGGTCCGGCACCAGACCGCCCACCGCGATCGAGATACCGCCGCCCTGGCTCGAACCGACCGCCGCGGTGCGCGGGGCGTCGACGAGCGGATGCGAGCGGGCCGCCTCCACGGCCCGTACCCCGTCGGTGAACACCCGGCGGTAGTAGTAGTTCTCGGGGGCGTCGATGCCCCGCGTCATGAACCCGGGAAACGCGGGAGCGCTGCCCACCGGATCCGGGGTGTCACCCCCGCCGCCCCACGCGCCGCCCTGGCCCCGGGTGTCCATCACGAAGTGCGCGAAGCCCGCCGAGGCCCACAGCAGGTGCGTGTGCGGAAGACCGCGGCCGCCGCCGTAGCCGATGAACTCCACGACCGCGGGCAGCGGCGTGTTCGCCCAGGCCGGGAGCGTCAGCCAGCCCTTCACCGGGTGACCGCCGAACCCGGCGAACGTGACGTCGTACACCTTCACGTTCTTCAGATGTGTCTCGACCGGTTCGAAACGGGCGTCCAGGTCGTGCTCGCGCGCCTCCTCGAGCGTCTTGCCCCAGAAGGCGTCGAAGTCCTCGGGCTCGACGGACGCGCTGCGATAGTCCCGGAGCTCATCGAGGGGGAGGTCGAACAAGGCCATGGAAGACCGCCTTTACTACGAATAAGGGTGCGGATGATCACACCGTACGGGGGCAGCCGGAGTGCCGCCAGACCGTGTCCGCGGACCGGCAGATCCTGGCCGGTGCTGGCTACGATGACGCCATGCCGTCTGCCGCACCGCCCGCGTGCGGGAGATGCGCGAACTGGGTTTGCCGGTCGGTATCGGCTGCGACGGTTCCGCCTCGACGGATCACGCGTCGCTGTGGATGGAGACCCGTGGCGCGCTCCTGCTCGGCCGCTACCGGGGCGGACCCGGCGCGATGACCGCCCGCGACGCCCTCGACATCGCGACCCGCGGGTCGGCCCAGTGCCTGGGCCGCGCCGACGAGTTGGGGCATCTGCGGCCGGGCGCCTGCGCCGACCTGGTGGTCTGGGACCTGCACGAGGTCGCGCTCGCGGGCGCGCTGAGCGACCCGGTCGAGGCCTGGCTGCGCTGCGGCCCCGGCCGCGCCTGGACCACAGTGGTCGGCGGCCGCGTCCTCGTCTACCGGGGCGAGCCGGTACTCGCCGGGCTGCGCGACGCGCTGACGGAGCACGGGCGGTTCGCTCGGCGCATGCAGCTACTCGACTGACGCTCAGGCACCCGCTGGGCGGGAGCCAACCCGGCGCATGTGTTGTGCTCGGTCCCCGCCCCAAGACTGGTGGGCCCCGGGCCCGGTCAGGCCCAGTGCCGTCCCCACTCGGGCCCCGTACGCGCCCACTCCTGCTCCCACTCGGCCAGACGACGGCGCGTGGCGATCCGGCGTACGACGGCATACGCGCCCAGGACGCAGGCCGCGACCACACCCGTGGCGCAGGCGCCGGCCGTCAGCGTGTGCTGCCAGATCGCGGTGCCGTCCGCGGGGGCGGGCACGATCCGGCCCCGGTCGTCCAGCCAGATGTCCGTGCGGTCACCGACCCGGGTACCGGCGGGCACCCGGGTCTCGTCCGTACGCGGCGGCTCGCCCGGCTCGGCCCAGCGGACCGTCACCCGATAGGTCGGCTGCCGGTCGCCCTCGGCGACGGGCACCGCCGCGGGTGCGTGCTCGGTGACCTCCGCGCGCACCCGGTGGCGTTCGGCGCGCTGCTCCGCGGCCGCGGCCCGCGCCCCGTCGTACATCCGCCAGCCCACGGTGAGCCCGGCCAGCGGGGCACCGACGCACAGTAGGACGGCGACGACCAGCGCGGTCCACGCCGCCACGACGTCCGAGCGGCGACGCAGCGGATTGTGCCGCCACCGCCAGCCGCGCACTCGCGTCCGCATGTCCCGGCCTCCTCACCACGATCGACCGCTCTTCCCTGTCGTCACAGCTCGTGACCGTTGTCGCCTTTCGTCGCGTCCGCACCGTCGTACACCGCCCGCGTTCGCCCCGTCGTACGTCTCCTCCGTCCGCCCACGACTGATCCGCGCCCCCCGTGGAACCCGCGTCCCATCCCCTTGGAACAGGAGTCGCCACCATGGCCAAGGACCGCATGGCAGCGCTCGACGCGTACTGCCGCGCCGCCAACCACCTGGCCGTCGGGCAGATCTACCTGCGCGGCAACCCGCTGCCGGCCGAGCCTCGCCCCGCCGTCCTCGCCAACTCCTGGCTGGAGGGCAGCTACCCGCAGACGTACCCGGACATCACACGGGACGCTTCCGGCATGGAGCGGCTTTTCCGGCAATTCTCCTTTCCCGGCGGAGTTCCCAGCATGCCGCACCCGAAACTCCGGGCTCGATCCACGAGCACGGCACCGACTTGTCCGAGGTCGCCGAGTGGACCTGGTCGGGCTGACCACCGGGACAACATCCGCGAAGACCCGAGCGAAGGAAGCGAAGGACAGGAGGCACGAGCTTCGAAAGGTACGAGCCATGAGCTTGGAGGGGCACGAAACATGAGCTTGGAGAGGCACGAGCCATGAGCAAGGACACCCGGAGTGTCACCGTCGGCATCGACGGCTCCCGCGCCAGTCTGGACGCCGCCGACTGGGCGGCCCGGGAGGCCGAGCGCCGCCACCTCGCCCTGCGGCTGCTGCACGCGGGCGACGAACCTCCCGCACCCGCACGACCTCCGGACGGCGAACCCACCCGCACCATCCTGGACCGGGCCGCCGTCCAACTCTCCTACGCCCACCCGGCGTTGGACATCATCGCCCGCCGCACCGACACACCGGCCGTCCCGGCGCTGCTCGCCGCCGCCGCGGAGTCGGAGACGGTGGTCCTGAGCTCACGCGGCTTCAGCGGCTACAGCGGCTTCGTCGGGTTCCTCGCCGGCTCGGTGGCGCTCGCCGTGGCCGCGGGCGCCGAACGCCCTGTGGTGCTGGTCCGCGAGGGCGAACTCCCCGAGGACGAGCGGATGCCCGTCGACGAGAACACCTCGCCGGCCCAGGCCCCGTACCTGCCGGTGGCCCTCGGCCTCGATCTGGCGCGCCCGGCCGACGACCTCATCGGCTACGCCTTCGACGCGGCCGCCGTCCGCCGGGCACCCCTGCACGTCGTGCCCGCCTGGACGCCGCCCCCACTGCTGCGCGACTACGTCACCGGCGTACGGCCTCCTGGCGACGCGGCCGGGCAGGAGGACGACATGTGGCGTTCCCTGGGGGCGATTCTGCAGCCGTGGCGCCACAAGTACCCGGAGACGGAGGTCGTGGAGCGGGTCCTGTACGGGCACGCCGGGCACCACCTGCTGAAGGCGTCCACCCGGGCGGGGCTGCTGGTCATCGGCCGCCGTACCTCGGTCGGCAGCGGCCTGGGCCGTGCGGCGCACTCCGTGATCCACCACTCCACGTGCCCGGTCGCCGTGATCCCCCACGACTGAGAGCCGCCACACGACTGAGAGCCGCCACACGGCTGAGAGCCGTCACAGGATTCCGAGCGATCAGCCGAAGCGCTCGATCCGGATACGGTCCACCGGCTGGCCCGCGTCCACCAGCAGCCGCGAGGCGTGCTCGGCGAACCCGTTCGAGCCGCACACATAGGCCTCCCACCCACCATCGGGCCGGTCGGCCAGGAGCCGCGCCACATGTGCGGCCGACACACGACCCACGGGCACGTCCTCGGGCGCGCTCCGCGTGAACACGGGCGTGGTCTCGGCGCCGTACTCCGACGCGTAGATCAGCTCCTCGGGGCTGCGAGCCGACACGAGCAGCCGCAGCGGCACCGACAGCCCCCGCGCGCGATGGTGACGGACCATCGACATCAGCGGTACGACACCGGAGCCCGCGCCGATGAGCAGCGCGGGCCGGTCGCCGGGCCAGGCGAAGAAGCCGCTGAGCGGGCCGCGGACCTCGACCTCGTCACCGGGCCGCGCGACCGTGTGGAACCAGCCGGACACCTCGCCGCCGTCGACCTGGTCGAGGGTGAGCTCGATGTGCCCGGCGTCGTCGGGCGGCGACGCGATCGAGTAGTGCCGCTGGGCGACATAGCCGTCCGCCGCCCGAAGCCGCAGCATCAGGTGCTGGCCGGGCAGATGGCCCGCCCAGTCCGGCACCGCGAACCGGAAGGTCGCCGCACGCGGGGTCTCCCGGCGGATCTCGGTGAGCGTGGCGCGCTGCCACGTGGCCGCCGTGTGGTTGTCCACGGCGATCCGGCCGGGCACGGCGAACCGGGTCGGGGGTGTGAAGCCTGTCGCCGGCGTGCGGCCCGTCGTGGGCGCGGAGGTCGCCGAGGGCACGGCGGGCGTCGAGGATGTGGAGGTCGTCCAGGATGCGGAGGTCTCAGTCACCGGAGTAGCGCTGCTCTTCCCAGGGGTTGCCGCGGTGGTGGTAGCCGTTCTGCTCCCAGAAGCCCGGCTCGTCGTGGTCGAGGATCCTGAGGCCCGCGATCCACTTGGCGCTCTTCCAGAAGTACAGATGCGGCACGAGCAGCCGCGCCGGACCACCGTGCTCGGCGGGCAGCGGCCCGTCCCCGTACTCCCAGACGATCCAGGCGCGCCCGCCGGTCAGATCCGCGAGGGGGAGGTTCGTGGTGTAGCCGGTGTGCGAGTACGCGACCGCGTGCGTGGCCTCCGGCGCCGGGCGTACGAGATCGAGGAACGCGTCGAGCGACACGCCCCCGAAGCGCACCCCGAACTTCGACCAGCTCGTCACGCAGTGGATGTCGCCCTCGTACGCGGACGACGGCAGCGCGTGCGCCTCGTCCCAGGTCCACGTGCGTGGCTCGGCGACCAGGCCGTCGATGGCGAACGTCCACTCCGCGGGCGCCAGTTCCGGCGTCACCTCGGCGGACAGGACCGGCCAGTCGTCGCCCGCGTCGTACTGACCGGGCGGCAGCCGGTCGTTCTGGACGCGCGGGCGCCCGGCGAAACCTCGGGTGACATTCATACGGGCGGAGCCTCCAGGCCGGTCGAGCCGCGGCCTTGATCGTTGCTTACGTCCTCAACCGTACCGGGCCCGTCGGCGTGCTCGGCCACCGGACCATTGCGGCCGTATGAATCCTCCGACGCCCGGGAATAGCCGCCCCGCGATCTTCCTTGCAGCTGAGCGGAACGAACAAAGCCAGGGTGCGCTACCGCGCTCTTCAGGGGCGCGGGGCTGTATCGGTGTGCGGCTCCGCCGCGTGGGCGCGACCAGCCACCGACGGTCCGCGGTGTCCGTATGGTCGCCCCGCCCGCGGAGCGCTTCGCGAAGGAGAGTGAGGAAGCAGATGCCCAAGGCGTACGTCTTCACCCAGTACGGCGGCCCCGAGGCCGAAGCCCTCGTCGACCAGGACCGGCCGAGCCCCGGTCCGGGCGAGCTGCTGGTCGCCGTACGGGCGGCGGGCGTGAACCCCGTCGACTGGAAGCAGCGCACCGGCTACCAGCGCCCCGGCCAGCAGCCGCGCGCACTGCCCGCCGTGTTCGGCAACGAGGCCGCCGGAGTCGTCGAGGAAGTCGGCGAGGGCGTCACGGGCTTCGCGGTCGGGGACGGGGTCTTCGGCAACCCGGTCGCCGGCGGATACGCCGAGTACGCCCTGTTCCCGGTGGCGGTGACCGCGCACAAGCCCGCCGGGATCTCCTTCACCGACGCCGCTGCCCTGCCCGTCGCGGCGGCGACCGCGTACGACGGAATCCGCCAGCTGGATCTGCCCGCCGGTGCGACCCTGCTGGTCACGGGCGCGGGCGGCGGGGTGGGCGTGGCGGCCACCCAGATCGCCCGCGCCGACGGACTGAACGTCATCGGTGTCGCGAGCGCCGGCAAGAAGGACCTGGTCGAGTCGCTCGGCGCCGCGCACGTGCCGTCGGGCCCGGACTTCGTCCACGGCGTCCGGGCCCTCGCGCCCGACGGGGTGGACGCCGTCTACGACCTGGTCGGCGGTGCCGTCCTCGAAGCCGCGGCCGAACTGGTGACGGACCGGACGAAACTGATCACCGCGGGCGGCAAGGACATCGTGGCGCGCCTCGGCGGCTCGCCCGTCGCACGAGCCCGTACCGCAGCGGTGCTCGACGAAGTGGCCCAGCTCGTCGTCGACGGCAAGCTGGACCCCCTGGTGACGCAGACCTTCCCCCTGCAACGGGCCGCCGAGGCGCTGCGTACCGTCGAGGCCGGCCACGCGCGTGGCAAGGTCGTGATCGAGGTCGCCATATGAGCACCGGGACCACCGGGCGCCACCCGCTGGACAACCCGGCGCTCGCCTCGCTGACCGGCCCGCACGCCAAGTTCGCGGAGCGCCGCGGCCGCGTGCTGCGCTACCCCGTCGAGGTATCGCCGTGGCTGGCCCTGCCCGACGACCCCGGCGCCGAGGACTGGGCGGATGCCGCGGCGCTCGCGGGCCCCGGCCAGGAGATCCCCCTGCCCGGCTTCGGCGGGGAGATCCCGGACGGCTGGGACGTGACCTTCAGTGTGGACGGTGTACAGCTCGTGTTCGACGGGTCGGCCACCGCGCCGGACCCGGAGGCCGTACGGCTCGGCTCCGCCGACGTGCCGGAGATGCTGGACCTGGTCGAGCGCACCAGACCGGGCCCGTTCCTGCCACGCACCGTCGAACTCGGCACGTATCTCGGGATACGCAGGAGCGGCGACCTCGTCGCCATGGCGGGGGAGCGGCTGCACCTGCCGGGCTGGACCGAGATCAGCACGGTCTGCACCGACCCGGACTTCCGCGGCGAGGGCCTAGCCACCCGGCTGACCCTGGCCGTCGCCCACGGCATACGCGCTCGGGCCGAGACCCCGTTCCTGCACACCGCGGCTGACAACACCGCCGCCATCCGGCTCTACGAGTCGCTGGGCTTCAGGGTGCGGCGCACGACGACGTTCCGGGGGGTGCGGGTGCCGGAGCGGCTGGGGGACGGACAGGTGGTGGGGGTCGGGTAGCGCCGCGGGCGATCGGGAGACGCGGTGTGACGGCGGACGCGAGGGGCCGGCAGACGTGGTGTCGCGGCGGGCGCGAGGGGCCGGGAGTCGTGGTGTCGCGGCAGACGCGACGGAGCGGGAATCGTGGTGTCGCGGCTTCGGCCCGACAACTGGCCTTCCCGAAGTGCCTCAGTCGCCGGCTGCAGCGGTCACGCGCCGTGTCCCGCCCGCCGCGTTGTACCGCAGCAGATACCCCGCGAACTGCCGCAGGTCCTCCTCGGGCCAGCCCGCGAGCCGCTCGCGGAACGCCACCCGGCGGCTCGCGGTCACCTGGGCGAGGATCTCCATCCCGGCCGGGGTGAGGTGGAGCACCTGGACGCGTTGGTCCTGCGGATCGGTGCGCCGCTCGACCAGCCCGGCGCGTTCGAGGGCCGACACCTGACGGCTCACCGTGGACTTGTCCAGGGCGTAGTGCGCGGCCAGGTCGGTGGCCCGGCAGCCACCGACGTCCTCGAGGTGGCCGAGCAGCGTGTACGAGACCAGCGACAGCTCGGGATGCAGGCGTCCCGCCGAGGCCCGCGCGCGGCGGGCGAAGGCCGTCATCTCGCGGTGGATCGTCTCGATGGCCGCATCGGCTGTGTTCACGGGTCTTCCCTTCCTGTTCTGGTTGCATAGTACAACTAGTAGTTGCATAGCGCAACTAGAAGGGTTTCGGGGGCGCGGCGGAGGCAGTCGGGCCCGAACTCCGCCCGAAGGCCCCGGCCGTGTAATGTTGCCGTCCGGCTGCGGATCGCCCCAGCCGTCGATGGACCAGGGAGGTGAGCCCCATTACCGCTGTGTCAGCTCGGGTGCTCTCACCTCAGGGCCTCACCGGCATCAGGTGACCTCGAGGGCGCCCTTCGGCTTCCCGAAAGGCTCTCGGCTTCCATGCCACCTTCTTACGCACATGTCGTCACCACGCTCCGCTCCGCCGGCTGTGTCTTCGCCGAGGACGAGGCGCGGCTGATCGTCTCCACCGCCCGCACGCCCGCCGAACTCACCGCCATGGTGGACCGCCGCGTCGCGGGCCTGCCCCTCGAACACGTCCTGGGCTGGGCCGAGTTCAGCGGTCTGCGCATCGCCGTGGAACAGGGCGTGTTCGTGCCCCGCCGCCGCACCGAGTTCCTGGTCCGGCAGGCCGTCGCCCTCGCACCCGAGGCTCCGCTCGTCGTGGACCTGTGCTGCGGCTCGGGTGCGGTGGGTGCCGCACTCGCCGCGTCCCTCCCCGGGGCCGAACTGCATGCCGCCGACATCGACCCCGCCGCCGTGCGCTGCGCCCGCCGGAACGTCGGCGGGCGCGGCCATGTCTACGAGGGCGACCTCTTCGAGCCGTTGCCGCGCACCCTTCGCGGCCGTGTCGGTGTCCTGGCCGCCAATGTGCCGTACGTCCCCACGGAGGAGGTCGAACTCCTGCCTCCGGAGGCCCGCGACCACGAACCTCTGGTGGCACTCGACGGGGGAGGGGATGGACTCGACATCCTGCGCCGCGTGGCGGCCGAGGCTCCCGAGTGGCTGACCCCTGGCGGCAGCCTCCTCGTCGAGACGAGCGAACGTCAGGCGGACCGGGCCGTCGAGACCTTCGCCCGCGCCGGCCTGATACCGCGACTGGAGGTCTCGGAGGAGCTGTACGCGACCGTCGTCATCGGTACAAAGCCCTAGACCGCCGGGAGGCGCCGCCCGGGGCGAGGCCCTCGTCACATCGGCTCCTTCTCCTTTTGCAACTAGTTGCATAAAGCTCGGTCCGTCGTCTACAACAAGAGGGACGACACCGCGTACGGAGGGGCCGATGAGCCGTTACCCGCACCTGCTGAACCCGCTCGATCTGGGCTTCACCACGCTGCCCAACCGCGTGCTCATGGGCTCCATGCACGTCGGCCTGGAAGAGGCCGAGCGCGGCTTCGAGCGCATGGCCGCGTTCTACGCCGCCCGGGCGCGCGGCGGCGTCGGCCTCATCGTCACCGGAGGCATCGCCCCGAACGAGGCGGGTCGGCCGGGAGAGGGCGGTGCGAAGCTGACCACCGAAGCGGAGGCCGAGCAGCACGCGGAGATCACCGCCGCGGTGCACCGCGAGGGCGGGAAGATCGCGATGCAGATCCTCCACTTCGGCCGGTACGCCTACCACCAGGACCTGGTCGCCCCGAGCGCACTCCAGGCGCCGATCAGCCCCTACCCGCCGCACGCCCTCACGGACGACGAGGTCGAGCAGACCATCGACGACTACGCCCGCGCGGCCCGCCTCGCCCGCCGGGCGGGCTACGACGGTGTCGAGATCATGGGCTCCGAGGGTTACCTGATCAACGAGTTCATCGCCGCCCGGACCAACAAGCGCGAGGACCGCTGGGGCGGCTCGTACGAGAACCGCATGCGGTTCCCCGTCGAGATCGTCCGTCGCGTCCGTGAGGCGGTCGGCGAGGACTTCATCATCATCTACCGGCTGTCGATGCTGGACCTGGTCACGGACGGCTCCTCGTTCGACGAGGTGATCACGCTCGCCAAGGCCGTCGAGGCTGCCGGGGCGACCATCATCAACACCGGCATCGGCTGGCACGAGGCCCGGATCCCCACCATCGCGACCTCGGTGCCGCGCGGCGCGTACGCCTGGGTGACCAAGAAGGTCATGGGTGCCGTCTCGATCCCGCTCGTGACGACGAACCGCATCAACACCCCTGAACTCGCCGAGCAGTTGCTCGCCGAAGGCCACGCAGACATGGTGTCGCTGGCCCGCCCGATGCTCGCCGACCCCGACTTCGTCGCCAAGGCCGCGGACGGGCGGCCCGAGGCCATCAACACCTGCATCGGCTGCAACCAGGCCTGCCTCGACCACACCTTCAGCGGCAGGATCACCTCCTGCCTGGTGAACCCGCGCGCCTGCCACGAGACGGAGCTCGTCCTGTCACCGACCCGGCTGCGCAAGCGAGTTGCTGTAGTGGGCGCGGGTCCGGCCGGACTTGCCTGTGCGGTGAGCACCGCCGAGCGCGGCCACGACGTCACCCTCTACGACGCCGCGCCCGAGATCGGCGGACAGCTCAACGTGGCCCGCAAGGTCCCCGGCAAGCAGGAGTTCGACGAGACGATCCGCTACTTCCGTACACAGCTCGAACTGCACGGCGTGGACGTGCGGTTGAACACCCGTGTCAGTGCCGAGGACGTCTCCGCGTACGACGAGGTCGTCGTCGCCACGGGTGTCAGCCCGCGCACCCCCGAGATCCCCGGCGTCGACCACCCCAGCGTCGTCGGCTACCTCGACGTGCTGCGCGACGGCGCCCCCGTCGGCGACCGTGTCGCGATCCTCGGCGCGGGCGGCATCGGCTTCGACGTCGCCGAGTACCTCACCGACAGCGGCGACAAGGCGAGCGAGGACCCGGCGACGTACTTCCGGCACTGGGGCGTCGACATGGAGTACCGGGCATCCGGCGGCCTCGGCACCCCCGAGCGGCCCGCCCCGCCGCGCACCGTCCACCTGCTGCAGCGCAAGCCGTCCAAGGTCGGCGCCGGACTCGGCAAGACCACCGGCTGGATCCACCGCACGGAACTCAAACACCGCGGCGTCACCATGGTCCCGGGCGTCCAGTACGACCGCATCGACGACGCCGGCCTGCACGTCACCGTCGACGGACAGAACTCCGTCCTCCCGGTCGACACGATCGTGCTCTGCACGGGACAGGAACCACGCCGCGACCTGTACGAGGCGCTGAGCGCCGCGGGCCGCAGCGTCCACCTCATCGGCGGCGCCGACGTGGCGGCCGAACTCGACGCCAAGCGCGCCATCAAGCAGGGCACGGAGCTGGCAGCGGCGCTCTAGGTCCTGTCGTCAATCTCCCGCCTGCCCCGCGACGCCATGCACGCACTCTCGCCGCACCGGGCACAGACCCAAGTACGGTCCAGTACGAGGGCCTGCGCCCGGCACTCCCCCAGCCTTCGGCCGGGGGGACCCCCAGAGCACGCACCTGACGCCGCGGGGCCCGCCCTCCGGGCGGACGACGGGAGATTGACGACAGGACCTGGAGGCGCACGGCCCGTCCCTAGGATGACTCCATGTCACTCCCGCACGCGATCCTCACCGCCCTGCTCGAAAAGCCGTCGTCGGGGCTTGAGCTGACCCGGCGTTTCGACAAGTCGATCGGCTACTTCTGGTCGGCGACGCATCAGCAGATCTATCGCGAGCTGGGAAAACTGGAGACCGAGGGCTACATCAGGGCCCTGCCGTCGCAGCAGCCGACCCGCGGGCAGAAGAAGCGGTACGAGGTCCTGTCCGCGGGCCGCGCCGAACTGGCCAGGTGGACCGCCGCCTCCCAGGACCCGAAGCCCCTGCGTGACACGCTGCTGCTGCGGCTGCGGGCCGCGGCGGTGGTCGGCACCGCGGGCATCGAGGCGGATCTGCGCCGCCATCTCGACCTGCACCGGCGGCAGTTGGCCGAGTACGAGGAGATCCAGGAGCGCGACTTCCCGCCCGGCAAGGACGCGCCGCAGGACCGCCTCCAGCACCTGATCCTGCGCGCCGGAATCGACTTGGAGACCTTCTGGACGGGCTGGCTGACACATGCGCTGGAGGAGTTCGAGCGGTTGCCCGTGACGGACCCGGCCACGTGACGGACTGAGCTGTTGCAGGACGGCGGCCCGGCACCCCGACTTCGGCCGGGGTGCCGGGCCGTCGCCGTGTTCACAGCCGGTGCGGCTTGGAGCGGCGGCGCAGGACCCAGACCGTGGCTCCGACACCCGCCGTCACCAGGACGCCGCCCACCGCGTAGGTGACGGGGCCGTAGTCCTTCGTGGCGCCGCCCATACCGCCCATGACCCCGCGCGTCGGCGACGGCGACGGTGAGGGCGAGGGTGACACCGTCGCGGAGATCGTGGGGCTCGAGACCGGGGAGACGGTGACGGACTGGGTGCCCGCAGTCGTGCCGTCGGCGCAGACCACGATGACCGTGTAGGTGCCGGCGGTGACGTTCGACCATGCGGCCGACTGACTGCCGCTGGTCCCGGACAAGGCTGCCTGGCGCCCCTGTGCGAAGTTCACCTGACCGCTGGAGAGCAGTGAGGCATTCCCCATGGAGCCACTGGCTCTGGTGGAGCAGTCGGTGGTGGTCACCTGCACCGTCGATCCACTGGTGGTCACATTGATTCCCGTGCTCACCGCGGCGGCGGCCCCGGCGGTCAGGGCCAGCGGCAGCGCGGCGGCCGCCACGGTCAGCCCGGAGCGGACGAGCATCTGAGTAGTACGCATTGGACTGCCCTCCGGCGGCACGGTTGGCGGGACATCCCATGCGCCGCCGAGGATTGGGAACGTCCGTGCTGCTCTGGGACCGAGCCAATGTGACGGTCACCGGTTCCGCATGCGGGCCGGGACCGGGCAGGTGACGAATTCCTCCATCCGGCCGACCGCCGATGGCGTGTCACCGGCGTCGGCGGTCACCTCGCGGCGGCCGGTCACCAGGTGCGGCCGGCCGCCAGGAGCCGCTCCCGGACGAGCGCGACGTGCGGGTTGTCCGACACCCCTGGGCGCTGCGTCAGATAGGCGGTGTTGATCGGCGGGTCCTCCGGGGCCAGAAGAGGGACCAGCGCGCCGGAGGCCAGCTCGTCGAGGCACAGATAGCGGGGGAGTACCGAGATCCCGCCGCCGGCGACCACCGCCGCGAGGACGCCGCGCAGATCCGGCACCGTGATTGCGGCCTGACCGGTCAGCCGTACGCCGAAGACGTGCCGCCAGTAGCGCCGCGCGATGGGCAGATCCTCGGCGTACGAGATCAGCGGCACCCCGCGCAGCGCGGCGGGCCCCTCGGCGGCGACCCGGTCCGGGCCGATCCGCTCGGCCCACGCGGGCGCGGCGACGAGGACGAACTCCTCGTCCGCCAGCGGCAGCGCGCTCAGCGTGCGGCCGCGCGGCCGTGACGTGGCGATCACCAGGTCGAAGCGGCCTCCCCGCAGCCCCTCCAACAGGCCGTCGGTCAGCCCGGTGGTCACCCGCAGCCGCACCCCCTGGCCGGTCAGCGGGGCGAGGGCGGGCAGCACCCGCGTGCACAGCAGCTCCGCCGGACCCGCCACATGGACCGGATCCGGCACCAGGTCCGCCCCGAACCCGCCGCGGTCCGTGACCGTCGCGAGCGCGTCCAGCGGCTCCGCGACCTGCGCGGCCAGCTCGTCCGCGACCGAGGTCGACACCACGCCCCGCGGCCGCCGCTCGAACAGCTCCCGCCCCAACTGGTCCTCCAGGGACCGGATCTGCGTCGTCACCGTCGGCTGCGACAGCCCGAGCAGCCGCGCCGCCGCCGTGAACGAGCCGGCCCGGTGCACGGCGAGGAACGTCCGGAGCAGCGAGATGTCGAGCGGCGCGGTGGACGTGGTGCCATTGGATTCCCTATGGGTCATACGAGGAATCCTAGGCTTCCCCTATGGTCTGTTTGCTCCTGCCGTGGCCGGGCCGTCCCGTCTACGGGGGCGCCGCACCCGTCGTCACAGTCCGCTCCGCCGAGAAGCCGCCCCAGGTCCCGTCCGGCAGCTTCGCCCTGATCCGCACCCGCTGGGTGACCCCGGCCTCCCGCCCCACGTAGAAGCTGTACGTCGCCTTGTCGCGGGGAGCGGTCCCGCCCCAGACGAGCGAGGTGGCCGGCTTCCGGTCGAGCTGGATCTGGTACTCCGTGATCACGCCGTCGATCATCTCGGCGCTCGGCGGAACCCAGGACAGGTCGAGGTAGTACGCCCCGTCGGCGCGATGCGTCGTCGCGCGGAAGCCGGTCGGCGCCATGGCTGTGTCCGTGCCCGTGCCCGGCTCGTCGTCCGAGCCCGCTGCCGTCGTGATCCGTACCGCCTCGCTCGCCGGCGACGCATTGTCCGCCGCGTCGCGTGCCCGGACGGTGAAGGAGTAGCGCGTGCCCGGCCGCAGCCCGGTGACCACGGTCGCGGTCTGTGCGCCGCCCACACTGTGGATCTTCGTGTCGCCCTGATGGATGTCGTACGAGGCCACACCTCGGTCATCCGTGGACCTGGCCCAGGACAGCTGGGCGGCACGGCTCCCGGCGGCCCTGCCGTGCGGGCGCTCCGGGCGGCTCGGAGCCCGGTCGTCGGCGGCGGTCGCGGCGGACGTCGTGGCCCGCACGCGTTCGCTGGGCGGCCCGAGCCTCCCGTCGGCGTCCCGCGCCCGTACGGAGAAGGCGTAGGTGGTCGACGGTTTGAGCCTGGTGACGTCGACCATGTGCTGTGAACCCGGTACGTCCTTCACCTTCGTGGCGCCGCGATACACCTCGTAGTGCGCGACCTCGGGGTCCCCGGAAACCCGGTTCCACATGACGTGCACGCTGGTCGCGCTGCCCGCGGCCGCCGTGACCCCCGCGGGAGCCGCGGGCAGCCGGCCGCTGCCGCCCGCGTCCTGCCCGCCCCAGCCGCAGGACACCGTCATGAGCAGCGCGCCGCAGACCGCAGCGGCTCGCAGGAGTACGCGTCGCACAGCCCTGCCCTCCCTCGACGGGATTGGTCCGGACCAATATGACGCCGTCGGCGTGACCACATCAAGAGGGCCGCCGTTCGCAATATCGACCGCACGTTACGTATGCTGATCCTCTTCGCGGCTGAACTCGGCCTTGTCGCAGGGGAGTTCACGCCGACGGTGCGGAACGCTGTCGTCGCTGATCCCGCGCCGGCGAGGGCGGCCGGGCGGCCGGAGCCAATGACGACCCGGCCGCCCGGCCCCCGACGAACCGTCACCGGGCGTGCACCGTACGGACCTCCAACGGTGGCCACATGATCGAGACTCCACCAGATTGGGCTGAGTGTCCGTCAGTACCGTCCAGGAGAGGGTCTCTTATCGTGCGTGTCCAGTCGCTGACGCTGGCCGCGGCCGGCGCTGCCCTGCTCGCCCCCACCACGCTCCCCGCCGCCGCCCCACCAACCCAGGCCATGCACGAGGCCATGCAGGAGCGTGCGGGGAACGTCCGGGCCGCGGACCTCCTGGCCGCGGTGCGTGACTGCGCGCCCGTCTCGCGCGGCCGCTACCGCAGCGACGATGGGACGCCCGCGGACATCCCCGTGTGCGGCAAGCGCGGCGCCGTCTACTGGAAGGCCGACATGGACATCGACTGCGACGGACAGCCCGGCCGCCACTGCAACGAGTACACCGACGCGCTCTTCTCCGACACCACCGCCTACCAGCAGTCGGACGGGCGTCAGCTGAGCGCCGAGCGACTGCCGTACGTCGTCGTGCCCGCCCCGAGCCACATCTGGGACCACCGCGAGCACGGCGTCCGGGGCGGCACGGTCGCCGCCGTGATCCACCGCGACCGCGTCCAGTACGCGGTCGTCGGCGACATCGGCCCCCACGACATCATCGGCGAGGCGTCGTACGCCACCGCCCGGGCCCTCGGTATCCGCCCCGACCCGCGCGGCGGCGGGACGCCCTCCGGGGTCACCTACATCCTGTTCAAGGACTCCGGCGCCGCTCCGATCGAGAGCCGCCGGGCGGCCGCCGCTCAAGGGGAGCGACTGGCCCGGGAGTTCGTCCGGCGGAACTGAGCCCGCACCGCAAGCCCCCGGGACCGGGTCACACCTTCCGGTAGGTGTACGCCTCCGAAGCCGCCGCCTCCACCGCTGCCAAGTCCGCCCCCGCGGACGCCGTGACGACCGCCGCCACCGCACCCTCCACGAAAGGCGCGTCCACCAGGCGGGTGCCCGCCGGGAGTTCGTCGCCCTCGGCCAGCAGGGTCTTCACGGTGAGCACCGCGCTGCCGAGGTCGGTGAGGACGGCCACCCCGGCGCCGCGGTCCACGGAGGCGGCCGCGGCGGAGATCAACTCGGTGCTGGTGCCGAGACCGCCGCCCTCGATACCACCCGCGGGCGCCACCGGAGCGGTCGTGCCGCCGCCCGCGAGGCCCGTCGCCAGCTCGGCGACCGAGGCGGCCACCGCCGCGCTGTGCGACACGAGCACGATGCCCACCAGCTTCTTGCCGCCCCCGGCCGCGCTCGGCACATCACTCACCGGACTCACCGGCCGCCTCCGCGAGCGCCGCGATCAGGAGCGCCGAGGAGGTGGCGCCGGGGTCCTGATGCCCGATGCTGCGCTCGCCCAGATAACTCGCCCTGCCCTTGCGGGCCTGCAACGGCGTGGTCGCGAGGGCGCCCTCCTCGGCGGCGGCCCGTGCCGCCGCGAAGGAATCACCGAGCGCGTCGACCGCGGGCACGAGCGCGTCGACCATGGTCTTGTCGCCGGGCGCCGCCCCGCCGAGCTGCATCACCGCGTCCACACCGGCGCGCAGCGCGTCCGTGAGCTCCTGGTCGCTGACCTCGACCCCGTCGCCGAGCGCCTTGCCGGTGCGGCGCAGCAGCGTCCCGTACAACGGCCCCGACGCACCGCCCACCGTCGAGATCAACTGCCGTCCTGCGAGCATCAGGACGGCACCGGGCGTGTCCGGCGCCTCCTTCTCCAGCGTGGCCGTCACGGCCGTGAAGCCGCGTTGCAGATTGCTGCCGTGGTCGGCGTCGCCGATCGGCGAGTCGAGGGCGGTGAGCCGTTCCGCCTCGCGGTCCACGGACGCGGCGGTCGCCGTCATCCAACGGCGGAAGAAGTCGGCGTCGAGCACAGAATCTCCTTGCGTGGTACGGAAGTTGACCTTGTCTCACATGCCCCAGCGCAAGCCCGCAGTACGCACCGGCGCGTCCCACAACCGCAACAGGTCCTCATCGACCTGGCACAGGGTCACCGAGGCGCCGGCCATGTCGAGCGAGGTGACGTAGTTGCCGACGAGCGTGCGCGCCACCGGGACCCCGCGCTCGACGAGTACCCGCTGCACCTCCGCGTTGAAGCCGTACAGCTCCAGAAGCGGGGTGGCGCCCATGCCGTTCACCAGGACCAGGACGGGGTTGCGGGGGTCCATGTCCTCCAGGATCGCGTTCACCGAGAAGTCGGCGATCTCCCGCGAGGTCATCATCGCCCGCCGCTCCCGGCCCGGCTCGCCGTGGATCCCGACGCCCAACTCCAGTTCCCCGGGCGGCAGGTCGAAGGTGGGGCTGCCTTTGGCGGGAGTGGTGCACGCGCTCAGCGCGACACCGAAACTGCGTGCGTTCTCGTTGACCTGCCGGGCCAGCGCCTCCACCCGCTCCAGCGGCTGGCCCTCCTCGGCCGCCGCGCCGGCGATCTTCTCCACGAACAGGGTCGCTCCGGTACCCCGACGGCCGGCCGTGTAGAGGCTGTCGGTGACCGCCACGTCGTCGTTGACGAGGACCTTCGCGATCTGGATGCCCTCGTCCTCGGCCAGCTCCGCCGCCATGTCGAAGTTGAGCACGTCACCGGTGTAGTTCTTCACGATGAAGAGCACCCCGGCGCCGCTGTCCACGGCCGCCGCCGCCCGCACCATCTGGTCCGGCACCGGGCTCGTGAACACCTCGCCGGGACAGGCCGCGGACAGCATCCCGGGACCCACGAAACCGCCGTGCAGCGGCTCGTGCCCCGACCCACCGCCCGAGACAAGCCCCACCTTCCCGTCCACCGGAGCGTCCCGCCGCACGATCACCCGGTTCTCGACATCCACGGTCAGCTCGGGATGAGCGGCCGCCATACCCCGCAGCGCGTCCGCGACCACCGTCTCCGCGACGTTGATGAGCATCTTCATGGGAACCTCCTGATGGGACTGGCAGGCAGGGCTGCTGGTGTCTCGGGCCCAGTATCGACGCAAGCCGGTTCTAGGTCACGAACTGCGGCAGGTTGATCGGGCTCGTCGAGCCTGCCAAGGGCCCCATGGCCGTAGGACCCGATCGGCGTTCACTCCCAGTGGGGCAACGTCAGTTCGGAGGTGTCGCCCGGCTCGATGGTGACCGTGCGGTCGGGCAGTTCCACGTGGATGGGGGAGCGGTCGGAGGCCGGAACGTCGATGTGCAGCAGGCCCGGCCGCATGCGCAGCCGTACGCCCCAGTGGCCGCGGTAGCGGATCGAGAAGCCGTACTCCGACAGCTCCGGGAGCGGCACCGGGTCCAGCCACAGTGCGCCTTCCCGGGTCTCCAGGCCGGTCAGCCCGCGCTGCACGAGATCGAGCGTCCCGGCCATGGCACCGAGATGGATGCCCTCACCCGTGGTGCCGCCCTGCAGATCGGCGATGTCCCCCAGCAGGGCTTCCTGGACGAACTCCCACGCCTCGGTGCGCCGTGCCCGGGCCAGCACCCAGCCGTGCACCAGGCCGCTGAGTGTGGAGCCGTGGCTGGTGCGGCGCAGGTAGTAGTCCACCGTGCGCCGCCAGGTCTCGTCGTCCAGGTCATGACCCAACCGGCCGAACAGGGCCCTGAGTTCGGCGGGCGAGAAGAGGTAGCCGAGCATGAGGACGTCGGCCTGCTTGGACGCCTGGTAGCGGTTGACGCTGTCGCCCTCCGCCTCCAGGATCCGGTCCAGCCGGCGGATGCCGTCGTACCGCTTCCGGTATCTGTCCCAGTCGAGTTCGGCCAGTTCGCCGTACCCCTCGAACTGGCTGATGACGCCCCCGTGGAAGGGCACATGGAGTGAGCGGGACACGTCCTCCCACAACTCCGGTTCCCCGCCGTCGAACCCGGTGCGCTCGGCCAGCTCCCGCCGACGCGGCTCGGGCAGGGACTCCAGCAACTCCAGCGCGCGGGCGAGCACCCAGGCAGCGGTGACGTTCGTGTAGGCGTTGTCGTCGAGCCCCGGCAGCTCGGCGTCGGGATACCGCTCGTGGTACTCGTCCGGGCCGACCACACCACGGATTCGGTAGCGGCCCAGGCCGTCGTCGTACGTGGCCGAGTCCGCCCAGAAGCGGGCGATCTGCAGCAGCATCTCGGCGCCCTTGGTGTGCAGGAACTCCGCGTCACCGCTCGCCTCGCAGTACCGCCAGACGTTGTACGCGATGGCCGAGCCGACATGGTGCTGGAGCCGGGAGTGATCGGGCAGCCAGCGGCCGGAGCGTGGGTTGAGGTGCAGCTGCTGGGTCTCCTCGCGGCCGTCGCTGCCGCTCTGCCACGGATACATGGCGCCGGTGCGGCCGGCCTTCCGGGCTGCCGCGCACGCCTGCTCGAGGCGCCGGTGGCGGTAGGTGAGCAGAGCCCGGGCGACCTCGGGGAAGTGGAGGTTCAGATACGGCAGCACGAACAGTTCGTCCCAGAAGACATGGCCGCGGTAGGCCTCGCCGTGCAGGCCGCGGGCCGGGACACCGACGTCGAGGTCCGCCGTGTGCGGGGACAGCGTCTGGAGCACGTGGAAGAGGTGCAGGCGCAGGACGTCGCCCGGTTCACCGGGCACGTCGAGATCGGCCCTGCGCCACAGCAGGTCCCATGCGGTGAGGTGCGATTCCAGCAGCTCGTCGAAACCGGGCGCGGTGCTCACACGGTCGACCGCGGCCTGGAGGGGGTCGCTGATCGCCGGATCGTAGGAGGTGTGCAGGGCGATGACCTTGTCGACGGTGACGGTGTGTCCGGGCGCCAGAGCCAGCCGCAGCAGCTGGGCGGCGCGCGGCCCTTCGTGGCTGGTCTCGGCCGCCGCCGTGTCGGGAGCGGTGGTGCGTGCCGCCATGCCGACGCGGATGTCGGACGTGCGGGTACGGCAGCGCAGCCAGACGGTGTCCGGAGCGGCCGTGCCGGTGTGGAGGTGGGTCAGGTGGCGGCCGTCGAGATCGCGGTACCGGGCGACGCCGGAGTTGGTGACGGCCCCGTCCAGGGCCGCCTCGACATCGAGGCCGCCGGTCCAGTTCTCGGCGGTGAACTCCGTGCGCAGTGCGGCGAGATGGGGATCCGCCATGTGCACGAGGCGCTGCTGCCGCACGGTGAGCCGACGGCCCGCGCCGTCCTCGTACCGTGTGCTGCGCTCCAGGACGCCCGAGCTGAGCCGCAGGGTCAGGTGGTGGTCGAGGAGATGTAAGGTGTCGGGGGTCAGCCATGGACCGGTGCCGTTCTCGTCGGGGATACGGCAGCGCAGGGGGAGCCAGTTGGGCAGGTTGACCATGTCCTCGTTCTCGACCCGGTGTCCCGCGATGTCCGAGGTGAGCCGGTTGTAGCAGCCCGCGGCGTACGTGCCCGGGTAGTGCACGTCGTCGGCGGCGCACTCCGGGAGCGCGCCGCGGGTGGCGAAGTAGCCGTTGCCGAGGGCGCACAAAGACTCCCTGAGCTGTTCCTGCGCCGGGTCGTAATCCTCGTACTCCCATGTCCAGTCCGTCACGAAAGGGCTCCTTCCACGAGCAGGTCACCGAGATCGCGTACCACCACATCGGCGCCGTGATGCCGTAGTCGTTCTCCCGCGCCGGGGTGCGCGGCGCGGTCCACGCCGATGACCAGTCCGAAGCCGCCTCGCCTGCCTGCCTCGACGCCGGCCAGGGCGTCCTCGACGACCGCGGTGTGTTCGGGCGGACTGCCGAGACGGCGGGCCGCCTCCAGGAACAGCGCGGGATCGGGTTTGCCCGGCAGGCGCAGCCGAGCGACCTCGCCTCCGTCGACGACTGTGTCGAACAGATCGCTGACGCCTGCCCGTTCGAGGAGCTCAGGGGCGTGCCGGGAGGCGGAGGCGGCGGCGCGCGGGACGCCCTCGCGGATCAGGGCGTGCAGGAGCCGGACCGTTCCCGGGTAGGCGGGGATCCCGCCCTGCCGCAGCCGTTCGACGAAGATCGCTTCCTTCCGTGCGGCCACCGACTCCACGGTGGTTCCGGTCGGCCGCAGTCCCCGGGAGGCGAGGAAGGAGGCCGCGCCGTCGAGGCGGGACATACCGTCCACGTACCGCAGGTAGTCCTTGTCGGCGTCGAAGGGCCTCCGCTGGTCGGGGTCTTCCGGCGGGTGTTCGCGCAGGAAGGAGTCGAAGGCCGACTTCCAGGCCGCGGCGTGCACCCGAGCCGAGTCGGTGATCACTCCATCGGTGTCGAGCACCACGGCCCGCAGGCCTTTGAGCGGTGCGGCGAGTTCGGTCACGAAGTCCCCTTCCCGAGAGGGTGGTTCACCTGTGCCACGGCAGGATGACCAATGGGCGGTCGGCGCGGTGCGGTGCGGCCTGTCCCACCCTGCCGAGTTGGCGCCCGAAATGCCCGTAACGCAGACGGGCGTCCACGATCAGAAGGTCGGCGGCGGCAGACCGGTCCAGGACGATCTCGCGGACCGGGCCTTCGACGACCGAGCCGTGGCCCCGCAGCGACGCGTGCACCAGCCGCAGCGGCAGGCCGCACCGGGCGGCCTCGTCCGCCGCCCAGCCGACGGCCCGGTGGCCGGGCTCCGAACCGTCGACACCAACGACCAAGAGATGTTCCATGATCCGCACCGCCTCTCGCGCACGCTTCTGCGGATGTGCCAGGAATGCCGCTCATCTCCCAGCGTGACACCGCGGGCCCGCTCTGCTCGTCCGATCGATGTGCGCGTGGATCAGGAGGTCTTCCGGGCCCCCTGCCGTCCGACCTGGGGCCACTCCCGTGCCCACTGGTTGTAGCGCCGCCGGTCGAGCCGCCCCCGTGCGACGGCCCCGATCGCGTCGTAGGTCACGCCACGTACCGCGGGCGCGGCCGTGGTAGCCGGGCAGCCCCCGGCACCATCGCGGCTGCGTCCGTTCAGTGATGGGCGGCCGCCTTCGACGGACGACAGGCGCCCTTGGTGTGGGCCGACCGGCCCTATCGGGGGCGTGACGGGCGGACGCAGGGTGGGAGGGAGTACGGACCGGCACGTGACCTCGACCCGGAAGGGAATCCATCATGCGTGACGTCCCACAGCAGGCGCCCGCCCACATCACGGACGATGAACTGCAGGCCCTGGACGCCCACTGGCGTGCCGCGAACTACCTGGCCGTCGGTCAGATCTACCTCATGTCCAACCCCCTGCTGACCGAACCGCTGCGTCCGGAGCACGTCAAGCCGCGGCTACTCGGCCACTGGGGCACGTCACCCGGTCTGAACCTGGTGCACACCCACCTCAACCGCGTCATCGAGGCCCGCGGCCAGGACGCCCTGTGCATCTGGGGACCCGGCCACGGTGGGCCCGCCGTGCTGGCCAACTCCTGGCTGGAGGGCACCTATTCGGAGACGTATCCGGACATCGGCCGGGACGGCGAGGGCATGGCCAGGCTCTTCCGGCAGTTCTCCTTCCCCGGCGGCGTACCCAGTCACGTCGCGCCCGAGACGCCCGGCTCCATCCACGAGGGCGGCGAACTGGGCTACTCCCTCTCGCACGCCTACGGCGCCGCGCTGGACAACCCGGACCTGCTGGTCGCCTGTGTGATCGGCGACGGAGAGGCGGAGACGGGGCCGCTGGCCGCCTCCTGGCACTCCAACAAGTTCCTCGACCCGGTCCACGACGGGGCCGTACTGCCGATCCTGCACCTCAACGGCTACAAGATCGCCAACCCGACGGTGCTGGCCCGGCTGCCCGAGTCCGAACTCGACGACCTGCTGCGGGGATACGGCCATACCCCGATCCACGTCGCCGGTGACGACCCGATGACCGTGCACCGTGCCATGGCGGCCGCCATGGACGACGCCCTGGAGCGCATCGCGCTCATCCAGCGCACCGCACGCGAGGAGGGCGTCACACAGCGGGCCCACTGGCCCGTGATCGTGCTGCGCACCCCGAAGGGCTGGACCGGGCCCGCCGAGGTCGACGGTCTTCCCGTGGAGGGCACCTGGCGCGCCCACCAGGTCCCCCTCTCCGCCGTCCGAGACAACCCCGAGCACCTGCGACAGCTGGAGACCTGGCTGCGCTCGTACCAGCCCGGGGAACTCTTCGACGAGCGCGGCCGGCCCCGCGAGCAGGTGCTCGCGTGCGTTCCCGAGGGCGTCCGGCGTCTGGGTGCCACCCCGCACGCCAACGGCGGGCTGCTGCTGCGCGAACTGCCCCTGCCGGAGCTGGACCGGTACGCCGTTCCGGTCGACAAGCCCGGCGTGACGCTGCACGAGCCCACCCGGGTCCTCGGCGATCTGCTGGAACACGTCATGCACGACAGCAGCGGCCGCCGCGACTTCAGGATCGTCGGCCCCGACGAGACCGCCTCCAACCGGCTCCAGGCCGTCTTCGACGCGAGCGGCAAGGCCTGGCAGGCGCAGACCCTCACCGTCGACGAGCACCTGGACCGGCACGGCCGGGTGATGGAGATCCTCTCCGAACACACCTGCCAGGGCTGGCTCGAGGGCTACCTCCTCACCGGCCGGCACGGGCTGTTCTCCTGCTACGAGGCCTTCGTCCACATCGTCGACTCCATGGTCAACCAGCACATCAAATGGCTGCGCGTCACCCGCCGGCTGCCCTGGCGTGCCCCCATCGCCTCCCTCAACTACCTGCTGACCTCGCACGTCTGGCGTCAGGACCACAACGGCTTCTCGCACCAGGACCCGGGGTTCGTGGATCACGTCCTCAACAAGAGTCCGGAGGTCGTACGGGTCTATCTGCCGCCGGACGCCAACACCCTGCTGTCGGTCGCCGACCACGTCCTGCGCAGCCGCGATTACGTCAACGTAGTGGTCGCCGGCAAGCAGCCGTGCTTCGACTGGCTCACCATGGACCAGGCACGGGCCCACTGCGCCCGCGGCGCCGGGATCTGGGAATGGGCCGGTACGGAGAACGGCGAACGGGATCCGGACGTGGTGCTGGCCGCCGCCGGTGACGTGCCCACCCAGGAGGTGCTGGCCGCCGCGCAGCTGCTGCGCACCCATCTGCCGGAGCTGGCCGTCCGGGTCGTCAACGTCGTCGACCTGGCCCGGCTGCTGCCCGCCGAGGAACATCCGCACGGCATGCCCGGCTTCGAGTACGACGCGCTGTTCACCCGCGACAAGCCGGTGATCTTCGCTTACCACGGCTATCCGTGGCTGATCCACCGCCTCGCGTACCGGCGTACCGGCCACGCCAACCTGCACGTGCGCGGCTACAAGGAGATCGGCACCACGACCACGCCGTTCGACATGGTGGTCCGCAACGATCTCGACCGCTACCGCCTCGTCATGGACGTCATCGACCGCGTCCCCGGCCTGGCCGTACGCGCCGCCGGCGTACGGCAGTCGATGGAGGACACCCGGCTGCGCCACCACGACTGGATCCGCGCGCACGGCACCGATCTGCCCGAGGTCGCGGACTGGACCTGGGACAGCTGACCGGCCCCGCGAGGCAGGGACTTTCGCCGCATGGTCCAGGCCTCGCAGCCCCTCCGAACTCCCTTGACGGAGCGGGACATCGAAGGTGCGACAAGCGCCACCGCGGTCTCGCGCACCGCCCCTTGGAGGGGACGTGCATCGTGGCTGGGGGCGTTTCTCGACAAGACCTTCGGGTTCGGCTACGCCTCGCAGTCGGGCAAGAGGCGGATCGACGGCGGCTCGCCGACCCAGGGTTTCCTCGGCGGCGTCGCCGTGGGGCCGATGGAGTCCACGTTCCATGACTGGGCCGGGGCCGGCTGGGCCGACTGGCTATTCATGCTCGGCCTGCTGGGCATCGGAATCATCTACACCGCCGTCCTGAGGGCCTTTGCGGTCGCGGGCGCCGGCGCGACCTGGCCTGGGCAAGGTCTGCGCACTGCTGCCGTTCGTCAGCCGCAACCGCCGGCTGCTGTGACCGCTCGGCCCGGGCCCGGACCGGGGCGCCACCGCGACTTCGCGGTGGCGCCCCGGTTTCGTGGTGCCGCGACCGAGAGCGAGTCGGCATGCTGAAGGCATGCGCACCCTTGGCGTCGATCTCTCCGCCAGCCCTCCCCGCACCGCCGCCGTCGTCATCGACTGGTCGGCGGGCCGGGCCATGGTCCACACCCCGCTACTGGGCTGCACCGACGAGCAGTTGCTGAAGCTGCTCTCCGGCCTGGGGGCGGAGGACCAGGCCGGAGTGGACTGCCCCTTCGGCTGGCCCGCCGCTTTCGTCGCGGCCATGTCCTCTCATGCCGCACCCCGGCCCACGTGGCCGGGCCGCGACGCCGAGGGCGCCGATGATCTGCAGGCCATGCGCTATCGGCATACCGACCTGGTCGTCGCACCCCACGCGCCGCGACTTCCGCTGTCGGTCTCCTTCGACAAACTGGGGTCCGTCGCGGCTCGCTGGGCACGCCTGCAGGCCCTCCTGGAGCACCTCGGCCACCCTGTCGACCGCACCGGAGCCGGCCCGGTGGCCGAGGTGTATCCGGCTGCCGCCCGCCACCAATGGGGCCTGGTGCTCGGCTCCGTGGACGAGATTCAGGCCGCTGCCCCCTGGCTGCACATCCCGGAGGAGGCACGGCGGCTGCTCGCCGCCAGCCGTGACGCCTACGACGCCCTGATAGCCGCCCTCGTCGCCAGGGCGATCAAGGCGCGGCTCACCACGTGGCCGACGGCCGACGAGGCCGAACTCGCCCGCACCGAGGGCTGGATCCACTTCCCGGGCCGCGACACGTTGCAACACCTCGCGGTATCCACCGACCCGCCCTCGGGCGGCTGAACGTCACCCGAGAGCTTCGCCGCGGCCGACTGGGCCGCCCGCGAAGCGTTTGCTCCGCGAGGTAGGTGCCCCTGCGTCTCGTGCACGCCTGGGACCAGCAGTGTCGAACAGCCCCCGACGCGGCGGGAGGTACTGGACGTCCTCGGCGGTCGGGCCGCTCGGCCCTCAAGCCGTGCGAAACCGGCCCTCAAGCCGTGCGAAACCGGACCTCAGCTGCGCGAAGCCGGCCCTCAGTCGTGCGGGACTACCGCGACCGGGGCGGCCGCGTGGTGCAGCACGGCGTGGGTCACCGGGCCGATGCGCATTCCGAGCGCGGGCCGGTGCACCCTGCGGCCGACCACCACCAGTCCGGCGTGTGAGCCGGCCTCCAGCACGACTCCGGACGCGTGGGCGAGATCGACCGTGTGCGCGACCGCGACCTGCGGGTACGTGTCGCGCCATGGCCTCAGCGCGTCCGACAGCGCCTTCTCCGCCTGCCCTGTGATACCGCCCTCCCGACTGGCCTGCTGCCCGACCGCGGGACCGTATCCGAACAGCGGCGGCAGGTTCGGCGCGTGCACGGCGCGCAGTGAGACACCGCGGGCGGCGGCCGCGCCGAAGGCGAACTCCAGGAGCGGCCGGGGCAGTTCGCCGAGGTCCTGGAGCCCGACGACCACCTCGCCGCTGTCCTGCTCGGTGGCCGAGTGCGGGTTCGCCCGCACCATGACCACCGGGCTCGTGGCCCGGGCGAGGACCTGCTGGCCGACGGAGCCGAGCAGGAAGCCGGCGACGGCGCCATGTCCGCTGGACCCCAGCACCAGCATGTCGGCCTGCTCGGCCTGGCCCAACAGCACCTCGGTCGTCGTGTCGGAGATCAGCTCCGTACCGACGGCCAGCTCCGGATACCGCCCGCGCAGCTCCTGCTCGGCATCCCGCAGTACGCGCAGGGCCCATTCCTTCTGGGTGCTCAGGTCCTCGGCGACGGGCACATCGCGCGGCTGCCAGACCCAGGCCTGCACCAGACGCAGCGGCAGGGCGCGGCGCAGCGCCTCGCGCGCGGCCCAGTCGGCGGCGGCCAGGCTCTCGGGGGAACCGTCCAGACCGACGGTGATGGGGCGAATCATGGGGGAGACCTCCGTGTTCGGTACGGCGGGCCGCGGACGAGTGCCCCAGCCTTCATCCTGAGGCTCACGGCGGGGTGCCCGCGAGTCCAGGGGCCGACAGTCCCGATCCGGACCGCCCGGCCCCATCGGCAGTGGCCCGACCGGTTCGCACCGCGTTCGATACCGGTCGGCGCCCGGTGGGCGACGGAGACGAGTACCTCATGGGACGGCGGGAATGCCAGGCGAACGGCCAGGGCCGGTCGGCCCACCCCGGGCCCGCCCCGCCCGGTCAGCAGCAACGGCTCTGCGGGTGTTCCTCTCGGTGCCGGGCTCGCAGAGTCTCGTACTCGCGCGGTGTCGGTACCGGCGCGAGGGGGTGGTGACGCCGGTGGCGCTCGCAGAAGCGGTCGTACTCCGCCTCTCCCGTCAGCTCACGCAGGTACCAGCGCACGGCCCGCGCCCATCGCCGGGCACTCATGCCCGGGCTCCCGCCAGCGGTTCGGCGGACTGCTCCGGTGCGTCGATCTGGGACTCGACGTACGGCGTCTCGGTCGTCGGTAGCGGGACGGGGGACCGAATGGCGCGCACGCACACCACGGCCGCGTTGGCGATCACCACGGTGACCAGGAGCATGAACAGGGCGATGAGGACGCCGTCGACCGTGGAGTTGGTGACCACGGTGTGCATGTCGTCGAGGGTCTTGGCGGGCGGCAGGACCTGACCGGCGTCGATGCCGTCGGCATACCGCGCGCGCTGGGCGAAGAAGCCGACACGGGGGTCGTCGGAGAAGATCTTCTGCCAGCCGGCGGTGAAGGTGACCGCGACCACCCAGGCCAGCGGGATCCCGGTGACCCAGGCCCAGCGCAGCCGACCGGACTTGACGAGGACCGTGGTGCAGACGGTGAGGGCGATGGCGGCGAGCAGCTGGTTGGCGATGCCGAAGAGGGGGAAGAGCTGGTTGATTCCGCCCAGCGGGTCGGTGGCGCCGGTGTAGAGGAAGTAGCCCCAGGCGGCGACGACGAGTCCGCTGCACAGCCAGATGCCCGGCTTCCAGTTGACCCGGCCGATCGGCTTCCAGACGTTGCCGAGCATGTCCTGGAGCATGAAGCGTCCCACCCGGGTGCCCGCGTCGACCGTCGTCAGGATGAACAGCGCCTCGAACATGATCGCGAAGTGGTACCAGAAGGCCTTCATCGCACTGCCGCCGAAGACCCCGGAGAAGATCTCCGACATACCGACGGCGAGGGTCGGCGCCCCGCCCGAGCGGGCGATCAGGGTCTGCTCCTCCACGGCCTTGGCCGCCTGCGTCAGCTGGTCGGGAGTGATGGTGAAACCGAGGCCCGCCACCGCCTGCGAGGCCGACTCGGCCGTCGTACCGAGCAGCCCGGCGGGCGCGTTCATCGCGTAGTAGAGGCCGGGTTCGAGGGTGGCAGCGGCGATCAGCGCCATGATCGCGACGAACGACTCCATCAGCATGGCGCCGTAGCCGATCATGCGGACCTGGGACTCCTTCTGGATCAGCTTCGGGGTGGTACCCGAGGCGACCAGCGCGTGGAAGCCCGACAGCGCTCCGCACGCGATGGTGATGAAGAGGAAGGGGAAGAGGGCCCCGGCGAAGACCGGGCCGGCGCCCGAGGAGGCGAAGTCGCTGACTGATTCGGCGCGCAGCACGGGCGCGGCCACGACGACGCCGACCGCGAGCAGTGCGATGGTGCCGATCTTCATGAAGGTGGACAGGTAGTCGCGCGGCGCGAGCAGCATCCACACCGGCAGCACGGACGCGACGAATCCGTATCCGATCAGACAGAAGACGAGCGTCGTCGGGCTGAGCGTGAACGTGTCGGCCAGCGAGGACTCCTGGATCCAGCTGCCGCCGACGATGGCGAGGAGCAGCAGTGCCACACCGATCAGGCTGGTCTCGACGACCCTGCCCGGCCGGATGCGGTGCAGCCAGAAGCCCATGAACAGGGCGATGGGAATGGTCATGGCGACCGAGAAGGTGCCCCACGGGGAGTGGGCGAGCGCATTGACCACGACCAGGGCCAGCACACCGAGCAGGATGATCATGATGGCGAAGACGGCGATCAGGGCGGCGGCCCCGCCCGCCCGGCCGATCTCGTCACGGGCCATCTGCCCGAGCGACTTGCCGTCCCGCCGCATCGACAGGAACAGCACGACCATGTCCTGCACCGCCCCGGCGAAGATCACTCCGGCGACGATCCACAGCGTGCCGGGCAGATACCCCATCTGGGCCGCGAGCACCGGCCCCACCAGCGGCCCGGCGCCGGCGATCGCCGCGAAGTGATGGCCGAGCAGCACCCGCCGGTCGGTCGGCTGGAAGTCGACGCCGTCCTCCAGGCGTTCGGCGGGGGTGGCCCGCCGGTCGTCGGGCTTCAGCACGCGCCGTGCGATGAACCGGGAGTAGAAGCGGTAGGCGATGGCGTACGAGCCGAGGGCCGCCAGCACCAGCCAGACCGCGGAGATCTCCTCGCCCCGGGCCAGCGCGAGCACACCCCAGCCGATCGCGCCGAGCAGGGCCACGGAGGTCCACAGCAGCAACGACTGCGGTGTCATCCGGGAACGTGCGGACGGCGGCCCCTCTGGCGCCGGAAGACCGGATTCGGGCATGACGGACGTGGGCATGGCGGCTCCTCACCTCGACGGTGATGTGTGGTGGTACGGATGCGTACGAATCGGCGGTGCGGGCGGAATGCGTACGAACTAGGGGTCGTGGCGGTCGTGCCTGCTCAGCGCATACGCGGCCAGCAGGCAGAGACCGCAGCCCGGCACCCAGGCGAGCTGGTACCAGTAGAAGAACGGCGTCCCGGCGAGCCGTGGCCTCTCACCGGCGTACCAGGGGACCCACAGCAGTCCCGCGGCGGGCGCGAGGAGCAGCACGGCGATCGCGACGCGCCGTAGCCGGTGCTGACCCGTGGGTGCCATGACCTGTGCTCCTCTCCCGCTCGCTGTCGGTCTGTGCAAGAGTTGCCCACCCGCCGGAAGTGGTTGACAGCGAATTTCCAGAAGATTTCCCGCCGGTTCTCCGTCATCCGAACGAGCCGTCTGCGCAACTAACCGGTGAAGGCACAGGCACACCAAGGACGGTGACCCATGGCGGATGGCGCCATGACGGCGACGTTTCTCGCCGTGACAGGCGGAGCGTCGCTGCTCGCCGTCACCGCGCGCCGCCTGCGCCCCACCGACCGGCTGCCGTCCCTGGAGGGCTGGGCGCTGGCCGACCGGAGCCTGGGCCCGGTGTGGACCTGGATGCTGCTGGGCGGCACGATCTTCACCGCGTACACCTTCACGGCCGTGCCCGGACTGGCGTACGGGAACGGTGCGCCCGCCTTCTTCGCGGTCCCGTACACCGTGATCGTCTGTCCGCTCGCCTTCGTCCTGCTGACGCGCCTGTGGGCGGTGGCCCGCCGCCACGGCTACGTGACGGCCGGCGACTTCGTACGCGGACGGTACGGTTCGCCGCCCCTGGCCCTGGTCGTCGCGCTCACCGGAATCCTCGCGACGATGCCGTATCTGGCGCTTCAACTGCTGGGCATCCGCGCGGTACTCACCGCCGGGGGCGTCTATCCCCGGGGCGCGGCCGGCGACCTGGTGATGGTGGCGCTCTTCGCGGGCCTCGCGGTCGCGACGTACCGGCACGGGCTGCGCGCCCCCACGGTGATCTCCGCGTTCAAGGCGGTGGCCGTCTTCGTCTCGCTCACCGCGGTCTGCTGGCTGGTCCTCGAACGGCTCGGCGGCCCCGGCCCGCTCTTCGACCAGGCGGCACGTCGGCTCGGCGGCTCGGACGCGGCGCACTCCGCGCTGCTCCTCTCTCCCGAGCAGCAGCCCGCCTACGCCACGCTCGCCCTGGGCTCCGCGCTGGCCCTGCTGATGTATCCGCACGTGCTCACCGCCGGGTTCGCCGCCGACAGCCCGCGCACCCTGCGCAAGGTCGCCGTGGCGCTGCCCGCCTGGACCGGCCTGCTCGCACTCTTCGGCTTCCTCGGTATCGCGGCCCTCGCGGCGGGGGTACGGGCTCCGGAGGGAGGTGCCGAGGCGGCCGTGCCGATGCTGGTCGACCGGCTGATGCCCGGACCGCTGGCCGGGCTGGTGTTCGGCGCGATCACCGTGGGCGCGCTCGTCCCGGCCGCCGTGATGTCGATCGCGGCCGCCACCTGCTTCGTACGCAATGTGTACGTCGAGTACGTCCAGCCGACCGCCACGCCCAAACGGCAGGTGCGCATCGCCAAGGCGGTCTCGCTCACCGCGAAGGTGGGTGCGGTCGCATTCGTGTTCGGGTTGCGGGACCAGGACGCGATCAACCTCCAACTCCTCGGCGGCGTATGGATTCTGCAGATCTTCCCCGCGGTGGCCGTCGGGCTGTTCACGAGTCGGCTGCACCCGCGGGCGCTGCTGGCCGGGTGGGCCGTGGGCATGGCGGCCGGCACGTTCCTGGTGGTGCGCGAGGGGTTCTCGTCCATCGTGGACCTCGGTTCCGGCAGTCGGCCGCTGGAGATCTACGCCGGACTCGCGGCCCTGGTGCTCAATCTGGCCGTCGCCCTGATCGGCACCGCGGCCCTCGAACGGCTCGGCGTGCCGCGCGGCGCCGACGCCACCGACCTACCGCCCCGCCTGACCGTCAGGCGCCACCCCGAGACGGGAGCTCCCAACCCGTGAGACGCAGACAGCACACCCGCATGACGGTGGCGCAGGCTGCTCCGGCCGCCGTCCCCGAGCCACGCGTCCCGCAGCCGGCAAAGGCCCAGCCCGCGGTCGTGGAACACATCGGCCTCGAAGGCGAGTCCGGACCCGCCGGAGCGCCCGAAGGCGCGTCCCTCACTCCTACGGTCGGCGATCCGGCCGACCTGGAACGCGAGGCCGCCCTGGCCCGGCTCTTCGAGGTGCACTACTCCTCGATGCTGCGCCTGGCCGTGCTGCTCGGAGCCGACGACCCGGAGAACGTCGTGGCCGAGGCCTACTACCAGATCTACCGAAAGTGGCGCCGGCTGCGGGACGCCGAGGCGGCGGAGGCGTATCTGCGCTCCACGGTGTGCAATCTGACCCGGATGCGGATACGGCACCTGCAGGTCGCGCGCAAGCACGTCGAGAAGCCGCCGAGCGACGTCGTGGCCTCCGCCGAGAGCACCGCCCTGCTCCACGACGACCAGCGCGTACTGATCGACGCGCTTCAGCAACTGCCCGCACGGCAACGCGAAGCACTCGTCCTGCGCCACTGGCTCGGCCTGAAGGAGAGCGAGATAGCCGCCGCGATGGGAATCTCCTGCGGATCGGTCAAGACACACACCGCACGCGGCATCGCCGCCCTGACCCAGGCGATGGAGGCCCGGCGATGAACGACACCTCTCCGGACCGGACGGAACAAGAGCTGCGCGAAGCCCTGGAGGCGCTGGCCGACGGGGTACGGGCCGCGCCCGACGCGTACCGCACGGCGCGCGGCGACTGGGTGCGCCGAGAGCGGCGTCGACGGCTCGTCCTCGCCGTCCTGATCGCGGTCGTCTTCACGCTCGCCACACTGATCGGTCTGTGGGTCCTCAACCAGGCTCCCTCCGAACCCGGGGTCATCTTCTCGGGCATCGGGAATCCGGTCGCTACCGGCGGGGTGGTCAGCAGCCCGACCTGACGGTCACGGGATCACGCCCGACTACGAGACCAAGGGCCGTGGCTCACCTGGTGTATTCGGGCCCGCCGCGCCTGCGCCGCACAAGGTCTTCGGCGGCCCCTGGCCACCGGTCGTGGTCGAAGGCGAAGCCTGCTTCGAGCAGGCGGCCGGGGACGACTCGGCGGCTCTTCAACAGGAGTTCGGTGTCCGAGCGCAGGGCGAAGGCTCCGATCTCTGCCATCCACTTCGTCGCGGGCAGCCCCACGGGAACGCCCCACGCGGCGCGTAGCGCGCGCATGAAGGCGCGTTGTGTCAGCGGAGCGGGAGCGGCGAGGTTCACCGGACCGACGAGGTCGTCCCGGTCGGCCAGGAATTCGACGGCGCGCACGAAGTCGCGGTCGTGGATCCAGGACACATACTGCGCGCCGCCCGCGACCGGCCCGCCGAGGCCGAGCCGCGCCAGCCGCAGCAGGACGTCGAAGACGCCGCCGCGATCGGGGCTCATCACCATGGCGGAGCGCATGGCGACCTTGCGGGTGCGGGGGGTTTCGGCTCGCTCCTGCGCCCGCTCCCAGGCTTTGGCGATCTCGACGCTGTAGGCCCAGTAGCCCGGGACGCCGGGTTCGGTGCCGCCGAGCACGCCGGTGGCCTCGTCGTTGGGTGCGTCGAAGCGGTGGGCGTAGACGGTGGCGGTGCTCATCTGCAGCCAGAGCCGGGGAGGCCGCGCGGCGGCTGTGATCGCCTGGCCCACGACCTCGGTGGAGTGCACACGCGAGTCCATCATGGCCTGCAGGTTGGCTGGGGTGTAGCGGCAGCTGACGCTGCGTCCGGCCAGGTTGATCACGATGTCGCTGCCGTCGATCTCCTCAGCCCAGGAGCCCAGGGTCTCGCCGTCCCAGCGGATTTCACGGTCGCGCACCGGCCGTCTGGTCAGGACCACGATGTCGTGGCCCGCGGCGGTCAGTGCACGGGTCAGGATCGTACCGACCTGTCCGGTCCCGCCGGGTATCACTATCTTCATCGGGCTCCCCCTCGCGTGTGGGGATGAGCCTAACTCAAAGTTGAACGCGTTCAAAAGCGCGAGAGAGCTCAGGTGGGCCGCTGTGCGGGGGTGGCTCGGTCGCGTCGGCCTGTCTACTCGTCATGGCCGGCGGGCCTCGGCGACGGGGGCGCTCCTCCCGGCTCCCCAGAGGAGCAGGGCGAAGCCCAGCGCGAAACCGAGCATCGTCCATACGCCGCGTGGCCAGAAGATGTGGCTGTCGACGAAGGACCAGCCGGCCACGAGGAGCACCGCCGTGCCGGGTAGGACCCGGGCGCCGTGCCTGGGGAACAGCGCGACCGCGGTGGCCACCACGGCGCCGACGAGGGCGTAGGCGCCGGCCTGTCCGAGCGCCTCACCCGTGTCGTAGAGCGGGCGCTTGATCGGTCCCAGGCTCGCTGTCCCGGCGGCGTGCTCGACCGCGGTTCCGGCCGCGATGCCGGCGACCGCGTCGAGCCCCGTATAGAAGGCCGCGTAGGCGAAGGCGCCCACCCATGCCACGACGGTGGCGAAGCCGGCCAGGTCGAGTCGGGGCCGGTGCCACAGAGGCACGAGGAGGCCGACCGTGAGCAGCGGGAACACCGGCAACAGGGCTATGTGCAACTGAGCCCAGTCCGCGGCCGATGACCTGGACAGCCCATGTGGGTGCGCGAGGCCCGCCGCGGCCAGTACAAGGGGAGCGGCGGTGACGAGGGCGATATTTCGGATGGTTGACACGTTGCGAGCGTAGGCGCGTGACGTCGGCGGATTCGGCCGCGTAAGAGTTTCGTAAGACGTAGACGTTGGGCACCTCGCGACCCGCGGTGTCAGCGGCGGTCGCGGAAAGTGCGGCGCAGGTCGTCGACCCAGGCGTCGGGGATCTCCCAGGGGATGAAGTGGCCGCCGCTCTCGTGCGCGGTGAGGTTGACGTGGTGGTACCAGTCGGCGCGGTCGCCGGCCAGCCAGTTCTGGATCCGCTGCTCGGCGGTGGTGACGCCGGGCGGGTTCTCGTAGCCCGACGAACGTGATGCCGGTGGGTGCCTCTGAGGTGCTCGTCCTTGCGCGAGACGGGAGTTGGCCGGAAGCGTTCTGCGCGAAGCGTTGACTAGAAAGCGCTTGCCCCCTACGTTTCCCGTTCAGCAGCGTGACCCGTCGCTGACATCTCGTATATGAGATGTCAGATGCCGAAGGTGGTATGGCCTGGGGACGTGCACTCTCCAGGCCGCCGTCGGAAGCCGCAGTTGGTGGCGCTGCGCTCGCAAGGCGATCCAAATGACGAACGTCGTTCACGTATCTGAAAGATGGAACGCTCTCGAAGGGACGCACCCGCATGCGTACTCGCCCCCCACGTACACCCCCCAGGAGACTGGTGCTCTGCACGGTCGCGGCAGCCGCTCTCGCGATCACCACCGCCGTCGCCCTGCCGCAGTCCGCGGGTGCCGCCGAAACCTCCCCCATCGGTTTCGGCGCCGGCACCACGGGCGGCGGCAGCGCGAGCCCCGTCACCGTCTCGACGCTCGCCGCGTTCAAGACGGCCGTCACCGGCAACACAGCCAAGGTCGTCAGGGTCAGCGGTCTGATCTCGCTCACCGGGCAGGTCGACCTCGGGTCCAACACCACGGTCCTGGGCGTCGGTTCGTCCTCCGGATTCACCGGCGGCGGGCTGCGTATCAAGGAGGCGACCAACGTCGTCGTCCGCAACCTGAACATCAGCAAGCCGCTCAAGCCGTCGGACGGGATCACCGTCCAGGAGTCGACGAAGGTGTGGATCGACCACAACTCCTTCTCGGCGGACCGCGAACACGACAAGGACTACTACGACGGTCTGCTCGACATCAACCACGGCTCCGACAACGTGACGGTGTCCTGGAACACCTTCAAGGACCACTTCAAGGGCTCGCTCGTCGGTCACAGCGACAACAACGCGAGTGAGGACACCGGCCACTTGAAGGTCACGTACCACCACAACCACTTCAGCAACGTGTACTCGCGCATCCCGAGCCTGCGGTTCGGCACCGGGCACTTCTACGACAACTACGTCCAGGGAGCCGACACCGCGGTGCACTCCCGGATGGGCGCCCAGATGCTCGTCGAGAACAACGTCTTCCGCACGACGAAGGTCGCGGTCACGACGAACCGCAGCAGCGACGTGGACGGCTACGCCAACCTGCGCGGCAACGACCTCGGTGGAGCCGCCACCGAGATCTCCCGCACGGGCACGTTCACCAGCCCGCCCTACAGCTACTCCGCCGAGCCCGCCTCGTCGGTCGTCGCCTCGGTGACGTCCGGAGCGGGCGCCGGAAAGCTCTGACCCCCACCAGTAGAAGAAGGAAACGGGACATGACCGAACAAGGACAGGCAGAGCCGCAACGGCGGCATCGTCGCCGGACCGCGCGGCACACGGTGGTAGGAGGGCTCGGTGCCCTCGGCCTTACGGTTGGCATGATCACGACAGGTACCACGCTGTCCACGGCCAACGCCGCCACCTGGCCGACCCCCACCAGCAGCGAAGGGGTTTCCTCCACCATCCAGGTGTCCGGCACCAAGGACTACGGGATGAAGCGCTTCTACGGCACCGGCGACCTGGCCGGTGACGGCCAGGAGGAGGGCCAGGACCCGATCCTCAGGCTCACCGACGGCGCGGTGCTGAAGAACGTCATCATCGGCGCCCCGGGCGCCGACGGCATTCACTGCCAGGGCAGCTGCACGCTGCAGAACGTCTGGTGGGAGGATGTCGGCGAGGACGCCGCCACCTTCCGCGGCGGCACGGGCGCCACGTACCACGTGGTCGGCGGAGGTGCGAAGAAGGCCGCGGACAAGGTCTTCCAGCACAACGGCGGCGGCACGCTGAACATCTCGAACTTCGCGGTGCAGGAGTTCAAGACGCTCTACCGCTCGTGCGGGGACTGCTCCACGCAGTACACGCGGAAGGTGAACCTCAACACCATCGACGTGACCGGGACGGGTTCCACTGCGCGGCTCGTCGGCATCAACGTCAACCGCAATGACGTGGCGACGCTGCGCGGCATCACGATCCGCAACGACGCCGGCCGCAAGGTCATTCCTTGCCAGAAGTACAACAACAACACCGCGGTCGGTACGGGCCCCGACAGCACCAACTGCCTGTACTCCAGCTCGGACGTCACCTACAGGTGAGCCGACATCGGTAGCCGGCGCCGATGAGCCGACGCCTCGGCGGCCGAACGGACCCCTTCCCCCTCGGGGGTCCGCTCGGCCGCCGTTCGGCGTACGCGGCCTATTCCGGCGGTCGAGCGGTGGTCCGGCGCGGCACCAGCGTGGGGGACAGGCTGACCTGGACCGACGTCTTGTGCCGGTCGGCGATCCGTTCCAGGAGGAGGCGGGCGGCGTTCCTGCCGATCTCGTGGCCTGCCTGGTCGACGCTGGTCAGGGAGATCGGACCGAGCGCGGCGAAGGTGGTGTTGTCGTAGCCGGCCACCGAGATGTCGCCGGGAACGGAGAGCCCGGCTTCGGTGACCGCCTCCAGCACACCCATGGCGACGACGTCCGCTCCGGCGAAGACGGCTGAGGGACGCCGGGGCCGGTCCAGCAGTTCCTTGGCGCCCCGGTAACCGCCCTCCTGGGTGTAGCTGGTGGAGACGACGTCGATCCACTCCGCGAGGCCGTGCATCCGCATGGCCCGTCTGTATCCGTCGGCACGCCGGGCGTTGGGCATCTCCGCGAGGCGCGTCGGGTCGGTTTCGAGGTGCTCGATGTGGGCGATGCGCCGCTGTCCCAGACCGGCGAGATGGCCGACGACCAGGGCGGCTCCCTCGACGTCGTCGTCCACCACCGTGTCGTACACCGAAGAGGATCCGTGCCGGCCCACCACCACGGTCGGAACGGTGGAGGCCACGCGTTCGAGATGGGTGCGCGAGGACACGGGCGCCACCAGGACCAGGCCGTCCATGCCGCGGTCGACCATCGCCTCGGTGACCCGGGCCTCCGCCTTCTCACCGTTGCAGCCGGGGCCCAGGGCTCGCTCACCGGTGACTGGCTGGCGCCGCAGAAGACCAGCGCCCAGATGATGAGTGACATCTACTACGGCTACAGCACCCGGCTGATGGCGCAGATGGCCCGCGCGATCGGCAAAACGGCGGACGGGCAGGCGTACGAGCGGCTCTTCGGACGCATCAAGCAGGCATTTATCACCAAGTACCTGAGCACCGACGACGGCCGCGTCACGGTCAAGTCCAGCCTGGGCGAGGCCTCCCCGATCGAACCGGGCGCCGACCCCAACCAGAAGACGGAGGACGACAGCCAGTCGGCACTGCTGTGGGTCCTCAAGCTCGGGCTCTACGAGACGCAGGCCCAACGCCGCGCACTCGTCGGGCTGTTGGCGGACAACATCGGCAACGGCGCGGCCTACAAGGCCGCGCACCCGAACAGCAGCCGGGTCAGGTACGCCGAGAACACGCTCTCCGTCGGCTTCCTCGGCGTCAACGTCCTCGCCCCCGTCCTCACCGACGAGGGCCGCGCGGACCTGGCGTACAAGCTGCTGCACCAGGACGAGCTGCCGTCCTGGCTGTACTCGGTGAAGAACGGCGCCACCACCGTCTGGGAACGCTGGAACTCCTACTCCCAGGACGACGGCTTCGGCCCGGTCAGCATGAACTCCTTCAACCACTACGCCTACGGCGCGATCATGGAGTGGATGTACGCGTACATGGCCGGCATCGCCCGCGACCCGGACAGCCCCGGTTTCAAGCGCTTCGTCCTGCAACCCCACATCGATCCCACCGGCAGGATCACAGAGGTGGCAGCCTTGTACGAGTCGCCGTACGGCGAGATCAGAAGTGAGTGGACGGTCGAAGACGGCGGCAGAACCCTGGTGTACGACGCAGTGGTGCCCGCCAATAGCGAGGCGACACTGCGACTTCCGGCCGCCTCCGCCGATTCCGTCCACGAAGGACGAACCCCACTGGCAGAAGCGGAGGGTGTGCGTTTCCTCGAATACGCCGATGGTGTGTACCTGTGCCGGTTGACGTCCGGCCGGTACCGCATGACCGCCGAACTCCGCTGATCGGCAGGCACGGTGCCCGCCCCGGCCTACGGCATCCTGCCCATCACACCTGTCCTTGCATCAGGTGCACCGTCGGCTGAACACGGGGACCGGCGACGCGCCGGTCCTCGAACCAGCCGACGGGGCGGCCGCATCGGGTGTCAGGCGGACCGCAACTCGAGCCGCCCGGGCAAGGCAGTAGATCACCGTCGGCGAGTGACCGACACATTCCGCACAAATCGATTTCGCTACAAGTTCCGAAATTATTCGTGATGGCTCCGGCACGTGGCCGAAATGCATCCCTCATAGCTTCGCTGTCGGTCGCACAGGTCCCATGGAGTCCATGGGCCGGGCGGACCGAAAAAGCTACTTCCCCCAGAAATCCCCCTGAGATCCCCCACTGTCCTCAGCGCCTCCATGAGACAGGAGCCCAAGGTGCCCAATCTCTCCCGACGCGGTGCACTGAAGCTGACCGCCGGACTGGCTGTTCTCGGCACTCTCGGCCTGACGGGCTGTGGCCGCGAGGATGACACCGCCGCCGCGAAGGCCTCCGCCAAGCCCATCGGCGACTCGCCGGCCACCGGCACCGTCAAGGTCTGGGCCGCCCAGGGCGACGCCGACGTGCTCGAGAAGGTCATCAAGCCCTTCAAGACCGCCAATCCCGACGTCACCGTGAAGGTCACGCTGATCCCGAACGCCGAGTACTACACCAAGCTGCAGTCGGCGATCGCGGCGGGCAAGGGGCCCGATGTCGCACAGTTCTTCCCCGAGTCGCAGGCGCAGTTCCTCGATCCGTCGATCCTCCAGGCCGTGCCGGACGGCCTTGTGAACCCGGACACCTTCTTCAAGAGCCTGTGGGACGCGGGTGTGGTCGAGGACGTGGCCTACACGGTGCCCTGGTACGCCTACACCTACGCCCTTGTCTACCGAGCCGACCTCGCCAAGAAGGCAGGTGTCGAGGCGCCGGCCACGTGGGACGACATGGTGCCGTTCTTCAAGGCGCTCCAGGGTGCCGGTGCCAAGCGCGGTCTCGCGGCCGACAACGGCTGGGACATCTTCAACGGCCAGGACGTCGCGATGTACGCCTGGCAGGCCGGCGGCTCACTGCTCTCCTCGGGCGGTAAATGGACACTCGACACCCCGGCGATGGTCGACGCGCTGAAGTACAACGCGTCGTTCTTCACCTCGGGCGTCGCCGACACCGCCACGCCCACGTTCCTCGACGCGCAGCCGTACTTCGTCAGCGGCAAGACCGCCACGATGATCACCGGTCCGTGGGTCGTCGGCCAGCTCGACACCGCCGCGAAGAAGAAAGGCTGGACGGCGTCCCATGTCGCCACCGCACCGCTGCCGGCCGGGCCCTCGGGCAGTGTCTCCTTCTCCGCCGGCGGCAGCTGGGGCGTCCTCGCGGGCAGCGGCAACGCGGACGCCTCGTGGAAGCTCGTCCGGTACATGGCGGAGCCGAGCACCCAGGTCGCGCAGTACGAGGCGTACAGCTCGCTGCCGGCCGTCATCTCCGCCTGGGACGACCCCGCCATCAAGGGCCAGCCGCTGCTCGACGCCTTCCTCACGCAGCTGAAGAACACCCGGGCGTTCCCGCAGGTCACGACCTGGCAGCAGGTCGCGACGCGGATCGGCAAGGAGATGGAGGCCGTCGCCAAGGGCACGTCGACCGCGGAGAAGGCCGCCGCGAACATCCAGTCGTACGCCGAGAGCCTCGGCACGGTTGCGAAGTGAGCCGTCCATGACCACCACCTCTGTCGTGGGCCCCCGGCGGCGCACCCGTCGTACCGCCGTCGCCTGGCTGTTCCTTACACCGTTCGCCCTGGTGTTCCTGCTCTACACGGCAATCCCCACCGTCGCCGCGCTCGGCTTCAGCCTCACCGACCTGCGGGGAACGGACCTCAGGCATCCGTTCGCGGTCGACTTCACCGGCCTGGACAACTTCGTCCGGCTGTTCCAGGACGAGAGCTTCCTGCGCGACATCCTGAACACCGCCCTGTTCGTGGCCATCGGCGTGCCGCTGACCATGGTGATCGGCTTCGCCCTGGCCGTAGCGCTGAACTCCGGCATCCGCCGCCTGCGCGGCACCTTCCGTACGCTCTTCTTCGCGCCGGTCGTCACCAACGTCGTGGCGGTCGCCCTGATCTGGCAGTACGCCTTCTACGCCGACGGCACCGTCAACAGAGCGCTCGGCGCCGTCGGCCTCGCCGGACCGAACTGGCTGGACGACCCGAACCTCGCCATGCCCGTGGTCATCCTGCTCGGCGTCTGGCGCAACTTCGGCACCGCGATGGTGCTGTTCCTCGCGGGTCTGCAGGCCATCCCGGACGACGTGTACGAGGCCGCCTCCCTCGACGGGGCAGGAAAGTGGCGGCAGTTGAGGCACATCACCCTGCCGCTGCTGCTGCCCACCACGCTGATGGTGTCGGTGCTGCTGACCGTCTTCTACCTCCAGGTCTTCGACGAGCCCTACCTGCTCACCGACGGCGGCCCGCTGGGCTCCACCGAGTCCGTGGCGCTGTACACCTACCACCAGTTCGGGGCCGGCGAGTTCGGGATGTCCTCGGCCGCGTCCTTCGTGATGCTCGTCCTGGTGGCCCTGGTGAGTCTTGTCCAGTTCCGACTGCTGAGGCCCCGCGCATGACCGCTCTCACCGCGTTGCGGAACACCGCAACCACCACCGACCGCCTCGCCCCGCCCCGCCGGTCCGTCGCCCGGCCGCTGCTGTACGCCGCACTGGTGCTGTGCGCGCTACTCACGACGCTGCCCTTCTTCTGGGTGGTCAGCGGCTCGCTGCGCAGCCTCGACGAGATCCGCTCCGACCCAGGCGCCTGGCTCCCGCACCACGTCACCTTCGACAACTTCCTGCGGCTGTTCCGTACCGAGGGTTTCGGTCAGTTCATGGTCAACAGCGTCGTGGTCGCGGCCATCGTCGTGGCCGGCAACATCGTCGCGGCGTCGGCCGCCGGATACGCGCTCGCGAAGCTCGACTTCGCGGGCAAGAAGCTCGCGTTCGGCGCGGTCATGGCGGCGATGATGGTGCCGTTCACCGCGGTGTTCGTCACGCAGTTCGTGATCACCGTCGACCTCGGCCTTGCGGACACCCTCACCGGGATCGCCCTGCCCGGCGTGGCCATGCCGCTGTCCGTCTTCATCATGCGGCAGTACGCGATGTCGATCCCCGACGAACTCCTCGAAGCGGCCCGGATCGACGGCGCGGGCGAGTTCCGGATCTTCTTCCGGATCTTCCTCCCGCTGGCCGGCCCCGCCGTCGCGACGATCACGATCATGTCGTTCCTAGCCTCGTGGAACAACTTCATCTGGCCGCTCATCGTCGCCCAGAGCATGTCCACCTACACCCTGCCGGTGGGCCTCGCCGCCACCAGCCAGGCGGCCGCCAACGTCAGGGACTACGGCCTGCTGCTCGCCGGCGCGATCGTCGTGATGCTGCCGGTGCTGCTGCTCTTCCTGTTCCTGCAGCGCTACTTCGTGCAGGGCATCTCAGGAACGGGAATGCGGTGAGCGTGATGAACTCCCTTGATGCGCCGGGCGAGCGAAGCGAGATGGGGGTCCCCCCGGCCGAAGGCTGGGGGACGGTCACCGTGCACGCTCCCGCCGGCACGATCACCGGTCGCCGCAGCCGTCAGGTACGCCGCTTCCTCGGCATCCCCTACGCCCAACCACCCACCGGCGCACGGCGGTTCGCCGCGCCCGTCCCACGCGGTCGGTTCCCGGAGCCGTACGACGCGTCCCGGCACGGCCCGACCGCCCAGCGCGTGCCGCTGTTCGCCACGACCACCGTCCCCGAGCCGTCGGTGCCCGGGGACGACGTGCTGAACCTCGGCGTCGTCGCCCCGGCCGCGGACGACGACCGCGGGCCCTTCCCGGTCATCGTGTGGATCCACGGCGGCGGCTTCCTGGCGGGCAGCCCGGCCAGCCCCTGGTACGACGGCCGTGCCTTCGCCCGCGACGGCGTCGTCTGTGTCACCGTCGGCTACCGGCTCGGCGTCGACGGATTCGCCGTACTGGACGACGTCCCCACCAACCTCGGGCTGCGGGACCTGCTGCTCGCCCTCGACTGGGTGCGGGAGAACATCGCCGCCTTCGGCGGTGATCCGGGCCGGGTCACCGTCGCCGGGCAGTCGGCCGGGGGAGCGGCGGTGCTCGCGCTGCTCTCGTCGCCCGCCGGCGAGGGCCGCTTCCAGCGGGCGGTCAGTCTGTCAGGCGGCTTCTTCGAACCACGCGCGGTACGCGAATTCCTCGGGCGGCTGGGGGAGAGGCTCGGCGTTCCGGCGACACGAGCCGGATTCGCCGGACGGACCGTGGAGGACGTCCAGCGTGCTGTCCTCGACCTGCGGGACGAGAGCGGCGACAACGCCCTCGTGCTCGGCCCGTTCGTCGGCGACGACATCCTGCCGCTGCCGGTCGCCGAGGGACTGGCCATGCACGGGCACGACGTACCTCTGCTGCTCGGCGCGACGGGGGACGAGTTCGACAGCGGCACCACGGAAGGAGCCGCCCGCGCCGCAGGCACCCGCCTCACCGACACCCTGTTCCGCGCCGCCTGCCCGCGCACCGCGAAAGTCCGTCGCGGCGCCCGCGCCGGCACCTGGCTGTACTCCTTCGAATGGCCCTCGCCCGCGCTGGGCGGCGCCGCGCACTGTGTCGACATCCCGTACTTCTTCGACGTACTCGACGCACCGAGAGTCGCCGAGGCCCTCGGCACCGACCCGCCCCAGGAACTGGCAACTTCGATGCACGCCGATCTGGTCGCGTTCCTCCACGGCGAGGAACCGGCCTGGGCGAGGGCGACCGGGACGCTCGGCGATCCGGCACGCGAGTACGGCCGCACCGGTGCGCCGCTCGCGGCCGACACCACGGGCGTGTTCGACCCCGTCGTACGACCGGTGTCCGAGGCGGCAGGGGCGTGTTGATGCCGGGGATGAACCAGAGCGCCGTCCGACGCGTCAACACCTCGGTCATCCTGCGCGCACTGGCGGTGTCGGCCGAACCGACGACGCTCACCGCGCTCGCCGAACAGGCCCGCCTCTCGCGCCGCACCATCGAGCTCATCCTGGACTCGCTCGTCGAGGCCGGCTGGGTGGCGGAGCTGGACCGGGTACCGATCAGCGGCTCCGCGGGGCGCCCCGCCCGGCGGTACGAACTGCGCGCCGAACACGCCCTGTTGGCGGCCCTGACCATCACCACCTCGGACGCTTCCGCGGTCGTCGCCGACGTACGCGGCCGCATCCTCGGCCGGGCGCACGGGTCACTGCGCGCCTACCAGGACCCGCAGATCACGCTCGACGACGCGACGGCACTGGTCCTCGAGGCGCTCGACGACGCGGGCGGGTCGGCGGACCGCCTGCGCGCCGGTGCGGTCGCGGGCGGCGGCGCGATCGACGACGAGGGAGTCGTACGACGCCTGGTGCACACCACACGCTGGGAAGGCGTGCACCTGCCCGACGAACTCGAACGGCGCCTCCCGATGCCCTGGTTCGCGGACAACGACACCAACCTCGGTGCGCTCGCGGAGCGTTGGCGGGGTGTGGCCGCCGACCACGACAACGTCGTGTGGGCGATCCTCGGCAACCGCACCGGTCTCGGCATCCTCATACGGGGCGCCGTGCACCGCGGTCTCGACGGCGCCGCGGGCGAGATCGTCGAGGCACGGTCGATACCGACCGGCTCGGTCGAGAACCACCCGGTGGCCTGGCTGACCTCACCGGAACCGGCCCAACGGGCAGTCGCCCTCGCCCGCTGCGAGGCCGCTCGGGCAGGCGAGGCGACCGCGCTCGCGCAGGTCGACGAGTTCGTGGAGAACATCGCATCGATCCTCACCATCCTGTCGTGGACGGTCGCTCCCTCGCTCATCGTGCTCGGCGGCGGCCTGGAGGACGCCGCCGACGTGCTGCTGCCCCGGGTACGGGAGGCGATGCGCGACGCCCGCACCCCCGCGATAGAGCTGCGCGCCACCGGCCTGGGCCGCGACGCGGCCCTCGTCGGCGCCGTGAAGCTGGCCCTCGACCGCATGGACACCGAACTGTTCGGCCCGCTCGTCCCGCGCGTGTGACCGCACCCCCACACCTTCTCCCGCACCCGTGGCACAACACATGGAGTCTCACCTTGACCGACACCCCTCGCACCGACGTCCTCATCGTGGGCAGCGGCATCATGGGATCCGTCGTTGCCCGACAACTGCGCGCCGACGATCCGGCACTGCGCATCACCATGGTGGACGGCGGCAGCGCGATCGGCGAGGCTCCCGGTCTGCACCTGCACGACCTCGACGACCCGGACCTCTGGGCGCGCTACAACGAACAGGTCGCCACCGGCATCCAGGGCATGTACACCGGCGCCGAGGTAGTGCGCGAGGTCGCGGACAGCCTCACCGACCTGACGCCCGGCATGTTCCACGCCCTGGCCTTCGGCGAGGACGCCGAGGCGATGCCCGCGACGGCGCTCGCGTGGAACGCGGGCGGGATGGGCGTCCACTGGACCGCCGCGACACCCTGGCCCGCCGGGGACGAGGTGTTCGACTTCGACGACCCGGCCGGCTGGGCGGCGGACCTCGACACCGCGCGCCGGGTGCTCGCCGTCACGCCCGCGGCGATCGGCCCGACCGAGGTCGGCCGGACCGTACTCGACGTACTGCGCCGACGGTTCGACGGAGTCGGACCGGCCGAACGGCGGCCGCAGGCGATGCCCATGGCCGTCACCGCGACGGCACCGGGCCCCATGCCACGCACGGCTCCCGGGACGATCTTCCCCACGCTCGCGACCGGCGGGGACCCGGCCTTCACCCTGGTGACCGGCACACTCGCGACGGCCCTCCTCGTCTCGGACGGCCGCGTCGCCGGCGCTCGGCTGCACCGCATCGCCGACGGCTCCGAGTCGGAACTTCTCGCGGACACCGTGGTGGTGTGCGCCGACGCACTGCGCACCCCGCAACTGCTGTTCGCCTCGGGCATCCGGCCCCACGCGCTGGGCCGCCACCTCAATGAGCACGCGTTCATCACCGCCCGGGTCCTGCTCGACCTCGACCGGTTCGGCATCGACCTCGACGCCCTGCCCCTGCCGCGTCCCGGCGAGTTCAGCACGGACTCGCTGTGGTTGCCGCAGAACGGAGCGGCGCAGCCGTTCCACGGCCAGATCATGAACCGTACGTACGTCGACGAAGGCGGCCGCCCCCTCGCCCACTCCGTGGGCCTGTCGCTGTACGCCCCCGTCGAGTCTCGCCCCGAGAACCGGCTCGTGTTCGCCGAGACCGAGACAGACCTCGCCGGGATGCCGCGGATCACCGTCGAGTTCGGCTACTCCGACGCCGACCGCGCGCTGATCGGGCGAGCACTCGACGAAGTCCGGTCGATGGCCGAGGAGTTCGGCCGGTTCGATCCCGCGACCGAACGGGCGCTGCTGCCGCCCGGCTCGTCGCTGCACCAGACCGGCACCGTCCGGGCCGGCGCTGCAGACGACGGCACCAGCGTGTGCGACCCGGACGGCAGGGTGTGGGGCTACGACAACCTGTACCTCGCCGGCAATGGCGTGATCCCCACCGCGATGGCCGCCAACGTCACCCTGACCGGCGCGGTGACCGCCATCCGGGCCGCCCGTGCCGTAGCCGCCCGCAACGCCGCGCTCGCCGCGCACTGAGAGGAAGCCCGACCATGATCGACATCGCGAAGGAATACCACGTGGCACTGCCGGCGTGGATCGACGACGAACTGGCCGACGTGCCCGGAGTCATCCCCGGCCGCGACGACCGCATGCGCCTCGTGCACCGCCTCGCCGACCGCAACTGGCGCGAGGGCAACGGCGGCCCGTTCGCGGCCCTCGTCGCCGAGCGGGACACCGGCCGGATCGTCTCGGTCGGCGTGAACGTCGTCCTCGCCTCCGGCGTCTCCAGCGCCCACGCCGAGGTCGTCGCGCTCGGCCTCGCCCAGACGGCGACCGGCGGCTGGGACCTCGGCGGCGACGGGCTGCCCGCGCACGAACTCGTCGTGAACTGGCGCCCGTGCATCCAGTGTTACGGCGCCACCATGTGGTCCGGCGTGCGTGGACTCGTGGTGGCCGGCGAGGGCCCGGAACTGGAGGAGCTCACCACGTTCGACGAGGGCCCGCTCGGCGCGGACTGGGCCGGGCAGTTCGAGGCACGCGGCATCGAGGTCGTGGGGGACGTGCTCCGGGACGAGGCCCTCGCGGTGTTCCGCCACTACCGCAAGGCTGTCGACTCGGCCGACGGCATCGTCGTGTACAACGCCCGCGGAGGTGCCGAATGACGCCCCGGTTCGCAACCGACATCATCACCTTCTACCACCCGGACTTCTGGGGACTCGAATCCGCGGACGCCGTGCGGGACTGGGCCTGGGCGCACCCCGAGCGGTTCTGGGGGCGGGTCATGGACGCACTGGCCGACACCGGTGTCACCGGCATCGAGCTGACCTTCGCCCCCGGCGACATCGACTGCGCCCTGCGCGCTTTCGGGAGCGCCCCCGCGTTCCGCCGCGAGCTCGCGGCCCGGGGCCTGTCCGTCGTGAGCGCCTTCATCGCGGGCAGCGACGCCCCCGACTGGCGGCACGGCGAAAACCTGCCCGCCATCGTCGCCGACGCCGAACGCCGCGCGGCCTTCCTCGCCGACGTCGGGGCGGAACTCCTCGTCGCCGGCCTGCCCATGCGGACGACCTACGGGACCCGGCCGCCCTTCTTCGTCGACGCCGCGTACATGACCCGCATGGCCGACATCGCCCACGTGGTCGGCGAGGCCGTCGCCCGACACGGGGTGAGGCTCGCCTTCCACACCGAGTCCAACAGCACCCTCTGGTACGAGCGGGACATCGATCTGTTCATGGCCCTGACCGACCCTCGCTACGTGTGGCTGTGTCCCGACTCCTGCCACATCGCCCTCGGCGGCGGAGACCCCGTCGCCGTGGCGCGCCGCCACGCCCCGCGCATCGCACTCGCGCACTGGAAGGACGCGGTCAAGCCGATCGATGTCGAACTCACCATCGATGAAACGGTCTTCGCTCAACAGCAGCCCTACATGACCGAACTGGGCACGGGCATCGTGGACTGGCGGGGATGGTCCGACGCGATGTCCCGGACTCCCGGCGCCGGCATCGTCCTCATCGAGCTCGATGAGGCGGCAGATCCCGTCGCCGCGCTCCGGGCCGGGACGGCTGTCGCGAAGAAGGCCCAGGCGTGATCGACTTCGTCGCCGGTGTCGAGTCGAGGTCGACCCAGTCGTAAGACGCCCGGTCAGGAGTCGTAAGACGTCCGGTCAGGAGTCGAGGTCGTCGGCGAAGTGCCGGAACCCGTGCCGGTCCTGGTGGATGCCCCACAGCGTCCGTGCGAGCGCCGCCGGGTCCTTCCTCGGATGTCCGGGAACGATCGCGCCGGGGACAATCAGCTGCGCCACGTGGATGCCCTCACCGCCGAGCGTGTCGTGCAGCAGTTGGCCGTAGGCGCTCTCGGCGGCGAACGCGATCGACGTACCGGCGCGTTCGGGGTGGGGGACGACGGCCGTGCCGCCGTTGACGAGGAGGATGGTGCCGCGGCCGAGTCCGCGCATGCCGGGCAGCACCTGCCGGACCGCGGCGACGGGGCCGTAGACGGAGAACTCGATCGGGCCGAAGAGGTCGGTGGGGGTGGTTTCCAGGACCGGTCGCATGAAGTCCCGGTGCGGGACCGGGCTGTACTGCAGGACCTCGATCGGGCCGAGGCGCGCGGTCGCCGAGGCGAGAGCTGCCGCGAGGGCATTCGGGTCGCGGACGTCGGCCGCGAATCCGCGCGCCACGATGCCCTCGCGGGTCAGGTCGGAGGCCAGGGCGTCCACCCGGTCCTGGTTGCGGGAGACGAGCGCGACGTCGAAGCCCTGGCGGCCGAACTGCCGGGCGACGGCGGCGCCGAGCCCGGGTCCCGCTCCGATGATGGCGATGGTGGTCATGATCTTCCTTCGGTGGCCTCGGGGTAACCAGCTGTTGGCGGTTGAGTGTTCATGAGTGTTTTTTACAAGTCATGAGTCGTGTACGGAGAATGAGTGCCACCGCCAGGTGAAGCCGCCAACCGTGGTTCCTCCCTCGTCTTTGCTGGTTACGCTTTCCGGGCGAGTCCGCCGTGCTCGGCGATGAGCTCCGGGGTGGGCGAACCGGGCTCCGGGCGCCAATGCGTTACCGAGACGACGCCGGGTTCGAGGAGTTCCAAGCCGTCGAAGAACGTGGTGATCTCGTCGACGGTGCGCAGGATGTACGGGACGGCGCCGCTGTTGTTGTAGCCGTCCTGGGCCTGCTCGAAGATCGGGTCGATGCCGCGTGACCCGTCGTTGATGGAGAGGTAACTGCCCGAGGGCAGGGCGTTCATCAGCCGGGTGACGATGGAGCGGGCCTGATCGTAGTCGGCGACGTGGCCCAGGATGTTGCTGAGGATGAGCGCGGTGGGGCGGCCGAAGTCCAGTGTCTCGGCGGCGGTCGCGAGGATGCGGTCCGGGTCCGTCACGTTGGCGTCGATGTAAGCGGTCGCGCCCTCGTGGGTGGAGGAGAGCAGGGCGCGGGCGTGGGCGAGGATCATCGGATCGTTGTCGACGTAGACGATCCGTGTCTCGGGGGCGAGCCCCTGAGCGACCTCGTGGGTGTTCTGAGCGGTCGGAAGGCCGGTGCCGATGTCCAGGAATTGCCGGATGCCCGCCTCGGAGACGAGATACGTGATGGTGCGGCGCAGGAAGGCACGGCTGCAGCGGGCGATGGTGACAATGCCGGGGAAGACTGCGGTGTATGCGTCACCGGCCTCCTCGTCGACGGGATAGTTGTCCTTGCCGCCGAGCCAGTAGTTCCAGATGCGGGCGGAGTGCGGAACCGACGTGTCGATCTTCTGATGCTTCGCTGGTTCGGGCGTCGTCACAGGGTCGGTCATAAGTCGTGTCCGTCCTTCAACCGAGGCGTGGATCATTCACGGCACAACCTATGGCCGAACACCCGGCGCCTACCCACTGGTTCAGGATTTCCGGCTGGCCAGGCCGACGATACGCAGGGCGTAGCCGCCACGGCAGCGTGCCCGCGCTTCCGCGGCGGCTGCGCAAGCCGTTGATCTTGTCCTCAGCGAGACGGGCCTGGTCATCTGTCGATGCCGCACCCCTCGGCGCGTGGACTGCTCCAAGCGGATGTGTTGGCCCGCCCAGTGCTACGGCGAGGTGGGCAGGTGCGGGGAGCGGAGCACGAGCAGGGTGATCTCGCTGGGGGCGAAGACGCGGAACGGCGGGCCCCAGAAGCCGGTGCCGCGGCTGGTGTAGAGGAGGGTGCGTGTGCCGTGGTGGCTGAGGCCGGCGAGGGCGGGCTGGTCGATGCGGACCAGGTGGTGGAAGGGCCATATCTGGCCGCCGTGGGTGTGGCCGGAGAGTTGGAGGTCGATGCCGTCGGCTGCCGCCCGGTCGACGAACTTGGGCTGGTGTGCCAGGAGCAGGACGGGTAGGTCGGGGTCGGCGCCGTTCAAGGCTCCGGCGAGGTGGGCGCGGTGGCCTGCCAGGCCGGAGGACTCGGCGGTGACGTCATCCACGCCGGCGACCACGAGGGTGTCGCCTCCGCGTTCGAGCAGCAGATGGCGGTTGCGCAGCGGCTCCCAGCCCAGTTCGTCCATCAGGTCGACCCAGCCCTGGGCCTCGCTGTAGTACTCGTGGTTGCCGGTGACGTAGACCCGGGCCCGGGTGGCCCGCACGGTAGCGAGTGGGGCGGCCTGGGCGCGGCGGCGTTCGGCCGTGCCGTCCGCGATGTCGCCGGTGTGGCAGACCAGGTCGGCTTCCAGCGTGTTCACCGTCTCGCATACCCGCGCCGACCAGCGGGCGCGATCGAGCGGGCCGTAGTGGGTGTCGGTGATGAGGACGACGCGGGTGCCGTCCAACCCGGCACCCAGCCGCGGGAGTTGCACGTCGAGCTGGCGCACGCGTGGCACGCGGCGGGCTTCGGCGTACCCCCAGGCGAGTAGTACGGCGGTTATGCCGAGGACGGCCCAAGTGACGATTCGGGCCCGGTCCTGACCGTCGCCTACGCCGGCCACGGTCAGGGCGAGGCGCAGCAGGACACCGAGCAGGACGGACCAGGTGAACAGCACCCAGCTGGTGCCCAGGAGGGTGTCTCCGACGATCGCCGCCCGGTCCTGCTGCCGTCGGCCGTGGCCGCGCCCCATCGCGAGCGGCATAGCGATCAGACCGAGGACGAACAGGGCTGTGCCGCCTATCGCCACGGGCAGCGGCCAGTGCTGGCCGGCGTGCAGGAGCACCCAGCAGGGCACGGTCCACAGCAGGACGGGGGCGATCAGGGGGAGGTAACGCATCAGGCGGAGCAGTCGGCTCTGCCGCGGAGCTTGCGCTTCGCTGTCGGCGGGTCGGGTGTTGCTGGTGTCGGTCACGCTTGCCCTCTCTGGCCGGGCTGCCGTCTCGCGCACTGTATCCGGTCGCCCTAGGGCCGACCGGACCGGCGTTCATGGGCGCGGCCCCTCGGGGCGATGGCTTCTCTGCGGGATGGCAAGACTCCGCCGCAGACACTCCCTTGGCATGAGCCGCGATCAGGGCAAGCGCCACCGGCGGCACCGCGTTATGGGATGGCCCTCCGGCTGGTGAGCGTTGCCCGACCTCGCGCTCCGTCGCCGTATGAGAGCTGACGTTGTCGCGTGACCCGGGCGGGCTCGGCCTTCCGCCGAGCCCGC
>NZ_VWMY01000047.1:87554-96387 GCF_008905045.1 Streptomyces albicerus
GGCCGGTAGGGCCAGTGGCCGTACTCGCCGCCGGAGTTGGGGCTGCGTCCCTGGTAGAGGAGCTGCAGGTTGCAGGGATCGACGGTGAAGGTCTGATCGGCGGTGGTGCGGATCAGTTCGCCGTGGCTGATGTCGTTGGTCCAGGTGGCGCCGCTGTTGGCCTTGCCGGCGAAGGGGTTGCTCTCGGTCGCGGCCTGGGGTGTCCATGAGCCGTTGAGGCTTGTGGCCGTGAACGAGCGGAAGTAGCGGCCCTGCGAGCCGATCGCCTCGACGATCATGAGGTAGCGGTCCTGGCCCTGGAGCTTGTAGACCTGCGGGGCTTCGAACAGGTTGTTCGTCGTGTCGCTCATGATCGTTGTGTAGGTCGAGCCGAAACTGCTCGGGAAGTTCCCGATCGGCATGCTGGCCCGGTAGATCTTGCCGTTGTCACCGGCGAAGAACAGGTACATGTTCTGGCCGTCAGCGATGAGCGTCTGGTCGATGGGGCCGGTGCCGGAGCCGGTGATGCTTCCGGAGAAGAGCACCTGCTGTGCGGACCAGCCATTGGGGTTGGAGGGGTCGCTCGACGTCCGGTAGGAGAAGGCGCTCCCACCTCCCCACTGGTAGGCGAGCACCCAGATGTTCTTCGGCGCGAAGTAGAAGAGCGTGGGCGCCACGACGGAGTTCGACATCGTGTTCTGGCTGGCCGAGGCCATCTCCGGCCAGTTGCTGAACAGGCCGAAGTTCATCGAACCCCAGCCCGCTCCCGTTCCCGCGGCACCGTGCGTCGTCGCATAGACGAGATGCTTGCCGTTGTAGGGGACGACGGTGAAGTCCTTGAGCGAGGCCCACCCGGCCTTGGGCTGCGCCAGCGCGCCCGTGGACGTCCAGCGGTAGGTCGACGGGAGATTGCACGAGCCGGGGGGATTGTCGCCGCCGACCTTGACGAACTGCCACTGCTGATTGGTGCCGCCCCAGTCGTCGTACTGGACGATGTTCGCGTTGTCGGCGGTGGCGGCGCCTTGTACTTCAAGGGCCTTGTTGCTGTGGCGCGAGATGAGCCTCACGTAGCCGTCCGAGCTGTCGGCCAGTCGCCACTGCTGGTTGGTGGCGTTCAGGTCGGCCCACTGGACGATCGAGCCGCCGTTCGCGGTGGACCAGTTGTGGACGTCCAGCACCTTGCCCGAGTGGCGGGACTTGATGCGGTAGTAGCCGCCCCCGGAATCGACGAACTGCCACTGCTGCTGGTTCTGATCGTTCCTGGTCCACTGGGTGATGCGGGCGCCGTCGTTGGTCGCCATGTTGTAGACGTCCAGGGCTTTGCCGCTGTTGCGGTTGACCAGCACATACGAGGTGTTGGGGTCTACGGTCGCCGCGTCGGCGGGCTGGGCACCGAGGAAAGTAGCCACGAGCAGCAAGGGCGAAAGGACTGCGAGTAAGCGTCTCAGACGGACCGGGGACGGGTGGCGAAACCACATGAGAAGGCCTCCTTGGGGGCGGGGTGAGGTGACGCCGATGAACCGCGGCACGGCCGTACCGGGGGCAGAGACAGTCTCGAAACTTTCGAAGACCTCTCCGAACCTTTGACGCCACAAGCTAGGAATGTGGGGCCCTTTGGTCAAGGTCTGTCGCCGATCTGTCCACAAACAGTTCCTCCCGGCACTCCGGAAGTTCGCGATGAGGCTCGCCAGTCCAAGGGCCCGCGCTGGGAAGGGGAGTTGAGCAAGCGGCGTCCGTCGCTCGTAGCGATCCCGAAAGATTCGGGCAACGAACAGAAACTTTCTCGGTGGCGAGTATTGACGATTCACCGTCAATCCCTCAATCATCCCTCTCTGGGTGACCGACCGTAGTTCGAGATTCCGAACTACGTCGCCCTGAGTAGCTGTGCTGCACGGCAGATCCACGCACAGCTGCACCGCAGATCCACGCACAGCTGCACCGCAGATCCGCGCAATGAAGCACCTGCGCCACCGTGCTGCCCGGGTTCCGGCCCGCCCCGTCCGTTTGCCGAGTGGGAGGGGATGACGCATTCCCCTGCGCTTCAGTCCTTCCGTGATTTCTACCTTGGAGGCACAGTCATGGGCTCGTATGCCCTTCCCAGACCCGTTATCCGCCGGAAGATCCGCGGCCTGCTGCTGGCGCTGGTCGTCGGCATCCTCGGTACGGTCTCCGTACTGGTCGCGCCGCCAACCGCACACGCCGCCGAGAACACGCTCGGCGCCGCGGCGGCGCAGAGCGGCCGCTACTTCGGCACCGCCATCGCCTCGGGCAGGCTGGGCGACTCGGCGTACACGACGATCGCGGGCCGTGAGTTCAACTCGGTGACGGCCGAGAACGAGATGAAGATCGACGCCACCGAACCGCAGCGGGGCCAGTTCAACTTCACCGCCGGTGACCGCGTCTACAACTGGGCGGTGGCGAACGGCAAGCAGGTGCGCGGCCACACCCTGGCCTGGCACTCCCAGCAGCCCGGCTGGATGCAGAGCCTCAGCGGCAGCACGCTGCGCCAGGCGATGATCGGCCACATCAACGGCGTGATGGCCCACTACAAGGGCAAGATCGCCCAGTGGGACGTCGTGAACGAGGCCTTCGCCGACGGCAGTTCGGGAGCCCGGCGCGACTCCAACCTGCAACGCACTGGCAACGACTGGATCGAGGTCGCCTTCCGCACCGCGCGCGCCGCCGACCCGGCCGCCAAGCTCTGCTACAACGACTACAACGTCGAGGACTGGACCTGGGCCAAAACCCAGGCCATGTACGCCATGGTCCGAGACTTCAAGCAGCGCGGCGTACCGATCGACTGCGTCGGCTTCCAGTCGCACTTCAACAGCGGCAGCCCCTACAACAGCAACTTCCGCACCACCCTGCAGAACTTCGCCGCCCTCGGTGTCGACGTGGCCATCACCGAACTCGACATCCAGGGCGCCCCGGCCACGACCTACGCCAACGTGACCAACGACTGCCTGGCCGTCCCGCGCTGCCTCGGCATCACCGTCTGGGGTGTGCGCGACACCGACTCCTGGCGACCGGAGCACTCGCCGCTGCTGTTCAACGGCGACGGCAGCAAGAAGCCCGCCTACACCGCCGTCCTCAACGCACTCAACGGCGGTTCCTCTACGCCCCCTTCGGATTCCGGACCGATCAAGGGCGTCGGTTCAGGCCGCTGCCTGGACGTGCCCAACACCAGTACCACCGACGGCACCCAGCTCCAGCTGTGGGGCTGCAACAACGGCACCAACCAGCAGTGGACGCACACCGCCGCCGGCGAGCTCAAGGTCTACGGCAACAAGTGCCTGGACGCCGCCGGGACCGGCAACGGCACCAAAGTCCAGATCTACAGCTGCTGGGGCGGCGACAACCAGAAATGGCGCCTCAACTCCGACGGGTCCATCGTCGGCGTCCAGTCCGGCCTCTGCCTCGACGCCGCCGCAAGCGGCACCGCCAACGGCACCCTGATCCAGCTCTATTCCTGCTCGAACGGCAGCAACCAACGCTGGACCCGCACCTGATGGGACCTGCCACTGACGAAAGGGTGAGTCGATGAAGACCTACGGTGCGGCTTCCCCCGCCCCTCCACGCAGACATGGCTGGTGGTCCCGGGTCGCCGCCGTGGTGGCGGCGACCCTCGCGATCGGCATGCTCGGCGCGGTGAATCCGGCGCCCGCCGAGGCGGCGACGGTGGACACCAATGCCTGGTATGTCCTGGTCAATCGCAACAGCGGCAAGGCGCTGGACGTCTCTGGCGCGTCCACCGCCGACGGCGCGCGGGTCAGCCAGTGGACGCGCAGCGACGGAACCAACCAGCAGTGGCAGTTCGTGGACTCCGGCGGCGGCTTCTACCGCCTCAAGGCCCGGCATTCGGACAAGGTTCTCGACGTGGCCGGCGCCTCGACCGCAGACGGCGCCGCGATCCAGCAGTGGGCCGACCACAACGGGGCCAACCAGCAGTTCCGCCTGGCCGACTCCGACGCGGGCCACGTCCGGCTGATCAACCGCACCAGCAGTAAGGCGGTGGAGGTGCAGGGCGCCTCCACCGCCGACGGCGGCAACGTCGTCCAGTACTCCGACTGGGGCGGCGCCAACCAGCAATGGCAGATGATCAAGCTGTCGTCCGGTGGTGGCGGCGGATGCGGCAGCGCCCCGACTCTGGCGAGCGGTACGCACACGATTCAAAGCGGCGGCAAGAGCCGCAGCTTCATCCTCAGGGTTCCCGCCAACTACGACAACAGCCACCCCTACCGGCTGATCTTCGCGTTCCACTGGCGGGGCGGAACCGCCGGCGACGTCGCCTCGGGCGGCACGAGCGGGAACGCCTGGTCCTACTACGGCCAACAGGAACAGTCGAGCAACGGCGCGATCCTCGTCGCCCCCCAGGGCCTCGGCAACGGCTGGGCCAATTCGGGCGGTGAGGACATCACCTTCGTCGACGACATGATCCGGCGAATCGAGGGCGGCCTCTGTGTCAACCCGGCACAGCGTTTCGCCACGGGATTCAGCTGGGGCGGCGGTATGAGCTACGCACTCGCATGCAGCCGGGCGAACGTCTTCAGGGCCGTCGCGGTCATCTCCGGCGCTCAGATCAGCGGGTGCAGCGGCGGCACCCAGCCCATCGCCTACTTCGGAATCCACGGCATCAGCGACAACGTCCTCAACATCGGGCAAGGACGGTCCCTGCGCGACAAGCTCGTCGCCAACAACGGCTGCACTGTCCAAAGCCCGCGCGAGCCCGCGCCAGGCAGCCGGACGCACATCACCACCACCTACTCGGGCTGCCGTGCCGGATATCCGGTCCAGTGGGCCGCGTTCGACGGAGGCCACATACCCGGCCCGGTCGACGGCTCCTCTGGCGAAAGCGGCGTCACCACCTGGACCAAAGCAGAGATCTGGAGGTTCTTCGCACAGTTCCAGTGACACGGCCGCACCACGGAGTGGAGCCAGGATGACCCTGGCTCCACTCCGTCGACGTCCATCCCAGATAGAAGGGTGGAGAGGCCTTTTCAGGAGAGCTCCCACGCCTTCGGACGGGTCACGGCCGGCGAACAGGCCGTGGGAGAAGTGGCGTTCGAAGAACACGCCCACGCGGAGGGAGGTCTCGCCCGCCCGGTTCACGGCCTCGCAGGCCGCCACGGCCGCGGGTTTGCTCAACGAGGGCGACGGTGGCGGTGATCTCGGCGGCCTCCTCCAGGAGATGGTCGGCGGGCCATGCCGGAGACCGGGCTGCCCCGCTCGGCCTCGACGGCGCCGCGCGCGCGCCCGATCAGGATGAGGCCCATCGTCTTGGCCCGGCCTTCTGTAACACTCTTCACAGTGTGGTCGCGAGGCAGGGCGACATCGTTCAGTGGATCTGTTGGCGTTGATCACGTGATGTCGAGTGTGACCAGGGCGCGGGTGGCGTCGCGCACGTGGTGGCGAAGGCCTGTGGCGATGTTGGTGCGTCCAGCGAGGCGGAGGGCTCCGGGGGCGAGGTTGCGCAGGCTGGCCATGGCCCGGGGTGCGTTGCCGGTGCGCACGCGTGAGGCGTCCTCACTCCAGGCGACCTGGCGAAACCTTGCCATCGGCGCCGTCCGCCTGGCCGGCAAGACCAACATCGCTTCCGCCCTGCGGCACAACGCCCGCGACGCCCACCGACCGTTCGCGCTCCTGGGACTCACACGGTCACAAACCGGACATCAAGCAACATTGCCGAAGCCCTGGGTGCCGAGTTGATCCCGAAGCGTGATTACTGTGTCGGGTTGCCTGGCGTACAACGATGCCTCCAGGCAACCGACTTCACGCGCTAGAAGAAGCCCAGCTTCTTCGGCGAGTAGCTCACCAGCAGGTTCTTCGTCTGCTGGTGGTACGAGTCTTGCGCGTCGTTGACCGGCTGCAACAGCGACTTTTGCGACGGGTGGTGGGTCATTGGCCCGTATATGGTCCGGATCTTGGTCTCAGATGTGATGACCACCGTTACCCCACGGCTGGTTGGCCTACTTCGGCGCCCGTCCAACTTCACCTCACAACGTGCATGGTGCTATTTCCCGGGGCTTCGTGATGGATCGGTCTCCCTGCAGACCCGCGCCGGACTTCGAGGTCAAGTTCCCTCGTAGGCACGGAGGTTCGTTGTGGGGACGCGCGGCCTCATGTCCGCCGACCGGTGGGTATGGGACCCGCGTTTGCGGGTGAGTCAGAGGGGCTTCGCCGAGCGCGCCGAAGCCGGGGCCGCCCCGTGGACGTTCTCGGCACACCCGGCCACTCTGTGCACCATGGCCAGGGGCGCTGGGCTACCTCCGGACTCCGACCGAGGGGCGCAGGGTCACGCGAGAGGACCAGTCCACGATCTTGCGATTCCGGGCCGAGCGGTACGACGACCTGGCCGACGACCCCGGAGGTCGGCCGCAGGCGCACTGTTCGCTCTGCGGGGGTGGCACTAGGCTGCTTGGTGAGGCCCGAGCCCCCGGCAGCAGCCCAGTTGCTCCGTTCCAGGGAGGCGCGTGGTGCACGCAGGTCTCGACGGCGCCTTCGTGAACTCTCGTTCGGCGGGAGCGGACTTGACCGCTGGACATCGTCGACACTGCCTCGACGGCGACGATGTGTCACGTCCCAGGCCGATGTCAGGGCATCGAGCAAACCGTGACGTGGCCCTTCCGCCAGTCGGCGACCCGAGCGTGGTGAGCGCCAACCGGAGTTCGTTGACCACGCTCAGGGCCTGCCTTGCGAACCGGCTCCACACAGAACATCTCCGCCTGCCGCCGCCTCGCGCAGGCGAGTCGGCGGGTGGGGTGACGCCATACGGCTGCAGACGCGGCAGCTGCTTCGGCTGCCTCGCTCCCCCGGACGTGCGGCCGCGTACGTGACCCGTACCGGCGAACCTCACGCCCCGGTCGGCCGGTTGAGCCGGACCTGCGAATCGGCGGCAACCGGACCGTCAACCCTCAACGCCCAGCCCTGCAAGGAGTCCCCTGTGACTGCTACCGCTCTCGCGCCCACCGAAGCCACCCTCGGCGAGGAATTCGGCAAGGAACTCGACCGGATCCGTTCCGAGATCATCGCCGTGCGCGGTGCCGACGACGCGCGCTACATCCATGCCGTGATCGCCACCCAGCGCGGTCTGGAAGCGGGAGGGCGGATGGCGCTTGCCTTCTCGCTGTTCCCGCCCGCCTGGGCGGCGGGCACCGCGATGCTCTCTCTCGCCAAGATTCTGGAGAACATGGAGCTGGGCCACAACATCCTGCACGGCCAGTGGGACTGGATGGGCGACCCGGCCATCCACTCCACGACTTGGGAGTGGGATTTCCTCACGCCCGCCGAGGCCTGGAAGCACACTCACAACCATCTGCACCACACCTGGACCAATGTCGTGGACCGTGACCGCGACCTCGGGTACGTCGTCTTCCGGATGAGCGCCGACCAGAGCTGGCGTCCGCGCCATCTCGCCCAGCCGCTCTACAACTTCCTGCTCGCGCCCCTCTTCGAGTGGGGCATCGCGCTGTACGACCTGGAGCCCGATGTCGTCGCCGCCGGCCGCAAGTCGTGGCGTTCCTTCCTGGGCGACGTGAGCGGGTTTCTCGCCAAGGCCACCCGCCAGCTCGCCAAGGACTACGTGCTCTTCCCGCTGCTGGCCGGGCCCTCCGCGCTGCCCTGTCTGCTCGGGAACCTCACCGCCAACACGGTGCGCAATCTGTGGACGCACACCATCATCTTCTGCGGCCATTTCCCCGGGGACGTCCAGACCTTCACCGAGGAGCACATCGAGGGCGAGACCCGAGGCGAGTGGTACCTGCGCCAGATCCAGGGCTCCGCCAATATCGAGGGCAGCTCGCTGTTCCACGTCCTCAGCGGCAACCTGGGCCATCAGATCGAGCATCATGCCTTTCCGGATCTGCCCAGCAACCGCTACGCTGAGATCGCCCCGCAGGTGCGTGAACTCTGCGAGAAGCACGGCATCCCGTACGTCACCGGACCGTTGTGGCGGCAGTACGGCTCCACTTGGGGCCGCATCCTGCGCTTCGCCGTACCGACCGGCTGAACCGCACGGACGGAACTCAGGCGTTCGGCTGTTTCGGACGCCTCTGGAGGCTCGCGCGCAAGCCTCGACAGGTGCGGATGCTCGGTTCGGCCGGGGGACGGTTCCATAGCCTTCGGGTAGCTTGCCGGGGCATGGCTGAGGAGAATTCCCGTACGCCGCGCGAGGAGACAACGCTGGAGCGGGCCGACCGCAACTTCGGCGAGCTGCTCCAGGAGTTGAGGATCATCCAGACCGGGGTCCAGATCCTGTTCGCGTTTCTGCTGACACTGGCCTTCACCGCCCGCTTCCCCATGCTCGACACGGCGCAGCGCACCATGTACATCACGACGCTGCTGCTCGCGGTGCTCGCGGCGGCTCTGTTCACCACGCCGGCCGCGCTGCACCGCACGCTGTTTCAGCGCGGGGCCAAGCCTGAGATCGTCATGATCTCCTCACGGCTGGCGGGGCGGGTACGAGCGTTTTGATGCTGGCTCTCACCGGTTCCGTGCTGCTCGTAGTGGACGTGGTGCTCGGCCGGGTCGAGGGTGTGATTGCGGGGAGTGCGACGCTGCTGGTGTGCGGCGGCCTGTGGGGGGGGTGCTGCCGCAGTTCGTCAGGCGGCACGCCGCACGGTCCGAAGCCCGGGCTGTTTCGGAGCCGCCGGCCGGATCGGGCTGAGTGCTTCAGCAGCGCACAGCCGCCGCGGTTGGCCGGTGTGGTTCACGTACCGGCGGACTGCGGCGGCTGTGCTGGCTACGGAGTGACGGTGTCACCGGCCGGCGGGCGCCGACATGTGCAGCAGCCGTTCGGTGATCTCCCGGTATTGCCTGAGCGCGATCCGTAGTTCCTCGGTTTGTGCGTCGGTGTCCT
>NZ_VWMY01000048.1 GCF_008905045.1 Streptomyces albicerus
ATCCGCTTCCTGCATCTGGAGGACGTGCGAGCACTACTGCCGTTCGGGAGCGCCATCACTGTGCACGGCCCCACCGAAGCCAGGGCTCACCTCCGCGACCTCGCCACCAACCTTGCCCACCACTATGCGCCGTCACCAACGTCCTGACCCGCAACAACTAAGCCTTCGTTCGTGCCCTGCCGCGGCCCACGCGTAGCGGACTGCCCGAACGAAGCCACAGACTCCTGCACTGACTTCACCCGCAGACCGCGCACGTCGGCGGCAGGTGTGGCACGGTGCACCTCAGGCCTGGTCCGCCGCTCCCCCCGTGGTGGCGGACCAGGCCTCATGTGTGATGGCGGTCAATGCCCGCTCCGGCGAAGATGCCTGCGTCAGGACCTGCCGCAGATCGACGTACATACGCAGCCGCACGCCGGGCTGGCCTGCATCGCAGGTGGTTCGGTCGACGGTCGCGGCCCATGTTGGGGCGATCGCGTTCTGGAAGGCGTACACGGTGTCGTCGTCCAGGCCCGCCACTTCGAGGACGAGCAGGCCGGGTTCGGACAGATGCGCTTCTTGGATGGGGTCCACGTCTGTCAGTACGTGTTTGCGCACGGCAGGGTTCTCTCCAGGCGCCGGATTCACCCGACCGAGTGCGTTGACCAGCACCATCGGTCGGATCCCTCACCGCGAACCTCTCGGACGGGCGGCTGAACCGGGTGGTCGTCACGAACACCGCAGCGTCGGCCCGGAAGTGCACCCTGACGCCCAGCAGGTCACGTAGCTCACGGCACAGCGCGGCGACCAGGTCCTCGAACTCGGTTCCGGTCATCGCATCCACCTCGGCCAAGGTTCGACGCCCGGCCTTCACCGCCTCTTCTTGTCGCCAACGGCGGTCCCGGGCACGCACCCTCCTGTCCGCGCGCCACAGGCACCAGCCTGCTGCCCCCGCGCCGCCGAGGACCAGGGCTCCTATGACGTAGGGCCACAGTGCCGACCAAAAGACAGCCAGCACGATCAGCAGTCCACTGCCGCCGAGCCCGACCGGCTTCGCCATTGCCTTTCACCAGCGGCGAGCAGCCGAGCCCCGTCCACATCGATCCGTCATCTCCGCCTCCCCGCGCCGTCCCTGCACCGAAGTCTGGGCAGTTCAGGACAAGCTGAGACGAGCGCGAGTCGGCCACGGCCGATCCAGCTCGTGGAACCCGGTCAAACAGTCGAGGCCCTCTCCCACAGCGCCATCCCGACCGAGCGACGCGACAGAAGTCTGTATCAGCTCACTACAGTCATCGGTCATGGATGGGGTCACGGGGCCAAGGAAACGTTCATGGACCGCCCCACCGGGCCACCAGACCAGCCGGATTTCACCACCGCGCCGACGCCATCGACTTGAAGCTCGCCGGTGTCGGCCGGCTCACGATCGGCCGGAAGCTGACCGCCGAACAGCGAGTCACCGCCTACCCACGAAACTACGACATCGAGCAGTGACGCCAGGGCCTTCGTCGGCGCACCGCTGTGGCTTGAGCGGTAACGGCGGCGAGTGGCCCACCCGGGGGCGGCGGTGGATCACTGCATGGGTGGGACCACAACGATCAACCTCCGTTTGTCCACACGCCAACCGGTGATCGACGGTGGTCGTACCCATCTCCGCACCACCCCTCATGGGTAGCCAGCACGCAGGCGATGGTGGTCAGGTCGGGGAGGGCGGATGCCAACTGGTGGGCCGAGCAGGCGGGTTGGTATTCGGTGAGGTGGGTGTGGATGGTGCGCCAGAGGGCTCGCCGAGGGGATTCGAAGCGGGGGCGGGCCGTGTGCGCTCCGTCGGCGGTGAACTGGGTGACGACGGCCGAGCGGGCGGTTCCGGGTGCCGGCATGGTGATGTGCCAGCGGTCGGCGGGGGCGACGGTGGTGAGCGTGAGGCCGGGTGGGCCGACGGTGCCGGACAGGGAGACGACGGCGGTGCCTGCAGAGCCTGTGAGGAGGTAGCCGCGGCCCGGAGTGACGGCCGAGGGGGTCAGCGGGACGTTGGTGCCGAAGAGGTCTCGGAGCAGGGCGAGTTGGGAGAAGAGGCCGTCGGAGAGCCCGTCGGGGTGGGGCACGGCGACGGTGGACTCGACGATGGCGACGGTGTCGTCCAGAGAGGCGCGGATGCGGGGCAGTTCGGCGGTCCAGGCCGGGGCGGTGGCGTATCCGCTGTCGGCGAAGAACAGGGGGGCGTCCGGGAGTTCGGCCATGCCGGGACGGGGACGGTCGACCAGAACCGCGCGGGCCCCTGCGCAGGCGGCGGGCCAGTCGGGGATGGTGCCGTCGACTACCAGAACATCCGGGGTCAAGGTCGTCTCGGACCGTGTCGTACGGAAACGACCGGACAGCCCGGCGAGGACCGAGATGTGCCGGGCGGCGGTCACCGGGCCGTCGAAGGCGACGGTGAGCGGCGGGGAGAGGTCGGTCACTGGCTGACCCTTTCTGTCGCGGGACCGGCGGGTGTGCTGACGGTCATGCCTGGTCCTCGAGCAGAGAGGCGGCGCCGTCGGCCGCTTCGAGGGCGTAGAGCATGTCAGCGATGGCGATGGGCAGCCCGATCAGCGGTTCGGCGTGGCCGTCGACCACGTCGGCCAGGTGCAACCACTCCACCTGGTAGCCGTTGGCCGGGAACCGCCAGCAGCGGTCGCCGGAGACGTCGGTCAGGGTCGCGGTGGCGGAGCCGGCGAGTACGTAGGACGGCGGGTAGGTCATGTGCAGCCGGGCCCCTGGGGCCCAGGCTTCGAAGGTCCAGTCGGGCTCCCAGGCGCCCGGCATGAGGGCGACGAGTTCGGCGGTGCGGCCGTCGTCCCCGGTGAGCACCAGGCGGTAGCCGAACGGCGTCATGGTCTGTGCGGAGACCACCCGGACCGGGCCGGGCAGGAAGTGCCGCAGTTGCGGTACGGCGTGGGTGGCCAGGCCGAGGATGCCGGCCCTTAGACGATCGGCTGCGGTTGGGCGCGGGCCCGCGGGGGGTGGTGGCGCGGGAAACGCCGGGTCTGCGGCCAGGGCCACGAACTCATCGTTGCCGGGAAGGTAGATCCGGGAGCGTACGAGGTGCGCGCGCTCCGGCAGGTCTCCCCATTCCTCCCGTACCGCGATCCATGCCGGGTCGTAGGCGTGCATCGCCCCGACCACGACCGGGACACCGCCCTCCCCTGCCGCCTGGGCGATACGCTCCGCCTCGACCTTGGTGGTGGCAAGTGGCTTTTCGCACAGGATGCCGCGCTTGCCGGCCGCGACGGCGGCGGTCACCTGGTCGGCGTGGAACGCGTGCGGGCTGCAGATGGCCACCACGTCCACAGCGTCGTCGGCGAGCAGTTCCTCGACGGTGCTGCTGTGCCGGGCGCCGGCCCGGGCGGCGACCGTGGCCGCGAGGTCGGAGGCGACGTCCATGACGTGGGTGACGCGCAGCCGGTCGCCGAGGGTGGCCAGGGTCGGCAGGTGGATGGCCTGGGTGACGGGGCCGGCTCCGAGCAGGCCGACGCCGAGCGGCTTGCTCATGCGGTGACCTCCTGGCCGCGGCGGCCGGTGAGGTGCTGCTTGACCCATCGCGCGCTGACGGCGGCTGTGTCCTTCGGGGTGGGCTGGTCGGCGATGTCGACCTCGACGACGTACCAGCCGTCGAAGCGGGCGAGCACCTCGAGGACCGCGTCGAAGTCGATGTCCCCGCGGCCGGGTTCGGTCCACAGGTGGCGGGCGGTGGCGCTGCCGTAGTCCAGGGGCCCGGTCCTGGCTTCGGTCCGTACGGCGCTGTGCATGTCCTTCAGGTGCACGGCGCCGACCCGGTCCAAGTGTTTGGCGATGAAGCGGGCCGGGTCGGCTCCGGCCCAAGCCAGGTGTCCGGTGTCGGGGCCGAGGAGGAGCAGCGCGGGTTCGACGGCCGCGAGCACGGCGTCAGTCTCGGCCTCGGTCTCGATCCAGGTGCCGACGTGCTGGTGCAGACAGGGCGTGACGCCTTCGGCGACCATCGCCTCGGCGGCCTGGCCGATGCCCTGGGCGACACGGTCGAGCCGAGCCGCGTCCGGGTCTGTGCCCTGTGCGGGCAGCACCAGCCGGGGAACGGCAGGGAAGCCGTCGGCGATGAAGATCCGGGTGAGCCCCAGCTCGGCGTGCTGACCGGCGGTGCGCTTGGCCGCCTCGATCGCCTCCGGCACGGCGGCCGGGTCGCTGAAGGGAGCCTGGAAGTAGCCGGGCGCGGGGGCCAGTCCGCTGTCAGCGAGCAGCTGCTGGTAGTCAGCGGTGGCCATGCTGTCGGGGATCTCGATGTGGACGGCGTCGAACCCGGCCTCGCGGATCTCGCGGTAGATCTCCGGCAGCGGCGGGGCGGATTCCGGGTCAAAGCGGCCCGTCGGGGAGAAGAGCCATGTCAGGGGGTTGAACGCGACCTGTGCGAGCACAGAGATTCCTTCCGGGGGGTGTGAGGGAAGGTCAGGCGGTGTGAGAAAAGGGGCCAAGGGGTGGGGAACAAGGCCCTATTGGCCGGCCAGTGATCCGCCGATGCCGCCGACGCTGAAGAACTTGTTGAGCGCGGCGAAGACCAGGATCGGCGGGATCATCATCAGCACCGCGACGGACATGACGGGGCCCCAGTCGGTGGAGTTCTGCTGGAAGAACGTCTGCAGCCCGATGGGAAGGGTGAACTTGTCGGTGCTGCGCAGGAACACGAGGGCCACGAGGTAGTCGTTCCAGGCCAGCAGGAAGCTGAAGATGGCGGTCGACAGCACTCCGGGCAGCGAGTTCGGCAGCACGATTCTGAGGAAGCCGCTGGCCAGGGAGCAGCCGTCGATCCAGGCGGCCTCTTCCAGCGAGACCGGGATCGAGTCCATGTACGCGGCCATCATCCAGCACGCCACCGACATCGTGGCCGCGACGTACACGATGGTCAGTCCGGTGATGGAGTCGGCCAGGTCCAACTTCGCGAAGAGGATAAACAACGGGATGACGAAGACGACCACCGGGAACGACTGCACCAGGAACAGCGCCAGTGAGTATCCGGAGACGGCCTTGCCGCGCCCTCGCGACAGCACGTATCCCGCCGGCGCCGCGACCACTACTGCGGCGGCGGTGGAGATCAGTGCCGCCAGGAGGCTGTTGCCGAGCCAGGTCGTCGCCCCTGTGTCGGTGAGGACGTACGAGAGCGTGCTGAGCGTCAGCCCGGTCTCGCCGGTGCCGGCCCGGGGCTGCAACGCGAGGAGCACCACGGCGCCCAGGGGTACCAGCGCCACGGCGGTGATCAGGGCCAGGACGGCGAACCGCAGCCAGCGGCCGTAGCTCCTGTTGTGGGTATACGTGTTCACCGTGCCGCCTTCCTGATCTGGCGGAAGAGGACGGCCGCGACACCGCTCAGGACCGCGGTCATGAGGAAGGCGACGGCGATTCCGTAGCCGGGCCGGAAGTCCTGGAAGACGAGCCGGTAGGCGTAGACGACCAGCGAGTTGGTGGCGTCGACGGGGCCTCCGCCGGTCAGCAGGAAGATGGTGGGGAAGTCGTTCACGCAGAAGATCGTCATCAGTACCCAGCTGATGTAGGTGGGCCGGGCGATCAGCGGGAGCGTGATGTGGAAGAACTGCTGGAAGGAACTCGCCCCGTCCATCCGCGCGGCCTCGTACACGTTCTGGTCCACCGCCTCCAGCGCGGCCGAGGTGGTCATCATCATGAACGGGAAGCTCACCCACACTTTGAACGCGAACACGGTGAGCGCGGCGAGCGTCGGATCGGCGAGGAAGAGCACGTCGCCGAAGCCGAGTACGCGGGCCAGCGTGGGCAGCGGGCTGTCGTGGGTGTTGGCCAGCCAGTTCCAGCTGGTCGCCGATACCACGACCGGCACCACCCAGGGCAGCAGCAGAAGCACCCGGAACACCGACCTGCCGGGCACCCCGCTGCGCAGCAGCAGGGTCAGGCCCAGGCCGACCGCCCAGCTGCCGAACACCCCGACCAGGGTGAAGTACAAGGTGAAGCGGGCGGCTTTCCAGAAGGCGGGGTCGGACAGCGCGGCGGAGAAGTTGTCCGCGCCGACGTACGGCCCAGAGCTGATCAGGGTGCTGTCGTGGGTGGCCTGGATCGCTGCGTAGACCAGCGGGTAGGCGTTGATCAGCACGATGAGGACGAGGGAGGGCGCGACCAGGGCGCCCATGGTGACCCCCCGGCTGCGGCGGGCACGAGCGGGCTTCTGCCCGCCGGGGCCCCGGCTGCGCACCTGGAGACCGCCCTTCGCGATCTGGACGGTGCTCACTTCGATACCGCCTCGATGCCCGTCTGGAGCTTCTGCAGCAGGGTCTTGGAGTCGGTGCCGCCCTGGATGATCTGCTGGGCGAAGTCCGAGAGCGCCTTGCCGCCGTCCACGGCGTTGAGGCTCGGGAAGAGGGTCGTGCCGAGTGTCGCCTCGGTCTTGCCGACCGGCTGCCACTCCGCCGCGGTCTTGGCGTTGTTGGCGTTCTTCTGGAACTCCGGCAGCTCGACGATGCTCTTGCGGACGGGCATGGCCTGGATGAGGCCCTGCTGCCAGTACGCCTTCATGTGGTCGAGGTAGTAGGAGAGGAACGCCTCGGCGTCCGCTTGGGACCCGGCGTTCTTGTACATCATGAGGTTGTTGATCCAGGAGACCGTGCCCTTGTCGCCGTGCGGGCCGGAGAGCGGACTGGCGACCTTGAAGTCGCTTTGCTGCGCCTTCGAGAAGTTGGACTCGTAGCCGGGTGGGGCGAAGGCCATGCCGATCTTCCCGGAGGTGAGGTCGGCCACGAAGTTGTCCGTGGTGTAGCTGACGAAGCGCTTGTCGATCGCGCCGAGGGAGACCAGCTCGCGCAGGAAGTCGAGGGTCTCGATGTTGCGGTCGGTGACGCAGTCGGGCCTGCCGTCCTTGTCGTACATTCCGCCGCCGTTGTTGTAGAGCATCGACAGCACCTGCTGGGAGCCGAGGGTGGTGGTGGCTCCGCCGGCCATGCCGAAGCCGGACGCGCCGACCTTCTTCAACTTCACGCAGGCGGCCTTGAAGCTGTCCCAGTCGGTCGGCACGTCCGCGCCGGCCTTCTCCAGGAGCGACTCGCGGTAGTAGAGCACGCGGATGTCGACCTGCCAGGGGACCGCGACGTACGAGCCCTGGTACTTGAGCGGTTCGAGAGTGCCGGGCAGGAAGTCCTCGGCCTTGAGCTTGGCCACCAGGTCGTCCGCCGGGGCGATCGCGCCCTGGTCGAAGTACTGCAGCGCCTGGTAGCCCGCACCGGAGCTGACCGCGGGTCCGGTCTTGGAGGCGATGGCGGAGGAGAAGGTCTGCACGAAGTTGGCCCACGGAATGGACTGGTAGGAGAACTCGGCGTGGCCGGCGGAAGGCTTATACGCCTCGGTCAGCGTCGTGGCGGCCTTGATGTATGCGGCCGGGCCCCAGATCATGTCCCAGAACTTCAGGCCCTTGCCATCACCTCCGGACGAGGAGCCGCCTCCGCAGGCGGCCAGGAGTGCGCTGCCGACCGCCGCGGCACCGAGGCCGAGGAAGCCACGACGTGAGTATCGGCCGTCTGTCGAGGGGAAGTTGCCCACGGTCATGGTCTCTCCTTGCGATACGTCGTTGTACGGGGAGTCGTGCGGGAGCCGGCCGGGGGTGTCCGGGTGCGGGGAAAAGTGCGCGGGGATGCCGGTCAGGCGATCAGGAGCGGGCGCAGCGTGCGGTGGGCGATCAGCAGGCCGGTGCGGATCCGGTCCTCAGTGCCGCCCCAGACGGGGTCCTCGTGCTCGACGGAGAGCACGCCTTGGTAACCGCCCTCGTAGAGCGTGTCGGTCACCCGCCGCCAGTCGACGTCGCCGAGTCCCGGGACCCGGTAGCGCCACCAGCCGGTGTCCCAGGGGTCTTCGCGCAGGACGGCCTTGCCGGGCCAGCCGTAGCGGGTGCGGCGGTCGGGGAAGAGCTGGATGTCCTTGGCCTGGGCGTGTGCGATCCGGTCGACGTACGGGCGCATCGCCTCGACCGGGTTGATGCCCATCCACACCAGATGGGAGGGGTCGTAATTGAGGTAGAGGCCGAGAGAGAACATCCACTCCCACAGCTCCGGCGAGTAGGCGAGGTTGCCGGGGTAGCCGTCGGGATGCCAGCCCTCCATCACGCAGTTCTCGATGACGAGCTTGACGCCCTTCTCCCCGGCGTGCTCGACCAGCGGGGCGAAGGCCTTTTCGGCCTCGCGCAGGTTCTCGGTGACGGACTTGCCGGGGTGGCGGCCCACGAAGGTGCCGATAGTCGGGCAGCCGAGCAGGGCGGCGGCGTCGACGCAGGCGCGGACATGGGAGTGGACGGCTTCGCGCTCGGCGGGGTCGGGGTGCAGGTTGTTGTCGTAGTAGGCGAGCGACGACAGTGTCAGGGAGTGCCGGTCGAACAGTTCCTGTACGTCATCGGCGGCCGCGGCGCCGAAGCCGGCGGCGTCGACATGGGTGGCGGTGAACGGCCGGTCGCCGAGGGCGGGCCAGGCGGCCACCTCCAGGGCCTCGTACTTCTGCTCCGCGGCCCAGGCGGCGATCTCGGCGAGGGTGAGCCGGGGCAGGCAGGCGGTCAGGAAGCCGAGTTTCATTCCGCCACCCCCGTCCAACTGCCGCCTTCGGCGGCCGACTTGAGTACGACATCGGTGAGCAGGGCGGCCCGCAGGCCGTCGGCGAAGACCGGCAGTCCGTCCGGCGGGTCGCCGGCGATCGCGGCGTGCACATCGGTGACGAAGGAGGTGAAGCAGTCCTGGTAGCCCTGCGGGTGGCCGACCGGGACAAGGTCGTAGGGGTGCGCCGGTGCGGTGGTGGTCTCGGCGCCGCGCGGTACGACGGTGTTGGTGCCGCGTCCGCCGACCCACAGGGCGTCGGGGTTCTCCTGGTCGAACTGGAAGGAGGCGTCGGCACCGTCCAGCGAGAACCAGAGCCGGTTCTTGCGGCCCGGTGACACCTGGCTGATCACAGCCGAGCCGAGGGCGCCGAGGTCGGTCTCGAACTGGACTACGACACCGTCCTCCGTACCCGTCGTGCCGCGCGGCGTGTGCAGGAGGCGGGCCGCGAGCCGGGTGATCCGGTGACCGCTGGTGAACTCCACCAGGTCGCACCAGTGCACACCGATGTCGCCGAAGGCGCGCGAGAGCCCGCCGAGCGCCGGGTCGGTGCGCCAATTGTCGTCCTCGGGCCGGGAGAGCCAGTCCTGCAGATACGTGCCGTGCAGCAGCCGCAGCGGCCCGGCGTCGCCGCGCCGTACCCGGCCGCGCGCGTCGCGCACGGTGGAGTAGAAGCGATAGACGAACGGCACAGCCGCTACCGCCCCGGCTGCCGCGGCGAGTTCGGTCATGCGGCGGGCGTCGGCGGTGGCGGTGGCGAGCGGCTTCTCGCAGATGACGTGCTTGCCGGCGGCGAGGGCCCGTTCGGCGAGCTCGGCGTGCAGATGGTTCGGGGTGCAGATGTGCACCAGGTCCACGTCGTCGGCGGTCACGATCTCCTCGGCGCTGCCGCAGCGCTCGGCGTTCAGGCGGCGGGCGGCCTCGGCGCCGCGCTCGGGGGTGCTGGCCGCGACGGCGGTGACCACGCCTCCGGCGGCGTGGACGGCGCGAGCGTGGACGGAGCCGATGAATCCGGTTCCCACGATCGCGGAGCGTAGGCGGTCTGACATGGGGGTGCGGCCCTCCGTCTCGTCGTGGTCGTCACCTCACTCAAGGCGGACACACCCTGAGGGATATGGGATCTACATCACATAAGTTGGCGCGATCGGGAGCAACTTAAGTTCCGCAGGAACTTAAGTCAATGCCCTGAGCATCGTCTAAATCTCCATTCGGCCGATAAACTGGGGTGTCGAGCAGCTGAAGGTGGAGGAAGAACGCATGAGTGTCGGCCAGGACGGCGTGACGGGGCTGTCCGCCGGGGAACGGATCAACGACGCCGCCCGTCTGCTCGACCTGGTGCGCACCGGAAGGACGACCACTCGCCGGGAGCTGAGCCGACACTCCGGCCTCGGTCGCAAGGCGCTCAGCACCCTGGTGGCCGCGCTGGTCGACCGCCGACTGCTCGCCGAGGAGGGACCCGGCGGCTCCACCGCCAGCCGGACCCCTCGCGAACTGCGATTCGGGTCCGGCGCGGGCACGCTCCTGGTCGCCCAGTTCGGCGCCACCGGACTCAGCGCGGGCATCGCCGACCTGGACGGCCGGATCCTGCGTCGCCACCACGAGCCCCACCTCATCTCGGCCGGGCCGGAGGCGGCGCTGGCCCGGCTTGAAGAGCTGTTCGAACGGCTGCTGGACGGACTGACCGCGCAGGCGCCTCCCGTGTGGGGCGTCGGGGTCGGGCTGCCCGGGCCCGTGGAGTTCCGCATGGGACGCCCGGTCGCGCCGCCGATCATGCCCGGCTGGGACGGCTACCCGGTCCGCGACCGGCTGGCCGCCCGCTTCCGGGCTCCGGCGTGGGTCGACAACGACGTCAACGTCCTGGCACTCGGTGAACTGCACAGCGGGGTCGCCCGCGGCGAGCAGGACGTCGTCTACGTCAAGATCGGCACCGGTATCGGTGCCGGACTGCTGACCGGGGGCCGCCTGCATCGCGGAGCCAGAGGTGCCGCCGGCGATGTCGGCCATATCGGCGTACGCAGCGAGAAGCCGGTGGTGTGTCGCTGCGGCAGGTACGACTGCCTGGAGGCACTCGCCGGCGGAGTCGCGCTGGCCAGGGAAGGCGCAGCCGCGGCGCGTGACGGATCGAGTCTCTTCCTGGCCGCCCGCCTCGACGAGCGCGGCAACATCGAGGCCCGCGACGTGGCCGACGCGGCGCACGCAGGGGACCCGGTGGCCATCGCCCTCCTCACCCGGTCCGGGCAGCTGGTGGGCGAGATGCTGTCCACCGTCGTCAACTTCTACAATCCGACGGTCATCGTGCTAGGGGGCGGAGTGGTGGCGGCAGGCGACCTGGTACTGGCTACGGTACGGCGGACGCTGTACGAGCGCTCGCTGCCGCTCGCCACGCGCGACCTGCGCATCCTTCGGTCGGCGGACGGCGTGAACGGCTTGGACATCGGGCTGGTGGGCGCCGCCCGCATGGTCGCCGACGAGTTGTTCTCCACTCCGGCGCTGGCCCGGTGGCTGCCCGTGGGCTCGCCCGCCGGACGCCTCGAACTGACCGACCTCACCTGAGCGACGCCCTCGCAGGAGGATCCCGCATGACCGTCCCGGCGCCCGACGCCGCACAGACCTTGTGCACGCTGCTCGACATGGTCCGTGCGGGAGCGGCCACCACCCGGCCCGAACTCATCGCACGATCCGGCTTCGGCCGCAAACTCGTCACTCAGCGGATCGCCGACCTGCTGGAGCGGGGCCTGCTGGAAGAGGGCGAACTCGCCCCCTCCACCGGTGGCCGCTCGGCCCGCCAGTTGCGCTTCCGTGCCGACGCCGGCCGGATCCTGGTCGCCGAACTCGGCAGCACCAGCCTCAGTGTCGGTCTCGCCGACCTGGACGGCAATCTGCTGGCGCACCAGGAAGAGCCCGCCACCGCGTCGCACGGCGCTGACACCGTACTGGCCAGGGTCGAGGAGCTGTTCGACGATCTGCTCGCCGCCCAGCCCCACGGAGGTGCCCCGCTGTGGGGCATCGGCATCGGCCTTCTGGGGCCGGTCGACGCGCTCACTGGCTGCGCGATCCCGCTCGACTGGCTGCCGTCGCGGGGCTGGGGCGGCTACCCGGTCCGCAAGCGGCTCAGCGCGCGGTTCGACGTCCCCGTGTGGGCGGACAACGAGGTCAACCTGATGGCGCTCGGCGAGCACCGCGGCACGTTCCGCCGCAGCGTGGACAATCTCGCCTACGTCAAACTCGGCACTGGCATCGGCGCCGGGCTCGTCGCCGGGGGCCACCTGATCCGCGGTGCGAGCGGCAGCGCCGGCGAACTCGGCCATGTCAGCGTCATTGACGATCCGTCAGCGGTCTGCTGGTGCGGCGCGACCGGCTGCCTCGTGCTGTACGCGGGCGGCGACTCGCTCGCGACCGCCGCCGACCGGGCCGCGCGGTCGGGTGAAAGCCCCGTACTGGCCGCCCGCCTCGCCGCGGGCGGCCGCGTCGACGCCCGCGACCTCGCCGAGGCTGCGGCAGCGGGCGATCCGTACTGCGTGGCCCGACTCACCCGGGCCGGGCATCTGGTCGGGCGCGCGCTGGCAGCGTTGGTCAACGTTGCCAACCCGTCCCTCGTCCTCATCGGCGGAGGTGTCGCCAGCAGCGGCGACCTGCTTCTCGCCGCCATCCGCGAGGAGGCCTACCGGCTGGCCTTCCCCTCCGCCGCGCACGACCTGCGGATCGACTTCTCGCCGCTCAGCGACCGAGCGGGCCTGACCGGCGCGGCCTTCATGGCCGTCGACGAACTGCTGTCGCCCTCCCGCCTCCCACGCTGGATCGACGCCGGTTCTCCGGCGGGCCTCGCCGCCGTCGTGCATGGCTGAGGCCTGCTCGCGCTTGAGACCCTGTCGGCGATCACCGCACGCGACCTCCAAGACAGCCCCGAGGAGACCGTGGGCCTCGCCGCCGACCTGGGACTCCTCCTCGCTCTCGCCCAGGCCGTCCCCTATATGGGGCACAAACATCTGAACTGCGCCGCCTGTCGGTCCCTCCTGACCGACTACCGCCGCACCCTGTCCCAGGTCATGGCTGACGTCAGCGGGCTGCCCGACGAACCAGCGCCACACCGCCGCCTGGTCCCCAGCGCCCGGACCTGGCACCGTTGGCGTCGCCCAATGTGTGATCGGGCTGGCGCAGTACCTCGGCTGTTGCGCCTTCCGGTGCGCTGTGCGGGCAGGGGACGAACTTCGGCGCGCCAGGACCATCAGGTGGTGGGCAGGGTCTGCTCGGCCCAGATCGTCTTGCCGGTGTACGTCTGGCGGGTGCCCCAGCCCTGCGTGAGCTGGGCGACCAGGAGGAGGCCGCGTCCGCCTTCGTCGAACGTGCGGGCCCGGCGCAAGTGGGGGGCGGTGTTGCTGGCGTCGGAGACCTCGCAGATAAGGTTGCGGTCGCGGATCAACCGAAGCTGGATGGGGGCGCCGCCGTAGCGGATGGCATTGGTGACCAGCTCGCTGACGACCAGTTCGGTGACGAACGCCGCCTCGTCCAGGCCCCAAGCTGCCAGCTGCTGGCAGGCGTTCTTACGGGTCTCGGCGACTGCGGCGGGGTCGGTCGGCACGTCCCATGTAGCGACATGGGACGCGTCCATGGCGCGGGTGCGGGCTATCAGCAGCGCCACGTCGTCGGTGGGGCGGGTCGGGAGAAGCGCCCGGAGCACGGTGTCACAGGTGCTCTCCAAAGACGGGTCCGGCCGGACCAGCACCGTGCACAGCGCGTCCAGGCCTTCGTCGATGTCCCGGCCCCGGACCTCTATGAGGCCGTCGGTGTACAGCACGAGGAGACTCCCTTCGGGCAGCTCCATCTCGGTGGCTTCGAAGGGCAGGCCGCCCAGCCCGAGCGGCGGGCCCGCGGGAACGTCGAGGAACTCCACGGCGCCGTCCGGGGTCGCCAGCGCGGGCACGGGGTGCCCCGCGCGAGCCAGGGCGCAGCGCCGGGAGACCGGGTCGTAGACGGCGTACAGGCAGGTGGCGCCGATGTCGCCGGCGGGGCCGGAACCGCTGTCGGCCTCGGCGGACAGCCGGATGACGACGTCGTCCAGGTGGGTCAGCAGTTCGTCGGGCGGGAGGTCGACATCGGCCAGGGTGCGTACGGCGGTGCGCAGTCGTCCCATGGTGGCCGAGGCCTGGATGCCGTGGCCGACGACGTCGCCGACGACGAGGGCGACCCGGGCGCCGGACAGTGGGATCACGTCGAACCAGTCGCCGCCGACGCCGGTCTGGGCACTGGCGGGCAGGTAGCGGGAGGCGACCTCCACGGCGGCCTGCGGGGGCAGCCGCTGTGGCAGGAGACTGGCCTGCAGTGTGAGGGAGGTGCGGCGCTCGCGGGTGTAGCGGCGGGCGTTGTCGATGCACACGGCCGCCCTGGCAGTGATCTCCTCGCCCAGCAGCAGATCGTCCTGCTCGAAGGGCTCCGGGCGCCGATGGCGGGAGAACGTGGCTACGCCGAGGGTGATGCCGCGGGCACGCATCGGCACGGCCAGCACCGAGTGGAAGCCGTACCGTCGCATGCGCTCGGCCCGGTCCGGCGTCTGGATCGCCACCTGGGCTATCGCGGGGGCGGTCACGTTCTCGATCAGCGGCCGGCCGGTGGCCAGGCACCTAGCCGCGGTCGACTTATCCGGGTAGGCGGCCACTATTCCACGCTGGACCACGGCCTCGGGGCAGCCCTCCAGGACGGACTGGTAGGCGACGCGGCGCAGCATGACGGGGCCGGGCGGCGAGCCGGCGCGTGGGTCGTCCCCGCCTTCGATGGCGGGGAGCAGGTCGACGGTGACGAAGTCAGCGAGCCGAGGGATGGCCACGTCGGCGAGTTCCTGCGCGGTGCGGGCGAGGTCCAGGGTGCTGCCGATACGGATGCTGGCGTCGTTGAGCAGGGCCAGACGCTCCCGGGCCAGGTGCTCCGCGGTCATGTCGTGCGCGGCAAGGAGCACCCCCCGCACCGTTCCTTCGGCGTCCCGCACAGGGGTCAGTGACGTCGTCCAGAAGCTCTCGCGTTCATGGCCCGCCAGGCGCAGGGCCACCTGCATGTGCTGTTGTTCGCCGGTCTCCAGCGCCCGCCGCATGGATTGTTCGGTCCGGTTGCTCTGCGGGTCGACCACGATCTCCGATATGCGCAGTCCCTGCATCGCCTTCTCTGGCAGGCCGATCACACGTTCCATGTTCGCGTTCGCCCGCCGCAGCCGCAGGCCGGTGTCGTAGAGCGCCGTCGTATCCGGGGACTGGGTGAACGCCCGCATCACCAGCGTGTCGTCCTGGGAAGGCGACGGCGGGCGGGCCAGGGGACAGACCAGGAACCACGCACCGTCCGAGCCACCCTCGCTGTCCGGCTCCCGGTGGTGGGCCAGCAGGTTCAGTGTGAGGCCATGGCCGTCCCGGTGCAGCAGCGTCGCCGTCCCGTTCCACCTCGGCAGCGTCTTCAGGGACCGCAGTGTCTCGGCAGGCAGCTCCCCGGAGAGCAGCCCGGCCGCGTCCTGGCCGACGACCTCGGCAGGCCGGTATCCCAGCAGGCGCCGCGCCCCCTCGCTCCACCCGGTCACGATGCCGCGCGAATTCACGGTGGCTCTGGCTGTGGCCGTCTCGTCGACGGGATCCTTTCGCCGCGAGGCCCGGTCGTCTCCGGCGGTTTCAGATCGCGTCATGGCGCTCATCCCGCCTTCGCCTCGGTCGTTCCACGATGGGTCGAGCCCCGGCCAGGAGCAACCGATGGCCGTAGCTGCGTGACATATATGCTAAATGAGGCGATATGGACAAAAACTGTAGATTCATTGATGGTGGCTGAAAAGGCTGCCAGGAGACGAAGGGCTGCTGCCATGCATTCCACTGCTGAGGGGAGATGGCCGGACTCAGCCGAGTGGACCGGGAAGATCTACAGCGGCGGCTGGCGGCAGTCCGAAGGCGGCACCCAACACGTGAGTGAACCGGCCACGGGAGAACAGCTGGCGGAGGTGGGTGTGGCGGCGCCCGCGGATGTCGCCCGGGCCGGGGCCCTGGCCACCCGGGCTCAGCGGGCCTGGGCCGAGGTGGCTCCCGCCGAGCGCGCCGAGGTCCTGCTCCGTGCCTCCCGGGCGCTGCGCGACCACAGCGGGGCCATTCGCGAGTGGATCGTCAGGGAGTCCGGAGGCGTCCCGGCGAAGGGCGACTATGAGATCGCGGCCGGGCTCAGCCAGCTGGCACAGGCCGCCGGGCTCGCATCGCTGCCCCGGGGCGAGATCCTGACCCCGTTGGTACCCGGCCAGGCCAGTTACGCGTGGCGGGTACCGCTGGGGGTGGTCGGCGTCATCAACCCCTGGAACGCACCGCTGCTGTTCGCCATGCGGGCCCTCGCGCCCGCCCTTGTCCTCGGCAATGCCGTCCTGCTCAAACCCGATCCCCACACCCCGGTGTCCGGCGGCGTCGTCGTCGCGCGGATGTTCCAGGATGCGGGACTGCCCGAAGGGCTGCTCCACGTCCTGCCCGGAGGTACCGGGACCGGCCGGGCCATCGTGGCCGATCCCCACGTCGCCATGGTCTCGTTCACCGGCTCCACCGAGGCCGGACGGACCGTCGCCCGCGCCGCGGGCGACGGGCTCAAGCGAGTGGCCCTGGAACTGGGCGGCAAGAACTCGATCATCGTGCTCGACGACGCCGACGTCGACGCCGCCGCAGCGTCCGGGGCGATGAGCTCCTTCGGTTATCAGGGGCAGGCCTGTGTCGCCGCCGGACGTCATCTGGTGCACGCCGACCTCGTGGAGCCGTACACCGAAGCGCTGATCAGGCAGGCCAAGGCGCTGCGGATGGGCGACCCCCGCGAGGAAGGTGTGGCAATCGGCCCCGTCATCAGCGAACGCCAGGTCGTGAGGATCGAGCGCATCGTGGACGAGAGCGTGGCCGCCGGAGCGCGGGTGCTGGTCGGCGGACGCCGCGACGGGCTGTTCTACCCGCCTACCGTCCTGGACCACGTCGAGCGGACCATGCCCGCCTTCACCGAGGAGATCTTCGGACCCGTTGCTCCCATCGTTCCGTTCCGCACCGACGCGGAGGCCATCGAGATCGCCAACGACACCGAATACGGCCTGACAGCGGCCGTGCACTCCCGTTCGGTGCCGAGGGCCACCGCCGTCGGCGAGCAGCTGCGCACAGGCATGGTGCACCTCAACGACGTGTCCGCCAAGGACGCCGCGAACGCACCCTTTGGCGGCATGGGAGCATCGGGCAACGGCTCCCGCATCGGCGGCACCGCCAACCTCGAGCAGTTCACCCAGTGGCGCTGGATGACGATGAGCGGGGCGGCCTGACATCCACGCCTTACGGCCGACCAATACGGCGCGTCTCGTAGAGGGTGACCACGAAGGCCCCGCCCAGACCGATTCGGGCGGCCGAAGGAGCCGGCGCGGTGGCGGGGCTCCTGGTCGACGGGGGTTATGAGACTCCTTGGTGGCGTGTGGACGGCGGGGCGGCCGTGGAGCCGCGCACGACCAGGCGGGTGGCCAGCTCCACGTGGTACGAGTCGAGCGGCTCACCGGCTCCGAGCCGCAGCAGCGTGCGCAGCGCGAGGCGCCCCATGTCCTGCAGGGGTTGCCGCACGGTGGTCAGCGGCGGATCGGCGTACTGGGCGGGGTAGGTGTCGTCGAAGCCGACGATGCTCAGCTCTCCGGGTACGGACAGCCCGCACTGGTGTGCGGCCTTCAGCAGCCCGGCCGCGATCGAGTCGTTGGCGGCGAAGACCGCGGTGGGGGGCTCGGCCATCCGGAGCAGCTCCAGGCCCTGGTCGTGGCCGTGCTCGTGGACGAACTCCCCGTCGATGACCAGCTGGGGGTCGACCGGGAGACCCGCGTTGCTCATCGCTGCGAGATAGCCGTGCAGCCGGGCCTGGTTGCAGGTGGCGGTCGCCCGGCCGCCAAGGAAGGCGATCCGCCGGTGGCCGAGTTCGATCAGGTGCTCCGTGGCGGACCGGCCGCCGATCCAGTTGGTGGCACCCACGCTCACTACATCGGCGCGCGGCAGGTTGATGGGGTCGATCACGACCAGCGGCAGCCCGGCCTGCTCAAAGGTCGCGATCCGATCGGGCGTCAGCTCGGAGGTCACCGCGATGACTCCTTCCCGGCCGGCGGCGGCCAGCCGGCCGACCCAGCCGCCGCCGGGCACCCGCGCACCGCCCGGGCCACCGCTGCCGCCCAGGGGCGCCGCACCTCCCGCGCTCACCGCCGTCAGAGCATCGCCGAACTGCCCGACGACCACGTCTACCCCGGCTTCCGACCCCGCCTGGACAACTCCCTGGAGGACCTCCGAGGCGTACGGACTGCTCAGCTTGACCAGGTCGTCGAAGACGAGGTCGATCCCCCGCACGGCCGCCGGCCTGCCCCGCGGGCTGGGCTTGGGCGGGACGTAGCGGTACTCGCGCAGTAGCTGTTCGATACGCGCTCGCGTCTGCGCCCCGACATCCGAGCGCCCGTTGAGCACCTTGGAAACGGTGGCCATCGACACCCCGGCAGCTTCCGAAACCATGGCGAGGGTGGCGCGATTTCCACGGCCGGCCGCTCTCTCGGCCATGAGTCCTCCTCAATGGGTGACGAAATGTTTCGTAATCCGGTCCCGATGGTTCCGCTCCCCTGGCTGGCATCCAGAGCCTGGGGACGGAGTGGCAATTGCACCTTCGACTGGTCTATTCGGTCTCATTGGGCAAAGCCTTGACGCCGGTCGGCCAACTGCCTATGGTACGCCAAAATCGCGAATGTTTCCGAAAGATTTCGTATCCCGGGCTGCGGCCAGACCCCCCTCGGGGCGCACGGGCAGCCTCCGCTCTCCCTGTTCCGATGGCGCGGTCCACCCGAGAGGACTGGTTAGACATGAGGTTGACGGGAGCACGGAAGGCCGCGGCGGAGGTCGGGGACCACCGCATCACGGTGCCGACGAAGCGTGCGTCGCGCTTGGTCGACACGACCGGCGCTGGCGACACGCTCGTCGGAACGCCGGCGGCGGCACCGTCCAGAGGCGGGGAGTTGGCAGCCGCCGTCCACGCCGCCACCGTCGAGTCCGCGGCCGCGTCCGCGGTGAGTCGGCCGGGCGCACGGCATCCGTCCGATGACCTCGCGGTCAGCGAGCTCGCGGGAACGGCGCGCTGATGCTCAAGGCCATCCCGCCCAGGTTCACGCCGGACCTGCTGTGGGCGATCGCGGCGATGGGCCATGGCGATCGCATCGCGATCGTCGACGCCAACTATCCGGCGCATGCCCTTCATACCCGCGTCCTTCCGCTCGCGGGCATCGACACCGTCCAGGCGGGACGGATGGTCACCGCCCTGCTGCCGATCGACGACTTCGTCGAGCCCGCCGCGTTCTGGATGTCCCCGGACGGCAGGCCGGACGAGAACTTCGAGGTGCACGCGCTCTTTCGTGACGCGGTCCAGGCCGCGGAGGGGCGCGCGATCCCGTTTGCCAGCCTGGAGAGATCGGCGTTCTACGCCGAGGCGCGAGGCGCCTTCGCCGTCCTCACGACCGCGGACCTGCGGCCGTTCTCCTGTTTCCTGCTCACCAAGGGCGTGGTCCGCACGACGGCGCCCCCGAAGGAGTCACCATGATCGCCGGAACGACCGTCGGCGCCCTGCGCTGCGAGCACCAGATCGATCCACTCGGCATCGACACCCAGCGGCCGCGGTTCGGCTGGCAGCTGTCGTCCGACAGGCGCAACGTCGTCCAGACGCGCTACCAGATCGTGGTCGGCACGAGCGCGGCGGGCCTGCTCGATGGGCGGGAGCTTGTCTGGGACAGCGCAGCGGTCGAGTCCGACCGATCGGTCGACATCGAGTACGCCGGTCCCGCGCTGCGATCGCGTACGTGCTACTACTGGACCGTCCGGTCATGGATCGGCGACGAGGTCACCGCGTGGGCGGAACCCGCGTGGTGGGAGATGGGGCTGTTGTCGGAGTCGGACTGGTCGGCGCACTGGATCGAAGCCGAGCAGCGCCCCGCACAGCCCGAGCCGCCGATCGAGAACTTCACGCCGGGCGACCTGTCGGTGCTCCTCGACATCCCGGTGCACCACGAGCTGCTCAACCCCGCGCAGTTGATCCGAAAGACGTTCACCGTGGGCGCCGGGGTCGAGCGTGCGCGCGTATACGCCACTGCTCATGGCGTGTACACGCTTGAGCTCAACGGCAGCCGGGTCGGCGACCGCGTGCTGGCGCCTGAGGCCACCGCGTACGACAGCTACCTGATGTACCAGACCTACGACGTCACCGATGCGCTGCGCAGCGGGGAGAACGCGATCGGCGCGACGATCGCCGACGGCTGGTACGCCGGACGGCTCGGCCTGAACGGCGCTGCGGTCAACTACGGCGACAAGCTCGGCCTTCTCCTCCAGCTCGAGATCACCTACGCCGACGGAACCGTCGAGACCATCGCAACTGACGAGAGCTTCCGCTCATCGACCGGGCCCATCCGATACGCCGACCTGCTCATCGGCGAGAAGCGCGACGCGCGGCTCGACCAGCCCGGATGGAGCACCGCGCAGTTCGACGACGCCGACTGGCGGCCTGTCACCGTAGCCGGGCACGGCTACGGAAACGTCGTGGCCCAGTACGGCGAACCCGTCCGCGTCGTCGCGGAGCTCCCGTGCGTCGGCGCCTTCGTCAGCCCGGCCGGAGAGCAGATCCTCGACTTCGGCCAGAACGTGGCTGGGCGGATTCGCATGCGCGTCAGCGGTTCCCGGGGAACGGAGGTCACCCTCGCGCACTCCCAGACGCTCGACGAGGACGGCAACTTCTTCTCCAACATCCTCGGCGCGAACAACGAGAACACCGACGTCTACGTCCTCGCCGGCGAGGGGACCGAGACCTTCGAGCCGCAGTTCACCTACCACGGTTTCCGGTACGTGAAGGTGAGCGGATACCCCGGCGAGCTCGACCCCGCGAACTTCACCTCGGTCGCGCTGTCGTCGGACTCGCCCGCCGCCATCGAGTTCGAGACCTCGGACCCGATGGTGAACAGGATGCAGGACAACATCGCCTGGACGCTGCGCTCCAACTGCCTCTCGATCCCGACCGACAACCCTGACCGCGAGCGAGCCGGATGGAGCGGCGACCTCCAGGCCATCACACCCACCGCGACGTTCAATCTCGGGCTCCAGGCATTCCTCACCCGCTGGCTGCGCAACATGGTGCGTGAGCAGCGGCAGGACGGCCAGATCCCCTGGATCGTCCCCTACTTCAAGTGCTACCGCGACACGATCGAGATCGCGCTCGGCAGCCACAGCGCCGCCGCGTGGGGCGACGTTTCGGTGATCACCCCGTGGACGCTCTACAACGTCTACGGCGACCGGCGCATCCTCGAGGAGACCTACGAGGCGGGGAGGCGTTGGCTGGACTACGTCGCCACGTCGGCGAAGGACTCGCTCAGCGAGGACGACGCCGCCGATCCCGAGCTCGCGCACCTCCGGCGAGCTGTCACCTTCGGCTTCGGAGACTGGCTGACGCCGTCGCAGACCACGGTGGCCGACAGCGGTTTCTACGACCTGGGGAGCACGGTCGACGCCGGTGAGCTCGTTCCCACGCTCTACTACGCGCACTGCGCCGAGTTGCTCGGGAAGATCGCCGCCGTGCTCGGTGAGGAGCGGGAGAGCGCGCGGTTCGCCGAACTTGCCGAGAACGTCAAGCGCAGCTTCCGCAAGGCGTTCGTGCGCGACGACGGGACCCTGACCCAGGACCTGCAGGGCATGTACGTGCTCGCCCTCCAGCTCGATATGGCACCCGACCTGCGCGACCGGTTCCTCCAACGGCTCGTGGAGCTCATCCACAAGAACGGCGGAAAGCTGGACTCCGGTTTTCTCTCCACCCCGTATCTGCTCCCGCTGCTCTCCGAGAACGGACACAACGAACTCGCCTACGCGATCCTGTTCGGCGAGGAGAGCCCCTCGTGGATGTACCAGGTGAAGAACGGCGCCACCACCGTGTGGGAGATGTGGGACTCGATCCAGACCTCGGGCAGGGTGACCAGGACGTCGCAGAATCAACCGGGCCTGACGACCGTCGGCGCCTGGCTCTACCGCACAGTGGGAGGCATCGGCGCGGCGGCGCCCGGCTACAAGCGCATCGACATCAGCCCCAGGCCGAGCGAACGGCTCACCTTCGCCCGCGTCCGGTACGAGTCCGTCCACGGGCCGATCAGCAGCAGCTGGGAGCACACGGACGACCGCATGCGGCTCGCCGTGTCCATCCCTCCCAACACGAGCGCAGCCGTACGCCTCGACGGCGCCGCTCTCGCCGACGTCACGGAGAACGGCACGTCAGTTGCCGACTGCGACGATGTCCTCGCCGCCAGCCAGGCACAGGATGCCGTAATCGTCGAGATCGGATCGGGCGACTATGCGTTCGAGTACGTGCCGCGGACAGAACCGGCGTCGATCGGCGCCTGACTGCCTGCGGCCGCAGCCCGGTGGCGCCACCGGCGGCATTCGCAGGTTGGCATGCAGAGCCTCGCCCCATTGCAGCCGCCACACATCGCTCCCGGCGGGGCACACCAATGCGGCGACCTGCGCCTGTCTGCCTGGCCACAAAGGGGGCGGTGGCCGACTGCTGGCCGTAGCGAGACGTGACCCCGGCGGGGGAGGCGCCGGGGTCACGGGTACTGCGGGGGTCCCGCGTGACTAGCGAAGCGACGCTGGCACGTCGGCGGAGTCGCCGATACCGACCAGGTAGTCCGCGTACTTCTTGACGTTGTCCTTGGTGACGACCTGGCCTTGCAGGGTCTCCTCCTGCGCCACCTTCTTCCCGTCGAGGACGTTGTCCGCGAGGGTGATGACCTTCTGGCCGAGGGCGTAGGGCGACTCGGCGTTGGTGGCGTACATCGTGCCCGCCGCGACAGCCTCCAGCGCGTCGGATATGCCGTCGTTGCCGACGAGTTGGACCTTCCCGGCCAGCTTGCGGGCCTTCAGCGCCGCGAGGGCGCCCATGGCCATCTCGTCGTTGGCGGCGTAGACGCCGTCGATGTCCGGGTGGGCCTGCAGGACGTTGGTCATGACGTCCAGGGCCTTGGACCGGTCGAAGTCCGCGGCCTGCTTGGCAACGATCTTGATCTTCGGGTACTTGGCGATCTGCTCCTCGAAGCCCTTGCTGCGGTCCTGCGCGACGTTGGTGCCCAGGAGTCCCTGGATTTCTACGATCGTGCCCTTTTCGTTCAGGGACTTGGCGAGGGCGTCGGCGGAGTTGCGGCCGGCCTGGATCGCGTCGTAGCCGATGAAGGACGCCAGCTTGCCGCTGTCCGGCTTGCGGTCGAAGGCCAGGACGGGGATGTTCGCGCTGTTGGCCTGGCTGACCGACGAGGTGGCGGACTGGCTGCTGACCGGGTCGATGATCAGGACGCCGACCTGCTTGGAGATGGCGGTCGTCGCCAGGTTGAGGGCGTTGGAGTCGGAGTTGTTGGCGTTCTGCACGCTGAGCTGCACGCCGGACTTCTTCGCCTGGGCCTCGGCGCCGTTCTTGACGCTGACGAAGAACGGGTTGTTCAGGGTGCTCATGATCAGAGTGGCGGTCTTTTTGCCGGACGCCTTGTCGCCGGTTGTGCCGGTCGCGGCGGTCTGGCCGCCACGGCTGCAGCCGGTCAGGGACAGGGCGGTCACGGCCGCGAGTACGGCGGTTGTTCTGAGGGTGCGGGTGAGGGACATGGTGCGGCTCCTTCGGGGGGGCGGGGCGTCAGGGCGTGGGGCGTGAGCGGTGGGACATCAGGGGGTCGGGCGTGCGGCGGGGACGCCGGCGGACTGCTGGCGGGGCGCGTCCGGATCCAGGGTGGGAACTGGGGTGGGCTGGACGGTGGGGAGGCCGTCATCGGGTGCGGACGATCCCGGGGGCGCGGAGGGTCCGCGCCGGGGGATGAGGGCCCGCAGGGCGTCGACGTTGCGGTCGAGGAACACGGCCAGCAGGATCACCAGGCCCTTGACCACGCTCTGCAGGAACGGGGACACGTCGAGGAGGTTCATCCCGTTGTCGATGACGCCGAGGACGAGCGCTCCGACGAGCGTGCCGATCAGCCTGCCCCGGCCGCCCGCGAGGCTGGTGCCGCCGATGATGACGGCCGCGATGGACTCGAGTTCCAGTCCGGTTCCGGCGGTCGGCTCGGCGGTGGACAGACGGGCGGTGAGGATGAAGCCGCCGAGGGCAGCGAGCAGTCCGCTGATCATGAAGGCGAGGATCTTCACCCGCTGGGTCCTGATGCCCGACAGCCGGGCGGCCTCGTGGTTGTCCCCGGTCGCGTAGACGAAGCGGCCGAAGCCAGTACGGGCCAGCAGGACGCCGAACAGGCCGAAGCCGGCCACCATGATCCACACCGGTACGGGGATCCCGGCGAGGTAGGCCTGGCCGATCCCCTGGAAGTCGTAGTCGGTGACCGCGACGGGGTTGCCTGAGGTCAGCTGGAGCGTCATCCCGGCCAGGATCGACATCATGGCCAGCGTGGCGATGAAGGATGGCATCCGGGTCCGGGTCACGAGCAGGCCGTTGACCAGGCCGACGGCGGCGCCGACGCCGAGTCCCGCCGCCAGCGCGGGGAGCAGCCCATGGTCACGGAGGACGAGAGCGGTCACGACGGAGGAGAATCCGAGCGTGGCTCCGACGGACAGGTCGATCTCGGCGAGAATGATCACGTAGGTCTGGCCGATGGCCAGCAGTGCGACCACCGAGGTGGCCAGGCCCACGTTCAGCAGGTTGCTGCTGGTCAGAAAGACCGGCGACGCGATGCTGAGGATCACACCGACCAGCAGCAGCATCCACACGGCGCGCAGCTGGCGGGCTACGGATTTCAGGGTCGAACGGGTCGGACTCATGCGGCACCTACCAGTGCGTGCTCCAGGACGGACTGCTCGTCGAGGCGGTCGCCGATGAGCTCGGCCACCACCCGCCCTTGGCGCATGACGACCGCGCGGTCGGACATGGCGACGAGCTCGGGAAGGTCGGAAGTGACCAGGACGACGGCGACACCGTCGGCCGTGAGTTGGTTGATGATGCGGTAGATCTCGGTCTTCGCGCCGACGTCGACGCCTCGGGTGGGCTCGTCCATCAGCAGGACCCGCGGGCCTGACAGAACCCACTTCGCGAACAGCGCCTTCTGCTGGTTGCCGCCGGACAGGGACGACATGGCGACTGCGGGTGAGGCGGCCCGTACCCGCAGCCGCGCCATGACGTCGCCGCAGGCGCTCCGCTCCCGGCCACGGCGTACCAGGTCCGCGGGGCCCGTGTAACGGCGAAGGGTCGCCAGGGAGATGTTGGTCTCCACCGACAGATCCGCGCACAGGCCTTCGGCTCCTCGGTCCGGCGTGAGGTAGGCGATCTTGTGGCGGATGGCGTCCTGGACGCCGCGCAGTCGCACCGGGCGGCCGTCCACCTCGACTGTCCCGGCGGTGAACCGCTCCAGGCCGAACAGAGCGCGCAGCAACGAGCTCCGGCCGCAGCCGACCACGCCGCCGATGCCGAGCACCTCGCCCGCGCGTACGTCCAGGTCGATGCCGTGGAACGCCCGCCCGGCAGCCGCACCGCGGACCCTGAGCACGACGTCGTCCCTGCTGTTGGGCTCCTTGGGGTAAAAGTCGTCCACGGCGTTGCCGACCATCGCCGCGACGACCTGCGCCGGCCCGGTCTCGGCGGTGGGCGTGTTCAGGGCGACCTGCCCGTCGCGCAGCACGACGATGCGGTCCGCGAGCTGGAAGATCTCGTCCAGCCGGTGGCTGATGTAGACGATGGACACGCCCTCGGCCCGCAATCGCTCGACCTGCTGGAAGAGCTGCTGCGACTCGCGCTCGTCGAGCGCCGCCGTGGGCTCGTCGAGGATGAGCAGCCTGAGGTCGTGCGAGGTGGCCTTGGCGATCTCGACCATCTGCTGCTCGGCGACGCCGAGCGAGCCGACGGATCGGCGCACATCGATGTCCATGCCGAGGCCGCCGAGGACGGACTGCGCCTCGCGGGCCATCCGCTTCTTGGAGACCAGCAGCCGTCCGAAGTGCCGCTCGCGGTCGAGGACATGGATGTTCTCGGCCACGGTGAGGTGCGGGAACAGGTTCTGCCGGAACTCCTGGTAGATCACCTCGATGCCGCGGGCCATCGCGGCCTGGGGGTCCTTGAACGTCACGGGTTCGCCGTCGATGAGGACCTGCCCGGAGTCCGGCCGGTGCGCACCGGAGATCACCCGGGTGAGCGTGGACTTCCCGGCGCCGTTCTCCCCGGCCAGGGCCACGACCTCACCCGGACCGACCTCGAAGGTGACCCCGCGCAACACACTGTTCTCGCCGAAGGACTTGCGCACGTCCTGAAGTCGTAGCCGCATGTCTGGCCCCGCTTCTCAGTACACGACACCCGCGGTGAGCAGCACGTTCGCGTACGGGGTGAACTCCCCGGAGCGAACGGCGGCCCGCGCGCCGGTGGTCGCCTGCTTGAAGGTGGTGTGGGGGACGAAGCGGAGCTCGACCCCGTGGGCGGAGAACCGCTTCTCGATCTCGGCGAGCATCTGCGGGCTCGCGTCCTTGATCTCCTCGGAGAGGAGCACGTCCTCGACCGCCACCTCGGCCAGGACCACATCGAGGAGGTCCAGGAAGCGCGGCAGGTTCTCGCGGACGGCGAGGTCGACGCGTTCCACGCCGGCCGGGATCGGCAGGCCCGCGTCGGTGACGACGAGCTGGTCGGTGTGGCCGGTCTCGGAGATGACCCGGGCCAGTTGGCCGTTGAGGGTTCCGTTGTTGCGCCTCACGAGGTGGCTCCTTCCGTGATGTGCGCGGGGGCGGGGACGGGGTGCACGGGGAGAAGAGGGTGGGTGTCGAGCAGGGCCGACACCGCTGTCAGGTCCGGTAGCGAGGGGCTCGCGCCGGGGCAGGTGGTGGCCAGGGCGCCGGCGGCCATGCCGCGTCGTACGGCGAGGTCGTTGTCGAGGCCGGCGGCGAGCGCCGCGCCGAGTGCGCCGGTGAAGGCGTCCCCGGCCGCCGTGGTGTCCACGGGGACGACCGGGAAGGCGGGGAAGTGCGAGGTGACCTCGGATCCGGGGGCGGAGCTGTTCTTCGTGCGGGTCACCGACACCGCTCCGGCTCCGCCGAGGGTGATCAGGGCATGCCGTACGCCCCGGTCCAGGAACCAGCGGGCGGCCCGCTCGGCGGACTCGACACCGTCGACCTCGCTACCGGTCAGCGCGGTGGCCTCGCTCTCGTTGGGCGTGACGATGTCGACGTACGGCCAGATGTCCTCGGGCAGCGCCTGGGCGGGAGCGGGGTCGAGGACGACGGTGAATCCGGCGTCGGCACCGGCCTCGGCGGCGTGCCGGGTGACCGCGGCGGGGATCTCCAGTTGCAGCAGCATCACGCGGGTACGGTCCTGGGTCGCCGCGATGCTCCGGTCGACCATCTCGGCCGTGAGGTCGGCGTTGGCGAGGGGGGTGATGACGATGTCGTTCTCACCGGAGGCGTCGACCCGGATGTGTGCCACCCCGGTGCGGCCCGGCACGGTGCGCACCTCGGAGGTGTGGACGCCGTGCTCGCGCAGGGAGTCCATGACGATGTCCCGGAACAGGTCCTCTCCGACGCAGCCGACCATCCAGGTGGGCGCGCCCGCCCTGGCGGCGGCGACGGCCTGGTTGGCTCCCTTTCCGCCGAGGAAGAGGGTGAAGTCGTCCCCCAGCACTGTTTCGCCACGTTGTGGCAGCCGCCGGCTGAATGCGGTGACGTCTGCGGTGATGCTGCCGACGACGAGTACACCGTCCCGGGCCATCGCGGTCCTCCTGTTGGGGCATGTGGGGCGTGGGCTGTCTTGGATGAGCGGGTATGGGCTGTTTTCGGGATGAGCGGGGTAGGGACACGGCCCGGTGGGCGGTGCCTGCTCATGTGGGGAAGGCGGTGTTGCGGTTGTACGGGCGGTGGTGGTGCCCGGCGTCGGTCAGGTCCCGGTGGGATGCCAGACCGTCTTGGTCTCCAGCCAGTGCGTCAGCCGGGTGAGGCCCGGTTCGGCGGCCCAGTCTTCGGCGCCCGGACGCAGGACACGTTTGAGGTTGTCGGCCGCCGCCGTCTCCAGCTCGGCGGCCAGGTCGCCGGGGGCACCGGCGAGGTCGAGCCCGTTGACGTCCATATGGGCAGCGAGATGCGGGGCGATCTCGGCCGTACGTCCGGTGAGGACGTTGACGACACCGCCGGGGACGTCGGAGGTCGCCAGTACCTCGCCGAGGGACACCGCCGGCAGCGGGCCGGTTTCGCTCGCCAGTACTACCACCGTGTTGCCAGTGATCACTACGGGGGCGACGACGGAGACGAGACCGAGCAGTGAGGAGTCGTGCGGTGCCAGGACGGCCACGACCCCGGTGGGCTCGGATGTGGAGAGGTTGAAGTACGGCCCGGCCACGGGATTGGCGGCGCCAGTGATCTGGGCGATCTTGTCGGCCCATCCCGCGTACCAGACCAGCCGGTCGACGGCGGCGTCGACGGCGCCGGCGGCATCCCTCTTCGTGAGCCCTTCCGCGGCGCGCACCTCGTCGGCGAACTGTGCCCGCCGGCCTTCGAGGAGTTCCGCCACGCGGTACAGAACCTGGCCACGGTTGTAGGCCGTCGCCCCGGACCAGCCCGGGAACGCCTTGCGGGCCGCCACCACCGCGTCACGGGCGTCCTTGCGCGATGCCATCGCGGCGTTGGCGAGGAAGCCGCCCGGGGCCGTGGTGACCGGGTAGCTGCGTCCGGATTCGCTGCGGGGGAACCTGCCGCCCACATAGAGCTTGTACGTCTTTCGCACGGCCAGTCTCTCGGTGCTCATCGGGCGTCCTCCAGGTCCACGCCGGGCCCGTGGTCGAGCCCGGGGCCGGTGCCGCCGTCATGGTCAAGGCCGTCGAGGGCGAGGTAGGCGTCGAGCCCGTGCCGGCCGCCCTCGCGTCCGTACCCGGACTCCTTGTAGCCCCCGAACGGCGAGGCCGGGTCGAAGCGGTTGTACGTGTTGGTCCACACCACTCCGGCCCGCAGCCGGGCGGCCGTCCACAGCGCGCGCGAGCCTTTCTCGGTCCAGACACCGGCGGCGAGCCCGTACGGTGTGTTGTTCGCCTTCTCGACCGCTTCCTCAGCGGTCCGGAAGGTGAGCACCGACAGGACGGGGCCGAATATCTCCTCGCGGGCGATGCGGTGTGCCTGGCTGACGCCTGTGAACACGGTCGGGGGGAACCAGTAGCCCTGGTCGGGCAGTTCGCAGGCCGGGGACCAGCGCTGTGCGCCCTCCGCCTCACCCGCGTTCGCAAGTTCGTGGATACGGGCCAGCTGCCCGGCGGAGTTGATGGCTCCGATGTCGGTGTTCTTGTCGAGCGGGTCACCGAGGCGCAGTGTGCCCAGGCGGCGCCGGAGCGAGTCGAGCACCTCGTCGTGCACCGACTCCTGTACGAGCAGCCGGGATCCGGCACAGCAGACGTGGCCCTGGTTGAAGAAGATGCCGCTGACCACGCCTTCCACGGCCTGGTCGACGGCCGCGTCGTCGAAGACGATGTTGGCGGCCTTGCCGCCCAGTTCGAGCGTCACCTTCTTGCTCGTGCCGGCGACCTGCCGGGCGATCGCCTTGCCGACCTCGGTGGAGCCGGTGAAGGCCACCTTGTCCACGCCCGGGTGCCCGGCGACGGCTCGGCCGGTCTCCCCGGCACCCGTCACGATGTTGACGACACCGGGCGGCAGTTCGGCCTGCCGGCAGACCTCCGCGAACAGCAGCGCGGTGAGCGGGGTGGTCTCGGCGGGCTTGAGGACGACGGTGTTGCCGCAGGCGAGCGCCGGGGCCACCTTCCACGCCAGCATCATCAGCGGGAAGTTCCAGGGGATGACCTGGCCGACGACACCCAGCGGGCGCGCGGTCCGGCCGCCGGTGGCGTAGCGGAGCTTGTCGGCCCAGCCCGCGTAGTAGAAGAACCAGGCCGCCGAGAGCGGGACGTCGACGTCGCGCGACTCCTTGATCGGCTTGCCGTTGTCCAGGGTTTCGAGCACCGCGAACTCACGGGCCCGTTCCTGCAGGATCCGGGCGATACGGAAGAGGTACTTGGCGCGTTCCCGGCCCGGCAGCCGTGACCAGGTCCGCTCGTAGGCGCGCCGGGCCGCCCGCACCGCACGGTCCACGTCGCCCGCCCCCGCGTCGGAGACCTCGCAGAGGACCTCCTCGGTGGCCGGGTTGACGGTCTTGAACGTGCCGCCGTCGGCCGGTTCGGTGAACTCGCCGTCGATGAACAGTCCGTAGGACGGAGCGATGTCGACGACGGCGCGCGACTCGGGCGCGGGGGCGTAGCTGAAGGCGCTGCTGATGCCGCTGCCTGTCATGGCGGTCACCGTCCTCAGTCCAGGGAGACGTAGTCGGGGCCGCAGTAGCGGCCGGTGGCTGCCTTCGTACGCTGCATGAGCAGGTCGTTGAGCAGGCTGGACGCGCCGAGGCGGAACCACCGCGGGTCCAGCCAGTCCTCGCCCGCGATCTCATTGACCTGGACGAGGTGGCGCAGGGCGTCCTTCGTGGTGCGGATGCCGCCAGCCGGTTTCACGCCGACCTGGCGTCCGGTGGCCGCCCGGTAGTCACGGACCGCCCCCAGCATCACCAGCGTCACGGGCAGCGTCGCCGCCGGGAACACCTTGCCGGTGGAGGTCTTGATGAAGTCGCCGCCGGCGAGCATGGCCAGCCAGGACGCGCGGCGCACGTTGTCGTACGTCGTGAGCTCGCCGGTCTCCAGGATCACCTTGAGGTGCGCGGTTCCGCAGGCCTCTTTGACGGCGCGGATCTCCTCGTAGACCTGGAGATAGCGGCCGGAGAGGAACGCTCCCCGGTCGATCACCATGTCGATCTCGTGTGCGCCCGCGGCCACCGCGTCCGCGGTGTCGGCCAGTTTCACGGGCAGCGCCGCCCGGCCGGCCGGGAACGCCGTCGCCACGCTGGCGACCTGTACGGGACTGCCGCGCAGCGCCTCGACGGCGACCGGGACGAGGTCGGGGTAGACGCACACCGCGGCCACCGGCGGGGTGGTGGGGTCGGCGGGGTCCGGGCGGCGGGCCTTGGCGCACAGCGACCGGACCTTGCCGGGGGTGTCCGCTCCTTCCAGTGTGGTCAGGTCGATCAGTCGAATGGCCAGGTCAAGGGCCCAGGCCTTGGCCGTGGTCTTGATGGACCGGGTGGCAAGGGCCGCGGAGCGGGCGTCGGCGCCCACCTGATCCACGCCGGGCAGGCCGCGCAGGAAGCGGCGCAGCGAGGCGTCGGAGGATATGAGGTCCTCGACGGTTCCGGGGTCGAGGCCGGTCAGAGTGGCAGTCACAGTCGCGTGTCCTTCCGGACGTCCGGATGTCCCGGACGGCGGGGCTGCGGGGTGTGGGCTACTGCCGCGGCAGTCCCGTGGAGCCGCGTTGCAGGAGCTTGGTGTCGAGCACAACGCGCCGCGGACTGCGGTCCCGGTCGGACTGGCCGAGCCGTTGGAGCAGCAGTCGCATGGCGAGAACGCCCTGGTCGACCATGGGACGGTCGATGACGGTGAGCGGTGGGTTCAGCAGCGGTCCGGTGTCGAGGTCGTCGAAACCGATGATGCTGAGCTGGTCGGGGACGGTGACGCGCATGTCGTGCAGGGCCTTCAGCGCGCCGACTGTCATGAGGTTGTTGGCCGTGAAGAGCGCCGTGGGCGGTTGGTTCGACGACAGCAGGGAGAGGGTGAGCTGGTAGCCGCTCTCCTCGCGGAAATCGCCGATGAGGTCGAACTCGGGGTGGAGTTCCACACCGGCCTCGGCGAGCGCCTCGAGGAAGCCCTCGCGGCGGGCACGTCCCGGCGTGGTCACCTGCTGGCCGCTGATGGCGGCGATGCGGGTGTGTCCGAGCGACAGCAGGTGTGCGGCCGCCTGCCGGCCGCCTTCCCGGTTGTTGACCAGTACCGCGTCGAAGTGCTCGCCGCCCGCGAGGTCACGGTCCACGAAGACCAGCGGTACGCCGGCGTCGCGAACGTGCAACGGAGTCTGATCCTGTTCCGTCGCGGGGGCCAGGATCACGCCGTCGACCTGGTGGATCATGTCGGCGAGCAACTCGTCCTCTCGGTCGCTGCTCTCGTCGCTGTTGGCGAGCAGGATCCGGTAGCCCTGGCCCCGGGAGGCCGATTCCATGCCTTTCACTACGGCGGCGAAGTACGGGTTCGTGATGTCGGGGACCACGACGCCGATCATGTGGGTACGGCCGGATTTCAGTGACTGCGCGGCGACGCTGGGCCGGTAGCCCAGTTCGTCGACGGCCGCCTGGATGGCCTCCGCGGACCGGACGCGCTGGCCGCGCAGATGCCGCGAGACCGTTGCGGCGGAGACACCGGCGCGGGCAGCTACGTCGTGGATGGTGCTCACTGCGATCTCCCGTTGCCGTACTGAAACCGTTGTCAGAGAACGATTGCAGTGGCGTGAACCAGACGTCAATGGCCAGTAAGCACTTTTCTTATCCGTTACCGGCAAGGCGCCGGTCCCCTTCTGCGCCTCCGAGGCCGAGGCCAGCCAGGAACTTGGCAGGCCGTACCGCGCCGGCCGCGAAAGGAGAAGCGGCTGCGCACACCTGCATCGCCTGATCACAGAGCGGGAACCGGCTTGCCGTCGGAGCAGCGAGGCCGAGCATGCCGATGCTCCAGATGCAGCAGCCTTGTCGCGGACCTGCAGCGTGTTGCAGATGAGCCGCATGAGGAGGTACGGACCCATGAGCCAGGCGGTCTCCTGCATCAACTCGGCGGCAACCACCGGGGACGTTGCGCACGGCGGCCAGCCCGCTCGACAGGCGGCGCCGAAGCCGCGGCGGGTCCCGCGACCTCGACGGTTCCCCCGAGGTCGCGGGCCAGCCCGGCAAGCCGTCGGTGGATCCGTTGCCCACCACCCGCGCCCGCAATGCCGCAGTGACACGAGGGGACATCCAGGGCAGGGCCTCGACCTCCATCAACAAGGGCGAATCACGTCGGCAGTCGCCGCGATCGTCTCCGCTTCCGGTTCCGTGGCAGGGGAGAGCATGGCCGACGCGCTGCGCGAAGTCTGAGGCCGGGCTTCGGTGGCTTTCCACGGTCACCGTCCGCGTGTTGCGCGACGGTACTGGACCGGGTCGCCGATCGCCGCCCCAAGTCCCGCGAAGGCTGGCATGCATGGGTCACGCCCCCGTGGCCGCCTTGGCGATCGACCTCACCCGGCGGTCGAACTCCCGGTTGAGTAGCGGCATCAACACACTGCCGAACCGCGCCAGCGCCCGTGTGCCCGTGTCCGGGCAGATCACGAAACGCCGGCGGTCGATCCCTGCCATGATCGCCGCCGCGACCTTCTCCGCGGTCAACGGTTTGATCGTTCCGCCGACCGCCCGGGTCTCCTCCGGCTTCCACTGGTTCTCCTCGGCGAGTTGCGGGGTGTCCACGTCCGGTGGGAAGACGACACCGACGTGCACTCCGCGCGGCGTCAGCTCGGCCCGTATCGACTCCATCAGCCCGCGAACGGCGAACTTGGCCGGTCCGTAGGCGCTGTAACCGAAGATCCCGATCAGCCCGGCGGCGGAGGACACCGCGACCACGCTGCCCCGCCCGCGCTCCACCATGCCCGGCACCACGGCCCGCAGGGCGTGCAGCGTCCCGAAGTAGTCGACCTCGATCATCTCTCGGAAGACCTCGTCGGACAGCTCCAGGAAGTGCCCGGGGCGAGCAAGCCCCGCCGACGTGACAAGGATGTCGCAGGGCTGTCCCTGCTCCTCCTCAAGCTCGGTGATGGCGAGGGTCAGGGCCGCCTGATCGGCCACGTCGGCCGCCCGCGCGGAGGCCGACAGCTCCGTCGCCGCCGCCTCCAGACGGTCCCGTCCCCGCGCGATCAGGGACACCTTCGCGCCCCGCTCCGCGAGCAGCCGGGCCGTGGCCAGGCCGATGCCGCTCGACCCACCGGTCACGATCACATGGGCCGAACTGACGTCCAGGGAACGTGCATTCCTCAAGATCATGCGCTGAACAGTAGCGGCGGCCGACCGCAAAACGCCGTCCGAGCTGGTAGAACGCTCTTACTCACGGCGGGCGTACCAGAGTTCGGTCTGCTGGGCCAAGGCTGGGCCGCTAGGTCACCGAAGCGAAGACCGCCGCCGAACCCGTCGTATCGACCGCGAAGTCCTCATGACCGCTGCGGTGCGCGGACTCCGATAGCCCCGCCAACTGCCGCTCTGTCAGGAAGAAGTCGAGTGCGCCGGTGAAGTAGTACTCCAGTGTCGCGGCATCGAACTCCTCCCACTGAGCCGCGCGCCGCGCCAGCTCGGCGGCCTCGGTCTTCGCCAGATCCCGCGCCGCAAGCAGAGCGCCGTGGACCTCTCGCACCATGTGCGGTGCCTGCGCGGCCACGTCGCGACGGACCGTCCACACTCCGAACACGAAAGGCAGGCCGGTCCACTGCTTCCACAGCGCTCCCAGGTCGTACACGTGCTGTCCGTCACGTGCGACCCGGTCCACCACGTAACGCAGCGCCAAGCCGCCGGTGAGCACCGCCGCGTCCGCCACATGCAGCATGTCGTCAAGTCCTCGGAGAAGTGACGTACCGCGGGCATTCCATCTCCTGCTGTTCCAGGAGCAGTTGGGCCAGCCGACCGCAGGTCGGACTGCCCGACGCGATCGCGACGGTCCGGCCCTCCAGTTCCACGATCGGTACCTCGCGACGATCGCGCACGACAAGACCGGCCCGTCACTGCCCGTGCCGATACCCGGCAAGAGCACCAAGTGGTCACACGGAGCAGTTACTCCGCCACCGGCACCGCCGCAATGTCGAGGTCTCCGGCCAGCAACCGTCATGCCAGTGCGTCCGGAGTGTCCTCGACCAGGTCGATATTCAGCAACGCCGCGGTCCTGGCCAGCTCCCAGAACAGGGGGGGACGCAGTTCAGGAAGCCGGTGCGGCCCACGCGCGGGCGTCCCAGCCGTCGGGCCCGTTCCTCAGCAGTGTCCACACCCGGCACCATATGCCCGGCGGATCAGACACTGTTCCGTGTGCTGCCGGACGATGCCGTCTCCTCGATCCACGGCTTGGTGCCGTGGCAGCGGTCTACCGGAAGGTCACCGACGCCACCGCCAGCACCACGAGGCGTCACAGTCTGCGGCGCGCGGAGGCGATGGGCACGGGGGCCACTCCTTCGACGACCGTGTTGCTGAGGGTGCCCAGGCCCTGGGCCGTGATGGTGACGGTGTCGCCGGGCTCCAGGGGCGACGGTTCGAACACCCGGTGGCGGCCCCAGAGTTCGGCCAGGCATCCGCCGTTGCCGCAGGTACCGGAGCCCAGGACGTCGCCCGGGCGGACCCAGGTACCTCGTGAGGCGTAGGCGACCATCTCCTCGAACGTCCAGGCCATGTTGGCGAGGGTGTCCTGGCCGACCCTCTCGCCGTTGACGTCCACCGTGAGTTTGAGGTCCAGGAAGCCGTCGGCGTCACGGTAGGGCTCGAGTTCCTCAGCGGTGACCAGCCACGGGCCGAGGGTGGTGGCGGTGTCCTTGCCCTTGGCCGGGCCGAGTTTGACCCTCATCTCCTGGCCTTGCAGGTCGCGGGCGGACCAGTCGTTGAGGACGGTGTAGCCGATGATGTGGTCCCGTGCCTGCTCGGGAGTCAGGTCCCGCCCGGCTCGTCCGACGACGGCGGCCACTTCGAGTTCGAAGTCGAAGCGTCGGCAGCCAGGCGGCATGGGGACGTCGTCGAAGGCACCGATCATCGCGTACGGGTTGGTGAAGTAGAACGCGGGCCGGGCGAACCACTCCTCGGGCACGGTGTCGCCGTATCCCTCCGCGACGCCCGCGACATGGCCCTCGAATGTCATGAAGTCCCGTACGGTCGGCGGCTGGATCGGCGGCAGCAGCCGGACCTCGGCGAGGGAGAGGGGCCGCGATCTGGTCAGGGCCCGGGCGCCGGCGGCCCGCAGGTCGCTCTCGCCGGCCTCGATAAGTTCCAGCAGGCCGGCGCCGTGGTCGAAGGGATGGGCCCGGTCGTCGATGACGACTCCGGAGTGCTGCTGCCCGTCGTGGAGGAAGGTCGCGTACTTCATGCCCGGGTCCCCTCGGGCTCGATGACCGGTGCTTCGGTCTTCTCGGGAGCGCCGCTGCCACCGGTCCGGACGCCCAGGAAGACGGCGGCGATCGCGGCGGCGACCACGCAGGCGATCGCGGTGAGGACGAGTCCGTTGTTGTAGCCGTCGGCGAGAGCGCGTTCGGTGAGCGGGGCGAGTTTGGCGCTGAGCGGGCCGAGTTCGGCGGTGTGCAGGGCGAGGGGTCCGCCCGCGTCGAGTACGGCGGTGGCGGTGCCGTGTTCGGCGGGTGTGAGTCCCGCGTCGGCCAGGCTGCCCGTCAGCTGGCTGGTGGCCATGCCGAGGGCGACGGCGCCGACAATGGCCGGGCCGAGGGTCTGGCCGAGGTCGCGGACCAGGCTGGTGGTGGCACTGGCCATGCCGGTGAGGCTGGGTGGTACGACGTTGACGGCGGCAGCGGTGATCGCGGCGACGACCAGGCCGAAGCCGACGCCGTTGAGAACCAGCGGGCCGAGCAGCGGCACCAGGCCGCTCTCGTGGATCGGCACCGCGCGCAGCCACAACTGTGCGGCGGCCAGCGCCGTGAAACCGGTGACGAGCATCGGGCCGGGGCCGACCCTGTGCAGCAGCCGGACCAGAAGCGGCCAGATGAACGGAGTGATGCCCTGGATCACCAGGAAGGGCACCGCGGCCTCCAGCGGACTCTTGTGCTGGATCACGCCGAGCCGGATGCTCAGGTCGTATGCCCCGCCCAGGAAGCCGAACATGCCGATGACCGCCATCGCGGCCGAGGCGGCGAAGGCCGGGATGCGGAAGAGCTCCAGGCGCAGCATCGGCGAGGCACTGCGGTTCTCGGCCCGGACGAAGGCAGCGAGCAGTACGGCCGCGGCGACGAAGGAGAAGACGACGGGAGCCGAGCCCCAGCCGTCCGAAGGGCCCTGGATGATGCCGTACAGCAGGGCCAGCAGCGACAGCGCGATGGTGATCTGTCCCGGCCAGTCCAGGGAGCGGCCCTCGGGGGCGCTGGACTCGCCGGTCAGCAGCCACGCCGCTGCCGCCACCCCGAGCGCGAGCAGCCCGGTGACGGCGAACGCCCAGCGGAAGGAGGCGTGTTCGACGATGCCGCCGGAGAGCAGCGGGGCGATGAACGCGCCGAGGGACAGCGCGGTGGTCCACGAGGCAAGGGCGCGGGCCCGGGCGGCAGGCGTCGGCGTACTCGCGATGATCACGGCCAGCGAGGCGGGGAAGAGGGCCGCGGCGCCGATGCCCGAGAGGGCCTGACCGGCGATCAGCTGGCCCGCGGTGTCGGAGGTCGCGGAGACCGCGTAGCCGACGGCGGCCAGCAGCGCGCCGCCCACCAGCAGTTTCTTACGTCCGTACAGGTCACCGAGGACGCCGAAGGTGAGCGCGAGCACGGCGGCCGGGACGAGGAACGCGTCGCTGATCCAGGTCAGTTCGGCGCCGGACGCCTGAAGTGAGCGCTGCATGACACCGTTGATCGCGGCGGGCAGCACCAGGCCGATCTGGGCCAGGCAGACCGCGAGGCAGCCGGCGATGATCGTTGCGGTGTGCCGGGGCGGCGGCGCGTCGGATGGAGCGGCGGGTGGGTCATAGGCGGGGCTGGAGACCATGTCTCCTCCTTGGAGTGGCCAGGGTAGCGGGCGGTCCGGGGAATGACCGGCGGCTCAGAAACCGGGGTGGGAACAGGCGAGCTGGGCCATGCGGCCGAACAGGCCTGGACCGTCGAGCGGGGGCAGGGAGGGGTCGAGCTCCCGGTAGACGGTGTGCACGTTGACGGCGAGCCGTTCGCTCTCGTCCAGGTCGGCGAAGCGCCCGAGGCGGATGTCGTGTGCGGCGTCCATGACCGGCATTCCGGCGGTGAACCGGGCGGTGGCCTGCTCATGGACGTACTCGAGGTAGTCGCGGATGTCCCGGACCGCCTTCTTGGTGGTGACCGGTCCGTGTCCGGGCACGATGGTGTCGGCGTCGAGCCCGAGGAGCAGATCACAGGCGGCGAGCCAGTTGGCGAACGGCCCGTGCCATACGACGGGGGTGGCGCCGGCGAACACGATGTCGCCGGTGTAGACGACACGGTCCCGTGGCACGTGGACGATCGTGTCGCCGGCGCTGTGTGCGGGGCCCACGTCGATCAGGCGGACTTCCGTGCCGCCGACGTCCAGCCCCAGTTCGCCGTCGAAGACCCGGCCCGGCAGGACGGGTTCGATGCCGGCGTAGTCGAAGGCGCCGAAGATCCGGCGGGCGAAGCGCCCGGTGAGGCCCGGGGCGACGGTCAGCTGCCGCATCTCGGCCGGGCCCACCTGCCGCATGTCGGCCAGTGAGCCGCGGGCCGCGACGATCTCGGCTTGGGCCACGAGCTGGTTGCCGAACCAATGGTCGCCGTTGCCATGGGTGTTGACCACGGTCTCGATGGGCGCGGCGGCGGTCACGGGAGCCAACGCGTCGAGCATCTCTGCGGTCAGCCGCAGGTCGTAGAGGGTGTCGACGAGCAGGGACGCGCCCCGGCCGACGACCAGCCCGGCGTTGCTCATGCCCCAGCCGGCCCGGCTCGCGAGCCAGGCATGACAGCCGTCACCGACCTCCACACGGCCCGCCGACGGGATTACGGAAGCCACGCTGCCTCCTGTCCGTGCCCCGCGAAAAACACGAGACGTCAATCCATCGATGGACTGGAGTCCACCAATGGTCTGGAATCTAGATCCGACTCCTCGAAGAGGTCAAGAGGCGTGCAGCGCTGTGCTGTACTGGAGTCCATGAAGATCCCGGACGCAGGAGCGGCTCCCCCGCCCGAGGCACCGGCCCCCGGGCGTCGCGAGCGCAAGCGCCGCCAGATCCGCGATCAGCTGTACGAAGCGGCAGTGGGACTGTTCGTCGACCAGGGCTACGAGGCGACGACCATGGACCAGATCGCGGATGCCGCCGATGTCGCCCGGGCCACCGTCTTCAACCACTTCTCGCAGAAGGTCGGCTTCCTGGAGGAGTGGGGCGCCCGCCGCCGGGCGCGGGTCGCGGCCATCCTCGGCCAGGAGCACGCGGAGGACCTGCCGGTCGATGAGCGGCTCAGGCGCTATCTGCGGGAGATGGCCGAACTCAACGTCGCCTCCCGCGCGGAGACCACCGTCCTGATGGACGCCTCCGCGCGGTTCGGCCGGCTGCTGCAGGATCCGTCACTCGAGATCGAACTCACGAAGATCGTCGAAGAGGGGCAGCGGCGCGGCGAGATCCGGCGGACGGTCGACTCCGCCCAGGCCGGCGCCCTGCTCGCGGCCTGCTACTTCTCCTCCGTACTGCGCTGGATCCGGGAGGAGCCGCCGCCCTTCGACCTGCTCCTCAGCCTCGAAGCCACGCTCGACATCGTTCTGCGGGGCCTGCTCACCTCCGGATGAGCGGCACGGGCGCGATACGGCCGCACCCCGCGGTGAGAGCGGGTTTGGCGACCCTCGACGGCAACACCAAGGTGCGCGGCAACGGCATTGCCGGTGGTCAGCGACTCGGCCCGTGGCGTGCCGTGGTGTTGGCCGTCTTCAGCAACGGCAGCGGCACCGTCCCCTACACCACCCGCGGCACCGGTGACCACACCCTCCGCACCGGCTCCCGCGCGTACACCGTGGGCGCCAACGAGAACGGCACCCGCCGGCAGGCCGGCTGCTCCCGCGCCGGATGCAACCGCGCCTGACCCGATGCCGCCGGTACAGCGACTCGTGCACTCAGTCGAGTGTGACGGTCTGTCCGGCCACGAGTTCCACCGCGCGCTCGTGCCGGGTGCCGTCGCGGCCGGTCCAGCGGACCTCGGCGCAGGTGTCGGCCAGGGCCTCGACCGTGGCCGACACCACCGAACCGCCGGACCAGACCAGTTCTGCGACGCGGAGCGCGCCGCGCGTCCGCAGACCGGTCACCCGCCCGTCGGGCCAGCGTGGAGGCAGGGCTGGCAACAACTCGACCACCGGCACACCGTCCCCGTCCACGGTATGGCTCTGCACCAGCATCTCCGCGATCGCCGCCGTCACACCGAAGTTGCCGTCGATCTGGAACGGCGGGTGCGCACACAGCATCGACCGGTACACCCCGCCACCGCCGTTGAACGGATCGCCGTCCGGATCGGGGCCGACCGGGCGCAGGTACTCGTCGAGCAGGCGGTGCGCCGACGCGCCGTCACCCAGGCGCGCCCACAGGCCGATCTTCCACGCGATCGACCAGCCGGTCCCACCTTCGCCCCGCCCCTCCAGCGACCGGCGAGCCGCCTCCTGCAGCGCCGGGCCGACCAGCGACCGGCCTGGGTAGAGACCGATCAGGTGGGAGAGGTGACGGTGGTGGGGCTCGGTCTCCTCCGGTTCGCCCGGCCACTCCAGGATCCGGCCGTCCGACCCCTCTCTGAGGGGCGCCAGGCGTGACAATGCCTTGCGGACCTCCTCGACCGCCGCGGCGTCCTGGCCGGTGCGGGCGACGCCGGCGACCTCCAGTTCGCGGTCGGCCTCCAGCACGAAGTCGAAGAGTTCGCGGGCCAGCGTCACATCGGCCGTGCTGCCGGCCACCACGCCGGCCGGCCCCTCGTCGGTAAGGAAGTCGTTCTCCGGGCTGGTCGACGGGGACGGGACCAGGTATCCGTGCCCGTCCTCCACCAACAGGTCCAGGACGAACCGGGCCGCGTCCACACACACCGGGAAGGCGGTCCGCGACAGGAAGTCCACATCGCGCCCGAAGCGCCAGCGTTCGGCCAGGTGCGTCGAGAGCCAGGCACCGGCCATCGGCCACTGTGCCCACTTCGGCTCGCCCAGGCCCTTGCCGACCGGCACCGCGATCCGCCACAGGTCGGTGTTGTGATGGCAGGTCCAGCCGCGCGCCCGGTACAGGCCCCGGGCCGCCGCGCGGCCCGCCTCGGCCAGGTCGGCCACCAGGTCCAGGAGCGGTTCGTGGCACTCGGGCAGGGCCGTGGTCTCGGCCGGCCAGTAGTTCATCTCGACGTTGATGTTCGTCGTGTACTGGCAGTTCCAGGGCGGCGCGATCCGGTCGTTCCAGATGCCCTGGAGGTTGGCCGCCTGGGTACCCGGACGGGAGGAGGCAGCCAGCAGATAGCGGCCAAGGGCGAAGGCCAGCACGCACAGGCCCTCGTCGACGGCGCCGCCGGCGCGGCGGACCAGCCGCTGGTCGGTGGCGACCGCCGACAGGTCCGACTGGCCGTCGGTCGTGCCCAGCCGCAGGCTGACCCGGTCCATCAGGGCGCGGTGCTCGGTGAGGTGACGGGCGCGCAGAGCGGGCCAGCCCAGCGCGACGGCGTCGGCGAGGTCCGCCGCCGCGTCCCGCAGGCACTCCTCGGCCTCCCGCCTCGGTGGGGTGCCCCAGCCGGCGAAGCCGGTGCGGATCGCGACGAAAACCGTCACCGCCGACGCACCGCGCACCGCGCACCACGAGCTCCGGGGCCGACACTTCCCCGGTGCCCCTCATAGCCGCAGCCTCGGTCACGACGCTCGCCGCGTCGCCCTCGACGGACACCTGCAGCAGTGCCGCGGCCCGCATCGAACGCACCCCGTCGTCGGCGACCTGCGCGGATGTGATCACGCACGCTCTCCAGGAGGCCCTCCGGAACCGCGGGCACGGCGATGTCACCGGGTCCGGACCAGAACGTGTCCTCGTTCAGGTGGATCCGCTCGACCGGAAACCCGCCGCAGACCATGGCGCCGAGCCTCCCGTTCCCGACAGGCAGCGCCTCCGCCCAGACGTCGGCCGGTTCCGTGTAGAGCAGCATCAGGTCGTGGTTCATGGCTTCCGTGGTGCGTCCCTTCCCTGGCGGCGCACTCGTGCCGGGAGGATCCAGCAGAGGCGGACGGGTCCAATGAGATCGTTTCACCTTGAGGTGCTGGTGGGGAGCCTGGCGTGGTGGGGGCTTGATGTGATCGCGCGGCTCGGCCTTCCCCCTTCGCACCAACCGCGTGATGCCAATGCGCGGGGCGGCGAACGCAGGAGGGCATCGTCGGAGTCTGCTGCGGCAGCTCACGGGTCCCGGAACGCGGTGCCGCCAGGCCTACGCAGGCTTTCGACCCCAGGCGCCGGGCCGCTGGAGCACTGGTGCTGTGGCCGCTGTTGAGTCCTGGGCTTCGCGTTCGGCCTGGGCAGCCGGCTGGACCGTGACGACGAGGTCGGCGCGGGACCGGCCGCGAGCCACCACCTCGGCGTTGGTCTCATCGCTCCCGTGGGTCCAGGCGACGGCCAGGTCATGCGGCTTGCCGTGCGCCTCGTGGCGGGCCACGAGGCGTTGGCGTCTGAGGTCGTCGTCGGTGGCCAGGTACCAGGTCTCGTCGAGGAGTGCGGCGACTCGGGGCCAGGAACCCTGGTCCGACAGCAGGTAGTTGCCCTCGGTGACGATCAGGGGAATCGCGTGTGGCACCGGCAGGGCAGAGCCGACGGACTCCTCGATGCCGCGGTCGAAGTCGGGTGCGTACACGACTGGTTCGGCACGGGAGCGGAGCCGCCTCAGCAGGTGAACGTAGCCGTCGGCGTCGAAGGTGTCCCAGGCGCCCTTGCGGTCGTGGCGCCCCAGGGCGCGGAGCGCGGCGTTGGACAGATGGAAGCCGTCCATCGGGACCAGAGCGGCGGTCTCCGGCCCCAGTGCCTCGACCAGCTGCCTGGCCAGGGTCGACTTGCCTGCGCCCGGTGCGCCGGTGATGCCGATGATCCGCCGCCCACCCCGGCCGGCGAGGGTGCGGGCACGCTCGGCGAGCTCGGCGATGGACGCACGGACGACTGCAGGCATGGAACCGGGTTCGGCGGAAACCGCGGATTCGCCGATGCGGACGCACGGCGAGGGCGCGACGTCGGCAGGGCCTTCTTGGGCAGCAGTCATCATCCGGCCTTCGCGGGAGCAGGGGTGCGCAGGCGCAGACCGGTTCCTGCCTGCGCCTTCGTCAGGGCGGCCCAACCATAGAGTCAGGAAAAATATCTCGCAAGATGTGTTAACAAAAGCGCAGTCTCCTGCTAATAATTCCGCCATCGATATCGCGCCCACACCCCAGGGCTGCGTCCAAACCCCGCCTCCCCTCCCCCGCCGAGCCTCAGTCGAGGTCCCGGCGGACCCCCGATGAGCGGCTGCTCCCGACGAGCGGCACCGCCGTGGGAGCTCCCTACGCCGTTTCCCGACCCACCACCCGCACGAGAGGTCTCCAGTCACATGCGATCGACCAGATACGCCCTCATGGCCGGCGCCGCCGCCACCGCCCTCCTCGCCACCGCCTGTTCCGGAGCCGGAGCCGGCGGGTCCTCGGGCGGTGGCAAGAGCATCAACGTGCTGATGGTCGGCAACCCGCAGATGGAGGACATCGCGAAGCTGACCAAGGGCAGCTTCACCAAGGACACCGGTATCAAGGTCAACTTCACGATCCTTCCCGAGAACGAGCTGCGCGACAAAGTCACCCAGGACATCGCCACCCAGGCCGGCCAGTACGACGTCGCCACCATCGGCGCCTACGAGGTGCCCATCTGGGAGAAGAACGGCTGGCTGCACGAGCTCGGCTCCTACGCCGACAAGGACACGAGCTTCGACAAGGCCGACCTGCTCAAGCCGATGGTGCAGTCGCTCACCGGCTCGGACGGCAAGCTCTACGCCCTGCCGTTCTACGGCGAGTCCTCCATGCTCATGTACAACAAGGACGTCATGAAGGCGAAGGGCATCACGGTGCCCGAGCGGCCGACCTGGCAGCAGATCGCCGACATCGCGGCCAAGGTCGACGGCGCCGAGCCCGGCATGAAGGGCATCTGCCTGCGCGGTCTGGCCGGCTGGGGCGAGCTGGGCGCACCGCTGACGTCCATGGTCAACACCTTCGGTGGCACCTGGTTCACCAAGGACTGGAAGGCCCAGGTCAACAGCGGGGGCTTCAAGAAGGCCACCGACTTCTACGTCGATCTGGTCCGCAAGCACGGTGAGGCCGGCGCCCCGCAGGCCGGGTTCACCGAGTGCCTGAACGCGATGAGCCAGAAGAAGGTCGCGATGTGGTACGACGCGACCAGCGCGGCGGGGTCGCTGGAGGACGCCAAGTCCAGCAAGATCGCCGGCAAGGTCGGTTACGCCTACGCCCCGACCGTGGAGACGGACAGCAGTGGCTGGCTGTGGGCCTGGTCGTGGGCCATGCCGAAGACCACGAAGAACGCCGACGCGGCCTCGCAGTTCATGCTCTGGGCGTCCAGCAAGAAGTACGAGAAGCTCGTCGGCGAGAAGCTCGGCTGGTCGCGCGTCCCGGCCGGCAAGCGGGCCAGCACCTACGAGATCCCCGAGTACCAGAAGGCCGCCGGGTCGTTCGGCGACATCACCCTGAAGTCCATCGAGGGAGCCGACCCGGCCAACCCCGGCGTCCAGCCCAGGCCGACCGTGGGCATCCAGTACGTGGCCATCCCCGAGTTCCAGGACCTGGGCACCAAGGTCACCCAGGAGATCTCCGCCGCCATCGCCGGCAAGACCAGCGTGGACAAGGCGCTCAACGACGGCCAGAAGCTCGCCGAGGAAGTCGCCAAGAACTACCAGTGACCCACACAAACCGCCCGCCCGGCCGGCCCTCCCCCCGGCCGGGCACCGCTTCCCCCTACCCGGCCGTCACTGGCGGAGGAACCACCCATGACCACGCTCACCGCTCCCCGAAAAACAGCACCACCACCCGCCCGCCCTCGGACCCGCTCGGGCGTCAGCAAGTGGCGGCGGCGCATCCCGCTGCTGCCGGCGCTGATCTTCACCATTGTCGTCACGCAACTGCCCTTCGTGGCCACCCTCGTCATCTCCACCTTCCAGTGGAACATCCTCCAGCCGGGCGACCGGCACTTCACCGGCCTGTCCAACTACGCCTTCGTCTTCACCGACGAACGGCTGCGCGCCGCCGTGCTCAACACCGTCGTGCTCACCGCGTCGGTGGTGCTCATCAGCGTGCTTCTTGGCCTCGGTCTGGCGATGCTGCTCGACCGCCGGTTCGTCGGCCGCGGCTTGGCGCGCACCCTGCTCATCGCACCGTTCCTGGTCATGCCGGTCGCCGCATCGCTGCTGTGGAAGCACGCCATCTACAACCCCGACTACGGACTGCTCAACGGCACGCTCAACGCCGTCTACCAGTTCTTCGGCGCCGACCACGGCCCCACAGTCGACTGGATCTCCTCGTACCCCATGCCCGCCGTCGTGGTGTCGCTGGTCTGGCAGTGGACGCCGTTCATGATGCTGATCCTGCTGGCCGGTCTGCAGGCGCAGCCCGGTGACGTCCTGGAGGCGGCCCGTGTCGACGGGGCCTCGGCCATGGCGACCTTCCGCTTCATCACTCTGCCGCACCTGCGCCAGTACCTCGAGCTGGGCATCCTGCTCGGCACCATCTACGTCGTGCAGACCTTCGACGCGGTCTACACCATCACCCAGGGCGGCCCCGGCTCCCAGACCACCAACCTGCCCTACGAGATCTACCTGACCATGTTCCGCAAGTACGAGTACGGCGAAGCGGCCGCCGCCGGTGTCGTCGTCGTCCTCGGCTCGATCGTGATCGCGACGTTCGCGCTGCGCACCATCGCATCCCTGTTCCGCGAGGAGACATCCCGATGACCGCGCACGCAGCAGTCGGCGCCCCCGGAGCGAGGCTCAGAAAGCTCTTCCGCCGTCACGACGACCCCGCCGGTACGCCCCGGCTGTCGCCCCTGTGGACCTTCGTCGCCTGGCTCGCCACCCTGGCCTTCTTCGCGCCGGTGGCCTGGATGGTGCTCACCTCCTTCCACCAGGAGGCCGACGCGGCGACCAACCCGCCCACCCCGCTGGCTCCGCTCACCCTCGACCAGTACCAGCTGCTGTTCGGCCGGGACATCACCCCCTTCCTCCTCAACTCGGCCATGGCCAGCGTCATCTCCACCCTGCTGGTGCTCGCCCTGGCGGTGCCGACGGCCTACGCACTGTCCATCAAGCCGGTCGAGAAGTGGACCGACGTGATGTTCTTCTTCCTGTCCACCAAGTTCCTCCCGGCCATCGCGGCCCTGCTCCCGGTCTACATGATCGTCAAAGAGGTCGGGATGCTGGACAACGTATGGACGCTGATCGTCCTCTACACCGCGATGAACCTCCCGATCGCGGTGTGGATGATGCGCTCGTTCCTCGCCGAGGTCCCCAAGGAGATCCTGGAAGCCGCCGAGGTCGACGGCGCCAACCTGCCCACGGTGCTGCTGCGCATCGTCGCGCCGGTCGCCATGCCCGGCCTGGCCGCCACCTCGCTGATCTGCTTCATCTTCAGCTGGAACGAGTTCATGTTCGCCGTGAACCTCACCGCCACCCAGGCCTCCACCGCGCCGGTGTTCCTGGTCGGCTTCATCACCAACGAAGGCCTGTTCCTGGCCCGGCTGTGCGCGGCGGCCACCCTGGTCTCGCTGCCGGTCCTGATCGCCGGCTTCGCCGCCCAGGACAAACTCGTCCGCGGCCTGTCCCTGGGAGCCGTGAAGTGAGAGCCGTCATCACCCAGCCCGGAAGTATGGAGATCACCACCGTCGACGATCCCGCCCCTCGCCCGCGGGAGATCGTCGTAGAGGTGTCGGCCCGGGTCGCTGATGAAGACGTCCGGGTCGATGACGCCGGTGGCGAAGAGATCGGCGGCGCGTTCGAAGCTGTGCAGCACGGCCATGGAGCCGGTGACGCCTCCCGCTGATGGCGTTCCCGGACGCGATCGCCCGCTTCCAGGCGGGCCTCGGCCGCAAGATCCAGATCCAGCCCGGACTCAAGGACACATAGGACCCGCGGCCCATCCCTGCACCTCTCCCCCACCCGTCGAGCCGCGCGTCGATGCCCACCCCGCCGCCGACGCCGCCCGACCGCACCCGAAACGGAGCACCACCCCCATGTCCCAGCAGATCCGCCGTGTCCTCGTCCGGTCGATCGACGACATCACCGTCGAGCACATCCCCGCGCCGATCGCCGACGAGGGCGAACTCCTTGTCCGCACCGCCGTGGTGGGTGTCTGCGGCTCCGACACCCACGCCGCCCAGGGTCACCACCCGTTCATGCCCCTGCCCTACCACCCCGGCCACGAGGCGGTCGGCGTCGTCGCCGCCGTAGGCCCCGGCGCCGACGGATTCGCCCCGGGCGACCGGATAATCGTCGAGCCGAACCTCTTCTGCGGGCAGTGCCCCCAGTGCCGTACCGGCCGCTACAACATTTGCGAGGAGCTGAAGGTCTTCGGCTGCCAGACCCCCGGCGCCATGACGGATCTGTTCACCATCCCCGCCGACCGCGTCCACCGCATCCCCGAGGGCATGAGCGACATCGAGGCCGCCCTCGTCGAGCCGCTGGCCACTCCGGTGCACGCCGTGGCCAAGGCCGGTGACCTCACCGGACGTAGTGTGGTCGTCCTCGGCGCCGGACCCATCGGTCTGCTCGTGCTCGCCGCCGCCCGGCACGCGGGCGCCGCGAAGATCGCCGTCACGGACCTGCTGCCGGGCAAGCGGGAACGCGGCCTGCGCCTCGGAGCCGACGCCGCCCTGCCCGCCGACGCCGCCGACCTCACCGAGCAGGCCCGTCAGGCGCTCGGCGGACCGGTCGACGTGGTCTTCGACTGCGTGGCCCGGGAGCAGTCCATGGCCCAGGCCACCGACCTGGTCGCCAAGGGCGGCCGGATCATCGTCGTCGGCGTCGGAGCCGCAGGGGCCACCCCCGTCCGCCTCGACCTGATCCAGGACCGCGAGATCAGCGTCGAGGGCACGCTGATGTACACGGCCGACGACTACCGCACCGCCATCGCCCTGATCGCCTCGGGCGCCGTCGACACCGACGAGATCGTCACCGCCACGTTCCCCTTGGAGGAGGCGGCCAAGGCCTTCACCGCCTCGCTCGCCCCGGAACATGTCAAGGTGTTGGTCACCGTGGAAGCGCCCTAGTGGCCGCTGAGAGCGGCCGGCCGGGCCTGCCCGGCCGGGCGGAAGCAGGTAGGCGACGGCTCCCGGCCCCTCCCGGACCGTATGCGAGACTTCGAGGTCGAAGCCGCCAGCCGTCGCCACGGACCGCGAGGCTGTCAGCACGGCCCGCCCCACAGCCGCGCCACGGACACACAAAGCAAAGAGGGGGAGAGCTGTAGTGCCCGCCAGGACTCGGTCGTCGCAGGCCGCAGTGGAGGAACGGCGTCAGTCCGTGCTGCGCCATGTCGTCGAACACGGCGAGACCCGCATCGACGAACTCGCCGACCACTTCGGCGTCAGCCTGATGACGATGCACCGCGACCTCGACGACCTCGCCCAGCGTTCCCTTCTCCGCAAGGAACGCGGCCGGGCCGTCCCCTTCCCGGCGGTCCTCATGGAAACGGCGACACGTTTCCGCGAAAGCGCCGCCATCTCGGCCAAGGAGGCCCTGTGCCACGCCGCACTCGGCCACATCAAGCCCGGCAGCACGGTGCTCATGGACGACTCCACCACCCTCTTCCCCCTCGCACCCGCCCTGGCCGAGCTCGAGCGGATCACCATCGTCACCAACTCGGTCGGCCTGGCACAGCGTCTGGGGTCCGCGCCGGGCCTGGACGTCACCCTGCTCGGCGGGCGCTATCACGCCGACTTCAATTCCTGCACCGGCCCCGAGCTCACCCGTACCCTCTCCCGCATACACGCCGACCTCGCCCTGATGTCCGCCACCGCCGTCCACGCGGGACGGCTCTTCCACCCGCTCAGCGAATATGTCGAGGTCAAGCTGGCCATGCTCGAATCCGCCGAGCGGGCCTTGCTCCTCGTGGACCACTCGAAGTTCGGCAAGACCGCCACCCACGCGTACGGCACGGTGGCCGACTACGAGACGGTCATCACCGACACCGGCACACCCGACGCGGAGATCGCGGCCCTCCGCGATCTCGGCGTCCCCGTCGAAGCAGTCCACCCCGGAAAGCACACCCCGTGATACACGCCCTGTTCGAAACCCCCAGCACCTACCGTCCCACCGCCGCGGAGATGGCCGCGCCCGTACCGCCGGTCGAGGCCGTGCTGTTCGACTTCAGCAACACGATCTTCCAGATGATCGACCTCGAGACATGGCTGGGCCGAGTCGCCGCCGCCAGCGACCGTGCCGACGTGCTGGAGCAGGCCGGTGCCGTGGCCGGGATCGCGCGACAACTGCGGGACGCCTTCCGGCTGCCCGCCGTCGTCGCCCTCCAGGAAGGCCGCGACCTCTCCCCCGAGCAGCACCGCCGCGCCATGCGGGGATGGTGGGGACACGTCGACTTCCTGCGCGGCGTCGAGGAAACGGCCTACCGGGAACTCACCGCACCCGACGCCTGGCTGCCTTACCCCGACACCGAACTCACCCTCCGTGCGCTGCGCGCCCGCGGGCTGCGCATCGGGATCGTGAGCGACTTCGCCTGGGATCTGCGGATCCACCTGGCCCGAGCCGGTCTGGAGGACCTGGTCGACGCGTGCGTGATCTCCTGCGAGGCGGGTCGGGAGAAGCCCGATCCCCAGCTGTTCCTCAAGGCCTGCGCGGACCTCGGTGTCGATCTCCGCACCACGCTCATGGTCGGCGACAACCCGGTACGGGACGGCGGCGCCACCGCCTGCGGTATGCGCGCCTACATCCTCCCGGCCGAACAGCGCACCGGCGATCGGGGTCTGTCGGAAGTCCTCCGGCTCGTGGCCTGACCCACCGCCGGAAGACGGGCGGAGACGGGGGTGGCAAACGGCAGGCCACTGCCGCGTCCTGGACCCGGTACCGAAAAGGGGTGGCTGCCAGCCGCCGCTCCGGTGCAGCACTCACAACGTCAGGTCGTGTCGGACTGACGGTGGTCTCGGTGCGCTCACTGGTGTGCCGGTGAGCGCACCGGCGCGGTGAGGCCCAGCATTCTTCGCTCACCCACGCTGCTTCCGGTTGGGGACCGTGCGCACAGAGGCGTCAGGGCGTTTCCGGCGGAGTCCGGAGACCCTGTACCGCGCCGGTGCCCCACGCCCAAGCCGCGATCTCGACGCGGTTGCGGATGCGGAGCTTGGTCACAGGTCGCCGTGAACCGCCTCGCCGTCCACGAGGGTCAGGACGGGCCGGGCCGAACTGACCGCTTCCAGGTCGGTCAGCGGGCGGTCGAGGACCACGAGATCGGCGCGGCGGCCGACGGTGAGCGTGCCGACCTCGTCCTCCGCGTGGTTGGCGTAGGCCGAACCCGCAGTGTAGGCGGCCAGCGCAACGTCCAGGTCAAGGGCGTGCTGGGACTCCAGGGGGTCGATGAAGACCCCGTCGCCGACCGCGTGCGGGTCCTGACGTGGGCCGAGGCGGGTGGCGGCCGTGTAGATCGCCCAGAAGGGGTTGGGGTCGGTCACCGGCCAGTCGCTGCCCATGGCGAGGCGGGCGCCGGCCGCCTTCAGCTCCTGGAAGGGGAAGTGCCGGGCCTCCCGTTCGGGTCCGAGGAGCGGCAGCTTGCGCTCCACGATCTCCTTGTCGCGACGGGCCCACAGGGCCTGGATGTTGGCGATCACGCCGAGTTCCGCGAAGCGCGGCACGTCGTCGGGGTCGACCACGTCCAGGTGTGCGATCTGGTGCCGGTTGTCGTGGCCGGGGTTGGCCCGTCGGGCCGCTTCGAGGGCGTCGAGGCATTCGCGCACGGCGCGGTCGCCGACGGCGTGCATGTGGATCTGGAAGCTGCGGCCGTCCAGCTCGCGGCAGATCTCCCGGAGCTCATTGGGGTCGATGAAGGACGCGCCGGTGCCGGCGTCGTGGTGGACGTCCCCGTAGTAGGGCTGGAGCATGGCGCCCGTACAGTTCTCGCACACTCCGTCCTGCATGACCTTGACGGAGATGGGCCGGAAGCGGCCGATGGTGCTGGTGGCTCGACGCTCCTCCAGGGAGTCCAGCTGGTCGAGGCCCTTCTCGGCGGCCCACCACAGCGCGCCGACGACCCGCGCGGTGAGTCTGCCGTCGCCAGCGAGGCGCCGGTAGACGGGCAGAGGGTCCGGCATGCCCCACAGGGATCCGACGCAGGCGTCCTGCCATCCGGTGACGCCCATCGCGTGCAGATGGCTCTGTGCCGCCAGGAGCGCCTGTTCGGCGAACTCGTCGCTGACCGGCGGCAGCAGGTCGGTGACGAGGTCACCGGCCCGCTCCACCAGCACTCCCGTGGCGACACCGTCGGCATCGCGGTTGATGCGGCCGTTGACAGGGTCCGGGGTGTGGTCATCGATCTTGGCGAGTTCCAGGGCCCTGCTGTTCGCCCAGACGCCGTGGCCGTCGTGGCTGACGAACACCGCGGGCCGGTTGGGGACCAGTTCGTCCAGGAGGGCCCGGGAGGGCAGTCCGCCCGGGAAGGTGTCCCCGTACCACCCGGTGCCGCTGATCCACTCCAGTTCGGGATGGCTGTCGGCGTAGGTCCGGATGGTGGAACGGTACCGGTCGAGTGCGTGCGGCAGACGGGACAGGTCGCAGGTCAGCAGCTGTACACCGGCGGCCATGGGGTGGACGTGGGCGTCGGTGAAACCGGGCAGGACCGTGGCGCCGCCCGCGTCGACGATCCGGGTGTCGTGTCCGGCCAGATCGGCCAGTGGTTCCCGGTCCATCGCGCTGATCCGTCCCTGCGTGACGGCCAGGGACGTGATGTCCGGTTGCTCGGTGTGGACCTTGGCATTGACGATGACGAGGTCGGGTCGGGTGGTGCTCACGGCGGTCCCTTCTGCGGGCGGGTTCAGCGGGTGGCGGCGACGGAGACGTCGGGCCGGGGTTGCTGGGAACGCCGTGCGACCAGCCAGTAGAGGCATCCGCTCACGGCGAGCCCGACCAGCCAGGCGAGGTCGATGCCGCCGATCTCGGCGGCGACGGGACCCACGTACATCGGCAGGACCACGAAGGGGATCTGCACGGCCAGCCCTACGAGATAGACGACCAGGGCCGGAACGTTCCAGGAGCCGTACGGGCCTCCACCGGGCGCGAAGAAGGCCGGTACGTTGTAGTGCCCGTCACGGATAACGAAGTAGTCGACCAGGTTGATCGCCGACCACGGCACGAGGACGTAGAGGAGCACGGTGATGAAATTGGTGAACGAGGTGAGGAAGCCGCCCGTCGCGGCCAGCGCGACGACCACTCCGACAACGTGCAGGACTCCGGAGGTCACCAGTCGTGCCTTCAGACCGGGCAGCCAGCCGGGCTTGAAGGTCTCGGCGAGGGTGAGGGTGTTGAGGGTGGCGCAGTAGACGTTGCCGGCGTTGCCGAGTGCCGAGGCACCCGCGAAGGCCAGCAGGACGGTCGTGGACAGGCCTCCGGTGAGTGAGGCGAGACCGCCGACCACGTCGTCGCCCTTGGCCGCGGATCCGACCAGGCACCCCAGGGTCATGACGAGCACCGAGCTGATCAACGTTCCACCGTAGGTCGCCCAGAAGGCGGCGCGCGCGCCGGAGCCGGACGGCATGTAGCGGGAGTAGTCCGAGACGTACGGGGCGTAGGCGATCTGCCACACCGCTCCCACGGCGATCATGGAGACGAAGCCGGTACCGGAGAAGGTTCCCGCGGTCAGCGCGCCGTCGGGCACCCCGGAGACCAGGATCCAGACGAGGGAGGCGAGGACCAGCAGGCCGACCACGACGGCACTGACCGTGATGATCACCTTGATGAGCCGCAGACCGATGACGGTGATGGCCATGCTGACGACGGCCGCTCCGACGATGGCGGCGGTCGGATCGACGGCGGAGTAGACGCCGTGCAGGGACTGCGCTCCGACGACGAGGTTGGAGATGTAGAAGCCCATGAACATCACCATGGCGACCAGGACCACGAGGGCGGCGCCCTTGGTGCCGAACTGTCCGCGGGCCTGGATCATCTGCGGCACGCCCAGTTGGGGTCCTTGGGATGCGTGCAGGGCCATGAAGACGCCGCCCACCAGGTTGCCGATCACGACGGCGAGCAGCGCCCATCCGAACGGCAGGGCGAAGGCGGTGGTGGCGAGCGCGCCGGTGATGACCGTGAGCGGCAGCATGTTGACGCCCAGCCAGATGCCGAAGACACCGCGGGCGGTGCCCGTGCGTTCCGCTTCGGGGATGGGGCCGATGGTGTGCTGTTCCATCAGGCCGGAGGTGCCAGGGGTTTCGGCGGCTTGCACGGGGGCCGCTTCGGGTGCGGCCGGGGCTCTGTCGGTCGTCATCGGTCGGTGCCTTTCGTGCCGAGTATGGGGAGCGTCGGCCGGAGCCGGGGTTGCCTGGTGCGGGCGCTCGAGAATGCGCCGGGGTGGAGGGAGCGCGGACGGTTCCGTTCGAGAACTGCGGATTCTCCGGTGCCGGTGGTCACGGACCGGCTTTTGGGATGGCCGCGTCGGGCGGTTCGATGGGCTGCCGACGAGCCGCGAGCAGGCCGACAGCTCCGACGGCCAGGAGCAGGGCGACGGTGCCGAGGGTGAACGCCTCGAACGACGCGCGAGAAACTCCCCAGACGTCCTGGAAGACGTAGTCGATACCGAGAAGCCCTTCCAGGACGCCTGGGAAGAGCGCCGACCACGATCCGATGGCGATCCAGACGTAGACGAGTGCCGCGCACAGCAGGAACCCGGCGTTGCCGAAGGGGACGCGGTAGGGGCGTACGACGTGGGGCCGGCGCAGCCGGAGGACGACCAGGGCGGGGACGACCACCAGGTAGGACAGGAGCAGGGTGGTGACGGCCACGGTGAGCACGACCGCGAAGACGGCGCCCGCGTCGCCGTCGGCGAGTTGCATGGCGGCCAGCATGAACACGGTGGCCACCGCCCCGGAGAGCAGGTTGGTCCGGACCGGCGTGCCGAGCCTGGGGTGGAAGGCTCCGAGGTAGCGGGTGAAGAAGGCGCCGTCGGCGGAGGCCATGGCCTGCATGCGGTCGCTGACGATCATCCAGGCGCTGCCCTGGGTGAGAAGGGCGAAGACGAACACGACGGCGGTGAGCGTCAGCAGAGGGCCGGACGCGCTGCCATAGATACCGAAGACGAGGCGGGCGCCCTCCATGAATCCGCCGATGCCGGTGACCTCCTGCGCCGGTACGACGGCCAGCAGCGCGAGGACCGGCAGCAGGTAGCAGCAGGCGGCGACGGTGGCGGAACGCCCCAGGGCGGTGGGTACGTCACGCTGCGGGTCGTGCATCTCCTCGCCGGCGGCGTTGGGGGCTTCGAAGCCGACGTAGGCGAACAGCAGGATCGGCACAAGGGCGAGGAAGCCGGCTGTGGTCGGGGTGAACCGGGCGTCGGTGAGTCCCTGGAATCCGTGTTCGAGTCCGTAGAGCACGGCAGTGAGACTGAACAGTGCGAGGGCGAGGACCTTCACCAGGGCGCCGGCGGTGGTGATCCACTTCCCCCGCCGCAGGGAGACGACGGCCGTGAGGATGGCGGCCCAGACGAACAGCAGCTTGAACGCGTAGTCGGCGACGGTGCCCGAGCCCAGGGGGAAGACGAAGCCGTCCCAGGTCTCGGCGGCGAGGAAGACCAGGGAGCCACCCAGCCAGATCGGGTTGGTGACCCAGTAGAACAGCGTCGTGAGTGCGGCTGCCGGGCGGCCGAAAGCGAGTTTCACCCAGACGTACGGCCCCCCTTCCTGGGGGAACGCGGCGCCGGTCTCGGCGAACAGCAGGGCGTACGGGATGAGGAAGAACAGGGCGATGGCCGCCGTCCACGTGACGGCCTCGCCGCCGCCGGTGGCGATCTGTCCGACGGTGTCGAAGGAGATGACCGCGGCGACGGCCAGGGCGGTGATGTCGAAACGCTTCAGACTGCGCTGCAGACCGGTGGCGGTGTCCGGCGTGCGCGATGCTGCGGAGGTGAGGTCGGAGGACACGGGCGGTTCCTTGGACGGGGAGAGGGGACTGCGGGCGAGCGCGTGCGGGCGCGGCGACGGCGTGGGGGTCCGTGTCAGGTGGTGCTGTTCGGGGAGACCCGGCGGTGCACCGGGTCTCCCGAAGGGTGTCAGGCGGGGCGGATCTCGCCGGTGGGTTCGGTGCGTTCCAGGACGCCGCGCAGGGCCGAGGCTGCTTCCTTGGCCTCGGTCTCGGTCATGATCAGCGGCGGGGACAGCACCAGGCTGTGTGCGGAGTCGCGGACGATGACGCCGGTCTCGCGGCGGATGACGTCGTGCGGCATCCGGTCGGGGTTCAGGGGCAGGGGGGTGCGGGTGGCACGGTCGGCGACGAGTTCGACGGCGAGCATCATGCCCACGGAGCGGATCTCGCCGACGACCGGCAGGTCGCCCAGCTGGGACTCGAGTTCGGCGTGGAGGAAGGCGCCGAGGCTGGTGGCGCGGGTGAGCAGGCCCTCCTTCTCGATGATGTCGAGGTTGGCGAGGGCGACAGCGGTGGCGACCGGGTGGCCGTTGTAGGTGTAGCCCATGGGGAAACCGTGGTCACGCAGCAGGACCTCGGCGACGTGGTCGCCGACCAGGAGTGCGCCGAGCGGGACATAGCCGGAGGTGATGCCCTTGGCGGTGACGATGATGTCCGGGGTGACGCCGAAGTACTGGGCGGCGAACCACTTCCCCACGCGTCCGTACGCGGTGACGACCTCGTCGAAGATGAGCAGGATGCCGTGCCGGTCGAGGACCTCGCGCACCCGGGGCCAGTAGTCGGCCGGCGGCACGAGCATCCCGCCGACGCCCATGATGGGTTCACCGATCATCGCGGCGATGTTTCCCGGGCCGATCTCCGCGATGCGCTCCTCCAGTTCCCGGATGAGGAAGTCGGTGGGGTCCTGGCCGTCGTACAGCTCGGTGCGGTACGGCCACGGCGGGGTGAGGTGGGAGACGTGCGGCATCATCGGGGCGAAGCCCTCGTGGTAGACGGGGAAGCCGGTGGCCGAGCCGCCGCCGTAGCCGATGCCGTGGTAGGCCTTGCTGCGCGCCAGGATCCAGGTCCGGCTGCCCTCGCCGCGGCGGTGGTGGTAGTAGCGGGCCATCTTGATCGCCGCTTCGTTGCCCTCCGAACCACCGGAGGTGAAGTACACGTGGTTCAGCGGGTCGGGGGCCAGGGAGGCCAACCGGGCGGCGAGCGCGATCGCGCGGTCGTTGGAGAACTCCCAGAAGCTGGTGAAGTACTCCAGCTTCTTCATCTGCTCGTGGGCGACGTCGGCAAGGTCCGTGCGGCCGTGTCCGACCTGGGCGAGCCACAGGCCGCCCGTGGCGTCGAGGTAGCCGCGGCCCTCGGAGTCGGTCAGGCGACAGCCCGATCCCTCGGTCATCACGACGCGCTCGGTGGCCGTGCCCGGCAGGTAGGGGTGAATGATGTGTGCTCGGTCCAGGCGGGTGAGGTCCGCGGCGTCGAGGGTCATGGGTGGTGCGTCCTTTGCTCGGTGCGGGTGCCGGTGGGGAGCCGGCCGGGCCGATCGGTCGCCAGGCCGGTCAGCCGTAGGCGATCCAGGTGGTCTTCAGGCCGGTGTACTTGTCGAAGGAGTGCAGGGAGAGGTCGCGGCCGTGGCCGGACTGCTTGAACCCGCCGAAGGGTGTGAAGGGGCTGAGCGCGTCGACGGTGTTGACGGAGACGGTGCCCGCCCGGAGGGCGTCGGCGACGCGGTGTGCGCGGCCGAGGTCCCGCGTCCACACGGACGCGGCGAGACCGTACGCGGAGTCGTTGGCCAGGCGGACCGCCTCGGCCTCGTCGCGGAAGGGCAGCACCGTCAGGACGGGGCCGAACAGCTCTTCGAGTACGAGCGGGCTGTCAGGGGCCAAGCCGGTGACGACGGTCGGGTCGAGGTAGGCGCCTTCGCGGTCGGGACGGGTGCCGCCGCACACGAGCGTGCCGCCCGCAGACCGCACCGCGTTCAGGACGCGATCCACCTGGGTCTCGTCGACCAGTGGGCCGAGCCGGGTGGCGGGATCGAGCGGGTCGCCCGGCAGCCATGAACGGGCGTGCTCGGCGACCCTGGACGTGAAGTCCTGCGCGACGGACGCCTCGACGAGCAGGCGGGTGTTGGCGGAGCACACCTGTCCGGCGTTGTAGGCGAATCCCCAGGCGGCGCGTTCCGCGGCGGCCTCCAGGTCGGCGTCGGCGAAGACCAGGTTGGGGCTCTTGCCACCGGCCTCGGGCCACACCTGCTTCATGTTCGACTCGGCCGAGTAGGCGAGGAACCGCTTGGCCACGGCGGTGGATCCGGTGAACACCAGGGTGTCGACGTCCGGGTGGAGTCCGAGTGCCCGGCCGGTCACCTCGCCGGGGCCGGGGACGACGTTCAGTACGCCGTCGGGAAGTCCCGCCTCCGCGGCGAGTTGGGCCAGGAGCAGCGCCGACAGCGGTGACTGTTCGGCCGGTTTGAGCACGACGCTGTTGCCAGCCGCCAGAGCGGGCGCCAGTTTCCAGCTCGCGATGTCGAGCGGGAAGTTCCAGGGCACCACCGCGCCGACGACGCCCAGCGGAGCGCGGCGCACCAGGGCGAGGTTGCCGGGCGGAGCAGGCGCGACCTCGTCGTACAGCTTGTCGACGGCCTCGGCGTACCAGGCGAAGACACCAGCCGCGCCGGGGACGTCGGTGCCGTACGACTCGGCGATGGGCTTGCCCATGTCGAGGGTGTCGCAGAGGGCGAGTTCCTCGCCATGGACGTCGATGAGGCGGGCCAGCTCCAGCAGAACGCGCTTGCGTTCCGCGGGCGCGGTGCGCGACCACCGGCCGTCCTCGAAGGAGGCACGGGCCGCGGACACGGCCCGGCCGACGTCGGCGGCCGAGCCGACCGCCACATCGGCGGTGGTCTTGCCGGTGGCGGGGTTCACAGTGGGCAGCCACTGATCGTCGGAAGGTTCGCTCCACGCTCCGTCGATGAAGAGGCGCGTGCGTGGCACGAGCCCGGCGGCACGCTGCCGCCAGTGCGAGTACGTCGTCATGCTGTGGCCTTCGATTGCGTTGTGGGACCCGGGCGAAACGGCGCCCGTCCGGATCTCTTGTGGCCCGGGCCGTGTGAGGGTGCCGCCCGAAGAGGCCGGGCGGAACCAAGGCGAGACAGCTCCACAGGAGAGGTCCGCACGATTTCTTTGAGTCGAGATTCAAACAATTGGTGACTCAGCCGTCAATGCTCGGAGCACGAACTTCTTGCAGAAGATGGTCCGAGTAACAGAGAATTAACCGCCATGGGTAAAGTCGGCAGACCACGCAACCAGACAGCGCGCAGAGAGGCCCTCGTATCGGCCGCCGGGCTGGCCATCGCGCAGCGCGGACTCGAAGGTCTGCGCATCAAGGACATCGCGGATGCGGCGGGCGTCTCCCAGGGCTCGGTGCTGTACTACTACCCGGAGCTCGACGACCTCGTGCTGGAGGTGCACCGAGGAGCGGTGGAGAACTTCCTGTTCTCCCGGCAGCAGGCGTACGACGGAGCGGCTGCGGGAGATCCCGCGTCAAGGCTGCGCGCGCTCCTCGACAGTGGTCTGCCGGACACCATGGAGGACGCCGTTCACGGGCTGCTCTACGAACTACACCGGCGCGCGGGCCGCAGTCCCGGCCATGCCGAACTGATGACCTCCCTCTTCGCCCGGGAGGTGGCGCTCTACACGACCGCGCTCGAGGTCGGCGCCGCGACCGGCGTGTTCTCCCTCGCCGCGTCCGCGCACGATCTGGCGCACGGGCTGGTGGCCCTGGAGGACGGCTACGGCCTGCACATCGTCAGCCACAACGCGACTCTGCGCGTGGACAGGGCCCATGAGCTGATTCTGGCCCACGCACGGGCGGTGACGGGCTGCGCCGGCCTGTAGGGCTTGACGGCCACCGATCGGATCCCCTCCCGGTGAGCGGCTGCCGCCTCAGCGCTTGGCGGACCGGGCGGCGATCTCCCGCAGCAGGTCCATCACCGCTCGGGCGCGGGCGCTCTGGGTCACGCCGCCCACAGATGCGATCTTGACTTCGAGCGGGGGCCCGCCGTCCCGCAACCGCAGTTCCGCGACCTCACCGCCGCCGTACGTCTGACTGGTCGCGGGCTGCTGGTTGAGCACGGAGTATCCAAGTCCTCGGGCCACCAGCGAACGTACTGTCTCGTAGCTCTGGGTGCGGTAGCGGACATCGGGCGCCGTGCCGGTGGCGGCCAGCAGCGAGTGGAAGTAGTCGCGGCTGTGGGGAAGGTCCAGCAGGACGAGCGGTTCCGTGGACAGTTCGGTCAGCTCCACACTGCCCTGACCGGCCAGCGGGTGATCGGCCGCGACGATGACATAGGCCGGGGCACGGGCGATCGTCTCACTGCGCAGTTCCGGCTCGGCAGCCAGACCGAGGCCGTAGGTGAGAGCGAAGTCGATACGCCCCGCCGCCAGGGCGTGGACGAGCTGGTCCGTCTCCGCCTCCACCACGTCGATCTCGATGCCCGGATAGCGTCTGGTGCACTCGCTGAACAGGGGCGGCAGGTAGTAGGGGGCCAGGGTCACGAAACAGCCGACGGCCACCGGCCCGGAGATGATCTCGCCGTCTCCCCGGGCCTCTCGTTCGACCTCGCGTGCGCGGGCCAGCAGATCACGCGCCTGCTGCTGGAGCCTCTCCCCGGCGGGTGTCAGGGTCAGTCCCCGGCCCCGTCGGCGGATGAACAGCTGCACCTGCAGGTCCCGCTCCAGGTTGTAGATGGCCGTGGACACCGCGGACTGCGCGATGTGGAGCTCCAGCGACGCCTCCGTCATCGACCCGCGCTCGGCGGCGACCAGGAAGTAGCGGAGCTGAACGAGAGTGAAACCCAACGGTGACGTCATGCGAGACCCTTGACCAGAGACAGGGTGCGCTTGCGGCCGATCCTGTCACCGAGCGGCCCGAACACCAGGGCACCGATCGGGCGTATGCCGAAGGAGACGACGAACACGCCGAACACGGCGAGCAGTCCGGTCGTGCCGTTCTCGGACGGGAAGAAGACGGTCGCGACGGTGCCGGCGAGATAGGCATACGCAGCCCAGTCGAACCAGTGCACGAACACGCCGACGGCTCCCGCCACAACGCTCCTGCGCAGTGCGACCACGTCGGTGGCCACCTCGGCCTCGGTGGTCGACGTGGCGCCGCTGTTACAGGTGGGCATACGCGCCTCCCCGTAGGTATGGACGGAGAAGCCGGACCCGGGCGGGACGTCGCCCGGGTCCATCCACAGCACGCGGCCGGGGCGCACAGCCGCGCCGCGGACCGTCACAGGCACGCCGCCGCTCCCCCGCCCGGCACGCCTCGGTCCACACCGGTCCAGGCCAGCGCGGTCGCTCCGTCGAGCAGGGCCCGCTGCGCCGTTCCGCCCACGCAGTACGCGGCGAACTCGTGCTGGTGGTTGGTGGCGGGCAGGGAGCCGATGCCGATGTAGGGGTGGATGGCCGGCACCACCTGCGAAACATTGCCCATGTCGGTGGAGGCGCGGTTCATCCGTGCGGCCTGGCCGGGCGGCGCGAACTCCCGCCCCAGCGCGACGGCGTTCGCACGGTAGTGCCCAAGGGCGGTCTCATCCGTGCGGAACTCCGCGTACGGCTGACTCTCCGGCTCGATCTCCAGGTCGCAGCCGGTGGCGAGGGCGCCCGCCTCGAAGGCCCGCATGACGCGCGGCTCCAGCTCGGCCAGTTCGGCGAGCGTCTCGGCCCTGACGTACCAACGTCCGCTCGACCGTTCCGGGATGGCGTTCGGGGCGTCCCCGGCGTGCGTCACCACGCCGTGCACCCTGGCCGAGGCCGGCAACTGCTGGCGCAGGAGCCCGATGGCGACCTGGGCCACGGTGAAAGCGTCGGCCGCGTTGACCCCGGCCTCCGGGTAGGCGGCGGCGTGCGCGGACTTCCCGGTGTAGGAGATCTTGGAATGGCTGACCGCGAAGGGACGGGCCTCGGCCACGTCGACCGGCGCCGGGTGCACCATCATCGCGAGGTCGACCCCGGCGAAGGCCCCGCGGTCGAGCATCTCGATCTTGCCGCCGCCGCCCTCCTCGGCCGGGGTGCCGTAGACCTCCACGGTGAGGCCGGCTTCGTCGGCGACGGCGGCCAGGCCGAGCGCTGCGCCGACCGAACTCGCCGCGATGAGGTTGTGGCCGCACGCGTGCCCCAGACCGGGCAGCGCGTCGTACTCGGCGCACAACGCGATCCGGACGGGCCCGCTGCCGAACCGGGCGTAGAACGCCGTCTCCAGGCCCAGGTAGGAAGAGGTGACGTCGAATCCGGCGCGGTCCAGCAGCTCGGGGACGGCGGCGGCGGCCCGGTGTTCCTCCCAGGCCGTCTCCGGGTCGGCGTGCAACCGCTCGGAGAGACCGATCAGTTCCTCGGCATGACGGCCGATCGCCTGCCGAGCCGCCTTCTTCAGCGCGCCCGTCACCGGTCACCCGGCACGCCGTACGAGGGGGCGGAGGCGGGGTCGAGTCCGCGCCGCACGTAGTCGTCCCGCTGCGGCATCCAGATGTCGAGGAGTTCACCGAGCCGGTCCACGGGATCCTCGGCCCAGTCCACCCGCAGGTCGGTCACCCGCCAACCCACGTCCGCGACGACCGCCAGGCCCGCGGAGTACACCGGTCCCTCCTCGCCGCCGGCCGCGACCGCGGCCCGCAGGGCGGTGAGCAGACGCTCCTCGAGCTCACCGGTGGCCGCGGACCATGCGTCGAGGAGAACGCCAGGGATGTGCTCACCGGACAGCATGTTGCCGGCCGCCACCGCGCCGACCGCGGTGGCCGAGGCGTGTGTACCCAGGGTCCGTGAGCCGCTGTAGGCGAACCCGGGTCCGGCACGGCCCAGCACGGTCAGCTGGCGGTATGCGATGGACGTCGCGTGCTGAGCCGCGCCCGTGACGTCGGCCAGGGCGCGCTCCGCGTCACCGTGTTCCGCCAGCTCCCGCAGCAGACTCGTACCGAGCGTGGGGTCGGTGATGTTCTGTGAGGCCGCCGCGCCGACCCCGGGCTGCAGATGGGCGACCCGGGCGGCGACCGCCGGGCTCGACGAACTGGCCGCGATGCCGAACCGTTCGCCGTCACGGACCACGAGGGAGAACGTCATGCCCGGTCCTCCTCGGGGATCACGGCGACGGCGTCGATCTCGCACAGCCACTCGGGGCGAGCCAGGGCGGAGACCACCAGGCCGGTGGAGATCGGGTGGACGCCCTTGGTCCAGCGGCCCACGGTGCGGTACACCGCCTCGCGATAACGCGGGTCGATCAGATAGATCGTCACCTTGACCAGGTGCTCCATCCGGCTGCCCGACTCTTCGAGCAGCATTTTGATGTTCGCCATGGCCTGTTCGGCCTGCGCCTCGGCGTCGCCGATGCCCACTGACTCGCTGGTGTCGAGGTTCTGGCCGATCTGGCCGCGGACGTACACCGTGTTGCCGGCGACGACGGCCTGGCAGAGGTCGTTGTCGAGGTTCTGCTCGGGATAGGTCTCGCGCGTGTTGAACGGGCGGATCCGGGTGTGTCCGCCGGCGACGATCGGGGCCTTCACCTGGCGGCCCTCACTCGTGGAGGTCATCTTCTGCTCCTCAGTTCTTCCGAGTCGCCGGCGCGGCGCCAGGCCGGTCGGTGATGCCGTACGCGAGATAGCCCCGCTGGATCGCGATGTGGTCGGCGACGTACCTGGCGTCGTGCCACACACCCCAGATGAAGCTCGATCCGCGGCGAGACAGCCAGGGCAGGCCCAGGAAGTAGACGCCGGACTCGCGGGACACTCCGCGTCGCTGGTCCGGCCGTCCGTTCCCGTCGAACGCGTCGACGTCGAGCCAGCCGTAGTCGGCGGCGAAGCCCGTCGCCCAGATGATCGAGGTGACGCCGGCCTCGGCCAGGTCGAGTTCCCGTCGGGGATCGGTCACGCTGTCCGGGAGCGGTCCGAGGACGTGGGCCTCCGGCTCCTCAGGGAGGTCGAGCCCGTTGCGCTCGACGTACTCGTCGGCCGCGCGGAGCAGGGAGAGGTACTTGTCGTCGCCGAGCGCGATGTTCGTCGCGAGATCCGGCGCGAAGCGCAGTACGCCGTCGTCGTAGGACGCGGTCAATCCGGCGAGCTCGATGCCGGTGTCGGCCAGGGCACGGAAGTCCACGGTGTGGCCGCCGCGGGCGCCGCTGACCGCGATGGTGACATGTTCAGCGCCCTGGGGAGGCGTCTCGGCGTCCCAAAGTCCGAGCACACCGAGCCACCAGCAGAAGTCACGTCCGCGGTACTCGCGGGGAGGCCGATCGTGCGGACCGACGGAGAGGTGGACCTGGCGTCCGGACCGGCGCAGCTCGTCGGCGATCTGGACCCCCGAGGAGCCGGCCCCCACCACGAGGACCGCGCCCACGGGCAGTTGCTCCGGGTTGCGGTACCCGCTGGAGTGCATCTGCACCGGGACGGCGCCCTCCGGGACAATGGGCGGGAACACGGGCCGCTGGAACGGTCCGGTCGCGGCCACCACGAAGCGCGCGTCGATACAACCCTCCGACGTCTCGACCCGGAAACCAGGCCGACCGTCGTGCTTGCGCACCGAGGTCACCTCGACGCCGCACCGGATCGGGGCACCGATCTTCTCGGCGTACGCGGCGAAGTAGTCGGCGACCTGCTCCTTCGAGGCGAAACCGTCGGGGTCCACGTCGGGAAACTCCAGACCCGGGAATCGGTCGTGCCACGCGGGCCCGTTCGCGACCAGGGAATCCCACCGCTCCGAGCGCCACCGCTCGGCGACCCGGTGCCGCTCCAGGACGATGTGCGGTACGCCGTGGGCCCCGAGGTGCTCGCTCATTGCCACGCCTGCCTGGCCCGCCCCGACGACGACTACTTCAGTCTCTTCACTCGGCATGTCAGCCTCCACTCAGGCGGTAGTCCCTCCCGGGTGTCGTGTTGACTGTGCTACCGCACGACACATCCTCGAACGCGCCCGAAACTCTGTCCAACAGATGTTTCCGTTGCGGGTGATCTGATTTTCAGATTCAACGCCTGAGGCAGTGAAGGCCGCACGTCCTACGACGGCCCGCCTACCAGGCGCCCGTCCGATGCGGGCAGGGAGCGGGCACTGCAGAGCCCCCTCCGGTCGGGACGATGCCGGCCGAGGCGAGGCGAGGCGAAAGCTGCCCGTGGAGGGGGCCTGGCGTGACGGTGTCAGCGCAGCGCTCCGTCGTTGTGGACGACATGGCCGCCGATCACCGTCTCTCCCCCACTGTCAGGCGGTCGATGCGGCCGGGGTCGACCGAGAGCAGGTCGTCCGAGAGCAAGGCGAAGTCCGCCAGCATGCCGCGTCGCGGTGCGCCGGTTGACATGTCATGGATGCCGAGCAGCGGACTGCCGTGTGCGACCGGGGCATCACTGCTGTCGGGGAGAACCGCTCCCGCGTCCAGCCAGCTGCGCATGCGGTAGCAGCGGTTGGCCCGTCCCGGGCCCAGTGCGGTGATCACGCCGTCCCCGATATCGGACACGAAGCGGCCTTGCGGCACGGCGACGATGCCGCTGTCCACCAGGCGGCGGACCTGATCGTCCGAGGCCACGGCGAAGTGCTCGATGCGATGGCGTGTGTCCGAGCGCGGATGCGCGCGTTGCGCCGTCTCGACGGCGTCCAGGGCGACGTCGATCGCCGCGTCGCCGATCGCGGGCGCGGCGACCCGCCAACCGCACCGGTGCGCTTCGACGACCGCGCGCGGCAGGTGAGGTCCCAGATTGGAGTATGTCTACCGAGACGTATTTGTAAGGCGCGCGCCACGCCCCGGCGGATGACCAGGGCGTGGTGCGCCGTGCCTGTTGATCAGCAACGGTGAATGCACGCCCCGCCTCGCAGAGGGGGCCATGGAGTACCCCACCTGCGTGCCGTCAGGCGCGTGACGTGAGGATGCTGAGCGTGTTGGCGGCGACGATGGCTGCGATGGCGGCCCACTCGGTCCAGCCCAGGTTCTGGCCGAGGATGATCCAGCCGACCACGGCGGCCAGGACGGGGTTGACGCTCATGAAGAGCCCGAAGGTCTGGGCCGGTACGCGGCGCAGGGTGCGCAGGTCCGCCAGGTACGGGACGGCTGAGGACAGGACGCCGGCTGCGAGGGCGTAGGCGGCGGCCCCGGCGGTCGGCGGATGCTCGACGACGAGGACGATTCCGACCGGCAGGAACATCAGGGCGGAGAGTCCGGCGGCGGCCGCCGATCCCTGCACTCCGGGGATGCGTCGGCCGACGGTGCGGTTGAGCAGGATGTAGGACGCCCAGCAGACGGCGGCCAGCAGCCCCAGGCCCATCCCCAGATAGTCGGTGGAAGGCTGCGGGCGCATCAGGGTGATGACGCCCGCCGCGGCGATCAGCGCACAGCACGCGTCCACGCGGCGGCGTGAGGCGGCGAGGGCGATGCCGAGAGGTCCGAGGAACTCCAGGGTCACCGCGAGGCCGAGGCCGATGCGGTCGATGGCGCTGTACAGGGACAGGTTCATCGTTCCGAACACCACGGCCAGCAGCAGGACCGGCCACCACTGCTGCTTGGTGAAGGTGCGCAGACGGGGACGGCCGACGGCCAGCAGAACGATCGCGGCGACGTACTGGCGTACGGCGACGACACCGACAGGTCCAAGGACGGGGAAGGCCAGGGAACCGATCGCGGCACCGGTCTGGTTGGACAGGCCGCTGCCGAACATGGTGACCACACCGGCCAGGCGCTTTCCGCCGGGCTTCGGGGCGGAGGGTGCCGTGACAGTCCGGTGCGCGGGTGCTGCTGAGCGTGCGGGTGCGGCTTGCATGCCCCGATCCTGCGAGGAGACAGCTCTTGCGCAAAATGCATCAGCGGGTCTGTCTATACGCTTGAGTCATGAATGTGGAGCTGCGGCAGTTGCGCTGTCTCGTCGCGATCGTCGACGAGGGCAGCTTCACCGACGCCGCGATCGCGCTCGGAGTCTCCCAGGCGGCCGTGTCCCGCACGCTGGCCTCCCTCGAACGCGCCCTCGGCGTACGACTGTTGCGGCGGACCTCCCGTGAGGTGAGCCCGACGGGGACGGGGCTGCGCGTGGTGAGGCATGCCCGGCGGGTGCTCGGCGAAGTGGACGACCTGGTTCGGGAGGCCGCCTCAGATCATGCCTACCTGCGGATCGGTTATGCCTGGTCGGCTGTCGGCCGCCACACGCTGGCTCTTCAGCGCCGCTGGGCCGAGACGCACCCCGAGACGGAGCTGCGGCTCGTCCGCGTCAACTCCGCCACCGCCGGGCTTGCGGAGGGGGCTTGTGGCCTGGCCGTGGTACGCAGGCCGCTGGACGACCGCCGCTTCGACTCCGCCATCGTGGGGCTGGAGAGGCGGTTGTGCGCCATGGCGTCCGACGACCCCTTGGCCGGGCGCCGCTCCGTGAGACTCGCCGACATCGGCGGGCGTACGCTGCTGATCGACCGGAGGACGGGCACCACCACGACGGAGCTGTGGCCACCGGATTCCCGTCCGGCGACCAAGGACTCCCACGACGTCGACGACTGGCTGACCACGATCTCCACGGGCCGCTGCGTGGGTATCACGGCCGAGTCGACCGCGCACCAGTACCCGCGTCCCGGCATCGTCTACCGGCCGGTGCGCGACGCCGAGCCGATCGCGGTGCGGCTGGCCTGGTGGCGGGACGAACCGCATCCCGCCCTCCAGGCCGCGATCGAACTACTCACCACGCTCTACCGCACGGGATGACCCGGCCCGTACGTCATGTCAGCGCGGCCATCCCGCGAGCGAGCCGACGGCAACTACCCGCCGACGCGTGCTGGAAGTACTGTTGATCTCTCGCATATCGGGTCGCGCAGAAGGACGCACGGACGCACGGCGGCCTCGTCACCGGCTCAGAAATCGTAGGGCCTGTGCAGCGGTGTCCGACTCGGGTGCGTGCACCCACTATGTCGCCGCGCCGCCCCGGACAAAAGGGAGCTCCCCCGGGGCCGTCGTCCGTACGCGGTCCGCGCTGTGCGAGGCATCGCCTACGACGGCGTGCGTGCCTGGCGCGGTATCCCCTATGCGCAGCCTCCGGTGGGCGTACTGCGCTGGGCGGCACCGCAACGGGAAGCCGCCTGGAGCGGGATCCGGGACGACAGCCGATTCGGCGACCGCGCCCCGCAGCAGCCGTCTCAGGGCCTGGGTTTCGGCGTCAGCCTTGATACGGACGATGAGGCGCCCTTCGACGAGGACTGTCTGTATCTCAACGTGTGCGCCCCCGAGGACGCGGCCGAGAAGTCCCGGCTGCCAGTTCAGGTGTGGATCCACGGGGGCGGATACGCCGTCGGCTCGGGTCCGCAGTTCATCGGCGACGGCGCAGCGGTCGCGCGGCGAAGCGTCGTGGTCGTCACCTTTTCAACTACCGCCTCGGTGCCCTGGGTCTGCTGAATCTCGGCGGGTTGCTCGGTCCCGAGGAGGCCTCCGCTGCGAACAACACCCTGCGCGACCAGATCGCGGCGCTGGCCTGGATGCGGGAGAACAATGGCTACCCCCGCCGCCAAGGGCCTGTTCCACCGTGCGATCGCGCACGGTGGCGGCGACCACGTCGCCACCCCCGCCGCCACGACCAGCCTCGCCCGCCGCCTCACCGATCTGCTGGACCCGCCCGGCGGTGATCTCACACGCCTGCGCGAGGTGCCGGCCAAGGACGTCCTGGCCGCCCAACTCGCCCTGGCAGACGGCATACGAGCCACATGGATCTGGCGACCCACCGTCGACGGCGGCCTCCTCCCACAGCGCCCCACCCGCGCCCTCGCCGCGGGACACACGGCCGGGATCCCACTCGTCATCGGCTCGACCGGCAACGAGGCAGGTCTGTACCACCTGATGGATCCCACCGCCGCCGACCACACCGCCACCATCCGCCACGAGATCTTCGGCACCGGAGCGGATCGGGCCGCCGCCACCTACGCGGCAATGCACCCCGACTCCACGCGCGAGGAGACCGACCGGATGTTCATGTCTGACGAGCGCTATCACGCATCGACCCTGCGGCTCGCCGATGCCCAGGCCCGCCACGCGCCCGTCTGGCACTACCTGTTCGCGGGCCCCTTCCCGGGTCTTCCCAAGGAATTCTGGATGTTCCACGCCTCCGACATCCCATACGCCTGGGGCCTGTACGAGGAAAGCGCCGAACCAGCCGTGGCCGGCCTCTGCCACGGCATCCAGGACGCCTGGACCGCCTTCCGCCGCCACGCCGTCCCCCAGTCCGACCGCCTGCCGGCCTGGCCCGAGTACGACCCCGTTTCCCACACTACGATGATCCTCGACACCGCGCCGCACATCGCCCTCGACGGCGCGTGCCCCCAGTACCAGGTCCTGTGGGCCGACCGCGACTGGGCCCCCGGCACCTGGTGGCCCCTGCCCTGAGCCGCGGCGGTTGTGTGCACCCGAGGAGCGGCTTCCGTGTCGCGTCTCTGCCGTTGCAGGGCGCGGCCCGGCAGGTCTCCGGTCCAGAGAGGATCGACACGCCATGGTCACCTCTCGTCGCCGGACGACAGAGCCGTACATCTAATTCATGGTGTCCAGGATCGCGACCAGCTGCTCCCGGGTGGTGGTGGGATTGACAATGGCGAACCGGGTGACCGGCGCCCCCTGGTGAGAGCTCGGGACCACGAGGGCGATCTGGTCCGCGAGCAGGCGGTCCGACCACACTGCGTAGTCGGCGGCGGTCCAGCCCTCGCGCCGGAAGACGACCACCGACAGTTCGGGGTCCCGCACCAGGGACAAGTGAGGTCTCGCGGTGATCTCGGCCGCGATCTCCCGGGCCAGGCCAAGGCAACGCGCTATGGCATCCCGGTATGCGGTGGCCCCGTGCGAGGCCAGCGAGAACCACATCGGCAGCCCGCGGGCGCGGCGGGTGAGATGGATGGCGTAGTCCGCGGGGTTCCAGCCCGGAGTGTCGTCGAGGGTGTCGAGGTATTCCGCGTCCTGGGCGTGGGCCGACCGGGCTGATCGGGGGTCGCGGTACAGCAGGGCGCACGCGTCGAAGGGCGCGAACAGCCATTTGTGCGGGTCGACGGTCAGGGAGTCCGCCTGCTCCACGCCCCGGAACAGCTCTCGGCGTTCCGCGACCAGCATGGCCGAGAGGCCGTACGCGCCGTCGACGTGCAGCCAGAAGTCGTGGGCGGGGCGCAGCCGCGCGATGGAGGCGACGTCGTCGACGATGCCGAAGTTGGTGGAGCCCGCGGTGGTCACCACCGCGAACACCTCGTCCCCGTACTGGTCGAGGACCTGCTCCACCGCCTGTCCGGTGAGTTTTCCGTCGGCGCCGGTGGGGGCGAGCGTGATCTCGACGTCCATCACCTTGGCCGCTGTCAGTAGCGACGAGTGGGCCTCGGCGCTGCACACCACGCGCCATCGCCGCCGCTCGGGCGTGGTGCTCTTCCGCTTCGCGGCGTCCCGGGCTGCGACGAGCGCCGAGAGGTTGCCGAGTGTGCCGCCCTGCACGAACGCTCCGCCGGCCTCGGCCGGGAGCCCGAACTCGTGGGCGAGGAAGGCCAGCACCTCGTTCTCGGCGAAGGCGGCACCGGACGCCTCCAGCCAGGAGCCGCCGTAGATGTTGGCCGCTGACACGGCGAGGTCGAAGGCGGTGGCCGCCTTGGTGGGGGCGCCGGGGATGAAGGAGAGGTACTGCGGGTGGTCGACGGAGATACAGGCAGGGGCGAGGGCGCGTTCGAAGACAGAGAGCGCCTCGCGTGCGCCGATGCCGTCCTCGGTGATCGTTCCGGATGCGCTACGGGCGAGTTCCTGCGCCGTGAGCGGCTTGTTCAGCGGGATGTCCTTGGCCAGGATCCGGCCGCGCGCGTGGTCCAGTACGAGGTCGACGATGCCCTCGGTCTCTTCCGAGCTCTCGTGCATGCGCGCCGATTCATCCCGAGCGGCCATGGGTGTTTCCCTTTCGAGCGGTGCGTGGCGTGGCGGTCATGGGGTCACAGGGGGCTTGGACGGCGGCGGCTTCGACAGTGCCGACCGGGGCAGGCCCAGCTCGGACTCCACCGCCCTGCTCATGACCAGACCGCGGGCTCGCGCGTCTCGGTAGTGCACCAGCGCGTGCGCGTTGAGGCCGTCGATCATTCCCAGGACGAGCCAGGCGACGCTGTCCGGGTCGTCCGTGACGAACTCCCCCGCGTCCCGCCCGGCGACGATGAGGTCCCTCAGCAGCTGCTGCCAGGCATCCGTCTGCTCACGCACGGCCCGCGCCAGCAGGTCCATACGTCGGCCGAGACTCCAGGCGTCGACCCAGACCGCCGTGACCTCGTCGCGGCTGCCGTCCAGCAGTGTGTGCAGGACGTAGCCCACCCGCTCGGTGGGGGCGGCGAGGGCCGCGACGGCAGCCTTCACGTCCGCGATCTCCTCCCGCACGATGACCGCGAAGGTCTCGGCGGTGAGCGCTTCCATGCTCGGCTCGTAGTGCGCCACGAGCGCCGGTGTCACGCCCGCCTGCTGGGCCACGGCGCGCAGCGTCATCGCGCTGAGCCCGTCCGCCAGCGCGAGTTCCCGCGCTGTGGCCCTGATCTCCGCCGCCCGCTGTTCGGGCGGCTTGCGTGCGGCTCGCCTGCGTGGCGTCTGTTGCGGCACGGGCACCTCCTCGCCTAGGGTCACGAGCATACAGTTATTGATCGTATGGTCAATAACTGGTCGGCAAACAACTGCAGGGCCAGTGATCGTCGAGGAGCGGCACCCAGGCCGGGTGCGGAAGGAAGCGGAAGATGACGTGGACCATGCCGCCCGAGACCGCGCCTCAGGACCGGGTCTGGCTGTCCTTCCCGGCCCCCGGTAGCAGCGCGCTGGGCGACACTCCGGAACTCAACCGGGCCGGCCGCCTGGCGTGGGCGGCCGTCGCGAATGCCGCCGTGCGCCACGAGCCGGTGACCGTCGTGGTCGACCCCGGTGAGGAGACCCACGCACGGAGACTGCTCGACTCGGCCGTCGATGTGGTCGTGGCCGCGCTCGACGACGCGTGGATACGGGACAACGGTCCCACCTTCGTCCATGCGCAGGACGGGTCGGTGGCTGCGGTCGACTGGGTCTTCAACGGCTGGGGCCGGCAGGAGTGGTCCACCTGGGAGAAGGACGCCAGGGTCGGTGCGCTGGTGGCCGACCTCGCGGGCACCCCCAAGGTCGGTTCCACGCTGGTCAACGAGGGTGGCGGCATCGTCGTGGACGGCAACGGCACCGTCGTGGTCACGGAGACCGTCCAGCTCGATCCCCACCGCAACCCCGGTCTCGGCAAGGCGGAGGTCGAGGCCGAACTGCGCGACAAGCTCGGCGTGCGCCAGGTCCTCTGGCTCAGGCGGGGGCTGGCCCGCGACACCGAGATGTTCGGCACCCGCGGACACGCCGATCTCCTCGTCGCCTTCCCCTCCCCGGGCACCGTCCTCGTCCACACCCAGGGCGACCCCGAGCACCCCGACCACGAGGTGAGCAGGGAGATCCGCGAGGTGTTCGAACGTTCCACCGACGCCGACGGGAACCCCTGGCGCATCGTGGAGCTGCCCGCGCCGCAGGCCTTGACCGACGAGGAGGGGTTCGTGGACTACAGCTACATCAACCACCTCGTGGTCAATGGTGCGGTGATCGCCTGCAGCTTCCAGGACCCGCACGACGAGGTGGCGTTGAGCGTGCTGGCCGAGGAGTACGCGGGGCGCGAGATCGTCGCTCTCGACGCGCGCCCGATCTTCGGGCGCGGTGGCGGCATCCACTGCATCACACAGCACCAGCCCTCGCCGCGGAACACCGCGGCACACGGAAAGTGAGGGCCGACCGATGACTGAGCCGTCCTTCTGCCTCGTCGAGGCCACCATCGCGCAGATCCGTACAGCCCTGGAGACGGGCCGGGTGACAAGCGTCGAGCTGGTGCACGCGTATCTCAACCGCATCGCGTTCTACGACCGGCACGGCATCCGCCTCAACGCCGTACCGGTCCTCAATCCCCATGCCTTCGACGAGGCCGCGGCCTCCGACGCCCGCCGGCGCGCGGGGCGGTCACTGGGCCCCCTGGATGGCATCCCGTACACCGCCAAGGACAGCTACCGGGTGGCCGGGCTGACCGTCGCGGCCGGCTCACCCGCCTTCGAGCATCTGGTAGCCGGCGACGACGCGTTCACCATCGCGCGGTTGCGGGCGGCCGGGGCGATCCTGCTGGGGCTCACCAACATGCCGCCGATGGCGGGAGGTGGCATGCAGCGCGGGGTGTACGGGCGGGCGGAAAGCCCCTACAGCGAGCACTTCCTCACGGCCGCGTACGGTTCCGGATCCTCCAACGGCTCGGGCACCGCCACGGCGGCGAGCTTCGCCGCCTTCGGGCTCGGCGAGGAGACCTGGTCCTCGGGCCGCGCCCCCGCCTCGAACAACGCGCTCGTGGCCTACACGCCGTCGCGCGGCGTCATCTCCATGCGGGGAAACTGGCCGCTCTTCGCCACCATGGACGTCGTCGTGCCGCACACCCGCACGGTCGACGACCTCCTGGACGTCCTGAACGTGATCGTCGCCGACGATCCGCAGCCCCGCGGTGACTTCTGGCGCGCCCAGCCCTACGTGTCCCTGCCCAGGAGTTCCGAGGTCCGCCCCGAGGACTACCGTTCGCTGCGTACGCCGGACGCGCTCACCGGCAAACGCATCGGGGTGCCCCGCATGTACATCAACAAGGACCCCGGGTCCGACCGACCCATCGAGACCCGCGCCTCGGTGATCGCCCTGTGGGAGGAGAGCCGTACCGCTCTGGAATCCCAGGGCGCCGAGGTGATCGAGGTGGACTTCCCCGCCGTGTCGAACTACGAGAAGGACCGCCCCGGCACCCGGACCATGTACGAACGCGGCCTGGTACCACAGGAGTTCCTGCACACCGAGATGTGGCCCCTGGTCGTCCACACCTGGAACGACTTCCTGGCGCAGAATGGCGACCCCGCCATCGCCTCGCTCGACGACGTGGACGGCGAGAAGATCTTCCCCATCCCGCCGGGCGCCCTGCCCGACCGGTACGAGGACGATCCCGACATGGCCGAACTCGCCGCCCTGGCGCGGGAGATCGACGTACCACGGCCCGCGGACCTGCCCCACTTGGAGGAGGGCCTGAGCGGCCTCGAAGCGACCCGGCGGATCGACTTCGAGGACTGGCTCGACGCCTCGGGCCTCGACATGCTCGTCTTCCCAGCCGCCGCCGACGTCGGCCCATACGACGCCGACTACAACCCCGTCTCCAACGACCTCGCCTGGAAGAACGGCGTCACCTACTCCAACGGAAACCTGGTCATCAGGCACCTCGGCATCCCCACCGTCACGGTGCCGATGGGCGTGATGGCGGACACCCGGATGCCCGTCGGCCTCACCTTCGCCGGACGGGCCTACGACGACAACGCGCTGCTCAGTGCCGCGTACGCCTTCGAACAGGCCCACCCCCGACGCGTACCGCCGCCCCGGACACCGGCATGCGACAGCGACACCTGGCACGTCCGTGCCCCCCTGCCCCGTCAGGGGAACGACCCCGCACCGGAGATCACCCTCGACGCGACCCTCTCTCCCATGCAGGCCGACGGAAGCACCGCCCTGTCGATCCGCGGACGTGTCGGCCTCGCGACGAGCGAGGTGACGCTGACCCTGTCCGTGAACGGCGAGCCCGTGACGACGGCACTGGAGAACGGCGGCTTCTCCGCGACCGTCACCCTGCCGCCCCACGCGCACTATGTACTGCACAGCCCGTGGCGCGCCCCCTACGGCTCGTTGATCACGCTCCTCGCCCGGGATCGGACGGGACTTGGCAGCGGTCTGTACACCGTTGTCGGCGGCGTCGGCTAGGTCCGTACTTCGCCGGTGGCGGAATCGGACGGGGCCTGCCCGTGGTTCGCCCCGGCCCGGCTCGGCAGGAACGCCGCCGAGCAGGTCCGCCACACCTGTACGAGGTCGAAGTCGCCGGGGGCGTAGAGCCACTGGAGTTGGAGGCCGTCCATCATGGCGATGACCTGCCGTGCCGTCCGGTCGACGTCCTCGACGTGCCCGGCGAGCAGGTCCCGGACGAACTCCACGCCGCGGTCGTAGCGGTCGCGGAAGTAAGCGTGCGCGGGGTGGCCGGGGTCGGTGGCCTCCGCGCCCAGTACGGCGTAGAGGCGGACGACCTCCGGCTGCCGGGCGTTGTGCTCGACCAGCGCGTCGATCACCCGGACCGGGTCCTGCCGGTCGGCGGGGCTGAGGCCGGTGGCGTACTCCAGGTCCCGGCGGTCCCGGTCCTCCAGTACGCCGACGAGCAGGGCGGCCTTGCTGGGGAAGTGGTGGAGAAGCCCGGCGACGGTGAGATCGCAGGCCTCGGCCACGTCCTGGATGGCGAGACCGTTGAAACCGCGTGAGCCGATCAGGGTGGCGGCGGCGGCGAGGATCTCCAGGCGCCTTTCGGCCACCGGCTTGCGCGTACGGGTGCGCGTGGGAGCGGGCAGCGGGCGCTGAGCGGCGGCAGGCTGCCGGGTGCCCGACCCGCTCGCTCTCGCTTTTCCGGCGTTCCCGGATGTCGCCATCGCCCTCTCCCCTGGGGTGTCGGCCCTGCTCGTACGGCGAATCGGACTCTACTCCCCGCCCGCCTTCAGGGACTGGCCACTGGCTCGCGGGCGGCCGTCCCCGGCAACCTCCGCGAAATGTTCCGTGCACGGAGTCTTGCCAGCGGCCGGACCCCGGCCTACCTTTCCCCACCTTACCTACAACTTTGTAGGTAAGGGTTTCGGGCGGCCCCACCTGCGGTGATCGCTCGCCGAACCACGCCCTGGTCGAGTCCGAGGAGACCCCCATGCCCAGTTCCGACAGCGCAGCCGGCGAAGCCGTCGCGGTGGTCGAGGCCGATGACACCGAAACCGACGGAGCAGTCGAAGGCGCCCACAGCAAGGCCTTCGCCGCCGCCGCGGACATCCGCCAGGGCGTCGTGTCCGCCGAGGAGGCCGCGCTCCGACTGCTCCAAGAGCTCACCCGCGACGAAAGACTTCGCCTTCTCGACGGCGACGAGGACTTCTGGACCGGGCTGCGGGACATGCTGGCCTCCGGCTACAACCGCACCCCGTACGTGCACGGTGCGATCGACCGCCTCGGCATCCCGGGGCTGCGGTTCAGTGACGGACCGCGCGGTGTGGTGATGGGTTCCTCCACCGCCTTTCCCGTCTCGATGGCCCGGGGTGCCACCTGGGACACCGAGTTGGAGGAGCGGGTGGGCGACGCCATCGGCAAGGAGGTCCGTGCCCAGGGCGGCAACTTCTTCGGCGGGGTATGCGTCAATCTGCCGCGCCACCCGGCATGGGGCCGCGCCCAGGAGACGTACGGCGAGGACCCGGTGCTGCTCGGCGCCCTGGGCGTCGCCCTCACCCGCGGAGTCCAGCGACACGTGATGGCCTGCGTCAAGCACTTCGCCCTCAACAGCATGGAGAACGCCCGCTTCACCGTCGACGTACGCATAGATGAGGCGACTTTGCACGAGGTCTATCTGCCGCACTTCCGGGCCGTCGTCGAGGCGGGCGTGGCGGGCGTCATGAGCGCCTACAACTCGGTCAACGGCGAGTGGGCCGGCCAGAACAGGGCACTGCTCACCGGCATCCTCCGCGACGAGTGGGGTTTCGAAGGGGTCACCGTCTCCGACTTCTTCTACGGGCTGCGCGACGCCGCCGCCTCGCTCTCGGCCGGACTCGACGTCGAGGAGCCCTTCGCCCAGCAGCGCGCCCAGCATCTGCCCGCCGACCTCGCATCCGGCCGCGCCTGCTGGGAGCATGTCGACCGGGCCGCCCTGCGCATCCTCACGACCCAACTGCGCTTCGCCGCCCGGCACGACACGCTCCCGGCCCCCGACCCGTCCGTGGTCGCCTGCGCCGAGCACCGCGAACTCGCCCGTACGGTGGCTGCCCGGTCCATCGTCGTGCTGCGCAATGAGACGGTCGAGGTCCGGCCGCTGCTCCCGCTCGACGCGACCCGGCTGCGCCGGCTCGCCGTCATCGGGCACCTGGCGGACCTGCCCAACACCGGCGAACACGGCTCCTCCGACGTACGCCCGCCCGAGGTCGTCACCGTTCTCGCCGGTCTGCGAGCGGCGCTGCCGGGCGTGCAGGTCGTACACGAGCCGGGCGACGACCCGCAGGCGGCCGTCCGGGTGGCCGCCGGAGCGGACGCGGCGATCGTGATCGCCGGGTACACGGCGGCGGACGAGGGCGAGTACATCAGCGGCGACATGTTCTCCCGGCCGGAACTGGCCCGCCTCTCCCCGCCGTCCGAGGGATCGCAAGCCGCGGCGGAACTCGCGTCCGTCCTCGCGGGCGGCGGCCGGCCCGCCGAGCCGGCCGGGGCCAACCTGGTGGGCAGCACCGGCATGGGCGGCGACCGGGAACGGCTCACCCTGCGCCCCGAGGAGGAGAACCTGATCCTGGCCGTCACCCGCGCCAACCCCCGCACGGTGGTGGGCATCGTGGCCGCCGGCGCCGTCCTCATGGAACGCTGGCGGCACTCCGTACCGGCGATCGCCATGCTCTGGTACGCGGGCATGGAGGGCGGCCACGCCTTCGCCGACGTACTGCTCGGGCGGCACGACGCCACCGGACGGCTGCCCTTCTCCGTCCCCACCGACGAAGCCCATCTGCCCGACTTCGACCGCGACGCCACGGTGGCGCACTACGACCGGTGGCACGGCCAGCGACTGCTGGACCGGCGCGGACTGGAGCCCGCCTTCCCGCTCGGCTTCGGCCTGTCCTACACCACCTTCGACCTCACCGACGCGGCCGCCGAAGCCAGCGAGGACGACGTACTCACCGTCTCCGTCCTGGTCACCAACACCGGCGCCCGCCCCGGCAGCCAGGTCGTGCAGATCTACGGAGCACGGGAGGACGGCACGAACGACGACGCCGTACCCGCCCTGCTGGGCTTCACCAGGCTGGACCTGGACGCGGGCGAAACCCAGCGGGCCTGCGTGACCGCCTCCCTCCGCCCCCTCAGCAGGCGGGACCCCGCCACCCACACCTGGATCGCGCCCACCGGCGCGTACCGCATCGAAGCCGCCGCGCACTACGGCGACCCGCACGCCGCGTGCGTGCGCGTCCGCCTCGGCTGACCACTGGCCCCGTATCCCATTCCCCGTATCGGCGTATCCGCGTTCATCCGCCGCCCCGGCCGACCAGTCGCGTTCGCGGGCCGCCTGAGCCAACCGCTCCACCGCGGCGTACGCCCCCCGTACACCTCCCCCGCCCCTCTCCACTCACACCACTCCCGCCACTCACGCCAAGGACACAGACATGTCAGATGTGACCAACGCCGTCGACCCGACCGGCAACGTCGCCGGCACTCCGACCCAGGCCACCGAATCCGAACCCCCCGTGGCATCCGCCGCCCCGTCACCCGCCCCCGAATCGGCCCCGTCGACCGCGAAGGCCCCGCTCCTCCGGATCGGCATCATGCTGGGGCTGGCCGGTATCGGCTGGCCGATCGCCTTCGGCGCGGCGAGCAATGTGCTGTTGCCCGCCCGGCTCGCCGAACTCGACAGCACGGGCAAGACCGCCGCGCTCGGCACTCTCACCATCGCCGGCTCGGTCATCGCCCTGCTGGCCAACATCCTCTTCGGTGCCCTGTCGGACCGGACCCGCAGCCGATGGGGCAGCCGCAACCCCTGGGTCGCCCTCTCCAGCGTGGCCGCCGCCGCCAGCATGGCCATGATGGCCACCGCCGGCTCGGTGCTGACTCTGGGCATCTGGTGGTGCGTCTTCCAGCTCTTCCTCAACGCCCTGCTGGCACCGCTCGTCGCGATCGTCGCCGACCGCGTCCCCCACCTGCGCCGCGGCACCATCTCGGCGGCATACGGCTCCGGCACCGCCCTCGGAATGGCACTCGGCGCCATACTCGGCTCCCGGTTCCTCACCGACACCTCGACCGGCTTCGTCGTGCTCCCGCTGGGCATGCTGGCCGTCGGCCTGCTCTTCCCCTTCGTCGCGAGGGACGACTCCAACCGGCACGAACCCCGCCCGGCCCTCACCGCGGGCACACTGCTGGCCAGCTTCGCGATCCCCCGCAACTGTCCCGACTTCCTCTGGGGCATCGCCGCCCGGCTGCTGACGGTGCTCTCCTTCTTCGCCGTCGTCACCTACCAGCTCTACATCCTGACCGACTACATGCACGCCTCCCCCGCCGTCGCCGCCACCACCATCGGGGCCGCAGGGCTGGCGCTCGCGGGCGGTGCCGTACTGGCCGGCGCCGTGGCCGGACCGATCTCCGACGCGATCGGCCGACGCAAACTGCCGGTGATCATCGCCTCCCTCATGACCGCACTTGGCGCGCTGCTGCCACTGATCAGCCCGCACCCGGGCACGATGATCGCCTTCGCCGCCCTGGCCGGCGCCGGCTACGGCATCTATCTCTCCGTGGACTCGGCCCTGATGACCGAACTCCTCCCCGACCAGACGTCCCGCGGCAAGGACCTGGGCATCCTCAACGTCTCCAACACCGGCGGCCAGATCATCGCCCCGGCCGTCGGCTCACTCACCGTCGGCATCACCCACAGCTACGCGCCGATGTTCGTGATCGCCGCCGTCATGGGCGTGGCCGCAGCCCTGTGCATGAAGCCGATCCGCGGGGTGCGCTGACGCGTCGGCTCTCGCGTCGAAGCGGTGAGGTCGGACCGGTGGCGAGGCCCTCCCGCACATACGGTTCATCGGCTGCCCCTTCGCTTGGCCAGGTCACGGCCGATGATCTCCTTCATGGCCTCGGTCGTGCCGCCGTAGATGGTCTGGATTCGGGCGTCGACGAACGCGCGGGCGATCGGGTATTCCAGCATGTAGCCGTAGCCGCCGTGCAGTTGGACGCAGCGGTCCAGGACTCGGGTCTGGAGCTCGCCGGCCCACCACTTGACCTTCGCCGCGTCCACCGGTGTGAGCGTGCCGTCGTTCAGCGCCGTGATGGCGTTGTCGACGTAGACACGGGTCACCTCGATCTCGGTGGCCAGTTCGGCGAGCAGGAAACGGGTGTGCTGGAAGTCCCCGACGGGCGTGCCGAAGGCTCGGCGTTCGGCACGGTAGTCGAGCGTCCAGGCCAGGGCGGTCTCCGCGACGCACTGCGCGAACACGGCGATCGACTTCCGCTCGCGCGGCCCGGGCCACCGTCTGGGGTGCGACGGTTTCTGAGCGCGGTTCCGGTGAGGGCGCCCAAGGTGCCCGCACCGGCCACGTGTTGACACACCGGTCTCCGGATCCCCACCGCATCGTTGCGCGCGAGCGGTCCGGAAGGACATCCGCCCCTCCCCTCCTCCGAAGGAGCAGTCAGCCATGCTCACCGAGCGAACACGCCGGGCGGCGGCCCCAGGACTGCTCAGACGCTGGTCCGCCGCGGTGGCGGACGCGGCACTGACGGTGGGACTGCTCGGCGCACTACCCGCCTCGGTCCCCGCACATGGACTGCACGCCAACTCCAGCGCAGTGTCGGCGCGAGCATGAAGGCGGAGGCGCTGCTTCGTGGCGGCAGCGGGCCCCGGCTGCCCGAATATCCAGTTGACACCGACACGTGCTGGCGACAGGCTCTCCGGCGTGATTCGTGCCTGAGCCTGTAGGTGGGCGACGCCCCCAGCGTCCCGACCACACCGTGCTCCACGTGGTAGCGGGCGATCCGACATAGGTCGCGGTCGTGCCGCTGCTGGGCCTTCCCATCGCGGGAAGGGCATCTTGCGTTCGTCTTGCTCAGGAACCGAGTTCACTCATGTCTTCTGCCTTCGAAGCTCTCTCCCGCTGTGCCCGGCTCCGCAACGTTGTTGACGACGTCGCGTTCGTGACCAAGCGGGCATTCACGTCTGACCCATCGTCGGCCGGCCTGGTCGCCGTCCTGACCCTCGTCCTTGCATTTCTGCCGTCCGCCCAGGTGGTCGCCACAGCCGCGCTCATCGACCGGCTGCGCGCGGGCGACCACCTCGGCGGGATGGTGTGGCCGCTGGCGATCGTCGTGATCGTCGTCGGCCTGTCCGGCCCGCTGCTCTCGCTCCGCGCCGCCATCGACGAGCGGTCGATGCTGAGCACAGAGATCGACCTGCAGTCCGAGCTCGCCGTGATCGTGGCGAGCATGTCGCCTTCGCGCCTGTCCAACGCGAAGGTCGCAGCGGAGGTCGAGGGCCACAGCCGGGCCATCGTGCAAGCAGTCTCGTACGTGTACGGGAACACGATGGCCGGTGTTGGCTCGGTCGTCTCCGCGATCGGTGTCGTCGTGACGCTCGCCCTCATGAGCCCTGTCGCAGCCGTCCTGGTGGTGCTGGGGGCCGCGCCGGCCATCATCGCGGGCCGGCACGTTGGCCGGGCGATCGAGCGCATGTGGCGCGTCCTCGGTGCCGTCTACCAGCGCGACACCTACCTGCGCGACACAATGAGCCGCCAGAGGTCCGTCACCGAGCTCGCGAGCCTGGGCACCACCCACCGGCTCGCCGAGATGGTGAAGGCGCAGCAGCACAAGGTCGCCGAGGTCCGAGACCTCCCCATCGCGGCAACGATCCGCGCACAGCGGGCAGTCGGCGTATCCGGCACTGTTCTGCTCGGCGGGGCCGTCATCGCGGTCATCGTGGGCATGAACTACGGGCCGACCGCGGTCGCCGGCGTCTACGGTGTCATCACGGCCATGGCCGCCACCTCTCAGGGCAGCCTCTCGCTCTCCGAGGTGCTGCAGTTCCTGCCGCAGACCACCGCGGTGCGGCGCTTCTTCCGAGCGGCGCCGCCCGCGTTCAAGCAGGTCATCGCCCCGGAGGCGAGCGACCTGGTCGTGTCTCGGCTGACCCACCGCTACGACGGACGTGACCACGACGCCATCACCGACATCAGTCTCACCGCAAAGCGTGGTGAGATGATCGCGCTGGTCGGCGTCAACGGCGCCGGGAAGACCACCACCGTCAACGCGGTCCTCGGGCTGGTCGAGGCGTCCGGCGGTGTCGTCACCGTCGACGGCCGCAGGCGAGCCGAGCTGGGCGAAGCCGCGTGGCTCGGCAAGTTCGGGCTCCTCACCCAGGAGTTCGGCCGGTACGAGTTCACCGTCCGGCAGACGGTAGCGCTCGGCACCCCGGACGACGAAGTGTCCGACGAGCAGATCTGGGCCGCCATCGACGCCGCCCGGGCTGGCGAGTTCGTACGCGCCATGCCCCACGGGCTCGACACTCAGCTCGGAGAGCAGTGGGGCGGCGTCGGAATCTCCGGCGGCCAGTGGCAGCGCCTCGCGTTGGCGCGGATCTACCTGCGCAACGCACCCATCTGGATCCTCGACGAACCGACGTCGGCCATCGACGCCGAAGCCGAACAGGAGGTGTTCCAGGAGCTCGGCCGCACCAAGGCCGAGCGCATCACCATCGTCGTGTCCCACCGCGCCTGGACCCTGCGCGCAATAGACCGCATCTACGTCATCGACCAGGGCACCGTCGCCGAATGCGGCACCTACGACGAACTCATGTGCGCCCAGGGCCGGTTCGCCCAGATCTTCGCCGAGCAAGCTTGACCGTTGGCGGACTGGAGCGCCGTGGCCACCGCCGCGTCACTCCAGCCCCCAGAACACGGATGGCGATGGCCAGGACGGCTCCGCCGTCGGCAAGGTCGACGCCCCGAGCCACCTCATCGCCCAGCCAAAACATCAGCGAGGAGTCGGTGCGGCACTACCCGCGTCACCGGGACTTGCCCAAGTTATAGGACGCGCTGCTTCCGGTGACGACTATCCGCAGGTCACCGGGCCGGGGAGGGCCTCCCCAGTTCCCGTCGCCACCCTCGATACGTTCCGCGCCCCATACGCCGGGGAGTCCTTCGCGGCTGCCCGTCCAGGATCTTCGCGGCTGCCCGTCCAGGATCTTCACCGCTTCCATGGCCTTCGCCCCGATTTCGAAGGGCTCGGCACTCCCTCGTTCCACCCGAAAGGGTGGCTGAGTAACGACGCCGCAGGCTTCGCGTGATGCTACGGACCGTATCGTCGCTCCCCCTGCCACAGGGCCATTGACGCTGGGCTTCGACGCCGGACGTTTCCCTCCGACGCCGCCAGCCTGCTACCGGGCCTCCTGGCAGCTACCCGGACCGGACTTCCACCGGCAGGCGACGACGAGCTTCCGAACAGCAAGAACACCGCTATGTCACGGTGTCACCTCCTGTTCTGCTGGGCGCACGAAAAAAGCCTCCCTACGTTGTTCTGCGGGACGCGGTGAGCCCCTCGTATGGTTCACCCACCCAGGGGTGCCGGGTGTGGTTCAAAAAGCTCTGCCGCTGGTGGCTTTCAGTGATTGGCCGCCCGGTGCCCCACGACGACTCGGCTGCCAATTAGATCGTATGAAGCGTCGGTGGGTTCGACCGCAGAGAAGACCAAGACCGATGCCCCTCGCGTAAGTTGACGCGGGTTGTCTGCCGGTGGGCACGGTGGCGGGTAGTGCCGCATTTACCGGGAGGCACCGGATGTTTTCCGAGCGTACTTCGGTCGGCCTGGATGTCCATGCCCGCTCCACCACGGCCTGGGCACTGGACGGTACGACCGGTGAAATCTTCACCGACCGGCTCGTCGTCAACGCGGCGGACGTGGTTGCCTGGGTGCGCCGTCTGCCGCAGCCAGCCGCGGTTGCCTACGAGGCCGGACCGACCGGCTTCGTCCTGGCACGCGCCCTGCAGCAGGCCGGTATCCGCTGCGTGGTGGCGGCGCCGTCGAAAATGGAGCGGCCGGCCGGAGACCGGGTCAAGACCGACAAGCGCGATGCCCAGCGGCTCGCGAAACTGCTGCGACTGGACGAGCTGCCCGCGGTGCGGGTGCCAGATCTGGAACAGGAGGCTGCCCGGGACCTCACCCGGGCCCGCGACGATGTCCGCGCCGACCTGATGCGCGCCCGCCACCGGGTGGCCAAACTGCTGCTGCGCCGCGGCATCGTCTACACCGATGGCAGGGCCTGGACCGCCGCCCATCACCAGTGGCTGACCGGCCACCGCTTCGACGAATTCGGACTGCGGGTCGCCTACGACGAGGCCCTGGAGACGGTATTGGCCCTCGAAGCACGCCGGACCCGCCTGGATGCGGCCATCACCGAACTCGCCGCCCAACCTGCCTGGGCCCCAGCCGTCCGCCGGCTGGCCTGCATGCGCGGGGTGAGCACCTTCACCGCATTCGGCCTCGCCGTCGAGATTGGTGACTGGCACCGCTTCACCGGCTCGACGATCGGCTCCTACCTGGGGCTTGTTCCCAGCGAGGACTCTTCCGGCAGCCAGCGCCGCCAGGGAGGTATCACCAAGACGGGCAACACCCATGCCCGGCGGCTCCTGGTGGAGGCCGCCTGGCACCACCGCCGTCCCTACCGACACCCCGGCGCCGGTCTCCAGGCCCGCCTCGACCACGCCGCCGCCCCTGTCCGGCAACGCGCCGAACGGGGCAACCGGCGCCTGCACCAGCGCTGGTTGAACCTGGACGCCCGCCGCAAACGCTCCACCATCAGCGTCGTGGCCGTCGCCCGGGAACTGTCCGGCTGGTGCTGGAGTCTGGCAATCATGGAGGACTGACACCCATCAACTCCTCCGCGAAAACCGCTGGCGGGGGCATCAGCCTGGGGACCGTGCAGCGCGAGGAACGATCCGCGGAATTCCTATGAGCAGCCCGTTCCTTGCGGGCCACGCCCGGCATTAGATAAGCGGTCCGTTCCCGACGCACAACCGGTCATGCGGTACTCAACCCGCGCATATCAGGCTGACCGCGCGTCGACGCCACGACACGCACACCCCGGTCCGCCCCCGTCAGCCCCACACCCCTCTCAGCGGGGAGGGGCCGCATACCCATGCCCCTTGACAAGAACCTGCTACATATCAGGAATCACTGACTTCGAGGAGATCGAGCGCAACCAGCGCGAGGGTCGGTGGGACTTGGTGGGTGACCTGCTGGCCCGGGAGGGCAACAAGCTCAAAGCCGCCGACGCGGATTTCTTCCTACTGGCCTGCAGCACCGTCCACACCGCCGATCAACGTGTCGAAAGCGCTGTCGATCTGCCGTTCATCCACATCGTTGATCCGACGGCGCGTCAGATTCTGCGCCGTGGTTTGACGACCGTGGGACTGCTCGGCAGCCGCTACACGATGACGGGCAGCTATTTCGTGGACCGCCTGCGGCAGCGTTACGGCCTGAAGGTACTGGTCACAGAAGGCGAGCACCAGGAGAATGTGCACAACGCCCTGTACGCGGAACTGGCCAAGGGCGTTTCCTGCCCGCCACCCGGGAAAAGTTCAGGGCTGCCATCGCGGACCTGGTCGAGCGCGGTACAGAGGCGGTCATCCTCGGTTGTACCGAGTTCGGCATGCTGGTCGAAGCCGACGGCAGTCCGGTGCCCCTCGTCGATACGACCATCGCGCATGCCGAGGCTGCCGTAAACATGGCTCTCGCCGAGGAAACCTCCAGGCATGCCGAGCGATGACCCCGGCGAGGGCAGCTTCGAACTGGCGTCCCGTCAGGCGGCGAGGACGGTGGAGGCGAGGGCGACGTGCAGGCCGGTGCCGATCAGGATGCTCAGCACGAAGTTGCGGCGCCACAGGTGGACGGCCGCGGTGACGGCCGTGGCGATGGCCAACGCCGCCCACGGACGCGCTCCGGGGGACGCCGAAGCGGACGACAGCAGCGAGTAGATGACGAGGATGCTCATCACTCCGACGGGCATGCTGGCGTTGAGATAGGGCAACAGACGGCTGCGGCGCAGCGGCGCCAGGAGCGCGAACGGGGCGGCCCGCAACGTCCAGGTGACCGCGGCGCTGACCAGCACGACTCCCACCAGGTAGCTGGCGCTGGGCTCAGACATCCTGGCCGGCCTTCCCGCGTCGAAGCGCGTATCGGATCAGCAGGAACCCGGTGAACATGGCCAGCGCGGGCACCAGCATCTGAGTGCCGAAGAGGCCGTGTCCGATGAGTGCGGACACCACGGCAGCGAGCGGGATCGGCACGCTGCGGGTCGCCCGGACCGCGTCAATGGCCAGGACCAGGAAGAACGCGATGACGGCGAACTGGAGTCCCACGACGCTGTCGGGAACGAGGGCGCCGCCGAGCGCTCCGAGGGTGACGCTGCCGACCCAGTTCACCTGGAACGTGGCCTGGATGGCCAGGATGCGGCGACGCGACCATGACTGCGCCTCCGGCGCGGTGGTCAACGCCCACGCCTCGTCGGTGAGGGTGAACGTGCTGTAGGTCTTCGCGAGAGGCCCGTGGACCTGGTGCATGGGAAACGACAGCGCGTAGAAGACATGCCGGAAGTTCACGAGGAGCGCGGTCACGGCGACCTGGCTCAGCGGAGCCATGGCGGTGGCCAGGCCGATGAGCAGGAACTCCAAGGAGCCGGCGAACACGACCGCGGCGAACACGGTCGCCCACCACCATTCCAGGCCGGAGTGAGTGACCAGCACACCGAACGCCACCCCCATCGGGATCACACCGAGGACGGCGGGCAGCGAATGTGTGACAGCCAGGCGGATCTGGCCCGGCTGATGAGCGCTGGGCGACTGTTCCGTCGTAGCCAGCACCGAGGACTTGAGGGACATAAGGGCAATGATAGAGAGATCAAGGCGGGTTAGGATTGCTAATTAGTGCTCTATAATGCCGCCATGCGCAATATTCGCGACCTTGATGCCATTGATCGCGCAATTATCGAAGAGCTACGTCAGGACGCAAGGCTGAGCAATACCGAGCTGGCCCACCGCGTACGCCTGACCCCCGCTCCCTGCCTGCGACGGGTCAAGCGCCTCGAGCAAGAGGGCGTCATCACCGGCTACCACGCGAGGGTGGACCCCGCCGCCGCGGGGCGCTCGTTCGAGGTCACGGTCGCGGTCGAGGTCACGGTGAACGATCAACGCTCGCTAGAGGAGTTCGAGTCCGCGGTCGCCGCGCTGGAGGAGGTGGTCGAGGTCCGCCGGGTGTTCGGGAGCCCGGACTACATCCTGCGGGTCCTGGTCGCCGACGTCGGAGAGTACGAGCGGTTCCAGACCACCAAGTTCCTCCGCCTTCCTGGTGTCAGCCGGACCATTTCCCACCAGACCATGAAGCTGGTCAAGCAAGAGTGGTGAGCAGCGGCGCTGCCGTGCGCCTGAGACCCACATGCAGATGCCTGGGGCGCCTTCACTGGGGGATGGAGACCAGAACGCGGCCGCGGCCACCGACGTCGACGCGGTCGTGGGCCTGGGCGATCTCGTCCAGTGGGTAGCGGGCGCCGATGTCGATACTGAGGGCACCGACGGCGGCTGCGGCGGTGAGGTCGCGGGCGGCCTGCCGTTTCGCCTCGACGGGGAAGTCGTCGCTGCCGATCAGGCGCAGGGTCACGTTGGCGAACAGCAGAGGCCAGAACGGCACCTGCGGCCGGTCGGCCCGGGTGGCGTAGGCGGCGATGACCGCGTCGCCCGCAACCACCTCGGCGTCCAGATCGGCGTTGTCGGAGAGGGCCACCTCCACGACGCGGTGCACACCCTGGGGCGCGTAGGCGCGGATCGCCTTGGCCGGGTCATCCTGGTCCAGGGCCACGGCGTGGGACACCACGAAGGGGTCGACGCGGTCGAGGTCCTTGCCGCGCGTCACGGTGCCGAGGACGGTCGCTCCACCCCAACGGGCCAGCTGGGCCGCCAGCGAGCCGACACCGCCGAGAACGCCCTGCACCAACACGGTCCTGCCGTCGACCGAGCCGTCGCCGAACACGGCCCGGTGTGCGGTGATGCCGGGGATGCCCAGGGCGGCTCCGAGTTCGTCGCTGAGGTGATCGGGCAGGGCCACGACCAGGTGGTCGGGTACGACCGTGTACTGGGCGGCGGTGCCGAAAGCCCGGTAGGACTGGGCACCGTACACCCACACCCGCTGCCCCATCCGGGTGGTGTCGACGCCCTCACTGACGGCATCGACGACGCCTGCCGCATCGCTGTGCGGGATCAGGCAATCTCGCCACCGCCCCCACCAGCAGGTTTCCGCCGAGCAGCGCGGCGAGCGCGACCCCTGGCAGCAACCCGTGGGACATGGCGTCGCCGAGGAAGGCCATCCCCCTGAGCACCACCCAGGTACCGGCCAGCGCGCAGATCGCCGACACCAGAATCCCGCCCCAAAGGGCCCTTTGCACGAAGGTCACCTCGAAAGGGCCCGTCAACCACTCCATAAGGACACACTGCAATGAAAATCATGTTCATTAGACCCGGAAATGGCCCCCGCTCGGGACAGAGCATCCCGCGTCCGCTTCGTCGAGCTGTCCGCCGGATATGCGGGCCGTCCCGTCCTGCACCAACTGACCGCAGAAATAGGGGCGATGACCATGACAGCGCTCGTCGGCCCGAACGGAAGCAGGAAGTCAACGCTGCTCGGAGTCACGGCCGGGGTGATCGACCCCACATCCCACATCACCGACCTCGCGACCCGCCAACTCGGCGAGTTGTCGGGGGGACAGCGTCAGCGCGCCCTGATCGCCCAAGGTCTCGTCCAGGAGTCGGACCTTCTGCTGCTGGACGAGCCCACCACGGGACTCGACCCGGAGGCCAGGCAGAGGATCACGGTGCTACTGACGGAGTTGGTCGCTGACGGGGTGACCGTGGTCCAGGCCACGCACGACCTGGAGGCCGCCCGCTCGGCGAACTCCTGCCTCCTGCTCCGCGACGGACACCTGGTGGCACAGGGTCGGCCCGAGCAGGTTCTCACCACAGCGACGCTGGCCCAGGTCTGGCAACCAGCGTGAGCCCGAGTCACCAGGCATCGTGGGCCGATAGAACTTCCCCGCGTGCCCCCGCCGGACACCCCACGACAACGGAGCAACCAGCGAGTTGACACTCCCAAACCTGACCAAGCGGCCGCCCCCGCCAACGCCACACGCGCTGGAACCACCGGTTGGACCGATCCGAGACACGACCAGGTTCCACTTGCTGCAGCACTCCCAGCAGCTCCGACGCGCCTGACACCCATCAGAACGAGCGTCAGGAGCCCTTCGCAGCAGGTTCAAGGATGGCAACGCACTCCACATGACGCGTCATCGGAATGCGGTTGCGATGGACGCGCGACCCCGCCCGCCGGAACGTCGAAGGCAGAGAAATGGCAGACGAGTCGAGCTGTACGCCGGATTCTGTCACCGGTCGACCTCGCGGTCGACCGGGAGACGGCCATCCATCTAGGGCCGGCGTTGCCGCCGGCCTCGTGCGGTCTACCCGCGGACTCGGGCGGGCAGCCCTCAAACGTCCGCGCAGAGCCGCCATTCACAGCGGCTCCTTTTGACCTTGCTCCGGGTGGGGTTTACCGAGCTGCCCAGGTCACCCTGGGCACTGGTGGTCTCTTAGAAGCCGTATCTCAACCGAACATGATCGCTTGATTCCTACTGGTCAGGCATGGTATCGGTCGGGGTGAGGGAGGCATCTGGTGTTCTGCTTGCGCTGGTTTGTCGAGGGGTGCGCGATGGCGTCGATGCTGGGGTTGCTGGAGGCGCGGGAAATGTCTGCCCGCGAGCGGGTGGAGGTGCTGCGGGAGGAGGCGGCTCGTACGGCTGCGGCCTTGGAGGCCGGCGAGATCGAGCTGGACCGGCGGGTGATCGCTCGCGAGGAGCTCGTGGACGCCCTGGCCGCATCCGCCGCCGAGACCACTGCCGTGACGGAAGCCCAGGGTGAGGGAGAAACGGCGCCCATTCCCGTTCCCGCGCCTGCGGCCGCGTCGGTTCCGGGAGCGATCGTGCCGCCCTGGCGAGAGGGGCTTGAGGTGGCGGTGCTCTCGCCGGACAATCAGCGGATCTTGAATGTGCTGCAGGACCGGCCGGACCTGGAACCCTTGCGGGCCAAGGACATCGCGGCCGTGATGGGCATCGACACGGCAGTGGCGGCGAAGGTCGAGGGGGTGCGCTCGAAGGCGAAACGCCTGGCCGAGCGGGGCTGGTTGCTCCAGGAGGCGTCCGGCGCGTTCAGTGCCGGCCGCAGGGTCGTGGCCTCGCCAGGCGGCGGCTCATCCGCGTGATCATCGACCATTGGATCATCGCCTCGCTGGTCGCGGTGAGCGTCTCGTAATCCCGGCACAAACGGCGCGAGTGCATCAGCCAGCCCAGGGTGCGCTCGACCACCCACCGCCTCGGCAGCACCACGAACCCCTCCATGTCATCGGTGCGCTTGACGACTTCGAGGGCGAAGGCGAGCTTGTGCCGGCACCAGTCGATGAGGGCCCCGATGTAGCCGCCGTCCGCCCAGACCAGGCAGATGTCCCGGTGCAGCTCGCGCAGCCGTCTCAGCAGGCCGACGGCCGCCTCACGGTCCCCGATGTTCGCGGCGGTCACGGCCACGACGAGCAGCAAACCCAGGCAGTCGGTCACGATGTGCCGCTTCCGCCCGTTGATCAGCTTGCCGCCGTCGAAGCCGCGTGAGGCGGCGGGAACACTCGCAGCGGCCTTCACCGACTGCGCGTCAATGATCCCCACCGTCGGCTCCGCCTCGCGCCCCTCGCGCTCGCGCACCTTCCCGCGCAGCCGGTCGTGGAACTCCGCGACCAGCCCGCTCTCGCGCCAGCGGCGGAAGAAGGCATAGACCCGGGCCCAGTGGGGGAAGTCCGCCGGCATCGACCGCCAGGAGATCCCGCCCGCGACCAGGTAGCGGATCGCGTCCAGCATCTGGCGGTGGCAGTATCCCTCGGGCTGCCCGCCGCGGCCCTCCAGCCAGGACGGCGTGGGCAGCAAGGGCCGCACCGCCAACCACTCCGCGTCCGTCATGTCCGACGGATACCGGCGCTGCCTCTCGGGATGATCGGCAGCGTTGCCGAACATGTGCGCGAGGCAATCGCACGACACGACGGGCGAGTTGAAGTCGACGGGCGCAACCGCGTACACATGTGACAACAGGGCCTCCCGGTACTGCTCGGACTGGATTCGCATCCCCGAGCTACCGAGAGGCCCTGCCCTCATGCGCATACAGCCGGAAGATCACCCCATCAGGAACCCTGTTCGACCCACACGTTCCATGATCGGTTGAGATACAGCTATTCGCGATCTTCATGAGGTCGGGGACGATGCCAGGAGCCGATCCCTCAGTCGCAGGTGTTGTAGTCGTAGCCGGCCTGCCGCCAGTCGCCCGACCCGTCCTTGAAGAGGTATATCCCTTGCGTGTTGCGGGTGATGTCGAGCTTGTAGAGGCGGCCGTTGTAGTTGAGGTTCAGCGTTTCGCCTCGGGCGGTGCTGCCGCTCTCTTTGACCAGGTTGTTGTCGGCGCGGCCAAAGGTCCCGTTGCCGACCAGGCCATCATCGTCCAGCCCCCACCTGGCTTGCAGGGACTTGGTCGCATGATCCGTGTTCCGGCCGAAGTGCCCGTCAACGTCTGCTAGGTCAAAGGGTGAGCCGTTCTCCTCCGTGGCTCCCTCTGCCCACAGGATCTTCTGCCACAGGCACGCAGCGTTGGAACTGTGGCCAAAGCCCGCCAGGGTTCCCTCGTCGCCCCAGTCGCCGACGAAGGTGTCGTAGCCGCGCACGTAACCATCGCTCCATGCGGCGGAGGCCGGCGTGGTGCCGACCGCCAAAGCGCCGAGCGTCAGGAAGCTGATTGCAGTTGCGGAGAGCCGCCCGCCTATCGTCTTGAGCCTCACAGAGCCTCTTCCCCCTTGAGATGTAGATACGGGTCCCACGTAGCGGAGCGGCCGCCTGGCCCTGGGCAAGCCCTCGTTGTTCTAGAGCAAGTGACCTTGGTCTGGGCTGCCGTCTGCTGTATGTGGTAGTGACCATGCACGACAAACCTTGCATGAACCTTGTAGGAAGCTGCGCCATCGGGAACCGCTCGGAAGGGGTCGCACCCCCGAGCTACCACGAGGCCCTGCCTTCATGCGCGCGCAGCCGGAAGATCATCCGGGCGGGACGCCCGTTCGACCCGCACGTTCCAAGATCGGTTGAGATACGGCCTCTTACTTGTGGTCCACGTACCACTTACCGCACTTGGACTTCGCCGTGCCTGCGGGATCGATGCAAGGCCGCACGGCCCGGCTTTTGGTGGAGCTGGTCTTCAGGCTCACCCCGTCGGTGACCTTGGCGTCCATGACGTTCGCGTCGAACCAGCTGACGGTGAACGGGCCGCACTGCTTCCAGCCTCCGTTGTCCCTCACTTCGGACGTCGACGGATGGCCGGGCGAACTGCCCATCTTGAACGTGTTGGTGCTGCGGTCGATCCAGAGCTTGTCGCCCTCCGCCACGTCCCTGGCCTGGGCGAACGCGACCTTGTCAGTGACCTTCTCGGTCAGAAGCTTCACGTCGCGCCCCTTGTACTCGAACGAGCCCGAGGTGCCCCATACCCCAACGGCGGTCGCGTCACAGCTAGCCGAAGACGCCGACAGTGCCGACGTGGGCGCCGGTGTCGACGCGTGTGACGCGGGTGCCGTGGCGATGGCGAGCGCGAAGGCCGCCCCGGCCGCGCCCAGAAGCCGTGTAGTTCTCATGATGCGTTCCCCCGATGTGTGTCGTGGGCGCACCCCGCGATACGCCCGATGCGGCAATGACAGCGGGTGAGTTCAGCAGGGTGCGGACCGGTGATGCCGACGTGTCATGTCGGCGAGATCAACTGTGCTGTTCCGCCCCGGCCGATGGCCAGTGATCTCGCGTTTCAAGTCGGCGTGGGACGCGTGCCGCCCCGCTGACCTGGTGTGTTCCAGACGGATTGGGACGCGCATGGAAAGCTGGGACAGGAGTCGAGGCAGCGGTCACGGGGGTGAAGGGCTTGGACAGGCAAGAGGGAGCTCAGGAGCTGGCCAGCGTTCTGGCGGAACTGAAGGAGCGCAGTGGCCTCAGCTACCAGGAGTTGGGGCGGCGGGTTTTCACGAGCAGTTCCACCCTTCACCGGTACTGCAACGGCAAGGGGACGCCGGCGGACTACGACCTCATCGTCTGTATCGCCAAGGAGTGCGGAGCCGACCCGGACGAACTCAACAAGCTCCTGCGATGCTGGATGGCCGCGACTGGGCAAGGGCAAGATCCCGGTTCGGTGTCCACCGCGGTGGATCTCGGCCTGTCTCCCGTCGCAGGCACCGCCTTCGCCCGAGCGCCCGTCGGCGCGGCTACCGATGATCCGACAACGAGGCGGCGTCCCCTGGGCATGCGGTTCGTCCTCGCCGCCGTCATGGCACTCGTCGTTCTGTGCACCGCCGTCGCAAGCGCCCCGTATGAGGCCGCAACGGCGGCGGTTCCGGCGCCGGTCGGGTCGACGAGTTGGGCGCAGACACCCAGGCCCGTCGGTCCGGAACTGTTCGGTGTGACGATGAACAGCTCCAGCGGGACCATGCCGTCCTTCCGGACCGGCGCGCTGAGGCTGTGGGACAGCGAGACCCGCTGGGCCCAAGTGGAGCCCGCACGCGGGGAGTACGACTGGTCCACGCTTGACCGGCTCCTCAATGGCGCCGAACGGGAGCGGCTGCCCACGTTGTTCGTCTTCGGCGGCACGCCCTCCTGGGCGGCCCCCGACGCGCGGAAAGCCGCGTATCCGGACGGCTCCCGAGCGGCGCCACCGGACGACCTCGACGACTGGGACGCCTTCGTACGTGCTCTCGTACGGCATGCGGGTGCCCGTATCGATGCGTACGAACTGTGGGTCGCGGCGAACCACGAGCACCATTACAACGGCAGCGTCACGACACTCGTCGAGATGACCCGGCGAGCAAGCCGCATCATCCGGGAGAGCGACAAGAACGCGACCGTGGTGTGCCCCTCGCTCACCGAGCTGTGGACGGCCGACGCACACGAATACCTGCTGCGGTTCGCCGAGTTGGGCGGCTACCAGTATTGCGACGCGGCAGGAATCAAGCTGTACCAACGTCGGATTACCGACCCCCCGGAGACCATGCTCGAGGCAGTACGCAAGGTCGACCGGACGTTCCACCGGGCGGGTTACCACCTGCCTCTGTGGAGCACCGGCACCGTGCAGACCCTGCCGCTGAACGATCCGTTGGACGAGGAAACCGCAGCCAACCACGCGGTCCGCTTCTACTTGACGGGTCTGTACGCCCGCAACCGGGACCTGGAGCGCATGTACTTCTACGCGTGGGGCAACGGCAAGATACCCCTTGTGCTCCAGGCCGAAGGCCAACCACCCACCAAGGCTGGCCGGTTCGTGGGCGGCCTCCAGCAGTGGTTGGCCTACGCCAACCTCCGCTCCTGTGGCCGCGGCCTTGAGATCGGCTTGCCCGAGAACGTCTGGCAGTGCGAATTCCTCATCCCCGATGAACGAGGCACGCTCCGCACCGCCCGTGTCCGCTGGACCCACTCAGGCACAGCCGCCACGCGCGTCGGTGCGGGCGCCCGGAGCGTCGAGTACCTGGACGGCACCGCGCGCAAGGTCGACGACCGGGACACGGAGCGCATCACGGAGCGGCCGATACTGATCCGGTACAGGTGATTGAGAAGGCGTCCACCGACCGACCAACTTGTCCGGTCGAGCCAACGCCCTGTACCTCGCCCAACCGCCTTCTGGGTTATGGATCGCGGTCGGGTGCCGGCCGAGACGAGCACAGCGACGGTGGCGGGTTGCCTTCGAGAGCTTGACGGGAGTCGAGGATCGCGTACTCGACCTGGTTCAGGAAGGCGCCCCGGTGGTCCTTGATGGTGTCCAGCCAGCCCTGCATGACTGCTTGCGGGTCATCGACGTCATCAAGTTCCTCGTCCGTCAGCACGCGCGGCGGCCCCGCGTAGGGGTGCGCCGCGGCATGGTCGGTTGCGGCCTGCCGCAGCCACGCCGGGACGTGCTGCTCGTACGCCTGCAGCCACTGCACCTCCACGGGGTGCAGCCCTTCAAGCAGGTTCGTGACCAGGGCACGGTCCGGGTGGGAGTTGCCGGCCAGCGCGGCCAGGGTACTGATCCGCTCGTCGCTGCTCAGCAGCACCTTCGGGGACGATGGCTTGCCGTCGGCGTAGTGCCGCTCGATCGCGGTGGGGTCGGGTAGGCGGGCGACCAGCGTGGCCAGGACGTCTCCGTCGCCGCTGGTCAGAGCCAGATCTTTGGCGGAGGACACTCTGTGGGCGGGGAAGCGACAAGCCGAGCGGTGATCAGCCGGTCCGGCGTTGTCAGTGGGCGGCGCGGCGGCAGCGTCCGGCGCGGGGACGGAGCCGGACGCCAGGATCCGCAAAGGCGCGGACGACCGTCAGGCCCGCTGTCTGGTGGTGGCGTCGATGATGCGGTCTGCTCCAGACGCGTCTTCCCAGGTCGACGAAGGGCATCGTACGGAGGGGCCCTCAGGCGTTAGAAGCCGTATCTCAACCGAACATGATCGCGTGATTCCTGCTGGTCAGGCATGGTCTCGGTCGGGCTGAGGGAGTCATCGGGCGTTCTGCTTCCGCTTGTTCGTTAAGGGGTGCGCGATGGCGTCGATGCTGGGGTTGCTGGAGGCGCGCGAGGCTTCTGCCCGAGAGCGGGTGGAGGTGCTGCGGGAGGAAGCGGCCCGTGTGGCTGCGGCCCTGGAGGCCGGCGAGATCGAGCTGGACCGGCGGGTGATCGCGCGGGAGGAACTGGTCGACGCCCTGGCCGCGTCCGCCGCCGAGACCACGGCCGCGACGGAAGCCGAGGGCGAGGGGGAAGCGGCGCCCATCCCCGTTCCCGCGCAGATGGCCGCGTCGGTGCCGGGAGCGATCGTGCCGCCCTGGCGGGAGGGGCTGTCGGTGTCGGTACTCTCGCTGGATAATCAGCGGATTTTGAACGTGCTTCAGGACCGGCCGGACCGTGAGCCGATGCGGGCCAAGGACATCGCGGCGGCCCTGGGCATCGACAACGCGGTCGCGGCGAAGGTCGAAGGGGTGCGGTCGAAGGCCAGGCGCCTGGGCGAGCGCGGACGGCTGCTGCAGGAGGCATCGGGCGCGTTCAGTGCAGGCCGGCGCCTCGTGGCCTCACCAGCCGGCGGCTCATCCGCGTGATCATCGAGAACAGGATCATCGCCTCGCTGGTGGCGGGCAGCGTCTCGTAATCCCTTGCCAGACGTCTCGAATGCATCAACCAGCTCAGGGTGCGCTCCACCACCCAGCGTCTCGGCAGCACCACGAACCCCTCCATGTCGTCGGTGCGCTTGACGACTTCGAGGTTGAAGGCCAGCTTCTGGCGGCACCGGTCGACGAGTTGGCCGGTGTAGCCGCCGTCGGCCCAGACGAGGCAGACGTCCCGGTGCAGATTCCGCAGCCGCGCCAGCAGGCCCGCGGCCGCCTCGCGGTCGCCCACGTTCGCGGCGGTGACCGCGACCACCAGCAGCAGACCGAGGCAGTCGGTAATGATGTGCCGCTTACGGCCGTTGATCTGCTTGCCGCCGTCGTAGCCGCGTGAAGCGGCGGGCACCGAGGCGGCCCCCTTCACCGACTGCGCGTCGATGATGGCGGCCGTCGGCTCCACCTCACGGCCCTCGCACTCGCGGACCCGCCCGCGCAGCCGGTCATGGAACTCGGTGATCAACCCGAGCTGCCGCCAGCGGCGGAAGAAGGCGTAAACGCGGTCCCAGTCGGGGAAGTCCACGGGCATCGACCGCCAGGAGATCCCGCCGGCCACCAGATAGCGGATCGCGTCCAACATCTGGCGGTGGCAGTACCCTTCGGGCTGCCCGCCGCGGCCCTCCAGCCAGGCCGGGGTGGGCAGCAACGGGCGCACCGCCGCCCATTCCGCGTCGCTCATGGCGGAGGGATAGCAGCGTTCCCGCTCCGGATGATCGGCCGCGTTGCCGTACACATGCGCGAGGCAATCGCACGACACGGCGGACGAGTTGAAGTCCACGGGCGCGGGCGCGTACACATACGACAACAGGGCCTCCCGGTGTTGCTCGGTTTGGGTTCGCATCCCCGAGCTACCGAGAGGCCCTGCCCTCATGCGCGTACAGCCGGAAGATCACCCGACCAGGAACCCTGTTCGATCTACACGTTCCATGATCGGTACAACAACAGCTACTTACACCACCGTTTCACCCTTACCCAGCGCCTGAACGCTGGGCGGTCTGTTTTCTGTGGCACTGTCCCGCGGGTCACCCCGGGTGGCCGTTAGCCACCACCCTGCCCTGTGGAGTCCGGACGTTCCTCGGCAGGACCAGGAGTCCTGACGCGGCCGTCCACTCGGCTCGTCTGCCGTACTGACCATGGTAGCCGACCAGGCAGGGCGCCCTGAGCTCGCCGCCAGGTCGGCGTTCGCCATGGCCAACGGGCTCAGCACACCACCAAGGCCGTGCCTTGACCGTGACCTCCTGCCGATCCCAGTGGGCGGTGACTTCGGCCTGCTGGGCCTAGGCACTGTTTCTCGGATCATGTGCGGAGCCAGATGAGGAGGGTTGCGAGGGTGAGGGTGCCGAGGTAGATGTAGGCGCGTT
>NZ_VWMY01000049.1 GCF_008905045.1 Streptomyces albicerus
CTCTCCCCGGAACCACCCCGCCTCATCCCAGCAAACCGCCGAACAGACGACCTGTCAGCATCCCCGGCAAGATCGCCAACAGAGTCACGGCATTGGGTCTAAGAGCTGACCAGTGGCCAATGGCAAGACCGCGGATGTCACTCAGCCTCAGGCTCTGCCAGGCTGATGAGGGTTTCGGCCAAGCAGCGCATCGGATCCCACTCTCCTCCGAGGGGCTTCTCCCCTTCTTCTGCCTCTCGGAGCATCTCCTTGATGCGCTCTTGGACGTAGGGCTTGTTGGCAAGTTCGCCTTGGTAGTCGTTCATCGGGTCGATGTGAGTCTTCCAGCGCACTGGGACCGGCTTCCCGTCTGGACCCAGCAAGCAGCCTTGGCCAAAGTGGAATTCCACGGAGCAGGCGCGACCTGTGACGTCGTCGGTCGAAGCGCCGGAGGGGCCGAGGGTCGGGTAGCGCCGCGCGTAATCCACATCGGGCAACCTGCAGACGGCGTAATGCTCTGGAAGAGGAGCATTGGCGAGTTGCTTCTCGGCTTGGCGGCCTGCGGTGTCGTTGTCCAGGATGCCGATCACTCGGTTCATAACGCCTGCCGCAGCAAAGCTCCTCATGTTCTTGACGACCTGATCGGTGCCGCCGGCAGCTTTTGTGGTTTGCCACGACCTGGTACTCGTGGTTCGTCACTGCTCCTCCTGGGATCTCAGGCGGGCAGGCTGGGGAGGACCTGGCCGTCGATGATCTGGGTGCGGGCGGTCACGGCGCGGTAGCGCTCCACTGTGCGGCGCGAGACGTCCAGGCCCTCCGCCAGTGCCTTGTCCGATCCCTTCGCCCGCGTGAGAAGGAATTCACCTGAGCCTTTCATGTCGTCGTCGGCGACGTTGCCCTGCGCCTGTTCAAGCACAAGGGGGCGTGGCAGTTGATCTTTGGCTGGCGATCATGGTCGCGTGATACGACGAGTGGAAGTTCCGTGCGGTGGGTCAGGGTACGCGTCGGGCTGCGAGACATCGCCCTAGACTTTCGCAACAACTGGACCAACTTCCCGTACGGGGAGAGCGGGTTCATGCGATCGGGCCCTCTCGGCCCAGCCAAGGGAGGGCGACGTGCTGCACGTTCCGCTGCACCGCGAGTTCCACTACATCCACGAGCCGCTGCCTGTCGGCGACGTCTCGATTCCTGTACTCGGTCATGAGGAGCTCGTGGATCTGCTCTGTGAGCGGCTCATGCACTCGCACGGTGGGACCTTCCTGGTCACGGGGTTCCGCGGCGTGGGCAAGACAACCCTGGTCCTACGGGCTCTGGAAAAGGCGGCAGCCGGGTTCGACCGGGGAGACCCCGCCGCCCGGTTCGGGCCTGATCGCCAACTGCTACTGAGGGTGCATTTAAGCGTCGCGCGCAGGATGGAACCGGACCAGCTACTCTTCGCCATCGTCCGGCGCATCTTCGAGGCACTGGACGATCAAGGGCTATTTCAGCACCTGCCGTCCGAAGTTCGCGAATCCTTGCTGGTGGCCTACACCCGCACGTCGTTGTCGTTCACGCAGACCCAGTCCGAGACTAGCGAGCGCAGCGCGACGGCGGGACTGGGTATTCAGCACGGCCTGCTTGGTGTGGCACCCCCGACACTGAACGTCGGAGGTAAGAAGAGCAGGTCGCGCACCACCGAAGCCGCCTTTCTCGCCTACTCGGAGACTGATGTCGAGCACGATCTGGTGCGGATCGTGCAGCTCCTCAGCGGTCGGTCGGAGCGTCCTCCTCGCCACCGAATGTGGCGCAGGGCGGTGTCCCGGCTCCGCGTGCATCCGGTCATCGTGCTCGACGAACTCGACAAGCTCACCGACAGTGACCCTGACGCCGTCGCCGCTCTCGAGAGACTGCTCGGCTCGCTGAAGAACGTGTTCACGACCCGTGGAGTGCATTTCGTCCTGGTCGCCGGACCCGATTTGCATGATCGGGCCGTGTCGGACGCTGACCGAGGGAGTGGCCTGTACGAGAGCGTCTTCGCGTGGCGCATGTACGTGCCGTGTCTGTGGACTGCGCCAGAGCGGCTCGTCCACGAGTCGGTTGCATGGGCCCGGGCCGAACTGGGCCTGCCTGCATTGCCCGTCCCTGCAAATTCGGCGGACATCAGTAACACGGTTGACCTCGCCCGACCTGAGGGCGAGACCATTCAGCTGGCTTCGCTGATCGCCCACTTACGGTTCAAGTCGCGCGGTGTCCCCCGCCGGCTGTTGCAGGAGTTCAACTCCATGGTCATGTGGGACGCGTCGCAGCGCGCGTCTGTCCACGTGGATGACGAGGCCTGGCAGCGTGTGCTGTTCTACGCCCAGTTGGATGCCATCCTGTCGCCCAGCGGTGCGACGGACGAAGCTTCGCCTGCGGTGATCGTTCCCATTGACAGGGACCGCCAGCGGCTGAGTGCCTATCACCTGGCTGACTGGGTGCTACGCAGCCGGGGTCGGGCCTTCTCGTCTCAGGACATCTTGGTTGACGGGCAGCTCGATCCAATGCTGCTGCTCGATGGGCCTTCGGCCGAGCAGTTCCTGGGGCATCTTGAGCACAGCGGCGTTCTGGAGGTCGTCAGCGATCCGGGTCGTGTCGACGTGACGCAGTTCGGGAACCCGGCGAGCGCCGGGCTGACCTACTACCGTCTCACCGATACATACTCCCGCCAGGTCGCAGGGCTCACCCGCCGTAACGAGGAGGAGCGGGTTGGCCTTGGGACGCCCGTCCCTGTGCCAGCGCGCTGGGAGAGCTCCGAGACCATTGTCATCCGGCCGCGTTCCGGTTCCGATCCGGTGCTTGTTCCACCGGCGCGCACAGCGACCTCGCTGCCGGCCATCACGCGGCTCAGTGACCGGTACGAGGTGCGGGAACTCATCGGAGCCGGCGGCATGGGGGCGGTGTACCGCGGTGTTGACCTGCGCACTGGCGAGGGCGTGGCGATCAAGCTGCTCCACAACGGTCTGGCGGAGGACTTCGCGGTCCGAGCCCGCTTCCAGCGTGAGGGCGAGATCGGAATGCGGATGCGGCACCCCAACGTCCTGCGCGTCATCGAATCCTTCGACCGGCTGGCTGTCCCCGCCCTGATCCTTGAGCTGACCGAGGGGCCGTCGCTGGACCAACTGCTGGTCCAGCACGGGACGTTGCCGCCGTCTGACGTGGCCAGTCTCGCGCGCACGCTCGGCCACGCGCTGGACTACCTACACTCCCTGGGCTTGTCCCGCATCGACCTCAAGCCGGCTAACGTCGTGGTCACGTCCGATCGGGGTCCCGTGATCGTCGACCTCGGCCTGATGCGTCCCGTGGAGACGAGCCTCAGCATCACCGAAGTGGGGGGCGTCATTGGCACGATTCCCTACATGGCCCCGGAGCAGGTCCGGGGCGATCACGTCGTTGACATCCGGTCGGACATCTACACGCTCGGCGCAGTCCTGTACCAGTGTGTCGTGGGGCGCCGCCTCTACGATGGCGCCAACGCGGCCGAGGTCGTCTTCGCGATTCTCCGGGAGCCGATCGCAGTGGAGGAGTTGCCTGTATCTCCCGCTCTCAATAACGTCCTGTGGACCTGTCTCGCGCGCGAGCCCGCCCTTCGGTACCAGGACCCGGCCGAGTTCCTCCAAGCCCTGGAGACCGTCCCGGAATCCCGGCAGGAGCCGAGACTCCTGCCAGGTCGCACCGGCCGCAGTTCTGCTTCCTGATCCGCCCGCGGGCGCCTGCTATCGCTCATGTGCTGAGAGATGCGAGGCCTCGCGTCGCGCCAGAACGCCACGGCGACCGTGCTGACCTTGGTCAGTGCGTTATGCACGCGTGAGGACGTCTCGCTCGGTTGTCGGACCGGTCTGGCACGATGCGGGCGGAACTGGCTGGCGGCTGGCCTGACGGCAGGAGGACCCGGACGCTGCTGCGACCTGGTCCGCGTTCAGGACGGCACCCTCTACCCTGCCCGGGGTGTGACCGAGATACGCGCCAAAGGGGCAACGGGATGATCTTGAAGCCCTGAGCGCTCGTCGCCCGTCACCCATTCGGCCCAGTGTCGTTGGTGGTGATGTTGCGCGTCGTCTGGGGCCTGGGGTGGGTTGTGACATCGATTGAACGGACCGCGTATCCACGGTTCAAGCGGCTGATCACCGCGCATGAGCTGCATCTGTTCTTCTCCCCGAGCCGCGATGAGTTGGAGTGGGCGTCTGATGCCACGGACTGCGATGAGCATCTGCTGGCGCTGCTGCTGATGCTGAAGTCGTACCGGCGCATGGGGTGTTTCCCGGCGCTGGAGGACGTCCCGGAGATGGTGGTGGACTTCGTCCGGCGGGCGGTGGAGCTGCCGGAGGGCACGCTGCCGGTGTACCGGGCGGAGCGGACCGCCAAGCACCACCGGGGCCTGGTCCGCAAGCAGGCCGGCGTGACGTACGACCAGGCCAAGGCCCGTGGGATCGTCGAGCAGTCGATCCGCAAGGAGGCCGCGGCGAAGAACCGCCCGGCGGATCTGATCAACATCGCGCTGGAGAAGGTGGTGGAGGCCGGACTGGAGCTGCCGGGGTTCTCCACCTTCGACAAGATGGCCTCGAAAATCCGCACCGAGGTGAACGCCTCGATCTGCGCGGGTATCCACGACCGCATGAGCGCTGCTCAGCGGGCGGGGCTCATGCGGCTGCTGGAGGACCGTGACAGCGACGGGACGACGCTGTTCAACCGGCTGAAGAAGCCCGCCAAGGGCCCGACCTGGTCGCACTTCAAGAACCTGACCAAGCGTCTGGAATGGCTGGACGAGCTGGGCGACACCGACGTGTGGATGGACGGAGTCGCCGCGGGGAAGATCACCGACTTCGCCGGGGAGGCGGACGCGGCGGACGCCTCGGAGCTGCGGGACTTCGCCCTCGTCAAGCGCATCGCGGTGGTCGCGGCCCTGACGCACAAGGCGTGGATGCGGGTGCGGGACGACCTGGCGACGATGTTCTGCAAGCGCGTGGCGACGAAGATCAAGAAGGCCAAGGCGGAGCTGGAGGAGATCCGGCTCGCCGAGCGGGAGATCGTCGAGTCCCTGATCGGGAACTACCGGACGGTGCTCAAGCACATCGACGAGGGCGGCCCGGCCCAGGAGGGGCTCACGAGGGCCGCGACCATGACCGCCGAGGTCCGCCAGGCCCTGGAGGGCCTGGACGAGGAGGCGTCGGTGGACGAGGTCGCGACGCGGCTGGAGGGAAGGGTCGCCCCGGCGGTCCTCTCCCTGGTGAAGGCCCAGGTGGTGCAGGCCGGCGGGTTCGGCGCGGTCACCCGCGCGGTGGAGGGCTTCGGAGGGTTTGCGAAGCAGTACGAGCAGATCGAGAAGGTCTCCGCCCATCACGGCAACTTCTGGGAAGTGCTGCTGTACGGGCAGATCGGCCGGGACCGGGCGGTGATGTTCGACCTGGCCGACAACGACAAGCTGAAGTTCACCGCGACGAGCGAGGACAGCCGGGTGCTGGATGCCCTCGCGCACGCCCAGCGGCACCAGGCGGCCCGCGGCGAGTACATCACCGCCTTCAACCAGGAGGGCAAGGAGGTCGACCTCTCCTTCGCCACCCAGAATTGGCGCAAGGCCGTCCTCGACAAGACCCGGACCGGGCAGTTCGTGCGCAAGCACTTCGAGGCGATGGTCTTCACCGCGCTCGCCGAGGAACTGCGCACCGGCGACGTCGCGGTGGTCGGCTCGGAGGAGTACGCCGACTGGTCCGAGCAGCTGCTGGCCTGGGAGGTCGTCCAGGAGACGCTGGGGTCCTACCTGGTGGAGGTCGGCCTCGCCGAGGCGGGCGAGAGCGCCGAGTTCGACGCGAAGTTCTTCCGCCGGCAGCTGGAGGACAAGCTGCGATCCGCCGCCGCGGCGGCGGACGCCGGGTACCCGGAGAACGAGGGCCTGGTGATCGATCCGGAGACGGGCGTCCCGTCGCTGAAGGCGTTCCGGGCTGACGGCCAGCGGCCCTCGGCGAAGCGGCTGGAGCAGGAGATCAAGGCGAGGATGCCGGAGCGTTCCCTGATGGGGATCGTGGCCCGGACCGCGTACTGGGTGGAGTGGTGGCGCCGTTTCGGCCCGCCGTCCGGCAACGAGCCCAAGCTCACCGACCCTCTGGGCCGCTACGTGATCGTCACGTTCGTCAAGGGCACCAACATGGGCCCGTACGAGGCCGCCCGGCACATCCCCGGCGTGAGCGGGCACGAGCTGTCGTACGTCGCCAACAAGCACTTCTCGATCGTGCTGCTGAACGAGGCGGTCGCCGACCTGGTGAACGCGCACGCCCGCCTGGACATCTCGCAGGCGTGGGGTGACGGGACCGCGGTGGCGGCGGACGGCACCCACATGGACACCTATCTCGACAACCTGCTCTCCGAGACGAGCGTGAGGTACGGCAAGCCGGGCGGCATCGCCTACCACCACGTCTCGGACACTTACATCGCGCTGTTCACGCACTTCATCCCGTGTGGCGTGTGGGAGGCCGTCTACATCATTGAGGGCTTGCTGAAGAACACCTCCGAGGTGCAGCCGACCACGGTGCACGCGGATACGCAGGGCCAGAGCTTCCCTGTCTTTGCGCTCGCCCACCTCTTGGGCTTCGACCTGATGCCCAGGATCAGGAACTGGAAGGAACTGACTTTCTACCGGCCCTCCAAGCAGAGCGAGTACGTACACATCGACGCCCTGTTCGGGGAGCCGGGCAAGAACACAATCGACTTCGACCTGATCGAGTCCCAGTTCCGCCACCTGATGCGCGTGGCCGTCTCCGTACGCGAGGGCACCATCTCCTCCTCCACGCTGCTCAAGCGGCTGCGGTCGGGGTCGCGGAAGAATGCCACCTACGCGGCCTTCCGCGAGGTTGGCCGCGTGATCCGCACCGTCCAGCTTCTGCGCTACCTCTCGGACGCGCCGTTGCGGCGGCGGGTGACCGCGGCGACCAACAAGGTCGAGTCGTTCAACCGGTTTTCCCAGTGGATCGGCTTCGGCAACCGCGGCGTCATCGCCGACAACGACCCGATCGAGCAGGAGAAGGCGATGAAGTTCAACGCCCTCCTTACGAACGCGGTGATCTTCCACAACGCCCTGGACATCGCGGAGATCGTCCGCCAGCTGCTGGAGGAGGGATGGGAGATCGACCCGGAAGACCTGGCGCACATCTCGCCGTACCTGACCGAACACATCAACCGGTTCGGCGAGTACAGCACCCACGAAGTCGGCATCCAGCCGGAAGCGTACGACCCAAAGCTTGACGTCGACTTCACCCCGCTCCGTGAGCAGCGTCTGATCGCCGCCGGCCTCGGTCAGGCCGCCTGACCCAACGTTCTCGCCTATGCGGCCCTTTTTGGATCGGGATGCGGGTCGGCTATGTGGTGGGCCGCAGGAAGCCGACGACGGCCTCCTTTTCCATGTCGATACCCTGCTCGATCTGAGGCGGGACAGGTTCGAACGCATCCACCTGGATGGAGCGCGAGCCGGGGCCACGGGTCCAGGTGGCGATGGCCAGGCCGTCGGCGATGACAGTGGGGCGGATGAGGCCGCCTCCTGGCCAGACGCGGGCCTGGTGGAGAGCGGGGACGGACGCCTCGCGGGTGCGGTAGCCGATCAGGTAGTTGTCGTAGGCGGGAAGCATGCGAACGTCCGGGGTGTCAGACGAGCGTGGGAGTTCTTTCACCCGCCCGGCGAGCATGGTCAATGCGCCGTACTCGGTGATCACGCCGGATTCCGCCAGCATTTTCCAGGCCCTGCGGGCCCAGGTGATCGGCAGTCCGGACCAGGCGGCGAAGTCCTCCAAGGTGGCGGGGGCGTGCGCGGCCAGGTACCGGCGGGCCAGCTCGGCGAGAGCATCGTCGCCCTCCCACCGGAAGCGCCCGGTGGAGGGCAGCCAGTCGTCGAGCAGCACATACGTGCCCTCACCGGCGCGCCGCGGACCATGGCAGAGGATGCCGGTGAGTGCTGCGTGGCGGATCAGGTAGAACGGCGCCTGCCCGTCCGGCGGAATACCGAGGGTGGTAAGGCGCTCGGTCAGCTCGGCCCGGGTGAGTGGGCCGTGCGCGGCAAGAGCACGCCGGATGAGATGGTCGGCGCGCTGGCGCAGATCATCGCCCAGGCCCAGCTGCTGGTAGCGGCGGCTGGTTGCGGCAAGGATCCGCGGGGACAGCAACTGCAACACCCAGCGGGCGTCGTCGCTGGGGATGGTGTGCAGGGTGCCGCGCATGTACCAGTTGCGGACGATGCTCCGCTCTTTCTCGTATGCCGTGCGGATGGCCTGGGCGGTGATGTCCCGGCCGCGTACCCGGATGCCCAGGTCGGCGGCCGTGGCGTCCTGGGCCTGGATGGCGAAGACCCGTCGGACGACCGTCACGGCAGAGGCCTCGCATGCTCCGCCGGCCAGGGCCTGAGCGTGGGCCCGCAGCCTGCGGATGCTCTCGTGGTCAGGCGTCGGGCTGTGCCTCTCGGCCGGCGCGGTCAGGAGACGGCCTTGTCGAGGACGCGGGCGAGTTCGGCGGGCGCGGACAGCATCGGCCAGTGCCCGGTGGGCAGGTCGAAGCGCCGCCACGGCGGCTGGTTCAGGTAGGCCAGCATCGGCACCCCGGCATCCAGCAGCCCCGTGAAGTCACGGCAGGCGATCAGGACACGGTCCACACCGGGACCGGGCTCGGCCGGGCCGGCGAGACGCTGGGTGAAAGTGCCGAACGGCTGAGGGGTGGCACGCGTGCGCAGAGCGTTCCGCTGGCCCTCATCGAGCCCGTCGAGGCTGCTGGACAAGCCCAGGACCTCAAAGGGCGGCATCGGTAGCCGCCACCCGTCGCCGGAAGCGTCGACCTGCTGGCGCAGCTGGTCCGCTGCCTGCGGTGGCATGAGGTCGAGCATGCACATGCCTGCGGCGAACGGGGCGCTGTCCACGTAGATCACGCGCTCCAGGCGGTCGCCGAGACGTCCGGCTGCCCCGGTGACCGGGGCAGCCGCGTAGCTGTGGGCGACCAGCGTGACGTCGCGCAGATCGTTCCGCTCGACGAATCCCGTGATGTCCGCGATGTGCGTGTCCAGGTCCGTCTGGGGTCCGCCCTGGTCTGCGTGCTCGGCCAGGCCGGTCAGTGTCAGCGGCAGCGCCGTGTGGCCGCGCTCCTGCAGAGCGCGGGCGGTGTCTTCCCAGGCCCATGCCCCGAGCCAGGCGCCGGGAACGAGTACGAAGGTGGCCATGTGATCTCCCTGAAGTGAGGTGCTGCGGGGAGCGTAAAGTCGATACAGGACAGAATCCGCCCTGAAATGCCGAGTGATCCATGTCGCATCCCCTGACCCGTGTGCTGACCCTGCTGGAACTCCTCCAGTCCAACGCCCGGCTCACCGGGACGGAGCTGGCCGACCGCCTGGACACCGACGTCCGCACCGTGCGCCGCTACACGGCCCACCTACGCGACTTGGGCATCCCTGTGGAGGCCGAACGCGGCCGCTACGGCGGCTATCGACTGGCCCGCGGCTACCGTATGCCACCTCTGGTCCTCACCAATGACGAGGCCCTCGCCGTCGTCCTTGGCCTGCTCGCGGCAGAACGTCTGGGCATGGGCACCGCCGCGCCGGCCAGTGCCGGTGCCTTGGCCAAGATCGAGCGGGTGCTCCCGCACGCCCTGCGCGAACCGCTCGCCGCCATGTGGGAGACCTTGTCCTTCACCGCCAACGCCGTAATCGGGCAGGCACCCGGAACCGGCGTCCTGCTGGCACTGGCCCAGGCCTCCCGCGCCCGCACGACCGTCGCCATCAGCCACCAGTCCTGGCGCCAGGAACACACCGAACGCGACATCGACCCCTACGGCGTGGTCTTCCACACCGGCCGCTGGTACGTCGTCGGCCACGACCACCTCCGCGACAGCTTGCGCACCTTCCGCATCGACCGCATCACCTCCGTCATCCCCCGAGCCGACAGCTTCACCGCACCCGACGGCTTCGACCCCGTCGCCCACCTGACCTCGACCCTCGCTCAGGGGCCCTACCGCTGGCAGGTCGAGGTGACGATCCATGGCCCCCTCGATGAGATCGCTCGCCGGCTGCCTCGCTCAGCGGTGACCCTCACCGCCCAGCCCACCGGCGTTCTCATGCACGCACGGGCAGAACGGCTGGACGGCATGGCCCACATGCTCGCCTCCCTGGAGTGGCCTTTCACCATCAACCATCCCGACGAACTGCGGCAGGCGCTCAAGAATCTGGCCGCCCAGCTCACCGCAGCCGCCCAGCGGAAACCGGAAGAACTACCGCAGTAAATACCGGATTTACTGCGACGGCGCCCTGGCCGTGATCGTCGCGACCTGCGGCGGACCGTTCCGGCTTCCAGAGCGAGATGTACGCATTTACTGCGGCGTCACTCTGCTGACCACGCGTAAAGCCGCATCAAGATCTACTCATTGCCCCCTTGACGCGTATCTCTGAACCCCAGACCGATGTGCTCGATGTCGGTAGTCGTGACGTTCTGGCTGCCCGACATCCGGAACCTCGCTCGGAGATCCGAGGCCCACTCGTGCCGCATCAGACGCTGAGCCTCGTCGGCACCGTTGAGTTCCAGCCCGTCGCCTTCCGGCAACGGCTGCCCGTTCTGCCGCCCTACGAACGGGGATCTCCCGGGAGACCGCAAGGCTCAGGGCTCAGGCGGCGACGCCGAGTTCGGCGCGGGTGCGGTGGATGAACTCGCGGACGGCCGGTTCGCGCCGCCAAGGGACGAGGGCGGCGTTGAACTCGCGCACGTAGTCCTTGGCCCGGGAGGACTGGACGCGGGCGAGGATGTCGACGGACCGGTGGCCGAGTTCGAGGCCGTGGTCGAGGTCGCGGGCCTGGAGGTGGGCGGTCCCGACGATGGCGAGGCGCATGCCGACGGACCGGGTGAACACCCCGGTCGGCATCGCGGCGGCGTGTTGGTTCCAGCTGAGAGCGGCCTTGGGGCTCTTCAGGTCGCGGAAGATCTCGGCGGCGTCGGCGGAGAGACGGGAGTGCGCATAAAAGTCGATCCAGGCGGGCTCGTCGCCGCTGTCGTCCTTCGCCTGCCCCAGCAGGTCCTCGGAGGTTTTCAGCGCCTTCGAGGCGGCCCTGGCGTCGTTCTCACGGGCATGAGCGCGGGCCTCGATCAGCTTGGTGAACGCCAATACCCGGGGCACGGCCTGCCCCTTTGCCCGCTCGAAGGCGCCCTGGACCATGTCCACGGCCTCCGACGCGAACCCGCGCATCAGGGTCTGCATGGCCATGGTGGTCAGGACATAGCAGCCCAGCTGCACGTCACTGCCGGCGCGGGCGAGACGGAGGGCCTGGATGAAGTGCCGCTGGGCGGCGTCGTGCTGGCCGACGTCGAACGCCGTCCACCCGGCGAGCCGCGACAACTCGGCGGTCACCGAGAAGAGTTCGCGGCCGATCTCGTCCGAGAAGGAGCCCTGCAGAAGTGGGCCCGCGCGGTGGTCGAGGCAGTCGGTGACGGAGTTGGCCTTCCAGTTCCCGCCGCCGTATTTAGAGTCCCAGCGGCGGGCGTCGTCGGCGGCCTCGCGCAGTTCGTCGAGGTCGGCTCGCCCGACCTGCTTCCCGCCACGATGGTCAGCGGTCTCGTCGGCAGGGGTGACGAGCCACCGGGTGACGGGGGTGGTGAAGGCGGAGGCGGCGAAGCCGGATCCGGCCAGAAAGTCGCGGCGGTTCACGGAGCTCCAGAACGAAGTGGCGACGCGGACGGCGTCGGCGGGGTCTCGCGGGAAATCCAACCCCACCGAGGCGTCGATTGTCTCCGCCTCGCCCATCCCGATCTCGTCGAGGTTGACGGGCCGGCCGAGCCGTTCGCCGATGGCCTGCGCCAACAGGTTCGGCACCGGCCATTTCGGCGTCATCCCGCGGCGGCACCAGTTCGCCACGGACGTGTGTGAGTAGTCGGTCTCAATCCCGGCGGCATGGGCGAGCTGGTTGACGCGCAGAGCCAGGGATTTGTGGCTCGCGCCGCTGGCTTCGATGAGCCGGGCCAGGTCCGCGTTGGGCGGACGGGTCCGGCGGGTGGTCGACGCCACGACCTTCTCCCTTGCCGGTGACCGGAGCGCGGGCGACTCGAACACGTAGTTGGGCACGTATGTCTGTACTTGGTGGAGCACGACGTCGTACCCGTCCGAGGGCTAAGAGTCGTACGCGTTCCGCGTGTTGGGTCACTGACGATATTCCTCTTCGGCGGGTCGTGAACCGCCTTTGCGAGTTGTGAGCCCCCCTGCGAGCCCTCCCCGAGATCTTCCCGGGCGGCTGTGATGTGAGCCCAGGCCGCCGCCGGGCTGGGAGGAAGGACCCTCGGCGGCGGTCGCCGCCAAGGCACCACCACTCACTCGGGGGTGAACCAGATATGTGCGGAATCGCAGGACTGGCCGGAGCCGACGCCGTCCGGCACGAGCAGACCGTCGGTGCGATGGGCGCCACGCAGGCCCACCGCGGGCCGGACGGCACCATGCACGCCGCCGCGAGCGACGGGCGGGCGGTGCTGGCCATGAACACGCTGCTGATCGTCGACCCGCAGGCGATGCCCGGCCCCTACCTCGACCGTGATACCGGGGTGCTGCTGGCTTTCAACGGCGAGATCTACAACTACCGACAGCAGGCCGCCGCCTGGGGCATCCTGCTCGGCCCTCGCGACACAGACGCGCACTTCGTGCTGCGAGCCTGGGCCAAGATCGGCCCGTCCTGCCTCGACGGGCTGGACGGCATGTTCGCCCTGGCCGTCTACGACCCGCGCGTCGGCAAGCTGTTCATGGCCCGCGACCGGCTCGGTGAGAAGCCGCTCTACTGGCGTCTGGACGGCGGCCGGCTCGCGTTCGCCTCCGAGGTCACCACCCTGGCCGGATACGGCGCTGCCCCGCTCGTCCTGCGGCCCGAGGTGATCGCGATCGAGACGCCAGCTGGTGTCGACACTCCCTTCCAGGGCATCCAGCTGCTCGCCCCGGCCACGCTGCTGGCCTTCGACATCGCGAGTGGCTCCCTGGACCAGCACACCTACTGGAAACTCCAGGACTGCCAGCCCTTCACCGGCACCTACAGTGAGGCCCTGGCGAGGTTCTCCGTCGTGCTGGCCGAGCAGATCCCGCTGCGGGCCCCGGGCTGCGACTTCGCGCTCTTACTCTCGGGTGGGCTCGATTCGTCGGTGCTGGCCTATCTGCTGCGGCCCCCGGTCTGTGTCACCGTCCGCTACCCGGGACAGGACCGGCTCGACGAGTCGCAGATCGCGGCCCAGATCGCATCCGACATCGGGGCCGAGCTGGTGGTTGTCGAGCCGGACCACGTCGACTTCACCAAAGTGCTGCCGCACATGATGTCCGCTCTGGACTACCCGATGGGCAACGCGTCCACGTTCTCTGAGTACATGGCCTACCGGAAGATCGCTGACCTCGGGCTCAAGGTCGCGGTCGGCGGGCTCGGCCCGGACGAGTTCCTCATGGGCTACGTCCGCCACGCCATGGTCCTGTTCGGCCCGGACGCCGTCCTGGCCGCCGGGATGGACGCCTACCGGCCGCTGGCCGCCAAGCTCCTGCACACGGCCGTCGAGGAACTCGACCCTGCCGAGGCGGTCACCCGGCTCGTCCTGCGCGGCCCCGACCCCGACGGCCGCATCCGCGACCTCGTCGCCACCGCGATGGACACCAGCGGTGGGGACCTGGCCCGCGGCCTCACCCTCGCCGACCTGGCGACGGCCTGGCGTCCGCTGGTGATGACGAGCGACAAGCTCGCCTCCGCCTACGCCCTCGAACGCCGGTCTCCCTACCTGGCCCGCGCCCTGGTCGAGCTGTCCTACCGGCTACCCGCCGAGCACAAGATCGCCCACCCGGCCGAGGGCAAGCGGATCCTCCGCGACGCCGCGAAGGCCCTGGGCCTGCCGCGGGAGGTCTGGGGCAGCCGGGACAAGCTCGGCTTCGCCTCCCCGGTCCCGTCCTGGCTGAACGGCCAGCTCGCGGCCTGGGCGGATGCCCAGATCCACACCGCCCTGGCGGAGGCGCCGGTCGCGATGCGGCCGCTGCTCGAGGGCGGGCTCAAGCAGGGCGGGCGGTTCGACCGCACCCGGATGCAGGCCCTCATGGCGGCCGCCTGGTTTTGCGACCAGACGGTGAGGGCTGCCGCATGACGACCTGTCGCCTCACTACGGTGTCCGGATGCACCAGGACACCACTGCCGAGAGCCCGGCCACCGCCCGCGGCGCCGTCGCGATCATCGCCAACCGCCGCAGCGAACTCCTCCTCCACCTGCGTGACAACCTGCCCGGCAAGATCGCCTGGCCGGATCACTGGAGCGTTCTGGGAGGCGGCTGCGATCCCGGCGAGACCCCGGCCGCTGCGATCGTCCGCGAGCTCGACGAAGAAGCCGGCCTGGTCGTCGACGACCTCACCGAGCTGTTCGAGATTCGCGACGAGCACGGCTCCGGCCAGCTGATCACGTTCTTCGCCGCCTCCTGGGACGGCGACGAGACCCAGCTCCCGCTGGCCGAGGGCGTCAAGCTCCAGTTCTTCGCCCCCGAACACCTCGGCATCCTCACGATCCCGCCGTTCATCCGGGACGGGATCAACCGCTACCTGGCTGCGGCGCGGCCCTCCTGAGCACCCCGCCCTTCCCGGGCGGGGCAGAGGTGGGGGCCGCCGGGCGGCCCCCACCTCGCAAAGGAACCCCGCTCATGAAGCTCACCGTCGTCGGCTGCGGCTACCTCGGCGCCACCCACGCGGCCTGCATGGCCGAACTCGGCCACGAGGTTCTCGGCATGGACTGCGACATGGACAAGGTCGCCGTCCTGAACTCCGGCAAGGCCCCCTTCCACGAACGCGACCTCGACGGCCTCCTCGCCAAGCACACCGCGACGGGGCGCCTGAAGTTCACCGCCTCGTACGCGGAGGCCGCAGCCTTCGCCGAGCTGCACTTCATCGGCGTCGGCACCCCGCAGCAGCCCGGCGAGAACGCTTATGACCTCTCCCACCTGTTCGCCGCTGTCCGCCAGCTCGCACCCCGAATCAAGAGTCCGGCCGTCGTCGCGGTGAAGTCGACCGTCCCGGTCGGCACCGCACCCCGCGTCCGCGACCTCCTCCACGAGTTCGCACCCGTCGGCGACCGCGTTCAGGTCGCCTGGAACCCTGAGTTCCTGCGCGAGTCGTTCGCCATCGAGGACACCCTCCGCCCCGACCGGCTTGTCCTCGGCTTCGACACCGAGCACTCCTGGGCCGAAGCCGTGCTGCGGCAGTGCTTCGAGAAGATCATCGAAGCGGGGACGCCGACGATCGTCACCGACTGGGCCACCGCCGAGCTCGCCAAGGCGTCCGCGAACGCCTTCCTCGCCACGAAGATCTCCTTCATCAACGCGATCGCCGAGGTCTGCGAAGCCTCCGGTGCCGACGTCGGCCAGCTCGCCGACATCCTCGGCCATGACGCACGCATCGGTCGCCGCGGCATGCGGCCCGGCCTCGGCTTCGGTGGCGGCTGCCTGCCCAAGGACATCCGCGGCTTCATGGCCCGCGCCGGTGAGCTCGGTGTCGACCAGGCTCTGACGATCCTTCGCGAGGTCGACGCGATCAACAACCGGCGCCGCGAGCGCATGGTCGACCTCGCCTGCGAACAGGTCGGCGGCAACCTCGGCGGCAAACGGATCACCGTCTGGGGCGCCGCCTTCAAGCCCGAGACCGACGACATCCGCGACTCCCCCGCCCTGGCCGTCGCCCACAAGCTCCACGAACTCGGCGCCACGGTCACCGTCACCGACCCCCAGGCCCTCGACAACGCCCGCAAGATGCACCCCGAACTCGACTACATCGACGACCCCATTGCCGCCGTCCAGGACGCCGAGCTGCTGCTGCACCTCACCGAGTGGCCGCAGTTCTCCCACATCGACCCCCACCGCCTCGCCGCCCGCATCGCAACCCCGAAGGTCATCGACGGGCGCGGCACCCTCAACCTGGCCACCTGGCGCGAAGCCGGCTGGACCTTCCGCGCCCTCGGCCGCCCCTGAGTCCCTCACTAGTGCTGCCGGTCCGGCCAGCGGGCGGGACGGTTCCGCCGGGACGGATGCAGGGGTCAGTGCTCGGTGAGGTCCCGGACGTCCCAGCCCGCGTCGATCATCACCTCCGCGTAGCGTTTGCCGCGGTCGCGGTGGGCGGCGAGCACCAACAGGTGGGTGGGGCGCGTAGCCCCGACGAAGACGAGCTGCACAGCGGCCTGGACACTCTTCAGCTCCCGCTGGGGGTCGCTCCCCTCCGCGACCATGCGGAGTGCCTCGGTCACGTCGAACTTCTTGCCGTTCTTCTCAAGGCACTCCAGGATCAGCGTCGCCGCATGGGTCTCGCCCTTCGCGCTCTGAATGGTCCCGGGTACGGCCCGCACCACTGGCACTGCGGCGGAGCTCTTGGGGACGCCGCCCGGTGCCCCGGCCGCCTCGGCCGCGGGGGTGAACTCCAGGCCGACGGCCTTCAGCGGCCGGTCGGCGAGCAGCTTCATCTGGACTGTCAGCTGCTCGGTGATCATGCCCCAGCCCGCCTCGTCGAACGCGGCTCCGTGGACGAGGAGTTCGCGCAGCAGGATCCGCACCCTGCCGCCGGGGGTCGCCGCAGACCTCTCGAGGCGGCCCAGCGCCGGTAGCCCTTCGCCGGTCAGGGGCGTGAAGGACGCGCGCAGGGCGTTCCACAACTCGGTCGCCGCTTCGTGGCTGTCCGCGCCGGACCTCCACTGGGTCCCTGCCGCGCGGGCCGCGTCGATCAGGGCGCGGTGGGCCGTCTGGCGGCCGGGCGGGGTGTAGCCGGGCACGTAGCAGGAGATCGACTGCGGGTAAGCCTGGGAGCCTCCCCGGCCCTGTCGCGCGCCCAGCACACGCGGCGGACGCCTGAGGAGGACGTCCTCGGGGACGATCACGGCGGCCATGCGTTCGAAGGTCGGCACGACGTCGGTCGCTGTGGCCTCGTCGAACAGCAATACCGCCACCTGGCCGTCGGGACCGGCTCCGTGGACTTGCTGGGGGCGCCGGACGGCCAGGCGGCTGGCCACTGCCGCGATCTGCGGTCCGAAGCGGCGGCTGACTGGCAGCTCCGGGGCGCCGGACAGAGGGAACGCCGAGGCGGGTCCGCTCACCGCGCGGACGTCGCTGTAGATGCCCTGGTTGGTGTCGCCTACCCGCTGCACCACTGTGGACGAAGAGGTGAAGACGAGGTCCAGCAGTTCGTGTTGGGTGGCGCTGGTGTCCTGCATCTCGTCGAGGAGAACGAATGGGAAGCGCGCGGAGACGGCCGGGACGATGCCGGCGTGCTCGGTGAGGTACTGCTGGGCGATGGCGTACATGTCCTGGTAGCGGAAGATGCCTCGACGGGCCAGAGTCCACTTGAGGCTGGACAACTGCTTGCCGCTGGTTGTCTCAGCGCGGAAGGGGGGTTCCCTGGTCGCGCCGGTGACCACGAGTTCGCCGTCCTTGTAGGTGAGCGTCGCCCCGGTGACGATGCCGGTGCCGTCGCGCTGGCGTTCCACGTAGCTGCGCAGGGTGGAGTAGTTGGGGTGTTGCAGGAGCCGGATTGCTGCGGTCTCGAAGGCCGCGTCGTCGACGGACCGGACCTCGACGCCCTTGGCCCGCACGGCCGGCAGCGCGAGGAAGGTGTGCACGAAGGACTGGATGGTGCCGATGAAGTGCGGGTAGCGCAGCAGGCTCCGCCCCGCGGTTAGGGAGGCCACCCGGTCGGCGATCTCGTTCTTGGCCGTGTTGGTGTGGGAGAGCACGCACACCCCGCACGTCGTGGAGGTCCATGCGTCGGCCATGAGCGCGAGCTTGAGCCCGATCAAGGTGGTCTTGCCCGACCCCGGGACGGCCTGGAGGTCCTGTGTGGTCTCGCTCTGCAGGAAATCCCACTGCTCGACGTCAAGCGGGTCAAGTCCGAGGAGCTTCACCATGGCCTCCACCTTGTGTGTGGCGAAGGCATCGGGCAGGTAGGCGCCGGTCACAGGGCCGCCTCGCCGCACAGGTGCTTGAAGGCGTCGACCAGATAGGGTGGGACGTCGCCCTTCGTCACCGAGGTGGAGGCGAGGAGCTGCGCGGCGAACTGCGCGGTGATCGACTTGCTAGTGCTGTTGAGCTTGAGCGGTCTGTAGATAGCCAGAGCAGCCTGCTCGAGGGGGACCTTCTGGCGCAGCCAGCGGTCGACGACCTTGTCGGCCCGTGCGATGACCTGATCGGTCTTGGCGGCGTCCGGCCAGGACCGTTCTGCAACGGATGCGAGCTTGACCGCGCGGTGCATCAGCCTGGCCATGGTCCAGGAGGTGACGGCGAGGTCGTACTCCAGCGTCCACCAGTTCGACACGAAGGTCTTCACTGGCCCGTCGTCTTCGCTGGCGAGGTCCGCAACGTGCGCGGCGATCTCCCGCTCCGTCATCTCGTCCCAGCACTTCAAGCTGCCGCGCATCTTCTCCGAGGTCCCGGCGGGGACGAGGTCGCGGTCGCGGATGCAGGCGACAGGAACGGGGATCTGCTCGCCGGAGCGCTGGAAGACGCGGCTGTACCGGAACAGGCCGACGTGGCCGACGTTGACCACGCTGACGCCGTGCTCGTTGAAGGGCATGCCCAGGGCGGCGGCGAGAGCGGGCAGGAAGATTGCCTCGGCGTCGCCCTCGACCATCGCCAGGCCCCGAGCGAAGAACATGTTGGCCTTGGTGACGTCCAGGAACCGGGTCAGGAACGCGTAGTCCTCGCCGGTCAGGCACGTGATACCGCGCCGCAACGGGAAGGTGCGGCCCCGGACGACGAGGGTCAGGCACTCGACGGACGTCGATGAGGAGAGGTTGGGGCTGTGAGTGGTGAGGATGACCTGGACCGGGGCCCTGCCGTCTTCCTGCGGCCCCTGGGCCTTGTCGCGGAGCAGGTCCATGATCCGAGTCTGGAGCTGGGGGTGGAGGTGCGCCTCGGGCTCCTCGATCAGCAACAGGGGTGCCAGTTCGCTCTTGCCCAGCAGGAGGAGCTCCGCGGCCATGAACAGGGCATTGTTGTAGCCGAGCCCGCGGCGTGTCCACTCGTCGGACTCAGCGAAGAGGTTCAGTTCGAGCCGTTCCAGCGCGCGGGCCAGCGTCGCGTCGGTGGCGACGCTGATCTTGGCACGCAGGACATCGTCGCCGATGGCGAACCGCTGCAGGTAAGCCGAGTTGATGTCCTGGCTCACATCAGAGACGGCATCGTTGCATCGGATGTCGTGCTCGGCGCGGCGCAGGATCCCCACCAGAGTGGACGGAGGGGCGTCGCCCTCGGGGTCGTAGTCATCGATACCCTGATCCTTCATCGCCGGGTAGCCGGCGAGGATCTGGGACAGCCGTGATCCGCGGCCCGAGCGCAGTTCCGCCTCCGCGTCGCGAAGGGGGCGCAGGTAGGTGGCGCGCAGGAGTTCGCGTGCGGCGCCGTCCAGGGCGGGGCCGTTGCCGTCCGGTCCGGTCCGGGTGGTGACGGAGACCCGGTTCCGGACCGGGTCCATCCGCTGGGCCTTGAACGTCACGCAGAGCCAGGCGGCGCCGCCGCGGTCGTGGGTGAGCAGTTCCAGGAAGACCGCCTGCTCCTCGGTCGACAGGGCGGTGAACCCGCACACAATGGTGAAGGTCTCCGCCCGCCCGTCCTTCCCGAGGTGGAAGTCGTCCTGGGAGACCCGGTAGTAGTCCGTCGCCGCGGTCTGCAGACACAGCCGGATCGCGTCGATGATCGCCGTCTTCCCGCTGTCGTTCTCGCCGACGAGCACGTTCGTCCCGGCCGTGAACGACAGGTCAAGCGACGCGTCCGTCTCGCCTTCGCTCTGGGCCGCGGCTCCGAAGACCCGGAAGTTCTCGACCCGAAGATGCGCCAAGTACACAGATTCCCCCGCCGACGGGGCCGCGGTGCCCTCTTCTCCGGGAAGGAGTCCCCCGGGCTGCGCGGCCCGTGATCGATATTTTCGAGATCCTATGCTCTCCGGGGTCGCCGCCCGGGGGAATCCGGCAGATTGCGGGAGACAAGGGTCCCGGGCGCCTCGTCGGCCCGGACGGCCGTGCTCCTGCGGGCCGCTGTGATGGTCTTGCCTGACCCGGCCGACCAGCGCGGGAGGGAGGGCCGCCGCTACGCCGTCCTCCTGTGACGTTACGTCGACCACCTGCACAGCTTCCTGCCTCGCTGCTCGCAGGCTTCGACGAGCCGTACGGCGGTGGGGATGTGGCCGAGGTCGATGGCCTGGTCCGCGAGCTTGTGCAGGGTGGTGGCGGCGAGTTCGTTCTCGCCGGCCTCGGCGGCGAGCCGGTAGCTGTGCAGGTGTACGGGTTCAAACCGGGTCCGGCAAAGATGTCAAGCGCGAGGCTGGTAGCCATCGCTTCTCCGCTACCCTCCATGGCATGCGCCCAGTTTTGAGGCGTAAATGCCCCGCCCACAGTGCGCTCAGGCCGAGCGATGCAGCCACGAACGACTGCACGTGCGGAATCCGGGCTGCGGTCGCCGTCCGCCCGATCCCGATGGAAGCGGTCCGCATCGGAGCCGCCGTTACCGCCTCCATCGCCCTGCGTCGCGCAGGGATGGAGGATCAAGCCGATCAGCTCGTCCGAGCTACAGACGACAGCGACAGCACGCCACGCCGTCCCGCCGCGTCCACGTGCCCGGTCTCTTTACGCCAGGAACGCCGCAGTGACCGCGAGCTCCTTAGTGACGTGGTCGGGCAGCTCACGCTCGGCATCACCACCCACTCACTTAAGGACATGGACCCGGTGGATAGCGCAAATAATTGGTGGTACTTCACATACGGTCCCCCTGTGACCAGGCAAAACGCCGCGTCGCCACCTGCTCACTGGCACCGCGCTAGGGCTGTGTGATGTCGTGATCAATCGGCTGCTTGCAGGAGCTCTCCGAGCCAGATCATCGAGGCGCGGAGTTCGAGGCCGGCGAGGTAGCTCTCGGGCGTCTTGTCGAAGCATGTGGCGATGCCGCGCCAGTCCTTCAGCCGGTTGATCAGTCGCTCGACGGTGTTGCGGTCACGGTAGAGCTCGGCGTCGAAGGTGACGGGACGGCCGCCCCGGCTGCCCTTCTCCTCGAACCTGTCGTACGAGTCGAAGTCCGTTGCCGTCCCGTTCGGCAACTGCATCGAACCGTCGAATGTGAAGGCCGGCGGGAAAAAGTGCGCCATCCGCTTCCAGTGCGCCGGCTGCGGCTTTTACCGCCCCGACCCGCCTTACCTGCCCGCGATCGAGGACCACATACATGCCCTGAAAGCCGACCGCGAAATGGCCGAGGCCATGGATGCCGACGCCTTCGTCATCCGCAACCTCACCGACCAGATTGAGGCGTTCCAGGGCGTTATCGAGCGTATGAACTCCCGGATGACGGAGCTGCCAGCCGAGATCCAGGCCGAGGTCGAGGAGGCCAGCAGGGTGCTGCGCAAGGTACGGGCCGGCGGACGCACCCTCCTGCCACTCACCGTCATCGAACAACCGGGAGCATCGGCATGACCGGGCCGCGGAAACCCGCCGAGGTCCTGGCGGAGTCCCGCCGCCAGGACAGCCGGAACAAGCGGCAGCGCGTCCTTGCCGTGGTGGACCAGATGCTCGCCCAGGGCGACCCGGTGACCTTCGCGGCCGTAGCCCGTACCGCAGGAGCGTCGAACTGGTTGGTCTACGCCGACGGAGTCCGCGAACACATCGAGAAGGCCCGGACCCAACAGGCCAGCCGCCCCGCACATGATCGCCTAACTGGAGGCGCCATGAGCACCGCGAGCATTCGCACCGATCTGGAGCTCGCGCGGGCCGAGATCAGAGCACTCCGCGAAGAGCGCGATCACTTGAAAGGGGTCCTCCAGCGCAACCTTGGTCAGCAACTCGACCAAGTCGCCTCGAAGGACCTCGTCGTGCGAATCGACGAGTTGACCACCCACAACCACGAACTGACCGCACGCTTCAACCAGGCCCAAGCAGAGAGCGGCGAACTCCAGCGCCGTCTCCGGGAAGCAGAGGACGACGTCGCAGCAGCCCGGAGCAGTCTGCGTCGGATGATTCGGGCGGGAGGTCACGGAAGCAGTTCCTGATCAGGATGTGCCTGCCGCGGTGTTCCGTCGCTCCCTCATCGAGGCGGGACACCGCGTCCAGGAGCATGTACCTGGTGCTCGCTGCGGGTTCTCGCCATCCGTTCTAAAGGCGTCAGTACGGCGCCTGGGCAGCAATGTCGTTCGCCACTTTCTCAAGGTTGACGAGCAAGAACTCGAACCGCCTCTGCCGCTTCACCCAGGAGCCGGCGCTGCCCATCCGCTGGCTGCGTGTCTCCCGAAGAGCAGATGCCTTGCTGATCGGGCTCTCACGCGCAGCAAAATTTCGGAGCGCGACCAGAAGGTTCAGCGGGTCCTTGTGCTTCGGATCCTTGATCACTTGGTACAGGTAGTGACTCTTGGGGACGAACTTCGCGATCGCCTCGACCTCATCCGGCAGCCGCGACTCCCTCGGCCACCACTGGAACGGCCCGGCAGCAGGTCCGAGACCACCCCCACACCGCGCGCCGTCGTCCTCACCAGCACATACACCTGCCGCCGGGATATCCCCAGGATCGCGGCGGCCTCATCCGCATCCGCCAGCCCCACCCTGGCCTTCTCGGCAAGCGGCCCGATCACCTCGGGATCGTGTCCCGCCTGATGGTGTACCCGATCAACTGACCGGCTTGTTCATGGTGTTGGGTAGTGCGGGGGTGCTGTCAGGGAGCTCGGCATAGAGCTTGTCCATGCTGCCTTGGGGGAGGTAGCGGCGGGGGAAGGCGATCCATTCATCGTGCATCTCGAGCAGCACGGCGGTCACCAGCCGTTTGAGAGCCGGCGGGTTGGGGAAGACCTGGACGATGTCGGTGCGGCGCTTGATCTCCCGGTTGTTCCGCTCCAGAGGGCGCGAGCGCATCAGCCAGCTCAGGGCGCGCAGCACCACCCGGCGTCTCGGCAGCACGACGAGCCCCTCGGGGCGGCTGATTCCGGGCACCCTGCCGACGCGACCAACGGGGCTCAGCGGTCCCGGCCGAACCAGTCCTGGACGCGGTGCACGGCGGCCACGGCACCTTCCCAGGCGGCGAGCCCGACGAGCGCCGCGCCCAGGCCGACGTCCATCGCGCCCGGGGTGTCGGACTCGACGCGTGACAGCTCGTCATCGGGCTCGGGCTTCTCCGCCGTGTACGCCTCGGTTTCCGGGTCCGCGCCAGACGAGTGAACCTCGCCGTGTTCGTCCACTTCCAGCCGGTCGAGCGTCACCTCGATCTGGTCCGTCTTGTCGGTCCAGTCGCCCGCCGTGTCCGCCAGCTCCGCGAGTGCACCCGCCGGGTCCTTTCCGGGCTCCGGCACGTCAAAGGGCGGCGGGCTCGGTTTGCCCGAGTACCCCTCGTGCATGACGTCGATGAGCGGTTCGGAAGGGCCATGGTCGATCGGGCCTTCGAACATGTGGCGGTCAAGCTCGTACGCTGCTAGCCCGTCGACATCCGCATCGTCGTCCCGGTTCGGCTCGTCGTCCCCGTCCGCATCCCCACCGACGTCGGGCTCCCGGGCCTCGGGCGCCGGGCTCTCGTCGGCGTCAGGGTCGTCGATCGGCATCGTTGCCGCCTCTCCTCGTAGTGCGCGGCGCAAGCAAGTGGGGCACCCACGGGCAGGAGCCGAAGGGCGCGACGGTCTCGGCGAGGCGTGCGGCCCAGTCCGTGTCGTCGCGGCGCGCTCCCACCGCCTGCTCGATCGGCGCGGGCACGGAGTGACCGAAGGCGAGGGCCCGCACCCGCGCGGCATCCCGCTGATCGGCCGCGAACCAACCCTGCACCGCGACAAGTTGCTCGGCGCAGGTGTCACCGGCGATGGGCATCCCGTATGTCTCTTCCCACTCGGCACTGCGCGGATGCCGGGCGGCCGCGGGGTCCTTGCGTACGGCGCTGCGGAGGGTGTCGCGCACGAGGCACCAGCGGTACGGCGGTGCCAGCCACTCGGGCTCTTGCCGTGGGCAGTGCCCGTCACCGTCCAGGCGGGCGCGGATGGCGTCGGTGACGTGGACCGCGAGTGCGTCGTGACAGCCCTGTCCGCCGATGGCTGCCGAGCGCCCCGCGACCGCCGCGTCCACGGCGTGCGACAGCGCGCAGTCCAGCAGCCGCCGTCCGACCCCGCGCAGTGCCTCGCGTACGGCCGGGTGGGGCACCGGCGTCGTCCACCCCGTCAGGTGCGCGAGGACGGCCAGCTCACCCCACAGCCGGAGGACCGCGGCATGGTCCAGGCTGCGCTGCGCGTCGCGCACGTCCCGCAGGGTGCACGGCTCGGCGAGGCACAGCGGACCGCAGGTGGCGCTGCGGGAGGCGACGAGGCGGGCTGGCGAGTCCGTGGCGGAGGGGCCTCGTCGCTCCTGGGCGGTGCCGTCGGGCATGCGGACGAGCAGGGGGAAGTCCATGCCGTCGGTGAACACGGCGGCCTCTCCAGGGGGGAGGGTGACCAGGTACTGCGACTGTTCGTCGGTGAGGTTCATGGTCGCGCCGACGAGGGCGCGGTCGTCGGCGGCGGGCAGTCGGTGGACGATCTTCACCGCGGTGTTCTTGACCACGTCGTCGACCAGCTTGGCGGGGATCTGTTCGGCGATGATCAACCCCTCGCCGTAGGCGCGGATCTCGGCGAGCAGTCCGGCGATCATCTCCACGGCGTGGGCGGCCGGCCCCCGGGTGGCGGACCGGCGCAACAGCCGGTGCGCCTCTTCGAAGACGGTCAGGTGGCGCAGGCCGGTCACGTCCGCCGTGCCGCCGTGGACCAGACGCAGGTGCTCGACGAGCCGGATGAGGACGGTCCCCATCAGAAACGCCTTGTCCATGTCGTCGCCGACGTCCTCGATCTCGACGACGGTGTTGTGCCGCAGCAGGCGGGCGAAGTCGATCGGATGGCCGTCGGCGAGGAACCGTCCGGTGGTGCCCGTACGCAGCGCCGCCAGCCGGACCCGCACGAACCCGCGGACGTTGTCGGTGATCTCCCTGCCGTATCCGATGTCGGAGACGACTTGGTCGGCGGTGCGTTGCAGGTCCTCCAGGGTCGGGTAGCGCGGCCGGGCACCGGGTACGGCCGGCTCGCCGAGCGCGAGGTCCCAGCCCAGGTCCTCGTAGCAGCGGGTGAGGGCGGCGTTGAGTACCTGTGGGAACGGGTCGTCGGCGTCGAAGGCTGCGAGAAACAGCGCCCGCACGAGGTCGGCGTGGGTCTGGAGCGGGAACCGTGCGCCGTCCGGGCCGGGGGCCGGTTCCAGCGGGTTGATTCCGGCGGGCAGTTGCCCGGCCAGGCCGGGCCGGATGCGCACGACCTCCGCCGTACCGGCCAGCCGGGCCGCCATGAGCCGGTACTCCGCCTTGGTCGGCTCCACCACCAGCCAGGGCAGCCCCTGGGCGGTGGCCTGTTCGAGGAGTGCGCGCACGGTCTGTGACTTTCCGGAGCCGGTCGCGCCGCATACGAAGGTGTGCCGGTTCAGGCTCTCGTACGGCACGGTGAGCCGCCCCGCCGCCCTGCGCCCGCCGTCCAGGATCTGGCCCAGCGCGAGGCCGGGCCGTGGCATCGCGTCCGTGCCGTCGCCGAGGTGGCCTGCGGTGTTCTCCGCGGTGACGTCGAAGGCGGGGCGCAGCGCGAACCGCAGGCCGGGCATCTCGCGTGCGGGCGGTCGCGTCAGGGCGGCCAGCAGCTCCGGGCCCGCCGTGAACGGCGAGCGGGCCGGGCCGGGCAGGCTCGGGGGCGCGTGCTCCAGAACCTCGGGCAAGGGGCCGGTGTCCGCAGCCGCTCCTGCGGGAACGAGCGCGTACGGCAGACCTTCCAGGTCGGCCGAGGCACAGACCAGGCCGGCGATCCGGCGGGCCGCCTCCGGCGAGGCCCCGCCGGCCAGCAGGTGCACGCGCCACAACCCCGTGACCGGGGCCCGTGCCAGTTCGCGATGGCGTCGGCGCAACCGCCGTGCCTCCACGGCGTATTCGGGGGACGAGTCCGCTCTGGACTGGACCGTGCGGAGCCGGTCGGCCACCTCGCCCGCCAGGTCCGCCGCCTCGTCCTGACCGACGGCTTCGGCGAGCAGCAGCCAGCCGAACGGATCGTGCCATACCGCCAATAGGCTGTCGTCCAGGGGTAATCGGCTCTCTCGCACGGTCGTTTCCCCGCTCGCGCCCCGGGGCGCGAAGGGGTCCGGGTCGGTCAGGAGTCCGTCGGTGATGCCCGCTGTCCGGCACCAGCAGGGCAGCTGCCCCATGGCCGCGGCCAGTTCGCCCACGGGCAGGCGCCGGGCCCGCGCGCCGGCGGGCAGGCCGAGGACGACGCGGTCGCCGTCCTCCGTGCCCGCCAGGGACGCTCCCCCTGCTAGCACGTCGACCGGCCCGCCGGCCGAGACCCTGCGCCAGCCGAGCGCGACGGCGTCCGCGCCCGCGTGATAGGCCGACACCAGAGCGGCCAGGCGGCGGTGGCGGGCCGCAGCGTCCACCCCGGTGGACGCCGGGTCCGGCTCACGGGGCAACTCGTACACCCGGAAGGCGTCCAGGCCGGCCAACAGCCGTACCATGGCGCCCGGTTCCGCGGTCATGGCACCCGGAGTGTAGCCGCACCCCACGAGGCGGAACACCGGTGCGTGACAGCCCGCTGACAGAAGGTGCCCCTTCTGCTTGACTGCCCCCACCGGCACCACAGGGGATACGCGAGGGGAGCATCGGATGGTGCGCTACTTCTCCTGTCCGTCGGGCACCTGGGAGTTCGCGGTGGCCCGGCCGGGTCCGCGGGTACGCCGGATCGCCCATGCCTACCGGGGCTTTCGGGTGGACGCGGGGCAGCCAGGACGCTGGGCGGGCGTCCCCTCGGGCGTCGCGACCCTGCTGCTCGGCTTCGACCATGAGCGGCAGTTGTGGTTCACCACCGCTGCCGACCGTGGGGCGGGGACGCCGTGCACGTCGATGCTCAAGGGGCTGTCCACCTCACCCTGGATCACCGAGCACCACGGGTACACATACGGCGTCGAAGTGCTCCTCGCGCCGTGGGCGGCCTTCACGATGCTCGGCATCGATCTGCACCAACTATCAGGCGGCGTGGTCGAGTTGAGCGCCCTGGCGGGGGATCGCCCGCAGCACCTGGCCGAGGCCCTGGCCGCGTTGCCCGACTGGCCGCAGCGCTTCGCCCTGCTCGACACCGCCCTTCCGTGGTGGCTGGCGCGCGGCCCCGCGTGGTCGCCGCGGGTGGAGTGGGCCTACGGCGAACTCGCCCGCACCGGAGGCAGAATCCCCATCCGCGAGCTGGCCGAGGGCACCGGCTGGCGGCAGCGGCAGCTCGAATACCGCTTCCGGGAGCAGATCGGCCTGACACCCAAGAGTCTGGCGCGCGTCTTCCGCCTGCGCGCCGCGCTGCGGCGGCTCACCGCGGGCTGGACGGCGGCCCGGACCGCCACTGCCTGCGGCTTCAGCGACCAGTCCCATCTGAGCCGCGAGCTCAAGGCGATGACGAACCTGGTGCCGAGCCGCCTGCGCATCGGAGAGAGTCATCCCCTCGCCGATGCCGTGGCGGCCTCCGAGCGGGTGGACGGCACGATCAGAAGCGTCCTGCTGGCGGCGTGAACTCGGCTCCGGGGCTGCGTTTTTGTTCAAGACGGCCCCGTTCCCGCCCTGTCACACTGGCCGACGGACAGTCGGCCACATCACCCGCGCCCGGCCCCGCAACGGGACACCCCTCACGACGAGGTATGCCGCACATGAGCGAGCTCCCCTCCACCCCGGTCGGGCTGCCGGGCCCGCAGGCACGGCTGTTCGAGCCCGGGCAGCGCCTCGGCTGGACGTTCCGCGACCGCTGGCAGGTGTACCGCTCCTACGCGCTCCCCGAGCCGGTGTCCGAGGAGGTCCCGGAGGAGCGCTACCTGGCGGTCGAGGAAGCCTCCGCGATGTTCACCGCCAACCGGAACAATCCGCTCGTCCTGTTCATCGCGGGTCTCGCCGTCTTCTTCCTCCTCCTGAGCCTGCTCAACGCCAACGTGGTCCTCGGTCTGGTCGCCGCCTTCTTCGCCGTGGTGCCCGCCGGACTCCTGGCCCGGTTCGCCCTGGATCGGGCCTCGACCCGTCGGGCACTCGCGGAGGCCGAGGCCCGGGTGGCCGCGAACAACGAACGCCGGTGGCAGCAGTGGCAGACGCTCAAGTCCGCGCACGAGGCCGCCGAAAAGAAACGCCTCGCACGACTCAACGACTGGGGCGCCGTTCGCGTCCCGCCCGGCACGCGTCGTCTGGAGGTCTTCGGCGGCAACCTGCAGGGGTGGGAGTCCCTCCTGACGGTGTTCGGCGCCTCGACGCTGGCCGAGCGGCCGATGACCCTCGTCGACCTGTCCCGGGAGCAGGTCGGCCTGGAACTCGCCCGGTTCGCCGACGCCATGGGCCACCGCGTGGACGTACAGACACTGCCCGACGAACTCGACAGGACGACGCTCCTCGACGGACTCACCACCCAGAAGATCCTCGACGTGCTGGTCGAGTCGATGTACGGCGACGAGCCGCGCGCCAGCCGGGCCGAACGCATCATGGACGACCGTATCCTCACCAGCGTCTGCCACGCCCTGGGCGAGAACGTGACCCTGGGCCGCATCGGCGCCGCGCTGCGCGCGCTGATGGGACAGACACACGGCACCGAGGCACTGACCCGCGACGAGCGCAACCGTATCACCGACGAGCTGTTCACCGACGAGTGGCGGCGGCAGGCGTATTCCGCCATCAGCCGCATCGAGTCCTACCTCCACCCGCTCGAACGGCTGGGCAGCGCGCCGCGCGAGCCCGCCTCGGGCCACCTGACCTGCTTCGCCCTCCAGGGCGGGGGCAGCAACGTCCGCAGCGAGCTGATCACCGACCTCCTGGTGCAGAGCCTGACCCACCGCCTCGCGGCCGCGGCCACGACCGATGACCCGCTGCCTGTCCTGGTGGTCGCCGGCGCCGACGAACTGGCACGCCGCCACCTGGAGCGGCTCTCGGACATCTGCGAGCGCCGGGACGTCCAGCTCGTGCTGCTCTTCCGGCATCTGAGGGACACCGCCCGGCAGGTGATCGGCGGCGGCCTGGTGGCGCTGATGCGGCTCGGCAATCACGAGGAGGCCGGCCGCGGCGCGGAGTACGTGGGCCGCCACCACAAGTTCGTCCTCAGCCAGCTCACCAAGTCGCTCGGCGGCAGCGAGACCTACACCGTGGCGGAGTCGGACGGCCGCGGCGTCTTCTTCCAGGAGTCCGCGGGCTGGTCCCGGGCGCCCACCGTCTTCGGCGCCTACACGGCCCACCGCAGCAAGGGCGGCGGCACCAGCCGCAACTGGTCGACGACCCGCCAGCACGCCGAGGCCACCTCCCGCACCGAGCAGCAAGGGGTCAGCCGTGTCCACGAGTTCACCGTCGAGCCCACCGCTCTGCAGAACCTGCCGGACCTCGCCCTGCTGCTCATCACGCCCGGCACCCCGGCCAGGCTCCAGTCCGTGGAGTGCAACCCGGCCATCGTGACCCTGCCTCGAGTGAGCATGGACCCGCACCCCGACGAGCCACCGCCCGCCCCAGACGGTGCTCCGCCCCCGTCGGCGTCCCCGCCCCCGCGGTTCGATCCGCACGCCCATCCGGGTCCCGAGCCTCCGCCATGGGCCCCCGGCCGCCGATTCAGCCCGCCGCCCCCGGAGCCACCGGGCCCAGGTGACTGAACGGCAGGGAGGTGACGGTGGCGTACGACACGCACGACCGCGACGACGGGCAGGCGCGGGAGTGGTGGCTGCACGGCGCCGCCTCCACAGCAGCCCGGCGGGCCTTCGAGGTGGACCCGCAGTATTGCGGTGGAGCAGGCCTCGTTCGCCACGATCGTGCAGCCGAAGTCCGGGGTGAGATCCCTCCGCACGCCAACCCGAGGTTGATCCAAAGGTCTTGAGCATTGCGCTGCTTCGGGGTCGTCGCCGGGGCCGTGGGCGAAACCGGCCGGTCGCATCCGTGCGCTCCGGGGGCGCACGCGCCGTTGAGCCCGTGCAGGACTGACGCGGCAAGTCGGCATCGTCCGCACCTTTTCGGCCCTTCTGGCACCGCAGGGTTTGCAAAGACGTTTGAGCAAGAAGAATAGCTTGATCGATTTCCCTCAAACGGCGCCCTGACTCGGTGCAGCCATGGAACATGGGTTGGAGGTCTCAATTGCGTGATGATCCAGATTTGACGACCGGAACAACAGAAATGCTTCTGCAACGCCCACTGAAGACCCGCGTACTTGAACTGCGCGGCGGACGTTGGACGGGTAAAAGCACGTTACTCGGCCGGCTCTCCGAGGCGGCGGCAGGGCAGGGCTGGACGGTCAAGGCCGGCAGCGCCGCGATACAGCCCTGGGGGCAGACACCGTTCGGCCTGTTCCTGCAGATCGTGGACGACCTGCTGGCGCAGCATCACACCGGCCCGCCCGACAGTCGGCCACAGCTTCAGACGGACCTCCTTTCCGCCACCCTGCCGGGCCTCGCCGACGGTAAACCCGGGCCCGTTTCGGATGATCCGGTCGCCCGATACCAAAGCTTCCGCACGATTCGCACCCTGCTCGAATCAATGAGTCACCCGAGCGGGTTGCTCCTCATCCTCGATGATGTGCACTGGGTGGACGAGGCCTCACTCGAGTTGCTGGAATACCTTCTGCGCTACCCGCCCCAGGGCGACGTATTGCTCGCCCTCGCACACCGGCCGCGTCAGACAAGCCATCATCTGCGCACAATACTCAACGAGGTGGGCCGGTACAGCAGGGTGCACCGCATCATTCTCCCCGGGCCGAACAACGGGTACGAGCCGTCCGATCATGAATCGGACGTGCCGGTTCCCACCGGCGTCAGCCGCATGGCGAACCCGCTACTGTCGGGGAACCCCGGTAGTGATCACGGGTACCTCAGCGCGCGCGCCTCCGTGCGGCCTGCCGTCGACGAGCCGGAACGCGCGGCTTCGCAGTTGCCCCTGGACGTTCTCGCCGAGGCACTTCGCGACTTCCGCACGATCTCGCGACTCGGTTGGCGGGTGGCCCGGTCTGCCGCGATCCTCGACGAGCCGTTCTCTCCCGGCCTCTTGCAGGCCGTCTCGGAGACCACCGACGAGGAACTACGGTCGACGATCGACGAACTCGCGCGGGAGGACATCTTCGAGACCGATGCAACAGCCCACAGGCTCAGGTTCACCAGCCCGCTGCTCCGGGCTGCCGCGCACCAGTCGTCGCGGCCGGGCTGGCTGCTGGGTGCGCACGCCCGCGCCGCCAAGTCGCTGTCCGAAGGGGGCTGCAGCTCCGTCCGGCTGGCCGCGCACCTGCAGCACCAGGTGACCACAGACGACACCCGGACGGGCAAGGTGTTGCTGGAGGCGGCGGCCAAGCGCAGATGGACCGACGCGGCGGAGGCCGCCATCTGGGCGGAGGCAGCCATGCGCATTGGCGGACTGGCCGGTGAGGAGGGCCCGGCACACGTCCTGCTCGGCAGCGCACTGGCACTTTCCGGCCAGTTCAGGCGGAGCCTCGACGCGCTGGAAGGGAGGGCGCGAGGGGAGCCCGACGACGAGTACGGGGTGGAAGCGGTGATCTGGAGGGCGTGGGCCCTGAGGATGCTCGGCGGGGCGGAGGCCGCCGAGGCCGAACTGGAGCAACGCCTGAATGAGATGACCGACGCGAAGCGCGAACATCGGGCGATGCTGCTGGGCGCGCGGCTGGCGAGCGCGCTACACACGGGCAGGACCGTCCATGACGCGCTGCCCGCCGAACTCCGCGACCTGGCCGACGCGTTGCCGGCCGATGCCCGGGGGTGGGCGTACGCGCTCAGTGCCGTGGCCGCGGCGCGCGGTGAGGCCACAGGGCGGATCCGGGCCCACACCTACGTCGTCACGGCCGCGGAACTGCTCGACGAACTGGGCGACGAAGCAGCCGTACGGCGGCTCGGCGGCCTCTACTGGCTGGGGCAGGCCGAGGCAGCACTTGAGCACCCGGTACTCGCAACGGGCCATCTGGAACGGGGACTCGGCCTCGCGCAGCAGCACCGGTTCCACGGCTTCGTCACGCCGTTCGCCGAGGCCCTGGCCCGGGTGGAGATGCGCGTGGGAGATCTTCCGAGCGCGGCGCGGCACGCCGCCGTCGCCGTCTCGGGGGCAGAGGGAACCGACAGCGAGTACCTGCGGGAGACATCCAAGGAACTGCGCCGCGCGATGGCCCTCGGCCACGAGGACCGCCCTGCCCCGGACATCGGGCCTTCGGCCCGGGGCCGCCCGCGGGAGACGCCTCCGTACGCGTCGGACCAGTCCCGGCAGGCCGGTGAGGTGCTGGACGCCCTGAGCAAGCGGGAGATGGAGATCGCCGTGCTGGTCAGCGGCGGGCGGACAAACCGGCAGATCGCCCGCGCCCTGGTCATCAGCCAGAAGACCGTGGAGACACATCTCGGCCGGATCTTCCGGAAGCTGGTGGTCTCCTCCCGTGCCGAGGTCGCCGCGCTCGTCGGCCGTACGGTCGGCGATGGTCGCGGCCTGACCGGGCTGAATGCGTCCTGATGGACGCCCGGGGAGGCCGATGCTGCTCTCAGGAAGCCCGCGGATCGAGCACCACCGGGGCAAGGCCCCCTGGTCTCTTTCGCGGTCCTGCGAGAGGGCCGCCGGCCTCCAGGGCCCGGCACGACTGCTGCCCCTGCCGATGGCCGCCCCCGTGGGCGGCGGGGTCATCCGCCGACGACGCGAACCGACTCGGACGCCGACGTACGTGTGCCCTTTGCGCGCTCCCCCTTGCGGGCAAGGCGGCCGACGCCACTCCGGACCCACAACCCTCATAAAGGCGGTTCATGCAGAAGGAGTCGGGAGAACTCCCGATGCACGGCTCAGCGGGCCGGGGCGCCCGCCGCGCAGGAGCCCCTACGCAGTCCGCTAGAGGCCTCGGGCGCGCTCTCGCCGACCGCCCGAGGCCGGGGTCGGTCGGAAATGGACCAGCCTTCGCTCTGGAGCGCGCTCCGCGCGCCACGCCGCCCGGGCACGCGGACCGGGTCGCGTACGGACGCGGCCGAGCACGGGCTCCCGTCCTTCTCACGGCGGCCACGGCGTAGCCGTCAGGGGTTCCCCCGACTGTCGCCGAACCTGGTCGGGGCGGGACCTTCGACTAGACCGTGAGGCACGCCAGCGGTCCTAACCTCCCGTACCCTCCGAGGAGTTACATGAGCAAGATCGCCGTCCTCACCAACGACTTGCAGGCTGACCTGATCAACAAGAATCAGGAGCGCTTCGACGCCGTCGAGGCAGCGACACCCGCCTTCTCGGCGTTCCTGCACGCCATGCGTGAGCGTGGCCACCACATCATCCACCTCCAGCTGATCAACCTTCCGGACGATCCGATCGCCGAGCGCTACGACGGTGTGCTCCCCGTCCAGAAGGGCACTGAAGGCGCCGCGATCGTCCCGGCCTTTCTCGCCGACGGCGACATCCTGCTGGAGAAGAACAAGGACAGCGGGTTCTACGAGACCGACCTCCACGAGCGCCTCCAGGACCTCGGAGTGGAGACCGTCGTCATCACCGGTATGCAGAGCCAGATCTGTGTCCAGACGACCGCGGCCGACGCGTTCTTCCGCGGTTACAGCGTGTGGGTGCCAAGCGACTGCGTCGTCTCCGCCCGCGAGCAGGACACGGTCCGCGCCCTGGAGTGGATGGACGGCTACTGCGCCAACATCGCGTCCTCCGTCGAGATCATCGAGATCCTCGACTCGGGCAAGGACCTGCCGCGCAAGGAATTCCTGGTCCCCTGACGCTCCTGCGACAGGCAATCGACCACAGGCCCACAGCCCTTCCGCACCGCCACTCATTTCTGATCCGAACCGACTCTGGGGGCCTGGTTGCACGCCGGCACGGAATCCCTTCTGGACCAGCACATTGTCCTTGACCACGGGACCGGAGCCCGGCTCAGCCGGGAACTCGTCGAGTTCGTCGTGGATGTGCTCGGTGATGTCTACACAGGCGAGATGGAGGACAGCGCGGTTTTGCCGATCTCCGTCGGCAACATCGCCATGACCACCGACTCCTTCGTCGTCGACCCACCGGTCTTCGGCAACGGCGACATCGGGAAGATCGCGATCTGCGGCACGGTCAACGACCTCGCGGTCGTCGGCGCCCAGCCTCTCTATCTGACCCTGGCGATGATCCTGGAAACAGGTCTGCCCATCGGCGTTCTGCACCGGGTACTGGTCTCCGTCCGCGAGACCGCGATCGAAGCCGGAGTGAAGATCGTGGCCGGCGACACCAAAGTCGTCGGCGCGGGCGAGGCCGACGGGATCTTCCTCAACACCACCGGGATCGGCGTCTTCCACGAAAAGCCGAAACGGATGACCGACGTCCGCGTGGGCGACCGCATCATCGTGAGCGGGCCGATCGGCAACCACACCATCCATCTGCTGTCGGTGCGTGAGGGCCTGGGCTTCGAGCAGCGGGTGGTCAGTGACTGCGCTCCGCTCAACGGGATGATCGACGCGCTGCGGAGCAAGGTACCGGCGGAGGCTGTGCGGTCCATGCGGGACGTGACCCGCGGCGGACTCTCCGCGGTGCTCCACGAGTACTCCTCGGCGCTGGACCGCACGCTTCGCATCGAGGAGAGCGCCCTGCCCATCGATCACGAAACGCGGATGGCGGCCGACATGCTCGGTATCGATCCGATCAACGCGGCCAACGAGGGGTGCCTGGCGCTGTTCGTGGCAGCGGAGGATGCCGACAGCGTCCTGGAGGCGCTCCACTCTCACCCCTACGGCACCCGTGCCGTAGTCGTCGGCGAGGTGACGGACCGGCCCGGGAAGGCCGTCGAAATGCTCGGCGCCGACGGCCGTCTGCGCGAGATCGAAGAGCTGCAGGGCGCGGAACTCCCGCGCCTCTGCTGAGAAGACGGGGGTCAGGGCATGCAGCCGATCAACTCCGTCGACAGCGACGGCACCGCGGGCGGTTCCGCCGGGGCGGAGTCGGAACGCCGGCTCATCCGAGTGCAGGGCGTTGTCCAGGGAGTTGGGTACCGGCCGTTCGTGTACACGCTGGCCCAGACCATGGAGCTGGTCGGCTGGGTACTCAATGATCCTCTGGGCGTACTGACCGAGGTCCATGGGACCAAGGAGCGGCTGGATGCCTTCACCCGGGATCTGCGTGACCGGGCCCCCCTGCTCGCGCGGGTGAACGAGGTACGGGTCGAGGAGACTTCGTACAGGGACAAACCGCCGCCGGACTTCACGATCCGGGAAAGCGTGCACGGCGGTAACGCCCGCACGATCGTGCCGCCGGACTCGCACGTCTGCCCGGACTGCCTGAACGAGGTCCGCGACCCCGGCGACCGCAGGTACCGGTACCCGTTCACCAACTGCACGCACTGCGGGCCGCGTTACTCCCTGATCCGCGACCTGCCGTACGACCGGGCGCAGACCACGATGGCCGCCTTCACCATGTGCGAGAACTGCGACCGGGAGTACCGGGACCCGGCCGACCGTAGGTATCACGCCCAGCCGAACGCCTGTCCGGCCTGCGGACCGCAGGTCACACTGTCGGGGCCGGACGGTGTGCTCGCCGAGCGGGACGCGGCCCTGGTGGCCACCTGTGCGGCACTGGCCGAGGGCCGGATCGTCGCGGTGAAGAGCGTCGGCGGCTTCCATCTGGCCGTCAACGCCCGCGACGCCGGGGCCGTGACCCGGCTGCGGCGCCGCAAGAAGCGCGACTCCAAGCCGTTCGCCGTCATGGCGGAGGGGCCCGGGTCCGTCGCCCGGTTCGCGGCGTTCGGCAGCGCGGAGTCCGAGTTGCTGGAGTCGCCGGCGCGGCCCATCGTCCTGCTGCGCAAGATCCCGGGGGTGCTCCCCGAGGCCGTCGCGCCACGCAACCCGAACGTCGGAGTCATGCTCCCCTCGGCGCCGCTCCACCACCTGCTGCTCGACCACCCGGACCTCGACGTACTCGTGATGACGAGTGGCAACCTCTCCGGTTTCCCGATCGCCTACCGCAACGAGGACGCCCTGAACATGCTTTTCGAGGTGGCCGACCTCGTGCTGCACCACGACCGGGACATCCACGTCCGAGTGGACGACTCGGTCGTGCGGTGCACCGTCCACCCCGCGTTCGACGAACCGATCGTCAGCTTTCTGCGCCGCTCTCGCGGCTACGCCCCGTATCCCGTGCACGTGGACGAGCTGCCCGAGCCGGTGCTTGCCTACGGGGCCGAACTGAAGACGACCGTCGCCCTGGGCTCGGGCGACCAGGTGTACATCAGCCAGCACATCGGTGATCTGAAGAACGACGAGACCTTCACGTCCTGTCGTGAGACAGCGGCACATCTCGCGGAGTTGTACGGTCTGAAGCCAGCCCGCGTCGCCTGTGACCTGCACCCCTCCTTCCGATCCCGCATCTCCGCCCAGGCGGAGCGGTCGGCGGACGTGATCGCGGTACAGCACCACCACGCCCACATGGCCTCGTGCATGGCCGAGAACCGGCTCAGCGGCACCACGCTCGGCATCGTCTTCGACGGTGCCGGCTACGGCACCGACGGCACGATCTGGGGCGGGGAGTTCCTTTTGGGCGGCTACGCCGAGGTCCGCCGGACGGCCCGTCTTCGGCACATCGTGCTGCCCGGCGGCGACAAAGCCGTGCACGAGCCGATCCGTACAGGGCTCGCCCTGGCACTGGACGCCTTCGGCCACGACACGGACGCGGCACTGGCAGCGTTCCCCGCGCTCGGAGGTCTCAGCGGTCAGGAGCGCCACGTCTACGCGACGATGATCCGCAAGGGGATCAATGCGCCTCCGGTCTCCAGCATGGGGCGTCTGTTCGACGGTGTGGCCGCTCTGCTGGGTGTGTGCGCGTACGCCGAGTACGAGGCCCAGGGGCCGATCGAGCTGGAAGGCCTCCTCGGACGCGATCTCGCGATGACCGAGCCCTACCGCTTCGACGCCGCCGAGGCCGGCGGTCTCACGGAGATCGATTACCGCCCGGTGATCCAGGCGATCGCGGCCGATCTGGCCGCCGGGCTTGACGTGACCGGCATCAGCCGGCGCTTCCACTCGACGGTGGTCGCCCTCGTCCGGGACCGAGGCCTGACCGAGTGCCGCTCTGCCGGGATCGACCAGGTCGCCCTGTCGGGGGGCGTGTTCCTCAACGAGTTCCTGCTCGTGAACTCACTGCTGGAGCTGCGCGCCGCCGGTCTGGCCCCCTCCGCGCAACGGCTGGTCCCCACCAACGACGGCGGCATCGCACTCGGTCAGGTGATGGTGTCGAGCAATCGCTCGAAGCTGCGGCCCGATGCCCTGGCCGAACAATGAAGAAGGAAGGCCAATGGCAATGGCAACACCGAATCTGAGCGATGTCGTGCGGCTCCTGGCAGAGCACGAGGCGGCGGCGGAGCGGAGCCTGAGTCTCGTACCGTCCGAGAACTCCATGTCCGGGCTGGCGAAGCTGCCCATGGTGCTGGACTCGTACCACCGCTACTTCTTCAACGAGGACGACGATCCGGACCGCTGGCACTTCCGCGGCGCGCAGGGCCTGCGTGACGTGGAGATGTCCGTCACCATCCCGCTGCTGGAGCGGCTCGGGAAGGCGACGTACGTGTCCGTGCGGCCGTTGAGCGGCCTGAACGCCATGACGCTGGCCCTCGCCACCCTGGGCGGCGACCCTGGTTCCACCGTCGTGACGATAAGCCCGGAGAACGGCGGGCACTACGCCACCCCGAGCGTGGCCCAGCGGCTGGGCCAGCGCGTCGAGTGGCTGCGCGGACCGAACCCGCACGAGCTCGACCTCGAACACGCCGCCGAGCTTCTGGGCCGGATCCGCCCCGCACTGGTGTACGTGGACCAGTCGCACTGCCTGTTCCCCATCGACGCCGCCGCCCTGGTGCGTACGGTGCGCGAGGCGTCTCCGGAGACACTGGTGCATGTGGACGCCAGCCACTGGATGGGCCTGGTGCTGGCCGGCGTGTTTCCCAACCCGCTGGACGCGGGGGCGGACAGCTTCGGCGGCTCCACCCACAAGACGTTCCCCGGCCCGCACAAGGCGGTGCTGCTCACCCGGGACGCGAGTATCGAGAAGCGGATCAGGGAGACCCAGGACTTCCTGATCAGCAGCCACCACTTCGCCTCGACGCTCAGCCTGGGCATGGCGCTGCTGGAGTTCCAGGAGTTCGGCCCTGCCTACGCGAAGACGGTGGTCAGTCACACCAAGGACTTCGGCCGACTGCTCGCCGAGCGCGGGCTCACGGTCGTCGCGGCGGACCGCGGCTACTCCGCAGGTCACCAGCTCTGGCTGGACACCGAGAACGACGGTGTGGCGCCCAGCCTGGCGAGCGACCGGCTCGCGGCGGCCGGCCTCAACGTCAACTTCATGGCGGGCCTGCCCGGTTTCACCCGCCAGGGCATGCGGATCGGCCTCAACGAAGCGGCCTACAAGGGGCTGACCACCGAGGACCTGCCCGAGCTTGCCGATGTCTTCGTCGCGGCCGTACGGGACACCTCGCCGGCGTCCGGTCTCGCGGACCGGGTCGCCGCCCTGCGCGGCCGCGTCCCACTCGGCGCCGCGCTTCCCGAGGCGGCGCAACTGCTGGACAGTTCGCTTGCGCTGGTCTGCCGAGCCCTGCGCGGGCACACGTCGTAGCCCGCCTCCCACGATCCTCAGGAGCAAGACCATGAGCCGCCCCGTCATCGGCATCACCGGCTACCGCGACCGGGCCAGATGGAACATCTGGGACACCGACGCCACGATGATCCAGCAGTCCTACGTACGCGGAGTCACAGCGAACGGAGGCCGTGCGGTGGTCCTTCCGCCCGACGACCTCGACGCGGACGTCCTGCACCGACTGGACGGCCTGCTGCTGACGGGTGGCGCGGACATCGGGCCCGGCCACTACGGGCAGCAGCGCCACCCGGAGAGCGACGCCCCACGGGCGGACCGCGATCGCGGGGAACTGCTGCTGCTGCGTGCGGGCCTGGCGATGGATCTGCCCGTCCTCGGCATCTGCCGGGGTCTGCAGCTCCTGGCCATCGCCTACGGCGGCACCCTCCACCAGCATCTGCCGGACGTCGTCGGCCACACGGGGCACTGCCCGAGGGAGGGCGAGTTCGCACACCACGACGTCGTCTTCACCGAGAACAGCCGGGCCGCGTCCCTGTACGGACCGAGGGCCCGGACCAACTCCCACCACCATCAGGCCGTGGCCGACCCCGGGCTGCTGACGGTGACCGGCCGCACCGACGACGGCGTCGCCGAAGCCGCCGAGGACCCCGCGAAGCGGTTCGTTCTCGGGGTGCAGTGGCACCCCGAGGTCTCGGAGGACGACCACCTCTTCGCCGCGTTCGTGGCGGCCTGTGAGAAGACCGCCGCCGACCGCAACGCGGGTGCCGGGTGCGAGTTCCAGGGAGCCCAATGACCATTCCGCGCAGAGCCGCACCGCACCCCGCGCGTGTCGCCCCGCAGAACGTACCCCGCTGATCAGCCACCGGCGCCGTGCCGGATGATCCCGCCCGCCGGACTGCGCACATCTCCACTGGGGTGAACCCGCCCGTCACCCGGATACGCGCACAACTCCGGTGGCGCCGGGGGTGTCAGCGGTGGTCGGGATGAACGTACAGATCGGACATGGCGACCAGGATGCGCCGGTCGCCCTGGAACGGCTCCCTCGCGTGCATCGCAAGGAAGTTGTCCACGGCCATGACATCGCCCTTCGCCCAGGCGAAGGAGACCGATGCGTCCTCGTAGAGCTTACGAATCAGTGCGACCACTTCGTCCTCGATCTGCTCACCGTCACCGTAGTAGGCGTTGCGCGGCAGTCCTTCGAGTCCGTACTCGCCGACCAGTACCTCGACCACCTCTGTAGGCAGGTTGGAGGTGTGGAAGAGATGGGCGTGATTGAACCAGACGGTCTCACCGGTGCGCGGGTGCTCGGCGAGCGCCTGACGGACCGACACGGTGCGCAGACCGTCGTTGTCCGTCCACTCGTGCACGGTGCCGGACTGCCGGCAGTACGCCTCGACCTCGGCCCGGTCGGTGGTCTGGAAGACCTCCTGCCACGGGATGTCGATGTCGGGGCCGTAATTACGGACGTAACGGACCCCGTGGCGCAGGAAGCGCTCGCGCACCTCCGCGGGGATCCGCGGGAACACCTTCCGCTCGCTGGCGACCGGGGTCGCCCCGCCGGTGGCCGACGGGCGGTCACCGTAGAAGTAGAGGTAACTGGGCCAGTTGTGCGCGTAGGACATCTCGTGGTGGAACGGAATCCACTGGTCCGCACTCAGCTCCGTCGAGGTGAACACCTTGTCGGCGACCTCGTTGCGGGGCGCCGCCCGTTCCAGGTAACCGAGCAGGTCCGACGAGACCGCCCGGGCGGCCTGCCCGAACGCCTCCGGGTCCGGCACGTCGAACCCGCGGAATAGCAGCACGCCGTAACGGTCGAGGCCGGCCTGCACCCGGCCGTGGTGCCGGGCGATCCAGGGGGCCAGCCGCAGGCCCGGCTCCGCCGCCTCGATCTTGAGGAGGAAGGGCTCGTCGTCCAGGGGCCGCGCACGCGCCCCGGGGAAGTCGGTCACGTCGGCCAGCGTGGTCACTGTGCCCCCTCGATGTCACGGATCGGGTCCGCCATGGCGGCGAGGATCCTGCGCGGCCCTTCGAAGGGCTCCCGGGCATGCGCCGTGATCATGTTTTCCACCAGGAGTACGTCACCGGCCTCCCAGTCGAAGCCCGTGGTCTCCTTCGCCAGGACGGACCGGATCTCCTCCAGAGTCTCCCGTTCGATGGGCGAACCGTCCCCGTAGTACGTGTTGTACGGGAGGTCCTCCGGTTCCAGCGCCGCGAGAAGGCCCTCGCTGACTTCTTCGGGCAGGGAGGTGACGTGGAAGAAATGCGCGTGGTTGAACCAGGTGCGCTCGCCGGTCACCGGGTGTGCGTGCACAGCGGGCCTCACCTGGTATGTGCGCAGTTGTTCGTCGTCCACCCACTCGGCGGTGATACCGGCTCGCTCACAGTAGGCCTGCGCCTGCGCGCGGCTGTCGGTCTGGAACGCCTCCTGCCAGGACAGGCTGATGCCGGGCAGATAGTTGCGCACGTAGCGCACGCCGAGTCGTTCGAATTTCTCGGCCGTGGCAGCGCTCAGGCCGGCGAGTACCCGGCGCGAGTCGGCGAGCGGGGTACGGCCGCCCCTGGTCGCCGCGGTCTCGCAGAAGAAGACGATCCGCGTCGGCCAGTTGTCGGTGTACGACTGCTCGTTGTGGAGCAGGATGTGCTGGTCCGCGGGGTACTCGGTGGACGTGTAGACGCCTTCCGACACCTCGCTGCGGGGCGAGGACCGCTCGCCGTAGTCGAGAACCTTCGACGAGAGGACGTTCATCACCTCCCGGAAGCCCTTGTGGTCCGAGACTGCGAACCCGCGGAAGAGCACGGCGCCGGCCGTCCGGGCCAGGCTGTCGACCGTCTCCCGATGGTCACCGATCCACCGGACGGGGTCGGTTCCCGGCTCGGTGGCCCGGATCACGGCCGGCAGGGTGCGGCCGCCGTCTCCGTCCTTGTGAATCTCGACTGCTGCTTCGTCGGCCTCTGTCATCGATGATTCTCCAGATCCTTCAACTCGGAGTGACCCAGGACCTCGTCGGGGATGCCTCCGGGTCCGCGGACGTACGCGCGGAACGTGGCGCTTCGGCTCCGGCGGCGCAGCCACCGTCCGCCTTCTTCGCTTCTCGCACCGACGGCCGGCCTGGCGTCAGCCACGGTTCCGGTAGATCCGCGGGATGGGTGTGGCCTCGGGCGCCGCCGTGCTCTGCGCCTGCCTCTGTTCCACGAGTTCCGCCAGTGACGCGAGGTCCGGTGCCTTGAAGAACTGGCCGACCTTCACCTGCACGCCGAACTCGCCCCGGATTCTGGAGATCGCCCGGATGGCGAGGAGTGAATGGCCGCCCAGCTCGAAGAACGAGTCGCGCAGCCCGATCCGGTCCACGTCGAGGAGTTCGGCGCAGACGTCGGCGAGCTTCTTCTGCACCGGGGTCCGCGGCTCCTCGTAGGGCTTCCTGGACCGGCGCTCACCATCCGGCTCCGGCAGTGCCGACGTGTCGATCTTGCCGTGCGCGCCCAACGGCCATTTGGGCAGCGTGAGCAGGTGCGTGGGCACCATCGCCTGCGGCAACAACTCACCGAGCCACTCCTGCAGTTCGATGTCCAGTCCGGCGGGTGCCTCCTGCTGCCCGGTGGTCACGTAGCCGACCAGCTGCGGCCGGCCCTGCCCGTCAGCGCGGACCCGAACCAGCGCGCCGGTCACCCCCGGGTGGCGGCGCAGTGCCGCCTCCACCTCTCCCGGCTCGATGCGATGACCACGGATCTTCACCTGATCGTCGATGCGTCCGAGGAACTCCAGGGCTCCGTCGGGCAGCCGGCGGACCCGGTCGCCCGTCGCGTAGAGCCGCGCCCCGGCGGTGAACGGGTGCGGGACGAACCGCTCGGCGGTCAGCGCGGGAGCGTCCAGATAGCCGCGTGCCACCTGTACACCCCCGATGAACAGCTCACCGGGCACCCCGATCGGCCTGCGACGGCCCGCGGCGTCCAGAACAAGCAACTCGGTTCCGGGAACCGGCCGTCCGATCGGGACCGAGGCGGGGACGGGGGACAAGACCTGGCCGGCAGTCACGTCGATGACGGCCTCCGTCGGGCCGTACTGGTTGAACAGCCGAGCCTGCGGATATCTGGCCAGCACCTGCTCGGCCGAGTCAGGGGACAGTCTCTCGCCGCCGCTGAAGAGCAGCCGCAGGCCGGTGTGGTCGGCGGCCCGCGCCGACACGAACTCCTGGAGCATCGACGGCACGAAGTGACAGACCGTCACACCCCGCCGCTCGATGATCTCGTGCAGGGCATCCGCGTCCCGGTGCGCGCCAGGGCGGGCGCTCACCGCCGCGGCGCCGCTGACGAGGGGAAGCAGCAACTCCCACAGCGACACGTCGAAGCCGATCGGGGCCTTCTGGAGCACCCGGTCGGCGGGCTCGATCCGGTAGGCCTCCCGCATGCCGGTCAGCCGGTTGAGCAGGCCGCCGTGCGTCGTCAGGACGCCCTTGGGCCGGCCGGTCGAACCGGATGTGAACAGCAGGGAGGCAGCGCTCCCGGCCGGTAGGGGGCCGGCCCCGGGACGGTGGTCCGGCTGCCCGGCGAGGTCGTCCGCGGACACGGGCAGGACCTCTCGACCGGGGAAGAGCGCCCGGTGACCGGAGCCCGCCAGAATGGTCCGGGGGCCGCCGTCGGCGACGAGCTGCTCCAGCCGGGCCACCGGGTAGTCGGGGACCAGCGGCAGGAAGACGGCGCCGGTTCTCAGCACCCCGAGCACCGTGGCGACCAGGTCCGCACCCCGGTCCAGGCAGACGCCCACCCGGTCCTCGGCGCGAATCCCGCGTTCCAGCAGGAGGTGCGCCACCCGGTTGGCCCGGGCGTCCAGCTCCGCGTACGTCAGGGTCTCCCCCGTGCCGTCGCAGATCACCGCCGTGGCCCCGGGGGTGCTGTCCGCCTGGGCCTCGAACCACTCGACTACGCCCGCGTGCCGCGTCCCGACGGCCGGTGCCGACTCGAAGGAGACGATCCGGTCGTACTCCCCCCGCGGCATCACCGGCAGCGTCGCCACCGGGCTGCCGGGGGCGACGGCCGCTGCGGCCAGCAGGCTCGTGAAGGCCGCAGCCAGTCGCTCCGCGGTGCCGCGGTCGAAGAGTTCGGTGGAGTACTCAAGCCACCCCGCCAGCCCGCCGGCCGCCTCCGGCGCGAGCTGCACGGACAGATCGCAGCGCACGTTGCCGACGAGTGAAGGCAGGAGCGCCGCTTCGAGCCCCGGCGCGGTGAAGGCCAGCGGAGGCATGTTGTGGAGGGCCAGCCAGTGGCGCGCGAGGGTGGTCTGGCCCGACACGTCACGCTCGGCCGGGACTTCGGCGACGATGTGGTCGAAGGGCACGTCCTGGTTCGCGTAGGCGTCGACGCAGGCGTCCCGGCTGCGCCGCAGCAGCGCACGGAAGTCGTCGGCGGGCTCCATCGCGACGCGCAGCGGCAGTGTGTTGACGAAGAATCCGACGATGTTCTCCAGTTCCGCGCGGCGCCGCCCCGCCACCGGAGTGCCGACGACCACGTCGTTCTCGCCCGACCAGAGGTGGAGCACGGCGGACCAGCCGGCGACCAGCGCCATGAAGAGCGTGGCCTGGGCCTCGTCGGTGAGGACGCGGAGCGCGGCCACTACCGACGGAGGAAGTGTGAGAGGAACGGAGTCGCCCGCGTAGGAGCGACGCGCGGGGCGGGGCCGGTCGGTCGGGATGTCGACCAGGGGGATGCCGTCGAGCTTCTTTCGCCAGTGGTCGAGCTGGGCCGCCAGCTGTCCACCCTCCAGCGATTCTCGCTGCCAGACAGCGAAGTCGGCGTACTGGAGCGGGAGTTCGTCGAATTGGAACGCACGGCCCTGGGAGAGCGACTCATAGGCGGCGCCCACGTCTGCCATCAGCAGGCCCATGGACCAGCCGTCCATCGCGATGTGGTGGACGGTGAGAACCAGCACCCATTCGGGCTCCGCGGCGTCGGTCACCCTGAGCAGGACCGGGCGCAGCAGCGGAGGCCTCGCCAGGTCGAAGCCCCGCGAGGCGAGGTCGGCCACGGTCTGCCGCAGCGAGTCCCGGGTGACGTCGCGGACCGGCAGGTCCAGGCGGACCTCGTTGGCCGGCAGGATGTGCTGTTCGGGCTCGCCGGTCTCCGGGTCCTCGACAAGTCCCGTGCGCAGCACCTCGTGGCGCGCCACCAACAGGTCGAAGCAGCGGTGCAGGACGTCCGGCTCCAGTGCGCCCCGCAGCCGCAGGGCTCCCGTACCGACGTACACGGGCGACCCGGGCTGGAGACGCTCCACGAGGTACAGGCGTTCCTGGCCGAATGACAGGGGGGCGCGGTTCGGGTCACCCGTGCGCCGCCGCACTCGGTCCGGAGCCTGGGCGACGTTGGCGTCATCCAGCATCCGGTCCAGCAACTGCCGCTGCTCGGCCGAGAGCTGCATAGAGGACTCCTCCATTTTCGGTGACTGTCAGACGCTGGAGGGCCGTTCCGCAGCCCTTCGGACGCCGAGGGGTCGCACCGCGGACCGGACACGGTCGATGTGCGCCAGGCACACCTGCTCCGTCCCCGACACGGCTTCCACCGTCCGGGCGGCGCCCGCTTCGGCGCCCGCACGCCATACGGAGTGCTGCGACCCTTCGTTGACGACCACGGGACGGGCACGGTCCGGCACGGCCTCGTCAAGCACGTGAGGACCTCCCGATATGCCGACGACCGGTCCAACTTGGCTGATGGATCGGCCGATGTATCGTCAGGAGTTTCCCTGATGAGCGAAATCGCGCCACTCGATCCGGGCAGGAGCAGTTCCGCCCGGGCCGCTGTCGGCCCGCAAGGGAGGCCGGCTCCCATCGGGTCGGCCCGGTCCTCTCCTGTGATGTCGGGAGCCCTCCTGACAGCGCTACGGCGGGACGTACGGGAACGGCGGCCGACACGCCGGGCCCACCGCCCAACGGCGCGTGATACTCGGGAACATGACTCTCGAAGCAGTGGAGATCCCCGTCACCCCCGCGTCCACGGCAGCACTGGAGGTGGCCACCGCCTATTGCTCGCCCGCGCTGCTGAACCACTCGGTACGCGCCTACATCTTCGCGGCGGCCCACGGCACCGATCGCGGCATCGCCTTCGACCCCGAGCTGCTGTGGGTGGGCTCGATGTTCCACGACATCGGCCTGGTGGCGGAGTTCGACAACCGCACCCTGAGCTTCGACGACGCAAGTGGCCATGTCGCCTGGACGTTCGCCGCCGGAGCCGGGTGGCCGGCCGACAGGCGCCGACGGCTGGTGGAGGTGGTGATCGCCCACATGTCGGACCAGGTCGACGTCGAGGCGGACCCGGAGGGATTCCTGCTGGAGCGTTCGACGAGCATGGACATCTCGGGGCGGCACATGGACGACTTCCCGGCCGCGTTCAAGGCCGAGGTGCTGAAGCACTACCCGCGAGCGGGTATCGCGGAGGAGTTCCTCGCCTGCTTCCGTGCACAGGCCGAGACCAAACCGCACAGCTCGCCCGCCGCCTCCCTGCGCGACAACATCGCGGACCGGATCCTCACGAACGCTCTCGACCGGTAGCCCGGACGGTCATCCGGTCTCCTCCTGGAGCCGGGCCGACGGCAGCTCTCCCGGCGCGTCGTCGCACCTGGCTTCCGGTGGTGTCGTGAATGCGCCGAGCTCGGTCAGTTCCGCGACGGTCGGGCTCAGATAGAGCGTCCGGGCGGACAGCTCCAGACCTGTCTCCTGCTGTACCACGGCCAGCAGTTCCGCGGCGATGAGTGAATGCCCGCCCAGTTCGAAGAAGTCGTCCTCGATGCCGACCGCTTCGATGCCGAGCACATCCGCCCACAGGTCGCACATCAGCTGTTCGTCCGGTGTGCGAGGCGCGACGTAGTCGTTCATCGCGGCGCGCGGCAACAGGTCGCTCTCCGGCAGCGCGTCCAGGTCGACCTTGCCGTTGGCGGTCAGCGGCAGCTCGGCAAGCACCGTGATCCACGAGGGCAGGTACGGGGGCGGCAGCAGTTCCCGCAGACGGCGTTTGAGCTCTTGCCCCAGCGAACGGGGCTCGTGTCCGGCGTCCTCGGGTTCCACATAGGCGACCAAGCGGGTGGCGCCGCCGGGGCCGGGCCGGGCGGTCACCGTGGCCGCGCGCACCGCCGGGTGACCTGTGAGCGCCGTCTCGATCTCTGCGGGCTCGATCCGGTAACCGTTGACCTTCACCTGCCGGTCGGCGCGCCCCAGGAAGTCGAGAGAGCCATCGGGGCGCCAGCGGGCCAGGTCGCCGGTCCGGTACAGACGCGCGCCGGGTCGGGCGCCCGTGGGGTCGGGGATGAAACGCTCCGCGGTCACGCCCGGACGGCCGAGGTAGCCGCGGGCCAAGCCCGCTCCCGCCGCGTACAGTTCGCCGACCACGCCCACCGGGACGGGCTGCAGGCGGGGGTCGAGCAGCAGCACCCGGGTTCCGTCGATGGGCCGTCCGATGGGAACGGCCGATGTGGTGTCGTCGAGCCCGAGCGCGGCGCAGGTGGTGAACGTCGTGTTCTCCGTCGGTCCGTATCCGTTGGTGACGATCAGGGACGGGTGCTCGCCCAGTACCCGTGCCACGGCGGCGGGCGGGACCACGTCTCCACCGGTGATCAGCTGCCGTACTCCGCGCAGGCGCTCGCAGTGCTGGAACGCGAACTGCTGGAACAGGCCCGCAGTCAGCCACAGGACGCTCACTCCGGCCTCGGCGACGATCTCGGCGAGCCGGTCCACCCTGATCCTGCCCGGTGGCGGCAGCACCAGCTCGGCGCCGTTGGCCAGGGATCCCCAGATCTCCAGGACCGAGGCGTCGAAGGCCACGGGAGCCGTCTGCAGGAAGACGTCGGTGGATTCGAACCGGGCCCAGTCGGGAGACCGGACGAGTCGGCACACGGCCGAGTGCGGGATGCCGACCGGCTTGGGTGCGCCCGTGGATCCCGATGTGTAGCTCACATAGGCGAGGTGGGCCGGGGACAGTCCGGGAAGGCGCACAGGCGCCGTGCGCTCGAACTCGGTGTCGCCGAATGCCTCCAGTGGTACGGCCGTCACCCCGTCGGGGAGCGTGCGGTCCTGCGGCCCCTCGTCGACGACCGCCAACGACGCCGCCGCGTCCGCCAGTTCCACGGCCCGTCGGGCAGGCGGTGACTGGGGATCGAGGACCAGGTAGGCGGCGCCTGCCTTCAGGATGGCGAGCAGCGCGACGATCAGGCGCGGTGAGCGCCCGGCCAGCACCCCGACGACCCGCTCGGGGCCGGCGCCTGCGGCGATCAGCCGGCCGGCCAGCAGATCCGCCGCACGGCCGAGCTGACGGTAGGTCAGTTTGCCGGACTCGGCTGAGACAGCGACCGCGTCGGGGGTCCCGATCACCCATTCGCCGACGAGATCCGGGATCGTGCGCGGTGCGCCTGCGGGGACGCCCCGGCCTCCCCAGACCCGTACAAGCTCACGGTCGGTGTCCGAGGCGAGGGACAGGGCGGAGACAGGGCGGTTCGGGTGCGTACGCCCCGCCATGAGGGCCCGCTCCAGTTGGCGTCGCAGCTCATCGGTGCGGTCGGCAGGCAACCGACGGATCATCACGGTTCCGAGACGGTCGATGCCCAGTGACTCAGCGTCTCCCGGTGCGCCGGGTTCCGTACGTCCGGTGCGGAGGGTGACGTCGGCATCCTCCGCACCGTCAGGGGTCGGCTCGGGAGCAGCGCCCGGGGCCCGCACCGCACGCAGCAGACCGTCGAAGGAAGGGGCGTCCGACATATCCAGGGTCCATGTGCCGCGCGGAAGTCGCTCGTCGTGGTGTGCCACCACAACCGAGTCGCGGAGCGTGCGTCGGTGGATGACGACGGCCGCGGCCACCAGGGCTTCCGCCACGGACGGCGCCGTGTCCGGCCCCTCAGGGGCTGTACGCGTCAGATCGTCGCCCACTAGTGGACCCCACCCCTCAGCGCGCCGATCGTCATGGTGCTCCTCCCAGCTTGCCCCGGTCCCGCGTTTGCCCTCCCTGATATATCGGCACCGGACCGTGCCGAGGTAGTCGGGAGACTCCCCTACCTCCGTGGCACGCACGGCGCGGGCACCTCGCCCACCGGCTCCGTACGAACCCCTAGGCTGGCGGAAGGACCTTCGGCACCTGGCATCACGGCCTCGGCACGCGACGGCCTGCCGTCTTCCGTACACCGCATTCCGGGAGCCCCGACGACATGACCGATCTTGTGATCCGCCACCTCGCCGAGGACGAGTCGCACCTCTTCGAGTCGATGCCCGCGTCTCCACTCGTCGGCTTCGCCGCCTTCGGCGACAGTTTCGGTGACATGGCCGCACAAGGTGAGTACCGGCCCGAATGGATCTGGGTGGCGCTGCGTGACGGGAAGGTGGTCGCCCGTGCCGCCTGGTGGGGCGGCCCCGGGGACTCGCGGCCCGCGACGCTCGACTGGTTCGACTTCACTGACGCACAGGCGGCCACCGAACTCCTGCGGACCGCCCCGCTGCGTGCGCAGTACATGCTCAAACTGCCGCCGGACTGGCGGGAGAATCCAGCGGTACGGGCCGAGGCCGATGCCCGTGTCGCGGCCGCGTCGGCCGCCGGGCTCACCCCGCAGGGCGAGCGGAACCACTACCGGTGGACGCCCGGCTGCGGTCTCCCGCAGCGGCCCGGCCGGCTGCGGTTCCTTCCCGAACCGGACGACGCGGTGATCCTGGACGTCTTCCGACGCATCCACCGGGGCAGCCTGGACAGTCAGGTACGCCGCACCGTCGAGGCGTCCGGCATCGACGTCGCCGCCCAGGAGCAACTGGACTACCTGCTCTGGATGCCCAGCCCCCGGTCCTGGTGGCGGCTCGCCCACACGCCCGACGGCGAGTTGGCGGGCCTTGTCGCGCCGTGCCGCAACTACACGGCCCCGCTGATCGGTTACGTGGGGGTGGTTCCCGAACAGCGCGGCCACAACTACGCGTACGACCTGCTCGCGGAGGCGACGCACTTTCTTGCGGCAGAGGGGGCGGACTGCGTCACGGCGGGCACCGACCGGGCCAACACCCCCATGGTCGGGGCCTTCCTGCGTGCCGGCTACCCGGTGGCGCAGCGCCGGATCGACCTGATCTGAGGCCGGCGTCCGGGACGCCTCCCGGCCCGGTGTCCCGGGGCCGACGGTTGACTTGACACACCCCGCCCGGCGCAGACGGACGGTGCTCCTCGTCAGCCACGGCCCGTCCCGTCCTGGTACTGCCGCAGCACCTTCCCGTCGTAGCACGGGAGAACGCCGGAATCCGGCCGGCGGGAGAGGATGAACGCGAGATCCGCCGCCCCGGTCTGCTCGTGCCGGGTGAGCCACTGGGCGGAGGGGCCATGTGCCAGATCGTCCACCGTGGTGTCGGCCAGCGAGCGGCACAGTTCGGCGAGGCGCGGCCCGGCGGCTCGGGGGAGGCGCCGTGCGAGCTCGGTGCACACAAAGTCGTCCTCGGTCCGGCGTTCACCACGACAGCCCGCGGGTACACAGAGCCACCGGCCGCCGCTGCGCAGGAGGGTGCCGGCCATCGCGTCGAGATTGGCCAGGTCCCCCGCCAGCACCGTGGCCCCGACCCGAGCGGCGAGCGTGAGTGACCGCGCGCCGTTGGAGGACAGGAAAACCAGCGGTGTGCCCGTGACGGGCAGGCTGCGCACCCGGGTGGGGGAGTTTCCGCAGACGAAGCCGGCCAGCACGGCGCCGTGCCACTCCCCCAGGCACCGGCGCCCGCGCCGCATGGCCTCGGCCGCCTCCTCCGGAGTGGCCACGATCTCCGCTTCGTGGCCGTGCTCCACCAGGCTGCGAAGGGTCGAAGTGGCACGGAAGAGGTCCACCACGACCACACCCGCGACCGGGCCGCCACCGAGCTGCTCAAGCCCGGACGGATCACACAGTTCCAGACTCAGACTCAAGGACAACGGTCGGCTCCTCTCAGCCACGTGCGGGTCTCCGGCTGCTACGGACGGCGGGGGCGGCTACTGCGGAAGGGTCCTGCCGAGCCCGAGCTGTCTCGCGCGGTCGGCCACTCGGGCGGCGAGTGCTACGTCCTGGGCGGACATCCCGATCGGATTCACCAGCACGATGTCGTGGTCATGAGTGCGCACCGTCCGGGTGCCCGCGGCGACTTCGCCGAGGTGGGCGGTGACCGCGCGGCCCTCGCCCCGTCGCGGAGCGCCCTGCTCGCCCTGTGCGGCGATCCATCCCGCCCGGTGCAGTTTGCCAAGGATCCGCCGCCGATCGGCGGTGATGAGTCCCCATTCGTCGACGACCAGGGCGTCCGCGGCGAGGAACACCTCTGGCAGCGGGTCGTCGAGCGAAACATTGACCAGCACGCTGCCCTCCTTCAGCCAGCCGTGGCGGATGTATCCCTCGGTGGTGGTCGTGAGCGTCACGACGACATCGGCCTCGGCGACGGCCGACTCCGCCCCGGGGGCCGTCGTGCAGTCGATGCCGCGCTGTGCCCAGGCTCCGGTGACGTGGTCTGCGAGCTTCTCGGCACGCTGCGGGTCGTGGTCGTGGATCACGATCTGCTTCAGCTCCGCCAGCCGCGGCACGAGTACGTCGAGATGGACCTCGGCCAGCGCCCCGGCGCCGATGAGAGCCAGCGTGCGCGGCGGCCCGGCGCTCAGTCGCTCGACGGCAACGGCGGTGACTGCCGCTGTACGCAGCGCGGAGATGCGCGCCGCCTGCATCATGGTGCGGATGTGACCGGTGTCGGGGTCGAACAGCAGGATGACGCCCGCGGCCCGTGGCACGCCGAGGCGCGGATTGGCCGGATTGCCATTGATGATCTTGGTCCCGGCCAGTGGCCCGTCCGGCTGTCCCAGCCAAGAGGGCATGTTGAGCGTTCGCGCGGCGCCCTCCGCGGCCGGCCACTGCAGAAACGCCTTCGCGGGTGTCTGCACCAGACCGGCCGCGTGCAGACGCAGTACCTCCGACGCCGTCTCCACCACGTCGACGCCTTCGAGCGCCTGGCCGACTTCTTCCGAGGTGAAGTACTCCATGCCCGCGTCGGTCATCGCACCGCCACCTCCGGCAGCCCCGGTCGGAGTTTCTCGTTGCGGTAGGCGTCCGAGTGCAGCCCCCGCCGATAGGTCTCGACACGCAGCAGCTCACCGAACCTGACATTGGACAGGCGCACCTGGGACCCGTAGTGATCGAGCAGCGCGAACTGGCTCCGCTTCGTGGGGGCTTCGAAGCAGATGCTGTCCAGCCCCCACGCCTCGACGAAGCGGTCGGCGAAGCGGGTGTTGAGCTGTTGTCCCTCGTCGAAGAGTCCGATGTTCCTGGCATCTTCCCGTGCCTCTATCACCAGATCCACCACGCCTGCGGCGAGCCAGGCGTAGCCCTCCTCGACCAGTTCGTCCATGGCTGCCGCGGTGAACTTTCCGAGGTGCTTCGAGCCCAGTTCGTACTGCACTTCGAGTCCCAGGGCGTTCGCGTCGGCGACGATCTGCCGGGCGTCGAGCTGGGAGCGTACGAATCCCTGACTGACCTCCATACGGTCGAATCCGGCGTCGGCACAGAGTTCGAGGTAGGGGGCGACCTTGTCGTGGGCCGCGGCGATCTCGAACGGCCCGCCACCCGCGACAGTGGGCACCTCGTGTTTCCTCGCCGTCGTGACCTTCGTCTGTGTGGCGGCGTAGTCGGCGATAATCCAGCACGACATCGAGAGCTTGATGCGCTCCATGAGTCCGGCGCTCTGCTGGAGATGGCTTTCCAGGACACACGGCGCTTCCCCCGGATCGAAGGGGGAGGTCAGCGGGGACGGTTCGGCAACCCCCAGTTCGCGCAGATACCGACTCGAAACACTGTCCGCCATTCGGCTGTTCTCCTCTTTTGCCGTGCCAACCACACATGCGGAAACCGTGCGGAACATCTGAGGTCCTTCAGTGCCGCCCGGCCTGCCGTGGTGCGGCGAGCGCGGCGCGGTCGATCTTCCCGTTGGCGCTCAGCGGGAACTCCTCCACCACTACGAGTTCCACGGGAACCATGTAGTCGGGCAGACTGCGCGCCAGGACATCGCGGACCTGACCGGGATCCACCATGCGGCCCGGCTTCGGAACGACGTAAGTGACCAGACGGTTCTGATCGGTGATGTCCCGTCGGGTGATGGTCACGGCCGCGGAGATGTCCGCGTGGGCGCACAGGACCGTGTCGATCTCGCCGAGTTCGACCCTGTTGCCGCGGATCTTCACCTGCTGGTCGAGCCGGCCGAGATAACGCAGCGTCCCGTCCTGGTTCCAGGCCACCAGGTCGCCTGTGCGGTAGACCCGGCCTCCGGGAACGAAGGGATCGGGGACGAAGCGTTCGCCGGTCAGGCCGGGCCGGCACAGATAACCCCGGCCGACACCGGCGCCACCGATCCACAGCTCTCCCTCGGCGTCGTGCGGCAGCAGCCGGCCCTGTTCGTCCACGACGTAGGCGACCGTGTTGACGATGGGCCTGCCGATACTGCTGATCTTCTCGACGGGGTCGGTCGACACCCTGCCGTGCACACAGCAGATCGTGGTCTCCGTGGGTCCGTAGAGGTTGTGGATCTCCACGTCCATGGCTGCCGCGAGCCGTTCGACGAGGGTGCCCGGCAGGTCCTCGCCACCGCACCAGACACCGCGGAGCAGCGGGGCGGAACGGCCCAGATCTGCGTAGAGGCGCCAGGTGGCCGGAGTGGCCTGGCAGATGGTGATCCGATGGCCCGTCAGCAAGGCGTGCAACTGCTCCGGGTCGCCGGCCGCTCCCTGGGGAGCGACCACCAGGCGGGCCCCGGCCGCGAGGGACACATAGATGTCCGTCCCGGACATGTCGAACGAGAACGGCACCACGGCGAGTGTCCGGTCGCTGCTGTCCATGCCCGCCGCGGTCAGCAGCCCTTCGACGAGATTGGCCAGGTTGCGGTGCTCGATCATCACCCCCTTCGGCCGCCCTGTGGACCCCGAGGTATAGATGACATAGGCGAGGTCCATCGGTCCGGGACCAGCCGTGGGCGGCACGTCCGGGACGGTGTCCAGGTCGACGTCCTCCACGCAGACGACGACCGTGCTGCTTGCGACCCGCAGCTGACGGGCGAGTCGTCGCGTCGTCACCAGCACGGCCGGCTCCGCGTCGAGCAGCACCCCGTCGAGGCGGGCGACGGGATGGTCCGGGTCCAGCGGTACATACGCCGCTCCGGCCTCCCAGGCCCCCATCATCACCATGAGCATGTCGGGGGTGCGGGGCAGACAGACCCCTACGAGGGAGCCGTACGTCGCGCCCGCATCCCGCATCACCCGGCCCCAGCGGCGTACGCGGCCGAGCAGTTCGGCGTAGGAGAACTTCGTGGTTCCGTACTCCACCGCGATCCGCTCCGGGCCGCCGTCGGCGGCCCGAGCGATCCTGCGGGGCACACTCCACTTGTGGAAGTCGGCGCCGGCGCGGTCCAGTCCCGGGACCGGGCGGCCACCGCCGAGGTCCAGCAGGCGGGCGACCTCGGCGCGGGCGAGCGTCCGGGGCTCAGTTCCTGCCATCGGCGGCACCGTGTTCCTCAGTGGCCGGTGCGAACGGCGTCTTCCCGATCCGGCGGGCCGTCGCGCGTTCGGTGACGGCGTTCCCGTCGGTCCGCGTCGGGGCCGCAGGGCCGGTGTCGGGTCGTCTTGGCGCCGGCGACCTCCGGCCTTCACGCAATGACGCGACGCGGGCCGCGCTCCCGCACGCTTGGGACACATGTGTCATGAGGTGACTCTCCAGATCGCTGTGACCTGTGCGCCCGGTCCTGCGGACGCACCGATCTTCCTGGCCGGTCAGCGCCGACAGCAGTCGGGGGAACTCCCTACAGCCGGGCCCGCGCGGCTCCGGGTTCGCTGGAAAACGCCGGCCTCGCTCAGGCCCGCCCCGCCTGCTGTTCCATGTGCCGGCGCAGACTCAGGGGCCGCATGTCCGTCCAGACCCGGTCGATGTGCGCCAGGCACTCCTCTCGGCTGCCCGCGGTGCCCTCCGCCCGCCAGCCCTCGGGCACGTCCGTGTCGGAGCGCCAGATCGAGTACTGGAGCTCATCGTTGAGAACGACCAGGTACCGGTCGCTGTCCTGCTGCTCGTCAGCCATGTGGCACTCCGGATGTGTGCGGGGAAGGTGCAGCCAATCTGGCACAGGCAGCCCGGCCTGCCATGTCCGGACACCTCCCTACCCCCGGGCCGGAATAGGCCAGGGGAACGCTCTCCTGCACACCGCGGGGCCCTGGAGGACGCGAGAGGGGCCTGCTCGGCCCGGCCGCGCGCACGGGGGTGCGCCTCGGCCGGTACCGCTCGCGTGTTCTGCCTTATACGCCTTCGTCGGCAGCCAGCATTTCGGACACAGCTTCGTCGGAGATGTCCTCCAATTCACCGAGAATCTGTTCCAGTTCATTCGGTGACGCCTGGTCCACCTGCGCCCGCTCCACCGTCGCGGCGAGCGACCTAACCGTCGTCCCGGCCCTCAGCAGGTCGGCGACCGAGAGTTCCACGCCCACATCTTCACGGATACGGGCGACGATGCGGGTGGCCAGCAGGGAATGCCCCCCGAGCGCGAAGAAGTCACCCGTCACGGAAACCGCCCGGACCTCCAGCAACTCACTCCACATCGCCGCCAGCCGGCGTTCCGTCTCGGTACCGGGTTCGGTGTGCGAGGACGGCACGTCGGCCGGCTCCGGGTCGGGCAGGGCACTGCGGGCCAGCTTGCCGTTCGGCCCGTGGGGTAGGGCGGGCAGCCAGACGAAGGCCGAGGGGATCATCGCCTCCGGCAGGCGGCCGGCCAGGAACGACCGCAGCGCGGCGGCGTCCACCGTCTCCTCCCCGGCTGCCCGCACGGCATAGGCGACCAGCCGGGGCTTCCCGTCAGGACCCGGCCGCGGAACTACCGCGACGGCGCTGACGGCCCGGTGTTCACCCACCGCGTCCGCCACCTCGGCTGGCTCTACCCGGTGACCCCGGATCTTGACCTGGTCATCGGCCCGGCCGAGGAAATCGAGCATCCCGTCGGCCGACCAGCGGCCGCGGTCCCCCGTGCGGTAGAGCCGCCCGCCCGGCTCGAAGGGATCCGGCACGAACCGCTCGGCCGTCATCCCGGGAAGCCCCAAGTAGCCGCGGGTCACCGGCAGACCGCCGATGAACACCTCCCCGGCCATCCCGACCGGAGCCGGCCGGCCGTGGGCGTCGAGTACGTACACCCGGGATCCCGGGATCGGCCGGCCCACGGGCAGCCGGGCCCCTCTGTCGGCGCCTTGGCGCACCGCGTGGGCCACGACCTCGATGGTCGTCTCGGTGGGGCCGTACAGATTGTGTAGCTCCACCGACGGCAGCCGGTCGTGGAACCGGGCGGCCAGCGCGGGGGAAAGCGCCTCGCTGTTGGAGAAGACCCGGCGCAGTGGACGCGCGCACGAACCGACGCGCGGTTCGTCGAGAAACACCGCCAGCATGGACGGGACGAAGTCGCAGGTGGTCACCGCCTGCTCCCGGATGAGCCGGACGAGGTAGCCGGGGTCCTGTTGTCCGTGGGGCCGCGCCAGCACGATTCGCGCACCGACGCTCAGCGGCCAGAAGATCTCCCACACGGAGACGTCGAAGCCCACCGACGTCTTGTGCAGCACCGCATCCGCCCGGCCGAGCGCGAAGTCCCGCTGCATCCACGCCACCCGGTTCGTGGCCCCGGCGTGCGGGGTCATCACCGCTTTCGGGGTGCCGCTGGTCCCTGAGGTGTAGACGACGAAGGCGAGGTTCCGGCCGTCCGCCTCCCGGGTCGGCCGGTCGGCCGGGACCCCGGCGGCAGGATGCGGGGTGCGGTCCAGGCAGAGCACCACGGGGGCGTCGTCCCCGTCGAGCCGGGCTCCCTGCGCCCGTAGCTCGCCCGCGAGTTCGCCGGTGGTCAGCAGGACACGCGGACGCGCGTCGGCGAGCAGGGCGGCGAGTCGGCCCGGGGGATGTTCGGCGTCCAGGGGTACATAGGCGGCCCCTGCCTTGAGGACTGCCAGCAGGGCGACGATCAGCCCGGGTGAGCGGGGCAGGCAGACTCCGACGCGTACATCCGGCCCCGCCCCCAGGGAGCCGAGCAGCCGGGCCAGGCGGTTGGCATCTGCCTCCAGTTCGCCGTAGGACGCCGTCGTGCCGTGCGCCACCACGGCCGTGGCCTCAGGAGTACGGTCCGCCTGTGCCTCGAACGCCGTGTGGAGCAGGCCGTCGGCGAGCGCGGGCGTACCCCGGCCGCTGAACTCGTGCACGAGGCGGTCGTGTGCCGCACCGGTGACCATCGGCAGCTCCCGCACGGCGGTGTCCACCTGGTCCGCGGCGGTGTCCAGGACGAGCTGCAGAGTGGCGAGCAAAGACGCGACGGATTCGCGCTCGAAGAGCGAGGTGTCGTACACCGCATGTCCGCCAAGACTGCCGTCGGGGCGCTCGGACACATGCAGGGACAGCTCGAACTGGGCTCCGGGGGCAGGCAGTTCAAAGGGCTCCGCCCGGACTCCGCGCGCTTCCCAGGGATGGGCCGGCAGGTTCTGCAGGGCCAGTGACACCCGCACCAGGGGTGCCCTCCCACCGGTCCGGTCGACGTCCGTGCCGTGCAGGATCTCCTCGTACGGATGGTCCTGGTACGGGTAGGCGGCGAGGCATGTGCCGCGCACCCGGTCCAGCAGCTCCCCCAGGCGCGGGGCACCCGATGCGTCGATACGCAGGGGAACCAGGTTGACGAACAGCCCGACCGCGTTCTCGGCACCCGGTCGGTGCCGCCCCGCCGCGGGCGTCCCGATCACGAGGTCGTCCTTGCCGGTCCAGTTGGTGAGCACCGCGGCGAGACCCGTGAGCAGGGCCATGAAGGGCGTAGCCCCTCGCGCTGCCGCACAGGCCTTCAGTCGCGCCGTCGATTCGGCGGAGAGCTGGAACGGCAGCGACGCGCCCTGCCAGGAGGGTGCCGGGGGCTGGGGCCGGTCCAGCGGGAGTTCGACAGCTGACGCGCCCTTGAGGGTCTTGCGCCAGAACGCCCCGGCGTCCGGATCGAGGACCGCCGCGGACGGCAGGAGCGCCGGATCCCCGAAGGCTCCGCTGCCCGCCGGGCCCTTGCGGTAATGGTCGCCGAGGCTCCCGAGCAGAAGACCCAGGGACCATCCGTCAAGGATGATGTGGTGCGCCACGACACCGAGGTACCACTCGTCCGTGGGCGCGCGCAGCAGGACCGCGCGCAGCAGCGGGCCGTTGGTCAGGTCGAACGGCTCGGCCGCCAGCTCTCCGATGGCCGCGGACGCGTGCTCGGCGATCGGGTGCTGCGGGCCCGCCAGGTACTCGAGCGTGCTCCCGGCGAGGTCGCGTACGGGCAACTCCACCGCGTACGGAGGGCGTTCGACCGCCCGCAGGACATCGTCGGCGCCCAGCTCGAACGTGGTTCGCAGAGAGGGATGGGCGCGGACCAGTTCACTCAGGCCGGCACGGAGCAGATCCGGGTCCACCGGCCCGGTCAGCCGGACTCCGCCGACGACGTGGTAGGCGCCGCCTGCCCCGATCCGGTCGAGGATCCACATGCGCCGCTGTTTGTCGGCGGCGCGGCCGTGCTCGGCGGGGGCCGCCTCTGCCACCGTCTGTGCCGAGGTCGCCGCGGGCCCGGAGGACGGTGCTCCGCCGGGAGCGGGACTCTCGGCGGAAACGGTCCGGCCGAGAGCGGACAGGGTCATCCCGTCGAGCAGTTCGGTGACGGCGATTTCGCAGCCGTAGGACTCACGCAGCGCCGCCGCGAGGTGCACGGCCCGCAGGGAATCCAGGCCGAGCCCGACCAGCGGGGTGTCCGCCTCGGCCCGGTCCGCGTCGACACCGAGTGCGTCACGGACGAGTGCGGCCAGCGCGGGGTCCACGGTGTGCTCGGGCACGGGCGGCCGTGCGCCCTCGCCGCTGTCGCGGGTCGTGGCCGCGGGCGTCACCCGTGACAACGCGCCGGCCGCCCACTGGTCGCGGCAGGCGGAGCGCCGGATCTTGCCGCTGGTGGTGCGCGCGATGGTGCCCGGCCTCACCAGGGCGACGTCGTGCAGGCGCACACCGTGCTGAGCGGCGACGACCCGGCGTACCGCGGTCTCGGCGGCGGATACCTCCGCCGGGGCGAAGCCCCGCTCGACCTCGTGGACGAGCACCACCCGTTCCTCGCTGCCGTCGTCGATGGAGAACACCGCGCAGCGGGCCGGACGCAGCCCCGGGTGCGCGGCCTCCGCGGTCTGCTCCAGGTCCTGCGGATGGTGGTTCCTGCCCCGGATGACCATGACGTCATTGGCGCGGCCGGTGACGAACAGCTCGCCGTCGCGCAGGAAGCCGAGGTCCCCCGTGCGCAGGAAGTCCTGGTCGCCATGGGCCGTGAGCCGGGCCCGGAACACGCGCTCGGTCTCTTCCGGCCGCCCCCAGTACCCGTCGGCGACCGTCGGTCCGCCGACCCACACTTCGCCGACGTGACCCGGGGCGCACTCCAGACCGGTGCCGGGATCGACCACCACCACCAGATTTCCGCCCTGCGCACGGCCGCACCCGGTGAGCACGGCGACCGGCCCGGTTCCGGGCCCGGCTCCGTCCGGCGCCCGTCCCTCTTCCAGGGCCTGCCGCGGGATCCGTACCGTGCGCGGTTCGGCGCCGGGAACCGTGCCGCCGGTGACCAGCAGGGTGGCCTCCGCGAGGCCGTAGCAGGGGTGAAAGGCCGACGGCCGGAAGCCGGCGGGAGCGAAGGCTTGCGCGAATGCCTCAAGCGTGGAACCGCGTACCGTCTCCGCGCCGACCATCGCGTGCTCCCAGCGGCTGAGGTCGAGCCGCGCCCGCTCTTCCTGGCTGGTGCGCCGCACGGCTTCGAGATAGGCGAAGTCCGGTGCGGCCGAGAGCGTCGCCCCCGTGGTGCCCATGGCTTCGAGCCATCTCAGCGGGCTGCGCAGGAAGGCTGTCGGGGGGAGCAGGGTCGCTGGAAACCCGCTGTAGAGGGGTTGCAGGATGCCACCGATCAGGCCCATGTCGTGGTATGGCGGCAGCCAGCTGACGCTGCGGCTGTCGGGGCCCGCGCCGATGGCGCTCGCGATGGTCCTGGAGTTGTGCATCAGGTTGTCGTGGCGCACCACGACTCCCTTGGGCATGCCGGTCGACCCCGAGGTGTACTGGAGGAACGCGGGTGATTCCGGTGCGGGCCGGGGCCCGACGGGGGCGCTCGCAGAGGCCTGCGGCAGCTCGTCGACGGCCAGCCAGCGCAGGCCAGGCGCGGAGGCCAGGGCCGACCCGCGGGAACGGATCTGTTCCAGACTCGCCGCGTCGGTGAGTACGAGACCCGCACCCGAGTCCGCGGCGATGGCCAGGACCTGCGCCTCACCGCGTGCGCTGCCGGGCAGGGCGACGGGGACGGCCACGGCCCCGGCGTACAGGCATCCGAAGAATCCCGCGATGTAGCCCTCGCCCGGCGGGAAGAGCAGAAGGACGTGGGTGCCGGCCGCACGGCGTTCCACGAGTGCTTGGGCGAGGGCGCGCGCCCGCAGTTCAAGTCCTGCGTAGGTGAGCACCGCAGAGGTGCCGTTGTCGGCCGGAAACTCGAAAGCCGTGCGGGACGGAGTCGATTCCGCCCGCTGCGACATGACGTCGACGAAGGTCGGTGCTTGCACGCTGGCTCCAGGTGATCGTCGGCGGATGGACACCACCGGTGCTGGACGGCGACGGCTTTCCGGCGCTGGTCCGGGTCGACCACCGCTCGCGCCCCGAGGGCCGGGTCACTGGCCTCCCACGACCGTGAGCACGCGCCTGTCCTGGTGTCCTGTCATCTCCTCCAGTACGCCCAGGTACTGGTCCATGAGCCGCTCGATGCGCTGGGGCGAGAACTGGGAGGTCCGGTAGCGCACCTGGCACACGGCCTGTTCGGCGTCGTACCGCAGACGGACGCTCAACGGGCGCAGGACGTACTGACGGGATGCCGTGATCCTCTCGGTTCGCAGCTCCCCGAGGCTCAGCAGGACGTCCAGTTCGTGTTCCGCCGTGAACTGGACGTGGCTCATGCGCTCCACCAGGTCGGGCGCGTCCAAGTGCGGTGCCAGAAGATGCGGCGGAAGGTCGGGGTGGGCGAAGTCCCGTGTGACGTCCTGGTGTGTCTTGTTGATGAGTTCCGCGAAGGTGGGATTGCCCGACAGGTCCGTGCGGATGATGACGTCGCCGGAGAAATCCGCGACGAGGTCGAGCAGTTCGGTCCTGTTCCGGCACGACACAGGTGCGTTGACCGCGACGTCGTGCTGGCCGGAGTTGCGTGCGAGGAGCACCGTGAAGGCGGCGAGACCCAGTGTGTAGAGCGTGGTGCGGTGGTCCTTGGCCAGCGCCGACAGCCGCCCGTACAGCTCGTGCGAGAGGGGCACCACCAGCATTTCACCGAGTTGGGAGGTGTCGGCGCCCTGTTCCCGGTCGGTCGGCAGGACCGCCGGCAGTGCGCCGGCCAGCCTCGTGGACCAGTACGCAATCAGCTCGGAGCCCCACGCCCCCGCGAGGCGCTCCGATTGCCAGGCCGCGTAGTCGACCCACTGCAAGGGCAGCGGGGGCAGGGCGCACGGCCGATCCGCCAGCTCCGCAACGTAGTAGGCCGCGAGGTCCCGGACGACCACCTCCAGCGACCGGGCCTCACCGATGATGTGGTGCAGCAGCAGCAGTGCCACGTGATCGTCGTCGGCCACCCGGAACAGCCTCAGCCGGGCGAGCGGGGCGTGATCGAGCGGGAACGGACGATCCACCTCCTCGTGCACCGTCCGGTCGAGGTCGGCCAGGTCGAGTTCGCCGACAGCAAGGTCCACCTCGACCTGTTCCGCCACCACCTGGGTGAGCCGGCCGTCCTCAACGCGCATCGCGGTGCGCAGCGTCTCGTGCCGGGCGATTACCGCGTTCCAGGCCTGTCCGAGCGCTGCGACGTCCAACGGTCCCCGCAGCCGCAGAGCGCTGACGATGGCGAGCGAGGGGCCGGGACTGCTTTCGACCGCCTGCCACATGCCCTCCTGCGAGACCGCGGCCGGGAAGCGCAGCTCACCGGTGGGGCGCGGCCGCACGGGAATCGTGCGGGCCGCACGCCGCCTGTTCAGCAGTTCCCGCTCGATCCTGGTGCGCTCCTCAACCCGATCGCGGTGCACCGGCTGCCCCCTCGTCTCCGGTGGTGTGCCCATCGGCCGTCTTCTCCTCGCCCTGCGGGCCCGGCCCGCCCGCAAGCAGCTCGGTCAGGCCGGCCGGTGCCTCCATGAACGCGTAGTGCGGTCCGCTCAGCAGAGGAAAATCGCAGACGCCGATGTCGCTCCAGCCGCCCATCAGCTCGTGCGGCACCTCCGTGTCCGCGTCCCAGCCGATGGCAGTGATGGGACACGCCACCCTTACGGGCTCCACCGCGCCGTAGTTCCGGTGCGCCGTCACGTCGCCGATCAGCACCTCGGTGGTGAGTTCCACCAGATCGGGCCGGGACGGAACGCCGAGGCCGGCCAGCAGCCCGGTCACCTCGGCCGTGAGCTCGGAAGGGGACAGCTCCAGAAAGCGCCCGTGCGGGCCTTGATGCGGAGCCACCTGAGAGGAGACATAGAGGCGAGCCGGCTGCGGATAGCCCGCCCGGGCCATGTGCAACACGGTCTCGTACCCGGCCAGTGCCGAACTGCAGTGCCCGAAGAAGGCGAAGGGACGGTCCAGGTACGGCAGCAGCGCCACGCTCACCGACCGGGCGAGCGCGCCCATGGAGGAGAACGGCTTCTCCCGGAACCTGTTTTCCCGGCCCGGCAGTTGCACGGGGCAGATCTCCATCTCCCCCACGAACCTCGGCCAGTTGCGGTACATGCTCGCGCCACAGCCCGAGTACGGCAGGCAGAAGAGCCGCGAGCCGGCCTCGGCGGAGGGCTCCCGCAACAGCCACTTTCCGGAGCGAGCCGTGGTCAACGCCATGTGCTGCTCCCCCTGTCGGCCTGCCTGCCCCGTCCGGAGTCAGTCACCCGGCTTCCTCACCTTCGCGGTCACGACAAGATGCTTGATGCCGGCGACGAAGTTCGAGCTCAGGTGCTCGGTCTCGCCGGCCCGTTCGAAATCGCTGAATCCGCTGCCGAGTTCGGTCAGCAGGGTTCGCAGACTCACCCGCGCGACCGTGTGTCCGACGCAGTAGTGGGCACCGCTGCCGAAGGCCATGTGCCGGTTCGGCTTGCGCCGGGCGTCGAAGGTGTACGGGTCGGCGAACACCTTCTCGTCACGGTTGGCGGACCCCAGCCAGACGACCACGGCGTCACCGGCCCGGATCTTGACGGCGCCCAGCTCCACGTCGTGCCGCGCGTGGCGCATGAAGTGGTTGGCGGGCGAGGCCCACCGGAGCGCTTCCTCCAGAGCGTCTGCCACCGACCGCGGTCGGAGCAGGTCCTCCAGCGCGGGTGTGCCGAGAAGACTGTCGAACGCGGCCAGTGGCACGTACGGAGTGGTGACATTCGCGCCCAGGAGCAGGCTGTAGCAATTGGAGAGGACTTCACCCGGCCCCAGGGGCTCACCGTCAACGGCCGTGGTCATCAGGAGGCTGATCAAGTCGTCTCCGGGCGTCCTGCGGCGCAGACGCACGATTTCGGCGAAGTAGGCGAACAGTTCCCGGTGTGCCAGTTCGACCGTGGCCTCCGGGGTTTCCTGCGACATGTACTCCGGGTCGTCCGCGGCAATCGCCATCAGGGTGAGGCGGGTGAGCCGCGGCCAGTCCTCCTGAGGCAGGCCCATGAGCATTCCGGCGACCGCCATCGGCAGTTGCGTGAGCGCTTCGGCGAGGTCGAAGGGTTCACCGGAGCGGGCCGGGGCCAGCAGCCGGCGCACCTGCTCAGCGATGAGGCCCGTGGAGCGTTCGACCGCCTTGATGGTCAGGGCGCGCTGAAGCGGTGCCCGCATCCTGGTGTGCCGGGGCGGATCGGTGGCTGCCATCTGCCGCCCGCCGGCCGGATCGTCCTTGCCCAGGAGGCTCAGCAGGGTTCCGCGTTCGGACGTGAAGGCGGTGTGGTCGCGCAGTACATAGGAGGCATCGTCGTAGGTGGTGACCGACCAGAAGCCACCGGAACCCACCGGGTGCCACCGCACCGGATCACGGGCACGCAGGGCGTGCCACACGGGGTGGGGGTCACCGTGCGCGTACGTACGGGGATCAACGAGGTCCACCGCGTCCAAGTCCACGGACAGCGGATCCACCGGCCCGGACACCCGCATCGGAGTCACATCCTTTTCGTCCCAGCCGCCGTGGCGTCCCACGCTTCTTTACGTGCCGACGCTGCTGGTCCGATGCAACAGCACAGTGATCAGGGACAGCCAGTCCGTGAAACCCCCGACTGGTTCTCCGGCCGGAGCAGGGCAGACTTCGCTGGCGTGGCAGACATGGAATCGCTCGTCGTACCCGCCCGGTTCAACGGCCCCGCGCGCAGCGCCAACGGCGGGTACTTCTGCGGGCTCGTCGCCGAAGCCGCTTCTCCCGAGCTCCACGGGCCGGTGGCCGTCTCCCTGCACGCCCCACCGCCGTTGGACGTGTCCCTCGGCGTTGCCACGACTGGCCGACGGGCGCATGTGTGGGACGGGACCGCACTCGTGGCCACGGCCTCACCGACGAGGTACGCAGCAGCGCCTCTCCTGTCCGCCACTCCGGCTGTCGCACGCGACGCCGCCGATCGCTTCGCGGGCCACCGCCATCACCCTTTCCCGTCCTGCTTCGTGTGCGGGCCTGCCAGGACCGCGCCGGACGGCCTGCGGCTGGCACCGGGGCCGGTGCCGGGAGAGGCGGGACGCGTGGCCTGTCCGTGGACCCCCGACGCGTCCCTGCCGCTCCGCGCCGGCCGGATCGCACCGGAGATCATCTGGAGTGTCCTCGACTGCCCCGCCGGCTGGACGACGGGAGCGGCGGACGTGACGCGGGTCCTCGGCTGGATGCACGCCGACGTGCTCGACCTGCCCTCGGTGGGCGAGCCCTGTGTGGTGACCGCGCGCCTCGACCGGCGGGACCAACGGACCACGACCAACACCACCGTGCTGCACAGCGAGGAGCGCGGGCTGCTCGCCCGCGCCACCACCCGGTGGGTGGTGTGGCCGACGGCGCCCGGCGGACCCCGGGACCTCGCCGCCGGGCCGGGGCCCGGCGGCGTCACCCGGTAGGACGCGGTCGGGTCAGAACTTCCCGCCGTCAGGATCCGGGCCGGTCAGCGCTTCGAGCACCTGCCACGCCATCTCCGCCACGGTGAAGTTCGCGTACAGCTCCCGCAGGGGCAGATCGACTCCGAAGATGTCACGGACGCGCGCCGCCAGGCCGACCGCGGCCAGCGACTGGCCGCCGAGTTCGAAGAAGTCGTCGTGCACCCCGACGAGTTCCACGTCGAGCAGTTCCTGCCAGATCCCCGCGATCTCCTCCTCGAAGGGCGTTCGAGGCGCGACGTACCCTTCCTGCCCGCCGGGCTGCGCGTCCGGGGCAGGCAGTTCCGAGTGGGACAGTGCACCGGTTGCGGTGCGCGGGAGCCGCTCAAGCGGGACGATCATCCTGGGCACCAGTGCCTTGGGCAGCCGCTCGTACAAATACGCCGTCGTGGCCCCCGGGTCCACCGTCGTGCCGGGACGCGGTGCCACGTACAGCACCAGCCGCCGCCCGCCCGCCGGATCCGGCAGCGCGACGACCGCGCAGTCGGCCACGTCCGGATGGGTGGCCGCCGCCTCCTCGATCGCGGACGGGGTGACACGCAGGCCCCCCGAGTTCACGAGGCCGTCGGCGCGCCCCACGAATTCCAGGCCGCCGTCGGGGCGCTGCCGCACCAGTTCGCCGGTGCGATGGAGCAGTCCGCCAGGGCGCGAGCCGTGCGGGTCCGGCACGAAGCGCGCCGCGGTCTCGCCGGGGCGCGCGCGGTATCCGCGGCTCACGGCCGGGCCCGCCAGGTGGAGTTCGCCTGTTGTTCCGAGCGGTACCGGCTCCAGCCGGGCGTCGAGAACGTGGGCCCGAAGACCCGGGGCAGGGCGGCCGAGCGGCCGGTGGACCACTTCCCCGTGGGTCAGCGGACGCACCGTGCACAGGCCCGCCACCTCCGGTACCGCGCGGACGTGCAGCAGTCGGCCCGGCGTCCGGGCCCACTCGCCCAGCTCCTCTGCCGTGGGCACACCGTCGTCCCAGAAGATCTCCGTGTGCACCGAAGCGGGCCGGGCGGCGGGACGCCCCTCCCCGGGACGGACACCGGAGAACGAGACAACGGTGGCCTCGGCCTTCTCCGCGGCGGCCCAGGTCCCGGGCAGGACCAGCGCGGCGCCGGCCGCCAGCACGGGCCACGCCTCGGCCGCGAGCTGCGCGGGCCCCGGCGACAGGACAACGTAGCGGTCGCCCGGTACGAGGCCCAGGGCCTCGGCCGACGCCCGGGCTCCGGCGGTCAGCTGGCCGTGGCTGTGGAGCGGACCGGAGCGGGCACCGTGTCCGATGTCGGGCGCCGTCGCCGCCAGGCTGCCGGGCGGGGGAGTCCGGGTTCCGCCCGGGGCGGACTCGCCGTCCTGGCCCGGTGTGTCCAGAGCGACGACCGTCACCGCGTCCGGCAAAGGGGGCTGGGCGCCGTGGGTGACGGCATGCGTGGCACCACTCTCAGCGATGGCACGGCAGAGGACCTCGGCCGGGTCCTTCGGGTCGAGGACCAGGTGGCCGCCGCCGGCCTTGCTCACTGCGAGGAGGGCGACGAGCAGTTCGGGTGTGGCGTCGAGAATCAGCGCGACAGTCGTCTCCGTGCCGACGCCGCATGTGCGGAGCCGGGCGGCGAGGCTGGTGGCCCGGCTGTCCAGCTCCCCGTAGCCGACCTGCTCGTCCTCACTCAGCAGGGCCGGCGCGTCAGGGGTGCGCCGGGCCCGGTCCTCGGCCGGAACGTGGGCGGCGACGGGCTCGGTTCGTCCATCGGTGCGGCCGCCGACGGCCAGGGTCGCGGCTCGCTCGTCCGCGGTCAGCAGGGGGATCCCGGAGATCCGCCGGTGCGGGGCGTCCGCGACGGAATGCAGCAGCGTCTCCAGGTGGGACGCCATGCGGACGACGGTGTCCTCGTCGAACAGCTCGGTGCTGTATTCGAAGCGGGCCCGGTAGGCCTCGGCGCCCGGCGAGATGTCGAGCAGCAGATCCGTCTTGGCGGTACCGGTCTCCTTCCACATGGGTTCGAATTCGAGACCGGCGGTGCTCCAGGAGGGGCGCTCCATGTTCTGCAGAATCATCATCACGGGTGCGTCGGCCGTACCGGCTGCCGAATGCCGCTCTGCGCGCAGGCGTTCCAGGAGCAGTGCGAAGGGGACTTCCTGGTGGTCCCAGGCGCCGACGCACGTGTCGCGGACCCGGTCGATCAGCTCGCCGAAGCTCGGGTCGCCGCCCAGGTCGACGCGGAGAGGCAGGGTGTTGACGAAGTAGCCGATCAGGCCCTCCAGTTCGGGGCGCCCGCGCCCGGCGGTCGGAGAGGCGACCGTGACGTCGTCCTGACGGCAGTAGCGGGACAGCAGCACGTCGAACCCGGCCAGCAGCACCATGAACAGCGTCGACTGCCGGTTGCGCGCCAACCGCTCCAGACGGTCCATCAGCGGACCCGGCAGGGTGAACCAGTGGGACCGGCCGCGCGATGTCGGCACCTCGGGCCGCGGCCGGTCCGTCGGGAGGCACAGGGCCCTCGCGCCTGCCAGCCGCTCACCCCAGTACTCGGTCAGCCCCCGCAGCGTCTCGCCCTGCAGCCGGTCGCGCTGCCAGACGGCGAAGTCGGCATACTGGATGGAGAGTTCGGGCAGGAGAGGCTCGCGACCCGCGCTGTGCGCCTCGTACGCGGCCGACAGCTCGCTGAACAGAATCCGCGACGAGACCCCGTCCGTGACGATGTGGTGCATGGCGAGGACCACGACGTGGTGGTCGGCCGCGAGCCTCAGCAGCGTGCAGCGCAGCAGGGGGCCGTTGCGGAGGTCGAACGGCCGCCGCACCTCTTCCTGCACCGCCGCGTCGACCTCACCGGGCTCGACGTCGACGACCCGGACGGTGACCGGCTCTCCGGGGCCGATCACCTGCACCGGCGCACCGTCAACCAGTGCGAAGACGGTACGCAGCGCCTCGTGCCGCTCCACGACGGTGCCCAGCGCGCTCTCCAGGGCGGTGGCGTCCAGGGGCCCGCGGATACGGACGACGGGCACAACGTGATACGTCGGCTGGTCCGGGTCGAGCTGGTGCTGCAGCCACAGGCTCTCCTGCGCGAACGAGGTCTTGAGCTCGATCGTCTGCTCCACCGTCACCACTCTCCCCGTGCCCGTCGGCAACGAGCCGCATATCGCGTCGGTCCTCCGGACCCTGCCGTCGATCATGGGATTCCGTCGGGCGGGCCGGTAGTCGGGGATCCTCCCGACTACCGGCCCGGGACGGCCGGCCGCCACGATTCGCGAACGGCCGAGCCATTCGGTTCAGTCATCCCCGGCCGTGCCCCCGACCAGTCGCACGGCACGCACACGGGCCGGATCACAGGAGGTCAGTGATGGTGGACGAGGCGGCGTCCGAACCCGATGCCCTGCACCGTCGGATCCATGCGCTGTCGCCCGAGCGGCGTCTGCTGCTCGGGCGTCGACTGGCCGAACTGCAGAAGGCCGACCGGCAGCCGCTCCCCCGGCTCAGACGCGAGGCGGGCATCAACCGCCTGCCGGCCACCCCCGGCCAGGAACGTCTCTTCTTCCACCAGCAGTTGCGGCCGGAATCACCGGCGTACGTGCTGCCGGTCGCGCTGCGCCTGACGGGCGCTCTGCGCGAGGATGTCCTGCGCGACGCGCTGGCATCGCTCGTACGCCGGCACGAGCCGCTGCGCACCGGCTTCGAGGTCGCCGCCACCGACGGACTCGTCCAGGTGGTGCGGGACGCGGACGAGATGTCCGTGCCGCTCGCCGTGGAATCCGTAACCGCGGGCGAGGTGCCGACGCGGCTGGCGGAACTCGCCGGACAGCCCTTCGATCTGAGCAGCCCACCTCTGATCCGCATCGCGCTCTGGGAAGTGCCCGATGACGGCCAGGGCGACGAGGGAGAGGATCCGGCGGGGGTCTGGATCCTGGCCCTGACGGCGCATCACGCCGTGCTGGACGGCTGGTCGCTGGGCATCCTCATCGAGGACCTCGTCGCCCTCTACGGAGCGGCGGCCGAGGGCCGCGCACCGGAGCTGGCGCCACTGGGCGTACAGTTCGCGGACTTCGCCGCATGGGAGCGCCAACAGGCCGAGGACCCGGAGACCGAACGCCACGTCGCGTACTGGCGGGAATCCCTGGCGGACGCCCGGGCGCCCGCCCTTCCCGTCGGCGGACACCGCCGGCCCGACCGGGGGGCCGGGGGCTGCCACGCCGTACCGGTGGCCGTCTCCCCCGCTCTGACCGCTGTGCTCACGCGGCTCGGGCAGTCCGCCGAGGCCACCCCCTTCATGGTGCTGCTCTCCGCGTTCGCTCTGGTTCTGGAGCGCTGGTCGGGACAGTCGGATCTGCTTGTCTGCACCGCGACGGCAGGACGGTCGAGGCCCGAGCTCGAACGGCTGGTGGGATTCTTCGCACGAACCGTCCCGCTGCGGCTGACGGTTGATCCGACCGGCACCTTCGACGAACTCCTGGCACGCACGCGCAGCCGATGCCTTGACGCCTACGCGCACGAGAGCTTGCCCCTGCACCGGATCCTCACCGCCGCCGACGCGGAACAGACCGGTGGGCGGCTGATGCGGCTGACCGTGATGATCTCCATGCGGGACGTCCCGATGGGCCGCACGCGGCTGCCGGGCGTGTCGGCGAATGTTCTCGAACTCCCGTCCGGAGGAACGGACTTCGATCTGAGCCTCGACCTGCACCCGAACCCCGAAGGCGGAGTGTCCGGCTGGCTGCACTACTCCGGAGAGCTGTTCGCGCGGGAGACCGTCGAGCGCGTCGCAGCGGCGTTCCTCGATGTCCTGGAGGCCGTGGGGTCACTTGCGGGCAACGGCTCCGCACCGCTGTCCGAACTGCCCGGGCCGCGTGAGCCGATCTCCCGGTACGCCCCGGCCCCGGGGGACCCGGCGGAGCGGCAACGGCTCGTGGTCCACGGCGCTCTGGTGGACGTCGACGAGGTGACGGCCGCCCTGCGGAAGCAGCCCGGTGTCGGAGACGCGGTCGTGCTGGCCCGGAGCCACGAGGACGGTGGCCACCGGCTGCTCGCCTACGTCACCGGTTCGCGCCCCGGGACGGTGCCCGCCGGGGACTCGCTGCGCCGCCGACTGGCCGAGTGTCTGCCTCCCCCGATGGTTCCCGACCACGTGACAGCCCTGGACTCCTTTCCGCTCACCGCCGGTGGTCGGCTCGACCGGGGAGCCCTGCCGGTTCCCGACCAGGCCCGCACCCGCCACGCCGGCGCCTACGCGCCACCGTCCGGCGAGCTGGAGCAGGTCCTCGCCGACGTCTGGGGACGGACACTCGACGTCGAGGACCCCGGCCGGGACGACGACTTCTTCCGCCTCGGCGGTCATTCGCTGCTGGCGACGCTGATGGTGTCCCGGGTACGTGAGCTGTTCCGGGTCGAACTGCCGTTGCACTTCTTCGTCGAGGCGCCCACCATCGCCTCGCTGGCCGCACTGGTACGTGAGCAGGCGAGGCTCGACGGCGCGGACGCCGACCGGATCGCCGGGCTCGTCCGCCGGGTCCAGCAGATGTCCGCGGACGCCGTCGAGGCGGAACTGCGGAAGTGAGGGAATGACGGCACGACGACCGGATCGGCAGTGGTCCTCATGGCCGCAACCATGGCCGCAACGCGTGATCGCGGGAAACGGGAGCGGCCTGCATGACCGCGACGGCCGACGGCAGGAAGTTCGCACCCGGGTTCTGGCGCCTGTGGACCGCGACCACCGTCTCCGGGCTCGGCGACGGTGTACGGATCATGGCGCTCTCGCTGTTCGCGGCCGCACTCACCCGCGATCCCTTCCTGGTGGCTCTCGTCACCGTCGCGGGCCGGCTGCCGTGGGTGTGCGTCGGGCCCCTGGCAGGCGCTCTCGTCGACCGGATCGACCGGTGGCGCGCGCTGTGGCTCTGCGACGTGGCCCGCGCCGTGGTGCTGACGGTGTTCGTCGCTCTCAGCGCCCTCGGCCAGGTGACGATCGCGGTACTCGCGGCGACCGCCTTCGCGCTGAGTTCCGTCCAGGCGATGGCGGACAACCTCTCTCAGGCCGTCGTCCGTGATGTTGTGGGGCCGGGATCGCTCGACACGGCCAACAGCCGGCTCCTGGGCGGGCAGTTCATCACGGTCGAGTTCATCGGCGTGCCGATGGGGACTGCACTGTTCCTCGTGTCCCCCACACTCCCGTTCGCCCTCAACGCCTCCTCGTTCCTGCTCTCCGCGGTGCTGGTGTTCGGCCTCCGTGGATACGGGCAACAGCCCTCGGGCGCCGCTGATGGCCTCTCACTGCGCGCCCTGCGCACCGGTACCGCATCCGGCTTCCGCCGGCTCTTCGGCCACCCGTTGCTGCGGACCCTCTGCCTGATGGCCGGTCTTCTCAACTTCGCCCTGGTCAGCGTGATCGGCATCGTCGTTCTGTACGCGTTCGAGGTGCTGCATCTGAGCAGCACCGAATACAGCGTCATGCTCGTGGTCGTCGCCCTGGGCGGGCTGGCCGGTGTGCTGCTCGCGCCCAGGATCACGCGGGCGCTGGGTCGCGGCACCTCCCTCCAGGTGGCGTTCGGCATCTGTCCGCTGCCCTTCGCGATCAGCGGAGGCACGTCGAACGCCCTGTTGTCGGCCAGCGCCTTCGCGGTGGTGGGAGCGAGCATCTCGGTCGCCAACGTCACGTCCACGACCCTGCGCCAGACACTGATCCCGCCGGAGATGTTCGGCAGCGTCAATGGCGCGTACCGGTCCGTCGTGAACGGGCTCTCCCCGCTCGGCGGCCTCGCGGGAGGCATCTTCGCGGACCGGCTCGGACTGCGGGCCCCCTTCTTCATCGCGGCAGGACTGCTGCTGGTCGCGGCCTGCATCGCCCTGCCGCGACTGACCAACGCCCACATCGCGGCCGCCGAGAAGTCCGCGGCGGACGACCGTCTCAGGGCCCACGGTCCTGCTCAAGGACAGTAAGGAACGCCTCAGTGACAGCGCTTCGCAGAGCGGTGCCCGCCGTACTCGCCCTGGCTGCCGTACTCCTGACCGTCTACAGCACCCTCGGCTTCACCGCGCCGCCCTCCGCCCTGCCGGCCGACGCACCGCCCGCCTCGTTCTCCGCGGGCCGGGCGCACCAGCGGATCGCAGCTCTCGCCACCTCTTCACATCCCATGGGCACCCCGGCGCACGCCCGTGTCCGTGAGCAGCTTGTCGACGAATTCACGGCACTGGGACTGCGCCCGGAGGTCCGGGAGTCGGTCGCCGACCAGACGGGTTCCGGCTCCGCGGTCATCGCGCCGGTGCGGAACATCCACGTGAAACTGGCCGGTCGTGACCCGACCGGCCGTGTTCTGATCGTCGCGCACTACGACTCCGTCCCGCACAGCCCGGGCGCCTCGGACGACGGTCTGGGCGTCGGCGCGGTTCTGGAGATCGCCAGGGCCCTGAGTTCGGGGCCCCCGCCGCGCAATGACATCGAGTTCCTCCTCACGGACGGGGAGGAGGTGGGACTGCTCGGCGCCCGCTCGTTCGCCGCCTCGGCCCGGCCCCGCGGCACTGTCGTCCTCAATCTGGACGCGGCGGGAACCTCGGGACGAGCGGTGATGTTCCAGACCGGGGCCCACAGTGCCGCGCTGCTCTCCGCACTCGGCAACCGCCCCCCGGTGACCACGTCCCTGTCCGACGAGGTCTACCGACTCCTCCCGCACGAAACCGACTTCACCGTCTTCCACAACGCCGGCATGACAGGTATGAACTTCGCGGTGGTCGGCGGTTCGGCCAACTACCACACCACGCAGGACAATCTCGCGAACCTCGACACAGGAACCCTCCAGGACCTGGGCTCCACCGTACTCGCCGCGGCCGGTAAGCTCGCGGGCTCGGATCTCACCGAGGTGGAGGACGCGTCCGAGGCGACCTACTTCACCCTGGGAGGCCTGCTGGTCGTCTACTCCGAGGCATGGGTGCTGCCGATGGCTCTGGTGGCCCTCGCCGCAGCTCTGGCCGCCCTGTGGTGGGCCCGCCGCCACAGCGGAGTCGGGTGGCGCCCGTTGAGCGTCGCCGCCGCGACACTCCCTGTCCCCCTGTCCGTGGCCTTCGCCCTGGGCTGGGCCGGCTGGCAGGTGCTGTGCTGGATTCGGCCGGAGTACGGAGGCTTCGCCTTCGGCAACCCCTACCGCGCGGGGCTCACCTCGATCGGATTCGCCTCCTTCGCGGCTGCGGCCGCCTACGTCTGGGCGGCTCTGTTCCTGCGCAGGGGGTACGGCTTCGAGGCCGGAGCGGCCGTAACCCTGTGGTTGGCCGTCATGGCGGTGGCGACCGCGGTGTTCTTCCCCGGGGCCGCGTACCTCTTCGGCTGGCCCGCACTGTTCGGCGCGGCGGGACTGGCAGCGGTGGCCCGGCAGGCGTCGACGGCCCGGAGCAGGGTTCTCGTACCCGCCGGCGCCGTGGGCCTCCCGGCGGCGGTGCTGGTGCTCCCGGTGGCCGATCTTCTCAAGGATTCCGTGGGGCTGGCCCTCGTGGCGATCCCGTTGGTCCTGGTCGCCCTGGTCGCGGCGCCCCTGGCCTCGTTCCTCGCCGTGGCGATGCCCGGCCGACAGGCGGTGGTGCCCTTGGCGGCGCTGGTCCTCGCCGGGCTGACCCTGTCCGGCACCGGCACCGCCCTCGACGACGTGGACCGCGCGCACCCCGCGCCCATCAGCCTCGTCTATGGATTCGACGCCGATACGGGCCGGGCCCAGTGGCTCAGTGACGGCACGGGGGCCACCGGCTGGTCACGGTCCTACGCGAGCGGCAGCCGCCGGGCGGTGGAGGACACTTTCCCTCTCCTCACAGGAGAGGACGGGTGGCACGCCGCCGCAGGCCCTCGCGTCACCCTTCCGACTCCGGCCCTGCGCGTACGGGGAAGCCGTACGGTCGGTGGCGCCCGGGAGATCCGTCTGTGGGTGGGCACCGACCGCGGGCACGCCACCCGGCTCACTGTCTATACGCGCAAGGATGCCCTCCTGAGCGCCCGGATCGGCACCGCGAAGGTACCGGGCGGGCAGAACCGTGCGTTCGCCTCGGGGCCCTGGAAGTGGGGCCTGCTGCTGCCCGCGCCGCGCCCGGGAGGCGACGAGTTGATACTCACGGTGCGTGACGATCGCCCGTTGCACTTGCTTCTTGAAGCGCAGACCACCCGGATCCCCGTGCGCCCGCCCGCCTCGGCCACCTGGTCAGCCCACATGTCGGGCATCTCCCTGGTCTCACGGACGTTCACGGCCTGACGCCTCCACCACGGTACGGAGGCGGGCTCCGTCCATAAGGCAACCGGAGGGAGGAGGCGGAGAGTACGGTGACGATCTCAGGCGGGTCCGCGACCGCGGAACGCCCCGCGAGGAACGCGTTTACATCCCCGCCGGAGGATGGCGGCGAGCCGCCCCTGTAGGGTTCCAGAAGTGATGTACAGCATCTGACCAGGCACTTTGCGACTCCGGCGATCACGACAAGCTCGGACCCCATGGCACTGCGCATGCTCTACCTGGTCTTCCTCCGACTCCTCGGACTGCTCCTGCTGCTCTCCCGCTCGCAGCAGACCAAGGACGCCGAGCTGCTCGCGCTGCGCCACGAGAACGCGGTGCTGCGCCGCCAGCTCGGCGTCCGGCCACACCTCACCTGGCCGGACCGCGCAGTGCTCGCCGCCCTCGCCCGGCACCTACCCTCCCGGCTGCGCCGACACCGCCTGTTCACACCCGACACCCTGCTCACCTGGCACCGGCGACTACTGCGCTGGAAGTGAAAGCAGAAACCCGCACGGACCGGCCGCCCGCCGATCTCCGAGGAACTCACCGCCCTGATCCTGCGCCTGGCCCGCGAGAACCCGACCTGGGGCTCAACCCGTATCCAGGGCGAGCTGCGGCGCCTGGGCCACCGCGTCGGCGCCTCCACCATCCGACGCATCCTGCGCAGCGCCGACCTCGGCCCCGCACCCAGACGAAGCCGCAGCGCCCCGACCTGGCGCGAGTTCATACGCGCCCAGGCCTCCGGCCTGCTCGCCGCCGACTTCTTCCACGTGGACACCGCCGCGCTGACCAGGCTGTACGCCTTCGTGGTCATGGAGGTCGGCACCCGCACCGTGCACATCCTCGGCGTCACCGCCCACCCGACCGCAGCCTGGACCACCCAGCTCTCGAGGAACCTCCTCGCAGACCGCGCCGCCCGCTTCCGCTACCTGCTACGCGACCGCGACAGCCGCTACACCCAGGCGTTGTCGGCACGGAATGGAGTCAGCAAGTCACCTATTGGAGTCAGGCAGTCATCACGCTGACGGCACTCGCCGTGCTGAACCCACCACATCTAGCGAAGGCATTGGACGATCCCCGACGCGCGGCCGCAGCCTCGATCGTGGCTGCGGCCAGCGACTGTTATACGCATAGCGACGTCGCCCTGCAGAGTACGCTGATCAACCGCTGCAACTACCTGGCGGGCCGAGAAATCCCGGTTCTACTCACGCAGGCACTGGACGGATGCAGTTACTCAGCCCTGAGTTCCCTCAGCCGCGCCTACGAGAGAGCGGGCGCGGATTCTGCCGTCGACACTGTGCTCACGTGGGCACAGGCTCCTGTACGTGAGGTCGGGCAGTGGAACACGGCCCTCACGTCTCTCGCCTTCGCCGGCAGCCGGCAGGCCGAGGAAGCCTTGGGCGCAGCCGTGGCGGACTCCGAATTGCAGCGCAGCGCCGCCGAGTCCCCACGGTGGATCTGTGCTGCCGCCGCAGTCTTGGCATGCCCTCGGCTGCACGGCCTTTGGCCCACCCTCAAGAGCATTCTGCTACGGCCTGATGTCCTGGCGGCCTTGCTGGAGCACATCGACGTGTCCTTTGGCGGCTCCTGGCCGTCCCAGATGGAAAGCCTCCCTGAGGCCGACCTGGCGCACCTGTATGCCATGGTCACCGACCACGTCGGCCCACCTCCCGATACCCGTGCCCCCGCAGCAGGGTCCGTCCGCGACCTTCGCCAGCTGCAGAATAGCCTGCTCGTCCTGCTAATCGATAAGAACGCCATGGCAGCAGCTCGGCAACTGGCCGCCCTGGCAACCCGTTTCCCGAATCTTTCTTACCTGCGCAGGCGCGCCAAGGAGGTCGCCTACACGGCTGCCGACCGTCAAGCCCTTTCCGTGGCCCCGTCCACTCTTCTGCGACTAGCCAGGGATGCCAGCCTCCGGGTCATCTCCGATGAACGCCACCTTCTGGACATCGTGGTGTCCAGCTTGAGAAGACTAGAAGCGGTCCTCCAAGCCCCCTACGGCCTGGCGGTGGCTCTGTGGAACCGAAATATGGCGAAGGCGCATCACGCCGAGTGGTGGCCGTGCTGGGAAGAAGACTTCAGCGACCTGGTCGCCGCCCTCCTGCTACAGGACATCGGCGGCCACCGCATCGTGATTAACCGCGAAGTCCAGATCCAGCGCTTTCTTGGTAAACGCACCGACATCCACATTCAAGCCACGGTCCCAGGCGAATCCGACCCGCTGACCGTCGTCATCGAATGCAAAGGATGCTGGAACCAGGACCTCCCCACCGCGCTGGCCGACCAACTCGTCCGCGACTACCTGCGCGCTCCCCGCACCGCGGGTATCTACCTCATCGGCTACTTCGACTGCGCCCACTGGAACCCCAAATTGAGAGAGGACCGGCACCGCGCACCGCGGGATCATACGATCGGCTCCCTACAGCGAGAGCAGGACGCCCAGGCGCGCGAACAGCGCGACCAGCATGGCGCCATCGTCACCGTTATGATCCTCGACTGTCGTCTCCCCGGATCCGACGACCCCTGGCGCGCTAGGCCCGACAATTCGGTCGTTTGAACAGCCGGTCAGCAGGCGCGCGAACTACTCCAACCGAACGGGGGGACGTCGATCTGAGGTTCCCCGTCATACGGGAGCGGCTGATCCCCTTCCACGACGATCGCACTGTTTGGGAGTTGTCCTGGACGGCGGCGGTACCGTGGAAGCGCTGGAAGACGCAGAGGGCCAGTGGACCGCCGCGCCTTCGTCATGGCATCGCTGGGCACGCTCGCCGGCACCGGCGCCTACGGGCTGCCCCCCACGCTGCTGGATGCGCCGGGGACCTGGCTCACACGATGCCCGCAGCCCCGAGTCGGCGAGGAATCGCAGCAGCGCCACGGTTCATCACGCGCCCGACCTCCCGGAACGCCTTGTAGATCTGGTTTTTGCGCGAGTTCGACGACAATCGGCGCATCAGCGTCACCGAAGACACTTTGCATTGTGAAGAGCCACTTCCGCTTCGTTCGAGAACGCGACACTGAGGTCCGTCATGGGGCGAGACGGCACGCGGCACCACGGCCACCCTCGGCCGGGCGGTTACATCTGGACGAGAACGAGGCCCGCGGCGCGAGTGGTCACCCTCGCCGAGACCACGTCGCCGCTGAGGGCTGCCGTGACGTAGTCCGGAATTTCTGTCCGCAGGCCGCGCAGGACGTGGTGGAAATATGGGGCTGAGAAATGCCCGGAATCAGCGGGCAGCTCGCGGAAGAGCACGGAGTTCCGGTGTGATTCCATGGCGACGGCGCTGCGGCTGAAGACGCCCAGACGCAGCCGGGACAGCTGCTCGAAGATTTTCTTCGCGGCCAGCGGAGCACGGTATTGCGGGTCAAGCAGGAATTGGCGCAGTTCCGGGCCGCAGACCTCGAGGTTGATGTCGAACAGTTCCTGCGGGAGGTCGGGGTCGGCCAGGTCCTCCAGGGGGAGCGCGGAGCGGAAGGCGTCGGACGCCGCATCATCGGGGCGACTGCTGTAAAGGTAGTCGGCGGCGAGCGCGCTGAGCACTGAGACGGCCGAGCGGGCGCAGCGCACGCAGTCGGGCGGGACGTGCTGGGTGCAGCCCAGGCCGGTGCGGTAGGCCGGCGTGCCGCAGTACAGCAGATAGGCAGCGGGCACCTGGAAGTAGTCGGCGGTGGCCAGCAGATTGGGCATCTGCCGCCCATATGACTTGTTTTCCTGGTCGACTCCGATGAACCAGTCGGCGCCCTTCTTCTTGAGATTCTTCGCCTGGCACAGCAGGCCGAAGCATAGGCCGGTGGGTTGGTCGATGAACCACCACAGCCAGTCCGCCCCAACCAGCGCCTCCTGGTTCCTTGTGAACGGAATCGGCTGGAGCCGTGGCGCGGTCTCCTGGCACAGGAGATCGGTCGCGGTCTCCTCGTTCCATCGGTCCTGGAGCGCAAGCTGGAAGGCCATGTACTGGGCTACCCGCGTGCGGCCTCGAGCGAGGGCGGCGAGTAGGCCGGGGTCCGGGAGGGGGTGTCCGGGCGGGGTCACCGGTGCTCGCCGGCGGCGGCCGGGACGAGCGCGACGCGCTGCGCCTCCGAGAGGTGGTGTGGGAACTCAGTGTCGCTGTACCGCTCCTGCTCGGCGGTGAGCGTCGCCAGGATGTCGGTGCACCGGGGACACTCCGGGCCGGTGAAGCGGGCCAGCGGCCCGTGGGGCAGGCACCAGGCATATGCGGCGGATGGTTCGGTGGCACTCATCGCGTCCCTCGGGATCGGTGGGGCAGGCAGCGTGCGGCGGGCTCCGACTAGGGCGGGTAGCGGCGCCAAGCGCCGCTAGAGGAAGGTTAGTTGCCATTACAGCGGCGGGGTCGACGAGGTTGGCCGCCTCGGCAAGCCAGCGGCCCAAAGCCGGTTGGCGAGCACGGCTGCGTGTGCGTCGAGCAGGGCTCGTGTCCCGAGCCCGAATGACACCTCCACTCGATCCCCGACCGCATCCAGGCCGCAACGGCCGGTGCCGGCGGAGAACCAGACTGGCCGATGTGCCGCCGCTAGGCTCGGTTGCGTGACGAAGAGCGCTCAGCACCTGCCGGGTGACCCCTCTCAGCTGCATCTCCAGTACGCGTACGAGCACGGGCTGCACGACGACCCGCACGAGCAGACTGTGGAGGGATGGGAGGTCAGCATCCGGCACGGGTACGAGGTCCACGACGACAAACACTGCCCGGTCCTCAACGACTCGGACGACCCCGGCGACCACTGCGAGGGTGATTGCCCGGCGTTCGAGGAGAAGGGCATCGAGGTCGGGCATATGACGTTCTACCGCGTCCGCCTCGACCAGGGCATGAACGCCTGGTTTATCCCGCCATCTCTTGAGTGGTAGAAGCTCGCCTTGGCGACGTAAGTTCCCAGTTCAAACGACTGGTACGAGCGGGAGCGTTGCAACAGCGGTGTTGTCCCGTTGGCACTCCCAGACGGACTCTGTTCGGGGTAGGCGGGCACCAGAACCTCAACGTGCTCGACCGCCACAGCTTCACCGCCTCCGCCCCGCAGGTGGCCCTGCGGGGCTTGCGGGATCCGGACGCGGTCGAGCTCGACGAGGACGAGTAGCCCGCCGCGGGACCGGCACGCCGTTGGCTACGGGGATCGTGCGCGCGTGGCCATGTCGTCGTGAACGACCTTGGGGCGCTCGCCGACTGGCCGCGGTCGGCCCGGCCTCTACGCCTGCCGGGTGGAGGGCTTTGGGCAGCGTGCCCGCGAGCGTGTCCCCGGCCTGCCGCTGGGTGAGCGCGGCCAAGTGCGTGGTGACCGTGGCGTTCTCCCGCAGCCGGGCATGGGTGGCGGTTCTGCAACTTCCCCGACCGGCCGGGGGTCGACGAGTCAATGGCGGGCGCGCTGGGCGATGGCGCGGAGGATTTTCGGTGCCGTGGTTCCCAGTAGGAGGGCGGCGAGCGGGACAGCAACATCCACCCATGGGTCGCGGATGGGCTTGTAGGTGGCGGTGCCGTTCCTGATCTCGATGAAGCCCAGCGGCCGGGCTTCGGCTCCGCCGCCTCCCCCGCCGCCCTCGCCGGTCTTGGCCGAGCCGACTTCGCGGCCCGCGCCGCCGCCGAAGCCGAAGCCGACCTGGGCAATGGGAATGACGGTGACGCCCTCACTGATCACGGGCTCGCCGTAGACGGCCGCTACCGAAGCCCGGCCACCGAGCTTGTCGGCCAGGCGCTCCAGCATGGTGACGGAGGTGCGTGCCGCACTCGTGTCGTTCAGTGGGACGGGCTGGTCCGCGTCTTCCGGGGCGGTCACCGGGCGCCTGCCGAGTGAGGGCGCACCGCGGTGCCGAGGATGTGGGTGGCGGTCGGCAAGGGGATGGGGGTTTCGGGGAAAGTGAACCGGTCGACGTCGGTGAGGGTGAACCCGGCGGCGGTGATGGCCGCGTGGGTGTCGCGACCGGTGTGGCAGCCGCCGTTCAGCAGCGGCCAGACGGTGGCGTCCAGGACGCGCTGGAGGCGCCGCATCGCGGACGAGTCGGCCTGGACGTGCTCGAAGAACCGCAGCTGGCCGCCCGGCCGCAGGATGCGGTGCAGCTCGGCGAGGGCGACGTGCGGGTTGGCCACCGAGCACAGGGTCATGCACACCACCGCTGCGTCGAACGAGTCATCCGGGAACGGGAGTTGCTCGCCGCGGCCGTCGCTGGTCTCCACCGGGACGGGAGCGGTGTGGGCCTGCTGTTCGGCCAGGGCGCGCAGGCGCCGCTCCGGCTCGACAGCGACCAGGCGCTTTACCTCTGGTGGGTAGTGCGGGAAGTTCAGGCCGTTGCCCGCGCCGATCTCGACGACCTCGCCGGACAGGCCGGCCAGCAGGCGGCGGCGGTGCTCGGTGATGCCCGCCTTCTCCAGGGCGGGACCGGCGATTTTGGCGTAGAAGCGGGCGAAGAGTGGATGCTGCTTGGTCCGCTGGGTCATGGGGGCCGTCTCCCTCCGGCAGCACGATGGGCGCTACCCTGATTGATGGAGGTGCTACATAGTGAAGTCACTTCACGATATGCCGGAGGGGCCCGGCATCGCCAGGGTTTCGCTGGACCGGCTCTTCGAAGTCGCCGAGGTGCTCGGCGCGATGATGCAGCGCGGCGTCGCCGAGCGCGGCCTGACCACGGCCCGCGCGGGCGTGCTGTGGGCGTTGTTCCATGACGGGCCGATGACGCAGCGGGCGCTGGCCGGGCAGTTGGGGGTCACCCCCCGCAACGTCACCGGGCTGCTGGACGCGCTCCAGGCGGACGGGCTGGTGGACCGCGCGGCCCACCCCACCGACCGGCGCGCGACCCTGGTCGCCCTCACCAGCAAGGGGCGTAACGTCACCGAGGCACTGCGTGGCGGCCGTGACGAGTTGGCCGCCGTGCTGTTCGGAGACATGCCGCCAGGCCGGCTCGACGCCTTCACGGCCGGGCTGGAGACGGTGATCGAGCGGCTGCGTGCCGCCGATCCCAGCGGGCGTTAGGTCTCCGGCCGGTGCCAGGGAGTATCCGCCGGGTGGCGACCGGGGCGGCGGCCAGCCGCAGCGCGTATGCCGCGCGGCCGGAATCGGGTACCGGCCCCAGGTAGTGGGGGCCGGTCATGTGGCACCAGGCGGGCAGGTCGAGAGATGCGGCCGGGTCGGTGGCGACGACCTGGACGACCGAGCCAGTTGCGGCGCCCTGGTGGGCTGCAATATCGCGGTCGCCGCCTTCGCGGCCCGGCAGGAAGCCTCCTGCCGACAGCCAGGACGCCGGACCGGATACGCGCGGTTGCTCGGCGTGCTCCCGGCGTTCCTGCTCGGCTTCGCCTGCTGCGTACCGACATTCCTGCTCGTCCTGGGCACCGGTACCGCTGCGGCGCTCCTGCCGGTGCTGGTCCCCCTGCGGCCGGTCTTCTACCCGCTCACGCTGGTGATGCTGATCAGCACGCTGATGTGGGGCGCATCCCGGATCGGCCGACCAGCCGGACAAACGAACCGTGCAGACGACGCACCGTACGAGACGCCCCATCAGGTCCCGGGTACGAAGTGATCTCTCCCTCCGAGCGGAGCTGACCAAGGAGGCCAGCCATGGCGCAGGACACCGAGGTCGTGGTAATCGGGATGGGCGTGGGCGGTGAGCACGTCGCCGAGCGGCTGGCCGGGGCCGGTCTGGACGTAGTCGGAGTAGAGGCGGAATTGGTCGGCGGGGAGTGCCCGTACTGGGCCTGTATCCCGAGCAAGATGATGATCCGCGCCGGCAACCTGCTCGCCGAGGCCCGGCGCGTCCCGGGTATGGCCGGGCAGGCCGAGGTCGTCCCGGACTTCGCCCCGGTCGCGGCCCGGATCCGCGACGAGGCGACGGACGACTGGAACGACCAGGTGGCCGTGGACCGGTTCACCGGCAAGGGCGGGCGCTTCGTCCGCGGACGCGCCCGCCTGACCGGCCCCGGCCGAGTGGACGTCGACGGCCAGGTGTACGCCGCCCGGCGCGGGGTGGTGCTGGCGACCGGCAGCCGCCCGCAGATTCCGCCGGTGCCCGGCCTGGAGAAGGTGCCGTACTGGACCAACCGCGAGGCGACCGCGGCCAAGGAGCCGCCCGCTTCGCTGATCGTGCTCGGCGGCGGCGCCGTCGGCCTAGAGCTGGCTCAGGCGTTCGCGCGCTTCGGCACCGTGGTGACCGTCGTCGAGGCGATGGAGGGGCTGCTGCCCGCGGAGGAGCCCGAGGCCGGCCGACTGCTCGCCGACGTACTGCGCAGAGAGGGGATCGCGGTACGCACCGGCGCCCGGGCCAAAGGTGTGCGCCACGCCGGGGACACCTTCCGGCTCACGCTGGACGGCGGCGAGGAGCTGACCGGGCAGCATCTGCTGGTGGCCACCGGGCGACGCGCCGATCTCACCCGCCTCGGCGTGGAGAGTGTCGGCCTGGATCCGGATGCCAGAGCCCTGGCGGTGGACGGGCGGATGCGCGCCGCGAACGGCGTCTGGTGCGTCGGCGATCTCACCGGCCGGGGTGCGTTCACCCACGTGGCGATGTACCAGGCCGAGATCGCCGTCCGCGACATCCTCGGCGAGCCCAGCCCGGACGCGGACTACCGCGCCCTGCCCAGGGTCACCTTCACCGACCCCGAAGTCGGCTCCGTGGGCCTGACCGAACGCACCGCCCGCGAACAAGGGCTCCGTGTGCGCACAGGCATGACACGAGTGCCTTCGACGGCACGCGGCTGGATCCACAAGGCCGGCAACAATGGCCTGATCAAGCTCGTGAGGACGCGGAGCGCGGGGTGTTGGTCGGTGCCACCTCGGCGGGACCCGCGGGCGGTGAGGTGCTGTACGGGCTCGCGGTGGCGGTGCAGACCGAGGTCCCGGTCGACCGGCTGCGCCACATGATCTACGCCTATCCCACCTTCCACCGAGGCGTCGAGGACGCGCTCGCCGCCCTCGTCCGCGACTGACCGGGCGCGCCGCGCGCACCGCGTCAGCTCCGCGTGGCGCGCATGCTGGAGGGGAACGGCCTTCGGCGTTGCAGCCCTTTGGGCGTGCACGCCGGTGGGGCCTCCGCCTGAGGGAGGCTGACATGGGAAGCCAACACGGTCGAATCCTGGTGGTTGCCCCCGGCGACCGCAGGGCGGGGCCGCAGACGCCGGGGATGGAGCGGCAGGAGGCGGTCGCCACCGATGAAACGTGGTCGGGGTTCGTTCGCACCGAGCCCGGCATGGTGTCCGGCTGGCACCACCACGGCGCGTACGAGACGATCGCCTACGTCCTCACCGGCTCCCTGAAGATGGAGTTCGGCCCCGGTGGCTCGGACACCGTCGAGGCGAGCCCCGGAGACTTCGTCTACGTGCCCAAGGGCGTCGTGCACCGGGAGAGCAATCCCTCGGCAGAGCCCGCCGATCTCGTGGTGGTCCGTACCGGCCGTGGGGAGCCGACGTTTAACGTCGACGGACCTTCGCAAACCTGAGCCGCCGCTACCGTTCTGATGGTCCTCCGTGGGGAGGAGGCAGCCAGCAGAACACCGCACGTCTCAGGGCACGGACCAGGAAGTCGCCGATGCGCTCGCGGATCGATGCCAGGGGTTCGGCAGCTGCCACAGCTTCGGGCACGGGCAGGTCGGCCAGGAGCGGGCTCAGCTCATCCTGCGTACGAGCTCGCAGGGCGCGCCCGGCACGATCCTCGAACTCGGACTCTTCCAGCCTGCCTTCGGCGTAGGCGGTCGTGAGGCGTTCAAGGGCTTGGTCCCGTTCGGTGTGACCGATCCGCGGTGACGACATGGCGGACCTCCTTCTTCCGCGGTAGTGCCCCGGCTCAGGGGAGGGCAGAGCGCCGTTCGGCCTCCTGCTTGACTGATTTCAGCGAGGCCATGACCGTCTCCTCCCAGTGGTCAGCCACGAGCCGCCCCCAGCGTTCCCCCCATACCCATCCGTCGGTGGCGAGCTCTCCCTCGTACTCCAGGGTCGTGCCCGCCTCGTCATCACTGAGCCGGAATGACTCGACAACGGCAGGCACCGGTCCGCGTACGAGGCGGAAGTCGATCCGGCCGGGGCGGGCGAACCGTACGGTCTCCGTCGTCTTCGCCGTCAGCCGTCCGCCCGCGACGGGGGTGAAGTGCTCGGCGAGCACCATGTCGTCGCCCCGCTCCAGCACGCGTACCTTCTCCCGCATCGCGCGGGTGGACCGCCCGAGGTACGGCTGGGCGATCACGTCGAAGACGACCTCCCTGGGGGCGGCGATGTCGACCGTCTGCGGCCCGAGCGGGCGAGTTCGTCGGCCGACTCCCACATCCGGTGCCAGCGCCCCGGTGACCAACCCCAGATAGCCGGCCGCCACACCCCCGCCCACTGCCGCCGCAACCGTCAGCCGTCCGAACCAGGCCATGACCGCTCCCTTCCACGCAACGAACGCTACGGCCGACGGGGCCGCGGATCGGTGAGCGCGCTCACGTTCCCCCGCAGGGCCCGCCGCCTACCGTGAGCGCAACGCACCACTCCGGACGAAAGGTGGGTCGTGCGCGTATCCGATCTCACCGACAGCCGGGCCGCGACCAATGCCCTGCTGGGGACGGCGAGGGAGTCCCGCTGGAGCCCTCGCGCCGTGGCGCGTTTCCTGGGGCAGGCCGCGGACCGGTCCGTGCGGCAGGCGGCCCGCCGCCCCTGGGCCCTCGCGGAGGTCACCGTCCTGCACTGCCTGTTCCTCGCCCTCACTCGAACGCGGAGGGATCGCGCAGGGGTGGCGGTCAGCTGGACGTTCACCGTGCTCCATCTCGGCCTCCTGGAACGCCGAGACCACCTCGTTCCCGCCGATGTTCTCACCCTGATCCGCGGAAACCTCCCCGCCACAGCCGTCGGGGCGAGCCGCTTCTCGGGGGTGCTGGCCATCGCCTCCGATGTGGCCGATGGCCGCGTCGCCCGGCGCCAAGCCGCCGTGTCCCCGTTCGGCGACTACGCCGACACGTTCGCCGACGCCGCGTTCTGGACCTGGCTCACCCTGCGGCACGAAACCAGCCGTACGGTACGCGCGGCGGCCATCGCCGCCTGGGCCGCACCGGTCGTCACGGTCACGGCGATCGCCGTCGGCCGCGGCACGATGCCCGAGCGACCCCGCCCGGAACTCCTGCGCCCGGCCGCCGCGATGCAGGGCATCGTCGCCCTGCGCCACCTTCTACGCCGCTGACCCGGCCCCGCTGCCCTCCACCACGATGCCTTGCCAGAACGCGACATGGTTCTTGATCTTCCGCGCGAGTGGGCTGGGCTTCGGGTAGTACCAGGCCGCGTCCGCCTTGGTCTGCCCGCCGACACTCACGGTGTAGTAGCGGGCGACCCCTTTCCAGAAGCACAGCGACTTCGTCCGGCTTTCCACGAAGTAGTCGCGGCGCAGCGACTCGGGCGGGAAGTAGTGGTTGCCCTCCACCACGACCGTGCGCGGCGCCTCCGCGATCACCGTGCCGTTCCACATCGCGCGCATCATGGCCGGCCTGCCTTTCTCCCGGGTTTGAGAGGTGTTGCACGTTCGACGCTATGACGCCCGCCTGCGCGGTTCGGTGTCCGCGCTCACACTTCCCGGTCCTTGGTACGGGTCGTGTCCTGGGGCGGGCAGCAGTCGCCGCCACCGGAGCGGAGGCGCAGGACGATGGCGGTGACGATCGTAGCCAGGAAGAACACCGCGATGGCGATCACCCACGGGTTGCCCAGGGCTCCGCCGATTCCGGCGAGCGCGCCGGCGGCGATGAGGGCGGGCAGGGCGCAACAGGCGATCATCAGCAGGGCAATGCCGATGCCTGCGGTGGCCGTGCCAGTGCTGGAGGATGCGCGGTCGCGGCGCGGGGGCCGTTGGGTAGCGGGCATGGCGGACGCTCCCTTGCGCGTCAGTCCTGGCCGTCAGGAATGCGGGTGCAGCAGGTCAGGGCGGTGGCGTTGTCCGCGGCCAGCGACCGGGCCAGTACGACCAGTTCAGCCACACGGGGGTCGCCGATGGAGTAGCGCAGCTTCTTGCCGTCGCGGCGGGCGCTCACGTAGCCGCAGTCCACGAGACAGGACAGGTGGACGGACACCCTGGGCTGGGAGATTCCGGCGTGCTCGACGCACTCGGCCGAGGTGCGCTCGCCGCGCAGGATGAACTCCAGAAGCTTCAGCCGCGTGGGGTCCGACAGAGCGCGGAAGAACTTGGCCACCGTGTCCAGGTGCGTGCACGCGGTGTCGTCCATGACGGTCAGGGGCTGGGGCATGTGAGTGGCCTCCAACTGGAGCTATTCGCCTCTCCGAATAGTATGGTGGCAGTGAACTATTCGGCAAGGCGCATAGCATTGGTTCCGGAATCCTGGGCTCCGTACGAGGAGGCAGCACCATGACCATGACGGAATCCGGCTTCGACCTGGCGGTCATCGGCTCCGGCTCGGCTGCGTTCGCCGCCGCGATCGCCGCCACGAACCAGGGCGGGCGCGTGGTGATGGTCGAGCGCGGCACCACCGGCGGCACCTGCGTCAACGTCGGCTGCGTGCCGTCCAAGGCGCTGCTGGCCGCCGCCGAGGCCCGCCACACCGCAACTGCCGCCGGACGCTTCCCCGGCTTGGCCCCGGCTGAGGTCCCGGTCGGCTTCGCGGCGCTGATCGGCGGCAAGGACGCCCTGGTCGAGCAGCTGCGCGCGGAGAAGTACACCGAACTCGCCGCCGAGTACGGCTGGGAGGTCGCGCACGGCACCGCCGCCTTCACTGGGACCACCGAGGCGCCGGACTTGGATGTCGTGCTGGACGACGGCGGCGCCCGCCGGATCGAGGCCGCGCACTACCTGATCGCCACCGGCTCCGCCCCTTGGGCCCCGCCCATCGACGGCCTGGACCAGGCCAGCTACCTGACCTCCACCACCGCCATGGAACTGGACATCCTGCCGGAGTCGATGGTGGTGGTCGGCGGGAACGCGGTCGGCCTGGAGCAGGCCCAGCTCTTCGCCCGTCTCGGCACCCGGGTGACCGTCATAGAGGCCCTGGACCGGCTCACCCCCTTCGAGGAGCCCGAAGTCTCCGCCGCCGTCGAGGAGGTCTTCACCAGCGAGGGCATCGCCGTGCACACCGGCACCACACTGGCCGGCGTCCGGCGTGACGAACACGGCTACACCCTCACCGCCAACCGCCGCGGCGCCCCCATCGAGCTGCGGGCCGAGCAGCTGCTGATCGCCACCGGCCGCCGCCCAGTCACGGCCGGGCTGAACCTCGACGCCGTGGGAGTGAAGACGGGGACGCGCGGCGAAGTCGTCGTCGACGACTACCAGCGCACCGCCAACGAGCGGATCTGGGCCGCAGGCGATGTCGCCGCAGGACCGCAGTTCGTGTACGTGGCCGCAGCCCAGGGCACCGTGGCCGCCGACAACGCCCTCGCCGGGGCGGAACGCACCCTGGACTACACCGCGCTGCCGCGCGTGACGTTCACCAGTCCTGCCATCGCCGCGGTGGGGATGACCGACGCTCAGGCGGCCGATGCCGGCATCCGATGCGACTGCCGCGTCCTGCCGCTGGAGTATGTGCCTCGCGCCTTGGCGAACCGGGACACTCGCGGCCTGGTCAAGCTCGTCGTCAACGCCGACACCGGCCGCGTGCTCGGCGTCCACGTGATCGCCGACGGCGCAGGCGAGATCATCACCGCCGCCACCTACGCGATCAGCGCGGGGATGACCGTCGACCAGCTCGCCCACACCTGGGCCCTGTACCTGACCATGTCCGAGGCCCTCAAACTCGCCGCCCAGGCCTTCACCAGCGATGTCGCCAAGCTCTCCTGCTGCGCGGGCTGAGCCGCCGACGACGGAACGGAGGCGCTCATGGACACGAGCCAGCCTGCACGTCGTGCCCGCGCGATGACCGTCGGGGAGCTGTCCCGCCGCACCGGCGTGACCGTCAAGGCACTCCGCGAGTACACCGACCTCGGACTGATCTACACCCTCGGCCGCAGCCCGGCCAACTACCGGCTGTACGACACCGACGCCCTGTGGTGCGTGCACTTCATCGGCGAACTGCGCGGCCTCGGCCTGACCGTCGCCGAGATCCACGAGCTGACCGCCGCCTGGACGGACGGCGCCGGGCACCCGGCCGGCTCACACCTGACCGAACTGCTGCACCGCTCCCGCGAACGGTTGCGGCAGCGCATCGCCGCCCAGCAGCAGATCCTCGACCGGATCGAGAAGTTCGAGACCGAGCACCAGCAGCACCTTGCGGAGGGCGATCTGTGCTGGGCCGGAGATCCGCGCGGCTGCGACATACGGGCTTGACCCTCACCCCGGGGGCAGACCCTACGGTCGGCAGGCATCGGACCCATCCACCCGCAGGGAAGGGAAGGACTCGCCATGGACACCGACACCCAGGAGATGGCCGCCCGCTTCACCGAGACAGTCAACCGCGCCCCCGGCGTGAAGCTCTGGCTGCTGCGCCCCCTGCTGACGCTGCTGGCCACCGGTGAGCCGGTCACCCCCGACCAACTCGCCGCCCAGGCCGGACGTCCCGTGAACGCGATCCGCGAGGCGCTGGCCGACATGCCCGACACCGAGTACGACACCGTTGGCCGCATCATCGGCAACGGCCTTACCCACAACCCCACCCCGCACCGCTACCAGACCGGTGACCGCACCCTCTACGCCTGGTGCGCCATGGACACCCTGGTCTTCCCGGCCACCATCGGCCATACCGCCCAGGTCACCTCACCCTGCCGGGCCACCGGAGAGCCGGTCCACCTGACCGTGGCCCCCGACGGGCCCACCGACGTGGAGCCGGCCGGCGCCGTCGTCTCCGTGGTCGCCCCCGACGCGCCGACCTCGGTCCGTGCCGCCTTCTGTAACCAGGTCCACTTCTTCGCCAGCGCCGACGCCGCCAAGGACTGGCTCGCCGAACACCCGGACGCGCAGGTCCTGCCTGTCGCCGACGCCTACGAGGTCGGACGCCCGATCATCGAGCAGATCCTCTCCGGTGCCGCCCAGACCGGCTGCTACTGAACACACCAACGGCCGCGGTCCGGCGCCGAGGGCCCCGGACCTGGCGCGTCAGGCGAGCGCAGCGGCGCCGCCGGGCGGATCCTCGGGCAGCGGCAACGCGATGGTCCCGCCCGGTGGACAGGGCTTGGGCCGACGCGGCTCCCGTACCCCCGCGCCGCCCGGACCTGGGCCGCCACCGGGGCTGGGGCAGACGGACGCGAGCCGGATCACCCGGAGCGTGAACGCGGCCCAGACCAGCGCGACGAGGGCGGTGGCTGATCCGGTGGGCACTAGGGCCTGTGTGACGTCGTGATCAATCTTGCCGATCCGGATCCGTCTGGTATGCGGATCCGGTAGAAAGACAATCGTGACGCGC
>NZ_VWMY01000005.1 GCF_008905045.1 Streptomyces albicerus
GTGACGGTGCCGTGGAAAATGAAGGCGCGTTTGTCGAACCTCGTGACCACGGCCCGGAAGTTCTTGAGGGTGTTGATCGTTCGCTGGCAGGTAGCGGCAGTTGCGACGCAAGGAGTACGCCCTGTCACCGCCGAGATGGTCCGGCCGGGTGCGGGGCTGTCCACCACTGAGGCGGCCGACGCGGATGCGTTCCAGGACGAGGATGAGCTGTGGGGCGTCGCACGCCCTCTCCAGCGAGATGGATCTTGCAGGTGAGACCGCCCCGGGAGCGACCGAGCCTCTCGTCGGGGCGGTGCTGATGAGGCGTTGCTCTTTTCCCGGCGCCCGCAGAGGCCTCATCCGCCCTCAGGCGCCGTGCTGGTGGGCCCGGCATCTCTCCCACGTGCCGTCCGCCGACCATCGTCCGTGCCACTCGTACGCGCTCTTCCACTTGCCGAAACGCGCAGACAAATCCCGCCACGGCACCCCCGTGCGGTGCCGGAAGGGAATCCCCTTGGCATGCGTCAAGTCTCCTCGTCCCATGGCCATGCCAACGAGCTGAACCCGAGAGGGTCCGGTGACTTCGGTGGGCCGTCCAAGCCGTCGAGCCATCAACCCATCGGCGGAATGTCCAAAGATCGTACGAGATGGGCGATTCCTCCCGAAGGGGCTGGCTGACCTCCCGCCCGGTGGAGGCGTTCACCGCCGAGCGGGTCGTAGCGTGTGAGAGGCGGTGAACGTCCGCAAGGGCCCCCGTCACACTGACCGTTTCACGGAGATGCCTGACACCGCGAGCGCGGTGCAGACGGCCGCCACCGCGGCCGTCGCCGCGCAGGCGCTCAGTGCCGTGGCTCCGCCGGGTGAGGTCGCCCAGAGTGCGGCTCCCAGGGCGGAGCCCGCTGCGGCGCCCAGTTGGCGGACGAGGCTGGTCGTGCCGGAGATCATGCCCAGGCGGTCCTGCGGAGCGTTCGACATCACCCGGGCCTGATTCTGCGCGTTGAAGAGTCCGAATCCCACGCCGATCAGGAGGAGCCGCGAGGCCACGTCGGGCGCGCCCCAGGTCATGCTCGCCGGGACCAGGGATGCCGTACCGGCGAACAGGAGTACCGCGCCGGACAGTGCCACCCGCTGTGGTCCCACCCGGTCGGCCAGGCGCCCGCCCAGCACACTCCCGCACCCGGTTCCCAGGGCGAGTCCCCCCATGACCCAGCCGTTGGTGCCCGGCGGGACCCCGAGGGAGAGCTGGAGGAAGAAGGGGGCCACGAACAGCACGCCGAACACCGCGAAGTAGGCGCATCCGATGGCCAGATGGGGGCCCAGTAATCCTGGCGCCGTCACCAGTGACCACAGCGACCGGGCCGATGTGCTTCTGCCCCACACGAGCAGCAGCGGCACCGCGGCCAGCGCGAGCAGCCCCCACTCCACGCCAGAGTCCATCGCGAATGACAGCGCGAACAGCACCGCCACCGCCGCCCCGCCGAAGGTCACCGCCTCCGTGGCCCAGGCGGCCTTGGGCCACGGCAGCCGCGGTCCGAGCGGGAGTTGCCGGGTGACGACGGCCAGTACCACGGCGACGACGGGCACGTTGACGTAGAAGACGGCCGGCCATCCGTACGCCTCGACGAGCAGTCCACCGGCCGGGGGGCCGGTGACCCCGCCGAGCGTGCCGAGCAGCAGCACCGTGCCGAAGGCCCGGCCGCGCACCTCGGGGCGTACCGCGATGGTGGGCAGTACGGGCGCCGGCGCCAGCATGACCACTGCGAAGCAGCCCTGGACCACCCGCGCGCCGATCAGCCAGCCCACGCCGGGCGCGAGCCCGCAGGCCACGCTCGCCACCGCGAAGCCGGTGCATCCCAGGACCATCACCCGGCGCGGATCGGCGGTGTCCGCCCAGCGGCCGGTGCCGAGTGCCAGGGCGATCAGCGGCATGAGGTAGCCGAGGCCCACCCACTGCACGACCGTCGTACTCGTGTGCAGGTCGGCCTCGATGCGCGGCAGCGCCACACCGACGATCGACGCGTCCAACTGGGCGATGAAGATGGCGAGTCCGGCGGCGACGATCAGCCACCACCGGTCGCGCACCGGGGCGTGGTCGCCCCGGCTCTCAGCGGTGTCCGTTCCCAAGGAAGGCCTCCCCCACTCCCGGTTCAGGCAAGCGGAGAGCTCTCCGCTTGCCAGCACCGGAAGCCTAAGCGGAAAACTCTCCGCTTAACAAGGAAATAACCGGAGAGCGCTCCGCTACGCTGCGCCCATGACCGAACGTGCCGACGCCGCCCGCAACCGCCGCCGGATCCTCGACGCAGCCGTCCGGGTGCTGCGGACGCAGGGAGCGTCGGCGCTCACCGCGGACACGGTGGCGAAGGAGGCCGGAGTCGGCGTCGGCACGGTCTACCGCCGGTTCGAGAACCGGGCACGGCTCGTCTACGAACTGATCGAGGAAAACGAGACCCGCTTCCAGGAGGAGCTCGCCGGGCACGCGAGCGAACCGCCGCGGGAGCGGCTGCGCGCCTTTCTGCACGGCATGGCAGACCTACTCGAGGAACAGCGGGCACTGTTGCTGATCGCGGAGGCCAGCGCCCCGGCTGCCCGCTACCTCAGCCGCCCCTACCGCACGCACCATGAACAACTCACCTCCCTGGTAGCGGAGTTGACCCCCACCGTCGACGCGGCCTATCTCGCGGACCTGCTGCTGATGGCGTACACCCCGGGCCTCTTCGACCACCAGCGCGGCGAACGCGACTGGCCGCTGGAGCGCATCAAGAGCGGGCTGGACACACTGGTCGACGGCATCGCACGCACCACTGAGCGGCCGTCATAGTCGGTCGTCGTAGCGGGCAGGGGTGATCGAATGTTCAGCCATCTTGAGGTGAGGGTATTGCCGTCGGGGTCCCCCACGAGATGATCGTCCTGTGGCAGATGTGATCTTCTTCGACCTGGACGGCACCCTGGTCGATCACCGAAGCGCGGTCTTGGAAACGATCGGCCAGATCGTCCAGGCCGCGCCGAACGCGACGGCTCCACCGGAGGAGCTGGTGACGTTGTGGTGGACGCTGGAGGCGCGACACATGCGGGAATACCTGGCCGGTCAGTGCTCCTTCGCCGAGCACCACCGACGCAGGCTCCGCGCCTTCCTGCCGAGGCTCGGCGAGCCGGTTCCCGAGAGCCCCGGCCTTCTGGACGCCTGGATCGCCGAGCGCTACCTCACCGTGTTCGAGGAGTCCTGGCGGTGCTATCCCGATGTCCAGCCATGTCTGGACACCCTGAAACGGCTTCCCCGAGGGCCGCGTCTGGCTGTTCTCACCAACGGCGACCCCGAGCAGCAGCGCGCCAAGCTCGCCCGCTTCGGCCTCCTCGAATACTTCGAAGCCGTCCTGACCCCGACCGAGCTCGGCGCGGCCAAGCCCGTCGCCTACGCCACCGCCTGCCGCCGGATGCGGACGGACCCCGCGCAGGCGGTCAACGTGGGCGACATGCTGGAAAGTGACGTGAACGCAGCCGCCCTCGCCGGGCTCACCGGCATCTGGCTGGACCGCGGCATCGACTTCGTCACCGGTGGGCCATCGCCGACGGCAGACGAGACGGTGCTCCGCATCGAACGGCTCACCGACCTCCCCGATCACCTATCACGCACGAGCGCGTGACCGGCTCTCTCGGGACCGTCGTAAGTGAGTGGCCAACTGAAGCACTCAATGGCCAACTGCAGGGTTGTGACCGCGCTTCCGTGAATGGTCGCCCCGATGATGTACAGCCTGACAGGCATTGGTCGTAGTCGTCACGGAAGCGCGGTCACAACCAACTAAGCTGCTCAGTCACATGGGCCTGATCAAGAGCATGTTGGGCGTGTGGACGCACATGAAGTGAACCGTATGCGGGCGACGTTGGCGTTATACGTGGCGGATGTGTTCGCCTCGGTGCCGCGCAAGGACCAGCGGGCCAAGGGCGACTGCTACCTGCGGGGACTGATGCTGGACGGCCGCCGCAAGTCCATCCAGGCGATCGCGGAGCGGCTGCCGGACGGCAACGAGCAGAACCTGCAGCAGTTCGTGAACGAGTCGACGTGGGATCCGGTGCCGGTGCAGCGGCGGATCGCCCAGCGGATGGTGCCGCTGATCGGCCCGGATGCCTGGGCGGTCGACGACGTGTCGTTCCCCAAGGACGGCCGGATGTCGGTCGCCGTCGCGCACCAGTACTGCTGCGCGTTGGGCAAGCAGGCCAACTGCCAGGTCGCCGTGAGCGTGCACGCGGTCACCGACGCCGCCTCCGTCCCGCTGCACTGGCGGCTGTTCCTGCCCCAGGAGTGGGCGGACGATGCAGAACGCCGGCGCCGGTGCGGGGTGCCCGATGAGGTCGGGCACCGGGAGAAGTGGCGCCTGGCCCTGGATCAGCTGGCCAGGTGGGGTCTGGTGCCGCCGGTGGTGGTGGCCGACGCCGGTTACGGGCAGAACGCCGACTTCCGCCACGCGCTGGCCGGCCGGGGTGTCCCATACGTGGCCGGCATCCAGGCCGATCTGAGCGTGCGGCCGCACGACGCGGCCCCCGCGGCGCCCTGGTCCGGCCACGGCCGCCCGCCCATGCCCCGCTACCGGCAGCAGCCGGTATCGGTCGCACAACTGGCCCTGGCAGCCGGACGCCAGGCGTTCAGCGAGGTGACCTGGCGGGAAGGCTCCCGCGGCCCGATGCGCTCGCACTTTTGGGCGGTGCGGGTGAGCCCGGCCGGGGTGCGCGCCCGCCGCCTGGCCCAGGCCGCCGCGGTGGCCGAGCATGGCCGGTGGGACGGTGTCCTTCCCGACGTGTGGCTGCTGGCCGAGTGGTTGGACGGTGACAGCAAGCCGTCCCGGTTCTGGCTGTCCGACCTGCCCGACGTGTTGGCCTGGCTGGTCGGCTGGTGCAGCGGCGGGCGGCAGCCCCAGCCGCAGGTGCACCAGCGTGACGCGGAGCCGGTCGACGAAGACCAGGCGTTGCTTGGGCCCGGCACCAACAGCCCGCCAGCGGTCCCCGCCCCGCCGCTCACGCAAGGCCGACTCACGGGCGGCCTGTCACTTGGGGGACGAGTCCTTCGAGCAACTCGCCGAAATGTGCGCAGGGGACCCCGGATAGGGGCAGGGTGGGAACAGACCGCACGAGCCCTACTTGCTGTCACAACTTGCCCAACCCGTGCGGACCCTCGCCTGCAACGGCCAGGGCGCCTGCCATGATCGTCATCATGGGGATACACATCGCACCGGCCACGGTGGCCGACTTCCACCAGGTCCTGACTGATCACCCCCGTTACTGGGGCGAACGCGACCTTCGGTCGCTGCACCTTCTCGCCCTGGTGCAGGAGTTCGGTTCCACCTGCTTGGTTGCCCGGGCCCAGGACGGAATCCGCGGGTACGTCTTCGGGTTCGTCACCCCAGACGGCACCGGGTACGTGCATCTGATCGCCACGCGGGACGACACCCGCGGCACCGGCCTCGGGCGTCGTCTGTACACGGCGTTCGCCGAAGCAGCGCAACGCCACGGCGCACAGCAGTTGAAGGCGATCACGTCAGTCGAGAACACCGGCTCCATCGCCTTCCACCGCAGCCTCGGCTTCGACACGAAGATCGTCGACGACTACAACGGCCCCGGCAGGGCCATGGCCGTCTTCCACCGAGATCTGCCGCTCAACGTCTCGTCGCCCTGACCAACCAACCGTCACCGGCAGTCGCTCCCCAGGCCGTTAGCGCGTGTCTCTTTGATGGGTTGGTCAGTTGATCGGATGTGTCCGTCCGATTAGTGATCACTGATGCGATGTGGCGCCGGATCGAACCGCTGATGCCGGCCGATCCGGTCCGCGGCAGGCGGTGGGCCGATCACCGCCGCACCCTTGAGGCCATCGCGTGGAAGTACCGCACCAACTCGCCCTGGCGGGACCTGCCCCGATGAGCTCGGCCCGTTCCAGACCGCTCACAAGCGGCTGATCAGGTGGGCACTCGACGGCACCTGGGAGATGATCCTCGCCTCTGTCCTGGCAGCGGCCGACGACGACATCGACTGGACGGTGTCGGTGGATTCCACGGTCGTTCGGGCCCACCAGCACGCCGCCGGAGCACGCAAAAAGGGGCGGCCCCGGAAGGCCACGCACCCGGCCCATCGCCGTGCTGGCCGACCGGGCTTACTCCTCCCCGCGCCATCCGCAGCTACCTGCGGCGCCGGGGAATCCGAGCGGTCATCCCGCAGCCGTCGGACAACTCCCCAGCGGGTGTGGTCAGTTCGAAGACCCCGCTCGGCGACCGCCGCAGACCGGTGACGGACACTCCCTCCACCAGCGGGAGCCGGAAGAAGGCGACGTACTCCTCCAGGTACCGGACGATCTCGTCGCGGACCATGAAGTCGTCGGGATCGTCCCCACGATAGGGGTAACCGGGCAGCCTGCACTGCCAGTTGGGGGTCACCAGGCAGAAGGTGTCCCAGCGGCGCGTACGCCACTCGTGCCCCATGCGGTGGGCCTCGATCACGACATGCTCGATGCCTCGCTCGCGAAGGCAGTAACTTACGGACAGGCCCGCCTGGCCGCCGCCGACGACCGCGACCGGGTAATGGGCATACAGCTCAGGCATGAAGTCCTCCATGCGAGAGGCCGAGGTTGACACCTTGCCGCTGCTTGTGAGGACCACTTCAGCCACGGGGAATTTCCGAACGAAGTCATCCGGCACAAAGAGGAGTTATGGAGTTCTCGCTGAGGGTGACGAATCGGTCCTGAAGTCCGACGCCTCGCCACCGCTCCCACGTGGGGGCGGCGGTCAGCCGACTTCGGTCACGGCGGCGTCGAGGAGGGGGCCGAGTTCCCGGGACACGGTCGTCAGGGCGCGCACGTCGCGCTCGGCCCGGGCGACGAGGATCGCTCCCTCCAGGGTGCTGATCATGAGCGTGGCGAGCGCTTCGGCCCGCCCCTTCGGCACGCCCATGTCCACCAGAGCCCGGGCAACCGAGCCGTTCCAGGTGGAGAAAGCGGCGGACGCGGCCTCCCGTGTGGAGGCGGTCGACTCCGCGCAGTCGACCGTGGCGGCGGCGACCGGGCAGCCGCCCGCGAAGCCGGCAGCCTCGTACTCGTCGCTCCACTGGCGCACCATCTCGGCGAACAAGCCGCTGGGCGTCGGCTCGGGCAGCGCGGCGAGGAAGCGGGCGACACGCTTGCCCGCGTACCGGCCCGCCCAGCCCACCGCCTCGTTGACGAGCTGCTCCTTGCCGTCGGGGAAGTAGTGCTGGAGCGATCCGCGCGGCGCCTCGGCGTGGGCGGCGACCTCGCGCATCCCCGTGGAGGCGACCCCGTCGCGCCGGATGAGCTGAGCCGCGCTGAAGACCATCCGCTCGCGTGGCCCCCGTTCGGACACCGCCATGCTCGACCTCCCACCACTGTTCTGCGAGTCTTCCGACTCCTCCCACCCTATGACCGTCGTCATAGCGCCGACTACTATGACCGCTGTCATAGTCACAGTGACGGCGACGGCCCGACCTCGGAATGGGCCGGAAACGGCGGTGCATCGTGTACGTGGGTTTCGTCGGCCTCGGACTCATGGGTCAGCCCATGGCGCTCAACCTCGCCCGAGCGGGGACGCCTCTCGTCGTCTGGAACCGCACCCCGGCCAGGTGCGCGCCTCTGCGCGCGGCCGGAGCCGAGGTCGCGGCGAGCCCCGCCGAGGTCTTCGACCGGGCCGACGCCGTGATCCTCATGCTGGCCGACGAGACGGCGATCGACGTGGTCCTCAGCCGCGGCACCCCGGACTTCGCCGCACGCGTCGCCGGACACACCGTTGTCCACATGGGCACGACCTCGCCGGAGTACTCGGGCAGTTTGGAGGCCGACATCCGTGCCGCGGGCGGGCGGTACGCCGAGGCTCCGGTCTCCGGCTCCCGGGTCCCGGCGGAACAGGGGCAGTTGGTGGCAATGCTGGCGGGTGACGACCACGCCGTGGAGACCGTGCGGCCCCTGCTCGCCCCCATGTGCGCGGAGACGTTCGACTGCGGCCCCGTCCCGAACGCCCTGTTGATGAAGCTCTCGGTGAACCTGTTCCTGATCACCCTGGTGACCGGGCTGACCGAGGCGTTCCACTTCGCCGACCGGTACGGGCTCGACCAACGCCTGCTCCAGAACGTCCTGGACGCGGGCCCGATGGCCAGCTCGGTCTCCCGTATGAAGGCGCCCAAGCTGCTGGCCCGTGACTTCGCCGCACAGGCGGCCGCCGAGGACGTCCTGAAGAACAACCGGCTGATCGCGGAAGCCGCCCGGAAGGCCGACCTGGCCTCGCCCCTCCTGGATGTCTGCCACGCACTCTTCGGCGAGACCGTGGCGCAGGGCCACGGCGGCGAGGACATGGTGGCCGTGCTGCGCGCTCTGGAGGCCCGGACCGACGGCACACGCCGATCGAGTGCCCCGTCGTGCTGACCGGCACCGGCCCGCGGTCCGCGTACGGACCGCGCGGCCGCGCCTGCCGAAGGACTAACCGGTGGGGCAGGTGTTCCGGTACTCGCTGATCTGGGTGTTCGGTGTGGGTGCCGGGCACAGGAACTGCTCGTAGCGCACGTCCTCGTCGACGAACCGCTTGAGCCAGGCGATGCTGTACTTGGCGATCGTCGTGTTGGAGCCGAGGGCCACGTTGTGGTCGGCGCCCCGGAGCTCCAGGTACGCCTTCTCCGGCGCGGCGCTGAGGCTTCCGTAGAAGACCTCCGCGTGCGAGGCCGGTGAGGCGATGGCGTCGTTCTCGGCGCCGATGATCATCGTGGGCACCCGGTCGGTCTCCCACGTCTTGTCGTTGTTCCACGGCATGAGCGGTACCGCGGCCTTGAGCGAGGGGCGCAGCTCGGATGCCTTGAGCGAGCCGCCGCCGCCCATCGAATGACCCATCACCGCAAGGCGGCCCGGGTCGATGCGGTTTCTCACCGAGCTGGACTGGACGAGGAAGTCGAGCGCGTTCAGCATCTGCGTTGCCCGGTCGTCGGGCTGGTCGAAGCCCGAGTTGGTGTCCAGCGTCAGGACGACGAAGCCTTGGGACGCGAGGCGGGGGCCGTACCAGCTGATCAGCGCCTCCGGAGTGATGAAGCCGGGGCTGACGACGACGGCTCCGAAGGTGCCCTGGCTGGTGTCGGTGGGGTAGTAGGCGGTGCCCCTGTTGAAGGTGGGCCCGTCGACCGTGGTCTGGGCCGTGGCGAAGGGGCCGCGCTCGGCGGTGATGGACTGCTCGGTCGGATCGGGGCCTCGTTGGAAGTCCCCGGGCCCGGCCTGAGCCTCCTGGGGAAGAAGGCTCGCGCCGACCGCCAGAGCGGCCGCGGCGGAGAGGAGTCCGACTCGTTTCGCGGTGCGGGTGCTCGCATGTCTCATGCGGCCAGAGCATGCTGACGAAAAGTCAGCGGCGCTTCTGGCTCAACTGCTGAATTCCGTACGGAAGTTTGTCAGGGCAGCAAGGAGCGCCGCACTGACCTGCTGCGCAGCGCCAGTTGCGCGTCGAACCGGAAGGCCGGGTCGTCGAGCCGTTCGCCGTACAGGGCCGCGAGTTGGCGCAGTCGGTTGCGGGCGGTCTGCGGATGGATGCCCAGCGCGGCGGCGACCTCGGGGGCCGTGCGTCCGCCGGAGGCGAGCAGCGCTTCGAGTGTGTCCGTGAGCCGCTCCGCCTTGCCCGGCGGCAGGGCGCGCAACGGCTCGAGTACCTGGTCGGTGAGGAGAGCTCCGATCGGCGATCCGTGCAGGAGATGCAGCTCCGAGAGATGGTCCTCGGGCCTGAGCCGGCCGAGCCGCCGCCCCAGCCGGGCGCAGTGCAGCGAGACCCACGCCTCGTGGAGCAGGACGCTCGGGCCCACCGCCGCTCCGGTCCCTTCGAAGACGGTCAGCAGCCTCTCGTCGGGCACCACCAGGTGCAGCTCACCGCCCCGGCTCACCCGCAGCACGTCCTCGTCGACCGCGCTCACGTCGGCGGAGGCGGGCAGGACCGCGCACCGGACCCGTTCCGGCAGCGGCCAGGCGGCCCTGCGGGCGAGGTCGGGGAGCGGTTCCGCGAGCGGATCCCCGTGGCGTTCCAGCAGCCGTGCGGCAAGCAGCCGGCGGGTACGCAGCACCTCGTCGGCCGCCCCGGCCCGCGCCTCCTCGAAGCCCGCCACCGACTCCTCGGCCAGCGCGTGGATGTGCGTGAGCACGGCCTCGCTCAGCGGGACGGCTATCTCACCGGAGAACCGGGCGTCCCGCGCCACGTCCGTATATCGGCGGCAGGCCACCCTGGCGCCGATCCGGTACGCGGCCTGCAGCCCGTCCATGCCGCGCCCGTTCAGATACTCCAGTCTGCCCAGCCGTTTGAAGCGCGGCACGTAGTGCTGCTGCGGCCCGTCCGGCTCCTCGACCAGCTCGGTGAACTGCGTGGCCGCGAGCCGGACCGCCTCGGCGAGGTCACGCGCCACGGCGGAGCCCATGGGCTGCCGGTAGCCGCGTATCTCTCTGCGGATGGCCTGCACCATCTCCGTGGTGAGCTCCGGAAGCCGGGCCCGGAGCAGCGGGCCGAGCGCCGGAGGCAGGTCATGCCACGGGCGCCTGGATAAGAGCGGATCGACACCTGACACGTCCAACTCCCTTGCTCTGCAGGTCCGGCGAAGTCCGGTGCGGTTCGCCAGCGCCCGGAAGGGGCGCGGGGCTGTGACATTTGCGGCTCCGCCGCGGGGCGCGACAAGCCACGACGGACCCGCGGATGAAGCACCGCACTTCCAGCGGAGCGCTTAGCACCCGACGGTGAGTCGTCGTGGGCTGGAGTGTAAGCCGGGTGACACTTTCGCCGCCGGTGTGCGCGAGGAATCTGGCGTACGTCACAGGGGTCCCGCAGGCTTGCCCCGCCCCACGGGAATCCACGGGAGGCACCTTGACCCCCACGCACACGCACATGCAGGCCATGCACATGCAGGCGATGCACACCCAGGACGCCGCGCCGCTTCCTGGTGAGATGCGCCGGATGCTGCTGCGGCACATGCCGGCCGCCATCGACGAGATGGAGGAGGCCGTCCGCACCGGCCTGCCGCACTACACGCACATCGTCGACGGCACGTACGGCTACTCGGTGCGCCAGATCATCGACCGCACGGTCAGCTGCTTCGTCTCGATCCACGACGCCACCCGGCCCAGCCTGGCCGCCACCGCCGAGATCATCGCCCTGTACGAACGCATCGGCGCCCGGCACGGCCGCCTGGGCTGCCCGCTCGACGTACTGCGGGACGCCCTCGACCTGGCGGGGCGGGTGGCATGCCGCCGGCTCATCAAGGACGCGTACCGTCTGCACTGGCCTGCGCCCCTGCTGGCGACGCTCACCGAGGACACCTTCACGCTGATCGGGACGGCCATCGCGGCCGCGTCGCGCGGCTACGCCGAGGAGTGCCACCGCGCCCCGCTCGACGTACAACGCGACCGGCTGCGTGACGCCCTGATCGCCGAGCCCGACGACAGGCCCCGGCCGCTCACCGAGCTGGCCGAGGCAGCCGACTGGCGACTGCCCGGCACGATCGCCGTGCTCGCCCTGCCGCCGGGCGACCATCCGCAGACCCGTGTCCTGCCGCCCGAGGTACTCGCCGACCGGAGCCCCGCCGCGCCCTACCTCATCCTGCCCAACCCCCGTACACCAGGCCCGCGTTGGCTTCCGAAGACCAGGGGTGCCGCACTTGGGCCCGTGGTGCCCGCCGACCGGGGAGCGGTGTCGCTGCGCTGGGCGCGACGCTGCCTCGACCTGGTCGAGCACGGCATGCTGCCCGCGGGCACGCCCGTGCGCTGCGTCGACCACGTGGCCGTCCTCACCGCGTTCCAGTCGGGTGACCTCCTCGATGCCGCCGCGGCCGAACTCCTCGGGCCGCTCCTCGAACTTCCGCCGCGCCGCCGCGAACCCCTCCTCGAAACCCTGCTGGTCTACCTCCGCTGCGGCGACAACGCCGTGCTCACCGCGGACCGCCTGCACGTCCACGAACAGACGGTCCGCTACCGCCTCCGCCAGATCACCCAGCTCACCGACGGCACCTGCCCGGACCCCGAACGTCACCTGGAGACGATGCTCGTACTGACGTGGCTGCTGTCCCCGGGCGCCCCGGACGCGGGCACGGCCAGATGGCGGACGAGGGCGAGCGCGGCGAGCGACGCGACCAGCGCGCACACGCCGGGCCAGCCGAAGCAGGCATAGGCGCGGGCGCCGAGCCAGGAACCCAGACCGCCGCCGAGGTACGCGCAGGTCATATAGGCGGTGTTGAGCCGGCTGCGAACCTCGGCGCGCAACGCGTAGATCCGCACCTGGTTGGCGATCATGCCGGACTGCATGCCGACGTCGAGCAGCAGCGTGCCCAGCACCAAAGCCGTCAGCCCCGGCGCACCGCCGAGGCCCCCGAACGCGAGGACGACGGCCGACACCATGACCCCGAGCAGGCAGACGAGGTTGACCGCGTCGGGTCCACGGCGGTCCACCTGGCGTCCCGCGGCCGGCGCGCAGACCATGGTCCCCGCGTTGACCAGGGCCAGCACCCCGACCGCTTGGGCACTCATGCCGTACGTCGAACTCGTCAGCAGGAGTGCGACGTTGGCCCAGACGGCCGAGAAACCGGCGAACACCGCGGCCTGGCAGAAGCAGGAGCGGCGCAGCTCGGGCTCGGTGCGCAACAGACGTAGCGACTCGGCGAGAAGTGCCGGATAACGCTGCGGCGAGGGCGAGGGCGAGGGCGAGGGCGAGGACGGGGACGAGGTCGAGGTCGGGGGCGTCCTCGGAAGCGCGCGGGCGAGGAGCACCGCGACGATCAGGGAGAGCACCCCGGCCAGCAGGTACGGGGCCCGCCAGCCGAGCCACTCGCCGACGGTTCCGCCCAGGGCCCGGGACAGCAGCATGCCCGCGATGGCCCCGCTCAGCAGCGTGCCGCCGACCACCCCTCGGCGGTCGGCGGCCACCAGCCCGGCCGCCATCGGGCCGGCGAGGGGAGCGACCACGGTCGCCATGCCGACGAACGCGCTCGCGCCGACGAGGGGCACAAGCGTCGGCGCGGCGCTCGCGGCGAGCAGGCCCACTCCGGTCAGGCCGAGCAGCGTGACGATCAGCGGGCGATATGCGAACCGGTCGCCGAGCGGCACCAGCAGGAAGATCCCAGCCGCATAACCGAATTGGGCAGCGGTCACGACCGAGGCGGCCGAGTCCGGCGACACGTGCAGGCCGTCGGCGATCAACGGGCCGACCGCCTGCGGGAAGTAGACGTTGCCCACGGCCACCCCGCAGGCGAGGGCGAGCAGCGGGATCACCCGGGAGCCCGCCTTCGCCTGCGTCGGGCATTTCCGGGCCACGTCACCCCACCGGTCCGCCGGCCACGTAGACGACCTGGCCGGAGACGAACCCCGCGTCGGGGCTCACCAGGAACGACGCGGTGTGGGCGATGTCCTCGGGGCGACCGACCCGGCCGACCGGAATGGACCCCGCCGCGTTCCGCTGGAACTCGTCGAAGCCGAGGCCGAGCCGCCGGGCGGACGCCCTGGTCATGTCGCTCACCACGAAGCCCGGCGCGATGGCGTTGACCGTGACGCCACGCGGCCCCAGTTCGAGGGCGAGCGTCTTGGTGAAGCCGAGCAGACCGGCCTTCGCGCTGGCATAGCCGACGCGACCGGCGTCACCGACCGCGGAGATGCTGGAGACGTTGACGATGCGCCCCCACCCGGCGTCGGTCATGTGCCGGGCGACGGCCCTGGTGGCGAAGAACGCCCCGTACAGATTGACGCCCAGGACCGCGTCCCACTGCTCCGTCGTCATGTCGACAATATCGGCACTGCGGGCGAACCCGGCGTTGTTGACCAGGACCGTCGGCGGCCCCAGCTCGGTGGCGATCCGGGCGACGGCGGCAGTCGTGGCCGCCTCGTCGGCGACGTCGGCGGCCACCGCCAGCGCCGACCCGCCGCCCGCCGTGATGGCGTCCACGGTGCCGACGCAGTCCGCCTCGCTCAGGTCGATGACTCCGACGGCGAGACCGTCCCGGGCCAGCCGCTTGGCCACCGCGGCGCCGATACCCCGTGCCGCACCCGTGACGATCGCAGTACGCTGCCGATCGATGTGAATCTCCGTACGCTGCCCACCGATGTCGTCTGTCATGTGCCGAAGTCCACGGCATACGGGCGCCGTTGCCAAAGGATGTAGCCCCCCGCTTAATGATCAGCTTCCTGCTCGATGTCGAGGACCTCGCCGACACCCGGTTCGCGATCTCTCCGCTGCGCGAGATCATGGGCAGCCTGCGGGCCCTGCGCGACCCCGGCCTCTACCCGCTGCACATCCCGTGGCGCAGATCCGTACTGGGCAGGCTCGACCCTGCCGACACCCGGCTGCTGATGTCCCTGGTGGGGGAGAGCCGTGCCCTTCCCGACTTCCTGACACCACGGCCGACGACCTTCGCGCCCACCCTCGACGAGCAGTTGGCCGCCGTGCGCACCACCCCGCCCGACCTCGTGCGCCGCGACCTGCTGGCGACCCACGCGCCGGGTCCGCTGCCCGACGTCCTGCACGCGGCCGTCGTTCCCGCCGACAAGCCCGTCCTGCGGTTTCTGGACACGCTGTGCGAACTCCTGCGCCGTTACTGGGAGGTGGCCCTGAGCCCGGCCTGGCCGCAGATGCGGCTCGTGCTGGAAGCCGACATCACCTACCGCGCACGGCAGTTGGCCACAGGGGGCGCGCGCCTGCTGTTCTCCGACATGCACCCGAACCTGCGCTGGCGGGACGGGGAGCTGCGCATCGACAAGATGATCGGCAGGCACACCGTCGCCGCGTCCGGCCAGGGACTGAGACTGGTGCCGTCCCTGTTCGCGTACAAGCCCGCGCCTCCGCTCAGCGCGGCGGAACCGCCGATGCTGGCCTATCCCAGCCGGGGCACCGCGACCCTGTGGACCCAGACTCCGACGCCCGAGGCCTCGGCGCTCACCTCGCTGCTCGGCGCGCCCCGGGCGACCCTGCTCCACCTGCTCGCCGAGCCGCTGCCGACGGTCGAGATCGCCCGCCGCCTCGACGTCACCCCGAGCGCCGTGTCGCAGCATCTGCGCGTGCTGCACGGCACGGGCCTGGTCACCCGGGCCCGCGACGGACGGCATGTGCTGTACCGCCGCAGCCCGCTCGGCGACCGACTCGTCGACCAGCCACCGTCGTGACCGGTCACGGCAGTTCGGCGCGGCTCTTCGCCCCGCGTTCCCGCAGCCACCGCACCACTCCGTCCGCGTCGGCGGTCCTGGCGATGTCGAGCGGGGTCTTGTCGTCGTAGCCGATCCAGTCGAGATCGGCGCCGTGTGCCAGGAGGTAGTCGGCGGTGGCCAGTTGGCCCCCGTGGCAGGCACCCCAGAACGCCCGGGTGACGGCGTCGTGGTCCGGCGGTTCGGGTCTCTCGACGAAGTCCTTCACCCGGTCCAGCAGGCCGAGTGTCGCCGCGTCCGGCAGCGTCGTACGCGCGCCCAGCTCGACCAGGCGGTACGCCGCCCGCCACTGGCCGAAGGCGCGGGCGTCGGCGAGCGGTGTGCCGCCGCCGATCACGGCACCGGGCGCCTCGATGTCGGCGCCCGCCTCGACGAGAGCGTCCAGCACGGGGACGTCGTTGCTGCTGGCCGCCCAGTGCAGCGGTGTCTCCGCGTGTGAGCCCTCGAAGCGGGCGTTGGGGTCGGCGCCTGCCGCCACGAGCGTGGCGACGACCGCGGGACCGTTGGGGAAGTGGCCCGGCCAGTCGGCGGCGATGTGCAGCAGGCTGCGCGTGCCGGCTCCGGGGCCCCGCCGCACGATCCGTGCGTCGGCCAGGCCGGGGTGTTCGGCGAGGCACTGCCGGAGCGCCGGCAGGTCACCGCCGCGGATCGCCTCGGTCGCCGCGACCGCGAGGGCATCCTGTGAGTCGAGCGTCTCCATCTCACGCCTCCTGCTCGGCATCGGAACGAACGATGCGCCTGGGGTGAGCCTGCCAGAGATCGAGGTCCGGGGGCGCCGGGCTCCCGGAAGAGCCCGGCGCCACCGCGTCAGGAGCCGTCGACGCCGTTGGTGCAGGCAGCGCCCGGCTCAGGCGTCTGCGCGCCCTGCACATACTTCGTGAGGAACTGCTGGACCCGCGGATCGGACGCCTTCTCCACGGTCAGCTGCTTGCCCCAGGCCGACAGCATGATGGCCCCGGCCTGGTCCTCGACCGGGCTCATCAGGGTGTAGGGGGTCTTGGAGACCTTGCCGGCGAGGGTCTTCACATCGGCGTCCGCCGCCTTGTCGTTGTACGTCACCCAGACCGCGCCGTGCTCCAGCGAGTGCACCGCGTTCTCGTTCGGTATCGCCTTCGTGTAGACCGAGCCGTCGCAGGTCATCCACGCTTGGCTGTGGTCGCCGCCGACCGGCGGGTTCATCGGGTACGACACGGCCTTCGTGACATGGTTCTGGGTCAGCTTCTTCGCGTTCCAGGACTTCTCGCCCTTGACGGGCTTCTTCGCGGCCGCCTGCTGCTGCTCGTCCTTGTCGTTGGCGCTGTCCAGGTAGTACGCGCCGAAGCCGACCAGTCCGGCGACGATGACGGTGCTGATCGTGATGGTCAGGATGCGGATTCTGCGCTCGCGGGCCCGCTCGGCGCGGCGCATCTCCTCGATGCGTGCCTTGCGCGCCGTGGAGGCCGCCTTCTTGCTGGTCTTGCTCATGGGAATGCGTTCCTTGTCCCCGCCGCGCCGGATCGTTCGGGCGGCGGTGAGTGCGGGGTCGGACGGACGTCTCGTACGGACGCCGGCCTAGATCCGCTGCACCTGGAGGACATGGAGATCGGGAGCGCCACGGGCGGGCGGCAGGACGCGGATGTGCGCATACGCGACAGGCCGCGCCGCGGCCGGCATACGCGGCAGCACCGCGGGCAGCGGCTGCGCACCCACGGGCAGTACGGCCCGCGCCTCGCGGGTGGGCATGCCGCAGCAATGGTCGTGTTCGGCGGGGGAGCCCAGCCGCTCCTGGGCGACGGAGACGGTGACCACGGGAGCGGCGGACCGCTCTCCTCGGTCGGGCGGCGCCAGGTACCCCAGACACATCACCAGCGTCGCGAACAGCACGGCCAGGGCAGGGCACAGCGTCGCGCCCCGTCCCCATGGGGCGCGACGCCCGTGCTGCTGCGTCCGGCTGCTCATCACCGGTGATGTTATGCGGTGCCTGTGACAGCGCTTCGAGGACCCCGGGGATCAACGAGAGGCGCAGGCCCATGCATTGGTAGACACTGTCTACTCGCCACTGGTAGACAGTGTCTATGAGTGAACAGGAGGCGGGACTCCGATCCCGTCTGGTGGCCGTCGGCGTGGACCTGGTGACCCAGGAGGGGGCGCAGGCACTGTCGTTGCGGGAGATCGCCCGCAGGGCCGGCGTCTCGCACGGCGCCCCGCGCCGATACTTCCCGACCCACCTGGAGTTGCTGTCGGCGATCGCGCGGGAGGGCTTCGCCGAGCTGGGTGCCGAGGTCGCCGAGGAACTGAGCGGCGGCGAGGAGAGCCCACGCGCCCGACTCGCGGCGCTGGCACGGATCTACGTCGGCTTCGCACTGTCCCACCGCGGTATGTACCAGCTGATGTTCCGTCACGACCTGCTGGAGAGCAACAGCCTGGGCCTGCGCGAGACCAGCCTCCCGCTCTTCAACTCCCTTGTGGAGCTGGTGAGTCGGGTACGCCCGGACGTGCGGGCACCCGAAGTCGCGGGCGCGCTCTGGGCGAACCTGCACGGCATCGCACAGCTGTGGGGCTGGGGCAGCCTCCAGCTCGCCACAGGAGTCGACGGCGTCGAACCCCTCGTGCAGGCCGCCCTGGACGCGCACCTCGGGCCGGAACCCCGGTGAACCCGACACGCCACCAGCGCCTCACCCTCGCCGCCGGCGTCACGGGGGCCGCGGTCGTCGCCCTCGACGGGACCGTGCTGACCGTCGCGCAGCCCACGCTTCAGCGCGACCTCGACGCCTCGTTCGGCCAGGTCCAGTGGACCAGCACGGGCTATCTCATCGCCGTCGCGAGCCTGCTCGTCTTCGCCGGCCGCCTCGGTGACCGATACGGGCACCGGCGGGTCTTCGCCGTGGGAGTGCTCGGCTTCGCCGTCACCTCGGCGGCCATCGGCCTGGCCTCCGGGATCGGCTGGGTCATCGGTCTGCGTGTCGCGCAGGGCGTCTTCGGCGCGTTGCTGCAACCGGCCACCCTGGGGATGCTGCGCGCCGCGTATCCGCCCGACCGGCTCGGCATGCCGATCGCCTTGCGCACCAGTGCCATTGGCGCGGCCGCCGCGCTCGGCCCGCTCATCGGCGGTGCGCTGGTCGCCCACTTCGGCTGGCGGTCGGTGTTCTTCCTGAGCGTGGGCCCGGCGCTCGTGGCGGGCGCGCTGGCTCTCGTCGTACGCGTACCGGTCGCCGGCGTATCGGCGAGCGGTACGGCCGTACGCCTCGGCCTGCCCGGCGCCGGTCTCCTGGCCGTGACCCTGATGTGCCTGGTCCACACCCTCGTCGGACTGCCGGAATCCGGCTGGACGACTGCCACCGGGCTCGGATTCCTGGGCACGGCGGTCGTTTGCGCCGCCTTCGTCCGTAACGAGCGGCGTACGACAGGGCCGCTGATCCCGCCCGACGTGTTCCGCTCGACCGCGGTCACCTCGGCGCTCGGTGTGCTGGTGACGGTGTCGGCGGCGATGTTCGGCGCGCTGTTCCTCGGCACGTACTACCTCCAGGACGTCCTCGCCCTGGACCCGCTACGGAGCAGTCTGCACGCGCTGCCGCTCGCCGTGATGATGGTGGCCGGTGCACCGGTCTCCGCCGTACTGCTCCGGAGGTACGGCCCCCGGCGAACGACCGTGACGGGCATGCTCCTTGTCGCCCTCGCCACCCTTCTGATGTCCCGCCTCGACCGGGCGTCGGGCTCCCTGGTGATCGGCGGCTGCTTCGTGCTGCTGGGCGCCGGGTTCGTCTCCGTGATGGTCACCGCGACGGCGGTCGTCGTGCGCGAGGCGTCCGTGGCGTCGGCGGGCGTCTCCGGCGGACTCCAGCAGACCGCGATGAACGTCGGTCCGGCCCTCGGAGTGGCCGTGGCCGCGACGGTCGTCGAGACCGCCGCGGCCTTCAGCTCCGCGATGGGCTTCGCGCTGGTCGTGCTTGCGGCCGTGGCCGCGCTCGGCGCGGTGCTGGGCGCCGGGCTGCCGACCCGCGCATGCGCTACTCCTACGCGTAGAACGGCCCCGGCGTGCTCCAGGTGGTCGTCCCGAAGACATTCGCGTCATCGATGCTGATGTTGACGTTGGTGACCTTGAGCCCGTACTGGGTCGCGGTCATGCCGGCCGGGCAATTCACTTCCACGGGAGGGAAGTTGACGTAGAAGTGCGGCCCGTACTCGCCGCCGTAGTTCCGGTGCGCGGACAGGATGTAGTTGCTGTCCGGCTCGTAGTACGTCGAGCCCAGGCGCTGCTGCTGGGTGCGCACGACGAAGCTCGTGCCATGGTCGAAACTGCCGTCAGGGCGAAGGCATCCGAAGGTGCGCGCGGTGTCGGCGTGGGCCTGGAAGTAGCCGCCGGTGCTGTTGAGACCGGCCAGATATCCGGGCTGGTTGCGGACGTTGTGCAGGATGACGCCGAGTTTGAAGCCCCCGCAGCCCGCCGTCGGGTCGTAGTCGTGGTAGATGAGCTGGCACTTGCGGTCGCCGAAGTAAGCGGTCGGATCCGGGTTGTAGGGCTGCGGCACCACAGCCCCGTAGAACTTCACGGTCGCCGAGATGCCGCCCTCGGCGGCCGCCGGGATCTCCACGGTGGTCGTGGCGTGGGCGGCGCCCGGGCCGGTCAGGACGAGGACGAACCCGGCGAGTAACGCGCCGATCAGCCGCGCCGGATGTCTCAGCACACGCATGCTCCCCATACGAAACTTCCCCCCTGTGCATGTCATGCACATTCACGTGAACGGTGACCAGCGCACGCTATCGGCACCAGCGCCTCACGAGGGGACAAACGGCCCAGTCCTCACAACCGGAACGGTCAGACCCTGGCCTGGATCAGGGCATGCGTCCCGCTCGTACGCCAGGTCTCCGCGCCCGCGTCCAGCTCCTCCACGGTCCTCGGTGCCAGTCCCGTCACGACGTCCGACTTGAGCGTCCGCAGGGCCGCCACCGGGCCCGGGAAGTACGCGACGACCTCGGCGAAGGGCGTGGTGGCCGGCCAGTGGCGGTCGCCCACCAGGCGGCGGTAGTTGAGGTCGCCCTTCATGACGGTGAGCGTGGCCGACGCGAAGTCCTCCCGCAGATCGGCCGGCATCAGCGCGTAGGGGTGCGGAGCGCAGGAGAACGGGTGGGTACGCAGGATCAGCCGGCCGGCGCTGACGGCCTGCCGCAGCCGCTCGCCGGTCTCCGCCGCGCGTCCGGACGCCCCGGTCATGCGGTCGAGACAGGCGAGGACGTCCGTGGTGGTGGCGTCGGAGACGTAGTACGGATACGGCTTGAGGTGCAGGACGACGGAGGCCGCCCGGCGCGTCGTGAGCAGGTGATCCGCGAGGACGAGGTCGGGGAGCAGTTCGGGGCCGGCGTTGTCCGCGACGAGGCAGACCTTGCCTGGGTCATGGGCGTCGAGAGTCTCCCAGAGCGCGGGGGAGTCGTCGACGACGAGTCCTGTCACACGTTCGCCCAACCCCTCGGCGCCCGCGGACAGTTGGAAGCCCAGATCGGCCCGGTTGCCCCAGAGCGAGGAGAGCAGGAGGGTGAGGTCCTGCTCCACCACCGGGAGTTCGGGCAGGCGGTCGAGCGCCGACAGCTCCTCGTCGACCTTGGAGTTCGTGAGCTCCGCGCTCTTGAAGGGCGCGAACGGGTCGATGCCCTGCCAAGGGCCCGGCGTGAAGTGGCGCAGGGCGGCCAGCAGTTTGCGGTAGAAGAAGCTCTCCGCCCACAGGAACGGCACGTCCGTCCAGCGCTGCCCGTAGTAGGGCTCGTCCTGCCATCGGCCGGCACCCGGTTCGCCGTCGTCCAGCCGCTCGATGGCTCCTTTGGTGATCTCCTCAACGAGGGCGTCCAGCGCACGCTGCTGCTCGGGGGGATACGGCGTGGCCCGTCGCACGCGCTCGATGAGGGCGGGATGCCGCTCGTCCAGCACGCTCCGGGCGAAGGAGCCGGGGGTGCTGACGATGACGGGGGCACGGTCGTGGGCTTCGGAGGTCTCACCGGGGCTGGGGCTGGGGCACATCATTCCCCCAGTAAACCGTCCCAGGTCCCTCAGCAGCCGCGCGACCGTATGGAACGCACACGATCGAACCGTAGTTCGCGGCAGTAGGCGTCAGCCGTCAGCCCCAGCTCTGCGAGTACTCGTTGCGGTAGCGCCTGCGCCCTCGCTCCGAGCGGATCTTGAGGGCCACCAGGGCGACCAGGCTGCCCGCGATGAGGAACAGGCCGGGGCCGACGTTCCGGATGTCCGCGACCCGCTCCAGCGCGGAGGCCACGCTGCCGGTCTGACCCTCGGGCACGGAGTCCACCGGTCCCGAGGCACCCGGCAGGACCGCTCCACCGGGGGCGGTCGAGGATGTGCCGGGAGGTACCGCCGCGCCCGCGCCGTTGTCGGTGTTTCCGTTGCTTCCGGTGTTCCCGGAAGAGGGCGTCGCCTGACCGGCCGACCCGGGATCGCTCGCCAGCTTCACCCCGAGCGAGTCCAGCGCCTTGGTGACCGGCTGGAAGAACGTCGTACCGCCGCTGTCGCAGTCCCCGTTGCCGCCCGAGGTGACGCCCAGGGCCAGGCCGTCGGCGAACATCGGGCCGCCGCTGTCGCCCGGTTCGGCGCACACCGTGGTCTCGATGAGCCCGGTGACCGTGCCCTGCGGGTAGTTCACCGTGGCGTTCATTCCGGTCACCTCGCCGGACTGGAGCCCGGTCGTGCTGCCGCTGCGGAAGACCTTCTGCCCGACGGACGGATCGGCCGCCCCCGTGATCCGTACGCCCTGGCCGTCGCCGACGGCCACGATGTCGGCTCCGCTGAGCAGGGTGCCGGGGCTGTACTGCACGAGCGAGAAGTCACCGCCGGGGAACGATCCGTTGACGGTCGACCCGACCAGCTGGTTTCCCTGCTGGTCCGAGAACCATGTCGTGCCCGTCGGGCCGCAGTGTCCGGCCGTCAGAATGAAGTTAGCCTGCCCGTTGGTCACGTTGAAGCCCGCCGAACACCGGCCGCTGCCGCCGAAGAGCGGGGCGGCGCCGTTCAGCCGCGGGGTGAACGTTCCCTCGGTCCGCTCCATGCGCACGGACTTGCCGATGCTCTCGGCGACCTCGGTCAGTCGGTCCCACTCGGCGGCGGAGACGGTGCTGTCGGCGCGCACCACCACCTGGTTGGACGCGTAGTCCATCGCCCAGGAGGTACCGGCCACCTTCGGCGCGTCCTTCAAGGCGTCGGTGGCCGAGCGGAGATCCCGCATGGTGTAGCGCACGGACTTCGGGACGGCACCCGCGCTGCGTACGTCGGCGGCCGCCTTCTCGTCGGTGACCGCGACGACCGGGCGCCCCTCGGCGTCGATCCAGCTGCCCGCCGTACGCGACGTGCCCAGTTCGGAGACCAGCTCCCGCCCCGTCTCGGCGGCCCGGGTCTCGGCGTTCGGGGCCTTCGGTTCGCCCGACGTCTCGCTCGCCACGGCATGCGAGACCATCAGCCCTCCGCACACCAGCCCGCCGATGGCGGCGAATCGTGCGATCCGCTGAACGTTCCGTCGTGCATGCCTCATCCACGGCTCCCGTGCGACTGTCCTGACACAGCGTCACTTCTGCGAGCGCTCACGCGAGGTGAGCGCCCTCCTTCAGTACGTGCCGCCGCTCGGTCCGGTTCACCGGACCCGCACGCTCTTCCGAGTCGGCCAGAACCTGCCTGTAATCCGGACCGCCCCGCCGGACATAGGGAGGCGCGACGGGCAGTCGGCAAGACTGCGGGGGATGAAGGGAGACGGGTGTGCCGGGAGACGGAGACCCATCCGAGGAGACGAACGAAGCGAGGCTCAGAGCCTTGTTCGAGGCGCACTACCGGCAGGTGCTGAGGTTCGCCGAACGACGGGCGGACGACGGGGAGATGGCCAAGGACGTCGCGGCCGAGACCTTCGTCGTCGCCTGGCGGCGCCTGGACAAGGTCCCGAGCGGGCCGGAGGAGTCGCTGCCCTGGCTGTACGGCGTGGCGCGCAACGTCCTGGCCAACGAGCAGCGCGGCAGGCGGCGCGGCGGCAGGCTGAGCGCCCGCCTCCGGCGTACGACATCGGTGGCGCCGACCGCTCCCGACCATGCCGAGGGAGTGGTCACCGGAATCCACCTGCGCGAGGCCCTCGCCACCCTGTCGGCCCGCGACCGGGAGACGCTGCAACTCATCGGCTGGGACGGCCTCGACGCACAGCAGGCGGCACGCGTCGTCGGCTGCTCGACTCGGGCCTTCGCCGTACGGCTGCACCGGGCGCGCCGCCGGCTGGAGAGCGCGCTGGCACACACGGAGAACGAGGAGCAGCACGGGACGCTCGGCGAACTGGAGCGTGAGCTGGGGGAGTTGGGCGCCGGAGTACGGCTGAAGGGGAGGCGGACATGAGGGCGCGTGAGGATACGACGGAGACGGAGGCCCGGGTGCGTCAACTGATGGGCCCCGCCGACCCGTTGGACGACCGGGTCGAAGAGGGCGAGGCGGACCGGGACGTCCTGGCGCGGGTTCTCGCCACGGATCCGCGCCCGCGGAAGGGGCGCAAGCCCGCGTACCGGCCGCGCCGTCGTCGCGGCTGGGTGGTCGCTGTCACCGCTCTCACGGCCCTGACGGGGGCGGGACTCGCCGCGGAGGCGACGGGGATCATCCCCGACGATGTCATCTGGGGGCTGAACCGCGCCGGCCATGGCCTCGGCGCCGAGGGCCTGGAGGCCGACACCGACAACGCCCGCAAACTGTTCGAGGGCAAGGCACCGAACGGTGACCGGCTCGAGTACTGGCAGGCCCCCAACCCGTCCGGCGGCGAGTGCACGTACCTGCGCGTCATTGAAAGCGAGGGAGGCAAAGCCAACAGCGAGTCGAGCTGCGGCCGGGGCGGTGAATACGCCGATACGCCCGAGGTCTGGGCCGAGACCAACATGAACGCCTTGGACGACTGGACCGCGCTCTACGGCAAGGTGCCCGACTCGGCGGTCAGCGTCCGGGTGACCTTCGAGGACGGCGGGGTCGAGGGGCCGATCAAAGCCGACGCGCACCACTACTTCCTGACCTTCCTGCCCCTCCACGACCGGAGCAACTGGGACTGGGCGGCGTACAAGGTGGAGGCACTGGATGCGAACGGCCGGGTCGTCGCGGTCGAGCACGCCTACCGCTGACCTCTGAGGGGGCACGCCTGGCCTCTGAGGGGGCGCGCCCACGGGCGTGCCCCCTCAGCGAGCTGTTGCCGAAACAGCAACTTCGCTCGATACCACCGCGGACGCGTCGCGATGATCGGGTTTAGTGGAAGCCCCGCCCAAGGAGGACATATGACGCAGCCCGCCAGTCCGTTCACACCGGCGGACGCCCGGCATCGAATGGTCGACGTTCCCGATGGCCGTATCCACCTGGTGGAGCAGGGCACCGGGCCTCTTGTCCTGCTGGTCCACGGCTTTCCCGAACTCTGGTACTCGTGGCGCCACCAGCTTCCCGCGCTCGCCGCGGCCGGCTACCGCGCGGTCGCCGTCGACGTTCGCGGGTACGGACGTTCCTCGACACCCCACGCCGTGGACGCGTACCGCATGCGGACGCATGTCGAGGACAACGTCGCGGTCGTGCGCGCCCTCGGCGAGGAGACCGCCGTGATCGTCGGCCACGACTGGGGCTCGACCATCGCCGCCGACTCCGCCCTGCTCGAGCCCGACGTCTTCTCCGCCGTGGGGCTGCTCGGCGTGCCGTACTCGCCGCGGGGCGGCATCCGGCCGACCGACGCCTTCGCCATGATCGGCGGGGACGAGGAGTTCTATGTCCGCCACTTCCAGGAGCCGGGCCGGGCGGAGGCGGAGATCGAGCGGGATGTACGGGGATGGCTGACGGGGTTCTACGCCACGCTGTCGGGCGACACGATGCCGCCGTCGGGAGAGAGCAGCGTCTTCTTCGTTCCGGCGGGCGGCAGGCTCTCCGACCGGTTCGTGAAGGACAGGCCGTCCTGGCTCACGGACCAGGAACTCGACTTCTACGTCGGCGAGTTCGAGCGCACGGGACTCACGGGAGCACTCAACCGCTACCGCAATGTCGACCGCGACTGGGAGGACCTCGCCGAGTGGGACGGAGCCCCGATCACCCAGCCGTCACTCTTCGTCGCGGGCGAACTCGACGCGTCCATCGCCTGGTTGGCGGACGCGATCAAGGCGTTCCCCACCACACTCCCGGGCCTGGTCTCCTCGCACCTGATCGCGGACTGCGGCCACTGGGTACAGCAGGAACGCCCCGACGAGGTCAACCGGCTGCTGACCACCTGGCTGGAAACCCTCAACGAGCCGACGCCACAAGGCCGGTCTTCGCGGCGGCGACGCTGATGGACAGCCGCGCGACGACCTCGTCGGGGGTCAGTAGTCGAGGCTCGGGTACCAGTCGCCGCGGCCCTGCGGGGTCAGGTCGAGGAGGTGCCAGACGGGGGCCAGGAGGTCGATGCCGCGCTCATCGATGTCATCGGCCATGCGTGGGTGGGCGGAGTAGGCATGGCGGATCGTGCCGGCGCCGTCGCGGGTGAAGACGGAGACGGTGGAGTCCTGTTCGCCTTCCTTGTCCTCGCTGCCCAGGTCGTACTTGAACGTGCTGTCGCCGCAGCTCAGGAGCCGTAGCCGGTGCCAGCCGCGGTTGCGGGCGTGCTGCCGCAGGGTGGGTGTGTCGGCGGCCGCGGCGATGGCGAAGTCGGCGTTGCGTGCAATGTGGTGGGCGATGCCGTTGAAACCGTCGATCCAAAGGGTGCACATCGGGCAGGGGTCGGTCTGCAGCTTGCCGTACATGAAGTGATAGACGATCAGCGGGCGGTCCGGGGCGGTGAACAGCTCACTCAAAGCGACCTCGTGGACCGGTGCGTCGCCGGCGTCGAGGTCGGCGGGGCCCTCGATGAAGACGTAGTCGTCAACGGGTGGTCCCTGAGGGAGCGCCCGTCGCTGGGCCGCGACCTTCTCGCGGTGGCGCATGAGGTCGATCTCGGCCAGGCGCAGCTCTTCGCGAGCATCGAGATAGTCCGCCGACTCGCCGGCCAGTCTGGTCTGCCGCACCATCGCGTCCTCCTGGGGTGGCCGTCCTCCGGTCCCCGGTCCGGTTCACGAGCTCCCCGCTCCTGCGTTCCCGAACCGGTCCTTCGAGTCTATGGCGACTCCGCGGTCACCGACAGTTGAGCCGAAGTCCGGCTCTGTGCTGAGCCTCGAGTGGGCTGAGGAAGGTCGAGTGGGCCGAGGAAGGTACGGAATGTTGCCGTCGTCCCGCCCGCTGGGCTGCGACGGGTGAGCGCTGCACCGGCGCCGACCGTGAGCGGGGCGAGGGTCGTCAGGCGTCGTATTCGTCGGGGAGGCGCAGGGCGGGGCCGCCGACCTGCAGGCCGAGGGGAACCGCTCGGCCCTTCGGCTCCTCCCACGCCTCCTGGCGGCCGAGCGCGGTGAGGTCGAGGTGCGGGTAGCCGTTGTGGAACTCCTCGATGCCACGGCCGAACGTGGAGTAGGTGTGGAACACCTCGTCCCCGACGCGCAGGAACGCGCTGATGCCCGGCCAGTCGCCGCGCATGCTCTCCGACCACGGCATCCCGGCCTCGGCCAGCTCGGCCTCGGTGCGGTGGAAGATCTGCACCGGCGCGATCCGGTCGTCGACGGTCGCGTGGAAGTCGTAGTTGAAGTCGCTTCCGTACGAGGAGTACCAGGGGAAGGTCCAGCCCATCCGCTCGCGGAACCCGGCGAGCTTCTCGTACGGCGCCCGGGTCACCGCGACCAGAGTCGTGTTGCGGACATGCAGCTGCCGCAGGTTGCCGATCTGGTCGGCTGCGGAGGAGCAGCTGGAGCAGCCCGTGTCGCAGGGGTGCTCGACGCCGTCGGCATCGATGTCGAAGATCCACATGAAGTGGTGCATGACCAGCTGGGGCCGCCCCTCGAACAGGTCGAGCAGGCCCACCGTCCCGTTCGGGCCGTCGAAGGTGTACGGCTTGTCGACGCGCACCATCGGCAGCCGCCGCCGCTCGGCGTTGACCCGGTCGCGCGCCCGGGTGAGCTCCTTCTCCTTGGCCAGCAGCTCCTTGCGGGCGGCGAGCCACTCCTCGCGCGACACCACCTCGGGCAGGTTCGCCATCATCGTCATCTCGATCCTCCCAGCTGTTCTCGTCTTGGCGTCAGACGAAGCAGACCACCACTCCAGCTTGCCCCGGCTCAGGCCCTTTTGTGTGGACGCACTCAGGTGGAACGTAGGCTGTGCCGCCACGGTCCGGGGCTTTGGGTGAGCAAGGAGTGGGGAACGTGAACGGGACACGGAACGTGGTCAAGGCCGGTGTGGCGGTCGCCGTGTGCGTGCTCTTGGTTCTCGCCGCCGTGGCGTTACGCCCCGTGATCGGGTACGACTCTCCCTACTCCTCGCCGGCCCCTGCGCCCCCACCTCCGATGGACCTGGACCCGGTGACCACACCGTCGGCGTCCGCCCCCGTGCCGCGCGGCAGCGGCAGCCGGGCCACCGACGACGTGAACGGGGACGATTACCCGGACCTGGTCTTCGCGGCGCCTGCCATCGGGGCGCCGAGTACCGACCCGGACGGCAAGCAGCCCGTCTACCTCGGCGTGGTCTACGGCTCCGCGCGGGGACTCGACCCGACCACCCGCACCGTCATCAAGCCCGACGACACCCGACTTCCCCCGCACCTGACCCCGGGAGGAGTCCCCACCGCCGACCTCGACGGCGACGGCTACGCGGACATCCTGGCCGGCGGGCACGTCGTCTGGGGCGGCCCCGCCGGTCCACGCGACGGGGTGCCTGCCGCCGAACTGGGAGGCGTGCCGGGCGACTTCGACGGGGACGGTCGGCAGGATCTCGCCGTGACCGAGGCCGTAGGAAAGGAATTCGCCGAGACTTATCAACTCCGTGTGCTGTATGGGCCATTCACCCGCGAGGGGAAGCCGCGCCGCATGGGTGCGGCCCGCCCGAGCCCCGTAGCCGAGGCCGGGCTCGGCTATGAGGACGCCGACTTCTCCCTTACCGTGGGTGACGCGGACGGCGACCGTGCCACCGATCTCGTCGCCTCCGCTCACGGGGACGACGAGCAGGAACCGGCCGTGCTGCTGCACGGTGGGGACGGGCCGGGTGGATTCGCGGCGCGGGCACCTTATCTGCGGGCCGGTAGCGCAGTGGCGTTCGGTGACTTCGACGGCGACGGCAAGGGCGACCTCGCCATCGGCGACAACGGCACCCGCAACGGGGAGCCGGGAGCCGACGCCCAGGACCCCACGGTCCACGACACCGTCACCGTCTACTACGGCGGCAACCGCCCGGACAAGCGCCTCAAGCCCGGCGCGACGGGCGAATACGCCACGGAAGACCTCGACAGCGACGGTCGCGACGAGCTGCTGATCTCCTTCGGGGGCGGCGTAAAGATCCTGCGCGGGAACGCCGACGGGCTGACGACGGACGGGTCCGCCACCCTGCGCCGCGCCGGCGCCGGCAAGGAGGTGCCCGCCTCCGAACGACCGGCCCACTTCACGGCTGTGCGGGACTTCGACCGGGACGGGCGCGCCGAGGTCGTGTTCAGCTGGTCCCCTTACGGCGATCGGGGAGGCAGCACGGGACCGTCACGGTGGTGGGTACTCGAAGGCGGCACCGACAAGGTCGCGGCCTTCACGGACGCGAAGTTCTTCGACTGAGACGACAGCCGCTTCGGCGCCACATCTGGCGCTCCGGAGACGTTGCCGCGGCCAGGTCACAGCGCACCCGCTGACTCGCGTTCGCCCTGCGGGGCGGGTGGCGGGGCTGTGGTTCCTCGTGGGATCAGGTGGGTGGGCAGGACGACATGCCGACCGGGGTCCGCCTCGGAGTCGTTGATGAGTTCCAGGGCCAGTTCGGCGGCGATGCGGCCCATGTCGGAGGGGGACTGGGCCACGGTGGACAGGTCGAGCCATTCGGCCATCAGCTGGTCGTCGAAGCCGAGGACGGAGATCCGTTCGGGCACGTCGATCTGTACGGTGCGCAGGGTCGCGATGATGGAGGCGGCGAGTTCGTCCTGCTCGGCGAAGATCGCTGTGGGTGGTTCGCGCAGGCTCAGCAGGTTGCCGACCGCCTGCGTGGTGCCGCGCTTGTCGCGGGGCGGCGTGGTGACGACCAGGTCGTCGTCCAGGGGGATGCCCGCATCGGTGAGCGCCTGTCGGTAGCCGAGGAGGCGATCGCGTGAGCTGAAGCTGAAACCGCGGGCGTTGACAGTGTGCGCGAAGGCGATCCGGCGGTGTCCGAGGTTGATCAGGTGGCGGGTGGCCCTGCAGGCACCGGCGACGTCGTCGACGTAGACGCTGGGGCGGCCCTCGACGTGCTGGCTGATGTAGATGACCGGCATGCCCAGCTCGTCGAGGCGGGCGGTCTCTTCCTTGTTGAGGTCGAAGCAGAACACCAGCAGCGCGTCCGCGTTGCGCCGGGCGGGGAGTCGCTCGAAGAACGCGGCCCGCTCGGCCAGATCCGGCACCACGTAGACGGTCATCTCCATGCCCGCGCCACGCAGCAGCGGGCCCAGGCTGGACAGCGCCGCTCCCATGAACCACGAGTCGAGCGTGGGCACGAGCACCGCCATGACGCCGGTCCTGCCGGTGACCAGGCTCGACGCCTGCCGCGAGATCGCGAAGTTCAGCTCACGGGCAGCTTGCTCGACCCGGGCACGGACCTCGGGTGAGACCGATGACAGGCCGCGCATGGTGCGCGAGACAGTGGACGGGGAGACGCCCGCCCGTTCGGCGACGTCGGCCAACGTGGGGTGCCGCTGAGCTGGTGACATGAGCGGAAGTTAACACAGATTGAGCCCTCAGTGGGACCGGTCGTGACAGCGCTGTCACGACCAACTGTGAGGACTGAATGCCTGTTACATCCCTTATCGGGATGGCGCCCATCGCCTAAATCATCAGTGCTACCGGGAAGTTACGCATTGACTTCCGCTGAGTGCACTCTTACGGTGCAAGCGTTGTCTCAGTGGAGTCGAAGCCGTCGCCGTGAAGCCATCCTTCATGGCTTTGACCTGCTCTTTGGATCTTCAGAGCGCCATGACAGCACAGTCTCGTACCAGAGTCATCCCAGAGTCATCTCGGTAGCTGCTCCCTACAGGGCGACCACGCCGAGACTTCGGTTCCTCCGCACGTCCAGGAGAGACAGTGAACGCCAGAATCCCCAGAGCCCTTCCGTGCTCGGCCGTGCTCGTCGCCGCCGGGCTCGTCCTGACCGCCTGCGGTTCCTCCGATGACAGCAGTTCGTCGGGGGAGTCGAAGAGCCCGTCGTTCTCGGGCCGCGGCCCGATCACGTATGCGGCCGCCAAGGACAGCTCCGGCGTCGTCCAGAAGGTGATCGACAGCTGGAACAAGCAGCATCCCAAGGAGAAGGTCACCTTCGTCCAGCTGCCGGCTGACGTGAACCAGCAGCGCCAGCAGATGATCCAGAACGCCGAGACGAAGTCCGACGCCTACACGGTGCTTTCCCTGGACGTCGTGTGGACCTCGGAGTTCGCCGCCCACCAGTGGATCGACCAACTGCCCGCCGCGCAGTTCCCGCTGGACAAGATGCTCAAGCCGACCGTGGAGACGGGCAAGTACCGCGACAATCTGTACGCGGTCCCGCAGGCCTCCGACGGCGGCGTCCTGTACTACCGCTCCGACCTGCTGAAGAAGGCCGGCGTCAGCGCCGCGCCGACGACGTGGGCGCAGATGCAGGCCGCCTGTACCAAGGTGAAGAAGCTGCCCGAGGCCAAGGACATGGACTGTTATGCCGGCCAGTTCCAGAAGTACGAGGGCCTCACGGTCAACTTCGCCGAGGCCGTGAACTCCGCCGGCGGCGTCATCACCAACGCCGACGGCAAACCGAACGTCGACACACCCGAGGCGAAAAAGGGCCTGGACTTCCTCGTCGACTCCTTCAAGGACGGCACCATCCCCAAGGAAGCCATCACCTACCAGGAGGAGGAAGGCCGTCAGGCGTTCCAGTCCGGCAAGCTGGTCTTCCTGCGCAACTGGCCGTACGTGTACTCGCTGGCAGAGAAGAGCAAGGTGGCGGGCAAGTTCGCGGCCGCGCCGCTGCCCGGTCTGACCGGGGCCGGCTCCTCCAGCCTGGGCGGCCACAACGTGGCCCTGTCCTCCTTCGCCAAGAACAAGGCCACGGCGCTGGACTTCATGAAGTTCTTCACCAACGAGGCCAGCGCGACCACGTTCCTCAAGGACGCCTCGCTCGCCCCGCCGTACGAGGCCCTCTATGACGACCAGGCGCTGGTCAAGCAGTACCCGTACCTGCCGGTGCTGAAGAAGTCGATCCTGAACGCCGTGCCCCGCCCCCGGGTGGTCCAGTACGGCGACGCGTCCTCCGCGATCCAGCAGGAGGCGTACGCGGCCCTGAACGGTGACAAGAGCAGCGCGCAGGCGCTGAAGGACCTGCAGAGCGAGCTGCAGAAGTCCGCCGCACAGTGAGGAGGAAAGCCGTGGTCGACACCAAGATCCCACCCGGTACCGCCGCGGACGGCCCCACCGGCACGGCGGGCGGCGGCGGAGCGGCCCCCGCACCGGTGAAGGCAAGCAAGCGGGCCTGGGCGACCGCGGCTTCGGGGCGGACGGCGGCACTGCTCGTGTCGCCGACGCTCCTGGTCCTCACCGTCGTCGTCCTCTACCCGACGATCATGGCGTTCAAGGAGTCGCTGTACGGGGCCAAGGGGCTGGATCCGGAGACCGGTTTCATCAGCGATACAGAGCCGTTCGTCGGGCTGCAGAACTACGCCGACATCTTCGGCGAGGCCGGCGACCGGTTCTGGAACGCCTTTTGGAACACCACCTTCTTCACCGTCACCACGGTGGGCCTGGAGACCCTGATCGGCGTGGCCATGGCGCTGATCATGCACAGGGCGTTCAGCGGCCGGGCCCTGATCCGCGCCAGCATCCTCATCCCCTGGGCCGTGCCCACGGCCATCTCCGGCCTGCTGTGGCGGTGGATCTTCAACAGCGACGGCATCGCCAACGCCCTGATCGGCAACCAGGTCCTGTGGACCACCGAGGGTTTCCACGCCAAGGTCGCCGTCATCATCGCCGAGGTGTGGAAGACGTCCCCCTTCATCGGACTGCTGGTCCTGGCCGGCCTCCAGGTCATCCCGAAGGAGGTCTACGAGGCGGCCCGGCTCGACGGGGCCGGCCCGCTCGCCCAGTTCTGGCGGATCACCCTGCCGCTGGTGAAACCCGCCCTGCTGGTCGCGGTGCTCTTCCGCTGCCTCGACGCGCTGCGGATGTTCGACCTGCCCTACCTCCTCATCGGCGCACAGAAGAACTCGGTGGAAACCCTGTCCATGCTCGCGCAGAACGAGGCGTCCAACGTCCGCTTCGGACCGGCCGCCGCCTACGCGGTGCTCCTCTTCCTCTACGTCTTCCTCATCGCGCTGGGCTTCGTCCGGCTGCTGGGCGCAGACCTCGTCGGTGACGTGGGCGGCCCGGCCAGGCCCAAGGGCAAGAGCAGGCTCCGGCGCGGCTCGATTCGGAACAGTGCGGAGGTGTCGGCATGACCGCGTCCGTGAAATGGCGAACATGGCTGCTCTACTTGGGCGTTGCCGCGGTGGTGGCCTACTGCCTGGCCCCCTTCTACTGGATGCTGGTCTCCAGCCTGCGCCGCAGCTCCGACATCTTCGACACCTCTCTGCTGCCCACCTCGGTGTCGTTCGAGAACTACCGGGCGGTCTTCAGCCCCTCCCAGGGATTCGGCCGTGCCCTGCTCAACAGCCTGATCGTCTCCGGCACCACGACCGTCCTGGCACTGCTGCTGGCCACGTTCACCGCCTACGCCATGGCCCGACTGCAGTTCCGGTTCAAGCGGCTGATCCTCACCCTGATCATCGCCACCTCGATGTTCCCGGTGGTCTCGATCGTGGTGCCGCTGCTGAAGCTGTTCACCGACATCGGCTGGATCAACACCTACCAGGCGATGATCGTGCCGAGCATGTCGTTCGTGCTGCCGCTGGCGGTGTGGAACCTGACCACGTTCTTCAAGCAGATGCCCGACGAGCTCGAAGAGGCCGCGATGATCGACGGCTGCACTCGGGGCCAGGCGTTCCGCAAGGTCATCATTCCGCTCGCCGCGCCGGGCATCTTCACCACGGCGATCATCTGCTTCATCGCCGCCTGGAACGAGTTCCTCATCGCCCTGTCGATGACGAACCGGCCCAGCATCCAGACCGCGCCGGTCGCCATCTCCAAGTTCGCCGGGGCCACCCAGTTCGACGTCCCGTTCGGCAGCCAGATGGCAGCGGGCGTCCTGGTCACCGTCCCCCTGGTGATCATGGTGCTCCTCTTCCAGCGCCGCATCGTCGCCGGACTCACCGCGGGCGCGGCCAAGTAGCCGTCCCTTCTTGCGGCCGGTTCCCCCACAGTCCCCTTCTCAAAGGATCCTTCAGCACCATGTCCCCCACCACGCCCTGGTGGCGCAGCGCCGTCATCTACCAGGTCTACATCCGAAGCTTCGCCGACGGGAACGGCGACGGCGTCGGCGACATCGCCGGCATCCGCTCCCGCCTGCCCTACCTCAAGTCGCTCGGCGTGGACGCCCTGTGGATCAACCCCTGGTACAAGTCCCCGATGGCGGACGGCGGCTACGACGTGGCCGACTTCCGCGCCATTGACCCGCTGTTCGGCACGGTCGCCGACGCCGAGCAGCTCATCGAGGAAGCACACGAGCACGGGATCCGCGTCATCCCCGACATCGTGCCCAATCACACCTCGGACCAGCACGCCTGGTTCCAGGCGGCGCTGGCCGCAGGGCCCGGCAGCCCGGAACGCGAGCGGTACGTCTTCCGTCCCGGCCGCGGCCCCGACGGCGCCGAGCCGCCCAACAACTGGGTCTCCTGCTTCGGCGGCCCGGCCTGGACGCGCCTGCCCGACGGCGAGTGGTACCTCCACCTGTACGCCCCCGAACAGCCCGACCTCAACTGGCAACACCCCGACGTCCACGCCGAGTTCGAGTCCATCCTGCGGTTCTGGTTCAGCCGCGGCGTCGACGGCTTCCGCATCGACGTGGCGCACGGCCTCGTCAAGGACCCCGAACTGCCCGACCTGACGCCCGAGTCGGCGGGCGAGAAGGCCCGGGAGTATGTCGAGCACCCGCACTGGGACCGCGACGAGGTCCACGACATCTACCGCGCCTGGCGCAAGGTCGCCGACGAGTTCGACGGCGACCGGGCCTTCGTCGCCGAAGCCTGGGCCGACACCCCCGAACGCCTCGCCGCCTACGTCCGTCCCGGCGGCCTGCACACCGCGTTCAACTTCGACTTCCTCATGGCCAGCTGGGACGCCAAGGACCTCCGCACGGTCATCGACGACTCCCTCGCCATGCTCAGCGGCGTGGGCGCACCGGCCACCTGGGTGCTGTCGAACCACGACGTCATGCGCCACACCAGCCGCTACGCCCGCCAGACCGTCGCACGGTGGGTGCCCAACGAGCGTTACCAGCCCGAAGGCCCCGTCGACCTGGAACTCGGCACCCGCCGTGCACGCGCCGCGGCCCTGCTGATGCTCGCTCTCCCCGGCGGCGCCTACATCTACCAGGGCGACGAACTCGGCCTGCCCGAAGTGGAGGACCTGCCCGAGTCCGTCCTCCAGGATCCCATCTGGGACCGCTCAGGCCACACCGACCGAGGCCGCGACGGCTGCCGCGTCCCGATCCCCTGGTCCGGACAGACCGCACCCTTCGGCTTCAGCACCGACGATGAGGCTGCCGCCCCCTGGCTGCCACAGCCCGCCAACTGGAGCGAGCGCAGTGTGGAGGCACAGACCGGCGACGAGACCTCGATGCTGGAGCTGTACCGCACGGCCCTGCGCCTACGCCGCGACGACCCCGCCCTCGGCGACGGCAGCATGACCTGGCTCGATGCCCCCGCAGGAGTCCTCGCCTTCCTCCGCGACCCAGGCTTCGCCTGCGTCGTCAACCTCTCCACCCAGGCACAGCGGCTGCCCGAGCACACCTCGATCCTGCTGGCCAGCGGTTCCATGGAGAACGGACTGCTGGCACCCGATCAGGCGGTCTGGCTCAAGGTATAGCGGCTCGCTCCAGGGTGTAACGGCCCCTCAAACAGCCAGGGTCTGTCCGGTGTCACTCCCCGCTGGCCGGACAGGCCCTGGCCATCGTTGGCGAGGCCGACGGACCGGTCGCTCAAGGATGGTTGGCAGACGCGGCGTCGATGCGTGAGGCGAGGTCGCGCGCGCATTCCTCGCCGCCGACCAGCTCCGCCGCGCGCCTGCCCGCCGGACCACCTCAAGGTCGCCGACGACGGCTTTGAAGCAGCTGCGACTGCCGTAGCCGCAGGACGTTCGGACGCTCTTCGGCGAGTTGCGCGCAGAACGGTGTGTCGACGGCTTCGACTGAAGGGACCACGCTCAGCGGTTGGGCCCGGGATCGCGAGCCCAACCGCGTCGCTCAGCAAGAACCCGCTTCGACTTCGACTTCGGCTTCGACATCGGCAGAGGACCGCACACCATGACATCCGACTCACCCGCCTACGCCCCCGCCGACTCCGACCGCGTCACCCGGCGTCCGAACGTCCTCGTCTTCTTCACCGATCAACAGCGCTGGGACACCACCGGGCTGCACGGAAACCCGCTCGGGCTGACCCCCGTCCTGGACGGCCTCGCCGAGGACGGGGTGATCGTCGACCGCTCCTTCACCTGCCAGCCTGTCTGCGCGCCCTCGCGCGCCAGTCTGCAGACAGGGCAGTACCCCACGACCACCGGGGTGTTCCGCAACGGCCTCTCCCTGCCCCGGGAGGCCCCCACAATGGCTCGCACCTTCCGGGACGCCGGGAACGCCACCGGTTACATCGGCAAGTGGCATCTCGCCGGCGACCACACGGCGGGCCCGGTGCCGGAGAAGGACCGGGCCGGGTACGAGTACTGGCTCGCCGCCAACCTGCTGGAGTTCACCTCGGACGCGTACGAGACCACGCTGTACGACAATGACGGCGCCCCGCACCGCTTCGGCGGTTACCGGGCCGATGCGCTCGGCGCCGCCGCGATCGACTTCATCGGCCGTGACCGGGGCGAGGAACTGGACCAGGAGCGCCCCTTCTTCCTCTTCCTGTCGTTCCTGGAGCCGCACCACCAGAACTCCCGCGACGACTACCCCGCGCCGACCGGTTACAGCGAGCGGTACGCGGACCCCTGGGTGCCCTCGGACCTCTCCGCGCTCGGCGGCGGCAACTGGGCGGAGCATCTGCCGGGCTATTACGGCATGGTGCGCCGCCTGGACGAGGTACTCGGCCGGATCGTCAACGTCCTTGGAGAAAGAGGGGAGTTGGACAACACGATCATCCTCTTCACGTCCGACCACGGCTGTCACTTCAAGACCCGCAACGACGAGTACAAACGCAGCGTCCACGACGCTTCCCTCCGGGTTCCCACCGTGTTGCGAGGAGCTGGGCTGCGCGGCGGCGTACGGGTGCCGGAGCCGGTGAGCCATGTCGACCTGCCACCCACGTTGCTGGACGCCGCGGGCATCGAGGTGCCGGACTTCATGCAGGGCCGCTCCCTGCTGCCGCTGCTGCGCGGCGAGGACGCCCACTGGCCGCAGGACGTACTCGTCCAGATCAGCGAGTCGGAAGTGGGTCGGGCGCTGCGCACCGACCGCTGGAAGTACGGCGTCACGGCGCCCGGCGCGGACGCCTGGAACGACGCGCGCGCCGAGACGTACGAGGACGCCTACCTCTACGACCTGGAATCCGACCCCGACGAACTGACCAACCTCGTCGACGACCCCGCTCACGCGAGCCTTCGTCAGGAGCTGCGGGAGCGGCTCACCCAGCGCATCGTCGCCTCCGGCGAACCGCAGCCCACGATCACGGCCAAGAAGCCGGCCGCTGCGGAACAGTCGTGAGCGGCGCGTCCGCGTCCGCTTCCGGGGCTCGCCGCAGAGATCAACCGACCCAGGTTCGGACGGGCCAGGCAAACGCCGGGCCCGGGAGGGGCGAGGGCGAAGAGTTATTACCGTTACCACGACGTCTTAAGGGTCCTCAGCCGGTGACGCGGTGGAAGGTCCATCGCTGGTTGGAGCTGCCGACGTCGCGGTACTGGATCAGCGCGACACCGTCGGCCGTGCTGCCTCCGCTGACGTCGAGCACCTTGCCGCTGTTGCGGTTGACCAGGAGGAACACGCCCCCGGTCTGCGGGCGCAGCTGCCACTGCTGGCTCGTCCGGCCGTCGGCGGTCGCCTGCACGACCCGCGCGCCGTCCGCTGTCGAGGACCCCGCCACGTCGAGCACCTTGCCGCTGCCGACGCATGTGATGGTGTGGTAGCCGTCCCCGGTGGACTGGAAGGCCCAGTGCTGGTTCGGTTTGCCGTTGTCGGGCCACTGGATCACGGCGGCGCCGTCCGCGTTCGACGCATCGGAGACGTCGGCGACCTTGCCGCTGCGCGCGCTGACGCACTTATAGGCCCTGGTGGGTGCGATGGTGTACTGCACCGAGTCCACGTCGACGTGGCCGGTGCCGTTCGGGTTGTAGGTGTAGATGCCGACCCGGTCACCGCGGTAGCCGCCCCAGGTGAGCTGGTAGGTGCCGCCGAACGCGGTGAACGTGCTCCCGTCGAGGCTGTAGGAGAACCGGCTGACTCCGTTGACGTCCCATGCGGTGCGCAGCCACACGGAGTTCTGGGTGATCACCGGACCGTTGGTCAGGCTGCCGCCGACGTTGTGCGCGATCGTGGTGGTGGTGCCGGAGCGCCGGACACCCAGCCCTGCGTAGGTTGCCGCGTAGTGGCACAGCCCGGCGTGCTGGCCGTCGGCGAGGCCGGCCAGTTCGAGGCGGACTGTCACCGTCGCGCCGCCCGCCGTGCGCAGCACCCGTTGGGTGAGGGTGTTCCCGGCCTTGGTCAGGTTGTCGCCCGCCAGCGGTGCGAATGCCTTCAGCCGCAGGAAGCCGGGGCGTTCGGTCAACGACCACCGGTCCGCGCGCGGTTGGTAGTGCCACTCCCACTGCGGCTTGAGGCGGGTGTCGGTGAACAAGTCGCTGGTCACCACGGGGGGCAGCGCGTCGACCGGCAGACCGGGCGTGCCGCCGGCGGGCACCTGGCCCGTCCACACCAAGTTGCCGATGCCGTCCGCGCCCACCGAGCCCAGGACCGGCCAGCCGTCCACCCAGGTCACCGGCAGCAGGGACAGCACGCGCCCCTCTCAGCGGCCCTGGCCGTGGTGGGTCACGAAGTGCCATGCGCCGTTCGGAGCCTGCACCAGCCCGCCCTGGTTGGGCTCTCGGTCCACCGAACCGTTGACGTGCTGCAGCTGCCGGGTCTCGAACGGGCCGGTCAGGCTGGTGCCGCGGTTCATCATGAGCACCCGGCCCTCCGGCTTCACCTCACTGAAGAGGTGGTAGTAGGTACCGTCGATCTTGTACAGCTTGTTGGCCTCGCTGCCCCGTGACTGGTGGATGACCGTGGACGGGCCGACCAGCGACTTCCCGTCCGTGGACAGCTTGTACAGGTGCACCTTGTAGGCGTCCGCGTAGTGCGTGGTGACCAGGTAGCCCTGGCCGTCGTCGTCCCAGAACGGGCACACGTCGTTCCAGCCGGAGGTCCTCCACAGCGCGTGCAACGGCTCCCAGGGCCCGGTCGGCGACGGGGCCGACGTCATGAAGAAGCCTTCGTCGGGCGTGTTGAAGTACACCCAGAACCGGCCCGCGTGGTGGCGGATGGACCCGGCCCACACGCCACGGCCGTAGCGGTTCATCCGGTCCCAGTTCAGCTCCGGTCCGATGCGGGTGACATCGTCGACCGCGCCGCCGAGCGTCCGCCAGTTGACCAGGTCCTTCGAGTGCAGCACGGCCATGCCGGGCGAGTACCCGAACGTGCTGGTGATGCCGTAGTAGTCGGCGCCGACCCGGATGCAGTCCCAGTCACTGAGGTCGGCCGGGATGATCGGGTTGACTTAGGTGCCGTCGCCCTGGTCACCCCACGTGCCGGCCGGAGGAGTGGCTGCCGCCGCCCTGCTCGGCGGCAGCAGGCCCGGCAGCAGGAGGGCCCCGGTGCCGACCGCGGCGAACCGGCCGAGCTGTCTTCTGGTGATGTCCACGATTCCGTCCTTGGGACTGGGGTGGTTGGGGTTGGTGACGGGCCGCCGACAGGCAACCGTCGAAAGTGACGTCTGGTCGTCTACGGCCTTCGTGGGCTGGACAGCCTCAGGCCCGGACACGTTCTCAGCAGTCATCGATCGAACGTGTTCCACGAGGCCCAGCCCATCGGTGCCGGGGGCACCGCGATCTGGTTGGACTTCACCGCGACCGGTTCCGCCCGGTCCGGTTCGGTGGCCTGCTGGTGCTGGAGGCCGACCAGGGCACCGGCGGCCATCGCGAGCACCGCGGTACGACCCGCGTCCGTCGCGTCAGCTCGGCTCGAGGATGATCGCCTGGCCGCCGGCGGGAGCCATCGCCACGTTCAACGTGGTGGCCGAGGTGACCGACCGGGTGCTGACCACGACCGGCGTCTGGTACGGGCTGGTGCCCGGGGTGCCGTCGGCGTAGACGGTCGCCGTGTATGTTCCGCCGCCCAGGAACGTCAGCGGGAGCGACAGGGTCCGGGACGTCTCGTTGGTCATCGCCCCGACGTACCAGGTGTCCCTGTGGCGGCGGGCGACGGCGACGTACTGGCCGATCGATCCGGCGAGGGTGCGGCTCTGGTCCCAGGTGGTGGGGATGGCGTCGAACCATGGCAGCCCCGGCCAGTTGGCCGTGTTGGCGTACTTGGACGGCGAGTCGTACCAGTACAGGAAGTTCAGCGGCTGGTAGAAGACCGCCGCCATGGCCATCTGGTGGACGTTGGTGGTCCGGTCCCGCGACTGGCCGTAGCAGATGGTGTAGTCCATCGGCCCGCCGATGTTGCGGGCGAACGGCAGGGTCACGTTGTGGCTCGCGGTCGGGAAGCGCTCGTTGCCGCGCACGCCCTCCATGGTGACCCAGTTCGGGTACGTCCGTTCGTAGCCGAACGGCCGCACGTTGTCGTGCATGTCCATCAGCAGGTTGTACTTGGCTGCCGTCCTGACCCAGTTCGTGATCTGGTTCGTCATCGCCTGGGTGCCGTCGTTGATGAATCCGAGCTTGACCCCTTTGACGCCCCAGCTCTTGTAGAGGCTGAACAGGCTGTCGGGGGTGTGGGCCGCTACGCGGTCGACGTAGAGGATGACGCCGATGCCCTTGCTCGTGGCGTAGGAGATCACCGAGGGCAGGTCGATCTCCGCTATCGCCTTTGTCGCGTCGGTGCCTCTTACGTCGCCGTACCAGCCACCGTCGTACTCGATGAACTGCAGGCCGCGAGCCACGGCGAAGTCGACGCCCGCCATCCCGGCGGCGGTGGTCAGCTGTACACGGAAGGCCTTGCCGGGCTTGATCCACGAGGTGTCGGCCAACGTGCTCGCGGGAGCCAGGTTGAGCACCAGCTCGGCGTTGTCGACCAGTTCGGCGTGGGTGGAGCCGGTCACCACCGCCCGCCAGGGCGTGGCGAACGGCGTGGTGACCGTCGAGGTCGTCTGGACCCTGTCCGAACCGCGGCCGGTGCGCTCCATCAGGTGGGCGGCGAGGGTGCCCGGCTGCCCGGACACGGAGCTGAGCATCAGCCGCGGGAAGTTGAGGCGGGAGGATTCGCAGATGCAGGCGATCAGGCCGCCGCCGGCGTAGGTGGCGGTCAGCGGCAGGTCGGTCAGCGGGCCGGTGTCCGTGGTCGAGGTGCCCGTGGAGGGGATCGAGCCGGGCGCGACCGGGTTGTAGGGGTCCTCGTCACGCGCGCTGTAGACCAGGGTGCTGTCGGGGAGGACGAACGTGGTCAGCTCGTCGGCGATGGTGGCGGTTCCCTTGCCGAGCAGCACGTACCGGAAGGCGACGCCAGTCGGGTAGGCGCGGATCTGGACGCTGAAGTTGATCAGCGAGGCGGTGTCCTGGAGGTTCCAGCGCATCTCCTGGTACCGGTCGCGGACCGTCGCGTTGCGGCCGTACACCGGAGTCCAGGTCTTGTCGATGGTCCAGTGCTGGTAGTTGGTGATCACCGTGCCGGCGGCGCCGAGCACCGTCCCGTCGCTCAGCTCGAGGCCGAGAGCCGAAGTGTCGACCACCGTCACGCCTCTTCGCTTTGCCGACCAGCTGAGCGCGCCCGAAGTCAGCGACATCGTGATGGTGTTGCTGCCGTCGGGGGCCGTCGCGGTGACCGAGGCGTCGGCCGCCGCGGCCGTCCCGGCCGCGCCGGCACCGAGCGCCGCGGTTCCCACGGTGACGGCGGCGCCCTTGAGGAGCCCACGTCGCGAGAGCCCTCCCGGGGCGTCGGCCGACGGCTGTTCAGGTATGGCGTGGCTCGCTGAATCTGCCATGACTCGTGCACCTCTCCGTTGCATGCATTTCGATTTGGGCACAAACAAACAAGGCCAAAGTTCCTGATTTCAGGCGCAGTTGGGCGCGCCCGGGAGTTCCGTCCTCAAGCTGGAGCCGCTCACAGCAGGAGTGTCAGGACAGGAACCCTTCGAGGACGAGGGTCGCCGCGCCGAGGCTGACCGGGTTGCGGTCGATGGGGCAGAGGCTGATCTCGGTGCCTTCCCAGGGTTCGGCGAGTGCGTAGCGGGCGGCGGTGGCGCGCACATGCGGCAGGACGGCGCTTCCCAGACTGTCGGCGACCCAGCCGGTGAGCACGATGATCTGCGGGTTGCACAGGTTGATCAGGTTGGCGATGGCGATGCCGAGGTAGCGGCCGGTCGTGGCGATCACCTGCTGTGCGGCGGGGTCGCCGGCCGCGTGTGCGGTGGCCAGGGCGTTGATGGTCGCCATCTGGTCGTCGGGGTGCAGGAGTGGGCTGTGCGGGTCGGTTTCCGCGAGGTGCTGCATGATGCCGGGTGCGCCCACGTAGGTCTCCACGCACCCGACGCATCCGCGGCGGCAGTTGCGGCCGTCGATGACCAGGTTGGTGTGGCCCCATTCGCCGGCCGTGTTCGTGGCTCCGCGGTAGAGCGCCCCCTGGATGACCAAGCCCGCGCCGACGCCGGTTCCCAGGGTGAGTACGGCGACGTTGTCGCGGCCGCGGGCGGCACCGAACCACAGTTCGGCGATGGTGCTCGCACGCAGCGGATTGTCGAGGATGACCGGCACATCGGGGAGCCGGTCGGTGAGCAGGGCCAGCAGTGGCACGTCGCTCCAGTTCCAGTTCGGGGCGAAGACGGAGGCTGTGCCGTCCGGCCGTACCTGGCCGGGAATGCTGACGCCGACCCCGAGAATCCTGCCGCGCTCCACCTGGGCCTGCGCGATCGCGTCGTCGATGCCGCGGACGATTCGGTCCACGACGTAGTCCGGCGAGTTGGTGTGCGGGTGCAGTTCGTACTCGGCTCTGGCCAGAACCCGCAGAGCGGGATCGAAGACCTCGACGTGGACGTAGGTCTCGGCGATGTCGACGCCGATGAGCCGGGGACCCTCGAGGGCGGGCGCGAGGAGGTTCCGTGGGCGTCCACCCCCCGAAGCCTGCTGTCCGATCTCGGCCAGAAGCCCCAGCTCGTGCAACTCGTTGACGATGTCGGAGGCGGTGGCCACCGACAGGCCCGTGGCTGCGGCGATGTCGCGCCTGACGACGGGCGCCGAGGCGATGAGATGCCGCATCACCGCGAAACGATTGGTCCGGCGAATGTCCTGGTACGTCCGCTTCAACGAGGTTGTCCTGTGCTCGATGGGGCTGGGGCGCCTGATCGTATCCACGGGGAGCGCGTCGTCGGAACTGCCGTGCACAGACTTTTTCTGGCTTGTTGACGAAGGGGTGTAGCGCGCATAACCTGCGTCTCGATCTGCTCGCTGCAACCCCCGTCAGCGGCAGGGATTCCCTCTCCGATTGCGTGCCCCCACCCCGCGGGCTTCGCGTCGCGCTCCTGCCGGCCGCACTCCGCGGCCGTCCACAGCGTCATCACCCGCCGTCGCGGCCTCGTCCCCAAGGCCCGGTCCCACACCCGTACTTCACAGCAGAGGTAGCCATGTCCCCTGAGCAGAACCCCAGCAGATCGTTCGGCCGCAGATCCTTCCTGCGCGCCTCCGGCACCGTGGCGGCGGCGGGATTCCTCGCCGCGTGCGGCGGGAACACGGGTCGCGGCGGCGGCTCCGGTGGTAAGGCGGCGATCAGCCAGTGGTACCACCAGTACGGCGAGGCGGGCACCCAGCAGGCGGCGCTGCGGTACGCGAAGGCGTACACCAAGGCCGACGTGTCGGTGCAGTGGATCCCCGGTGACTACGCCTCCAAGCTCTCCAGCGGCCTGGTCTCCAGCAACGGTCCCGACGTCTTCGAGTTCCACCCCGATGTGCAGATGGCCAAGTCCGGGCAGATCGTGCCCCTCGACGACATCATCGCGGACGTCAAGTCGGACTTCACGGACAAGGACCTGGCCGCCAACTCGGTGGACGGCAAGGTCTACGGCATCCGCATGATCGACGACCCGCAGTTCCTGTACTACCGCAAGAGCCTGCTGGAGAAGGCGGGCGTCCAGCCCCCGACCACCTTCGACGAGTTGATAGACGTCTCCCGCAAGCTCGACAAGGGCGGGGTCAAGGGCCTGTACCTAGGCCTGAAGGGCGGCAGCGACATCCTGGCCAGTCCACTGGTCTGGGCCACCGGCAGTGAACTGCTGACCGCCGACCACAAGGTCGCCTTCGACACCCCGGCGACAGTCGAGGGCCTGAAGAAGATGCGCGAGCTGTACACGAGCAAGACGCTGCTGCTCGGCGCGCCCACCGACTGGTTCGACCCGTCGGCGTTCACCCAGGGCCTGACGGCGATGCAGTGGTGCGGCATGTGGGCGATGCCCGGCATCCAGAAGGCACTGGGCGACGACTTCGGCATCGTCCCCCTGCCCGGCATCGGCAGCGCCGGCCGCCCGGTGGTCTACAACGGCGGCTGGTCCACCTACGTAAGCGCCAAGGCCAAGGACGTCGACGCGGCCAAGGCGTTCGTGAAGTGGCTGTGGATCGAACAGACGAAGCTCCAGGAGGACTGGTGCACCTCCTACGGCTTCCACATCCCCCCGCGCAAGAGCCTGGCGGCGAAGGCCACCAAGCTGCAGAGCGGCACCGCCGCCGAGGCGGTGAAGCTCTTCGACACCAACGGCCACTACGACGACCCGTACTGGACCCAGGGCATGATCACGATTTCCCAGGACATGGTGAACAACGTCGTGGTCAGCGGAAAGAACCCCGAGTCCGAGGTGGCCAAGGCCCGCACCCGGGTCGAGGCCGAACTCAAGAAGATCGTCTGAGGGGCCCCGACAGGCATGGCAACCACCACCACAGGTGGCGCCCGTCCGGGCGCCGCCGCGCCACCCGGCCCCGCGGTGAAGGCGAGACGTGACAGGCACGGGGTGCGAGGCAGCACCCGCACCTTCTGGCTCTTCGCGGGTCCCTTCCTGGCCGGTCTCCTGCTGTTCGTCTACGTGCCGGTCGGCTGGAGCTTCTACCTGAGCCTCTTCCAGGCCCAGAACACCGTCACCCCGACGAAGTTCGTCGGCCTGGACAACTACGCGGACATCCTCAGCGAAGGGCCGTTCACCGACAGCCTGTGGACCTTCACCCTCTTCGCGCTGATCGTCGTCCCTCTCACCTACGTCCTGGCTCTGGCGCTCGCGCTGCTCGTCCACCGCATCCGCGTCGCCCGTGCCTTCTTCCGTTCGGTGTTCTTCATACCCACCGCGTGTTCCTACGTCGTGGCCTCGATGGTGTGGAAGCTGTCTATCTTCAACGGGGTGCGCTTCGGTCTCGCCAACACCGTCCTGGGCTGGTTCGGGATCGAACCCATCGCCTGGATCGGCACCGCCTCCCCGCCCTGGTACTGGCTGGTGCTGGTCACCCTACGGCTCTGGCTCCAGCTGGGCTTCTACATGATCCTCTTCCTGGCCGCCCTCCAGCAGATCCCCAAGGAACTGTACGAAGCGGCCTGGACGGACGGCGCCCGGCCAGGCTGGCAGACCTTCCGGCACATCACCCTGCCGCAGCTGCGCACCACCTCGGTCGCCGTGGTGCTCCTCATGCTGATCGCGGCCTACCAGGCGTTCGACGAGTTCTACAACCTGCTGCCCAACACCCCTTACGCACGGCCGCCGTTGGTCTACCTCTACTACACGGCCCTCGGGCAGGGTCAGGACTTCGGCCACGGCAGCGCCGGGGCGCTGGTGCTGTCGGCACTCATCACGATGGTGACGCTGCTGCAGGGCAGGATCTTCGGCTTCGGAAAGGCGGACAGCTGATGGCCACCTCCTCCACCACCCATGTCCGCAGCCGTCCACGCGCAGGGAGCGGACGGGCCGGCAGCGTCGCCGTCTACACCGTCGCCGTCGTCGCGGCGCTGCTGTTCCTGGTCCCGTTCTATCTGCTGATCCGCAACAGCCTGGCCACCGACGCCGACATCACCGGGGCGAACTGGAAGTTCTTCCCGACCGAGCTGCACTGGGAGAACATCCCCGAGCTGTTCAACGACCCCGCGGTTCCCATGGCGCGCAGCATGTGGAACTCCCTCGTCGTCGGAGTGCTCGGCACCGCCGGGCAGCTGCTGGTCTGCTCCCTGGCCGGCTACGCGCTGGCCCGCGTCCCGTACCGCCACGCCAACAAGATCTTCTACGCGGTGCTGGCCACTCTCATGATCCCCAGCGCGGTCACCTTCGTGCCCAGCTTCGTCCTGGTGTCATCACTGGGCTGGGTCTCCAGCCTGCAAGGTCTGATCGTGCCCGGCCTGTTCAGCGGCTTCACCGCCTTCCTCTTCCGGCAGTACTTCCTCGGCTTCCCCAAGGAGCTGGAGGAGGCCGCCCGGATCGACGGTCTCGGCAGCTGGGGCACGTACTGGCGGATCGTCGTCCCCAACTCCCGTGGCTTCTTCTCGGCGATCGCGGTGATCACCTTCATCACCAACTGGAACGCCTTCCTGTGGCCGCTGGTCATCGGCCAGGACCAGTCCAGCTGGACGGTGCAGGTGGCCCTGTCGACCTTCACCACCGCGCAGACCGTCAACATCCACGAGCTGTTCCTCGCCGCCACCGTGTCGATCCTGCCGCTGGTGCTCGTCTTCCTCTTCCTGCAGCGATACCTGGTCGAAGGCGTCGCGCACACCGGCATCAAGGGTTGACCGCAGAGCCAGCCCGGCAACCGCACAGAACGCCACTCTTCGCACCGATCCATCCCGATCCATCTCGGAGTGACCCATGCCCAACCCCGCCGGCCGCCCGCCGCTCGCAGGGGCCATACATCTGGACCCCAACTTCACCGTCGGCGAGGTGAATCCGCGGCTGTTCGGATCCTTCGTCGAGCACCTCGGCCGCTGCGTCTACACCGGCGTCTTCGAACCGGACCACCCGAGCGCCGACGAGGACGGACTGCGCACCGATGTCCTGGCCCTGATCCGGGAACTGGGTGTCACCATGGTCCGCTATCCCGGGGGCAACTTCGTCTCCGGCTACCGCTGGGAAGACGGAGTCGGCCCGGTGGAGCAGCGGCCCCGCCGGCTCGACGGCGCCTGGCGGACCGTCGAGACGAACCGGTTCGGGCTGAACGAGTTCATGCGCTTCGCCGCCAAGGCCGACGTCGAGCCGATGCAGGCCGTCAACCTCGGCACCCGCGGCCTGCAGGAGGCACTCGACCTCCTGGAGTACACCAACCACCCCGTCGGCACGGCCTTCTCCGAGCTGCGCCGCTCGCACGGCGTGGACAAGCCGCACGGCATCCGGCTGTGGTGCCTGGGCAACGAGATGGACGGCCCTTGGCAGCTCGGTCACAAGAGCGCCGACGAGTACGGCCGCCTCGCCGCCGTCACCGCCAAGGCCATGCGCGACGTCGACCCCGGCTTGGAACTGGTCGCCTGCGGAAGCTCCAACCGCTCCATGCCGACCTTCGGCAGCTGGGAGGCGACGGTCCTGGAGCACACGTACGACCTCGTCGACTTCATCTCCTGCCACGCCTACTACGAGGAAAGCGACGGCGACGTCGACAGCTTCCTCGCCTCGGCCGCCGACATGGAGGCCTTCATCGACGGGGTGGTCGCCACCGCCGACCACATCGGGGCCAAGCGGCACTCCGGCAAGCGGATCAACCTCTCCTTCGACGAGTGGAACGTCTGGTACCAGAGCCGACCGGTCAACAACACCGACACCCCGGACTGGAGCGTGGCCCCGCGCCAGCTCGAGGACGTCTACACCGTCACCGACGCCGTCGTGGTCGGCAGCCTGCTGATCACCCTGCTGCGCCACTGCGACCGTGTCACGGCGGCCTGCCTCGCCCAGCTGGTGAACGTCATCGCCCCCATCATGACCGAGCCCGGCGGCCCGGCCTGGCGGCAGACCATCTTCCACCCCTTCGCCGACGCGGCCCGCCACGGCCACGGCCAAGTACTCCGGCTCGCCCTGGACAGCCCCGTCCACGACACCGCCCGCTACGGCGAGGTGCCCCTGCTGCACGCGACCGCCGTCCAGCAGGAGGACGGGATGCTCACCGTCTTCGCCGTCAACCGGGACACCACGAGGCCGCTCGAACTCACCGCCGACCTGCGGGCGTTCAAGCCGGTGGCCGGGGAGGTGACGCATACCGTCCTGGCCGACCCCGACCGCCACGCGGCCAACACGCTCCAGCATCAGGACCGCGTGACGCCGAAGCCGGTGACCGGCACCGTCACGGACGGCGGACGGCTGAGCGCCCTGCTGCCGCCGATGTCCTGGAACACCATCACCATCCCGCTCGCCCCCTGAGCGGCCCCAGGATCCCACCGCTCGACCCGCACTTCCCCTGCACTTCCCCAGCACTATCCCCGGACCTCAACGGAGAGGTGACACCATGCCCGACACCACATCACACCGCACACCGCCACCGCGCGCCCGATGGCGGACCACCATGGCCGCCTTCCTGACCCTGCTGGGCAGCCTCGCCGCCCTGCTCGTGCCCGCCACGCAGGCACACGCGGACACGGTGACCTTCACGACGGGCGCCGCACGAACCGACCAGAACGGCAACACACTGCAGTTGCACGGGCTCGGCATCGTCAAGGTCGGCGACACCTGGTTCGGCTTCGGCGAGGACAAGACCGGCAAGACGTCGGCGGACACGTCGTTCCAGAACATCACCTGCTACTCCTCGACCGACCTGGCGAACTGGACCTACGAGCGTCAGGCCCTGAGCCGGCAGGCCGGCGGTGACCTGGGCCCCAGCCGCATCGTGGAGCGGCCGAAGGTCATCTACAACAAGTCGACCAGCACGTACGTGATGTACATGCACATCGACAGCACCAACTACGCCGAGGCCAAGGTCGGTGTGGCCACGAGCAGCACGCCGTGCGGCCCGTACACCTACCGGGGCAGCTTCCGGCCGATGGGCAACCTCAGCCGGGACATCGGCCTGTTCCAGGAAACCGACGGCACCGCCTACCTGATGAGCGAGGACCGCAACAACGGCCTGCGCATCTACAAGCTCTCCGCCGACTACCTCTCAGTCGACAGCGCGGTGGCGGTCCTGGGCAGCGGCGGCAGCAGCGGCAGCGTCGAGTCGCCCGCCATGGTGAAGACCGGCGGGATGTACTACGTCTTCGGCTCCCGCCTGACGGGCTGGAGCCTGAACGACAACGTCTACGCCACCGCCACGTCACTGAGCGGCCCCTGGTCGGCGTTCCGGAACTTCGCCGCCCCCGGCACCAAGACCTACGGCAGCCAGACGGCGAACGTCATCACGGTCCAGGGCACCTCCGGCACCACGTACATCTACGCCGGTGACCGCTGGGACACCGCCAACCTGGGCGCTTCGAAGCTGATCTGGCTGCCACTGACCATCCGGGGCACGACGGTGAACCTCGGTCAGTACCCGACCTGGTCCCTCGACGTGGACGCGGGCACGTGGACGGCCGACAGCGGGATCCCGGCGGAGGGGGTCCACACGCTGAAGAACCTCAGCAGCTCGATGCTGATGGACGTCTCCAGCGGCTCCACCGCGACCGGCGCCAAGATCATCCAGTGGCCGTCCACCGGCGGTACGAACCAGCAGTGGACCCTCAAGCGGGTGGCGGACAACATCTTCACGCTCAAGAGCGTCAAGAGCGGCCTGTGCCTGGACGTCCCCGACAAGTCGACCACCGCCGGCGTCCAGTTGCACCAGTGGACCTGCAACGGCGGGACGAACCAGCAGTGGGCCCTCGACCTGACCGGCAGTTACACCGGCAGCAACTACATGCTGGTGGGCATCGGCAGCGGTCTGCACATCGGCGTCGCGGGCTCGACCACCCAGGGAGCGGCGGTGGACCAGGAGCTCGGCGGTAGCGCGAGCCCCAACAGCGAGACCTGGACTCTCTCCTGACCGCGTGCCCCGGCGGCCCCGCCATCGAGTTGGCCGCCGGGGCACGTCCCATACGGGGGATCACCTCACGGGCCGGTGCGGACCGGGACGTTGTCCGCTCGTCTGCCGATGACTTCCCACACATCCCAACTCCCGCATTCCGCACAGCCCTCAAGCAGACAAAGGAGTTTGCGTGATGGACCACTCCATGGATCGCATCCCGCCCCGGCGTCCTGGAGATCCTGCCGGCCCTGCCCGACCAACTGGCGAAGGGCTCCATCACCGGCGTACGGGCACGCGGCCGCATCCGTGTCCACACCTTCAGCTGGGACTTGTCCGCCCGCACCGCCACCCTGTCCGTCACCTCCGCCGTCAACCAGGACGTCACCCTCATCAGCCGCCGCGGCATGACATCGGTGACCACGTCGGCGACCGTGGCCTCCTCTCCCCTGGGCACCCACGCGCGCAAGGTCACGCTGGCCGCCGGGCAGCGCACGGACATCACCGTCTCCCTGCTCAGCGGTTCGTTCCGGCTGGTCAACCGGCGCAGCGGCAAGGCCCTGGACGTCTCCGGCGCCGGCACTGCCGACGGCGGGAAGATCATCCAGTACACCTCGTCGGGCGCCACCAGCCAGCAGTGGCGGTTCCTGCCCAACGCCGACGGCTCCTTCCGCCTCGCCGCCCGGCACAGCGGCAAGGTCCTCGACAGCCCCGGCGGCTCCGCCCAGGGCACCCAGCTCGTCCAGTGGCAGGACACGGGCGGCGACAACCAGCGGTGGAAGCTCGTCGACACGGGCGGCGCCTACTACCGGCTCGTCAACGTCCGCAACGGCTGGTGCGCGGACGTCGCAAACGGCTCCACGACCGACAACGCCCGCGTCATCCAGTGGCCCGCCGGTACCGGCACCAACCAGCAGTGGCAGCTCGTCGCTGTGTGACGGAACGGTGCGGTGCGGCATTCCCCGCCCGCACCGAGGCCCATCGCACGTACCTGAGCCGCATGACCGTCCGTGCCGTTCTGTGAACAGTCAGGAGAGAACCTTGTCCGAACCGATCAGTCGCCGCAGAGTGCTGTCCGGCATGGCTGCCATGACGGTTGCCGCCGCGGTCTCACCGACGCTGGCGACACCCGCACACGCCGCCACCTCCCCCCAGCCGCTGCCCCTTCTCCCGCTGCGGATCCCCAAGTCGGAGCTGGGCATCGAGCAGCAGTCCGACGAGAAGCTCCAGTGGCTGCAGGACGCCAAGCTGGGCATGTTCATCCACTGGGGTGTGTACTCGGGCCCGGCCAAGGGCGAGTGGTACATGGAGAACTCCGCCGTCACGCCGGAGAACTACAAGAAGTACTTCACCGACGCGACCAGCGAGCAGTTCACGGCGAGCGCCTACAAGCCTGCCGACTGGGCCCAGTTGGCCAAAGACATGGGCGCGAAGTACACCGTTCTGACGACCCGTCACCACGACGGCTTCGCCCTGTGGCCGTCCACCCACCCGAACGCCTTCCATGCCGGACAGGCCCCGATGCAGCGGGACCTGGTCGGCGAGTACGTCACCGCCGTACGCGACGCCGGGCTCAGGGTGGGCCTGTACTTCTCCCCGATGAGCTGGCGTTACCCCGGCTACTACGACGTCACCGGCACCAACTGCCTGCCGAACAAGTGGGGTTACACCACCGATCCCGCGCACAAGGAGAACGCGCGGGTCATGAAGAACGAGGTGTACCAGCAGGTCAAGGAGCTGATGACCAAGTACGGCAAGATCGACGACATCTACTTCGACGGCGGCTGGCTGGGCCAGCAAGGCAGGGACGCGGACGCTGCCTTCTTCTGGGAGCCCGGAAAGGTCCGCGACAGCGCCAATCAGTGGCCGGTGGACGCCGCCTACAGCGATACCGACTCCGCCACCGGCAGCCCCCTCGGTGTGATGGGCCTGGTGCGCAAGCACCAACCCGACGTCGTGGTCAACCCGCGCTCCGGCTGGATGGGCGACTACCTCAGCGAGGAAGGCAGTTCGATCCCCTCCGGCGCCATGCGCACCGGGCATCTGGCGGAGAAGAACTTCACCATCTGCGGTACCTGGGGCTACAAGGCCGGCGCACCCGTGATGAGCTTCGGCACCATCATGGCCATCCTGGTCAACTCCTGGGTGCGCAACATGGTCTGCCTGCTCAACGTCGGTCCCGACCGGACCGGGGCGATCCCCGCCGACCAGGCCGCAGTGGTGCGCCGGGTCGGTTCCTTCCTGACCTCCTGCGGCCAGGCCGTCTACGGCACCCGCGGCGGACCCTGGCAACCGGTGGACGGCAAGTACGGCTTCACGTCCAAGGGCAACACCTTCTACATCCACCTGCTGTCCGGCTACAGCGGAACCTCCTTCACCACCCCGTCGATCGGGGACGCCCAGGTCACCCGTGTCTTCGACGTCGCCGCGGGCACCGACCTCCCGTACACCGTCGGCACGGACGGCGGGGTGACGATCACCGGCATCAACCGCACCCGCATCCCCGAGGACAGCGTCGTCGGGGTCGCACTGGACCGCTCCGTGCAGCCGGCCGACATCGCCGCCGGCAAGACCGCGACCGCCGACAGCGAGCAGACGTCCAAGGGCAACACCGCGGCCAAGGCGGTCGACGGAGCCACCGCCACCCGCTGGTGCGCGAACGACGGCAACGCCGGCCACTGGCTCAAGGTCGACCTCGGCTCGACCCGCTCGCTGACCGGCACCCGGATCGCCTGGGAACTGGACAAGACCAACTACCGGTACAAGATCGAGGGCTCCACCGACAACAGCACGTGGACCACGCTCGTCGACAACACCGCCACCACCGGCACGCGCCAAATCCAGACGGCCGTGTTCCAGGCCCAGGCACGGTACGTCCGCGTCACCGTCACCGGGCTGCCCGCCGGGGTGTACGCATCGATCCGCAACCTGGAGGTCCACGACCGTCCCTTCACCGCGGACCTGGGCACCTACAAGGTGATCAACCGCAAGAGCGGCAAGGCGCTGGACGTCTCCAACGCCTCGACCGCCGACGGCGCCACGCTCATCCAGTGGCCCTACGGCGGCGGGACCAACCAGCAGTGGAGCCTCCTGCCGAACATTGACGGATCGTTCCGGCTGGTCAACGCCAAGAGCAGCAAGCTCCTGCAGAGCCCCAACAGCACCCAGGGCGCCACCCTGACCCAGTTGTCCGACAACGGCGACGACAACCAGTGGTGGAAGCTGGTCCCCTCGGCCACCAGCGGCTACTACCGGCTCGTCAACGTCCGCACCGGCTGGTGCGCCGACGTCGCCAACGCCTCCACCGCCGACGGCGCCAACGTCATCCAGTGGCCCTCCACCGGCGGGTCCAACCAGGACTGGCAGGTCGTCGCACTGTGACGGCGCATGGCAGGGGCGCGCCGCTGGACGGCGCGCCCCTGCCATGCCCCCTCTCCCTGAAACGCAACTGGAGTCAGCACCATGGGCTGTCCGACCAGTTCTTACCCACGTGTCCCGTGCAGGGCACCGCGAGCGACGTCGACGAAGTTCACGACCGACTCCCAGAACGGGCGGTAGCAGTCGTCGAAGCGCTGGGCGGCGTCCGCCTCGCCGGCGATCATCGCCCCCAGCGCGCGATAGTTTTCGCTGGTCGAGCGGCGCAGCCGGTCCGCGGCCGCGGCGACCTGCGGTGGGCCCTCCAGGTCCGCCACCCAGACCCGCTGGCGCAGTACGGCGTACTCGCCGCGGAGCCGTACCCGCAGATCCTTCAGCGTGGCGAGGCGCTCGTCGGCATCGCTGATCTCATGCGCGTCGGTGACCTTCCAGTAGAGGTCGCCCATGCGCTGAGCCTGCTCGATGACGTCGACGTACGCCGAGCGCCGGGCCGCCCGGAGCCGGTCCGCCTGCACGGTCGTGGCGGCCGCGTCCGCCTGGATGCGTGCGGCCCGGGCAGTGCCGCGGCTGGTCACCCAACTCGCGAGCACCGCGGTCCCCGCCGTCAGCGCGGCCACCCACAGAGTGCTGTCACCCATACCGGAGAAGTCCCCAACCGTCAGGCGAGCCGGGCGAGTTCATCGTCCGACAGCCGGATCGCGCCCGCTGCCACGTTCTCCACGAGATGATCCGGATCGCCGGTACCCGGGATCGCCAGGATGTGCGGGCCGCGGTGCAGCGTCCAGGCCAGCCGGATCTGCGCGGACGTCACGCCGTGGGCGCGGGCGATGGCGAGGATCTCGGCATCGTCGGCGTCGGCCGCGCCCCTCGCACCGCCTTCGCCGGCGATCGCGAAGAACGGCACGAAGGCGATGCCCTGGTCACCGCAGATCCGCAGGACGTCGTCGCCGTCATCGGTACGCGTGTCGAGGGAGTACCGGTTCTGGACGCAGACCACCGGCGCGATGGCCTGCGCCTCCGCGAGCTGCTCGGGGTCGACGTCCGAAACACCGAGGTGGCGGACGAGCCCGGCCTCACGCAGTTCGGCCAGTGCGCCGAAGTGCTCGGCGATCGAATGACGGCCGTGCGTCCGCAGGTTGACCACGTCGAGGTGGTCCCGGCCGAGCTGGCGCAGATTCTCCTCCACCTGGCCGCGCAGCTGCTCGGGCCTGGCCCAGGGCAGCCATGCGCCCGACGGATCGCGGCCAGGACCGACCTTGGTGACGATGACCAGGTCGTCCGGATACGGGGCCAGCGCCGAGTTGATCAGTTCGTTGGCGGAGCGCAGGGACGAGAAGTAGAAGGCGGCGGTGTCCACGTGGTTGACGCCCAGTTCCAGCGCGCGCCGGAGCACACCGATCGACCGCTCGCGGTCGCTCGGTGTGCCCAGGTCGAAGGGGCGGCTTCCGGTCAGCCGCATGGCGCCGAATCCGAGCCGGTTGACCGTGAGGTCCCCGAGCCGCCAGGTCCCCGCTGCCGCCGCGTTGATCGTCTCTGAGGTCACCGTCGGAGTCTGGCACGGCGGCTCGGACCGTGGGGGCGTACAACGAAAAGTGATCTTCGTCGGACCTGGGACCCGGGGCTTCGATCCGGGTGACCTAGGCGTGGCGAGCCGGCTCCCGCGTCTGCGTCAGATGCGCGAAGACGACGACGTTGCTCCGGTAGCCGGTCTTCCGGTCGTACACCCCGCCGCAGGTGATCAGCCGCAGCTCCGGGCGCTTTCTGGCGCCGTACACCTCCTGACTGGGGAAGCGCGCCTTGTCGTACGTGCGGACGGCGTCCACGGTGTAGACCGCGGTGCGGCCGTCGGCGCGCCGGGCCTCGACGTGCCGGCCGGGGCGCAGGTCGCCCAGGCCGGCGAAGACGGCGGGCCCGGTGGCGGTGTCCAGGTGGCCGACCACCACGGCGGTGCCCGCCTCTCCGGGTGAGGGGCCGGCCTCGTACCAGCCGACCAGTTCGGGGTTGTCCACCGGCGGGGTGGTGAGCTGCCGCTTGCGGTCCAGGCGCAGTCCCATGACCGGGGCCTCCAGGCCGAGATACGGGATGCTCAGGACCGTGGCCCTGGACCGCGGGAGCGGCCGGGGCAGCGGGCTGGGGCGGGGGACTGGAGGCCGTGCGCGGACGGGAGGCTGTACGTGGACTGGAGGCCGTACGCGTACGGGACTGCGCAGGGGCTTCGGTGTCGCGGCGGCGGGGGGACCCGGGGACGCTTTCGCGTCCCCGGGCTCCGACATCGGGGCGGCGGTCGGTTCTGCCGGCCGGCCGTCGTCCTCGGCCCACCAGATGCCGCCCAACACCAGGGAGAAGGCCAGCACGGCCGTTCTCGTCAGGCGGTAGGCGCGCGTCCGGTACCAGGGCCTGGGCGCACGTCTACGCGGCGCCATCGGGCCGGCGGCGCAGCATCCGGAAGTAGACGAAGCCCGAGACACCGACCAGGCCCACCGCGGCCGCGGCGCCGGCCGCCGACACGCTCGGCGTCTCGGCGAGACCGCCGCCACCGGCCGGCACTGCGCCGTTGGGTCCGGCCACGGGCGGCGCCTGCTTGCAGTCGACCTGGAACACCTTGTGCTTGCCCGCCCCCAGGCCACCCGTGATCTTCCAGGTGAGCTTGTACTGACCGTCGGGCAGTGCCAGCGTGTCGGTGCGGCCCATGCCGGTCGGGAGCGTGAGGGCGCCGTTGAGTGTGGCGCTTCCTCGGGTCGCGGGCTGCGGCTCGATGAGCCAGGTGATCCCCTCTACGTCGTCGAAGTTGAAGGCGGCCAGGTAGAACTTGCAGACCTTCGGCTCGTTGCGCGGGTCGGTGGGAGACGTTGTCTCCGCGTGGATCTTGACGTCGCCGTTGTCGCCGGGGGCGGCGAAGGCGGCCGGTGCCCCGAGGAGGGCGGTTCCGGCGAGCGTGAGCGCGGTGAGGGCGGCGGCTCCGGTGCGGGCACGGGCCGTGCGGGGGAGTGGTGACGCGGGCATGCAGATTCCTCCGAGCGGAATGATTGTCGTATAAATCGGTCCTGCGTCTGACTCCCTTTCACATCCCGGATCCGAATGCCCGGAGCATCGCTGATGAACCGTCAGAGATCGCTCGTCCGGCCCACACCCCCTGGGCCCCTTGTGCCGCTTAGACTCCCGGCGTGGACAAGACAGCGCTGGAGCGGCTCGGGGCCGGCAAGTACCTGCTGGTCACCAGCTATCGGAAGAACGGCACACCCGTCTCGACCCCGGTGTGGGTGGTCCGCGACGGTGACACGCTCGGTGTCTGGACCGTCGCGGACTCCTGGAAGGTGAAGCGGATCCGCAACCGCGCCGATGTCCTCGTCGGCCCGTGCGACGCCCGCGGCAACCCGACCGGCGAGCAGTTCCCCGCCACCGCCGAGATCTGCGACCAGGACGTCACCGAGCACTACCGCGAGCTCCTGGCACGCAAATACGGCGTCATCGGCCGGCTCAGTCTGCTCGGCAGCCGGTTGCGCCGCGGGAAGAAGGGGACGGTCGGCATCCGCGTGTCGCTGGAGCCGTAGGGGCAGGTCCGGACGTCAGCGCGGCGGTAGGCCGCCGTGATGGCGCCCCGGCCCGACCGGTGGAGCGCCCGTCTCATCGCCGACGCCTGAGGTCCGCCTTCCTGAGGTGACCGAATCAGCTGACCGAATCCACCCTGCCGATTCCTCGCCCGGGACGTCAGGATGCGCCCCGGGACGAATCGATCGAGACGGGAGAGCATGGCGATGAGATGGATGACCAGAGCGCGCCGAGCTGTTGTGGGCATGGTGGTGTTGTGCGGGGGATTACTGCTCACGGGCGTGCACCCGGTGGCCGCCGCCGAGCCCGCCCCGGACCTGAGTGTGGAGCGGACAAGGGAACTCGACGACGGCGCCATCGTCACCTTCCGCATCAGCGGCGGCCCGCCGAGGCAGTACGTGTGGGTCAAGCAGTGCGGCCCCTCACCCTCCGCCGAGACCTGCGACGACGCCACACGGCGGCAGTTCCGGGTACTGCCCGACGGCACGTACCGCCTGTCTCCGAAGAAGCTGTACGCGCTGCTGGAGCCCGACTCGGGCCAGGTCGACTGCCGCACCGCCACGTGCTCGCTGGCGCTGACCGACAACTCGGGTGCGCTGCTCACCACGGTGCCCCTGCACTTCCGCCCGGACGGGCCGCTGGAGGCCCCGCCCACTTTCCGTGCCACCCCTGACCGGGATCTGCTCGACGGCCAGACGGTCCGGGTGACGGGTGAGGGTTACGAGGTTCAGTACCACGTCTCCGTACTCCTGTGTGCCACGGGTTCGGCCAACACGCTCGGCTGCCGCCCGGGAACCCGCCCGCCCGCGACGAACGATTCGGGCCTGATGGACCGTCAGGTCACGCTGTCGGCCGCCTTCACGTCCATCGGCGGCGACACCGTCGACTGCCGTCCCGAGGGCAGCTGCGAGCTCGTCGCCTTCGGCTCGCGGGTCCGCGGGCCGAAGACCGTACGGACCTCACTGCACTTCGATCCCGCTCAACCCGTGCCGTAGCCAGACGTAGTCGACGGGCTGTACGGCGTTCCAGGCCTCCGCCAGCTCGGGACCGACCGGGACGAACCCGACTCCCCGATAGCAGCGCAGGGCTCGGTCGTTGTCCGGATGGACCCGCATGAACACGTCCGAGTGCCCCGCCCGCAACGCCTCGGCGAGCAATCCCTCGACGAGCACGCGCCCGAGGCCCCGTCCGCGGGCCTCGGGCGCCACGATGATCCGTGCCAGTTCGACCTCGTCCTCCTCGGCGTCGAACCACAACTCGCCGTATCCGACGAGCCGTTCACCGTCGACGAGCACGCGAGCGGCCACGTCCGCGTCCTGCTGCCACGCCTCGACGGTCTGTCCGGCCACGGGGAACTCCCGCCGTCCGCACCACATCGCGACCTCCGCGGCGGAGACGGGCCAGTTCGCCACGGTGGTCGACTGGGTGGTGCTGAAGGGGAGCAGGTTCATGGTGTGAGTCCATCCGTGCCGGTCGGTGTCGTCAGGGTCAGTTCCATGGCCCGCCGTCGTCGACGAGCACGGCCGCGCCGTCGAAGCGGCCCGCCTTGAGGTCCTGGAGGGCTTGCGGGGCCTGGGCCATCGGGTAGGGGTGGGTGGTGGCGTGGACATGGTGGCGGGCCGCGAGGGTCAGGAAGTCGCGGCCGTCCTCCCGGGTGTTCGAGGTGACACTGCGTACCTCCTTCTCGTAGAAGAGTTCGCGCTCGTAGGTGAGCGGCGGGATCTCGCTGAGGTGGATGCCCGCGATCGAGAGGATGCCACTGCGGTCGAGGGCCCTCAGGGCGACCGGCACGAGGTCGCCGATCGGGGCGAACAGGATGGCGCTGTCCAGCGGTTCCGGGGGCGGGTCGTACACGCCTGCCGCCGAGGCCGCCCCGAGGTCCAGGGCGAGACGCCGCGCGGCCGGGTCGCGGGTCAGTACGTGGACGGTCGCGCCCTGGGCGAGCGCCACCTGGGCGCAGAGGTGGGCGCTGCCGCCGAAGCCGTACAGGCCGAGGCGCCCGCCAGGGGGCAGGGCGGCGCGGCGCAGCGCGCGGTAGCCGATGATGCCCGCGCACAGCAGCGGGGCCAGCGAGACGTCGTCGAGGTCGCCGGGCAGCGGGTAGGCGAAGGCCGCCGGCACGGTCGTGTAGTGCGCGTAGCCGCCGTCGGCGTCCCAGCCGGTGTAGCGCGAGGCCGGGCAGAGGTTCTCCGATCCGCGCACGCAGTACGCGCACGTGCCGTCGGTACGGCGCAGCCAGGCCACGCCGACCCGGTCCCCGACGGTGTATCCAGTCGCTGCCGCCCCCATTCCCGCCACCCGCCCGACGACCTCGTGGCCGGGTGTCACCCGCGGCCGGTGCACGGGCAGATCACCCTCGCTGACGTGCAGGTCGGTGCGGCAGACGCCGCAGGCGGTCACCCGGACGAGGAGCTCGTCGGGCCCGGGCGTGGGGACCGGTTTCTCGACGAGCCGCAAGGGCCCCTGATCGATCGGTCCCGGCTCGGCCACTTCCCAGGCGTACATCGTCGTCATGTCGTCTCCGTCCCTCCGCGCCGCTTCTTGAGCCGCCGTCAGCCGTCGCCGTCTCCGACGCCGGGCGGAAATCCCCGACTTTGTATTTGATTTGAACGAACCGCATACACGCATCAAATGCGGGGCGGTGCACGAGCGGTTCGCGCAGTGTGGCGCATTTCCACCTTGGGGGCGGATCCGCCGCGCATTAGCTTCACCTCCTGCGTGCAGAGCATTTCAGTCCACGAGGAGGATATATGAAGGCGAGACAATTGAATTCGAGAATTCGGGCCGTGGTCGTGGGGGTGGCCGTGGCCGCCGCAACCGCCCTGGCCGCTCCGACCGGTGCTCAGGCCAGTGAGGCCGCACCGCCCGTGAGCGAGGCCGACCTCACCCGCGCGGCGGTGAGCTGCCCCAGCGAGTACGTATGCTTCTGGACCGGTGCGAACTTCACCGGCTCCAAATGCCAGTGGGACGTCGCCGACCCCGACTGGCAGGGCGGATCCATCCGCTGTTCCTGGTCGGCGACCCACAACGTCAAGTCGGTGTTCAACGCCGGGACCTCCAGTGCCACCGGAGTGGCCTATTACGGCGGCGCCGACTACGTGAACCGCAGGGGCTGCACCCGCCAGCAGCACGGCGGCAACCTCGCCGGTACCTACAAAGTCCGTTCCCACCGCTGGATTTCCGGGTCCTGCGGCTGAGTATCGCGTCCGGGAGCGTCGGGGCCCCGTGACAGCGGACCCGACGCTCCCACCACGCCGGCGCCGACCGCCGTAAGAGTTCCGTCATCTTCTGGCCGGGCCGATACCGCCGCCGATTGAGTTGAATGTGTGCCGACGGAGTTCGAGCGAGCAGGGGATGGGCGCGTGCGCAAGGTGTTGAGCAGGCCGGTGGTCGTGGGGTTCTTGGCGGTGGCTGTCGTCGCCGTCGGCGCGGGACTGTACTGGTTCCAGCCGTGGAAGCTGTGGCAGGACGAGACCGTGCAGGAGGCTCTGCCCGCGGTGACGGGTACGCCGACGGTGACGGGTACACCGACCCCCACGGCCGCACCCTCGGAAGCCGCCGCCGCGTCACCCGAACCGGCCGGACCGAAGACGCTCGCGCGCGGTGACCTGATCAGTCACGAGCACGCGACCTCGGGCGCGGTGAGCCTGCTTCGGCTGGCGGACGGCTCGCACGTCCTGCGGCTGGAGGACCTCGACACCAGCAATGGCCCCGACCTGCGCGTCTGGTTGACCGACGCGCCGGTGAAGGAGGGCCAGGCCGGCTGGGGCGTCTTCGACGACGGGAAGTACGTCAGCCTCGGCAAGCTGAAGGGGAACAAGGGCGACCAGAACTACGTCCTGCCCGCCGACGTCGACCCGGCCGCCTACACGAGCGTGAGCATCTGGTGCGACCGCTTCGACGTCTCGTTCGGCGCGGCGGAACTGGCGCAGCGAGCGTGAGCGCTCAGCTGTGCGAGCGGGTTTGAACCTGCGGGCCGGTGGGGGCTGGTCGCGCAGTTCCCCGCGCCCCTACGGGGCGCTGTACGGCGGGATGTTGTGGTTGAAGCGGAACATGTTCCCCGGGTCGTAGGCGGACTTGAGCGCGACGAGCCGTGCGTACGTCTCCGCCGTGAACGCCTGCCGCACGTCCTCCGGGTCAGTGTGGGCGACGCCGGCCATGAAGTTGAGGGCGCGCATGCCGCTGTTCCACGGGCTGAGGGTGTCGACCACCAGGTCGTGACCGGCGTGGACGGCCTCGTCGTCGCCGATGCCGAGGACGCCCGCCGAGTACAGCTGGAACCGGGCGGTGGGGCGCGCGACCGCGTTCGGCACCCGCGGCGGGCGGGCGAGCGCGCCGCCGAGATGGCGGATCTCGATACCGACCGCACCGTCCGCCTCCGGCCCCGCCAGCTTGAGGATGGCCTCCACCGCGTCATGGTCGAGGTGGGTGAGCTGGAAGTTGTTGATGTGGTACGAGCCCGGGATGGGCGGATCGTTGTGGATGGTGCCGACCTCGGTGTACGGGATGTCGGTGACCGTGTCGAGCAGCGGGGTGGCGATCTCCCGCAGGGGCCTGATGAGCCGGGCGCCCTCGTCCGGCGGGCCGAGGTAGCACAACCGCACGTGCAGGGCGAAGCGGCCGCGTAGTTCCTCGGGCACCCCGGGGGCGTCGGGCCACGGCATCATGAAGAACGAGGAGCTGAGTTCGTCGGGCACCTCGGTGACCCAGGTGCGGTAGCGGTGCAGCACCTCGCGGATGGACTCGGCGGGGAAGAACAGGCCGCCGCCGTAGAGCCTGGAGACCTCGAAGAGGTCCGCCTCCAGCGCCGTCACGACTCCGAAGTTGCCCTTGCCGCCGCGCAGCGCCCAGAAGAGGTCGGGGTTCTCCTCCTCGGTGGCGGTGCGCGGTTCGCCGTCGGCGGTGACGACCTCGATGCGGCGGACATGGTCGGCGGCGTAGCCGTGGCGGCGGCTCATGACGCCGATGCCACCGCCGAGGGTGTACGAGACGGCGCCTATGAACGGCGCCGAGCCGTTCAGCGGGGCGAGGCCGTGGCGGGCGGCTGTCGGGATCACATCCTGCCAAAGGGCGCCCGCTTCCAGCCGCACGGTGCGCCGCTCGGGGTCGACGCTGTGTCCGTTCATCCTCCGCGTCGAGACGAGCAGCGCGGTGTCGTCGGCCGGGAGCGCCACGCCGTGGCCGGTGGCCTGAACAGCGACGCCCAGGCCGTGGTCGCGGGCGAAGCGCACGGCCGTCACCACGTCGGTGGCGTTCGCGGCGCCGACGATCAGCGCGGGCCGGTGCCGCACGGACCGGTCGAAGGCCTCCGCCTCCTCGGCGTAGCCGGGATCTCCGGGGACGAAGACAGGCCCGGCGAGCCTCTCGCCCAGGCGCCTGACGGATCCCGGCGACACGGCGGCGTCGTACTCGGTCATTGCGTACTGAGTCACTGGAGTTCCTTTCTCGCCTCGTTCAGGTCGTGGGCGCCGAGTCCGCGGTGAACTCGAAGGTCGGGGCGCGCCGGGCGCCCACCCGCTCCAGGGCCTCGGCCAGCAGACGCACCTGGTCCAGGGAACTGCTTGCCGGATACAGCACCAGGTCGTCGACTCCCGCCCGGGACAAGGCGGTCAACTCGTCGCGCAGGCGCTCGTCCGAGTCGAGGCAGTCGGCGCGGACGGGCCCGTAGTACGGCGATTCCTTTGAGCCGTAGTAGTGCGCCACGTACTCCGAGGTGACGTCCTTCGCGTCCGGGCCGCAGCAGAAGTAGCGCGCGGTGAGAATCTGCGGCCGGCCGGGGCGATCGGCCCTGGCCCACTCCTCGCTGACGGCCTTCACCCCGTTCGCCAGGAGATCCCGGCCCAGCACCGGAGCCACCCAGCCCTCGCCGAAGCGGGCCGCCCGGGCGAAGCCGGCCTGGGCGAGGCCGCCGATGAGCAGCCGGGGCCGGCCCGCGCCGGGCAGCGGGGTGGGCCCGGAGTCGCCCTTGACCTCGCCGTTCCAGACCCGGCGCAGCTCGGTGAGGGTGTCGTCGAAGATCTTGCCGTGCCCCTTCGCCGGCGCACCGCTGGCCGTGAAGTCGTCGGGCCAGCCGCCGATGCCGAGGCCCGCGGTCAGCCGCCCGCCGGAGATCAGGTCGACCGTGGCCAGCTGCTTGGCGAACAGCACCGGATTGCCCCGCCAGCCGACGTTCAGCACGCTCGTGAACAGCTGGACACGCTCGGTCACCGCGGCCGCGACACCCAGGGAGACCAGCGGATCGAGGATGTCGTAGACCAGGCGGTCGATCGACCCCAGGGAATGGAAGCCGAGGCGCTCACTGTCCTGTGCCCACTGCCCCACCTCCCGGGGAGGACGTCCGGGAACGGCGATCGGCAGACCGATTCCGATCTTCATGCTGCCTCCGTCTCGACCTGGGCGGCGAAGACCCGCCCGTTTCCGTTTGCGCGTCCTGGGGGCGCGCTGACATCACGTTCATCACGCTATTCAGGGAGCGGCGCCACGGTCTTGAACGGATCGGACGCCTTCCCGGCGGTGCGCGGGAGGCGGAGCGGGCACGGGGCGAGCAGGCGGGTTGCGAGCAGACGGTTGCGAGCGCGCGCGTGGCACCCGGGGCAGCCCTCCCGCGACGGCCGTGACGGAATTCGTCCGCGGTGAATCCCTGAATCCCCAGTGAATTGCCGAAACGAATTCCGTCGTATTTCTGCGGGACAACGGAAAGGATCGTTGACGCGGCGAGAGCGTGGTGCCAACGTGCTCGCACCAGTCCTCCCGGCCGGCCGGGACCCGGGGTGGCGTCGACCCGACGCCACCCGCTGAACGGCGCATTGAGGCGAACGGAGGACTTGTCGCCATGTCAACAGCCAGTGGAGACCCGACAACGGGGACTGCCGACTTCTCGGCGGCGCCCTTGGCCGACGCATCCGCCCCCGACGAGTGGGAGCACGGCCAGGACGCGATCTCGGGTCAGAGCACCACCGAAGTGAGCGGTACCGAGCAACAGTCGACGGCCTGGGAAACGGCGGAGCACGCCGAGCCGGGCGCCGCCGTCCCCGCCTACCGCCCCACCCGCGGCCGCTACCGCGGCAGCAGCGGAGGCTACGAACTGGATCTGCGCGTGGACGTCGACAGCGTGCCCGGCGGCCCGAAGGTCTTGAGGAAGGTCAGCGGAGACTTCTTCAGCACGGGTGGCGGCACGAAGGCGTACTTCGGCTCGTTCATCGTGGACGCGCCGACCGTCTCCTGGACCGCGACCAAGGTCGTCATCAGGGGAGTCGCCGAGTACACCTGGAAGACCGCCTACGAGCTCGTGCGGGTCACCATCCCGCGCAGCAGGGCGAACCAGCGTCCCGGAGCGGCGACCGTGGAGTTCCTCCGCCCGCCGGGCCAGCTGGGCGCCACCTACGTCTGCCCGTTCGTCTCCCCGTATTTCCGCACCGTCGAGTGGGAGCAGGACTCCGTGACCGGGGCCGTGCCCTTCCTCTCGTACGACACCGGTTCGCTCCCGCAGCCCGCCAACAGCCCGGCCCGGATCCTCACCGTGCCCCGGGCCTACGCCGAGGCCGGCATCGAACTCCTCGTCTCCGGCACCGCGAACGTTATCGCGAACAGCCAGAACGGCTGGACCAACACCGAACTGCACGCCGCGATGGAGACCAACTTCAGCCTGTGGCGCAACGCCCCGCAGTGGAAACTGTGGCTGCTGGTGGCCAGCAGCTATGAAGGCATGGCAGGCGTGCGCGGCATCATGTTCGACGCCGCCGACGCCTTCCAGCGGCAGGGCTGCGCGGTCTTCTACGACATGGTCCAGGGCAACGACCCCGAGTCACAGCGCGCCATGCTGCGTACGTACGTCCATGAACTCGGCCACTCCTTCAACCTGTTGCACTCCTGGCAGAAGAACCTGGCCCAGCCCCCGGCTCCGCTCGGTGGCAACAACGGCTTCGCCGACCTGTCCTGGATGAACTACGCGCAGAACTACCAGCCGTTGAACGGGAACGGCGGGGCGGCCGCCTACTGGGGTGCCTTCCCCTTCCAGTTCACCGACAACGAGCAGATCCATCTGCGGCACGGTTTCTACCGGAACGTCATCATGGGCGCCAACGCCTTCGCCACCGGCGCCGCCGACATCGAACCCGAACTCTTCGACGAGCCGCTCACCGACGAGTCCGGGCTCCGGCTGGATCTGCGCGCGGACAAGAACGGCTTCTCCTTCGGTGAACCCGTCGTCGTGGAGCTGAAGCTGGAGACGACCGACCTGCGCGGCCGCTCGACGCACAACCACCTCCACCCGGACGACGAACTCGTCAACATCGCCATCCGGCAGCCCTCCGGCCACACGGTCCTCTACCGGCCGCTGCTGCGCCGCTGCGTCGACCAGGACCAGACCGTCCGGCTGGACGCCGGCAGGCCCGCGATCTACAGCAGTGCCTACATCGGCTACGGCCGCGACGGGCACTACTTCCAGCAGCCGGGCACCTACCAGCTGCGCGCCGCCTATCTGGCCTCCGACGGTTCCCGGATCGTCTCGCCGGTGCTGCGGCTGGGCGTCAGGCACCCCGTCAGCCAGACCGACACCCAGCTCGCCGAGCTGATGATGGGGGAGGAGCAGGGGAAGATCCTCGCCCTGCGCGGCTCCGACTCGCCGTCTCTGCGATCCGGCAACGACGCGCTCCAGGAGATCATCGAACGGCACGGCACGCACCCGTTCGCCGTGTACGCCCGGCTGGCCAAGGGGCTCAACTTCGAGCATGAGTTCAAGAGCCTGAGCCCGGACAAGACCGAGCTGACCGTACGGCCCCCGGACCCCAAGTCCGGGATCGAACAGCTCGCCCAGGTCGTCAAGGTCTCCGAACAGGGCAAGGGCGTCGACAACCTGACGCTCAACCTGGCCACGCGCCGCCTCGCCCGCGCCTACGCACGCCAGGGCGACCTCGAAGAGGCCAACTCCACGCTCGACCGGCTGATGCGGCACTTCGACACACCCGCGTTCAAGCCGTACGTCGTGGACGCCGTACGCAACCAGGTCGACACCACGAAGGCGCGACTCACCGCCGAATTCGGCGGCTGACCGCGCGGAGGAGGGCACTCACGGGGGACCCCTCCGCCCGTGAGCGCCCTCCCTGTGACTGTGTGCCGGTGCCGGTGCCGGTGCCTGTTCCTGTGAGCCTGTGACTTGCCGGGCGGCTGTGGCAGCATCGTCAGGCCCCGGACAAGGGGAAACAGGAAGGCGCCTGGAGGGAGCCGCCGCATGCTCGACCTCGTCCTGTACGGGCCGAGCGGTACCCAGCCCCTCGGGCGCCCGGCTCCCGTCCGGGTGGAGATCCGCAATACGAGCGGTCGCGAAATCTGGATCGCGGGCGTCCTCGACGGCTCCGAGAGCGGACTGCGCTTCCCGCGCTACCTGCCCGCCGTGACGCGTACCGAGGACGGCGTCGTCGTCGCGCGCCCCGCTCCGGCCGAGGACCCTCTCGTGGGCCCGCTCCGACGGGGCGACCTGCGCCGACTGGCGCCGGGCGAGTCATTCGACCCGACCACCGGCCCCGGCTGCCTCCCGCTCATGACCTTCGCCCACTTCGTCCCCGAGCGCTCCGGCCGCTGCCGCTACACCCTCACGCTCAACACCGAAGCCGCCCGGCCAGAGGACTGGCTGGGCGGCTTCGGCCTGCCGAACGGCATCGAGCGGGAGGAGCTTCTGGCGCTCGTCGCGCGGGTGCCCCGTACGACGGTCACGGCCGCTCCACTGGACGTGGACTTCCGCTGAGGAACGGTCATACCAGGAAGAGCAGTTCTACGGCGACCAGTACGTCCACGACTCCGCACCACTCGGCGAACGACCGGGCGACAACCTTGTCGAGCTTCAGATGGACGAAGTCCCAGACGCCGTGGAAGAACCAGCCGGCCGCCACGAGGTAGCGGCCCAGGTCCGGATCGACCGCGAGCCCCACCAGTGCGAGCGCACCGAAGACGACCGCCCCGGCCGCCTGGACCCCGAAGGTGGCCGGTCCGTGCGGTGTCCCGCGTACGGCTCCCCAGACCAGGAGAACCAGGGCGAGGGCGACGAAGACGGTGGACGGGGCGACCGCGTCCTGCATACGGAGGGCGACCATGACCGCCAGCCCCGCCCCGAGCACGGGCCAGGTCGCCCGAGGCCTTCCTGTCTGATTGACGATCAGGTACAGCAGGGGCAGCAGGGGCAGGGCTTCCCCGAATCCGCCGACTGTGTCGGCCAGGTCCTCCGAGCCGCCTCCGATCATGCCGGGGACCGAGAGCGCGATCGCCAGCGCCGTCGGCCAGCGTTGCTTGAGCACCTCGCCAAGGGATCGCCCTTCCGGCGTCGTATGCGGTGTCGGTGTCGGGACAGTCATGACATTCCTCCGGATCTCCGTCTCGTGAGGTCGTACGGGATGGTCGCGAGGTCGTACAGGGCGTACGGGGGTACGGGGCGTTCGGGGCGTACGGGAAAGGGGCGCGGATTCAGCCCCCGTACTCGGCGCGTCGGCGGAGCATGACGAGGAGCATCAGCGGAAGCATCACCAGGTGTTCGAGGGTGATCATCGAGTCGGGGGCGATGACGTCCAGCCAGAGCAGCGGGAACAGCGCGAGCGCGGGCACGAACATCGCACCGCACATCTCGAGGGTGCTCGCCCAGCCGTGGCCGCGCCGGCGCATCCACACGGCCATGCCGACGGACATGTCGAACGCCATCTCCAGGGAGGCCAGTTCGGGATGCCGGGTCGCGGAGAGCTCCGTACCGGCGAGCGCCAGGATGCCCCGTGTCGCCGCGCCGAGGACCAGCATCCCGACGACCATCGCGACCAGCATCTCCAGGTAGTGGCGGGCGAAGTGCCACCTGCTGCCGTGCCGCTCGCCCGGCGCCCGCCCGGAGCGGGCCGGTGCGACGTCCTGAGTCTGCTGAATGTGCCGTGTCTGCATGACGGGCTCTCTTTCGATACCGGGGTGGGGTATTTCCGATGCGTTCAGACTGCGCCGTGGCCGGGACCGCGAGTAGTGCCGAACCCGCATGCGGGCGCGTGGAGTTGTCACGTCCGCGCATGACATCTGTCATGCCGGGACGGACCGCACGGCACACCGCCCGATCGGTCGGCTTCGGAGACAATGGCCGGATGCGGGACGGGGTGAACGATCGCGGGACGGGGCTCACGGGCTTCCGGCGCTACACGTGGTGGGCCGTGCCGGGCACGGCCGCGTGCTTGCTGCTCCTCTTCGTCGGCGCATGGGTCCTCGACGAGGACGTCGAGATCTGGGCCCGCGGTCCGGCCGCCGCCGCTCTGGCGGTCGAGGTGGCGGCGAGCGTGGTGCTGCTCAGCAGGCGGCTGGCGCTGCTGCCGGTGGCCGACGCGCGCCCTGCCGGGCCGCCCGCGGGCTGGCTGACCGCCGCATGCGCGGCCGGGGTCGTGCTCGCGGTCTTCCCGTTGGCCGTGCGCGACTACGGGCTCTGGGCGGTCGCACCCGCCATGGTCGTGGCGATCGTCGCGACGTACCTCCCACCGCGCCGCAGGCGACTGCTGATCGTCTGCGCCGTGGTTCTCGCCCTGGTGCCCGGCGGCGTCGTCAGCCTGGTCGAGGGTGACGGGGAACTGCTGTACGCCGCACTGTTCCCGGCCGGTCTTGTCGCGTTCACCGTCTGGGTGATGCTCGGCCCCTTGTGGGCCTGGGACACCGCGCGGCGGCTGAACGAGGCGCGGCGGCTCGAGGCGGAGGTGGCGGTCAAGGACGAGCGCCTGCGGTTCGCCGCCGACCTGCACGACATCCAGGGCCACCACCTCCAAGTCATCGCGCTGAAGAGCGAGTTGGCGGCCAGGCTCGTCGAGGTGGACCCGGCGCGCGCCGCCGCGGAGATGAAGGAGGTGCGGCGGCTGGCCGCCGACGCACTCAGCGACACCCGTGCCGTGGTGCAGGGCTACCGCCGGACGACTCTGGACGACGAGATCGCCAACGCGACCCGGGTGCTGGCAGCGGCCGAGATCGACGCCAGGATGACCGTCGAACCCGCGACGGCCACCACCGACCTCGCCGAGTCCGCCCGCCACCTACTGGGCCTTGTGATGCGGGAGGCCACCACCAACGTGCTCCGGCACAGCAGGGCACGGCACGCCGAGGTCGACTACCGCGTCGCCGGCGGCTTCGCCCGGCTGCGGGTGAGCAACGACGGCGCCGACGAGCACCCGGCCGCCACCAATGGCACCGGACTGAGCGCGCTCAGGGAGCGACTGCGGGTGGTCGGCGGCGAGTTGACCTGGGACCACGGCGGAGCTCGCTTCGTGGTCGAGGCCGCGCTGCCGGCGAACCCGGCCACCCTGGCCGGCCCCGTTCACCCGGCCGGCCCCGCCAACCCCCTCGACCCGGCCGGCCCGGCGAACTCTGGGAACGGAGCGGCGCGTTGATCCGACTGCTGATCGCCGACGACGAGGACCTTCTCAGAAGCGCGCTGGCCGCCCTGCTCGGGCTGGAGCAGGACCTCACCGTGGTCGCGGAGGCGTCCACCTCGACCGACGCGGTACGGCTGGCCCGCGAACACCGCCCCGACATCGCCGTCCTCGACCTGGAGATGCCGCCCACCGACGGACTGCGCGCCGCCGAGGAGATCCGGGCCGAGCTCCCGACCCAGATCGTCCTGGTCACCCGGCACGCCCGGCCCGCGGTGCTGCGCCGCGCCCTCGCCGCCGGAGTCCGCGGCTTCGTCCCCAAGACCACCGCCGCGGCCAGACTGGCGGAGATCATCCGCGACATCGCCGCCGGCCGCCGCTATGTCGACCCCGACATCGCCGCCTCGGCGCTGACCGAGGACGACTGCCCCCTCACCGACCGCGAACTGGAGGTCCTGCGCGCCGCCCGCACCGGAGCCTCGGTCGTCGAGATCGCCGCCGTGGTCCACCTCGCCCCGGGCACGGTCCGCAACTACCTCTCCGCCGCCATGTCCAAACTGGGAGCACCCACCAGGCACGCCGCCGCGCATCACGCCTGGCAGCAGGGCTGGATCTGACCCGGGGCCACAGTGATCGGTCCACCGGTCGTCGACGGCCATTCTCATCCCCGCCTGATTGCCCAGCCCTGTCGCCGCCGCGGTTAAACCGTTGGACAGGGCCTGACGAGTGGTCCTAACCTCGGCCGCTCCGAGTGTTGGTGTCTATCGAGTGGGGTGCAGGAGATGACGGTCCAGACGATCGCGGCCGCGTACGACGGGTCGCGTACTCCAGCCATCATGACCTCCTCGGACCTAAGGAATCCCAGAAGTGGATCTGCCACGTAGCTTCACCATCCGCGAGAGCGGACACCGCATTCACAACCCGTTCACCAGCGAGAAGCTGGCCACCCTGGGCCGGGCCCTCGACCCGGCCCCCGGGACGCGGGTGCTCGACCTCGCCTGCGGCAGCGGCGAGATGCTGTGCACCTGGGCACGCGACCACCAGGTGACCGGCACCGGCGTGGACATCAGCACCGAGTTCCTCGCCAAGGCGGGCGCCCGGGCGGCGGAACTCGGCGTCGCCGACCGGGTCGCCTTCCAGCACGGCGACGCGACCGGCCATGTAGCCGACGTGCCCGTCGGCATCGCCGCATGCCTCGGCGCCACCTGGATCGGCGGTGGAGCGGCCGGCACCGTCGAGCTCCTCCGTCGCAGCCTCGCACCGGGCGGGATCATGCTGATCGGCGAGCCCTACTGGCGCCGCGACCCTCCGGACCAGGCCACCATCGAGGGCTGCTACGCCACCAAGAAGGACGACTTCCGCCCGCTTCCCGAACTGATCGAACTCTTCGGTCGACTCGGCTGCGACGTGGTGGAGATGGTCCTCGCCGACCAGGACAGCTGGGATCGGTACGTGGCCCCGCAGTGGCTCAACACCCGACGCTGGCTGGATGCCCATCCCGACGACGAGATGGCGGAGGAGATGCGCGCGGATCTCACCGCCGGGCCCCTGCGTCACGTCCGGTATCAGCGTGAGTATCTGGGCTGGGGTGTCTTCGCACTGATGAACCGCTGAGGCGCACCGGGTGGACCCCGCTGACGCACAACAGGGGCGGGGTTCACCCGGCACCTCGGCACACGGTCGATCCCGACGGCGCTCAACTCGGCGTCCCCGAAGGTGAACTTCCGGGCGGGGGCACCCGTATCTCTCCTCAGTACCGCCCGGAGGGAGAGCAGGTTGTCGACATCGTCCGACCCCGAACTGCCGCCGAGCCGGTCGGCGCTGGAACCGACCCACGTCATGCGCCGCCGCCGGCCAGGAGCTCTGTCGGAGCTGGTGCGGCAGGTGCAGGAGAGAGAACGCGACCTGGACGACGGCTTCGAAGTCGTCGCCGTACCGGCAGCCGTTGCCACCGCTCTGCCACGGACGGCGGAGGACGACACCCAGGAACTGCCGCCCGTCGTCGTGGACTTCGAGAGCGACCGGGACTACCGACAGGTCTTCCGGGACGACACACGCGACCGCCCGGTCGTCCGCTCTTCGGGGCACAGGCATCCGACGTTGTTCCGCCGAACGGCGCTCGCCGTCGCCGCGGTGGCCGCCGCCCTGGCGGGGTTCAGCGCGGCACTGCTGCTCACCTGGGACCGGAACGACGCCGATGCCGCGCAGGCGCCGCCCCCACCCCCGGCCGCCTCGTCCGCGCCTGCCCCGTCGGCCGCCGACCCGGACGGCGCCGGCACCCTCCGCGAGGGCGACAGCGGCCCGGAGGTGAGCGACCTGCAGGAACGACTGCTGCGCATCCCGAACGTGTACGACGGCGGCACGGCCAGCGGCGTGTACGACGCCACGCTGACCGCCGCGGTGGCCCGTTTCCAGCTCTGGTACGGCATCCGGGGCGACGAGACGGGCGTGTACGGCAACGACACCCGCACCGACCTCGAATCCCGCACCACGTCCTGACGCGCTACCTGTTGCCCTCCAGGAGCTCGAGGAACCTGCGGGCGAAGAGGTACGCGTCGCCCGGCCAGCGCGCCGGAGGGCCGGGCTTCAGGTGGTGCCCGATGCCGTAGTGCGGCGACGTGTCGAAGTTTCGGATCCCGCTGTCCGAGGCCTCCGTCAGCGCCCGTGCCGCGGTCGTGTCGTCGAGCGGTTCGAAGAGCCCGCCGAGCGGCCCGCCGCCGAAACCGAGCTCGGTGATCTCCACAGCGGTACGCCCGAGTTGGTTCGTCCTCATCCCGCAGGCCCGCCCCATGAGACACGGCGCCGTCACGACATGGTGTCCTGACGGCGCCGCAACTCCAACTGCTTTTGCGGGACGGGCGGACAGCGAGACGGTGAGCGGAAGTCGCGCCCTGCGAGCGGAGCCGGCCTCGTCCATTGAAATCCGAAATCCCTCAGATCCATCCGTCGAGTGATCGCATGAACCCGTCGAAGTCGTCCCGGTGGATGGTGTGCCCGGCTCCGGAGACCGTACGGACCTCGAAGTGGGTCCTTCGTAGATGCGCGGCGTCCTCGGCACCGATGAGGAAGCTCGGATCGGCGAGCTGCACCAGCGAGGGCACCACCGGCTGCGCGGGAAGAAACCCGAGCAGGGGCTGTCCGCCGAGGAAGTAGGCGGTGTCGGGGTCCCAGTCCGCGAGCGTGGCGAGTTCGATGTCGACGTCGGCCTCGTCCCAGCGCGGATTGAGCTGGGTGATGTGCTCCCGGGTCGCTTTCTTGCCCGCGACGAACGCGGCCGCGTCCACGCTCCGGTCGGGCGAGGTCGTGGCCCACACCGGGTCGCAGTACACCGCCCGGCGCGGCCGCAGCCGGTCGACCGCGAGCGAGAGGGCGAGTCCGCCCAGCGAGTGCCCGATGGCCACGTTGGCCCCGGCGGGAAGGGTGTCCACGAGGTCACGGGCGAAGAGGGCGGGGCTGTACTCGCCCCGCGGCGACGCCCCGTGACCGCGCAGATCCGCGGCGATCACCCGGTAGCCCCGCCCGGCGAGCGCCGGCCCGACCCGGTGCCAGGTGCGGGAGTCGGACATGATGCCGTGAACGAGCACGGCGGTCTTGTCGCCGGAGCCCCATGTGCGGGTGTTGAGCTGCACGTTGCTGCCTTTCTCGCTGTCGCTGGAACGCCGCCGATACGTTCCCGGCCCACCTGAACCGCGCTGCCGGCCCAGCCTCTCCCGGAGCCCACACCCTGGTCCACACCGTCCGCGGCGCCCGTGTCAGAGGGAGGCGGTGGCGACCTCCCCGGCAGCGCCCCGCCGCTTCCGCCGCCACGCGTACACCGCGAGCGCCACCAGCGTCATCGCGTACGGGATCGTCGACACCAGCTGCGGCGGCACGTCCAGCGTGCCGAGCTGGACGGCCAGCGCCTCCGCCGCACCGAAGCCGAGCGCGGCGAGGAAGACGCCCCACGGGCGCAGGCCGCCGAGGAAGACCGCCGCCAGGGCGATGAAACCGCGGCCGGCCGTCATGTCCCGTACGAAGAAGGACACGTACCCCATGCTCAGGAAGACCCCGGCGAGGCCGGCGAGCGCGCCGCTGAGGGCGAGACCCGCGTACTGGACACGGCGTACCGGGATCCCGACCGACGCGGCGGCGTCCGGCGTCTCGCCGACCGCCCGCAGATGGAAGCCGAAGCGGGTGCGGAAGAACAGCCAGGCGACGAACGGCGCGGCCAGGAAGGCCAGCCAGGTGACCAGGTTCTGGCCGCTCACGACGTCGCCCAGCACAGGCACGTGCTCGATGCCCGGCAGCGTGACCGTCGGCACGGTGCCGCTCTTCAGGCCGGACGTGCCGCCCTTGTCGTCGAGGAGGGTGTAGACGGCGTAGGCGGTGGCGCCCGAGGCGAGCAGGTTGATACCGATGCCCGCGATGATCGCGTCGGCGCCCAACTCCAGCCGGAGCGCCGCCAGTAGCACGCCCAGCAGTGTCGCCACCGCGACCCCGCACACCGCGCCCAGGGCGACCGAGTGGCTGTACCCGGCGACGAGCGCGCCCGTGCAGGCCGCGCCGAGCATCTGCCCTTCCAGGGCGATGTTGCCGATGCCGGCGCGTTCGGCGACCAGTCCGCCGAACGCGGCGAGCAGGTACGGCGTGGCGACTCGCAGCACGGCCGCCAGGAAGGCGCTGCTGAGGACGACGTCGAGTACGGAACTCATCGGACGCCCACCTGCTTCCGTGCGATCCGGCGCTTGAGGAGGTCCGGCGGCGCCTGGGCGGTGACCAGCAGCACGATGACCGCCTGGATCACGACCACGATCTCCGTGCCGACGTCCGTCTGCTGTTCCATGATGTCGCCCCCGGCGCGCAGGTAGGAGTAGCAGAGCCCGGCCACCACGACGACCAGCGGGTTGTTGCGCGCCAGCAGGGCGACCACGATCCCCTCGAAGGCGAGGCTTCCGGCCAGGCCCGGTTCCAGGCGGCCGTACACGCCCTGGACGAGATGCGCTCCGGCGAGGCCGGCGACCGCGCCGCCGATGACGAAGCTCCACTCGATGATCCGGGGCACCTTGATGCCTCCGTACGCCGCGAAGTCGGGGTTGGCGCCGGTCATCCGGATCCGGTAGCCGAGCGGGGTACGGGTGATGAGCAGCCACAGCGCGACGGCGGTGAGCAGCATCAGCCCGAGGCCGACGTTGGCCCGGCCCATGGGGATGCCGAACCAGTCGCTCAGCGGGGTGAGCGCGGAGTCCCGCTGGATGGGCTTCGAGTGCACGGCACTGCTGCCCGGCTCCTTCAGCGGGCCGTTGACCAGGTAGTCGTAGACGCGTACGGCGATGGCGTTGAGCATCAGCGTGGCCACGATCTCGTTGGCGCCGAGCCGTGCCTTCATCGAGCCCGGCACCAGACCCATTCCGGCACCCGCCATGGCCGCCGCCACCATGGGCACGATCACGGCGGCCACCGCCGGCAGCGGCAGGAAGACCGCGACGGCAGCGGCCGCCAGCGCACCCGCGTAGAGCTGGCTCTCGGCGCCGAGGCTGAGCTGCCGGGCGCGGAAGGGGATCGCGACCGACAGCCCGAGCAGGGTGAGCGTGGTGGCGTCCTCCAGCCAGCGGCCGACGCGGAAGGAGCGTTCCAGCGGGCCGGTGAGCATCACCTCGTAGGCCCGTACCGGGTCGTTGCCGGTGGCGAGCATGACCAGGAAGCCGATGGTCAGAGCGGCCAGAACCGTGGCGAGGGCCATGCCGAGGTCGACGGCGAGGTCGCGGCGCCGGGTCGCACGGTACTGGCGTCGGTCCTCGGCCTCGATCAGGGTCATGGGGGTGGTGGTCACGAGGCTTCCCCCAGGTCTTCCAGACCGGCCGTGAGGTGATCCTGCTCGTGCTGCTCGACGCCGAGCATGTAGAGGCCGACCCGCTTCTCGGTGAGGCCGGTGGTGTCGTCGAACCGGGCGACCGGGCGGCCGTCCTTGAGGACGAGCAACCGGTCGGAGAGGGCGAGGAGTTCGGTGAGGTCGGCGGAGATCAGCAGGACGGCGGCACCCGCGTCGCGAGCGGCGACCAGCTGCTCGTACACGAACCGCATCGCGCCGACGTCCACCCCGCGTGTGACCTGAGAGGCGATCAACAGCCGTGGCCCCGCGGAGAGTTCGCGGGCGACGATCACTTTCTGCACGTTGCCGCCGGACAGCGCTCGTACCGGGACCGACGGGTCGGGGGTGCGGATCGCGTACTCCTCGATCAGCCGCTCGGCGTGGGCGCGCACGGCACCGGGGTGCAGTGTGCCGCGGCGGGCGAGGGGTGGTCGGTCGTGGCGGTCGACGACGAGGTTGTCGGCGATCGACCCGTCGAGCGCGGCGCCGTTGCGCAGCCGGTCCTCCGGTACGTAGCCGACACCGGCCCTGCGATGGCCCGCGACGTCGAGGCCGGCCGTGTCGATGCCGCCGACGTGGACCGTGCCCGCGGTGGGGCGGCGCAACCCGGCCAGGATCTCGGCGAGTTCGCTCTGGCCGTTGCCCTCGATGCCGGCCACGCCGACGATCTCCCCGCCGGCCACGTCGAAGTCCAGGCCGTGCAGGGACCGGCCGACCGGTGCCTCGTACCGGAGCCCGCGGACCCGCAGCGTGACCCCTGTGGGGCGGGCGGGGGCGCGGTCCACGTCCAGAGACAGGTCGCGGCCGACCATCATGGAGGCGAGGGACCGCTCGGTGGCGTCGGCGGTGGTGACCGTCCCCACCAGGGAACCGGCGCGCATCACGCTGACCCGGTCGCTGATCTCCCGTACCTCGCGCAGCTTGTGCGAGATGAACAGCACCGTCATCCCGCCGTCGCGCAGTCTGCGTACGGCGGCGAACAGGTCCTCGGTCTCCTGCGGGGTGAGCACGGCGGTCGGCTCGTCCAGGATCAGCACCTTCGCCCGCCGGTGGAGCGCCTTGAGGATCTCGGCGCGCTGCCGCATCCCGACCGACACCTCGTCGACGCGAGCCCGGGGATCGACGGCGAGCCCGGCCCCCGCCGCGAGCCGGGCGGTCGTCTCGACGGCCGCCTTCGGGTCGACCAGACCGCGACGGCCCGGCTCGACGCCGAGGACGACGTTCTGGGCGATGGTGAACGAGGGCACCAGCATGAAGTTCTGGTGCACCATGCCCACGCCCAGTGCGATGGCCGAGGCCGGCCCGCGCAGCGTTCGGGGCTGCCCGCCGATCAGGATCTCGCCCGAAGAGGGCTGTTCGAGACCGTAGAACAGCTTCATCAGCGTCGACTTGCCCGCTCCGTTCTCGCCCACGACCGCCCGGATCTCGCCCGGCGGGACCTCCAGGTGCACGCCGCGTACCGCGCGCACGCCGTTGGCGTACGTCTTGGTGACCGCACGGGCGGCGACGGCCGGACCGTCCTTGCGCCATGACTCGTTCATCATCAGGCCGTTCGGTCAGAAGGCGCTGGGGACCGTGACCGAGCCCGACTTGACCTTGTCGGCGGCTTCCTGGACCTCGGTACGGATCTTCTCGGGCACCAACTCCCGGAAGTGGTCGTCGTTCACATAGCCGACGGCGTCCTCGGCGAGACCGACGGTGTCGACGGCGCCGTACTTCAGAGAGTCCTTCTGGTCCGCCTGCGCGGCCTTGTACAGGGTGGTGCCGACGTTCTTGAGGATGGACGTGACGACGGTGTCCTTCTGCGCCTGGTCGGTGAGCGTCCGGTACTGGTCGGAGTCCACGCCGAAGGTGTAGCGCTTGGCGGTGACCGCCGACTCGAAGGTGCCGAGTCCGGAGAGTCCGGCGACCGGCCACACGAGCGCGGCGCCCTGTCCGTACATGGCGGTGGAGATCTCCTTGCCCTTCGCGGGGTCACTGAACGGCTTGTCGCCGCCCACGTACTGCACGAGCACGTCGGAGTTCTTTCCGCCCGCGTCCTTGAATCCCGCCCTGAAACCGACGACGAAGTCCTCGATGACCGGGATCTTCACCCCGGGCATGACGCCGACCTTCTTCAGGGATTCGGCTCCCTCGAGGGATTTCCCGGCCACCAGCTTCTCGGCGAGGAATCCGGCGAGATAACCGCCCTCGTTCTGCTTGAAGGTCACCGAGTAGACGTTCTCGCACTTGTTGGAACAGGTGCCGTTCTTGCCGCTGTAGTCCACCGGGGCGTCGAAGAGCCAGAACTTCTTGTCCGGGAATTGCGGGGCGAGTTCGCCGATGTAGTCGGTGACCTCGAAGGTGCCGGCCGCCAGGATGTCGTAGTCGTCGGCCGAGGCGGCGTCCTCGAATCCGGGTTCCCACTTGGTGCGGTCGGCACCCAGCTCGACCACCTTGAGCTCGTAGCCGAGGTCCTTCTCGGCCTTCTTCAGCCCCTCGTGGGCGGAGTCGAAGAACGACTTGTCGCCCAGCCCGCCATTGATCACTAATTTGATGCGCGGCTTGTCGGAGGAGGCCGCTCCGGAATCATCCCCGCCGGATCCTCCGCACGCGGTCAGCGCGAGCATCCCCGTCACCGCGATGGCGGCGCTTCTTCCGTATCGCATCATTGACCTCCTGATCATTTTGTTGCCGAGTGACGGCTGCGTTGACAGTAGGAAGTGCAAAACGTTTTGGCTACGTAGTCCGGTTTCTGTTTGATTTTCGGTGTGGGAATTCAGACATCGGCGAGCAGCGCGGTGGCGGCGATGCGCAGCGCCCGGTCGAAGCCCGTCTCGCGTTGCCCGGCGGTGAGGGCCTCGCCGGTGCGGAGGTGGTCGGAGACGGTCAGCACGGCGAGTGCCTCGCCGCCCTCCGCGGAGGCCACGGCATACAGTCCGGCCGCCTCCATCTCGGCCGCCAGCGTGCCCCGGCGCTGCAGCGCGTCGAAGAGAGCGGGGCGGTCCAGGTAGAAGTGGTCGCTGGTGAACACCGGCCCGATGTGCACGGCTCCACGGTCGGCCGGTTTCTCCGACTCGGCGGCGTCTGCCGCCGCCCGCAGCAGTCGGTACGAGGGGGCGAGGGAGAGGGTCACGCCGTCGACCAGGATCCGGCTGAGGCTGGAGTCGGTGTGCGCCGCGGAGGCGATCACTACGTCCCGCACCGCGACCGACTCCGGGAGCGCGCCGGCCGTACCGACCCGGACGATCCTGCGCACGCCGTAGTACCGGAACAGCTCCGTCGCGTAGATAGACACCGAGGGAATGCCCATACCGGAGGCGAGGACGGACATTGGCACGCCCCGGTGGCTGCCGGTGTAGCCGAGGATGCCGCGTACGTCGGTGACCTGCCGCGCGTCCGCCAGGAACGTCTCGGCGATCCGCCGGGCCCGGCGCGGGTCCCCCGGCATCAACACGAGTGGCGCGAAGTCGCCGGGCGCGGCCGCGAGGTGGGGTGTGCCGGTGAAGGGAGCACTCTCGTGATCGGACATCACAGCTCCGATCCGGCGAGCCAAGGCACCAGTCGGTCCCACAACTCGGCGTACCCCTCCCCGGCCAGGAACGGCGGTGGTGCCCAGTGCGGTGCCACATCGGAAGTGAACGCCGCGGTGTGGAAGGCGTCGAAGCCTTTCTGACGGACCTGTTGGACCGTGTACGTGAACCAGGATTCGCCCACAACGAGCACGCTGGGCATGGCGAACCGCCTTTCCAAGGCTGAGCAGAGCAGGGGGTGATGCGGCACGGCAAATCAACTCCGTACCGTGCGGCGGCAGTTGGGGCAAGTGGGGGTCAGCGGGTGGCAGGCCCCGTGGTGCCCCGCACCTTGAGCTCGACGGGCAGGGTGCGCCGGGAGGCCGGCGGGACTTCGCCCCGGGTGACGCAACGGAGCAATTGGGCGGTGGCGGTGCGGCCCACGTCGTAGGGCCGCTGGTGACCGAGCCGCGTTTTGTACAACCATCGACATCTTTGCGGGCCCGCCCGCCCGCACACGTGCCAGAATCGCACCGTGGATTGGGGGATCCTCGAACGCGACCACGAGCTGGACCGACTGGCCGCCGCCGCGCGGGACGCGGCAGACGGAGCCGGTTCGGTGGTGCTCGTCTTCGGGGAAGCGGGAATCGGCAAGTCGAGCCTGGTGAAGGCCATGCCCGGCGTGCTGCCCGCCGACGCGCGCGTCCTGATGGGGGAGTGCGACGACCTCGCGACCCGGCGACCGCTCGGCCCCTTCCGCGACCTCGTCGGCAGCGTCGGCGCGGAACTGGCGCGAGCGCTCACGGCGGGCGGCGACCGGCCCCGGGTGTACGACGCCCTGCGGGCCGAGCTGATCGCGGCCCCGCACCCGGCGGTCCTCGTCGTCGAGGACGTGCACTGGGCCGACGAGGCCTCGCTCGACGCCCTGCGGTTCCTGGTGCACCGGGTGGAACGCCTCCCGGCCGTACTGGTCCTGACCTACCGGGACGACGAACTGGACCGCCGCCACCCCCTGCACCACCTCCTCGGCCAGGTGTCCCGCGCCGAACGCGTGCACCGCCTCCCGCTGTCCCGGCTCTCCCCGGGCGCCGTCCGCACACTGAGCGCGGTGAGCCGGCTCGATCCGGCGGAGGTGTACACGGTGACCTCGGGCAATCCGTTCTTCGTCGCCGAGGTGGTGGCGGCCGGCGGCACCGGTGGCGTACCCCCGACGGTGGTCGACGCGGTCCTCGCCCGGCTGCGCGGCCTGGACGACCGCACCCGGGACGCCCTGGAACAGCTCGCCGTGGTGCCCTCCGCGGTCGAACGCCCCCTTGCCGACGCGCTGCTCACGGACGGCGTGGCCGAACTGGCGGCGGCCGAACAGCGAGGCCTGCTGACCGTGACACCTGAACGGGCGGGATTCCGGCACGAGTTGATCCGCCGGGCCGTCGCCGACTCACTGCCCGCCGCACGGCGCATCGAACTCAACCGACGTGTCCTCGCCGCGCTGGTCGCGAAGCCCGGCTCCGACCCGTCCCGCGTCGTCCACCACGCGGCGGAGGCGGGCGACCAGGAAGCGATCGCGCGGTACGGCCCCGATGCCGCCCGTGACGCCTCCAGCGCGGGCGCACATCGTGAGGCCGCGGCCCACCTGCGGCTCGTCCTCAGGCAGCGCGACCGCTTCGGCGCGGCCGAACTGGCCGGTCTGCTGGAGCGGTACGCCGTCGAGAGCTACACCATCGCCGACTCCGCGGCCGCCGTCGACGCCGAGCAGGACGCGGTCGCGCTGCGCCGGTACCTCGGCGACACCCGGGCACTCGGCGCCGACCTGCGCTGGCTGTCCCGGATCCACTGGTGGGCGGGCGACGCCGACGAGGCACAACGCGCCGCGCGCGAGGCCATCGCGGTCCTGGAGGAGGCGGGCGACGACCGGCTGCTCGCGCTGGCCCTCAGCAACACGTCCCAGCTTCACATGCTGTCCGAACGCACCGCCCAGGCGGTCGACTTCGGCGAGCGCGCCATCGCCCTGGCCCGCCGCACGGGCGACATGGCGATCCTCGCGCACGCCCTCAACAACGTCGGCAGCGCCCGCTGGCGCGCCGGTGACCCGCTGGGCCGCGCCCAGTTGGAGGAGAGCCTGAAGGTCGCACTGGCGGCCGGCGAGGTCGAGCACGCCTGCCGGTCGTACGCCAACCTGATCTGGACGCTGCTCGAACGCCTCGAGTACACCGAGGCCGACCGCTTCCTCGGGCCCGGGATGGAGCTGGCGGACCGGGCGGAGCACGTCGGCTTCCTCAGCTATCTCCATGTCTCGATGGCGCTGCGCCGGTTCGCCGCCGGAGCCTGGGACGACGCGGAGCGGCATGCCGAGGTGGGCGCCCACGAGTTCGTGCCCGCCCGCTGTCCCGCCCTGACCGTCCTGGCCCGGGTGCGCGTCCGCCGCGGCAGGAGCGGCGCCGACGAACTGCTCGACGAGGCCTGGGAGATCGCCGTACGCACCCGCGAACTCCAGCGCACCGGGCCGGTCGCGGCGGCCCGGGCCGAGGCGGCCTGGCTCCGGAGCGATCACGCCGCGGTGGTCGCGGCCGCCGCCGAGGTCTTCGAGCAGGCGCGCCGCCTGTCCGCCGTGTCGCACCGGACCGAGCTCGGCTACTGGCTCACCAAGGCGGGGCACCCCGTACCGGTAGACGGGTCGGACCATCCGTACGCGCTCCAGACCGCGGGACGGTGGCGTGAGGCGGCGCAGGCGTGGCTCGCGGTCGGCTGCCCGTACGAGCATGCCGCCGCGCTCGCCGAGAGCCCGGACCCTGACGACAAGCTCGCCGCCCTCGCCGGTCTGGACGCGCTCGGCGCGGAACCCCTGGCGCGCCTGGTCCGCGGCGAGTTGCGGCGGCTCGGCGTGCGCCGCATCCCGCGCGGGCCGCTCGCCGCGACACGGGAGAACCCCGCGGGACTCACCGAGCGCCAGCTCCAGGTCATGCGGCTGCTGGCCCAGGGTCTGACCAATCCCGAGATCGCCGAGCGGCTCGTGGTCTCGGTCCGTACGGTCGACAACCACGTCTCCGCCGTACTGGACAAGCTCGGCGCCCACACCCGCCGCCAGGCCACCGTCCGCGCCACGGAACTCGGCCTGCTGTCCGGACGTGAGACCTAGGCCCTGTCGTCAGACTCCCGCCTGCCCCGCGACGCCATGCACGCTCCCCCACTGCCTTAAAGGGCGTGGGAGGTGCCCCCACTCGCCGCACCGGGCACAGACCCAAGTACGTCCAGTACGAGGGCCTGCGCCCGGCACTCCCCCCAGCCTTCGGCCGGGGGGACCCCCAGAGCACGCACCTGACGCCGCGGGGCCCGCCCTCCGGGCGGACGACGGGAGTCTGACGACAGGACCTAGGTAGCCACCGCGCCGAGCTGAGTGACGGGCACGGATATCTGCGCCCGGGGGACGGGACTAGAAACAGGCGCATCGGAGGGGCCCGGAGGCAGGGTCCCGGATCGGGGGATGCGCATGTCCATCACACCGGCACAGGCAGCACGCCAGGAACTCACCGGATTCAAGGGCCAGTTGATCGGTCCGGACGATCCCGGTTACGAGGAGGCCGGCGCGGTCTACAACGCGATGATCAACCGGCGGCCCGCCCTGGTGGCGCGCTGTACGAGCGCCGAGGACGTGACGCACGCCGTCGGCTTCGCCCGCGACCACGGCCTGCCGCTGGCGGTCCGCGGCGGCGGGCACCACGGGGCGGGCCTGGGGACCTGCGACGACGGGGTGGTCGTAGACCTGTCCCCGCTCAAGGACATCGAGGTCGACCCGAAGGCCAGGACGGTCCGCGTCGGCGGGGGTTGCGTCTGGGGCGAAGTGGACCAGGCCACCAACGCACACGGTCTGGCCACCCCGAGCGGCATCATCTCCACGACCGGCGTCGGCGGCCTCACCCTGGGCGGCGGCCTCGGTCATCTCACCCGCAAGTGCGGTCTGGCCATCGACAACCTGCTGGAGGCCGAACTGGTCCTGGCGAACGGCGAGCACGTGCGCGCGAGCGCCGACGAGAACACCGACCTGTACTGGGCGATCCGCGGCGGAGGCGGCAACTTCGGAGTCGTCACCTCGTTCCTGTTCCGGCTGCACGAGGTGAGCACGGTCATCGCCGGGCCCACGTTCTGGCCCGTCGAACAGTGTGCCGAGGTCCTCGCCGCCTACCGCGACTTCATCCCGCACGCGCCCCGCGACCTCAACGGCTTCTTCCTGATCGGCGCCGTCCCGCCGGGCCCGCCGTTCCCCGAGGAGATCCATGGGCGCAAGGCCTGCGGTGTCGTGTGGTGTTACGCCGGGGACGACGAGGAGGCCGCGTCGCGCGCGATGGCGCCGCTGCTCGACGCCCTGCCGCAGCCGATGCTGCACGGCCCGGCACCGATGCCGCACCCCGCGATCCAGTCGGCCTTCGACGGCCTCTACCCGCCCGGCGACCAGTGGTACTGGCGGGCCGACTTCGTCAACGAGATCCCCGGCGACGCGATCGACCTGCACGCCAAGTTCGGTGCCGAACTGCCGACCATGAAGTCGACGATGCACCTGTACCCGATCGACGGCGCCGTCCACGACCACGCGCCGACGGACACCGCCTGGAGCTACCGCGACGCACGCTGGGCGTCCGTGTACGCGGGCGTGGACCCCGACCCGGCCAACGCCGGCCTGATCAAGCAGTGGACCGTCGACTACTTCGAGGCCCTTCACCCGTACTCGGCGGGCGGCGCCTACGTGAACATGATGATGGACGAGGGCCAGGAGCGCGTACGGGCGAGCTACCGCGACAACTACGCCCGGCTGGCCCGGATCAAGGCCGACCACGACCCGGGCAACCTGTTCCGGCTCAACCAGAACATCCAGCCGGCCGAGCGACCCTGACCTGCCCAAAGCCTGACCGGCCTCAAGATCGGCCCTGGCGCCAACGGGGGGCGCCAGGGCTTTCGGGGGCGCGGGTCAGGGCTTGCGGGCGATGCCCCCGTACACGTCCGTCGGCTCCGGGGTCGTGCCCGGCTCGGGGCGCCACAGCGGGCAGGAGACGATGCCGGGCTCCAGCAGCTCCAGGCCCTCGTAGTAGGCGGCGACCTGTCGCGGACTGCGCAGCACGTACGGGACGGCGCCCGTGTCGTCGTAGCCCTCCTGGGCCCGCTTGAGCTCGGCGTCGGTGTCGGTGCTGTCGTAGTGCACGAAGTAGCTGCCCGACGGCAGGGCGGCCTGCAGGCGGCGCACGATCGACTTGGCCTCTTCGTAGTCCTGGATGTGACCCAGGATGCCCATCAGCATCAGTGCGACGGGCTTGCTGAAGTCCAGGATCTTGTCCGCGGCTTCGATGATCTTCTCGGGCTCGTGCAGGTTGGCGTCGATGTAGTCGGTGACGCCCTCGGGGGTGCTGGTGAGCAGGGCCTGGGCGTGCCGCAGTACCAGCGGGTCGTTGTCCACGTAGACGATCCGGGACTCCGGCGCCACGCGCTGGGCGACCTGGTGGGTGTTGTCGTACGTGGGAAGGCCCGTGCCGATGTCCAGGAACTGGCGGATGCCCAGTTCGCCGGCGACGAACGTCACGGTGCGGATCAGATAGCCGCGGGAGGCGCGGGCCATCGTCTCGATGTTCGGGGCGATCTCACGGTAGGCATCGCCCGCGACCCGGTCGACCTCGTAGTTGTCCTTCCCGCCCATCCAGTAGTTCCAGATGCGGGCCGAGTGCGGCACCGTGGTGTCGATCTTGGACAAGGCTTCTTGGTCGGGGGTGCTCTGGCCGTCTGCCATGGGATATCTCCTGCCGTGCGTCACGCGGTCAGTCACTAACCTACCGTCAACTTCCTTTTGCATCGCCCCAGTTGAGGAGCCGGAGCAGGTGCACGGATGGGAGGGCCGGGGCCGCCGACGTCGAGAGTGACGACGGTGACGTGCTGGGCGAGGGTGCGGAACGCGCGGTCGAAGGCGTCGGCCGCCTCGGCGCTCTCGGCGTCCGGCTCGCGCCCGGAGTCCGTCAGATGGAGAAGGGCGCCGTCCCGTTCGGCCACGGACTCGGCGAAGTCGAGCGCCTGGATCCAGGTCACCCGGGAGTGTCCGCGGCGCAACGGCCCGTAGACGAGTTCGTGGATGATGCCGCCGTCGACGGCCAGCCGGCCGGGCGCGGCGAGGAGTTCGCGGTACGGGCGGGTCGGGTCCACGTGGTGCAGATGGCCCCGCGAGCGGCGGATCATGAATCCGTTGCGGACCAGTTCGGCGAGCAGTCCGCTTCTGCCGATTCCGTCGGGGCCCTCGACGACCAGTGTCCGGCACTGGCTGACGGCCTCATGGAGCGTGCGCATACCACTCCCTCCCGGACGACCGACTTTCCCAGTGTGGCCGGACGACCCGCACGGCGGGAGTGCGCGTGCGGGTTTTCCGGTTGTGCGGGCGTAGTGGTTGATGGTTGTGCGGGCGTAGTGGTGCTGCCCGGTACGGGCGAGTGGTGGCGTCCGAGCGCGGGCTCGCGACGCGCGGTCCTCGGTGCGACGTCGGGCGACGAGGCGGCGTCAGGCGACGAGGAAGTCGGCCTGGCCGGACTTCGCGCCTTCCAGGAACGAGACCATCTCGTCCCGGGTGTAGATCAGCGCGGGCCCGTCCGGGTCCTTGGACTGGCGGAACGCGACGCTGCCGTCGGGCAGCCGCTTGGCCTCGACGCAGCTTCCGCCGTTGGTGCCGCTCCAGGGCTTGTGCCAGCCCTCGGTTCCCAGATCGATGGCGGGCATCCCGCTGTAGATGGAACCCATGGCTCACAACTCCTTACGCAGTTCTCCCAGGATGGCCCTGGTTCGAGCGACCGGTTCCGCCTGCACGGACATCCGGTCCATTACTTCGAGGTACGTCACGACGTCGGTGGGCTGGTCGACATAGACCGCGCCGACGAGGCTCTCGGTGTAGACGACGTCGGGAAGTTCGGAGAAGCCGAAACGGAAGTAGTGGAAGGGGCCGAACGCGCCCGGGTGTGCGCCCACTTTGAAGCGCAGGATCTGGATCCGGACCTTGGGCATCTCCAGGGCCTCGGTCAGCCGGTCGAGCTGGGCCCGCATCACCTCGGCCCCGCCCACCGGGCGGCGCAGCACCGTCTCGTCGAGGATGGCCCAGACTGCCGGTGCGTCGGGCTTGGCCAGCAGGTCCTGGCGCTTCAGGCGCAGGGCGACCCGGCGGTCGATGTCCTCCTTCGTCTCGTTGGGAAAGCCGATGCGCATGAGCGCGGCGGCATAGTCGTGCGTCTGCAACAGGCCCGGGACGTAGTGGGGTTCGTAGAGACGGATGACGCTGGCTTCGCTCTCCAGGCTCACGTAGGCGCTGAACCACTCGGGCAGTACGTCGCGGTACGAGTACCACCAGCCGGGCTCGTTGGCCTCCCTGGCCAGAGCGAGGAAGTCGTCGATCTCCGCGGCGGGAACTCCGTAGGTGTGCAGCAACTCCCTCACGTAGGGGATACGGAAGCCGACCTCGGCCTTTTCGATCCGGCGGACCGTCAGAGGGGTGACCTCGATGGCCCGCGCCGCGTCCTCGAACGAGACTCCGGCCTGCTCGCGCAGCTGCCGGAGCCGCTTGCCGAGGACCATCCGCAGGACGGTCGGTGCACTGCCGCCCGAGCGGTTGTCGCTCACGTGCTACCTCCCGGAACGGCCGTCACAGCGTGCAGTGTGCCACGCCGTCGCTGACACAGACAGGGCGATGCGGATCGTTCTGAAATTATCAGAACGCTTGTTGCGGGTTGAGTCTGTCGGCCATCATAGTGATCGAGTGACCTGCCGCACAGCCCGGCGGCGACGACGCACAACAGCGCACAGCCGCACTGGAATTGACGCCCCGGCAGGTAGGGCGGAACCGCAGCACCGCGATGCGAGACCTGGATGGCCACCGTGAGCGACGGACAATCGAGGAGCCCGGGCAAGGGCCCTGCCGGGGCCAACAAGGCGCTGGCCGCCGCCCTCAGAGACGCCGGCTGCTCCTATGCCTCACTCGCCCTGCGGGTCAATGAACTGGGGCGCTGCCAGGGCACGGACTCCAACTACGACAAGGCGTCGGTCACCCGCTGGCTGAGCGGCCAGCAACCCCGGGGGAACACACCGGAGTTGATCGCCGCCGTGCTGTCCGAGCGACTCGGCCACGCCGTCTCGCCCACGGACCTCGGCTTCCTGCCCGACCAGCAACGCCCGGTAGCGGGCAGGGCACTCGTGTACCGCGAAGACCTGGCAGAAACCTTGCACACCTTGGCCGAACTGGGCTCCACCGACATCTCCCGCCGCAGCCTCCTCGGTGCGGTCCCCTTCGTCGCCGGTGCCCTGACGAATCCTCAGCGCGAATGGCTGCTCTGGCTGGTGGAGAACCCCGACGTCACCCGCCTCGCCCCGGTGACCGACGGCGGGCCCGTCGAGCAGGTCCACGCCATGATCAGCATGTTCGACCAGATGGACAACCACTTCGGCGGCGGCGGAGTGCGCACCAGCATCGTGCACTACCTGTCCACCGAGGTCGTCCCCATGCTGCAGCGCCGCGGCACACCCCCGCACCAGCAGCGGCTGCTGTACGCCGCCGCGGCCCGCCTCGCCGCGATGGCCGGCTGGAGCTCGTACGACGCGGGGGAGTACGGGCTCGCGCAGCGCTACATGACCCAGGCGCTGAGACTGTGCGCCGAAGGCCGCGACCGCGTCCTGGGCGGGCAGATCCTCGCCGGCCTCTCGCACCTGGCCACCAGCCTCGGCCGGCCCGACGAGGGAGTGGCGCTGGCCAGGGCCGGTATCGCCACCGCGAGGGACTCGGGCAGCCCGCTCGGCCTGATGCGTCTGTACGCCATGTCGGCGCGCGGACACGCGGCGCGGGGCAGCTCCGGCGAGACGGCCGAGGCGCTGCGGCTCGCGGAGCAGCAGCTGGACGTGAGCCGCGGCGCCGCCCAGGAGTCCGTCTGGGTCCGCTTCCTCGACCACCACTATCTGCAGGCCGAGTCCGCCCTGTGCTTCCGTGACCTCGGCCTCGCCGCGCAGGCGGAGCGCACGGCGGGTGAGTCCATCGGCGCCAACGCCGACCGGCGCAGGCGCCAGGCCATCAGCCGTTCCGTACTGGCGACCGCGCACCTCCAGCAGAACCGTCTCGACGAGGCCATCGGCACGGCGACCGAGGCGCTCGAGACCCTCGGTACGGTGCACAGCGAGCGTTCCATCCAGGCCCTGCGCGACTTCCGCAGGAGGCTGGAGAGCCGCCGGCACGAGCCGCTGGTCCAGGAGTTCGAGCGCAGGTCCCGCCCGGTGCTGGGGGCCGCGGCATGACGGCCGGCCCGGGCACGACCGGCCCGCCCGGCGGTTCAGTAGCCGTCGGGGGAGGGGGCGTTCTGCGCGCGGTCGACGGGCAGGTTGGCCCCGGAGACGCCGCTCGACCAGTCGGACAGCAGGAACGCCACTACGTGCGCCACCTCCTGCGGCGCGACCGGCTCCCCGCCCGGCAGCTCCGCCGCCGCGAACGCGGCGAAGGCCTCGGGATCCTCCCGGCGCATCCGGTCCCAGCGCCGGCCCGGGATGAGCATCGACCCCGGCGAGACGGCGTTCACCCGGATTCCGTCCGGGCCGAGCTCGCGGGCCAGCGAGGCGGCCAGATGGATCTGGGCGGACTTCGCCGTCCCGTACTGCGCGTTCGGACCCGGCTTCCAGCCGGAGATCGACGAGATCACCACGACCGAACCGCCACCGGCCGTACGCAGATACGGAACCGCGGCCCGCACCAGCCGCGCGGTGTGTCCGACGTTCAGCTCCCAGGTCGCGGCCCAGTCCCCGGCGTCCGTCTGTTCGAGGCCGCGCCCGCGAGATCCGCCCGCACAGGCCACTACCCCGTCCAGGCCGCCAAAACGTTTCGCCGAGGCCGTGACGAAGGCCTCCAGTCGCTCGGGCTCGGTGACGTCGAGTGCCCGTGCGAACAACCGGCCGGGCCCCGTGGCGTCCAGCGACGCCTTCAGAGCCTCCAGGTCCGGTGCGGTGCGCGCGCACGTCGCCACCCGGGCCCCCTCGGCCGTCAGCAGCCGCACGATCTGTTCGCCGAGCCCCCGCGTGCCACCGGTGACCAGCACCCTTTTGCCGCTCACACCCGGCCAGCCGCGGACACCCTGCCCGCTGTCGACAGCCTGGCCTTCGCTCACGTTGCTCACGCGATCGAACATACATGCCACACCACTACGCACCTGCAACCGGACAACCCCCGCACTCCCTGGCCGAGCCACCGGTCCGACGGGTTGGCTGCACGTGCAGCCACCGAGAACGTCCCCCACCCGTGCTGCACACGAAAAGGAGGCACGATGACGGCATCCAGTGCGCACAGCCGCCGGCCGTCGCCCTCACTGACGCATGGCGCGGACCGCGACGCACCCGGCGGTCGGGCATGGGCCGATGAGACCGCCCGGACCGTCCCGGTCGTGCCTGCCGCTCCGGTCGCGCCCGTCGCTGTGAGTTCGCCCCGTGTCCTTCGCACCGTGTTCGCAGCCCAGCCGTCGCGCGCCTCCGCCGTGCGGCGCATGGTCGCCGAACGGCTGTCGCACCTGCGGCTGCCGGCCGAGCAACTCGACAACGCCGTCCTGGTCACGGACGAACTGTTCGCCAACGCCGTCAGACACGGAAGCTCCGACATCGGCGACACGGTCACCGTCGGCATCGAGTGCACGGATCACGACGTACGCGTGACGGTCGCCGACCGTTCGCCCGACCTTCCGCGTCACCGCACGGCGGATCTGGCCGAGGAGTCCGGACGCGGACTCGCCATCGTGGCCGCGCTGGCCGACGACTGGGGCATCGCACCGCCCGATCCCGGCGAGACGGGGAAGCGGGTGTGGTTCTCATTGGACATTCGGGGGACGTCATGAGCAGTTCCGGCATCTCGGGCCACCTCGCGCACGACACGGCGCGGGACGGGCGTACGGCGCTTGGGCGCGATGCGGGACGGGACGGTCATGCGGGTCGCGCACCGGACGCGGCGGGGGAGGACCGCATGGGACGGGCGCACGAAGAGATACGGGAGGGGCGGCCGACCGTGGTCCCGGCGCTCGCGGCCGCCCTCGCTCGCGAACTGGTCCGCAGGGCGGAGGAGGACCAGCGCGCGATGCGGGACGCGCATCGCAGTCCCACGCAGGCCGCGCACCGGCGTATCGCCGAGTGCCGCAAGGACAACGCCGAGGCGCTGAAGACCATCGTCCGGCGCCATGCGTGGCCGACCGCCGACCTGGTCGGCGCGCCGGCTTCCACGGCGGCCCTGATGATCCTGCTGCACGCCCCGGACCTCGACTTCCAGCTCGCCTGCCGCGACCTGATCGCCCAGGCCACCGCGGACGGACGCTGCCCCGCGCCGCATCACGCGTACATCGCCGATCACTGCGCCGTCGAACTCGGCCAGCCGCAGTTCTACGGCACCCGTGTCGACCCCGCGACCCTCCGCCCGTATCCCGTCCGCCGGCCCCAGACGCTCGACGAGCGCCGCCGGGACGTGGGTCTCGGCCCGCTCGACGAGCAGATGCGGGCGCTACGGCTCGGTGGTTGAGACGGGTGGCCCTACGGGACCAGGCACAGCTGCCACTCCTGCTCCTGGTCGCCGGCGGCCATCCCCTCCTCGCGGACGTTGAAGACCGCGGTGAGGGTCTCGTCGGCCCGTCGCACGGCCTCGGGGGTGCCCTGCAGGGTGACGGTCACGGGAGCGGAGAGCCGCGGCGCGGTCTGCGGTGTCTCGCCGCCACCGGTCGGTACGTCGTTGTCGAACGCCGCCGTGTAGACCGTGGCGCCTCCGTCCCCGGGCATGTCGTCCGCCGCTCCGAAGGTGGATTCGAGGGTGTGGACGACCGCCCGCGCGTCGGCGGCCGTGCCGCCGCTGAGGGTGAGCGTCAGAGCGAGATGCGTGCCAGGCGTCATGACCAGCCACCTTTTCCTGTACGGATGCGCGCCATGCCGTTCGTGTAACCGGTCCCCCATGCCACAAACGGCGGCGCGGCCCTCCTTGAGCCTGTTCCCATGACACCGCCTTCCGCCGGACCGCGCAGCCGCGCCGCGGAGGTCTCTTCCCGTGGCGCGGGGTTGTGGCCGATCCCGCCGGGTCATATGTTTGGGCTCAAATGAAATTGCTGCCTCCGCGTTGGCCTGGGGCACCCGGGAACGAAGGATGCCGACGATGACCAAGACTCCCCGCATGCTGCTGGTCCTGAGTGAGAACTGGACCCTGACCGGCGGCCGCGCCGACCTCCCCGCCGCCGTTCGCTGGGCCCGCGAGGCCGAGGACGCGGGCTTCGACTCCGTGATGGTGAGCGAACACATCGTGCTGGGCCCCGACGCGGTCGCCGACGGCATCATGGGCAACCCACGCGACTACGCGCTGCCGGGCAACCAGGATCCGTACACCCCCTGGCCCAACTCCCTGATCCTGCTGGGCGCGATCGCCTCGGTGACGGAGAGGCTGCGGCTGGCCGCAGCGGCCGTCCTCGCGCCGCTGCGCCATCCCCTGCTGCTCGCCCGGGAGTTGGGCACCCTCGACCTGATCAGCGAGGGACGGCTGCTGGTGCAGCCCACGGTGAGCTGGAGCAGGGACGAGTACGACGCGATGGGGGTGCCGTTCGGCAAGCGGGGGCGCCTGCTCGACGAGCACTTGGAGGTCTGGGCGAAGGCCTGGGGACCCTCCCCGATCTCCCACGAGAGTGAGAACTACCCGTTCCGGGACGTCTACTTCGAGCCCAAGGCGTACCGACGGGAAGGACCCCGGCTCTGGTTCGGCGGGCAGCGCCTGCACGGTCCGGTGCTCAGGCGGCTGGTCCAGTACGGGCACGGCTTCCATCCGCTGGGCCGTCCGACGCCGGAGGACCTGCGGAAGCTCGAGGAGGCCATGGGTGCGGCCGGACGCGACATCGCTGAGCTGGAGATGATCGGCGGCACCCAGGCCGTGTTCCCCGACGACCACTCCCCGGCGGATCTCGGCGCGGCCCTCGCCGCCATCCCGGAACAGCTGGAGCAGGGCTTCACCACCTTCTGCGTCAAGCCGAACCAGTTCATCGACGACCCGAAGGGCGTCGGGGCGTTCTGCCGCGAGGTGATGCGGCGTGTGGAGGCGCTGACCGCGGGCGGACACGCGGTCCTGCCACGCGGCTGAGTTCGCGGCCTAAGCGCTCCGCTGGAAGAACGGTGATGAACCTGCGGGCCGGTGGGGGCTGGTCGCGCAGTTCCCCGCGCCCCTTACGGGGCGCGGTACCGCACCGGACTTCGCCAAGCCCCCTGGTCAGGACGTCCGCAGCGGCGTGGTGTCCAGGAGTTGGGCGGCCATCCGGCGGGTGGGACCCTCGGTCTGCCGCGCGATGCGGTGGAAGGTCTCGTGGGCAGAGCGGGCCGGCCAGTCGGCGGGGAGGTGCCGGGCGGGCAGCCGCGGGTCCGTGCGGAGGATCCCGAGCCATTCGCTGACCAGGTGCAGACGCGTTCCGATCGGGTCGCCGTTGCCCGTGCCGAGCCAGGCCGTCCAGCGCTTGTCGAAGTCGGCGTACCGGGCGCCGACGCCGTCCAGGTCCCAGGTGTCGCGGATCATCAGACCGATGTCGGTGGCGTCGTCGGCCGTGGCGTGGAAGATCTTGACGTGGGCCGCGAGCCCGAGTTCGGAGACGAGTTCGGAGACGTCGATCTCACCGGGTGCGATCCACAGTCCGCTGTAGAGGGCGCCGAAGCCCGACCAGGTGAGCCGGGAGCGCAGGTCGTGCCGCTGGCGCTGCCAGGACTCGGGCAGCGAGAAGCCGAGCAGTGTCCAGGTGCCGTCCCAGTCGTCGTTGACGGCGCCGGTGTCCCAGAGGCGCTTCTTTCCGTCCCAGAGGATCTCCGTCGCCTGCGCGGTCAGGCCGAAGTACATCCTGCGCCCCTCGCGCTGACGTCGCAGCAGACCGCGGTTGACCATGCGGGTCAGGGTGGACCGCACGGCCTGCTCGCCGACTCCGGCACGGGCCAGCACCTCGATGATGCTGCCCGAGTACACGCACAGGGGCCCCTCCTCCAGAACATGGCCGCCGAAGAAGGCGAACATGAGCGACTGGGGGCGCAGCTGCGGTCCGCTCGGGAAGTCCATGGCCGCCTGTGGAGTCTCGTCGTGCACGTCGGAAAGGGTACGGCCGCCCATCGGAAGCCTGGGGTCGGCGGGCTGTGAGTGGTGCCCGTCGGTCCGCTCGACGGGTTCTGCGGCGGGTCGGGAAGGAGGCGGCGAAGCCATCGCAACCTCCACTGTCCGGAGTACTGACAGCGCGAAGATAGATGTGTAGATTGCGGCCGTCAAGAAAGTGCACAACGTTTGGACGTGGTGACGAGTCGCGACGAGGCAGCGGTGCCCACTCCCCTCTCCGCTGCCTCACCGTCGGGACTCCGCACGTCCGGCGGCCGCGGCCCCGGGGGCGCCCGACGCAGAGACCGGTCCCGAAGCCGGCTCGGTGTCGGTTGCCGACGCGTCCCCGGGGTCAGCGGGTTTCAGCTCGACCCGCTCGACCCGTTCGGTCACCGCGGGTTGTTCACACCATTCACAGATGTCTTCCGTCAGGAGAAGCCCATGCACAGGCGCATACTCGGGCTAGCCACAGTCGTGATCACGGTCGTAGGCGCGGCCGGATGCGGGTCCTCGTCCTCCTCGAGCGGCGCTTCGTCGTCCTCCGGCGGAGGCAAGACCACGGAGGTCAAGGTCGGCATCATCCCGATCGTCGATGTGGCACCGCTCTATCTGGGTGAGAAGAAGGGCTTCTTCAGCAGCCGCGGCATCAAGCTGAAGATGGAGAGCGCCCAGGGCGGCGCGGCGATCATTCCCGGCGTGGTGAGCGGCCAGTTCCAGTTCGGCTTCAGCAACACCACCTCGCTGATGATCGCCCAGACCAAGGGCGTCCCCATCAAGTCGGTGGTCAACGGCGTGGCCAGCAACGGCAAGGTCGGGGCCGACGTCAGTGGTGTGGGCGTCAAGAAGGACAGTTCGATCAAGTCGGCCAAGGACCTCGTCGGCAAGACCGTGGCGGTGAACACCCTGCAGAACATCGGGGACACCACTGTGCGCCAGACGGTTCGCGCGGACGGCGGTGACCCGTCCAAGGTCAAGTTCCTCGAGATGCCCTTCGACCAGATGCCGGCCGCACTGGATGGCGGGCAGGTGGACGCCGCCTGGATGGGCGAGCCCGCGCTGACGATCGCCAAGTCGCAGGGTGCCCGCGTCGTGGCGTCGCCGTTCGCCGAGACCGACCCGAAGCTCACCCTGGCGACGTACTTCACCTCGGCCAAGGTCGTGCAGGAGAACCCGGACCTGGTCAAGAAGTTCACCGAGGCGGTGACCGAGTCCTTGAAGTACGCCTCCGAACACCCCGACGAGGCACGCCAGATGCTCACCACGTACACCAAGATCAGCGGTGAGGTGCTCAAGAACCTCGCCCTGCCCAGCTGGCCGGCGGAGGTCGACATGGCCTCGCTGGAGAAGCTGGCCTCCCTCGGTGAGAAGGACGGCATCTTCGGCGGCAAGAAGCCCGACCTGAACACGCTGTTCTCATGACCAGCCCCGGAATCACCCCTGTGATGGAGAAGACCGCCGGGACCGACACCGGTCCCGGCGGTCCCGGCGGGGCGCCTGCCCGGCGCGGTCCCGTCCCGGTGGCCCTGCTGCGCGGCCTCGCCGGTGTTGCCGGACTGGTCGCGGTGCTCGAAGTGCTCCCGCACACCGGCCTGGTGTCGGCCGACTATCTGCCGCCCGCCTCGGAAACCGTCCGCGCCCTGTGGCAGATGCTCGCCGAGCAGACGTTCTGGACCGCGCTCGGCGACACCCTCACCGGCTGGGGTCTGGGCCTGGCGATCGCCGTCGTGGCGGGCGTCGTGGCGGGAGTGATCATCGGCTCCGTACCCGTACTGCGCGCGGTGACCGCCTCAACGATCGAGTTCCTGCGCCCCATCCCGTCCGTGGCCCTGATCCCCGTCGCGGTCCTGCTCTACGGCACCGACCTCAGGTCCAAGCTGCTGCTCGTGGTGTACGCCTCCTTCTGGCAGGTGCTCGTCCAGGTCCTGGCCGGCATGCAGGACGTCGACCCGGTCGCCGACGACACCGCCCGCAGCTATCTGCTCGGCACCCGGGGCCGGGTGCGCCACGTCATGTGGCCCACCGCGCTGCCGTACGTGATGACCGGCGTGCGGCTGGCCGCCACCGTCGCGCTGATCCTCACGATCACCGCCGAACTCGTCATCGGCGCCCCCGGTCTCGGCCGCGAGATCGCCGTGGCGCAGGTGTCCGGAGCCGTGCCGCAGGTCTACGCCCTGGTGCTGGTCACAGGGCTGCTCGGGGTCGCCGTCAACCTGCTGGCGCGGGCGGTCGAACGACGGGCACTGCACTGGCACCAGTCCGTACGCGTGGAGGTGACCGCATGACCGTCGTCGCCGTGGTCCGACGGACCCTGCTGGTGCTGGGTCTGCCCGTGGTCCTGTTCGCCCTGTGGTGGTTCGCCACCGCGGACAGCACCGACTTCTACTTCCCGCCGCTGGCCACCATCCTGGAGAGCTTCGGGAAGGTCTGGACGGGGGAGCGGCTGCTGTCGGACGTCGTACCGAGCCTGCTGCGTCTTACGGCCGGTTATCTGCTCGCCGTGGTCGTCGGCGTGGGACTCGGCCTGGTGGTCGGCATGCGGCGGACCGTACGGGACTACCTGGAGCCGGTCCTCGAACTCTTCCGGGCCATCCCGCCACCCGTCCTCGTCCCGGTGATCATGCTGTTCGCGGGCATCGGCGACACCATGAAGGTGCTCGTCATCGTCAGCGGCTGCATGTGGCCGATCCTGCTCAACACTGTCGAGGGCGTCCGCGCCGTCGACGAGGTGCTCAGCGACACCTGCCGCTCCTACGGCATCACCGGCACCGCACGCCTGCGGCATCTGGTGCTGCGCGGGGCGAGCCCGCAGATCGTCACGGGCATGCGGCAGGCCCTGTCGATCGGCATCATCCTCATGGTCATCAGCGAGATGTTCGCCGCCAGCAACGGCCTGGGCTTCACGATCGTGCAGTTCCAGCGCTCCTTCGCCATCCCCGAGATGTGGAGCGGTGTCCTGCTGCTCGGCGTCCTCGGCTTCCTGCTGTCCCTGCTCTTCCGATTCGCCGAGAACCGCGCCATGGCCTGGTACCACGGGCTGCGCCGCGCCCAGCGCAATCCCTGACGCACCCCCTGACAAGGAGACGTCGATGCTCGACGTACAAGACCTGCAGAAGATCTACACCGGTCGGCACCGCAACGTCGAGGCGCTGCGCAACCTCACCTTTCACATAGCCGAAGGCGAACTGGTGTGTCTGGTCGGGCCGTCGGGCTGCGGCAAGACCACCCTGCTCAAGTGCATGGCCGGCCTGCTCGCCCCCACGCGGGGCGAAGTGCGCCTGGACGGCCGTCCGGTCGACGGGCCCCCGCCCGGCATGGCGGTCGTCTTCCAGGAGTACGGCCGCTCCCTGTTCGCCTGGATGAACGTGCGTGACAACGTCGCCCTGCCGCTGCGCCGCAAGAAGCTCGGCAAGGCGCGCGAGCGGGAGCTGGTGGACCACGCGCTGGAGGTGGTCGGCCTGGCCGACGCCCACCAGGCGTATCCCTGGCAGCTGTCCGGCGGGATGCAGCAGCGCGTCGCCATCGCCCGCGCCGTCGCGTACGAGCCGAAGGTGCTGCTCATGGACGAGCCCTTCGCGGCGGTCGACGCGCAGACGCGGGCCGAACTGGAGGACCTCATCCGGCGGTTGTGGCGCGAACTCGGCGTCACCGTCCTGTTCGTGACCCATGACATCGACGAGGCGGTCTACCTCGGCCAGCGCACCATCATCCTGTCCAAGTCCCCGACCGTCGTGCAGGAGGACCTCACGATCGATCTCCCGGACGAGCGCGACCAGTTGCACACCCGCTCCAGCACCCGCTTCGCCGAACTGCGCGCCCACGTCTACGAGCAGATCCAGCGGGCCAAGCACCACAGTGGCGACACGGAAGCGCATACAGAAGCGCATACGGCGGCGGAGGACCGGATTCCCGAGCCGGCCCTGCAGAAGATCGAGCCCTGACGCGACGGCCGCCGCACGGGGTGACCGTGCTCAGGGACTGACTCTCCCGGCGCCGGTCACAGCTCTCGTTCGAAGCGCGTCAGCCACCAGGGCGTCTTCGGTGGACCGGAACGGGACGCCTTCCTGCGCCGGTGCCGGATGACAAGGAGCGCCGAGCCGGCGAGGGCCGCGATTCCGGTGCCGAGGGCCCAGCCGCCGACGCCGCCTTCACTCTTGGGCACGTCGACGCTGCCGTCACTCTTGGACACAGCGCAGGAGAACGTGCCGTTCTCGGCCACCTGGACGGGAGCCTTGTCGTTGCTTCGCACGGTGTCCGTGACACGGGCGCCGACCGTTGCCGAGTCGCCCTCCCAGGCCGAGACGGCCACGCAGCCGGAACGGGTGTCCTTGCTCGTGACGCGCAACGTGAACTCGTAGGTGACCTCCTGGCCGACTTCTCCGTGCTGGTCGCAGGTGTAGCTGCGGCCGTGGTCCTTGGTCTCGCAGGCCTGGTCGGCCATCTCCTCCTCGGCCTCGGGGTCGTAGGGCGCCTGGGTCACCTCGGTGCCGGGCGGGACGACGAACACGGTCCTGATCTCGCCCGTCTGGGCGGGGCCGTTGTTGCGGTAGCCGACCAGGATGCGGTGACTGCTGCCGACGTCGCCGAGCAGCGATGAGCCGATCGCCTCGATATCGGCGGTGTTGCGGACCGGCACGTCCACCCCCGCAGGCTCCGGGTCCGTGGTGAAGGTTGTCCCCTTGCCGCCGGCCGGGTCCGGGGTGAGGGAGAGGGGTGCCGCGTTCCCCGGTGTGAGCCCGGGGGAGGGGTCGTCCACGCAGCATGGCGGGCCCGGATGCCGTCCGGAGGAGTGGAAGGGCCACGCCCCGTAGGACAAATTTTCCCTCAGCGCGCTCTTGCCCGGCTTCATCCGCAGTACGGGGGTCAGCCGCATCGTTTCACCGGGAGCTATGACGGCGTCGGGCAGCAGGCACTTGATGACGGCGGCGCCCCTGGCGTAGTCGGCGTCCCCGGGGTAGCGGCAGTTGCTGTGCCGGGTGGTCGCGGACAGATCCCGGAAGCCGTCGATGAGCAGGACGACGCCGCGGGCGGGAACATCGCCGGTGTTACGGATGACGACGGGCACGCCGAAGGTTTCGCCCACGGCCATCTTCTTGAGAGTGCGGCCCTCGTTCACCCGCAGTTCGGGCCGCCCCGCGATCACCGTCAGGCTGCCACGGACGGCGGGCAGACCCTCCGGCTTGAGGGTGTACCGGAGGATGCCGGAGTCCCCGGCCCGGACGCCGGCCGCGGGGCGGAGCTTCAGCTCCTGCAGGTTCCAGCCCTCGGAGTCGGGGTGCAGCGGCTTCGAACAGGTGAAGGACGGCATCCGCGGCCTGCAGCCGTCGGCTCCCGAGGAGATGACGGCGACGCCCTCGAGCCCGGACGCGTCCACGGCGAGTTCGGCATCCCGTGCCGGCCCGTCGTACGCGAACTCCAGGCCGAGCCGATCGGAGGTGTACGGCTCCTGCTTGTGCAGCGGCACGTAGAAAACGTTCTGCGTGATGTCGCGAGGGCCGGACTCCGCTGCCGTGGCCTGCCCCGGGCCCGTGAGCACGGCCGTCATGGCCAGGATGGCGGCCAGTAGACAGCGGACCACCGCTGTGCGCCGGCCGTCCCATATCTGGCCGTCCCGTATGCCGAACATTGCCGCAGTATGGCGCACCGCCTCTCTTGCGGAGCGGGTGACGCTTGATGCGCGCCCGCTCCCCGTGGCGTACACCGTCACCTGAGATCCGGTGGGTAGCTCATCACCAGCAGCGCTCGTCCGCCGCCCGGTCCGGCGGCGTAGATGTGCGGGACGCCGCCGTCGAAGTGCGCCGTGTCGCCGGCCTTGAGGTCGAGCAGGTGGTCGGCCGGGCCGCAGACCACGGCGCCGTCGGTGCAGTGGACCAGCTCCCGGGTGCCGGCGTCGTGCGGGTCGCCCTCGAACCGCGAGCCCGGTGGCAGGTCGAGTTCGAAGACCTCGGTGCGGTGGCGGCTGTGGTCGGTCTGCAGCAGTCGGCCCCGCATCCCGCGCGCGGACTCCACGACGGTGCCCTCGCCTGCTCGTTGGACCCGTGCCGGAGCCGGCCCCGCGTGCTCGATGAGCTGTCCGATACTCAGTCCCAGCGCATGCCCCAGGCGCCACAAGGTCTCCAGCGACGGGTTGCCCTCACCCGCCTCGATCCTGGCCAGGCTGGTCTTGGACAGACCCGTGAGCCGGCTGAGTTCGCCGAGCGACTGGTTGCGCGCCTCGCGGTGGCGGCGGACCGTCTCGGCCAGGTGCCGGGCGGCGGGGAGGGCCATTGACTGAGAATCCATCGTTCCCTACGTTGAACGCATCGTCACTTTTATATGACGATTCCGGCTGTCAGCCACTGTAGCTGTGCCGAGGAGAGGCGAAGCTCATGAGGAATGATGCCGCAGCGGTACGGGCCTGGCTCGAGCCGAGGGCCGACGAGATGGCCGAACTGCTGGCACGACTCGTGGCCGTGGAATCGGAGAACCCGCCCGGACGCAACCTCGGACGTTGTGCGCGGGTCCTGCGCGACGCCATGGAGCGGCTGGGACTCGGCCCCGAGATCATCGAACTCGCGCCCGGCGGCGAGCTGGAGGAGCCGGCCGTCGTGCGCGGCACCGTCGGCGACGGCGGCAAACTCCTCTACTTCCACGGGCACTTCGACGTCGTCCCGGTGCAGGACCGCAAACAGTTCACGGTCGAGCGGCGTGACGGGAAGCTCATCGGCCGGGGCACCGCGGACATGAAGGGCGGCATCGTCAGCATGCTCTACGGCGCCGCGGCCGCCAAGGAGCTCGGACTGCTCGGCGACGGCCGGATCGTCCTGCACCTGGTGTGCGACGAGGAGACCGGCAGCGTAGCGGGGTCCGGTCATCTGCGTGAGGCGGAGCTGATCGACCCACGCGCCGTCGCCATGGTCACCGGCGAACCCAGCGGCGCCGGCATCTGGCACGCGGCCCGCGGCGCGGTCTCCCTGCGCGTCGACATCCGGGGGCGCGAGGCGCACGTCGGCCAGGCGCACCGGGGCGTGAACGCCTTCCAGCACATGCTGCATGTGGCCCGCCCGGTCGAGGCGTACGCCGCGGAGATGGCCACCCGGCACACGAACTTCCCGATGAACGGCGACGACGCGCCGGGCACCATGCTCGTGGTCGGCGGTCTGTCCGGCGGCGGCTCGAACTTCAACGTCGTACCGGGCTCGGTCCACTTCACCGTCGACGGCCGCTTCAACCCCGAGGAGGACCTGGACGGCGAGCTCAAGCGGCTGACGGCCCTCATCGACGACGCCGCCGCCGAGATCGGTGCCGATGTGTCCGTCGAGGTGACCCAGTTGCAGCCCTCCGCGAGCACCGACGAGTCCCATCCGGCGGCCGTCACCCTGGCCCGGTGCGTCGACGAAGTCGAGGGCGCCCGGCCGCAGTTCGAGATGTGCGCGGGCATCCTCGACATCCGCTGGTACGCCCAGCTCGGCATCCCCGCGTTCGCCTACGGGGCGGGGCGGCTCGACGTCTCCCACGGCCCCGAGGAGTACGTCGACGAGGCGGCGATGCGTCGCGTCGCGGCCGTGTACGCGCTCTACGCCCGGGAGATGCTGGCGTGATCCGTGGGGCGCCTCACGGCAGGCGGTAATTCGATGGCACCTGCGAAGAATCCGTCGTTACCGTCGCGCCCATGACGTACGAGCATCCGCTGGCCTATGTGCTCGGCCTCGAAGGCATCGCCCTGATGCGAACGTTCGCCGGGGAGTACGACCGTGAGTTCGTCGATGCGCGGATCGCCGAGATCCGGCGACTGCTCGACGACGAGTCGCTGGCGGACACCGCAGTGGACGTGGCGAGCGTGGACACGGTCGAGGGTTACGGGATCTGGTCGAGTACGTACGACGGCCCCAACACGGCGTTCGACTTCGACGGGCCTCTGGTCGGTGAAGTCGCCGACTCACTGCCGGCGGGCGTCGTCCTGGACGCCGCGTGCGGCACCGGCCGGATCGCGGCGTCGCTGGCCGCAAGAGGACATCGGGTCATCGGCGTGGACAGCTCGCCCGACATGCCCGCCCGGGCACGCCGACGGGTGCCGCGGGGCGACTTCCACCTCGGCGACCTGCACGAGTTGCCGGTGGACGACAGCGCCGTGGACCTGGTCGTCTGCTCCCTGGCAATGACGCATCTTCCCGAACTCAGGCCCGTCATGGCCGAGTTCGCCAGGGTGCTTCGCCCGAGCGGACATCTCCTGATCGCCGACATCCACCCCGAGCAGGTGGCGCGAGGCGTGATTCCCCGCCTACGCCGACCGGACGGGCAACCGGGACGCCTGATCTCCTACCGCCACAGTCCCGGGGAGTATCTGCGCGCCGCCCTGCAGGCGGGGCTGCACGTGCGACGCTGCGAGGAACCCGAGCGACCGGCCGTGGCACGGCCCCGTGACCAGGCCACCGCGAGTGCGCCGGACGCCGAACAGCCCGGGTCCCGGGACACACCGCGTGCCACCGAAGCGGGACCGTGGGAGCTCTGGCCATGGTCCCTGGCCGGCCTGGCTCCCGAGGCGGCGCAAGCGGCCGGCACCGGAGTCCCGGCCATGATCCTCTGGCATTTCCAGCTGCTCGGGGACCCTGCCGAGCGAGCATGACCGTCGCCGGTCGACATCGCCTCGACGCGCCGGCGGACGGGCACGGCATCCACCGGCCATCACCCGGAAGCGGACCGCTCCGCTTCGATCAGTCCCTCGCGGTACGCGATCGCCACGGCTTCCGTGCGGCTGGCGGCGCCCAGCTTGGCGAGGATGTTGGAGACGTGGACGCTCGCCGTCTTGCCGGTGATGAAGAGTTCCTCGCCGATCTGGCGGTTGGTGCGGCCGCGGGCGAGGAGCAGCAGGACGTCGTTCTCACGGGCGGTCAGCACGGGAACCCGGTCCGCCGTGGGCGAGGTCTCCGCGAGGCGGCCCCGGCGGATCAGTCGCTCCACGTCCTCGCGCAGGGGCACGGCGCCCAGCCGGACGGCCGTGTCGCGCACGGCGCGCGCGTGCTCGACGGCCTCGGCGCGTCGTTCCGTCGCCAAGAGGGCCTCCGCGAGCCGCAGTTGACAGCGGGCCTGCTCGTAGACGTCTCCATAGCCGAACGCGGCGACGGCCTTCTCCCAGGCCTCGACATCCGGTCCGGTGCCGGCCCGTGCCCACTCCGCCTCGGCGCGCGCCAGCCACGCCAGCCCTTCGGGCCCCTGCGGCGAACCGTCCTCGCCCTTGGCGGCCGTGACCCGGGCAAGCTCCACCAGCTCCGTCCCGGTCTCCGCCCAGCGGCGGGTCCCCTCTTCGTCGCCGGCCCGGCGGAGCTCCACGGCCGCGTCCGCGACGGCGGCCAGAGCGAGCGCCGCGAGCCGCACCACCACGTCGGGCGTGCTGCCGGAGTCGTCGACGAGAGCCGCGACCGACGTACGGAACTGCTCGACGGCCGCCTCGGGGTCGCGCCGCAGTACCGCGGCGTCGGTCAGGAGGATGCTCGCGACGAGCGTGGCCATCCAGTCGAACGGCCCGTCGAGCAGGGCCAGGGCCCGCTCGGCGGCACCCTGGTCGCCACGCGCCAGGGCCACGGACAGCGCGGGCGCGATCGCGTACCTGCCGGCCGCCGGAAGCCGCTCGGCATCGGTCTCCGCCACCCGCACACACTCGTCCCACTGGCCCAGGGTGTAGAGCACCAGGGAGTGCAGATAGCGCATTTCCAACGGGTACGGAGACGAGAGGAGCCCGGCGCGGCCCGCGCGCTCCAGGCCTTCGGAGAGCCAGTTCAGACACTCGTCCAGGTCGCCGGACTCGTACGAGCCGATGGCGAGGTTGAAGAGGGCGCGCATCTCGATGGTGACGTTGGCGGCGCGCCGGGCCAGCTCGCGCGCCTCCCGCAGCCGGGCCCGCCCCTCCGGAGTGCGCCGGTTGTCTCCTTCGAGGCCGACGAGGGAAATCATCAAGTCGGCCCGGGCGTCGGGCACTTCGAGTTCCTCGGCGATCCGCAGGGCCTGGTGGGCCACACGGTGGGCGGCGTCGTCGTCGCCCACGTACCTCGCCGCCATGACGTGGGTGGCCGCGGCCCACACCCACGTACGCGACGGAGGGTCGGCGGGGATCATCGCGAGCGCCTCGCTGCTGTACGCGAACGCGGCCGTCAGGCTGTCGATGCGCATCAGATTGCCCGCGAGCGTGTAGCGGACGCGGGCGGCCAGTTCGTAGTCCTCCTCCGAACCGACCCTCGCGAGCGCGGACCGGGTGAGCGAGACCGCCCGGTGGGTCTCGCCGGCGTGCGCGGCGGCCGCCGAGGCGCGCAGCGTCAAGGTGACCGTGTCGAAGCCTTCCGGCCGTGCGGCAGCGGGTACCGCGGACCACAGGTCGAGGGCGGCCTCCAGGTGGCGCAGTTCTTCGGCGGGTGCGCGGACCCGGCCCGCGTGGTCGGCGGCCTCCAGCGAGGCCGCCAGCGCGTCGGCCAGATCGTGGCTCTCCCGCGAGTGGTGGGCGCGCTCCGCCGCGCTCTCGGCCGGGTGGCCCCGCCCGGCCAGCACTCTGGCGAACGCCCGGTGCAGCCGCACCCGTTCACCCGGCAGCAGGTCGGCGTAGACGGCCTCGCGGATCAGGGCGTGCCGGAAGGAGTAGGTGTCGTCCTCGCCAGGGACGAGCAGCTGCCGGCCGACGGCCTCGCGCAGTGCCGACTCCAGCTCCTCCTCGGGCAGTTCGACGGCGTCGCGCAGCAGATCGTGCTCGACGCGGCGCCCCGCGACCGCCGCGGTACGCAGCACCTGCTGGGCGGTGGGCGGAAGTTGCTCGAAGCGGATGAGGAGCACGTCGGCCAGTCCGCTGGGCACGGCGGACGCCGCACCGGGCATGGTCTCTGAGGTGGCGGCGAGCAACTCCTCCGCGTAGAACGCGTTGCCCTCGGCGCGCTCGACGATTCGGCGGACGGTGGCATCGGGCAGCGGGCCGGCCCGCTGGGCGCGGACGAGGCGCGCCACCTCGCCGTCGGGCATCGGCCGCAGCTCGAGACGCTCGACTGCGGGCAGCCGCACGAGCTCGGCGAGCAGGGGGCGCAGCGGGTGCCGGCGGTGCAGATCGTCGGCGCGGTACGAGGCGAAGACCGCCAGGCGCTGGTGGGACGCGCCACCCGCGACCGGCGTTCCCGCACTCGAACGAAGCCGGGACTGGGGGAGTTGGAGGATGCCCCGACTGAGCAGGAAGCGCAGCAGGTCACGGGAGGACTGGTCCGCCCAGTGCAGGTCCTCCAGGACCACCAGCAGCGGAGCGGTCTCGGCGAGCTCGGCCAGCAGTCCGGCCATGCCCTCGAACAACTGCAGCCGCCCGCCCGCGTCCCCCGCGCCGCCGCTGCCGTCGCCGAGCAGGCGGTCGACCACGGGATGTGCGGCCAGGGCGGCGGAGAACCGCTCGTCGCCGGCCAGCACGCCGAGGATCTCGGTGAACGGCAGATAGGGCAGACCCACGTCGCCGAGGTCGACACAGTGCCCCGTGACGACGGTCATGCCGGCCTCCGTGGCATGCCCCGCGGCCTCGGCCAGCACCCGGGTCTTGCCGACTCCCGCGTCCCCCGCGACCAGCACGGCACGCGCCTCACCGGCCCGGGTCCGGTCCAGGACGCGGGTCAAACGGGCGAGCTCGTCCTCACGACCGATGAACGGCGTGGTGAATGCGGTGGTCGGCACCCGTCCATCCTGGCACGCGCCACTGACACAGCCACCGCCCGACGGCCGGCGACAGGCGGCGGCCGGTCCGCCCACGAGGTCGCTTCCCACTCGCTACGTCGCCGCACGTGTCGGCAGCCTCAGCGGAGATGAGGCGCGCGGTCATGGAGGCAGTGGCCGCGAGGTCCGACCGCACCTCAGCCCAGTGTCTCCGCCCAGTTCGCCGGAACCCGCCCCGCGGGGCCGGGTGCGGGCTGATCGGCGGGATGGCTGAGTGGCGGAGCGAGGTCAAGACCGGACTCGTACATCTCGGAGGTCTCGAAGTTCCAGAACCAGGCCTCACCCGGCTCGAAGCTGCGGACGAAGGGGTGACCGGTGGCCTGGTGATGGGCGGTGGCGTGCTTGGCGGGAGAGGAGTCGCAGCAGCCGACATGTCCGCACTGGGTGCACCGGCGCAGATGGAACCACCAGCCGCCGTCGGCTTCGCACTCGACGCACCCGGTGCCGCTCGGCGGGACGCTGGTGTCGATTCCGTCCGGAAGGGTCATGACGTCTCCTGAGGGGTGTCGGGTTCGGCGGCGGTGAGCGGGAGGAAGACCTGGAAACGGGTGTCGCCGGGCTCGGAGTGCACCTCCAGATGGCCGTGGTGTTTGTTCACGACGATGCGCCAGGAGATGTCGAGACCGAGACCGGTGCCTTCGCCCACGGGCTTGGTGGTGAAGAAGGGGTCGAAGATCCGGCCGCGGATCTCGTCCGGCACGCCGGGCCCGGTGTCACGGAACTCGACGAGCAACTGCTCCCGTTCGAGCGCCGTGCGCACGGTCAGCACGCCCTCGCCGCCCATCGCGGAGACGGCGTTGTCTATGAGGTTCGTCCACACCTGGTTCAACTCGCCCGGGTAGGCGGGGATCTTCGGCACCGTACGGTCGTACTCCTTGACGACCCTGACGCCCGAGCCCATCTTCCCGGCGAGCATCATCAGCGTGCTGTCCAGCAGTTCGTGCACGTCGGCGACCTGGTAGGGCGCCCGGTCGAGCTGGGAGTACTGCTTGGCCGCGTTGACGAGATTCGAGACACGGGTCGTGGAGTCCTCGATCTCGTTCATGAGGAGCTCGGTCTCGACGGTGTAGTTCAGCCAGCGCACGGCCCCTTCGAGCGTCTGCTCGTCGACGGCCGCCGCGACCTGGTCCAGCCAGTCGGTGTCCAGCCCGGCCTGCACGAACGTCGGCGCGAGCTGCCAGCCGCCCGAGATGTCGTGGTCGTCGAACCAGTCGGCGAGCGCGTCCTCCCGGTCGGAGGCCTCGAGCGGGCTCAGGGGCGTGGCCTTGGCGACCTGATCGGCGGTGCGCTCCTGGATCTCGACGAGCGTCTCCAGGGCGTCACGCGCGTACGGGCCTGTCGCGATCATGCCGAGTTTGTGCCGCATCCCGGCCACCCGGTCCCGCAGCGCGGACGTGGCCCGCACGGCCGCCGCGGCCGGGTTGTTGAGCTCATGCGTCAGCCCGGCGGACAGCGAGCCGAGCGCCAGCAGCCGCTCGCGCTGCCCGATGGTCCGCTGGGCGTTCTGGCTGCCGAAGAACATCCCTTCAAGGAGGTGCACGGCCATGGGGAACCAGTCCCGCAGGACCGCGGCGAACGTCTCGGCGGGCAGGATGAAGAACCGCGAGGGCTCGGTGACCCGTAGCGAGCCCTTGTAGTGCGCCTGATCCCCCGGCGCGGTCAGATAGGCCTGCATGGCCCCCGCGTACACCCCGCGCTGGGAGCTACGGGTGGTCTCCACGTCGTCGTTGCCGACGCGGCGCGACATCACGAGCGTGCCTTCCAGGAGCACGAAGAAGCAGGTGGCGGGCTCGCCCTCCTGATAGACGTAACCGGGCTCGAACTTCTCCACGCGCCCCTCGCGGCACAGCCGCCCCAGCTGTTCGGCGTCCAGCTTCTCGAACAGGAACAGCGTGCTGAGCTCCGCCGCGTCGCACGGCATCGGCTGCCCGCTCACGACTGCTCCAGATACCGGTGGACGAGCATCACGGCCATGGCTCCCTCTCCGACGGCGGAGGCGACGCGCTTGGCGGACTCGGCGCGCGCGTCGCCCGCCACGAACACTCCGGGCACATTCGTCTCCAGGTGGTACGGCGACCGGTCCAGCTCCCAGTCCGGCGGCGGCTGTCCGCCGACGGCCAGGTCGGGTCCGGCGATGATGAACCCGCGCTCGTCCCTGAGCACGGTGCCGTCCAGCCAGTCGGTGAGCGGTGCCGCGCCGATGAACACGAACAGCCACTGCGCGTCGACGAGTTCGGTGTGCCCGCTCTCGACGTCGCGCAGGGTGAGCTGCTCCAGGTGGTCGGAGCCGTGCACCGACTCGACGACCGTCCCCGTACGGACGTTGATGTTCGGGGCGCCCTCGATCTGCTCGATGAGGTAGTGCGACATCGACGCGGACAGGGAGGAGCCGCGCACGAGGAGGGTGACCGACTTCGCGCCCCGGGCCAGATACATGGCGGCCTGTCCGGCGGAGTTCGCGCCGCCGACGATGTACACGTCGTGCCCCTGGCAGGCGGCGGCCTCGGTCAGCGCCGACCCGTAGAACACTCCGCACCCGGTCAGGTCCTCCGTGCCGGGCGCCTCCAGCTGCCGGTACGACACGCCGGTCGCCAGGATCACGCAGTGCGCGGCGATCTTGGAGCCGTCCGCGAAGCGCACGGTGCGCGCGGCGCCGTTGACCTCGAGACCGGTCACCTCGCGCGCGGTGAGGATCTCGGCGCCGAACTTGGCCGCCTGGCGCCGCGCCCGGTCGGTGAGCTGCCCCCCGGACACGCCGTCGGGGAAGCCGAGGTAGTTCTCGATCCGTGAGCTCTGGCCGGCCTGCCCGCCGGTGGCCGAGCGCTCCACGAGCACGGTCCGCAGCCCCTCCGAGGCGCCGTACACGGCCGCGCCGAGCCCGGCGGGTCCGCCGCCGATGACGACGAGGTCGTAGAAGTCGGCCGCCGGTGTCGTGGCCAGCCCCACCTGGGCGGCCAGGTCCGGGTCATCGGGCTCGACGAGCGCCGTCCCGTCCGCGGTCACCACGAGGGGCAGCCGGTTCCCGTCCTGCCCCGCGCAGGCCAGCAGCCGTCGGCCCTCCGGCTCGTCCGAGGAGTACCAGCGGTACGGCACCTGGTTGCGGGCCAGGAACTCCCGTACGTCCGAGGAGCGCGCCGACCAGCGGTGCCCGACGACCTTCGTGATCGGCACCGCACGGTGATCGGAGGCCCGCCAGGCCTCCAGGAGGTCGTCCAGGACGGGGTAGAGCTTCTCCTCGGGCGGGTCCCAGGGCTTGAGGAGGTAGTGGTCGAGGTCGACCACGTTGATCGCGTCGATGGCCGCGTTCGTGTCCGCGTACGCGGTCAGCAGCACCCGGCGCGCGCCCGGGTACACGTCCAGGGCCTGCTCCAGGAACTCGATCCCGTTCATCTGGGGCATCCGGTAGTCCGCGAGGATCACCGCCACGAGATCACCGCGCAGCTTCAGCTCGCGCAGGGCGTCGAGAGCGCTCTGACCGGACTCGGCGCGCACGATCCGATACGTCTCGCCGTAGCGACGCCGCAGGTCGCGGGCCACGGCACGCGACACCCCGGGGTCGTCGTCCACAGTCAGGATGACGGTCCGTGCTGTGTCGGTGCCTTGTGCCATACGTCTCCCACCCCGAGCGGTCGGCGTCCTGGGGCGGCTTGTCTGCGGTGCCACCCCGGCGCACGCCCATCGTATGTTCGATCGTCCTGCTTCGCTCCGGAACCGGGAGGTACCGCCTGGTACGGCCGGCCCGAGTGTCGTACGGCCGAGCAGGGGCACCTGGACGGGGGAGGCCACGATGGACGTGAGCACGTTGACGCGAGGCAGGTGGGCCGGGAAACGCCGGGCGCGCCCGGCGCTCGAGAGCGCCGCCAGGGCGGGCTTCATCGCGCGCGGTGTCATCTACCTGCTGGTCGGCATGCTGGCGCTCCAGTTCACCCTCGGCGACAGCGAGCGGCAGGCGGATCAGGGCGGCGCGCTCGCGGAGGTCTCAGAAAAGCCCTTCGGGTCCGTCCTGCTCTGGGCCCTGGGCACCGGACTCGTCGGCATGGCGCTCTGGCGGCTGTCCGAAGCGGTCTTCGGCGCGGCGGGCCCGGACGGACACAAGGGGAAGAAGAGGGCGTCGTCGGCCGCACGCGCGGTCTTCTACGGCTTCGTCGCCTACTCCGCGCTCTCCTTCGCCGCGGGCGCCCGCGGCAGCGGGGGCGGTTCGAGCGACGGGCGGTCGCGGGACGTGACGGCGAAGATCCTTGAGACGCCCGGCGGGCAGTGGATCATGGGCGTGGCGGGCGGCGCGGTCGTGTGCGCCGGCGTCTGGATGGCCGTGCGGGCCATGGCGCTCACGTATCGCAAGCACCTGAGGCGCGGGGAGATGCCGCGGCGGATGCGCCGGCTGGTCGACATCGCGGGCGTCGTGGGCGGAGCGTCCCGCGGTCTGGTGTTCGCGGCCGCCGGAGTCTTCGCGCTCCGGGCGGCCGTCGACTACGAGGCGGACGAGGCCAAGGGCATGGACGACACCCTGCGCTCGTTCACCGAGACGCCGATGGGGCCGTGGCTGCTGGCGGGCGTCGCCGTCGGACTCGTGCTGTTCGGGCTGTTCTCGTTCGCGATGGCCCGGTGGCGCAGGCTCTGATGCGCGAAGTCCCGGATCCGGTCGGACCCGGGGCGACAAGTGCGTCAGCGGGGCAGCCCGGCGGGCGCGGTGGCCCAGTCGGTGTCCGGCTGTCGGGCCAGGCTGAATGCCGGCGTGCCTCCGGTGCGCAGGAAGCGGGCATCCGTCCAGGAACGGTCGTACGGACGGCCGTTGAGCCGGACACCGCTGACGTACGGGTGGTCGACGTCGGCGGCGGGCGGGAAGGGCTCCGCCACCTGTCCGGTGACGGAGCCCGTCGGGCGGTGGTGCCGGTGGCGCCGAGGATCAGGCCGTGTGGAGCGTGAGGCCGTACCGGTTGAGGATCTCGCTCACCGGCTGGTACCAGGTCTCGCCCCCGCCGGAGCAGTTGCCCCAGCCGCCGGAGGTCACGCCCTGCGCCTGGTCACCGCTGATGAAGGAGCCGCCCGAGTCGCCCGGTTCCGCGCAGACGCTGGTCTTGGTCATCTGATGCACCGCGCCCTGGCTGTAGTTGACGGTCTCGTTCTTGGCGAGCACGGTGCCGCAGTGCCAGTGCGTGGTCGATCCGGACCGGCAGATGGAGGCTCCGACGGGCGCCTCGGCGGACCCGCGCACGAGCCGGTCGGGGACGGTGCCCCAGCCGAGCACGACGGGCACTGTCCACCAGCCGCTGCCGACGTTGACCCAGGCGTAGTCGTTGTCCGGGAACGACGAGCCCTGGAAGTTGCCTATGTAGGACCGGTCCCATCCGCTGACGCCTGCTCCCGCCCGGCCGCAGTGCCCTGCGGTGACGAAGCCGCCGTGCACCGAGAACCCGATCGAGCAGCGGACGTTGCCGGTGTAGTACGGGTCGCCGCCGACCGTCCCGGCGGCGAAGGTCTGGGGTGCCTCGGGGGCTTCTTCGACGGTGACGGGGCCCGCCGCCCGGGCCTGCGCGAGGAACTTCCGGACATCGTTGTCAGCGCGCTCCGCGCCGACGACGGCCACGACGACGGAACTCGCCTTGGCGTCGACATGCCAGCTGCTGACGCCCTTCGGCGCGGCCAGCTTGTCGATGCGCGCCTTGGCCGCGTCGAGCTGCCGTGCGCTGTGCTTGACGGTACGGACGGTCGCGCCGGTCTCGCGTACGGAGTCCACGGTGGCGGCGGAGGCAGCGGCCGTGACGGCGACGGTCAACTTCCCGCTCCCGGCGTCGAACCAGGAGCCCCCGTACGCGGCTCCCGCCGCACGCCGGGCCTTCGACTCGACGGCCGTCGCCGCCTTCTCGGCGGCGAGACGGGCTTCGGCCTGGGTCTTCGTCAGTCCGAAGTCCCGTTGCATGGCGTCGATGAGGCCCGCGGAGGCCGGAGCATCGGAGGAAGAGGGCGCGGTGGGCTCGGGGGCGCCGGCGGCCGAGGCGGGCCCGGTACCGGCGGTTGCCCAGGCGCCGAGCAGAAGGAGTGCGGACAGGCCGGTGCGCATGGCTGTGGTGCGTCTCAAGGCAGTAGCCCTTCGTTGTTCCAGCATGGTGGGGGTGGAACAGCAGAACGGTGAGAGCGCTCTCATTGCATGGCCGGGCTGAGCCTAGCGGCTGATCATGGTCAGGTACATACCAACCGCGTTGCTTTGTATGCGGGTTGGCCGAGTATGCGGGTTGGCCGAGCTTCGCGCCGGATCAGCGGGCGAGAGGAATGCCGTAGGCGCGCTCCACGCGGAGGCGCAGGACGAGGCGGCCGTCGCGGACCATGGCGGCGCGGTAGTCGTCCCAGTCGGGATGTTCGCCCCGCACGTCACGGTAGAGCCGGATCAGCTCCTCCACGGTCTCGTCGTGCGGGTCACGGGCCACGGGGGTGAGGTCGGCGACGCCCTCGGCGACCGTGTAGGCCCAGCGGTCTCGACTGGTCACGTGGTACGACGCCCGCGGATCCCGGCGCAGGTTGCGGGTCTTGGCGCGGCCGTCGGTGAGCGAGACCCGCACGATCCGCTCGTCGGGGTAGTAAGCGTGGTTGACGTTCGACAGCTGCGGGCGTCCGTCGCGCTTGAGCGTGGTCAGCACTCCGCCGTCGTACTCGGAGAGGAGGTTGAGCAGTGCGTCCTGGCTTGTGTCCTCAGTGGTCATGGGCTGATCAACGCCCGGGACGGCTCGGGGCATTCCGATCCCGCCCCGGAGTGATGCACCGGCGGGGCCATGGACGTGGCGCGGCAACCGGAACCGCCGCGCCACGCATGCCCTGCCGTCGAAGCCCCGGGACCTGCAGGACCCATCCTGGCCACCGGCCCGGACGTCATCCACGGCAACCACGTCACCGATCGCACCGACCTGACGAGTTCCTCATATGTATCGGTCAAGGTCAACGCATGATCACACCCACACACGGTGCCCTACGCCGCCCCGTCGCCGTTCTGGCCGCCTCGCTCCTCCTCGCCGGTTGCGGAGGCGGAGCGGTGACGGCGACGGATCACGAACCCGGCGCGATCTCGATGAAGGGCGGCACGGCCACGCAGCCCGCCCCCACACCCCACGTTTCCCTGGAGGTGGCACCTCAGCAACTGCCGGGCCTGGGACCGAAGACCCTGGCCAAGGTCCCGCCGAAGACGCGCCAGGCCGTAGTGGTGACGGGCCGGGACAGGAACTCTTCGATATCCACCGTGGTGTTGTACGAGCGCACCGCGGCCGGCTGGCAGGCCGGCGCCAGTTGGCCCGCGCACAACGCCCTCAAGGGCTGGACCGACCACCACCGGGCCGGTGATCTCCGCTCGCCCATCGGCGTCTACGCGCTCACGGACGCCGGCGGCCTGCTCCCCGATCCGGGTACCCGCCTTCCGTACGACCGCTCCGGGGGTTTCACCATCCGCGGTACGGGCTTCGAGGGCGAGCCCCTGACCGGCTCGTTCGACTACGTGATCGCCATCAACTACAACCGCAAGCCCGGCACCACGCCACTGGACTGGACCCGTCCCCTGGGCGCGGGCCGGGGCGGCGGCATCTGGCTCCACGTCGACCACAGCGGCCCCACACAGGGCTGCGTCAGCCTCCGGAGGAACGACATGAAGTCCCTGCTGCGTGCCCTGGATCCCGACCGTGACCCCGTGGTCGTCATGGGCGACGCGGCCGCGCTCAGACGCTGAACCGCCCGCCGGACCAGCCCGCTACCAGGCGGTTGTGAGAAAGGTGTCAGGACGTGGGAAGCCCCTCACGCACGACCCCACCGCGGTCCCCGGCGCTTAGCATCGGCCCCGTGTGCGCACATGTGATGGTTGCCGAGGACGACGAGAAACAGGCGGAGTTGATACGCCGCTCGCTGCTGAGCGAGGGCCACACCGCCACCGTGGTCCACGACGGCGGGGCCGCGCTCGCGGAGGCCCGGCGGCGACGGCCCGACCTCGTCGTCCTGGACCTGATGCTCCCGGTGATCGACGGCTTCGGCGTGTGCCGGGCGCTGCGCCGGGACGACGACATTCCCATCCTCATGCTCACCGCCCGCAACACGGAAGAGGACCTCCTGCTCGGTCTCGAACTCGGCGCGGACGACTACATGACCAAGCCGTACAGCCCGCGCGAACTGATGGCCCGCATCCGCACGGTGCTGCGCCGCGGCGGACGTCCGGCTGCCGAGAGACGCGACGATCCGGTCGTACGGGCCGCGGGGATCGCAGTGGACCCCCTACGCCACGAGGTGGCGTGCGACGGCTCGCCCGTCGACTGCACCCCGGCCGAGTACGAGATCCTGCTGGCCATGGTCGCCGAGCCGGAACGGGTCTTCTCCCGGCAGCAGTTGCTGCGCTGCACCCGGGGCATCGACCGGGCCTCGACCGAGCGGGCCGTCGACGTGCACATCATGAACCTGCGCAAGAAGATCGAGGCGGATCCGCGCCGGCCGGTCCGGCTGCTGACCGTGTTCGGCGTGGGGTACAAGCTGCGCGGGGACCGCGGGTGAAGCGCGCCATACCGCTGCGCAAGCGTCTGCTGGTACGCCTGTTGATCACGTCGGTGCTGATCGCCATGTGCTCCGTGGCGGCGACGGCCTGGCTCGCGGTGGAGACCACGACCCGGGCGATCCAGGAGGAACAGGGGCAGGTACTGGCCGAGGACATGGACATCCTCCGGCAGTTGAGCGGATACGCGGCCACCCATCGCGACTGGTCGGGCGTCGAGCGGACCGTACGAACCCTTTCGGAGAAGACCGGCAGGCGCATTGCCCTGACGAGCCCGGACGGCACTGCGATCGCGGATTCCGCGACGCGCAGGACGGCTCTCCCGCCGCGCGCCGCCGCCACACTGGACCCGCTGCACACCGACACCTTCACCGAGCCGGGCGCCCAGCTCAGCGGCATCGACCCACGGGCGGTGGGGCCGTATCGACTGCCGCTCGCCGAGCGCAGACGAGTGGCCAAGCTGGCGATGGTGCGGCAGCAGTGCTTCGAGCGCAACGGAATCGAGACAGCCGTCGCGCAGACGCCCAGCGGGCGTTCCGTGCTCACGGACGCGGACGGGACGGTCGCCGCCGGCTACGTGCCGATGGAGTGCGCCGACGGGAAACTCAACACCCCCACCCCCACCGAGAAGAAGGCCCTGACCGAAGTGGAGACCCGCGCCAAGACATGCCTGGAGCGCGCCGACGCGGATCTCGTTGCGCCCCCGCGGGTGAAGTTCGAGTTCACGGAATCGGCCGTGCGGCCCGACTTCGGCCCGGGAAGGACCACCAAGGGCGGACGCGACGCGGCCGATCGGCAGATGGAGGAGTGCATCGACGAGGCCCGTCGCCAGCAGCTCGCGCCGTACGTGGCCCCGGCCGCCGAGCTCTTCCTCGGCCACGGCGACAGTGCCGTACCGCGCTTCGACATGTCGGCTGCCAACAAAGCCAAGGTCACAGGCGTCGCCGGTCTCGTCCTCGCACTCACGGTGGCCGTGACCGCACTGGTCGCCACCCGCCTCGTACGGCCCCTGCGCGCGCTGACCCACGCCGCTCAGCAGCCGCCTGAGCAGCACGTACGGGTTCCCGTGACCACCCAGGACGAGACGGGCATCCTGGCCGTGGCGTTCAACGAACTGACGGAGCGCCGCGAACGCATGGAGGCGCAGCGCAAGGCGATGGTCAGCGACATCGCCCATGAACTGCGCACCCCGCTCACCAACATCCGCGGCTGGCTCGAGGTGACCCGCGACGGCATCGTCGACCCGGACCCGGACCTGCTCGCCTCCCTGCACGAGGAGGCCATGGTCCTCCAGCGGGTCATCGACGACCTCCAGGACCTCGCGGCCGCCGACGCGGGCACGCTCAGACTGCACCGCGAGCCGGTCCGCGCCGACGAACTGCTCGAACAGGTGGTGGCCGCGCACCGCGTCGGCGCCGAGGCGGCGGGAGTTCACCTGGTCACGGCGGTGGACGGCACCCCGTGGCTCGACGCGGATCCGGTCCGCATGCGGCAGGCGCTCGGCAATCTGGTGTCCAACGCGATCCGCCACACCCCTGCCGACGGCACGATCACCCTCTCCGCCCGGGGCGAGGAGGGTCAGGTCCTCTTCGAGGTGGCCGACACCGGCAGCGGCATCGCCGCGGAGGACCTGCCCAGCGTCTTCGACCGGTTCTGGCGGGCGGAGAAGTCCCGCAGCCGGCGCACCGGCGGCAGCGGTCTCGGCCTGGCCATCGTGCGCCAACTCGTCACGGCCCACGGCGGCACCGTTACGGTGACCAGCGAACCCGGCGTCGGCTCGGTCTTCACCCTGCGCCTCCCTGACGCGCCGTCACCTGTTCCGCCGCATTCCCGCTGAGAGTGGTGGCACCGGTACCAGGACCCCCAGTCCTGCACACGGGAGGGATCTGGTTGCTTCGCCACCGTTGGCGCACTGTTGGCTCATGGACACCACCAAGCAGCCGGAGGCCAGGATCCGCGTGACGCCACTGCGTCGCCTCAGGGGAGGCACGTACGTCCCGCGCAGCAGCCAAGCAGTTACCGCACAGGCCGACGACACCCTGTGCACCCGGAGTCGGGAGAGGCCCGCGCGAACGGACGGCCGGCGCACCACGCGTGGCTGAACCCCGAAGAACCGGCCGCCGTCGACTCACGTCTGGCCACCCCCGGGGAGTGGCCGGGCACAGCGCCGTCCTCGCGGGTCAGTCCGGCGCCTGGTGTGAGCCGGCCATCTGCCGTATCTCGGGGGGCGGTCCGAGCTTGTCCGAGGACAGGAACGCGAGCAGGGCCGTCAGGGCCGCCAGCGCGGCGAGTACGGCCGCGAGACCGGCCAGCCAGGGCGGCGCGGCGGCGATGTCCAGGGCCCGGGACAGACCGGGCGAGTGGAAGCGGCCTTCCACCAGCTGGGCGACGGTCAGCGCCGCCGACACCACGACGCTCAGGACGAGCACCGGCAGCCTGCTCCTGCGGAACAGCGCCAGACCCAGCAGGACGCACATGCCCGAGGCGCCGAGGGCGCATGCGTAGGCGTTGAGCGACGCGCCGTCGCGGTGCGGCGGGAAGTGGGCCAGACCGCACACGACGAGCGCCACAGCCGCGATCAGGCGTGGCCAGGCCGGGGCACTGCCGCCCCTCGCGGCCCGGTCGCGCCGCGCCCGGGCCGAACGGTCGTAGGCGACCACACGATCGTTCTTGACCGCGCCGCCCTCGGCGAGGGTTCCGACCTCGGGCGAAAGGTCGCCCGGTCCGTCAGCGGTCGGCCGCGCCGCTTCCGCCTGCTGCCGCTCCACCCGTACGCCCTGCTCCTGGGCCATGCGGCCGATCAGCTGCACGAGCTCCTCGACGGGCCGGCTGGTGGCGGCCGCCCGCACCGCGGCTTCCCCGCAGTGGGGCTCCAGCGGGTGCCGGTGCAGCAGTTCCATCAGCCGGGTGACCTCCTCCACGGGCCGGGCCTCGGCCGCCGCGCGGATCGCCTCGTCGGCGCTGTCGGGGTTCCGCGGCGGCTGGGTCAACAGGGTCACCAGCCGGGTCACGTCCTCCACGGACCGGTCCGTGCCGACCGCTCGCAGCGCGTCGACCGTGGCCCTCGCGTACTCCGGTGACTGCTCCAGCAGCTGGATGAGCTGGATGACCTCGTCCAGCGGCCGGTCGGCGACGGCCGCGTGCACCAGTCCGTCGACCGGATCCGCGTACAGGCTGTAGCTTTCGTCCGCTGCCTCGTCCGCCGCCTCAACCGGCGGCTCGACCGGCGCAGGGGGCCGGTCGGTGACGGCCGCGTGCACCTGTCGGTCGACCGGATCCGCGTACGGGCCGTAGCTTTCGTCCGGCGCCTCGGCCGGCGCAGGGGGCCGGTCGGTGACGGCCGCGTGCGCCAGTTCATCGACCGGATCCGGGTACAGGCTGTAGCTGTCGTCCACCGCCTCGACCGGCGCAGCGGCCCAGGGGTCGAATGCGGGTGGTGGCGGCATGGATGCGTCGACCGTGCTCTCGGGGGATATACCAGGTCGATCGGGCTCGAAAGGCGAACGGGTTGTCATACTCGGCTCCCATACGAAGGGTGCAGACGCTGTCGTGGCCCTGACGTGCGGCACGAGACGTGATGTGGACCTTTCTAAGCCCCGGCTCCGGCCTCCGCCTCCTGGACGAGGCACACGTGTGACGCCGAGGGCGCGAGCGGGCCGTGGCGTCAGCTGCCGGGCGTGCCGTACAGCCACAGCCGCAGCAGGCGACTGAGCCGGGGCATGATCACGTACGTCAGCAGGGGCAGCAGCACGACCGGGAACACGGCGGCGCGCAGCGGCAGGGGCCAGGCGGTCGTAGCGGGCGTCACCAGCCACTGGATCAGGAAGGTCAGCGGGTACGCGCCCAGGAACGTGGCCAGGACCATCTTCCAGCGCGGCGGGGCCTGCACGGTGGTGCCGGGGAGGCGGAACCAGCTCTCCAGGCCGGTGGTCGACTGCCGTTCGTCACGGATCTCGGTGGCGATGCCCTCGATGCGCGCATGCCACTCCGCCCGCTCGCGCGAGGTCAGCCACGCGGTGAGCCGCTGGGGATCGGCGAAGCGGAGAACCGCGTGGAACCGGTGCCCGGGCTCCGGGCGCAGCCAGGACACACCTTGGCTGCCGGGGAACCGTGAGACACAGTCGGTGACGCCCCGGGTCCACTCCTCGAATTCGGCTTCCCGGCCGGGGCGTACCTGCCAGGTGAAGACCGTGGTGACGGGTTCGGTGCATGGGGCTTGAGTGGTGCTCATGACCACCACGAGTGCCATGCGTGCCGCCGGTCATGCGGGGCCCGGTCAACAGGGTCCTCAACAGGGTTCGTCATGCACCGCCCTCGGCGGCGGTCCGGCCCTGCCCAGGGCGCGTTCCCTGAGCCTCGGGGTGTGTGCCCTGAGCCTCGGGATGTGTTCCCTGAGCCAGGCTCGCTCGGGCCATCGGCACGCGTGGGCCCGCGGCCCTCGCGCCCGGACTTTGTCCGTCACCGGGCGAGGGCCGGTTCGCCCGGCTCCTTCAGCCGTCCTCGTCGTGTGCGCCCGGGGTCAGGATCTCGTCCAGCACGTTGCGTATGGCCTCATAGGCGTGCCCCCGCACGTCGGCATCGTGCGAGAGGTCCGGATCGCCGCGCTTGAGGTCATCGCTCCGCGCCTTCCACTCCTCTTCCTCCTGCTCGGCCCAGGCCCGGGCGCGCTGGATGCGGCGCAAGATTTCGTCGGAGTCCACGACATCGGTCATGACCTACACGTACCCGCTGGTGCGCTTCCGATGAGTGGATCTCCTAAGCGGGATCGGCCACCAACAGTTCCACGTTGCGATCTCCGGCGCCGCCCGCCCAGCCCTCGTGGACGCCGGCTGTCATGCCCCCGGCCAGGCCGGGAGCGTTGTACGACAGCTCGCGGTACAGGGAGGCGAGGCCCACCGCCGACAGGTCGGCGAAGTCCGGGTCGGTTCGGTGCGGGGCGGCGGACTCGACGAGGGTGGCGAACAGGGACAGCGTCCCGTCCTCGTTGTCGGCCAGCTCGATCAGGCGGGCGTGGTGGGGATAGTCCAGGTGGGAGGCGGTGTTGACCTCCCAGAAGGAGCGGGCGGGCGTCGCGTGCGGGTGGGGTGTGATCCGGTTGACGTGGCTGTGGCCGTTGATCCAGGCGACCACGTTCGGGAACCGGCTGAGCAGGGCGAGGACCTCCGCGCCGTCGTGGCGCGGCTCCTCCGTGCGGGCGGCGTCGGGGCGGCGGGTCATGCCGGCGCTGTGGTGATGGCTGAAGACCAGGACATGGGCGTCGTCGGCCCCGGAATTGCGCACCGGGCGGCCGTCGGCGTCGTAGAACCGGGAACTGTGCGCGGCCAGCGTCCGCTCCAGCCAGCGGAGCTGATCGGTGCCGAGCGAGCCTTCGTAGTGGCCGCTGCGGTACGTCGTGTCGATGCTGATGCCGACGACGTTCTCGGCCACCCGGAAGGTGTAGTACATCCGCTCGCCGTCCAGATTGTTCTCCGTGTAGCCGTGGCCGACCGGTCCGGCACCGGCATGGGCGGGATCGAGATGCGCGGCCAGATAGTCGTGCGGGGTGCACAGCCGGCGCCGCTCGTCGGCCGTCACGGTCCGCGCCGAAGACAAGTGTCTGCTCAGGATCGCCTTGAGCACCTCGCTCTTGGGGTCGTCACCGGACTGCAGGGCCCTCGCGTAGGCGGCCGCGTCCGCGTCCGGGACCGACAGCAGTTTGCGCGAGCCGACGGCGAAGTCGCCCAGCGCGGGCGACAGACAACCGCCGGGCAGATCGTCGTGGTTGCCGACCGTGGAGTACCACGGGACACCGAGCCCCGGACTTGTCACGGGCCGTGTCGCGGCGTCGAGGAAGCCGGGTATACGGGGCAGCCCGCGCCGCTTGTCGAGGTCCCGCAGGGCGGCGTCGTCCGGGTGCCAGTAGAGGGGGAGACCGGAGCTCTGGACGCCTTCGTACGCTGTCGGGTCCCCGGTGTTGGGCGTGATCCGGCCGCCGCTCATCAGCGTGAGGAACCACTCCAGCTCGATCGCGGAGTTGTTGTCGATGTTGTCGCCCGTCGTCATCACGAACGCGGGCGGCAGACCGGTGTACGGGCCTCCGCCGAGCGCGTTCACCTACTCCACGAGCGCGACCGCCCCCGCCACCGTCAGCGCCTCCTGCGCCCGCCACGCGGTGGGCGTGCGCGACCGCAGGAACTCCGTGCGCAGCGGGTTCTGCACGTCGGTGAGGTGGAGGTCGGTGAACTGTACGAAGCACGCCAGCGGGGTACGCCGGTCCTCGCGGCCGGTGGTGGCAGGCGCGAGCTCTCCTCGTACGACCAGGGGCCAGCCGGGTCCCGAGACCAGCCGCCGATAGCCGCCGGCGTGCGCGCCGCCGCCGAGACGGGCCGTCGTCTCCAGCGTGGTCGTCGCGTACGGCGCCGGCCGCGGGGTGGTGCGGGCCGGCTGCAGGGCGACGTCCCTTACGGCGGGTGGCGCGGCGGGGTGTCGGCGCTGCCGTGGCAGGAGCGCCCCCGCCGTTCCGGCCGCCCCCGCCGCGACAGCGCTCGAGGCGAGCAGAAAGCGACGACGGTTGATCGCAGATGCGGGTACGGTCGCGGCCATGGCTGGCCCTCCGGTGCCTTCGAGTGACTCACTGGGCGGAATCACTCATTCAGGCCCCGGGGGCATGGCCATGGCGTCGCCGTGAACGCCGTCTAGCGCTCCGCTGGCAGTGTGGTGCTTCAACCGCGGGTCCGTCGTGGCTGGTCGCGCAGTTCCCCGCGCCCCTTCGGGGCGCGGACGAGGCCGGCGACGTGGTCGGTGACCGTGTCGAGAATGTCCAGGCAGGCCGCGTCGTCGCCGAGAACGAGGAAGTTCAGCGTCAGCCCGTCGGTCATCGCGGCCAGGTAGCGTGCCAGGACGGGAACGGGTACGCGGAGTTCGAAGTCCATGCTGCGGCTGAGCTGTTCGATGAGTTCGCCGTAGGTGTCGCGGTACAGCTCGTACTGGCGTCGTGCCAGATGCTCGAACCCCGGCTGGCGCAGGGCGTATTGCGTCAGTTCGTATGTGAGCTTGTGCTCGCCGGGATGGGTCGTCACGTGGTCCCAGTAGGCCTGGAAGCCGGCTCCGATGGTCTCCTGCAGGGTGGTCTTCGGCCGGATCGCCTCCTTCACCACCTGGACGTAGTGATCGGTGATCGTTTCGATGACGGACTCGATCAAGGCCTGCTTGGAGTCGAAGCAGTAGTGGAAGACGCTCAGTGACACGCCCGCCTCGGCGGCGATGGACCGGGTCGTCGTCCTGGCGACACCGTCTCGGGTCATCGCCCGGATCGCCGCTTCGGTCAGCTGCCGGCGCCGCTCGGCCAACGGCATCCGCGCCATGTGGGTTCCCTCTGCTCTCGTGTCTCGCCGGGAAGGCGGCCGGGGCCCGCCGGATCACGAGAGCTGATCCGGCAGGCCCCGGCCTTCGCCACCATTGTCCCGGTGCCGTCAGCTGCCGTACACGCCGACTTCGCGAAGGGAGTATCCCCATTCGGTGCCCCGGTCCAGCCCTTGGATCCGCACGTAGCGGGCCGGTACGCCGGAGAACAGTGCCGTGTCCAGGCCGCCGTCGCCGGCGGTCGTGGACCATACGGACTGCCAGTTCGTGCCGTCGGTGGAGAGCTCGACGCGGTACGCCTTCCCGTAGGCGCGCTCCCAGTCGAGGGTGACCCGCTTGACCGTGCTCGTGGAGCCGAGGTCGAGCCGGAGCCACTGGTCGTCGCTCCAGTCGCTTGCCCAGCGGGTGCCCGTGTCGCCGTCCACGGCCCGGCCGGGGGCGTAGCTCGTGAACGGGTTCGACTCGGACGAACTGGCCGACACGGACGAGCCCTTGGCGAGGTTCACCCCGGCCTTGTGCTTCTCGGAGGCGCCCCAGGTGTCGAGATAGGACTCGGCGCCTCGGAAGAGATCGTCCACGACGTCCTGGCCGCCGACGAGCCGGATGTCCTCGATCCAGTCCGGGACGAGGCCGTAGTGGGCGGCGCCGTCGGTGTTCAGGTTCCAGGTGCGTTCCCCGGTCGTCTGCTTGTCGATGACCGAGCCGCCGTCGGTACTGCGGAAGGGGTACTTCACGGGGTTCGAGGTGTCCGCGCCGCGAGGGGCCGGCCAGCCGCCGACACCGTTCATGTCGGTGCCATAGCCGTAACCGACGCCGTACTTGTCGCGCAGCGCTTCGGTACGCTCCGCCTCCGCGCCGAACTCCTCGGATCCGTGCATGTACTGGGCGATGAAGCCGCCGAGTTTGTAGACCCGCTCGGTCCAGTTCAGGTCCATCCAGCTGTGCGAGGAGAGCACACCGGGGTATGACTCGGACTCGAAGATGTCGAGGACTCGGCCGGTGGCCTTGACGCTCATGTGGTCGATCTCGAGCATCATCTTGCGCTGCATCATGCCGCGCACGGCGTACTCGCCGAGCTCCGTGAGACCGCGCTTGTTGCACTGCGCGTCCGCGTTGTACGACGGGACCTCGACCCCCGCCGGCAGTTCCTCCTCCGCGCCAGGCGCCGACGCGCCCCCGATGGGGTTGTCGTGCTGCGGGCCGGTGCACTTCTCCGTCTGCCAGAAGGTGCCGGTCGACAGGAACTGGCCGACGTTGATCGCCGTACCGAGGCCGCCCTCGTCGAACCGGACCCCGCACAGCGCGTTGTCGAACTTGTGGCACAGGAACATGCTGCGCACACCCAGGTCGTACAACTCGTCCAGGCCGGCGTCGATGTCGTCCTTGTCGCACTGCGCGATGTCCAGGACCTGCTTGCAGCCGAACGGCTCGGACGTCTCGACGCCCAGCACGACGGCGAGCTTGCCCTGCTCGACGACCTGGCGGGCCTGGGCGCTGTCGGTGACGATCCTGAACCAGCCCTTGCCGGGGCCGCCGTACATCTCGTCGATGTAGTCCTGCATGTCGTACGTCAGCTTCGCCTGCAGACGGATGGAGGTCATCTCGTCGCAGCCGCGGTCCTTGAAGGGGTAGACCGAGCAGATCACGCCGTTGGTGACCAGGTCGTTGACGAGTACGCGCTGGCCGCCGCGCCAGGCCCGCTCCACCCAGGCGTAGTAGTTCTGCTGGTGGGTCATCGAGTCGTACGCGGGCCAGTCCTTGAACGTCGGCCAGCCGACCGGGTCGTGCTTGCCGTCACCGCCGTTGGTGATGAAGTCGAAGATCGCCAGCGAGCCGTCGGGATAGTGCTCGGGGCAGTCCTTGAGGGCATCGGCGATTCCGGCCTCGGAGAACGGCTTTCCGCAGATGAGCCGCCCGCCGAAGGCCTCATTGGCCATCAGATGGTTGTGCGCGTCGACGAATCCGCGCACTTCTCCCTGGGCGTTGGTCCCCTTGAACGGCTCGCCCGTGACATTGATCCGGGAGTCTGGCGCGGGCCGCGCGACCGGGTTCCACCAGTCCGTCCCGGCCGCGGAACTGGGCGTGGGACCGAGCGTCACGGCCATCACGAGGAGGAGCAACGACAGAACCGTGACGGGCCTGCGCCTGCGGTGCGGCGTTCGAGCCATGGTCATCACCCACGTCTTCGGTTGGCGGACGGCGCAGTGGATGAGCCAGACAGCCAGGGGGCGTGACGGACGTGCCCGGACCCCAAATGGTTGTCATGACTCGCACAAGCAGTGGGACGAGAATCGCGACTGCCGCATACAGAGTCAAGAGTCCGGGACAGATGACCTGATCGCCGGCACGGGGGCGGGGGCGGTGTCCGGCCGGTGGGTGACGGCGGCGACGGGGGCGTCGGTGTGGGTGAGCAGCCGCCAGGCCGGCCGAAGTCCTTGCATCACCAACTGCTCATCAAGCTCAGGGAGTTCTTCCCTTCGGCCCTTAGCGGTCGGTCCTGGTGTCGAGGCCGCCCACGATCAGGTCCGTCAGCGCGGTGACCGCGTCCTCGGCGGTTGCCCGCTCTCGGTTCAGCTCGGCGGCGATCGCCTCGGCCGCACCCAGCACGCCGACGCAGTGCAGCCGCAGGGCTTCGGGTGTGAGGCCGGAGTGCGGCAGCAGTGCGGCGGCCATCAGGTCCGTGTAGCTGTCGATCATCTCGTGCTGGATCGCCTCCATGTCGGGATTTCCCTTCAAGGCGGCGGAAACGGCGCTGAGTTCCGGCATGTCGGTTGCGCAGGCGAAGTATGCGGTGCTCATGACGCGGGCGACCTCGGCAGGGGCGGGTGCGGCATCCTGCACCGCCTGTGCGATCGCGACCCGGTGACGTTCGTCGAGTCGTCGGTAGAGCGCGAGCAGCAGGCCGGGGCGAGTGCCGAAGTGGTCGTAGACGATCGGCCTGCTCACGCCGGCCGCCTCCGCGAGGGTGACCAGGGTCAGACCGTCGGCGCCTTGGGCGCGCACGATCGCCACGGCGGTGTCGAGCAACTGCTCCCGCCTTGCCTGCTTGGACAGGCGGGTCGATGTGGTGGCCATTGTCCTCCCTTGCGCCGCTCCCCAGTCTAAGCTACAAAATGTAGGCTACAAAATGTAGCTTGGTGAACTTGGGAGGAACCCGCAGTGGAACAGTCGAAATCCGTACTGATCTTGGGTGGTTCGGGCCAGGCGGGCGCGGGGGCCGCCGCCGTCCTGCGCCGATGGCACCCGGCGCTGCCGCTGACGATCGCGGGCCGTGACATCGACCGCGCACAGCGGGTGGCCGACGAACTCGGCGCCGCGACGGCCGTGACCATCGATCTTCGGCGCGGCGATCTCGGTCTCCCGGCCGATCACGGCCACTCGGCGGTGGTCGCCGCGCTGTGGGACGACCGCCTGAACGGGCTGCGCTACGCGCAGCACCTCGGGGTGCCCTACCTCAGCATCTCCAGCGGCCTGGTGGATCTCGCACCGGAGCTCGTCGCGGGCGCCCAGCAGGCAGGCGCCGCGCCGATTTTGGAGGCGAGCCACTTCTGCGCCGGTGTCGCCGTCCTCGCGGCACTGCACTGGGCCCGGGAGTTCGACCGGATCGACACCATCCGGATCGGTGCCGTACTGGACGAACTGGACATCGGTGGCCCCGCGGGAATCGCGGATCTGGAGCGGTGGGCCACCGTCACCTCGGCGGGATTGGTGCGCCGTGACGGCGTCTTCACCTGGATCAGCGGCCCTGACGCGCAGACAGAGGTGACCAGTTCCGACGGCACTGTCCTGCCGGGGCGGAGCATCCCCATCCTCGACATACCGAGCCTCGCCCTCGGGACGGGCGCGCCGAACGTCCGCTTCGACTTGGCCGTCGGTGAATCCGCGGGCCGACGCCGCGGCGAGCCCGCGTCCGTCGAGCTCCGGATCGACCTCGAAGGAGCGGATCCAGCGGGCGCACCGCTCAGCACCAGTCGTTACCTCGTCCACCCGGCCGGGCAACGCCCGTTGACCGCACTCGGCATCGCCCTCGGTGTCGAACGGCTGCTCGGTCTGCGCGGCGAGGCCGTCTCGCCGGGCCTCCACACCCCTGAGTCAGTGCTCGACCCGGCCTACGCGGTCGAGCGGATGGCGGAGATCGGCGCCGCCTTCGTCGGCGCCCCCGGCGACAGCTGAACGCCCTGCCGAGACGCCCTGCCGAGCCGACCGTAATGCCCTGTTCCCCAGATTGAGCCGCCTGATCCGGGCCACGAGCGGCCGTGGCGCGCGACCGCAGCCGATGGCGCGCGGGTCGTGTCGTGTCGTGTGCTCCCTGGTCCCTCGACCGTCCCTGAGGACGCCGCAGTCAGCGGGGCCTGCGGGCCGGTCGCGGCGCGGTCCGGCGGTGGATGGATCCTCCCGGTGCGTACCAGCCGGCCTTCTTCCGGACAGCCGGTGACGGGTCGTTGTCACGGGCCCGGACCAGGGCGTCGGCGGCCTCCTCGTGCGTGTGCACCGAGAGTCCGACGAGTTCGGCGGCGAAGTTCCGCACATGGGCATCGGGGTCCTGGCTCAGCAACCGGATCCCCCGGGGCAGCACCACGGCCTGGTCGGGACGGCAGGAGTCGCTCTTGCACCGGTCGCAGGCCAGAGCGTGGATGGCGGCCACCCGCACGCGTGGGCTGGGATCGTCGAGCATGGCGATCAGATCGCCCAGCGCCTCCGTCACGAGCAGGTGGTCCAGCAGCTTGCAGCACTGCTCCCGTACGAGATCCTGGGGGTGCGCCAGGCCTCGCCGGATGGCGGGCACGGCGTCGGATCCGAGCCGCAGCAGCTCACGAAAGGCCGCGGGCCGCCGCGGCTCACTGCCCAGCGCGTGCACCAGAGCCTCTTCGCGCGTCTCCGTAGCCGGCATGACGCCTCCTCGTCTGCGTTCCTCGACGAGTCTGCGCGCGCCTTTTCAGCGCCTGCAACGCATTTTGTCCCCGGCCGATCACTTGCCGCTGTCCTCCGCGAGCGTGTGCGCGACGAGGGCGTTGGCATGGCCGTGCCCGAGGCCGTGCTCGGCCTTGAGCCAGGACACGAGCTCCATGTGCCTGGTGAGGGGCGAGGAGCGGATGAGGTCCTTCCACTCGGCTATGGGACGGCCGTACTTCTTCTCGATCGAGGGAAAGTAGCTCGCGGGCCCCTTCACGGTCTCACTCATGGCGGCATCCCATCTTCTGGTCTTCTGCTCCGGGCGGTGTCGCGGTCTTTGACCGGCGGAGGAGCGGAACATCATCGACGTACGAAAGTGAACTGCGTCACTTGTCTCGTCGCATTCGCCGCGCGCGTCGGCCGACGGCTGGCTAGCGTGAAAGGCCAGAGCCTTCAAAGACGAGGGAGTCAGAGCCATGGCCGTACAACCTGAGGGAACGCCGTGCTGGGCCGACGCGATGTTCAGCGATCTCGAAGGTGCGAAGAGCTTCTACGGTGACGTGCTGGGGTGGACATTCGCCGAGGCGTCGACGGAGTTCGGGAACTACACGGAGGCGTACGCGAACGGCAAGGCGGTGGCCGCCGTCGTACCGCCGATGCCCGGTGCGGAGGACCAGTCGGCCTGGTGCCTGTACTTCGCGTCGCCGGACGCCGCCGCCACCGCCAAGAAGATCCGTGACAACGGCGGCGAAGTCCTGATGGAGCCGATGAAGATCGGCGACTTCGGCACCATGCTGCTGGCCCGCGAACCCAGCGGCGCCGTCTTCGGCGTGTGGCAGGCGGGCGGCCACGAGGGCTTCGAGGTGACGGCCGTGCCCGGGGCGTACTGCTGGGCGGAGGTCTTCACCAGGGAGCCGGAGAAGGCCGATACGTTCTTCTCGGCCGTCTTCCCCTACCGGATGCAGCAAATGCAGGACGACGCAATCGACTTCAGGCTCTTCAACCTCGGCGAGGAGACGGTCCTGGGTCGCATGAAGATGACGGACGAGTTCCCGCCCGAAGTGCCGTCCTACATCAACGTCTACTTCACGGTCGACGACTGCGACGCGGCCGTGGCGAAGGCGACCGAACGCGGCGCGATCCTTCGGTTCGGCCCGATGACCAGCCCCTTCGGCCGGTTCGCGGCCCTCAGCGACCCCCAGGGCGCGTTGTTCTCCCTGATCGACGTCACCACGACCGAGGGCGAGATGCCGAAGGCGCTCGACGTGACCTGAGTACGGACAGCAGCCGTCGGAGCGCGCGGAGCGGACGGAACGCCGGCCCCGCGCGGCTGACGGCCTGCCGAGTTACGGCTTGCGGCCCACTGCGCCGTAGGCGTCGACCACCGAACCGGCGGAGTCCGGACGCCACTGGGTGACCTGCACGACGCCCGGATCGACCAGATCCAGCCCCTCGAAGAACCCGGCGATCTCCTCGATGCCGCGTACGTAGTACGGGACGGCACCACTGGAGTTGTACGCCTCCGAGGCCGCGATCATGCCCTCGCTGGTGGCGGTGCTGTCGCTGATCACCAGGTAACTGCCGGACGGCAGACCGGACATGAGGCGCGAGACCAGGTCGCGGGCCTGGTCGTAGTCGGCGACATGACCGAGCGTGTTGAGGATCATCAGGGCGACGGGCCGGGAGAGGTCCAACGTGTGCCCGGCGGCCTTGAGGACGGCCTCGGGTTCGTACAGGTTGGCGTCGAGGTACGCCGTCTCGCCCTCGGGCGTGCTGGTGAGCAGGGCGCGGGCGTGCGCGAGGACCAGCGGGTCGTTGTCGACGTACACGATGCGGGCGTCCGGTGCCACGCGCTGGGCGACCTCGTGCGTGTTGTCGGCGGTCGGCAGGCCGGTGCCGATGTCGAGGAACTGCCGGATGCCCTGTTCGCCCGCAAGGTGCCGGACCGCGCGTCCGAGGAAGTGACGGCTCGTGCGCGCCACATCGACCAGGCCGGGGAAGATCTCCTTGATGTGGTCCCCGATCTCGCGGTCCACCTCGTAGTGGTCCTTGCCGCCCACGAAGTAGTTCCAGAAACGCGCGGAGTGCGGCTTGTCCGTGTCGATCCGGGCCCGTATCTCGGCAGCAGCGGCGAGTTGGGATTCCTGGTCTGTCACGAGAGCGCCTCCTGCGGATCGTTGTTCGGCAATCGAACGCCAACCTAGTCGAACGATCTGCCCGCGCGCCCGTGACCTGAGGGGCAAGTCGGGCGCACGGTACGGGTTCTGGCCACGGCGGGATAGTCTCGTGCCCGGCTCAGCGGGATGGCGTCCAGGAGGAGACATGGCGATCGAGGTGAGCGACGCACCCGAGGCGCGCCGCTACGAGGCGCGGATCGACGGAGCGTCCACGGTCGCCGGTTTCGCGGACTACATCCGCACGGCGGAACTGATCGCGTTCGTCCACACCGAGGTGAGCCCGGAGTTCGAGGGCAAGGGCGTCGGGTCCGCGCTGGTCCGCGTCTCCCTGGACGAGGCGCGCGAGGCGGGACTGCGGGTGCTCCCTACGTGCTCCTTCTACGCAGGCTGGATCGCCCGCCATCCCGAGTACGGAGACCTGCTGTACCAGGCGCGCAGCCAGGTCAGCGACTGAACCCGCCGGGCGGGGCAGCCGGCCGACGGGCCCGCTGTCCGTGGTGGGTTGACTCAAGGCCTGCGGTGGTGTTCGGCAGAAGACGCTCGCGGGGCGTCCTCAGCCCAGGATGTGCCGGAGGTAGGCGTGCGGGTCGGCGAGGTAGCGGCGCCAGTGGTCGACCAGGGCCAGCTCCTGCCAGGCCACCCGGCGCAGGCCGTGGTCGCCGACCTCGATGATGTCCGCGCCCGGCAGCGCGGTCAGCAGGGGAGAGTGGGTGGCGCAGATGACCTGGGCGCCCTGCTTCGCCAACTGGTCGAGATGGCCGAGCAGTTCGAGACAGGAGGCGAACGAGAGTGCCGCCTCCGGCTCGTCCAGCACATACAGCCCGGGCTGGAGGAACTTCCCTCGGAACGCGGCGAGAAAGCCCTCGCCATGACTGACCGAATGAGGCGCGAGCCCTTCCCGGTCCAGCGCGTCGAACGCCGTCTCCGCCCGCAGGAAGAACCCCTTGCGGGCCGACCAACTGCCGAGCATGCGCCGCCCGCGCTCCGCCGCGTCGAAACGGATCCGCTCGCCAAGCACCGACTTGGCGCGGGGGCTCGCGTACCGCCAGTCGTGCGAGCCGCCCCAGGAGTCGAGACCGAACCCCTCCGCGAGCGCCTCGACCAGTGTCGACTTGCCCGAACCGTTCTCACCGACGATGAAGGTCACCGGTGCGGAGAACCGCACCCCGTCCGCCAACAGCCCGCGCACACAGGGCACGGACCAGGGCCACTCACTCTCGTCGTACGAAGCCACGTGTGCGTACGCGCGTTCGATGATCACGGGTCGAGTCTTCCACAGGGTGGCTTCGACGCCGGGGCCGTTGTCGCTTCGTGGAGCTCAGGAACGCGGGCCGCGGGCCTGCTCAGGCACGTTCTGTATTCTTTTCCTTGATGCGTGCCGCTTCCTTGCGGACCTCGGCCTGGGTGGCGCGTTCCTTCCGCAGCCACGCGGGAAGCTCCTGCTTCAACGCCTCGATCTGCTCCGTGGTGAGCGGGTCCGTGACTCCGCCGCGCGCGAGCCCCGCGATGGAGACGCCCAGCTTCGCCGCGACCACCGGCCGGGGGTGCGGGCCGTTGAGTCGCAGCTCCCGCAGCCACTCCGGCGGGTCGGCCTGCAGCGCGTTCAGCTCGGCGCGTGAGACGACGCCCTCCTGGAACTCGGCGGGGGTGGCCTCGAGGTACACACCCAGCTTCTTCGCCGCGGTGGCGGGCTTCATTGTCTGGGTGTTCTGGTGCGACGTCATGCTGTCAAGGGTATCGAGCATGTGAACTACCGCTGACCACGACCGCTGACCACGACCGCTGAGCACCGCCGTCGACCACGACCGGTAACCTGGCCAGGTGACAGGCTCGGAAGATTCCCCTTCGTTCCGGCTCGCGTATGTCCCGGGAGTGACGCCCAGCAAGTGGGTGCGGATCTGGAACGAGCGGCTGCCCGACGTCCCCCTGACCCTCCATGCGGTGTCCGCCGCCGAGGCCTTCGACGTGCTGCGGGGCGGCGACGCCGACGCCGGTTTCGTACGGCTGCCGGTCGACCGTACGGACCTCAGCGCGATCCCCCTCTACACCGAGACGACCGTGGTCGTGGTCCCGAACGACCACGTCGTGGCGGCGGTCGACGAGGTGACCGCCGAAGATCTGGCGGACGACATCGTGCTGCACCCCCTCGACGACACCCTCGACTGGGAGCTCCTGCCGGGCCGCCCCGCGATCGAGCGGCCCGCGACGACGGCCGACGCGATCGAGCTGGTGGCGGCGGGGGTGGGGCTGCTCGTCGTCCCCCAGTCACTCGCGCGCCTCCACCACCGCAAGGACCTCACGTACCGGACGGTCACCGACGCCCCCGAGTCGCGCGTCGCCCTGTCCTGGCCGGAGGACAGGACGACGGATCTGGTGGAGGACTTAATCGGTATCGTCCGCGGCCGGACCGTCAACAGCTCACGGGGCCGCTCTCCGTCCCCGGCCCAGCCGAAGAGCAAACGCCCCGACAAAGGCACCACGCCTCGGAAGCCCGCCACCGGAAAGGCAACCGGCAAGAGCCCCCGGGGCGGCTCCGGCGGCCCCAAGGGAGCCAAGCGCGGCAAACCTCGCCGCCGCTCGTAGCCGCCTGCGCCGACCTGGTGGTGGGTGTGGCGGCTGAGCAGTGCGGCCGGGCGGGCCCAGGACGGTGCAGGCAGCGGGCCGCCCCCGTCACGAGCCGGCGGCGGCCTCCGGGCGGGGGAGCCGATAGGGCTTCACCGCCCGGCGCGCGATCGCGAACCGATGCGTCTCCGACGGACCGTCGTAGATCCGGAACGGCCGCACCTCCCTGAGCAGGCGCGCCAGTGGCGCGTCGGTGGCTGAAATGCCGAGGGCTCCGCAGATCTGCACCGCCCGGTCGACCACCCGGTTCACCGCCTCCGCCACGAAGGTCTTGGACACCGACGTGAGCTGCGAGGCGGCGGCCGAGCCGGTGTCCAGTTCCCAGGCGGTGCGCAGGATCAGGGCGCGGCTCGCCTCGATGTCGATCTCGGAGTCGGCCAGCATCTGCTGCACCATGCCGAGGTCTCCCAGGACCGAGCCGAACGCCCTCCGGCTGCCCGCCCGCTCCAGTGCGACGTCCTGGGCGCGACGGGCGGCCCCCAGCCAGCGCATGCAGTGGGTCATCCGGGCGGGGCCCAGCCGGACCTGGGCGTTCTCGAAGCCGCGGTCCACGGCACCGAGCACCCGGTCCTCGCCCACCACGCACTCCTCGAAGGCGAGTTCGCTGTGTCCGGCGAAGAGCCCCTCGTCCAGGGTCTCGATGTCCCGGACGACACGCATGCCCGGGGTGCCGGCGTCGACCAGGAACATGGTCGCGCCGCCAGGGTCGCCGGGGCTGCCGGAAGTGCGGGCCATGACGATCGCGAAGGCGGCGCCATGGGCTCCGCTGATGAACCACTTGCGCCCGTCGATGCGCCATCCGCCGGGGACCCGGGTCGCGGTGGTCCGCAGGGAGCGGGGGTCGGCGCCTGCTCCCGGAGCCGGTTCGGTCATCGCGAAGCAGGACCGCACCTCGCCGGCGGCGAGCGGCCCAAGGAAGCGGGCCTGCTGCTCCTCCGTGGCCACCTTCTCCAGCAGATGCATGTTGCCCTCGTCCGGGGCGGCGCAGTTCAGCGCAAGCGGGCCCAGCAGCGAGTACCCGGCGGCCTCGAACACCACCGCCTGACCGCGCAGGTCGAGCCCGTGCCCGCCCCACCGCGTCGGCACATGCGGCGCGAACACACCTGCCTCACGGGCACCTTTCTGCAGAGTTTCGCGCAGGCTCTCCGGAGCGTCGTGCACGGACCCGCCGCACTCGCGCTCGGCCGGGATGACCACCTCGCGTACGAACTCCGCGGTGGCCGCGGCGAGTCGGGCGACAGGCGGATCGACATCGAACTGGATGGGCACGGTTCCTCCCGCCGAAGGGCTCCGGGCATCGGCGCCCGTCGCGTCCTAGAAACTGTACAACGTCTTCAGTATCTTGCTGAGTGGCGCTTCACGCTGAAGGGCGCTTGAACCGAGGAGCACTCGACACCGAGCGGCCCTCGGCGACGGAAGAAGATCCCTATGAGCACCCAGCCGGTCCGAGTCGTCCGCCACCCCGACGGAGTCGTCGAGTTGCGGCTGGAGGATCCCGGACGGAGCAACGCCCTGGACCTCCCGACGGCCGAGGCGCTGCGCGACGCGACCGCCGAGGTGGCCGCCGATCCGGGCGGCGGGGTCCTGCTCCGGGCGGCCGGCGCCAACTTCTGCGTGGGCGGTGATCTGCGCGCTTTCGCCGGCCGAGGTGAGGAGACAAGCGCCTATGTGCACGCCGTGGCAACCGCGGCGCACGCGGCGGTGCTGGCCCTGTACGGGCTGCCCGTGCCCGTGGTGACCGCCGTGCGCGGCGCGGCAGCGGGCGGCGGGATCGGGCTCGCGCTGGTCGGCGACATCGTCCTGGCCGCACGGTCGGCGCGTTTTCGCCTGGCCTACACGGCGATGGGGCTCACCCCGGACTGCGGGGCCACCTGGCTCCTGCCACGCCTGGTGGGCCCCCGTCTGGCGACGGACCTGGTGCTCACCAACCGGGTCCTCACGGGCGACGACGCCGAGCGGTTCGGCCTGGTCTCCCGGACTGTCGAGGACGACGAAGTGGACGAGGCCGCGTACCGGACCTCCGCCGAACTGGCAGGCGGGGCAGGCGAGGCGCTGCGCGCCGCGAAGCGCCTGCTGCGTGACGGCGCCGGGGCGGGGCTGAGCCGTCACCTCGCCGAGGAGGCGCGGCTGATCGCCGGCCTGGCGGGGAGCGGCGAGGCGCAGGCGCGGATGACGTCGTTCCTGGCCCCACGGGTGCGTGCCGGGGTGGGCGGCGGCGCATCCACGCCAAGCAGTCCGGAAAGTGTTTCTTGATTACCTCTTCACTAACCAAGCCGCCTGAGCGTAACCTCCGGGCAACACAGAACTGATGAACCGGGCGACAGCACCGGGGAAAAGGTGTGGCGATGCAATCTGCTGCCGTGGGCCGTACGGACGCTCTCGACGAGACCCTCACCGAAGCGGTTGTCGACCTCGTTCTGCGTGGGATGTGGCGCGGCAGGCCCGAGGCCGACCACCGGCCCCTGGTCGACGCCGGGCTGGCCATGGTGAAGGGCCCGATGGTGCTGCCGACCGAGCGCGCCAAGGCGGCCGCCGCGCAGCTCCTGCGGATCTCCGCGGGTTCTGAGCAGGAGCAGCGGATCACCGCGGCCTACGAGGCCTTCCTGCCGGTCAACAGGAAGATCCGTGAGGTGTGCACGGCGTGGCAGTGCCGCCCCGACGGCACCGCCAACGACCACACCGACAGCGTCTACGACGCCGAGGTGCGCGAGTCGCTGGAGGACGTGCACGAGGCCATCCAGCCCGTGCTGCGCAGGCTCGAACCAGTGCTCGCGGGCAGTGGGCGATACATCACGGCCCTGGACGAGGCCCTCGACCGCTTTGACGACGGCGCGGTGCAGTGGCTGGCCTCGCCGCTGTGCGACTCGTACCACACGGTGTGGATGCGGCTGCACCAGGAGCTGCTGCTCGTGCTGGGCATCAGCCGGGCGCAGGACGAGGCACTCGAAGAGGAACTGGTCCGAAGGAGCCGGGGTTGAGCATCACCGACCGCCACTCCGGCATACCCGCACAGACGCACGCCCCCAGCCACGCCCTGGTGCCCTACGGCCAGGGACGGATCCGGGGGCTGGACGCCGGTGAACTGGGCACGCACGGCATCGCCATGGACCGGCTGGTGGCCCTCGGGCTCCCGGTGGTGCCCGGACTGACGGTGCCGGCAGGCTCGGCCGCGTCGCTGTGCGAGCCGGGTACCGCCCGCACCGCCCTGGAACTCGTGGAGCAGCTGTCGGGACGGCGGATCGGTGACCGGAGCAGGCCGCTGCTGCTGCGTCTGTCGGCGAGCGCGTCGACCGAGGTCGCCGGGCTGCCGCCGGAACTCGCCTGCATCGGTATCACCCCGGCCGACGCCGATGGCCTCCGTGCCGTCATCGGCCGCGACGAGGTGCTGTACGAGGTATGGGCGGCCACCGTCCGCATGATCGCCGAGTACGCCCTTGACGTGCCCGCACCGGAGCTCGACGACGCATCGCTCGACGCCCCTGATGCCAGGGCTCGCGTCGACGCACTGCTGTCGACGGTCGCCCGGCACGCCGAGCGGCCGTACCCGGACGACCCGGCCGAGCAGCTCGCGCTGGCTGCTCGGGCGGTGCTGGGGCGGTGGGCCTCACCCCGGGCCAGGCGATCCCGCAAAGCCCAGCGGCTCCCCGCGGAGCTGGGCATCGCACTGCATGTCCAGGCCGTGCGCATCGGGCCATGGGACCACTCCGGCTTCGGCACGGCGGTCAGCCGGCACCCCGACAGCGGCCGCTTCTCGCCGCAGGGCTCCTTCTTCCGGGGCGTACGCCGCAGCGCGCCGCCCCCGCGCACGGGCGAGCCGCTGGAGAAGCTGGGCGGGAGTACCGCGCTGCTCGAGCACTCGCTGCTCACCCTCGAACGTCATCTGCACGCCCCGGTCACCGTCGACTTCGAGGTGCGCGACGGCGAGATCTCGCTGCTGGCCGCCTCGGCGCAGAGCCGCCCGCCGCTCCGTGCGGCGGTGTGCCTCGCCGCGGACCTGGCCGGGGACGGCGCGCTCGACCGGGATGAGGCCGTACGCCGGATCAGCCCCGCTCAGGTGCAGGAACTGCTGCACCCCCAGCTCCGGCTGACCGGCGGCGAGCAGCTCCTGGTGAAAGGGCTGCCCGCCTCCCCGGGGGCGGCGACCGGCGCGATCGTCCTGTCCAGCGAACGGGCCCTCGAACTGGCCGCGGACGGCACGGATGTCGTGCTCGTGGCGCATGAGACGACTCCGGGTGACGTCCCCGGCATGCTGGCCGCCGTCGCCGTACTGACCGGCAGCGGCGGCATCGCCTCACACGCCGCGGTGGTGGCGCGCGGTGCGGGCAAACCCGCCGTGTGCGGCGCCGAAGGACTGCGTGCCGACCGGGCCGCCGGCACCGTACGGATCGGCGACCGGGTGCTGCGCGAGGGCGATCCCGTCTCGCTGGACGGCCGTACCGGAGCCGTCTACGCGGGGACGCTGAGCGTCAGCGTCGCCGGACCGCCACCCGAACTGTCCACCCTGCTGGAGTGGGCGGACGGCATGCGCCGGCTGGGCGTGCGGGCCAACGCCGACACCGCCGCCGAGGTGAGCACCGCCATTGCCCTGGGCGCGGCGGGTGTCGGGCTGTGCCGTACGGAGCACCAGTTCCTCGGCGACCGGCTGCCGCTGATCCGCCGGGTGATCCTGGCCGCCGACGCCGCGGCCCGGGACGAGGCGCTGCTGGCACTGGAACAGGCCCAGCACGAGGACTTCAAGGCCCTGCTGACCGCGGTCGGCAACCGGCCGGTGACCGTACGCCTGCTGGACGCCCCGCTGCACGAGTTCCTGCCCGCCGCCGGGGAGGCGCAGGACGCCGCCGAGGAGCAGCGGGCCGCCGCACTGCGCGAGGCGAATCCGATGCTCGGTCTGCGCGGCGTGCGCCTGGCCCTGCTGCACGAGCGGCTCTACCCGGCGCAGGCCGAGGCGCTCTTCACCGCCTGGGCCGATGTCGCCGCCACCGGAGTCCGGCCCGAGCTCGAGGTGATGATCCCGCTCGTCAGCCTGCCGGAGGAACTGGCCGCCGCGGCCGCGTACGTACGGGGCGCCGCCGAGGCGGTCGCCGCCCGCACCGGCGTGGAGGTCCCGTACCGGCTCGGCACGATGATCGAGACACCGCGGGCCGCGCTGCTGGCCGGCGAACTCGCCGAACACGCCGAGTTCTTCTCCTTCGGCACCAACGACCTCACCCAGCTCACCTACGGATTCTCCCGGGACGACGTCGAGCGCCAGGTCCTCGCCTCGTACCAGGAACGCGGGTTCCTCACGGCCAGCCCGTTCGCCCGGCTCGATCCGCACGGGGTGGGCGCGCTGATCGCCCTGGCGGTGGAGCGGGCACGGAGCGTACGCCCCGACATCAAGCTGGGCGTGTGCGGTGAGCACGGCGGGGATCCGGAGTCGATCGCCTTCTGCGACGGCCTGGGCCTCGACTACGTCTCCTGCTCCGCGCACCGCGTGCCGGTCGCCCGGATGGCGGCCGCGCACAGTGCCCTGAGCGAGCGGCGTCACGACAGCGGGAGCGCACGATGACGAGCACTGCGACCGACGGCACGGCGCTGTCCGACGCCGAACTGGACGACCTCCGCGAGACCGTACGGTCGGTGTGCGCCGATGCCGGCGGCACCGCCGCGGTGCGGCGGCTGGCCGAGCAATCGCCGGGTATCGACGCCGAGTTGTGGGACACCCTCGGCCGGCAGGTCGGCCTCGCGGCCCTCGGGCTGCCCGAGGCGGCCGGAGGCATCGGCGGCCTCGCCGAGATCGCCGCGGTCTGCGAGGAACTGGGCCGGACGCTGTCGCCCGTACCGCTCCTGTCCTCCACTGTGCTGGCCGGGCAGGTACTGGCCGGCTGCGGCACGGCCGACGAGGCCCTGGCGGAGCTGGCCGAGGGCAGGGTGCACGCCCTGGCGGTGGCGGCGCCCGACGGAGCGTGGCGGCCGGACGCCGTGCCGGTGGCCGTGACCTGGCGGGGCGGCGTCCCGCACCTCGACGGCACCGCTCCCTTCGTACTGGACGGCGCCGACGCCGAAGGCCTGGTCGTCGCCGCTGCCGGGGCCGACGGCCTGGACCTCTTCCTCGCCGACCCGCGCGAGCCGGGGGTGACCGTCCGCCGGGTGCCCACCCTGGACCTCAGCCGCGGACAGGCGGTCGTCTCCTTCTCCGGCGCCCGTGCCCGGCCCCTGACCGCCGGGGGCGAGGGGGCGGACATCGTGAGCCGCGCCCTGGACGTGGCCCTGGTCGCCCTGGCAGCCGAGCAACTCGGCGGCGCACAGGCCGCGTTGGACATGACGGTGGCCCATGTACGGGACCGCACGCAGTTCGGCAGGGCCATCGGGGGCTTCCAGGCGGTCAAACACACCTGTGCCGAGATGCTGCTCCAGGTCGAGGCCGCGCGGTCGGCGGTGGTGCGCGCGGTCCGGGCGGCCGATTCGCCCGAGACGCTGGCCGAAGCGGCGGCGGTGGCCCAGGCGTGGTGCGGCGAGGCGTTCGTGTTCGTGGCCGCCGAGTGCGTTCAATTGCACGGCGGCATGGGCTTCACGTGGGAGCACGACGCACACCTCTACTTCCGGCGTGCCCAGTCCGACGCCGTCCTGCTGGGCGGCGCCGCGCACCACCGGGAACGGCTGGCCGGGCTGCTCGGCTGGTGACTTCGCCCGCGGTCACAGCACCGCGGGACGACCGTGCAGAAGAGGGCAGGACGGCATGATCACCAGACTCATCGACGAGGGCCTGTTCGAGAGCGTGGTTCCACCGCGCCTCACCGGCGCGCGCTGCTCCGGGTGCGCCACCGTGGTCTTCCCCCGGCAGGACTCGTGCCCCAAGTGCTCGGACGGAGCCATGTCCGCGCATGTGCTGCCGGTGAGCGGACGCGTGTGGTCGTGGACGCTGCAGGCGTTCGCGCCCAAGCCGCCGTACCGGCCGCCGAACGGTGGCTACCGGCCCTACCACGTGGGCTATGTCGACCTCGGCGAGGTGCTGGTCGAGGCACGGCTGGAGGTTCCCCGCGCCGAGATACGGATCGGGCTTCCGGTCCGGCTCACCACGGTGCCCGCGTACCACGACGAGGACGGAACCGAGGTGCTGACCTTCGCGTTCCGCCCGGACGGGGAAGGGGAGCGATGAGCCGCAGCGACGAGGTCTATGTCGTCGGCTGCGGCATGCATCCCTTCGGCCGCGACGACACCGTCACCGGAATGGACATGGCCGCGCGGGCCGTGCGCGAGGCACTGGCCGACGCCGGTGTCGCCTGGGAGGACATCGGTTACGCGGCGGGCGGCTCCGACGTGTCCGGCAAGCCCGACACGCTGGTGGGCCGGCTGGGCCTGACCGGTGTGCCGTTCGTCAACTTGCAGAACGGCTGCGCGACCGGCGCTTCGACGGTGCTCGCGGTGGCCAACGCACTGCGTGCGGGCGAGGCCTCGCTCGGGCTGGCCGTGGGCTTCGACAAGCACGAGCGGGGCGCTTTCCACGTCTCCGCGGCCCGCTACGGACTGCCCGACTGGTACGCCGAGACCGGCATGATGCTGACCACCCAGTTCTTCGCGCTGAAGACCCAGCGGTACCTGTACGAGCACGGGATCTCCGAGCGGGCACTGGCGAGGGTGGCCGCGCGGGCCTTCCGCAACGGTTCCCAACACCCCCTGGCATGGCGGCGCAAGGAGCTGACGGAACAGGAGATCCTCGACTCCGCCGAGGTCAGCCCGCCCCTCACCCAGTACATGTTCTGCTCGCCGGGGCAGGGAGCGGTGGCGCTGGTCCTTGCGCTCGGCGACCGTGCCTTCGACCTGTGCGAACGGCCGGTCAAGCTGGCCGCGCTGGCCTTCCGGACCCGAGGGTTCGGCTCGTTCGAGGTGTTCTCGCCCTGGCTGCCGCCCGGACCCCACCGCAGCCCGAGTGTCGACGCCGCGCAGGCGGCCTTCCGCACCGCGGGTCTGCGGCCCGCGGACGTACAGGTCGCCCAGTTGCAGGACACCGACAGCGGCTCGGAACTGATCCATCTGGCGGAGACCGGACTGTGCGGCGACGGCGAGCAGGAGGAACTGCTGGCCGGTGGGGACACCGACCCCACGGGCCGGATCCCGGTCAACACCGACGGCGGCTGCCTGGCCGGCGGCGAGCCCGTCGGCGCCTCGGGACTGCGCCAGTTCCACGAGGTCGTACGGCAGTTGCAGGGCCGGGCACCGGGAGCGCAGGTGCCGGGCGCTCCCCGGGTCGGCTTCACCCATGTGTACGGAGCACCCGGGATCAGCGCCTGCTCGGTGCTGACGGTCTGACATCGGTGCCGACGGTCTGAAAGGCGGCGGGCACACCATGCAGCACAGCGACAGAACCGCACTCGTCACCGGCGGTGCGCGCGGAATCGGCCTGGAGATATGCCGACAGCTCGCGGACCAGGGGCTGCGGGTCCTGGTCGGGGCACGAAGACTCGAGGCGGCCGAGGAGGCCTGCCGCGCCATCGGTCCGGCGGCGCTGCCGCTGGCCCTGGACGTGGCCTCCGCGAAGAGCGTCACCGAAGCGGTCCGGGAGGCCGGGCAGCTGACCGGCGGGATCGACGTCCTGGTGAACAACGCGGGAGTGTCCCTGGACGGCGAGCTACGGCCCCCGTACTTCGACGAGGAGACCCTGCGCACGACCCTGGACACGAACCTCACGGGTGCCTGGCGCCTGGCGGAAGCCGTCGTGCCGGGCATGGTGGAGGCCGGCTACGGACGGGTGGTCAACGTCACCAGCTCGTACGGTTCGTTCGCGCTGATGGACTCCGGCCGCCACCCGGCCTACCGGATCTCCAAGACCGCCCTCAACGCCCTGACCCGTATGCTCGCGGCCGAACTGGCGGGCACCGGCGTCCTGGTCAACGCCGCCGACCCGGGCTGGACGCGCAGCGGCATGGGCGGCCCGTCCGCGCCGCGGGGTCCGGAGGCCGGCGCGGACACCACGGTCTGGCTGGCGACCCTTCCCGAGGGCGACGGGACGACGGGCGGGCTGTTCGCCGAACGCAAGCCACTGCCCTGGTGAACCGCCTCAGGCGGATGCGGTGGTCGGCTTCTGTTCAGCGGCGACGATACGCAGCGACAGGGCCCTGACCGCTTCCTGTACGGACCGGGAGGGCAGCTGGGACAGCGGCCCGCCCTCCGCCCGCAACGCGGTGACGAGGATGGTCGTACTGATCAGCGTGCGGACCGCGAGCGCCTGCGCCGCATGCCGTGACTTGGCCGCCCGGGGACTGCGGGTGCTGCCCTCCGGCAGATAGTCGTAGGCCCGCTGGATGTGCCGCTGCTCGAACTCGTCCCGCAGCGCCTTGACATTGCCGTTGGCCGAGGCGATCTGTACCTGGTACAGCCGGGCCTCTTCCGGGTTCTTCTCCACCCAGTCCCACACCGCGTCGATGACCCGCAGCAGACCCTCCGGGCTACCCGGCTCGGACTCCGGCCGGGCCGCCTCCACCACCGCGTTCAGCTGGTCGAAGACCCGTCGCATGGCGAGTTCGAGCAGCTCCTCTTTGCCGTCGAAGTGGTAGTAGACGGCCGTGGGCACCACCTGGGCCTCGTCCGCGATGTCCTGGATGCTGGTCTCAGCGAATCCGTTGCGCCCGAACACGCGCACGGCGGCGGTGATGATGTGCTGCCGTCGCGAGGGTCGGTGGGCGGGCTGCTTGCCGTTCTGCGCTGTGGCCATCATGCTCCCCTGGCGGCTGGCGTGAACCCGCTTCTGTGGGCCCTGTCACTGACCATGCTATCCAGTAACTCTGCCAGGTCGACGCCGTAATTCCTGCTACGTGTGTGCAGTCGGAGCACGTGGGTCCCGGCATACTTGACACCATGACGACATCCGGAGCCCGCGCCGCGCACCGTCCTTCGCGCAAGCAGTGGGTGATCGAAGCGGCCACGGAGCTGTTCGCCACCCAGTCGCCGGACGAGGTGACGGTGGCCGACATCGCCGCTCGTGCGGAGATGACCTCGGCAGCGGTGTACTACCACTTCTCCTCCAAGGACCAGGTCCTGGTGGAGGGCATGCGGGTGTTCGCCGCCGCGCTGCGCGAACACCTGCAGGCGCTCACGGAGGCCCACCCGTCCGGTGCGGAGATCGGTCCTGCCATCACCACGCTGGTGGCCTGGCTGGGCGAGCAGCGGTCCGCCGCCACCGTGTTCTTCGTGTCCTCGGCCGGCATGAGCCAGGAGGCGGAGGCGCTGCGCCAGGAGAGCCGGACGCAGTTGCTGGAGGAACTGGTGCGGCTGATCCGCAAGGCCCGTGAGCCGCTCTCCGACGCGGAGGCGGCGGTGATCGCTCTGGGTCTGCTGGCGCTGCTGGAGACCGCGGCGATCTCGCAGGTCCGCGGGGACGACGTCTACCGCTCGCTCGGACACCGCTCCTTCGTCCGCGAGGTCGGCCGCCTCGCCGAGCAGATCGCCGACCCGGCGACGGCCGAATAGTCCTGCCACCGAGAGATCAGACCAGCAGCCGTAGTGGCTTGCGCAGCAGGTCACCGACCGTGCGCAGATACTCGGCCGCGGGTGCCCCGTCGACGGCACGGTGGTCGAAGGTGAGGCTCAGGGTGAGCACCTGCGTCCGCAGCGGCCGGTCATCCACCCACTCGACACCGTCCCTGAGCCGGCCCACGCCGAGGATGGCGACATTGCCGGGGTTGATCACGGGGGTGAAGAAGTCGACGCCGTATCCGCCCAGTGAGGTGACGGTGAAGGTGGCCCCTTCCAGCTGGGCCGGGGAGATCCGCCCCTCGCGCGCGGACTCGGCCAGGGCCCTCGAACGGCGGGCGATCTCGGGCAGCGGCAGCACCACCGCGTCCTCGATCACCGGGACCATCAGGCCGCCCGGAACGGCCACCGCGAATCCGAGGTGGATGTCGCCGAGCAGGTGGATGCCGTCCTCGCGCACCGTCGCGTTGAGCAGCGGGTGCTCGCGCAGGGCCAGCGCGGCGGCCTTCAACAGGAAGTCGTTGAGGCTGGGCACCGGCAGGTCGCTGTCTGCCCATTCCTCCTTGAGCTTGGACCGCAAGGACACCACGGCGTCCATCCGCACCTCGTAACCGTGCGTCAGCTGCGCCATCTCCTGGAGGCTGGCGTGCATCCGGCGGGCGATGGTGCCGCGCATCCCGGTGAGCGGGATGACATCCCCCGCCTGAGGAACGGTGCCCGGGCGGCGAGCCGGGCGGGCGGCTGCCGGTTCGGGCGTCCCGTTGACGGCGTCGAGGTCGGATCTGCGGATCCGGCCGCCCGCACCGGTGGCCCGTACCTCGGAGAGGTCGATGCCCCGCTCCTTCGCCAGCCGGCGGACCAGCGGTGAGACGGGGACGACGGAGTCGACGGGCAGGACAGAGGGGGCCGGTGCCACTGGGGAGGGCTCCGGTGCCTGCGGCGAGGCGGCAGCGGCGGCGAGGAAGTCCTCCACGTCCTCCGAGACGATCCGGCCGCCGGGTCCGGTGCCGCGTACGACGGTGAGATCGACACCGGCCTCGGCCGCCACGCGTCGGGCGTTGGGGGAGGCCAGGAGTCGGCCACCGCGACCGACGGAGCCCGCGCTGCCATTGAGGGCGGGCGCCGCGGAGCCGGCGCCGCCGTTACCGGACGGTGCCGTGCCCGCGCCGTTGCCCTTGGCTGTCGGGGCTGCGGAAGTCCCGGTGCCGTCGAATGCCGACGCCAGGGAGACGGCGGCCACGGCCACGGGCTCCGCGGCCGTACCACTGGACCCGGACCCGGACCCGGACCCGGACCCGGATCTGGACCCGGCCCCGGATTCGGCAGGCTTCGGCGCACCCCCCGGCTCCGGCGGCCGCTCTCCCTCCGCCAGCAGCCAGCCGATGAGCGCCCCGGCGGGGACCGTGGTCCCGGCCTGGACCACGGGGTGGAACAATCCACCGGCCTCCGCCTCGACGTCCACGTCGACCTTGTCGGTGGCCAGCCGGAGCAGGGCGTCGCCCTCGGAGACAGCGGTGCCGGTGGGCACGAGCCACTCGTCGATCGTGCCTTCCTGCATGGTCAGGCCGATCTTCGGCAGCAGAACCTCGACCGCCACGGCGTCACGACCTTTCGAGGAGACGGCGGCACCCTTGCGCGATGCGGGCGCCATCGGGGACGTACGCCTTCTCCAGCACAGGGGAGAACGGCACGGGGGAGAAGGGGGCGCCGATGCGCAGGACCGGCGCGTCCAGGTAGTCGAAGGCCGCGTCCTGGATCTGGGCGGCGATCTCCCCGCCGAGCCCGCCGAAGGTGACGGCCTCGTGCACCACGAGGACCCGGTTGGTACGGCGGACGGAGGCGATCATGGTCTCGGTGTCCAGGGGCTGGACGGTGCGGGGGTCGATCACCTCGATCTCGATGCCCTCCGCAGCGAGTTCCTCGGCCGCCGCCAGTGCCTCGCCCACCATGCGGCCGAGCGCGATGACGGTGACGTCGGAGCCCTGGCGCGCGGTGTGGGCCTGGCCGAGCGGGATGCCGTAGATCGGCTCGGGCACCTGGCTCTTGCTGCCCAGCAGGACCTTGTTGAGCATGACGACGACCGGGTTGTCGTCCCTGATCGCCGAGACGGTCAGGCCCTTGGCGGTGTACGCGTCGCACGGCATGACGACCTTGAGGCCGGGCACATGCGCGAGCCAGGCCTCCAGGCTCTGGCTGTGCTGGGCGGCGGCTCCGAGCCCCGCGCCGGAGGCGGTGGTGATGGTGAGCGGCACCGAGAGGGCGCCGCCGAACATGTACTTCATCTTGGCGGCCTGGTTGACGATCTGGTCCAGGCAGACGCCGATGAAGTCCATGAACATCAGGTCGACGACGGGACGCAGACCCCGGGCCGCGGCGCCCACGCCGAGGCCGACCAGGGCGGCCTCGGAGATCGGGGTGTCGATCATCCGTCGGGGGCCGAACTCGTCGAGCAGGTTGTCGAACATCCGGAACACGCCGCCGTATCCGGCGACGTCCTCGCCGGCGACGAAGACGTTCTCGTCTTCCCGCATGGCCTGCGCGAGTCCTTCGTTGAACGCTTTGACGTAGGTCAGTTTCCGCGCCGTGGCGTCCGGGGCGGCGGCGGGTGCTTCGGTGATGGTGGTCATGGCGGTCACCCCGAGTAGACGTTGAGCAGCAGGTCGGCGGTATCGGGCAGCGGGCTGGCCTCGGCGTATGCGATGGCGTCGGCGATCTCGTCCCGGGTGCGCTGCCAGGTGTCGTCCAGCTCCGCGCGGGTGGCGGTGCCGTCGGCGAGGGCGCGGGCTTCCAGCAGGTCGATCGGGTCGCGGGTCTTCCACTCGGCGACCTCCTCGTCCGAGCGGTAGGGGTGGCGCAGTCCCTTGACGCCCTGATGGTCGTAGAAGCGGTAGGTCTTCGCCTCGATCATCATCGGGCCCTCGCCTGCCCGGGCGCGGGCGACGGCCTCGGTGGCGGCCCGGTGGACGGCGGCCGCGTCCATGCCGTCGACGATCACGCTGGGCATGCCGTAGGCCGCGGCCCGGTCGGCGACGTCGGTGATCAGCATGTGCTTCGACTGGGGGGTGAACTCGGCGTAGCCGTTGTTCTCGCAGATGAACAGGACCGGCAGGCGCAGTACGGCGGCCATGTTGGCGGCCTCGTGGAAGGTGCCGATGTTCGTGGCACCGTCGCCGAAGAAGGAGACGGCGACGCTGTCCTCGCCTTTGTACTGGGCGGCGAACGCGGCGCCGACGGCGATCGGGATGCCGGCGCCGACGATGCCGTTGGCGCCGAGCATGCCGAGGCTGAGGTCGTTGATGTGCATGCTGCCGCCGCGTCCGAGGCAGGCTCCGGTGACCCGGCCGTACAGCTCGGCGTACATGTGCCGGAAGCTGACGCCCTTGGCCACGGCATGCCCGTGTCCGCGGTGGGTGGAGGTGATCTGGTCGTCGTCGCGCAGTGCCGCCATCACCCCCGCGGCCACGGCTTCCTGGCCGACGTACAGGTGCAGGAAACCCGGCAGTTTGCCGGCCTCCATGAGCTTGCCCGCCTCGGTCTCGAACAGCCGGATGCGGACCATGCGCTCGTGCAGGTCCCTGACGACCTGCGCGGATGTCTGGTTCGCGGCCGGATCGGCCGACTTCTTCGATGCCCTGGATGTGCTTGATGTGCGTGAGGCCCGTTGAGCCATCGTCCGCCCCTTCGCCCGAGGGAGGTGTGCTGGTGTGCCACGCAATCGGACTTTGTAGTGTCGGTCTACAGTAAGTAGCAGAGGGCACCTTACTGAACAGGCTCTCTAATTACTACGCCTCTGTCCGATCCGGCTCCGGATCGCCGCCGCGGCCTTCGACCAACTCCACGGCATTGCCTTCCGGGTCCGCCCAGAAGCTGATCCGCCGGCCCCGCGCCCGGACGACGACCGGGTCCGACAGGGGTCGGGCGCCCGCGGCCGTCAGCGCCGCTACCACCGGGTCCAGGTCGTCCAGATGGAAGGTGAGGTACGACAGCCCCCGGCGCACGGTCAGTGGCACGGCCGACTGTGCGGGCGCCGGGGGTGTCCGAGGCAGGATCAGCTTGACGCGCCCGCCGGAGGGCACCTGCAGCCAGACGACCAAGAGCTCGCCACCCAACCCGGCCGGAGTCCCGATGGACTCCGGTATGTGCGAGCGGTGTACCGCGAAGCAGCCGAGCACCTCGCGGTAGAAGTGCTCCATCAGCTCCAGGTCGCGTACGACCACTCCCGCCTCGAACGGCTCGGTCATGTGTGTCGGCGCCCGATGCGCCGGGATTGTCGTGTCCTCGCTCACCCGTCGCCGCCCTTCGTCGAATGTCCGGCTGCCGTGTTCTTATGACTGGAGTCGTTTCACAGAAAGATCGGGGCCCGTCGGGCCCGTGGCCACCGGGGAAGGCGAGGTGGCCTGCGCGGCGCCGTATGGCAACTTCACCACTTTCTATTGACAGACAACACTAAGTCCTGTTGTCGTTTGCGGCACAGCCCAGCTGTCGCAACCGAAGCCCTTCGCCGGCTCGCGGCTGGGAGGATTGTGAGGACATCGTGGTCCAGACCAGTTCGCCGGAGATTCAGGAGACGGACGCCGAGCGTCAGCCGCCCCCGGCCCCCGAGTACTCCTCGTGGATCAGCCAGGACCGGTCCACCGACGCCGCATCCGTGACGATGCGGCGGGAGGCCGCCGAACTCGTCGAGCGCGTGATGACGCACTACCGCGACAACACGACGCACGAGGCCGAAGGCCAGTGGACGGAACCAGTCGCCCACTACCACGACGCCGACCGCTGGCAGCGTGAGATGGATTCCGTCCACCGGAGCGTGCCACTGCCGCTCGCCATGTCCGCCGAGCTTCCCCGGCCGAACACCTACAAGGCCTTGGACGTGCTAGGCGTTCCGGTGCTGATCACCCGGGACCGCCAGGGCGCCGTACACGCGATGATCAACGCCTGCCGGCACCGGGGCGCGAAGATCATCGAGCCGGGCTGCGGGGTGTCCAAGCGCCTCACCTGCCCGTACCACTCCTGGTCGTACGATCTGGCCGGGGAACTGCGGGGCGTGTACGCGGAGAAGACCTTCGGCGAGGTGCCGCGGGAGGGACGCAGCCTGATCAGGCTGCCGGCCGGGGAGCGCGCCGGGATCGTCTTCGTCTCGCTCGACCCGGCGGCCGAGCACGACCTCGACGCCTGGCTGGGCGATCTGCAGCCGTTGCTGGAGGGGCTGCGGCTGGCGGAGTGCCACCATTACGGGACCAAGGAGCTGACCAGTCCCAACTGGAAGGTCACCCTCGACGGGTACCTGGAGACGTACCACTTCGCCTCGCTGCACCCGAAGACGGTGTTCGAGACGAACCTCTCCAACATGATGGCCCACGACACGTGGGGCCCTCACCAGCGCATCGCGCCGGCCCTGCGCCCCATCGCGCAGGCGGTCGAGCTGTCCCCGGACAAGCGCGATCCCGGCGAGTGCGTCGGCCCCATCTACTGGCTGTACCCAGGACTGGCGATCGCCGGTGGCTGGCGCCAGAAGATCGCCGTCTCCCTCGTGCTTCCCCGGACGGCCACCGAGTCGGTGACCCAGCAGATCATCCTGCTGCGGGAACCGGCGGTCACCGAGGAGGAACGCCAGGCCGCCGACCGGTTCGGCGAATGGTTCTACGAGGTGGTCCGCGACGAGGACTACGCGACCACCTACGGAGTCCAGCAGGGCCTGCAGGCCCTCAGCGGCACCGACTTCGTCTTCGGGCGCAACGAGCCCGGACTGCAGCACTTCCACCGCACCATTCACCAACACCTGGAAAACACAGCAAGAGCCGCCAGGTGACGAACCGACAAGACTCGCGGGAGAACACCATGGTGGCTACGGGCAGCCTCGACGGACGTGTCGCGGTGATCACGGGCAGCACGCGCAGCATCGGCCGCGCCATCGCCGAAGCCTTTCTGGCCGACGGCGCGACGGTCGTGATCAGCGGCCGTTCGGAGCTCAAGGGCAAGCAGGCCCTGGACGAGATGGACGCCGGGGACCGGGCCGCCTTCCACCCCTGCGACGCCAACAGCCAGGAGGACATCGAGGCCCTCGCGGACTTCGCCGCCGAGCGCTTCGGCCGGCTCGACATCTGGGTCAACAACGTCGGCGGCACCTCGGGCTTCGCCCCCGTCCACCAGCTCAGCGACGAGGCCTGGCACAACGCCCTCAACCTGAACCTCAACGCCTACTTCTACGGCACCCGCCGGGCACTGCCCAAGATGCTGGACAACGGCTGGGGACGCATCATCAACATCTCCTCCGTAGAGGGCAAGCAGGCCAACAAGCCGGCGATCAGCCACTACATCACCAACAAGCACGCCATCCACGGACTGACCAAGGCGACCGCCTTCGAATACGGCACCCAGGGCATCACCTGCAACGCCATCTGCCCCGGCGCCGTCGACACCGACCTGATGCGCGCCGCGGGCCCGGCCGCGGCCGAGGCCGAGGGCATCTCGTACGAGGAGTGGCTGGGCCGCTTCGCGGAGCACGCCGCCACCAAGAAGATCACCACCGTGGAGCAGATCGCCGGTGTCGCCTCGCTGCTCGCGAGCGACGCGGGCGCGGGCATCACGGGCACGCTGATCAGCGTCGACGGCGGCACGGCGCAGTGGTAGGCACCGGGACGGACGGCGGGAGACCCACGGTCATGAAGAGCTGGATCACGGACTGGCAGCGCAGTGAGCGGCTGCCGCACTACACCCGGGCCAACGCGGGGGAGACCCTTCCGGAGCCGGCCAGCCCGCTGGGCTGGACCCTGGTGTGGGGGCGCGGACTGCAGGGCTGGCGTCGCGGTTTCGTCGGCTTCGGCATCTACCGCGAGGAGGAGGTGGCCGGGCCGCGCCCGCCGTTCGTCGGCATGTTCGGCGGCTACTTCTACCTCAACCTGTCGCACATGCGGCTGTTCGGCATCCGTATGGGCCAGACCGCGGACCAGATCGACACGGCCTTCGTCGGCCAGCGCTCCGACACTCCGGCATACGCGGCGCACCCCGAGGACCAGGACGGCGAGCTGACGGCCAAGGCCGGCGGCACGCTCCAGCGGATGCTCGGCCAGACCTCCTTCCCGGAAGCCGACGCCGACCGGGTGCGGCTGCGCCGGATCCGCCGCGAGCGGCCCGACCTGACGCGGCTGTCGGGCGCCGAACTGGTGGCGCACGCCCGCTCGCTCCTCGACGAGGTGGAGACGACGTTCCAACGGCATGTCGAGTCGTCGCTGCCCGCGTCCGTCGGACCGGCGATCCTCGGCCCGCTGTGCGCGAGCGTGGACCGTTCCGGTGCCCTGCTCGACCTCATCGGCGGGCTGGGAGACGTCGACTCGGCCTCGCCCTCGACCGGACTGTGGACGCTGTCCCGCCAGGTGGCGGCCTCGGCCGAGCTGACCGCGCTGTTCGACGAGAGTCCGGCCGCGGTGGAGCGGGCGCTCGACGGGGCGACCGTGGACGTGAAGGCGTTCCGTGACGCGTTCGAGGAGTTCCTGGCCGAGTCCGGCGACCGCGGCCCCAACGAGTGGGACATCCACGCACTGTCCTGGGAGGCGGCGCCCCTCCAGGCGCTGGCCCTGGTCGACCGGATCCGGCACAGCTCCGACGACGACTCCCCGGCCGTCCGCCACCAGCGACTGACCGAGCGGCGCGAACAGGCGGCGCAGGAGATCCGGGCCGTGCTGCCCGAGGACGTACAGCCGATGTTCGACGCCGGAATGCACGCCGCCCAGGTGTGGATCCCGGCCCGCGAGCGCACCAAGGCGAACTGTGTGACCGTCGTCAACGAGATCCGTATGGCGGTGCGCGAGCTGGGCCGCCGCGGGGTCGAGGCGGGGCGCCTCGCCAAGCCCGAGGACCTCATGATGCTGCTGGACACCGAGCTCGACGACTACGTCGCCGACCCGGAGCCCTTCGGCCCCGTCATCGCGCAGCGGCTGGGGGAGTACGCCGGCCTGCACGAGCTGGAACCGCCGTTCTTCGTCGCCGAGGACGCACAGACCGAGATCGACACCTGGCCGCGGCGCACCGAGGAACGCACCGAGGCCGCAGTCGAGGGCGATGTGCTCAGTGGCGTCGGCGGCAGCCACGGCACCTACACCGGCAGGGTGCGGGTGGTCACCGACCCGGCCTCGTGCGAGGCGCTGGAGCCGGGCGAGGTGCTGGTGGCGCCGATCACGGACGCGGCCTGGACCCCGCTGTTCCTCGTCGCCGGAGCCGCCGTCGTGGATGTGGGCGCGCTCAACAGCCACGCCGTCGTGGTCTGCCGCGAGCTCGGCATTCCGGCCGTCATCTCCGTCGAGGGCGGTACGCGGCGGCTGCGGGACGGCATGGTGATCACGGTCGACGGCGACAAGGGAACGGTCACCGTGGACAGCGTCCCGGCGGCGCTCGTCATCTGAAACCGCCGCGGGCCCGTCGCTCCCCCTGACAGGGGCGACGGGCCCGCGTGCTTGACCCGAGGAGAGGAACACCGTGTCAGAGGAAGTCATCGTCGCCGGCTGGATGGACTACGAGCCGGGCGACCGCGACGCGATGCTGGGGCATCTGGTCGAACTGGGGCGCCGGACGCTCGAGGAGGAGCCTGGCTGTCTGGACTACGCCATGACCGCGGACCCGAGCGACGAACGACGGATCCGCGTGTACGAGCGCTGGGCCTCCCAGCAGGCCCTCGACGACCACTTCACCACCCCGCACATCAAGGACTTCCGGGCGGCCGTGTCGGGGCTGACCCGAGTGGGGGTCTCCTTGCAGGCCCACGTGGTCGCCGTGTCCCACCCCATGCGCTGACGGCGAAGCCCCTGCGGCCTACGCGGAATCGCCCAGCCGGACCAGCATCTTGCCGACGTTGCCACCGTCCAGCAGGGACAGCAGCGCCCCGGAAGCGTTCTCCAGGCCGTCAACCACCGTCTCGCGCGCGGTGATCCGGCCCGAACCGAGCCAACCCGCGACCCGCTCCTCGAACTCCGGCCGCAGGTCCTCATGGTCGCGCACGATGAAGCCGCGCAGGGTCAGCCGCTTGAGGACCGCCTGGATCAGCTGGTTGATGTCGGCCGACCGCTGGTTGGTGCCGGTCGACCCCCGCTCCCCGCCGAACTGCGACATCATGCCGCACAGGGCGACCCGGCCACCCGTCCGCAACGCGTGCAGGGCGGCGACGAGTTGCTCCCCGCCGACGTTGTCGAAGTAGACGTCGATGCCGTCGGGCGCCATCCGGGCGAGCGCCCCACGCACCGGCTCGGCGCGGTAGTCCGCGGCGTCGTCGTAGCCGAACTCCTTCACCAGCAGGGCGCACTTGTCCGGCCCTCCGGCGGTTCCGACGACCCGCTCCGCGCCCAGCAGCCGGGCGAACTGGCCGACGGCGCTGCCCACGGCCCCGGCCGCCGCCGACACGAAGACGGTGTCGCCCGGGCGCACCGCCGCGATCCGGATCAGGCCGACGTACGCGGTGAAGCCGGTCTGCCCGAGCAGCCCCAACCAAGTGGGCAGCGGGGCGAGTTCGGGGTCGATGCGCCCGGCGCCGTCGGTGGCTGAGGCGTCGACCACGGCCCATTCCCGCCAGCCGAGTTGGTGCCGTACATACGAGCCCGGCGGCACGTCGGAACAGCGGCTCTCCTGCACGACGCCCAGCGCCCGGCCGTCGAGCGGCGACCCGGGCGTGAAGTTGTGCGTGTAGTGCTTCTCGGTGCTCTCCAGCCGCCCGCGCATGGAGGGGTCGACGCTCATGTAGAGGTTGCGGACGAGCAGTTGGCCCTCACCCAGGGACGGGAGCGGGCGCTCCTCGACCGCGAAGTCACCGGGAACCGGTTCTCCGTCGGGTCGGCGCACGAGGCAGACCGCCCGGGTCGTGCGGGGTGTCATCGGTTCACTCCTCCGGCTGCCGGGCGACGCGCCGCTGGGCGAGGCGGCCCACCCAGCCGGCCATCTGGAGGTCGGCGTGGCGCAGCTCGCCCGACTGCCAGCGGGCCTGGAAGTCGAAGATGCCCTGCGCGCCGGACCGCGGGTCGGTCACCTCGACCAGACCGTCCTCGGTGAGCCGGTACACATGCCCGGTCAGCGGATGGATCACTTGCTTGGACATAGGGGCTCACTCCTGCACTCGGCGGCGTACGCCGCGCTTGGTCACGGTCACCGGGCCCTCGACCCGGAGCCGGCAGGCGAGCCGGGTCAGGCCGTCCACCGGTCTGCGCAGGGCTTCGATGCCCTCGCGTTCCAGCGGGTCCACGGGTGAGCAGTTCTCGGTGCCCTCGTCGATCTGCACGAAGCAGGTACGGCAGGTGCCCTTGCCGCCGCAGACGGTGGGCCAGCGGAACCCGAGGCGCCCGGCGGCGCTGAACAGGTCCTCGCCGTCGAGTACTTCGAGCTCGACGCCGGAGGGCCTGACCGACACACGATGGCCCGCCGCACGGTGGGTCACTTGTCCATCCACCGGTCGAGTGTCTGGTTGAAGTGGCGGATGCGGCTCTCCTGGTAGTTGGCCAGGGTGATGCCCGGCTTCCGCATCGCCTTCAGCCCTTGCTGGACATAGGGGAGGTTCTCGCAGTCCTGGTCGAAGACGGGCCCGAGCACACCGAGTTCGGGGATGTCCGCGAAGAGCATGTCCTCCGGCACCCAGCGGATCTTGGCCGGGGGCGGCATCTCGCCGGGCTTCTTCGGGGCCGACATGAAGATGATCTCGGCGGTGCAGGAGTCGGGGTCGAGACCGTTGGGCCGGAACCGGTAGATGATGTTGGACTTGGCGCCGCCCCAGGGGTTGAAGTTGGGGAACAGCAAGTAGTTGATGGCGTCCAGCAGTTCGGTGTCGGCGGCATGTGAGAAGTCCTGGGTCGAGGTGGCCGCCAGCTGTGCGCGCATCCGCTCGGCGAGGACCTGGCGGGCGGTGCCGCCGGCCGGGATCGCGGGCAGTTCGTCCCCCTCCTGCATCACCAGGTCGCGGCCCTGCGCCGCCGCGTAGAACGCACGCGAGTCGTAGAACGTCTCCAGTACGTCCTCCTCCGTGACGGAGTCCGCCACGTGGGGGCTGGGGGCGCCCTGGATGTTGATCATCCGGTTCCAGTTCGGCTGGTCCGCCATGACGTCGTACTGCGAGTTGGCGTCGGCGAGCCACGGCAGCATCTGCGGGTGCGTCGCGATCACATGGAAGGACTCGATGAACGCGTCCTGGGCGACCTTCCAGTTGCAGGGCAGCACCTTCGCGATGTGCAGCGACTTGTAGCGGTCCTCCAGCGGCCAGATGTAGTACTCGTCGAACGTGCCGCGATAGCTCTCGAAGGACTCCGCGTACGGGTCCATGTTGATGAAGACGAAGCCGCGCCAGGTGGCCACCTGGGCCTCGGGGAGTGCGAACTTCTCCGGGGTGACATGCGGGAAGTCCCAGGCGCAGGGCGGGGTCTGCATGGTGCCGTCGAGGTTCCAGGCGAAACCGTGGAACGAGCAGCGGAACTCGCCGACGTTGCCGCCACTGGTGCGCAGTTTGCGGCCGCGGTGCAGGCACACGTTGACGTACGCGCGGATCTCGTCGGGGGCCGTCCGTACGACGATCAGCGAGTCGTCGCCGATCTCGTAGACCTCATGGTCGCCGACCTCGGGAATCTCGCTCTCCAGGCAGGCGAACTGCCACACGCGCCGCCACACCTGGCGCATCTCGCGCTCCGCCCATTCGCGGGAGACGAAGCGCGCGGAGTCGATGTCCTCGCTGCCGATGTAGTCGTTCCTGTCATGCCTCAGCGCGGCGGGAACGGGGCGGCTGTCCTGGTCGAGGTAGTCCTGGACGGTGGGCCCGGGGCACCGGGCGGTGACCGACTCCGACGTTTCGTCCATCATCTCTCCTCTGGCAGAAACTTTAGAGTGAGTGTAGTTAGCAGATGCGGCCTGGAGCAACACTCGCGACGGCACCCGGCTGCCCGGGTCGGCCGAGGTTCTCGAGGAAATGTGCCGTAGAACGTGGAATTTGTTGCGGCGGACCTCTCCCCAAGCCCGCCGGGGCGTGTCACACTCCGACGCACTCGAGGCTGTAGTGCCTCAAAAGTTTCTTGGCTCGGGACGGAGTCTTCCCGCCCCCGGCCGCAGCGCCGCACGGTCACCCCGGCGGCCCGCGCCGTACCCCACGACGGCGGTTCACGCAGCCTTCTCGACCCTCCATGCGTGGGAGTACTCAACGATGAGTTCCAGACCCGCTCGCGCGGTGCGCCGCGCGCTCACCGCGATCATCCTCGTCACCGCCCTGCTCGCCCTGACGGCGTGCGGCACCGACGCGACCCCGGCCGCCGATGCCTCGCAGGCGGCGGCGGCCGACAGCCCCGGCCTGGCGGCGGCCCGCGCGGCCGCGGAGAAGTACTCCGAGCGCCCGGCCCGGATCCCCGTCACCGATCCGGTGGGCAAGAAGATCCCCAAGGGCAAGAAGATCGACTTCATCCTCTGCGGCGTCCAGTCCTGCAAGGACCTCGCGGACTTCTTCACGGCCGCCGCCGAGGAACTCGGCTGGACGGTGAAACAGATCGCCACGCAGGGCACGCCCGAGTCCGTCCAGGCCGCCTACGAGCAGGCCGTACGCGACAAGCCGGACGCCGTCGTCGCCTCGGGCTTCCCGCGCGCGGTCTACGCCAAGCAGCTGGCGCAGCTGAAGGCGGCCGACATCCCCGTCATCCAGTCGAACGCCGACGACGTGGTGGGCGACGGCATCTCCCTGCTGAAGAACGGGCCGAAGGACGTCGGCGTCCAGGGCGAGATGATCGCCTCATGGGTGGTTTCGGACAGCGGCGCCAAGGCCGACACCGTGTACTTCGATCTTCCGGCCTACACGATCCTCAAACCCGTCAAGGAGGGTTTCGCGGCCAAGTACAAGGAATGGTGCGAGGGTTGTGCGCTGGACAGCGTCGACGTGCCGATCACGTCGGTCGGCAAGGACATGCCGGACCGCGTGGTCTCGTACCTCAGGTCGCACCCGAAGGTGACCCACGTCGTCTTCTCCCTGGGCCTGCTCAACGTGGGCGTCCCGGCCGCGCTGAAGTCCGCCGGCATCACCGGCAAGCACATCGTCGTCAACGTCGGTGACGCGCAGAGCTACCAGTACATCCAGGGCGGCCTCACCGACGGCGCCATGGCGCTGAACTCCCACGAGACGGCGTGGATCCAGGTCGACGCGCTGGCCCGCCACTTCACCGGCCAGCCCATGGACGTGGACCAGCAGGCGGTGCTGCCCAACATGCTGGTCACCAAGGACAACCTCCCCTCCGCCGACGGCGACTTCGCGCTCGTCGAGGACTACCAGGCGCAGTTCAGGGCGCTCTGGGGCCTGAGCTGACATGCCGGGCGGAGGAGCGGTGCACGCCGGCAGGCCGGTCGGGCCGGCCGGGACGGACGAGGCGGACCGGCCGGTGCTGCGGTTGTCCGGGCTGTCGAAGCGATTCGGCGGAACCCAGGCGCTCGACGATGTGGACCTCGAGGTCGCGCCCGGTGAGATCCACGCGCTGATCGGGCCCAATGGCTCCGGCAAGTCCACCCTCATCAAGATCCTCGCGGGATACCACCACGCCGAGCCGGGAGCGGTCGCCGAACTCGACGGCGAGCCGTTCGACCTGGGCCATGTCGCCGCCTCCCGGCACGACCGGCTCCGCTTCGTCCACCAAGAGCTGGGACTGGTGGGCCAGTTGAGCGCCACGGACAATCTCGCGCTCAGCCGTGGCTTCGCCCGTACGGCCTTCGGCAACATCCGCTGGCCGGAGATGGAGCGGCGGACGACCGCGCTGGTGGAACGGTTCGGCCTCGGCATCGACGTACGCCGGCCACTTGCCCTGGCCTCTCCCGTCCAGCGCGCGGTGGTGGCCATCGCCGCCGCACTGCAGGGCTGGGAGGGCCGGCGCGGTGTCCTGGTACTCGACGAACCGACCGCCGTGCTGCCGCCCGGCGAGGTGGCCCGGCTCTTCGACATCGTGCGGGAGATCCGCGACGCAGGTGCCGGCGTCCTGTACGTCTCGCACCGGATGGACGAGATCTTCGCGCTCGCCGACCGGGTCACCGTGATCCGCGGCGGGCGACGGATCGCCACCCTTCCCGTCGCCGGCCTCACTCCGCGCTCGCTGGCGGAGTTGATGGCGGGCGAGGAGATGGAGACCGACCACCGGCCGGCGTCTCCTTCCGGTCCCGCCGAGGCCGTACTGGAGGTTCGCGACCTCTGGGCGGGCCCGCTGCGCGGAGTCGGTTTCGACCTGGCCAGGGGCGAGCGCCTGGGCATCACCGGCCTCGTCGGCTCCGGCCACGAGATCGTGCCGTACGCGGTGTGCGGGGCCCACACCGGACCCGTGCGCGGCAAAGTGCGGCTGCCCGAGCGCTCCGAGCGGTGGGTCGACGTACACGGCGCGGGCGCACTGGGCCTTCCCCTGGTCCCCGCGGACCGGGCGGGCGAGGGAGTGATCGGCGACTTCTCGGTGGGGGAGAACCTCACCCTTCCCCTCCTCGATCGCCTCCGCGCCCGCCTCGGCCGGCTGCACCGAGGACGGGAGGGTGCGCTCGCCGAGGACTGGATCGAGCGGGTCGGGGTCCGCACGGTCGGCCGCGGGGCCCGGATCACCACGCTGAGCGGCGGCAACCAGCAGAAGGTCGTGATGGCCCGCTGTCTGGCCCAGCGCCCGCCGGTGCTGGTGCTGTGCGAACCCACGGCCGGCGTCGACATCGGCACCCGCCTGCAGCTGTACGACCTGATCGAGCGTCAGGCCGACGAGGGCATGGGCGTCATCGTGTCCTCGTCCGACACCCAGGATTTGCTCGCGCTGTGCACCCGCGTCCTGGTGGTCAGGGACGGCCGGATCGTACGGGAGATACGCGGCCGGGACATCACCGAGCCCGCACTCGTCCATGCCATGGAAGGAACGGAGTGACATGACATCCACCCCGACCCGGGCCGTCGGACTCCGGCCGGCCGAACCACCACCGGAACCGGACAGAACCGCGCTCGCCCTGGGCGCGTGGGGCCGAAGGGCAGTGGCGGCCCTGTCCTTCCGGAACATCGGCGCCGTCTACGTATGGCTGGTCATCGTCCTGCTCTTCTCCGTCTGGGTGCCGGAGACGTTCCCGACGGCCATCACGGTCAAGCAGGTCCTGAACGGCAACGCCGTGGCAGGCCTGGTCGCCCTCAGCGTCGTACTGCCGCTGGCCGCGCGGGTATTCGACCTGTCGGTCGCCTACACCATGTCGCTCACCAGCGTGCTGACCGCCTACTTCATGGTCACCGCGGGCCTGGGCCCCGGCACGGCGATCGCCCTGGCGATGACGGCCGCGCTGCTGATCGGGGTGATCAACGGCATCGTGGTGGTGCTGCTGCGGGTCGACTCGTTCATCGCCACCCTGGCCACCGGGGCGCTGATCCAGTCGCTGATCACCATGGTCGCCAACGACAGCTCCATCACCGGGGTGCAACTGCTCGCCAAGCCGTTCGCGAGCATCGCCCAGCTGGACGCGGGCGGCATCACGCTGCCGGTGCTGTATCTGTTGCTTGCCGCGACGGCCATCTGGTTCCTGCTGGAACACACGGCCAGCGGACGCCGGTTGTACGCGACCGGCTTCAACACCGACGCGGCACGCCTGCAGGGGGTGCGCACCGACCGGCTGCGGTTCCTGACCCTGGTGGCGTCCGCGCTGCTCTCCGGTTTCGCCGGGATCGTCTTCGCGTCCTCGGTGGGATCCGGATCGCCGACCGCCGGCACGCCGTATCTCCTCTCCGCCTACGCGGCGGCCTTCGTCGGGGCGACCCAGCTGCGCGCGGGCCGGTTCAACGCGTGGGGCACCGTGCTCGCGGTGCTGCTGCTCGGCACCGGCATCACCGGTCTCGGACTCGCCACCAGCGCGCAGTGGGCCGCGAGCCTGTTCACCGGCTCGGTCCTGATCGTCGCGCTGGTCCTCACGGGTGGGCGGATCGCGCTACCGGCGGTTCTGCGCCGCCGGAAGTCGCCGCCCGCCGACCCTGGAGCCACCCCTGACAAGGAGGTCGGATGATGAAAGCGGTTCAGTACCGGACGGTGGGCAGCGCGCCCGAGGCGGTCGAGGTTCCGGTGCCCGAACCGGGCCCGGGCCAGGTGCTGCTGAAGGTGACGGCCGCGGGGCTGTGCCACTCCGACCTGGCCGTCATGAGCTGGCCCGCGGAACAGTTCCCCTATCCACTGCCGCTGACGCTCGGTCACGAGGGCGTCGGGACCGTTGCCGCGCTGGGCAGCGGTGTCACCGAGGTGGCGGAGGGCGACGAGGTGGCGGTGTACGGCCCGTGGGGCTGCGGCCGCTGCCGTATCTGCGCCGAGGGCAGGGAGAACTACTGCCCGCACGCCGCCGGGCTCGGCATCATGCCGCCCGGTCTTGGCTCTCCCGGCGCCCTCGCCGAGTACATGCTGGTGGACTCCCCCCGCCACCTGGTGCCGCTGAACGGCCTGGACCCGGTGCAGGCGGCACCGCTCACCGACGCCGGCCTGACGCCGTATCACGCGATCAGGACGTCGCTGCCCAAGCTCGTGCCCGGCAGCACGGCGGTGGTGATCGGCGTCGGCGGCCTGGGGCATCTCGCCGTACAGCTGCTGCGGGCCCTGACGTCGGCCCGGGTGGTCGCTCTCGACGTGAGCAAGGAGAAACTGGAGCTGGCCCGCTCCGTCGGCGCCCACGAGACGCTGCTCTCCAACGGCGAGGCGGCGGCACGGGTACGGGAACTCACCGGCGGCACCGGGGCGGAGGTGGTGCTGGACTTCGTGGGGGCCGAGGCGACACTGGCGGTGGCCGCCGCGTCGGTGGCGGTGGCGGGGGATGTGACCGTGGTCGGCATCGGGGGTGGCACCCTGGCGATCGGCTTCGGCGGTGGTGTGCCGTTCGGGGTGTCCGCGTCGGCGCCCTACTGGGGGAGCCGGGTGGAGCTCATCGACGTTGTCGGGCTCGCGCGGGAGGGGCTGGTCTCCTCCCACGTCGAGACGTTCTCGATCGTGGAGGCCCCGTTGGCGTACGAACGCCTGCACGCCGGGGAGATCAATGGCCGGGCGGTGGTGCTGCCGCACGGGTGAGCCGAGTCGGCCGCGGGGTGGGTTTTCGCCCCCGCCGCCCCTACCCGTCCCATCCTTCTGGGGCTCCGCCCCAGACCCCGCTCCTCAAACGCCGGAGGGGCTGAATTTTCGCGGCCCGGGCTGACATCTTCAGCCCGTCCGGCGTTTGAGGACGAGGCCGTTCAGGCCGATCAGCGGGGGTCTGGGGGCGGCAGCCCCCAGGGGACGGGAATGGGTAGGGGCGGCGGGGGCGAAAACCCTCGCGCGGCCCCCGCGTTCGCTCAGCCGCCCACCGAGCTCCTCATACCCACGGCCCTCTCCACACACCTCCGCAGCACCGTCAGGAACTCCGGCGTCTCCCAGGGCCCGCGGTCCACGCGCCCGGTGTCATCCACGCCGAGGTCCTGCACGTCGTAGCGCCCCCGGCAGTGGCCGAGGGTGAAGCAGCACACCTCGCCGAAACCGTGCCGCTTGAGATACAGCACAGGCCGGGGCGCATCGTCGAGCGCCACCGTGTCGCCCTCGGCGAAACCGCGGCACGGTCCGGTGTACTCGGCGTGCAGCAGCACCTCCAACTCCCCGTGCAGCTCACACACGTACAGCTCGTCGGTGACGGTGAACGGCTCGATTCCGGCGACCAGCGGATGGTCGGGCCGGGTGACCCGTACCTCGTACGGCGCGATCGGCGGGTGGGCGAGGAACTGGCTGCCGAGCACGTCGGCGAGCTCCCCGAGAAGCCGCGGGGTGGTGAACACCCGCGGCCCACCGGGAGCCGGCGCCTCGATCACCGCGTTGGTGCCGTGCAGGGCGAGCCAGCGCCCGCCCCGCTCGACGAACCGGGCCAGCGCGGCCCGCTCGGCCGGGCGGGGCCGGAGATCGCAGGTGTAGGTGACGAGCAGGTCGGCCTTGTCCAACGCGGCGACACAGTCGTAGTCCTGATAGACGGTGGTGCGCACCCGAGGGTGGTCGCCCAGCATGTCCAGCAGCCGCAGCCGCGCGTAGTCGAAGTCGTGCCATCTGCCGCCGCAGACCAGCACGGCGTCCAGGCGGCCGGCCGGGCCCGCCACGGCTCAGTACTGGACGCGGGTCAGCAGCCCGCCGTCCACCACGAGGTTGACGCCGACGCAGAAGGAGCCGGTCCGGCCGAGCAGGAACGCGACCGCCGCGGCCACGTCCTCCGCGGTGCCGTAGCGGCCGATCGGCAGCTTGGCGAGCACTTCCTCGTAGACCTCCGGGCGGCTCGTGCGGATGGTCTCCCAGGCGCCGCCGGGGAAGTCGATCGGTCCGGGGGAGACCGTGTTGACGCGGATGCCCTTCGGAGCGAGGGCGTGTGCGAGGGCGGAGGCGTGCTGGACGACCGCGGCCTTCATGGCGGAGTAGGAGTTGGCTCCGGCCGGGCGGGCCGTGTCGGAGGCGTTGGTGGTGCCGATGGCGACCACGGCGGCCCGGTCGGAGGCCTCCAGGTAGGGCATGGCCGCCTCGACCAGTCCGGCGAACGGGATCAGGTCGCCGCGCAGGCTGGCCTCCCACGACTCGGGGCCCTTGACGTTGCCCGCCGAGACATTGGACACCAGCAGGTCCAGGCCGCCGAGTTCGCCGGCCGCCCGCTCCACGAAGCCCGCGAGCGCGGCCGGGTCGGTGACGTCGACCGGCTCGGCGAACACCGTCGCCCCCTCGCCACGCAACTCGGCCGCGGCCTTGGCCAGCGCCTCCTCGCCGCGGGCGCACAGCGCCAGCGCGCAGCCCTCCGCGGCCAGGGTGCCCGCGATCGACCGGCCGATACCCCGGCTCGCACCGGTCACCAGCGCCTTCGCACCTGTCAGTCCCAGATCCATCGATGTCGCTCCTTTGTGTTCGCCGGAACGGAGAACGGTCCCGGCACTGGCGTGTTGTCTCAGTTGCCGGAGAGCTCCGAGAACGGCACCCGGTCCACCCGTGGTTCGCCCGGCAGCTTCAGCACGCGTTCGCCGATCAGGTTGCGCTGGATCTGATCGGTGCCGCCGGCCAGCCGGTAGCCGGGGGCGCCGAGGAGGTGCTGGGTCCAGGCGAACGTGCCGGGCTCTCCGGTGTCGGCGCTGATCCGGGCGCCCATCAGCTCGGCGGCGGTCTGCCCGGTGCGGGTGAGCAGGTCGGAGGCCATCAGTTTGGTGAGCGACGCCTCCGGGCCCGGCCGGTCGCCGGCGGCGCTCGCTCTGGCGACCCGGTCCACGGTGGCCGTGCGCAGCGCGGCGCGGATGTACAGATCGGCGAGGCGCTGACGGACCAGCGGATCCCCGGTGCGGCCGAGCGAGCGCGCGAGGGCGAGCACGTCCGAGAAGGTGCCGCCCTTGCGCCGGTTGCCGGTGCCGGAGGCGGTCCGCTCGAAGGCGAGGGTGGTGGTGGCGACCTCCCACCCCTGCCCCGGGCGCCCGATGCGCAGCCGGTCCGGAACGCGTACGCCGCTGAGGAACACCTCGTTGAACGAGGTACCGCCGCTCATCTGGCGGATGGGGCGCACCTCCACGCCCGGTGCGTCCATCGGGACCAGGAACGCGGTGATGCCGGCCTGTTTGACGACGTCCGGATCGGTGCGGGCGAGCAGCAGCCCGTAGTGGGCGAACTGGGCTCCCGAGGTCCACACCTTCTGACCGTCGATCACCCAGTCCTCGCCTTCCTGCCGGGCGCGCGTGCGCAGGGCGGCGAGGTCGGATCCGGCGCCGGGCTCGCTGAAGAGCTGGCAGGCCAGCAGGTCCGTACGGAGGAACGCCCGTGCGTACACGTCGCGTTGCTCGGCCGTCCCGAAGAGGGCGACGGACATGCCGACGAGCCGCACCGTGACACTGATCAGCTCGGTCGACGGCGGTACCCGGTACGCCGCCTCCTTCTGGGCGAAGGCCGCCGCGTGGGCGGCGCTCAGGCCCGCGCCGCCGTTCTCCCGGGGGAGCGTCAGCGCCTGGTATCCGGCGTCGAAGCGGGCGCGCTGGTAGGCGCGGCAGCGCTCCAGCAGCAGCCGCTCCTCCTCGTCGGGGAGGTTGTGGAACACGGCGAGATCCGGGGTGTCACCGGTGGAGTCCGGCTCCCGGGCCGGTTCGAGCACGGTGGCCAGCCACTGTCCGACCTGCGTGCGCCACGTGTCCAGATCCGGCTGGGACATGGGTCCTCCTCAGGACGCTGACCGACACTTACCAGACGGAAGATTCAGTAACGGGGGAGAGGGAATGGCTGCTCCACCTGGCATTCCAACCCGGCGAGCACCTGGAAAAGCCTCCGTCTTGGGTCAGAGTGTTCCGTACTTTCTTGATAAACGCTACAGTCTCGGCATTGACTCTCCCGTGAAGGCAGGGGAGGACCGAGGAGCCGCCGGAGGAGCCATGTCCCTGCTACCACTCGACCGTCGCGCCCAAGAGACACCCGACGAGCCCGCCCTGGTGGACGATCGGGAGGTGCTGTCCTGGTCCGGGCTCGCCGACCAGGTCGCGCGGGCGGCGGCACGTCTGCTGGAGATCGCGCCCGGCCCCGACGACCGGGTCGCCGTCCTCGGCGACAACGTGATACCGACCCTGGTGGCCCATCTGGCCGGACTGCGCGCCGGCGTGGGGACCGTGGCCACCTCGCGGAACCTGATGGTGGGCGAACTCGTCGACCAGATCATCGACGCGGGCGCGACGGGGATCATCGCCGGCCCGGCCGGCGCGGTCGCCGCCCTGGAGGCGGCCCGCGAACTGGGCCTGCCCGTTGTGATGCACGGAACCCCGGCGATCGGGCACGCCTTCGACTGGGACCTGTGGCTGGCGGCGGCGCCCACCGGACGGACCCTGCCCACGGGCCGGGCCGCCCGGCCGCCCCTCGTCTACACCTCGGGCACCACCGGCCGGGCGCGCGGCACCGAGGTGCGCTGGGTGAGCGGTCCGGTTGCCGACAACTCCGCGTACCTGGCGGCGATGGCCGCCCGGCCCGGCTTCCCGCCGGGACCGCACCTCGTGTGCGGCCCGCTGCAGCACAACGCGCCGCTGACGTCGCTGCGGCACCTGGCGGCCGGTCAGCAGGTGGTCGTACTCGGCGGATACGACGCGGAGGCGTTCCTGCGCCGCGTCGAGGAGTGGCGGGTCACCTCCACGGTCATGGTGCCCACCCACTTCCAACGCCTGCTCGCCCTGCCCGAAGAGGTCCGTGGCCGGTACGACGTCTCCAGCCTCCTCCAGGTCTCCCACACCGGGTCCGCCTGCCCGCCGGACGTGAAACGGACCATGATCGAGTGGTTCGGCCCGGTGCTGACCGAGTCGTACGGCGCCAGCGAGGCGGGCACCGTGGCTCGCATCAGCAGCACCGAGTGGCTGGCGCATCCCGGTTCGGTGGGGCGCGTCCACCCCCCGTTCGAGGTCCTGGTGACCGATGACGACGGCCGTCCGCTGCCGTCCGGCGAGCTCGGACTGCTGGCGTTCCAGGCGCCCGAGGGCAGGGGAGTGCGCTACCACGCGGACCCGGACAAGACCAAGGCCGCCTATGTCGCGCCGGGTGTGTTCACACTCGGCGACATCGGATACGTCGACGCGGACGGCTACATCTTCATCACCGACCGGGCCGCCGACGTCGTGGTCTCCGGCGGAGTCAACCTTTACCCGGCCGAGAGCGAGGCGGTACTGCGCCGGCACCCGGCGGTCGCCGAGATCGCGGTCATCGGAGTGCCGCACCCGGACTTCGGCGAGTCGCTGCGCGCGCTCGTCGTGCCCGCCGGAGACGAGCCGTCGGCCGAGGAACTGGACCGGTTCTGCCGCGACCGGCTGGCCGCCTACAAGTGCCCCAAGTCGTACGAGTTCGTCCCACACCTCCTGCGCAACGCGATGGGCAAGCTCGACAAACGCGCGATGCGCCGCCCCTACTGGCGCTCCGAGCGGACCATCGCCGGCTGACCAGGCAAGAACCCGCGCCCGCCACCCGTACGTACGAAGGATCGTCCATGACCGAACTCCTCCTCATCCGGCACGGCCTTCCCCTGGCGGGCGTCTACGACCCGGGGCTGTCGCCGGAGGGCACCGCCCAGGCCGAACGCCTCGCGGCCTGGCTCGTGCACGAGGATGTCGACGCCCTCTACACCAGCCCGTTCCAGCGGGCCCGCGAGACGGTGGCGCCGCTGGAGCGGCTCACCGGCATGACCGCCACCGTCCTCGATGACCTGCGCGAGTGGGACACCGACGTCTCGCACCCCTACACGCCGCCGGAGCAGATCCGCGCCGACGACCCCCGCTCGGTGGCGCTCTCCGAGGGCCGGTACGAGGACTTCGTGCCCGACCTGGACTGGGACGCCTTCCGGGAGCGGGCGGCGCGGGGCATGGACACCATCCTGGACGCCCATCCCGGCGGGCGGGTCGCGGTCGTGTGCCACGGCGGCATCACCAACACCTACCTGGCGACGGTGCTCGGCCTTTCCCGCATGTTCTGGTTCCACCCTGGCTACACCTCGGTCAGCCGGGTGCGACGGCTGCCGGGCGGACGCATCGTTCTGCACTCGGTGAACGAGACGGCCCACATGGTCGCCGAGCGCGCCGTCGACGCCGTCGCCTGACCTGCCCACATCCCCTCAGGAGGTCCCGGCCGTGCCCGGATCCGTCATCGTCGTCGGCGCCAGAACACCCATCGGCAAGCTGATGGGCGCCCTGAGCCCGCTGTCCGCCGCCGACCTCGGCGCACACGCCATCAGCGCCGCGCTGGCCGCGGTGCACCTGGACCCGGCCGCCGTGGAAGCCGTCGTCATGGGCCATGTCGTCCAGGCCGGGGCCGGTCCCAATCCGGCACGGCAGGCCGCCGTCGGCGCCGGCATTCCGTTCGGCGTACCGGCGAGCACCGTCAACAAGCTGTGCCTGTCCGGTCTGCACGCCATCGCGCTCGCCGACCTCATGATCGCCTCCGGTCGCCACGAGGTGGTCGTCGCGGGCGGCATGGAGTCCATGTCGGGCGCGCCGCACCTGCTGCGCGGAGCCCGCACCGGCTGGAAGTACGGCCCTGCCGCGGTCGAGGACGCCCTCGACCGCGATGCCCTGATCTGCGCCTTCGACGGGGTCTCCATGGGCGCGGCCACCGAGCGGTACCAGCAGCCGTTCGCGTTCACCCGCGAGGAGCAGGACGAGTACAGCGCACGGTCGCACCAACTCGCCCTGCGCGCCCGGGAGTCCGGCGTGCTGGCCGCGGAGATCGCCCCGGTTGCGGTGGCCGGGCGCCGGGGCGAGGAGACGGCAGTGGCGGCCGACGAGGGGATACGGCCGGGGAGTACGGCGGAGAGCCTGGGGCGCCTGAGACCCGCCTTCTCGGCCGGGGGGACCGTCACCGCGGGCAACTCCTCACAGCTCTCCGACGGTGCCGCTGCAGTCGTCGTGATGAGCGCGGAACGCGCCCGCCGGGAGGGCCTGACCCCGCTCGCGGAGATCGGCGCCTACGGCACCGTCGCGGGCCCGGACCCCTCCCTGCTCGTCCAGCCGGCCGGCGCGGTCCGCGATGCCCTGTCCCGGGACGGCCGGCTGAAGGCCGCAGACCTCGACCTGTTCGAGATCAACGAGGCGTTCGCCGGTGTGGCCCTGGCCTCCGTACGGGAGTTGGACATCCCGCTGGAGAAGGTGAACGTCAACGGCGGCGCGATCGCCCTCGGACACCCGGTCGGCATGACCGGCGCCCGGCTGGTGCTGACCCTCGCGGCGGAACTGCGGCGGCGCGGAGGCGGTACCGGAGCGGCCGCCCTGTGCGGGGGCGGAGGCCAGGGCGACGCACTGCTGCTGCACGTACCACCGCGAGCCTGATCACCGACCCATCGGATCTCCCACCCGTATCCATCCCCGCCCCGTATCCATCCGCGCCCCGTACGAGACCAGGTTGACCACCATGACCGACCAGCTGCCTCTGGACGAGGAGACCCTCGTCGTGGCGACCCGTACCCGCGTCGCCGACGGTGTCGTCTCCCTCACCCTGCGCCGCCCGGACGGCCGACCGCTCCCGTCCTGGACTCCGGGAGCGCACATAGATCTGCTCCTGGACGGCAGCCTGATCCGCCAGTACTCGCTCTGCGGGGACCCTGCCGAAGGGGACGCCTGGCGGATCGCCGTCCTGCGTGAGCCGCAGGGCCGCGGCGGCTCCGCGTACGTCCACGACTACCTGCCGGAAGGCACGGCCGTGCGCGTGCGCGGGCCGCGGAACAACTTTCCGCTGCGGCCGGCCACCCGCCATCTGTTCATCGCCGGTGGCGTCGGCATCACGCCGATCCTGCCGATGGTCGAGGCCGCCGAGGCGGCGGGGGCCGACTGGCTTCTGCTGTACGGCGGCCGCACCCGCACCTCCATGGCGTTCCTGGAACGCCTCACGCCCTACGGGGACCGGGTGCACGTCCGGCCGCAGGACGAGTTCGGCCTGCTCGACCTCGCCGCCTTCCTCGGCCCGCCCAAGGACGACACCCTGGTGCACGCCTGCGGCCCCGAACCCCTGTTGCGGGCGGTGCAGGAACAGTGTGCCGACTGGCCGGCCGGCACGCTGGGCCTCGAGCGGTTCGCCCCGGTGCGGCCGGCCGAAGCCCGCTCCGCCGGGGCCTTCGAGGTGGTGCTCGCCCGCGCCGGGGTGACGCTCACCGTGCCGTCCGACCGCTCGGTGCTCGAAACCGTGGAAGCGGCCGGCGTCGAGGTGGACTTCTCCTGCCGCGAAGGCACCTGCGGCACCTGCGAGACCGACGTACTCGACGGCACGCCCGACCACCGGGACTCCCTGCTCAGCGAGGACGAGCGGGCCACCGGCGACACCATGCTCATCTGCGTCTCCCGCTCGTGCGGGCCCCGCCTCGTCCTCGACCTGTGACTGGTGTTTCGACGGGCGTGGCGCCCCGGCTCCCGGTGGTTGCGGGCTCCCGGTGGTCGGGGACGTACTACGGAAGTCCCCAGGGCTCCCCCGGCTCGCTCGGAGCCACCGGGGCGATGACGAGGTCGGGCCTATTGCCTGCGTACAGCAGCACCTCGCGCCCCTCGGCCAGTTCGATCGCGAGGGTGCTGTCGTCCTCCGCGTGAGTGCGGGCCGGAGTGCCGTCGTCCAGGACCGCGCTCACCGGACCGCCGCTCAGACCGTGCCGGAGTCGCAGCGGCTCGCCCGCCAGGCTCCGCACCCGCACGAAGCGTGTGACACCACCGGTGCGGACCGCGCTGACCAGGAAGGCTCCCTGGGTACGGAAGTCGTGCAGGGCGACATCGGCCCAGGAATCCGGAACGGCGGGGAAGACCCGCACGACGCCGCCCCAGCTCTGGCAGAGCATGTCGTGCAGGGACTGCGACGCCGACAGTGGTGTCTCGATGACCGGTCCGGCCTCGGTGTAGTGGGTGTTGGCCCGGCACGGGTAGCGCGTGCTGGGGTCGAAGAACTTCTTCAGATACGTGAGGGCCACCTCGCCGCGGCCCGCCATCGCGTACAGCGACGCGGCGCCCGTATAGCTGTAGCCGCGATGCGAACCGGTCAGCGCATGCCAGTGGACGACCGACTTCTCGATCAGCTCACGCTGCTCCGGCTGGTCCCAGTTCACGAGGTACAGCGGATAGACCATCAGCAGGTGGGAGTAGTGGCGGTGGGACTGGGCGTAGGGCGTGTCGGCACCGATCATGAAGCCGTTGTCGTCCACGGGGTACGGCGTCAGCTTGGCCAGCACCTCCTGCCAGCGCGGCTTCAGCGGATCGTCGACCCCGAGCCGCTCGGCCGCCTCCAGGAGTGCGGTGCAGCCCCAACGGATCAGCGCCAGGTCGTAGTTGGTGTCCTTGGGAGGCACGACGGGATACTCCGGGGACAGTGTCGACGGCAGGTGCAGCTTGCCGTCGCTGTCCGGCTGGAGGAAGTGCAGGTAGTAGTTGATCGCGCGGCGCAGCAGCGGGTACACCGTGTCGCGCAGCAGTGCCTCGTCCATGGAGTGGCGGTAGCTCAGCCATACGTTGTGCAGGGCCCACGTCAGGTTGCCGGCCTCGCCCCCGCTGCCCGGGACGGGGGCGCTACGGGTGGCGAACATGTCTGAGCTGCGGCCGACTCCGGCGCTGTCGGACCGGTAGGCGGCGGGCACGTTCGCGATCAGCTGCTCCTGGTTCTGTCGGAGTGTGCTGGCGAGCGAGTCGAGTTCCAGGTGGTTGGAGCCGTGGATGAGCCAGTACTCGAGCTGCACGTTGAGGTTCCACCACACGGCGGGCCAGGGAGTGGGTTCCAGCCAGGGCCCACAGGTGGCCATCACGGGGCCGCCTTCACGGCTGGCCGATGCGATCTTGTAGAGCTGGATCCAGTGGAAGCTCTGCAGCCGTTCGTCGGGGATCGAGACGAAGCTCTTGCGGTAGAAGGCGTGCCACCAGTGGGTGTGCTGCCGACGGAGCACTCCGTGCGGTGCGGCGCGCTGGATCTTCTTGAGCGAGGCTTCTCCGGCCCGGGTGTCGGAGGGATGGCTGTGGGCGACGTTGAGCAGCAGGGTGTCGCCCGAGCGGCGGTAGGCCGTCGCGGTCTGGCCGCCGCCGATGAGCGGCTGGAGGACCTGTTCGACGTCGCCGGTGGTCCGAGTCGTCCAGGGCGGGTTGGCGACGTAACCGGTCGGTGGCGCCTCGCTGATCTTCCGGGGGCTGATGGCCTCCTCGGGGTGGAACGTCCAGCGGACCTCCTCGTCGCCGTCCGCCGTCACGTGTGCGGCGAGGATCCCGTCGTGAATGAAGGCGGAGAGTGTCAGGGTGCCCTTGTCCGTGGTGACGGTGCCGGTGAGTTCGGCGTTCCACAGGCTCAGTCGCCAGTCGACCGCGCCGATGGTGCCGACGGGGTCGAGGGTCAGATGTCCCACGGGCAGCCGGCAGGTGCCCCAGCCGCTGCCGAACTCGGGGCGGTGGTCCTGTACTTCGCCGTGCTGGACGGTGAAGCGGATGCTGTTCGCACCCGGCTCCTTGTACACCATGCTGCCCAGTCGCCCGTCCCCCAGGAACGGCCCTTCGTGCCAAAGGGTGGGCAACTTCCGCCACAGCAGGTCCTGTTGGCGCAGGAAGCCGGCCCAAGCGCCGTCCGAGTCCATGTGGTTGCGGAGCTTCCAGCGGCCGCCGGCAGAACCGGCGGCGAGGCCTTCGCTCTCGGCGGTGTCGACGGCAGGGGTGGGGGCGGCTTCGGCCGCTCCGGGCAGGGCGGCGACCGCTGTGCCGCCCAGCACTGATCCGAGCACAGCTCTTCTAGAGGTCATGTGGGGGTGCCTCCAAGGTGTGACAGTTCCTCAAGGTCCTCGAACGACATGTGCGTCAAGCCCAGTTGGCCGGTTCGGCAAGGGCGTAGGCCGAGGCGATCCGGTGGTTGTCGTGCAGGATCGTCAGCGTGCGCGGGCCGCTTGGCGTGCCGTCGCGCCAGGCGGTGCAGTAGATCCCGTTGGACCAGCGGATCGTCCGTGAGGTGGACGGCAGTACGGTGATGCCGGTCCGGCTCACGGTCTTCGTGCCGTTCAGCCACACCTCGAAGGCGCCCTGGCCGTCGCCGGCGAGCTTCAGCCGGGTGACGATCCTGATCCAGGTGCCCCGCAGGCTGCTGATCGACCCGGCCGTTCCCTTGATGCCGCCGGAGCCGCCGAACTGGATCGTGGACCCGATGACGAACATCAACAGCCAGGGTCCTTCGGGGTCTTCGGGCGACCACTGCTGGAAGGTGACGTTCTGGTCGTGGAACGTCCAGTCGGACGCGAGACGGATCGCCTGGCCGTAGTACCGGTCCTCACCGACGCTCTGCGCGCCGCGTTGGATCACCTCGGAGTGGTAACCGCCGTTCTCGTCGATGTACGTCTGGGTCGCCGCGAGGGCGTGCGCGCCTTTGTACGTGGGCGAGTTGACGGTCTCGATCACGCCGTCCTTCTGCGTGTAGGCATGATCCCAGCCCTCGACGCTGCCACGGTTCTGGAAGTAGACCTCGTCGGCGGCGTCGGCCCGTCCCGGCAGTAGTGCGGCGCCGGCACCGGCGAGGCCGAGTCCGCCGAGCGCGGTGATTACCCTTCGTCTCCGCACGGTTCACCGCGTCCAGTACGTGATGTTGCGGAAGCGCGCCTCGGCGCGGCCGCTGCCGTGGTGGTAGACGCCGTTCTTGAAGTGGCGGGTGGCCGGGCCGCGGTCCTCGGTCGTCAGCACCAGCTCGTCGTCGAAATAGACCTTGACGCTGCGGCTGGAGGCGTTGTGCTCCAGCTTGACGTTGAACCAGGTGTTGTATGCGTTGGTCTTCAGGACCGTACGGTCGTACGCCCGTACCGTGCCGCCGCTCGCGCTGTAGGCGTTGAGCATGAAGTCCGTGGCGGGGGTGCCCTCGGGGTGGATCACCCGGAGGATCTGCACGAAGGTCGCGCCGTTCGTACCGGACGGGAGATACACGTCGGCGTCCCACATGTGCTGCCCGGACGTGTACTCCTGCCTCCAGCGCATCTCGGTGCGCGGGTCGGTGGAACTGCCCTGCGACATGGGCTCGTCGGTGCTGTACACCCACATTCGGTGGACGCCGCCGCTGTTGCTGTAACGGTCGCTCAGGTCCAGGTTCCACGGCTTCTGCATGCCGTACGTGAAGGCGGTCTTGTTCCAGCCGTCCGTGGGTGAGGCGGCTGCGGCGGAGGACGTCGACGGGGTCATGGCCCAGGCGGCGCCTCCGGCGAGTAAGCCGCCGGCTGCCAGAACGGTACGTCTTGTGGGGTACATGTCAACCTTTCCCAGTTGGCGTCATGCGTGTCGGGGGCTGAGCGGGCGAATCGCAGGAACGTTGCGTATTCATCGGATCTATCGCCTTGTGCAGCGTAGAACTGGCCGCAAAGGACGTCAATATTCACGGTGAGCCGAAGATAGATCCGATGTGCGGGGGTGGTGTGCAGGGTGGGTGGCAGGGGCAAGGGTGCCCGCATGCTGGCCGGTTGACGGCGTACCCGGCTCACATCCAGGGGTCGGGCCCCGGATCGCCGCCCGACGCCACTGTCGCGAGCCGGTCCATGTAGTGGGCCCAGCCCTCCTCGTGCGCGGCACACGCCTCCGGGGAAGGCAGGCCGCGGTGGACCAGGCGCAGCCGGGTGCCTTCGGCGACCGGTTCGAGGGTGATTTCGACTGTTGTCGAGCCGGGCGGCAGGGGCATCCCGTCCTCGGCCCAGCCCCAGGTGAAGACCAGCCGCTTGGGCGGGTCGACCTCGATGAAGCGGCCCTCCACGACGTCCTCGGCCCGGACGGTCGTCCGATATGCGCCGCCGGGCTGGAAGCTGAACTCGCCGTCCTTGCCCATCCAGGACAGCCACTTGTCCCGGTCGGTGAAGAAGGAGAACACCGTCTCGGGCCGGGCGGCGATGAGCCGTTCCACGGTGACCACGCCTGCTGCGTTCACGAGCTCTCCCCTTCAGGGTCCCCGGGCCGTTCGGCCTGTTCGGTCCGCTCGGCCGCTTCCGCCAGCTCGGTCAGCGTGTCGAGCTTCGCGGCCCACATCGACTGCAGGTAGTCGGCCAGCGGGCCCATGGCTTCACGGTCGGCCCGGTAGAAGCGTCTCTTGCCGTCCTGGCGCAGCGTAACCAGGCCGGAGTCCCTGAGCACTTTGAGGTGCTGGGACACCGCTCCGAAGGTGACGTCGAACCGCTCGGCGATCTCGCCCGCGGACAGCTCCGCGTCCCAGACCAGGCGCAGGATCTCGCGCCGTCTGGGCTCGGCGACCGCTTGAACCGCATCCATAGACGTCATTTTAGCCGCCACTTGAACTTGCCATCGGAAGGGAAGTCATTTTAGTCTTCCCTAAAGTGATACTGCGACTGAAGTAGTGAGCGAAGTGAGGAGCGCACGTCATGGCGGACATCGCGATGCAGCTGCTCATCGACGCCGACGACACCTACCGGGACTGCGGGACTACTCGTACGGCTGGGCGACGAAGTCCGGCCGGCTCAAGGCCTACGCCGAGACACGCAAGCCGACGGCCTTCTGCGCCGGCTGAACCACACCGATACCGAGCCCCGGTCGCGTACCGACCCCGCCGGTCCCACCGGCGCATCCGAGGAAGAGAACCCATGAACACCCAGCACAGCACCCTGCACCGCGCCATCCGCGAGTGCGCCGACGCCGTCGCGGCGACGGCTTCCGGCATCCGTGCCGAACAGCTCGGAAACCGCACCCCGTGCGAGAAGTTCACCGTCGCCGAACTCCTCGACCACTTGGGCGGAACGCTGTCCTCCTCCGCGCGAGCCGCCCGGAAGGAGCCGGAGTCCGGCGAGGGCGCCTCGTTGGCGTTGTCGCCGACGGCCGTCGCCGAGTCCGCCGACCGGGCCGCGGTGGCCTGGGCCGACTCCGCGGCCTACGAGGGCACCACCGAGTTCGGCCCGGGAGAGATGCCGGCCGCCTTCGCGGCCACGATCACCCTGGAGGAACTGGCCCTGCACGGCTGGGACCTGGCCCGCGCCACCGGCCGGCCGTTCTCCGTCAGCGAGGAGACCGCGCAGATCACGCTCGCCGCTGTCGAGCAGATCGCCGAGCAGGCCCGCGCCACGGCGGGCTTCGGCCCGCCCGTGCCCGTAGCCGCCGACGCCCCCGTCTTCCACCGTGCGCTCGGTGCCAGCGGGCGGAATCCTGCGTGGAGCGACTGACTGCCCGGGGAATGACGTCCGGCAAGTGAGCAAGTGAGCAAGTGAGCAAGTGGGCAAGTGGGCAGCTTGTCGGCGAGGCCAGGAGACGCCATGACGATCGACGAGACGGCGGAGCGCGTGATCCGGCTTCCGCCCGAGCGCGTGGCCGCGTACGCGATGGACTGGCGCAATGATCCCGAGTGGACCCAGGGCATCCGTACGGCGGAGCTGACCCGGACGGCGGACGGTGGTGGCTTCGGCGTCGGCGCGGAGGTCACCCGCACCGCGTACTTCCTCGGCAAGCGCATCGACTACGTGCTGCGGGTCGCCGCGTACGACCCTCCGGAACTGCTGGACATGGTGTCCGTGGCGGGCCCTATGCCCATGCACGTCACCTACACCTTCACCCCGCACCCGCAGGGCACTCTCGCCCGCATCCGTGTTCGGGGCGACGCTGGGCGCTACTACCGCCTGGCCGCGCCCATCATGGCGCGGAAGGTCCGCTCATCCATCGGCAAGGACCTGAACGACCTGGAGAGCAAGCTGCAGGAGCCGCCACCATCCGCCGACGCCTGATCGCTACCCCGCACCCCAGCGGATCGGTCGGGTACTGCCGGAGGTGGGGCCGCGGCGTGAGCCGGATGAGTCGCGTCGTGTGCTCGACGCCGTCGGAGCCGTTGCCCTTGAGGACACTCGGCCGTAAACGGGACGTGTGACCCTGCGGCAATGGACATGACGTCACTGGCCCGCACACTGCTGGAACCCATACCGGCGCATCGGACTGCCGGCATCGAGGTGCTCCGGGCCGCCGACGGGGTGGCCGAGGTCGCGTCGGACACCCCTGTGGGACTGACGAATGTCATCGGCTCACTGCATTCCAGCGGCCTCGTCGCCCTCATCGACGCGGCCGGGCTGGGAGCGATCATCGCCGCAAGCATGCGCGCCGATGAGTTTCAGGGGGTCGTGCCGCTGGGGTCGGCCGCCTCCCTGGAGTTCCTCGCTCCGGCGCGCGGACGACTGGTGGCCACCTGCAGGCTCACCGACGAGGCCCACGGTCTCCTGCGTGCGCTGCTCGCGGGAGAGACCGACCGGGCTCGGCTCTCCACGCGTGCCGAAGTCGCCGACGCCGAGGGAACCTTGGTGTGCCGAGGCACCTTCGACTGGAGCGTCCGGCGGATGGCGCCCCCGGCGGAGCTGCATCACGCCGAGTGAGGAACCGAGACGCTCCACGTTCACCGGAACGACGCTGATCAACTAGGCGAGAACGGCGGTTGCCCGACGCTGCCTACGTGCCGGTGTCCTCGTCGGTCCGTTTTGGGTCCACGATGTTCTGAATTCAGGAGTCTATGTATCATCAAGCCTGTGCTGACTCTCGCTACGGAGGTCGAGGTGCTGGCCCGCTTCGGCCGCGCGCTCGCCGACCCCATCCGCTGCCGCCTGCTGCTCGCCCTGCGCGAGGCCCCGGCCCATCCGGCCGACCTGGCCGATCTGTTGGGCATCTCCCGCACGCGCCTCTCCAACCATCTGGCCTGCCTGCGTGACTGCGGACTGGTCGTCGCCGTCCCCGTGGGCCGCCGTAGCCGCTACGAGCTGGCCGACCCCCGCCTCGCTCACGCCCTGGGAGACCTGCGCACCGCCGTGCTGGCGGTGGAGGCCGACCGCACGTGCCCCGACGCGGACGAGAAGGGCTGTTGCTGACCATGACGGTGCTGTCCCTCGGCCCCTCACCCGCCCGGCGTGATGCGCTCGCGAGCCGAATACGCGTCCTGGTGGCCGCCACCATCGCTTACAACGCCGTCGAGGCGATCGTGGCGCTCACCGCCGGCACGCTCGCCTCCTCCACGGCGTTGATCGGCTTCGGGCTCGACTCGGTTGTCGAGGTGTCCTCGGCCGCCGCGGTCGCCTGGCAGTTCTCGGCCCGCGACCACGCCGTGCGCGAAGCCCGCGAGAAAGCCACGCTGCGGATCATCGCGATCTCCTTCTTCGTGCTCGCCGCCTACATCACGACGGACGCCGTGCGCGCTCTCACCGGCGCCGGTGAGGCAGACCGTTCCCTACCCGGCATCGTCCTCGCGGCCCTCTCCCTCGCCGTGATGCCGTTCCTGTCCGCCGCCCAGCGCCGCGCCGGTCGTGAACTCGGCTCCGCCTCGGCGGTCGCGGACTCCAGGCAGACCCTGCTGTGCACGTACCTCTCGGCCGTCCTGCTCCTCGGTCTCGTCGCGAACGCCACGCTCGGCTGGTCATGGGCCGACCCCGTCGCGGCGTTGGTCATCGCCGCGGTGGCGGTGAAGGAGGGGCGGGACGCCTGGCGGGGCGACGGGTGCTGTGCGGCGCCGGGCGTGACCGTCAAGGACGCGGCGCCAGGCGTGACCCTTAAGGACGCGGCGCCAGGCGTGACCGTCAAGGAGGACGTCGAGGACGCGTGCGGCTGCGAGTCGGGGTGTGCCTGCTGCTGACGTTCAGTCGATGATCGCGGTGGCTTCGATCTCGACCAGATGATCCGGTATGTCCAGTGCCGCCACGCCGATCAGTGTGGCCGGTGCCAGCGGGGTGACCCCCAGCTTCGCGGCCGCCCGGGAGATCCCCTCCAGGAGCAGCGGCATCTTGTCAGGGGTCCAGTCGACGGCGTAGACGGTCAGTTTCGCCACGTCGTCGAAGGAAGCGCCGACCTCGGCCAGGGCGGTGCCGATGTTGAGGTAGGACTGCTCGACCTGGGTGGCGAGGTCGCCTTCGCCGACGGTGACCCCGTCGGTGTTCCAGGAGACCTGCCCGGCGATGAAGATCATCTTCGATCCGGTCGCGATCGACACCTGCCGGTAGACATCGATTTCCGGCAGTCCGCCGGGATTTACGAGGGTGATGGCCATGCCGTCTGTCTCCTTGTCGCGAGAGTCCTGGGGCTCGCTTCCACGGAACCAAGTCCCCAGGTGCTCTCTTCTGGTTACTCAGAAACCGTAGGAGAGTGGTCGCTGACATGGAAGAACGCACTTTTCCGTGACTGGGGAACCGTATGGTGACCAAGCAGCTCAGGGGCGCAGTCGTGCGGTCCTCCGTTACCACTTTCCGGCCAAGGAAGAACTGCTCTCGGCTCTGGTGGTCCAGCGGTGGAAGCACTGGACCGGTTCGTCGAGCAGGCCGAGCGCACCATGACCTTGGCGGATATTTGAGGATCGCCGGCCTGAGTCAGCCGCTGACCGCGCCGTCCGCCGTGCCCGGCGGGGGTGCGGGAGCCGGCGCGGGCCGGGGTGTGGGGCGGCGCGGAGGGGGAGTCACCGGGGGCGGGGGCGATGGAGGGGTGTGTTCGGCGAGTGCGTCGAGGATGCGCGTGCGGATCTCCGCGATCCTGGGATCGCGGCGGTATCCGTTGTGTCGCTCCAGCGGCCAGAAGACGGGCTGGGCGGTGGTGCGGGCGTGCGACCGCTCGTCGTCGGGAGCCGCCATCGGGTCCACTCCGTCCTTCCATTCCTCGTCCACGCCGTCCACGTAGGTCGGGCCGGCCAGCAGGTCGGTCTCGCGGTGAACGTTGACCCACGTCGCGAGCAGACGTGTCCTGTCCGGGTCGTCGCGGACTTCGTTGTGGACCAGGGCTTTGAGGGACTCGGCCGGGACATATCCGGGGTAGTGGCGCCCGAACACCGCGTTGATCGGGCTTCCGGTGGTCAACAGGGCGATACGCGGCCGCAGTTCGGCCGGGATCTGCCATAACGCGGCCACGGCGATCACCGACCCCATGGACTGCGCGTGCAGCAGTATCCGCGTACGGCTGTCGGAGGTGAGCAGGTACTCGATGCGGTGCACGAGCTCGGGCACGGTCCGTATGGTCCAGGCCGCCGGCGCGAAGGGGTGCGCCGCGCGCGGCCAGAAGACACCGAAGGCCCAGGCGATGCCCGTGTTCCGGCGCATCTCGGGGCGGAGTACGACGGCCCGTACGGCGAACAGCGCGACTGCCACGAGGGCGATCAGGGCGAGGGCACCGAGAGTGGTGAGCTGCTTGAGCGCGTCGGTCGTGGTCTCGTGGACGTCCGTCGCCAAGGGGCCGTCGCCCACCCAGTTGACCAGGTACAGGGTGAGGACCAGGGCCACGATGAGGGAGGCCAGCGCGGCGAGGCCCTGGTCGTACGCCTCCAGACCGTCGTTCCCCGCGGTCTTCGCCCAGCTGATCTCGCCTCGGTGCTTCCTGTCTTCCTTCTCCTCCCACGCGTGTGCGGGGATGGTCTGACTCCTGCGCGTCCACAACTTCCACAGGGCGTTGACCACGGCTGCGAGCCCGCCCAGCACCACCGCCAGCGGGAACGCCGCAGCGATCACCCCGATCGCCCTCGGGACATCGGTGGCGTACGGGTCTCCGTCCGGGGTGAGCCAGCCCTGCGCCCACAGGGAGAACGCCGCCGTGTAGAGCCATCCGATGAAGCAGGCCAGCACCGCGACGACGGGCCCCAGCAGCCCGTACAGCGACATCTTCTTGGCGCGGTCGAAGTCCCTGAAGGCCATCACCAGACAGGCGATGACCATCAGCAGCACCCCGACGCCCTGGGCGATCACGACGGCGTTGGCCTCTGCGCCCATTCCCGGCAGCATGCGGGACCTTTCGCGCGCGGCGTGCCAGTCCCGCTCGGGTAGAGCGCAGTAGAGCATGGCGCAAGCCGTCACCACGAGGCACACGGCGAGGCTCGTGCGTCGATGATTGAGCGGCCACCGCTTTTCCCACCTCGCGCTTCGGAACCAGGGTCCGTCGACGACGACCAGCGCCGCCAACACCAGGATCAGTACGAACAGCACCAGGCCGACGACCGTTCCGCCCCGGCGCAAGTCGTACTGGAGCGAGGGGACGATCACCTGCATCGCGACGGTGAGCAGCCCGGCGCACCGATGCTGCGAAGTGAGCCCCTCCGCCCGCCCGTTGTGCTCCCAGAAGCCGCGCACCTCGAGCGGCCGCCGCCGCGCGTCGGCGGATCCTTTGACCCGATCGTTGTCCTCCTGGTCGAAGCGCCTGTAGCCATCGCCGTCCACGGTTTTGAGGACCGGCCGGTATTCCTTCTTGGCGTCGCGCGCACTGAACGCCATCACCGCTCCGACGAGCAGCGGCACCACGGCCGCAAGGGTCAGCCCGAGTCCCGTGTCCACGGCGCGTGCGGCCTCGACCAACGGGTTCTCCGCGCCGCAGGGGGACTGCGTGGGCGCCCCGCACTGCCACACGACCTGGTCCATGGCCGCCTGCCCGAACACCCCTACCAGCATCACCGTCAGCGACAGTCCGAGGAGCCGGGCCCCGAAGTCGTACAGCCGGCCCGAGACCCTGCTGTGCGGCGGCAGTCGGGGCTGCATCCACGTCACCAGGTTGATCAGCAGAAAGGGCAGCAGGAACAGCCACATCGCCCGGCCCGCGCCGCCGATCGTCAGCCGGTTCCAGTCGTACACCTGCCGTTCGACCGAGTACTCGGAGCCGTCCTCCTCGGCCGCTCCGTACCAGCCGGCGCCCTGATCCCCGCTGATCCGGCGGACGGCGGGCGGTTGCAGCGCCTCTGTGCGGTCCACCAGACCGATGCCGGGCACGACCAGTTCGACCAGGCGGGTCTCCCTGGCCTGTGATCCGTTGTCCATGGCAGATCACAGTGAGGGGCAACGCCGCCGTTCACAATGCGTAAAAAGTACGAGACTGAGAGTGGTCACCGGCATTCCGTTTCGGCGCAGGCCGGGGCGCAGGGCGACCGGCGGGCCGCTGCCCTGCGCGGCGTCGGGAAGCCAGAGATGCGCCGGTACGCCGCCGGCAGGAGTACGCCGAGCAGGGCGGCGGCGATCACGGCTCCGAACATGGTGGCCCGGACAAGTCCTAGCCGATGAGGGTCTTCTTCGGGCGGACCACGCAGAACTCGTTCCCCTCCGGATCGGCCAGTACGGTCCACGACTCGTTGCCGCTCTGGCCGACATCCGCCCGGCGGGCGCCGAGGGCGAGGAGACGCTCGATCTCGGCCTCCCGGTCCTCCGCGGCGGTCGTCAGATCGAGGTGCAGGCGGTTCTTGACGACCTTACGGTCCGTCACCGGCATGAAGCAGATGCCCACCGGCGCGGTCTCGTCCGGCCCGATCACGACCTCCCGCTCCCGCTCGGACAGGATCCGCCAGCCCAGCACCTCGGTCCAGAACCGTGCCAGGGCGGGCAGGTCGTGAGCGTCGATGACGATGTGGTGCAGCGAGACAGGCATGTCGGCCAGTGTGCCCGGTGTCCGGCCGGACAGGGTCTGGTCGGCCGGGATGGGCGCCTGGCAGGGCGGCGACTCCACCGCCGCCGGGGATGCCTGGGCTCATGCCGCGGACGACGTGGTCGCCTGGCTCTGGCGGAACTCGGGGGTACGACCGACCGGGCCGCGTCCCGAGCGCTCGACGTGGGTACCGGATCCGGTCCGGCGGCGCTCGCCGTGGCGCGGGCCGGGCTCCAGGCCGTGGGACTGGATCGGGATCCCGGCCTGCTGCGGGTCGCCTCAACCCGGGTGCGAGGCCGGGCTCACGGACACGGCGCGGTTCGTCGTGGGGGACGCCATGGCGCTGCCGTTCCCGACAGACGCCTTCGACGTCGTCCTGTCCACCTTCGGCGTGATGTTCGCGCCCGACCCCGGCCGGGCCGCCGCCGAACCGGTCCGGGTCTGCCGCTCCGGGGGAGTGTTGAGGTACGTCCAGGTCCCTAACCCTCGGGGGAACACGCCGTCCGTGTCTTCGAGAACAAGCCCGGCCCGCTGTGTGCGCACCGTGCGGCTCTCGAGGCCGCCGGGCGCTGGGCTGTGCCCGAGCCGCTCTGGCCGAACTGTTCCACGCCGCCGACCAGGCCACCGATGGAAGCCTTCAGCTCGACGTTCCCCACCTGCTGGTCCTCGGAGGGTGGCCCGGGCAGGCGGGGAACTCCGACCTACGCGGCAAGGCCCAGCGGGAGGGGCGCCCCGTCCGCGAAGCCGACCGTGACCCGTAGGGGCCCCGCGGTGCCGGGCACGGTGTGCAGGCCGTTGGGCTTTCCTCCGCACCAGCCTTCGATGACGTCGGCCGGGCCGGCCACGTCGATGCCGGTGATGCCAACGGGTTGACGGCGATGCGCGGCGCTGAGGACAGGAGGGCCTTCCGGCCAGTGGATGAGGCAGGGCAGGAAGCGCCGGTCGAAGTTCGAGCCGAAGCCGGCCAGCGTGTACGGCGGATAGCCGGGGCCGTCCGCGGGCGCCTCGACCACGGGCATCTCGTGGGTGACGGCGAGCTTGCGCAGCCGTTGTTCGTCCTCGACCGCCACCAGCCACGCCATCGGAACCAGCGGCTGCGAGGGGTGCGCGGCGAGTGCCTCCGTGTCGAACTCCAGCAGTGGCGGGGCGTCGGGCGCGGGGGCCTCACCGTTCGGATAGTGGATCTCCAGCGACTGACCATGCCGCAGCGGTACGACGAGGTTGGACAGCCCGAGACCCGGAATGGTCCGGCCGCGGGCGACCCCCAGACCGGCCCGACCGAGTACCTCCTCGGCGTCGGCCCTGGTCCGGGCGGCCAGCACGACGTGATCGATCTCCATCGGCACTCACCTTTCACCGGATCCTGCCTGCACCGCGAGCGACACCAAAGCGAGTGACACCAAATTTATCCTTAATGAAGTTCGTTTTCAATAATCAGTCTGCGTCGCACTCGGCGGCCGACGGTCACCAGCGTTGCCCCATATACCCCTCCTGGGTATTCTGCCCGGTTGAGAACACGAGCCGAAGTCACGGAGGGAGCGGGCACGATGGACGTCGAAGGATTCGCCGCGGACGGATACGACGCCGTGCGCAAGGTCTTCCAGAGGCTGGTGGACGACGGTCAGGAAACGGGGGCGGGCCTGTCGGTCTGGCGGGAGGGCCGCGAGGTCGTCCGACTGAACGCGGGGTGGGCCGACGCCGGGCAGAGCCGGCCCTGGCGTGATGACACCCTGGTCCAGCCCTACTCGCTGTCGAAGGCGTTCGTCACGCTCGCCGCCCTGGTGGCGGTCCGCCAGGGCGCACTGGCACTGGACGAGCCGATCGCCAAGTACTGGCGCGAGTACGGGGTCCGGGGCAAGGAGCGGACCACCCTCCGTCAGGTGCTCACACACCGTGCCGGGCAGCCGCGTTTCGCGCCCGAAGCCGCGGACCTCGACCTGCTGGACGACAGCGGGCTGCGGGCGAGCCTGGTACAGGCGGCGCCGGAGTACGTTCCCGGGACGTCACTCGGGGAACACGCCCTGACTTACGGCCACTTGGTCGACGGCGTGCTGCGCGCGGGCGCCGGGACGACGCTGGGAGAGATGTTCAACGACGTGGTGCGTCCCGCTCTGGGGCTCGACGCCTGGTTCGGCGTGCCGGATCAGGAACTGGACCGGGTCGCCGACCTGGAGTACGCGGATCCGGACTGGCCCAGGCAGCTGCACGCGGCACCGTGGCTCCAGATCCCCGCCGGCGTGCTGGACACGGAGCACGCCAACTCCCGGGCCTGGCGGCAGTCGGTCTTCGGAGCGGTCAACCTGCACACCACCGCGACCGCCATGGCTGCGTTCTTCTCCCGCCTCACCAGCGAGGACGGGCCGGTACGCGAACTCCTGGGGCCGCACCTGCACACCGAGCTCCTCACTTCCCAAGTCACCGACTACGACGAGGTCTTCGGCACCAGGATCACCTGGACGCTGGGCTTCGTACGCGACAAGGGCAAGATCGCCAAGGGCGGGATCGGCGGCTCGGCCGCGTGGTGGTCGCTCCGACATCACCACGCCTGCGCCTATCTGACGCGTCGCTTGGCCGACCATTCCAGGGCTGCCGAGATCGCCGCGGCCCTGGGCGACGACCTGACCGTGGTGGGCGAGGACTGAGCGCCTGAGCCCGGCCCGCACAGCCCCCGAGCGGACCGGAGCCGGGGCGGACCGGTCGGTCCGCCCCGGCGGGGGCGAGGCAGCTGGTTGGTTCACGGGGATGAGGCATCTGGTGGGTTCAGTCGGCGGCCCGGAAGGAGCGCAGACGCAGGGAGTTGCCGACGACGAAGACCGAGGAGAAGGCCATGGCCGCTCCGGCGATCATCGGGTTGAGCAGACCGGCCGCGGCGAGCGGCAGGGCGGCCACGTTGTAGGCGAAGGCCCAGAAGAGGTTGGACCGGATGGTGCCGAGGGTGCGCCGGGAGAGACGGATCGCGTCGGCCGCGGCGCGCAGGTCGCCCCGTACGAGGGTCAGGTCGCCGGCCTCGATCGCGGCGTCCGTGCCGGTGCCCATGGCCAGACCCAGGTCGGCCTGCGCGAGGGCAGCCGCGTCGTTGACGCCGTCGCCGACCATGGCGACCGAACGGCCTTCGCCCTGGAGCCGCTTGACGACGTCGACCTTGTCCTGCGGCAGGACCTCGGCGATGACGTGCGCGGCGTCGATGCCGACCTCGCGGGCGACGGACTCGGCCACGGCCCGGTTGTCGCCGGTCAGCAGGATCGGGGTCAGGCCGAGGGCGCGCAGCCGCGCGATCGCCTCCGGGCTGGTCTCCTTCACCGCGTCGGCGACCTCGAGGACCGCCCGTGCCTCGCCGTCCCAGGCGACCGCGATGGCGGTGCGCCCGACGGCCTCGGCTTCGTCCTTGGCCCGCTTCAGTCCCTCCGGCAGTTCCATGGCCCAGTCCGAGAGCAGCCGCTCGCGGCCCACGAGGACCGCGTGGCCGTCGACGATGCCCTGCACACCGAGTCCGGGGACGTTCGCGAAGTCCTCGGGTGTGGGCAGGGAGCCCAGCTTCTCCAGGGCGCCGTCGGCGACGGCGCGGGCGATCGGGTGCTCGGAGGAGTGCTCCAACGCACCCGCCAGGCGCAGGACTTCGGCCTCGTCGGTGTGGTCGGCGGTGTGCACGGCCAACAGGGTCATACGGCCGGTGGTGACGGTGCCCGTCTTGTCGAGGACGATGGTGTCGACCTTGCGGGTGGACTCCAGGACCTCCGGGCCCTTGATCAGGATGCCGAGCTGGGCGCCGCGTCCGGTGCCGACCATCAGCGCGGTCGGCGTGGCCAGACCCAGGGCGCACGGGCAGGCGATGATCAGCACGGCGACGGCGGCGGTGAAGGCGGCCGTCAGCCCGGCGCCGTTGCCCAGCCAGAAGCCGAGGGTGCCCAGCGCGAGCCCGATCACCACCGGCACGAAGACGGCGGAGATCCTGTCCGCGAGGCGCTGCGCGGCCGCCTTGCCGTTCTGGGCGTCCTCCACCAGCTTGGCCATCCGGGCGAGTTGGGTGTCGGCGCCGACCCGGGTGGCCTCGACGACGAGGCGACCGCCGGCGTTGATCGTGGCGCCGGTGACGGAGTCCCCCGTGGAGACCTCCACCGGTACCGACTCGCCGGTGAGCATCGAGGCGTCCACCGCGGAGGAGCCCTCGACGACCGTCCCGTCGGTGGCGATCTTCTCTCCGGGGCGCACGAGGAAGCGGTCGCCGACCTTCAACTCGGCTGTGGGGATGGTCTGTTCGCTGCCGTCGGCGCGCAGCACGGTGACGTCCTTCGCGCCCAGCTCCAGCAGCGCCTTGAGCGCGGCGCCCGCCTTCCGCTTGGAGCGGGCCTCGAAGTACCGCCCGGCCAGGATGAAGGCGGTCACACCGGCCGCGGCCTCCAGGTAGATGTTGCCGGCGCCGTCGCCGCGGGCGATGGTCAGCTCGAAGGGGTGTGTCATACCGGGCGTGCCCGCGGTGCCGAAGAACAGCGCCCACAGCGACCACAGGAAAGCGGCCGAGGTACCCACCGAGATCAGCGTGTCCATCGTGGCCGCGCCGTGCCGGGCGTTGGTGAACGCCGCCTTGTGGAACGGCCAGGCGGCGTACGTCACGACCGGCGCCGCCAGCGTCAGGGACAGCCACTGCCAGTACTCGAACTGCAGGGCCGGGATCATGGCCATCGCGACGACGGGGACGGCCAGCACCACGGCGGTGATCAACCGCTCGCGCAGCGGCCGCAGTTCGTCGTCCGCTTCCGTTGCCTCGCCGCCGTCCTCGGGCTGGGCCCGTACGGGGGCGGGCTCGTGCGCGGTGTACCCGGTCTTCTCGACGGTGGCTATCAGGTCCTGGACCAGGACGTCACCGGCGTAGCTGACCTTGGCCTTCTCGGTGGCGTAGTTGACGGTGGCGGTGACCCCGTCCATGCGGTTGAGCTTCTTCTCGATACGCGCCGCGCACGAGGCGCAGGTCATGCCGCCGATGGCGAGCTCTACCTCGGCGCCGGTCGTCGTGGTGGTCATGGCTGCTCCTCGTACGGGGGTGGGTGGCCGGGACCCCGCGTTGTCCCGGCCTCGGCGGATGCGGGGGAGTGCGGGGTCAGGCCCGGCCGGTCAGCTCGTAGCCGGCGTCGTCCACGACCTCGGCGATCAGGGTGTCGTCCGGCTCGGCGGCGCTGACGACGGTGACCCGACCTGTTTCCAGGTCGACGTCGACCTCGGTCACGCCGTCCAGCTCGCCGATGACCTTGGTGAGTGTGGCCTTGCAGTGGCCACAGGTCATCCCGGAGACGGCGTACGTGGTCGTGACGCCCTCGGTGGTTGTCGCCTGGCCGGAGGTGCCGGTCGAGCAGGTGCCGTCGGTGGAGCAGCAGGACGAGGACATGGGTTCCTCCTGATGGATAAGGTTGCTGGTCGGATACGGGGCGGGGGTATCCGCACCGAGGTCATTTATACCCCCAGTGGGTATCTGGTGCAAGCGTCTGACGGCCTTGACTTTATACCCCCTAGGGGTATGTTGAAGTGCGTGGAGGGCCACGTACCCAAGCCACCGCCCCCACTCGACCCCACAGGAGACGGCCATGCACACCGGAGTGAAGATCACCGCGTTCGCCGCCGCACTCGCCGCGACCTTCGGCACTGCCTACGGCGTGGGCCAGGGCATCGACCCCGTCGTCGGGGACGGCGAATCCGCGACCCACGACACCCACACCGAGGCGTCACCGACACCGGAGGGAGGCGGCGGCCACGCGGAGCACGAGTCGGCGGCGGGGGGCGAGTCGAGGCCGGCCGGCGGACTGCAGATCTCCGAAGGCGGCTACACCCTCGATCTCGAGACTCCGCGCGTCGAGGCCCGGCAGCGCGCCGACCTGCGCTTCGCCATCCGGGACGAGAGCGGTCGCGCGGTGACCTCGTACCAGCGCGAACACGACAAGGAACTCCACCTCATCGTGGCCTCACGCGACCTGGTCACCTATCGCCACCTGCACCCCACCCGCGCCGCCGACGGAACCTGGAGCATCCCCGTCGAGCTGCCCCGGGCGGGCGGCTACCGCGTCTTCGCCGACTTCACCCCGGCGAAGAAGGGGGTCGAGAACCTCACCCTCGGCGCCGACCTCGCGGCCTCGGGCCCCTACGAGCCGCAGGAACTGCCGACGCCGAGCACCACGGCCAAGACCGGCGGATACGAGGTCAAGCTGGCCGGTGGCCTGCGCCCGGGCGCGGCAGGCGAACTGGAGCTGAACGTCTCCCGCAACGGCAAGCCCGTCACCGACCTCCAGCCCTACCTCGGTGCGTACGGCCACCTCGTGGCCCTGCGCTCCGGCGACCTCGCCTATCTCCACGTCCACCCCAACGGCGAACCCGGCGACGGCAGGACGAAGTCGGGCCCCGGCATCTCCTTCACCGCCACCGCGCCCAGCACCGGCACCTACCGCCTCTTCCTCGACTTCAAGCACCAGGGCGTGGTCCGGACCGCCGCGTTCACCGTCCACGCCGGAACGGCGGCGGCGAGCGGAGACGGCGACCAGAGCGAGGCCACCGAAGAGGCTTCGGGCGGCCACCAGCACTGATCGGGCGGCCACCAGACGGAGTTGACCTTGCGTCACTCCGCTCCCACTCGTCCTGAGTCGGATCGCCGTCCGCTACGTACTAAGGGTGTACGTAGTAGGCGATCGGCGAGCCGGGCAACGGGCCGGCTCCCGCGAGGGGTGGCGACATGACGGGTCCGCTTCTGGGCTGGACGTTGGTGGTGTTGGGAGTCGGTGTGGCCATCGGCAACCTGCTCCGAATGGCCCTGGTCAGAGGCTGGGCACGGTACGAAGCGGCGGCCGAGGTCGCGATGGGCGCGGGGATGGCGATGATGGCCGCACCTCCGACGGCGGGCGCCTACGGCACGTACGGCGCGTGGTGGGCCGCGGTCTTCGGCGCGCTCTGTCTCGGCGGAGTGGCGCTGTCCGTACGGCATGCGTCCCGAGGCGGTCTGCGGCACCTGCGCCACGGGGCCCACCTCGTCATCGGCAGCGCCGCCATGGTGCTCATGACGCTGGCCATGCCGGGAAGCACGTCCTCACCCGCGCTCGCACTGGTCGGTTCCGCCGGGCACGGAGCCATGCCGGGAATGGAGGGCATGGCCGGAATGGAGGGTATGGGCGCTCACGGCCACGGCGGCACGGCGGATGCCGCCGCCTCCACGGAAGGTGCGCTCGTATGGCGTGCGGCCTTCTGGGCGTTGGCCCTGTACTTCCTGATCTTCATGGCCCTGGCCGTACGCGCCCGGGTACGCGGTACCGACGGGATGCCGCGGGCCGTGGTGGGCGAAGGACGGGCTCGCCACCGTCGCGCGCCCCGGGATCCCTCGGTGCTCTCCGTGCCGAACGCACGCCTCGCCGGTCATGTCGGCATGGGCGGATCGATGGCGACGATGCTGTTGATGATGGCTGCCTGACGGTGGCCGAGGGCCTGGTCAGCGCAGCGCGCTGCCTTCCTTCCAGGTGTCCCAGTCGACGTTCCAGTCGCCGTAGCCGTTGTTGGCCGCCACGGTGTCGACGGAGTTGACTACGGTGACCGGGTCGCCGAGGTGGACCTGGTCGTAGAACCACTTGGCGTCACTCGTGCTCATGCCGATGCAGCCGTGGCTGCCGTTGACCACGCCGAACTTGCCCTCGTTCCACGGCGCCGCGTGGGCGTAGGTTCCGGACGGGGTCAGCTGGACGTCCCACTTGACCTCGCCGAGGTCGTACGCCTCGGGGCCGAAGATGCCGACGGTGTCCGAGTTCATGCGCAGGGTCGGCACCTTGCCGAGTACGACCATCGTGCCGTTCCACGTCTCGAAGCCCTTTTTGCCGGCGGAGATCTTCAGGGTCCGGAGCGTCTTGCCGTTCCTGGCGACCGTCATCGTCTTCTTCCTGGCGTCGACGGTGCTGGTCACGGCGTCGCCTATCCGGAAGTTCACGACGCGCTGCTGCGTGCCGTAGACCCCGCCGCCCGCGTTGACGCCCGCGAGATCCATGCGCAGGGTGACCTCGGTGCCGGTCTTCCAGTACGTCTCGGGGCGGTAGTCGACGCGGTCCTTGCCGTCGCGGTCCTTCATCCAGCTCCAGGAGCCTTCGACCGCCGGAGAAGCGGTGACCTTCAGCTTCCGCTCGACCGCCGCCTTGTCGCGAATCGGCTTGTTGAACGTGATCGAGACCGGCATCGCCACGCCGACCTTCGTGCCCTTGTCGGGGAAGTAGGTGCCGACGAAGGCGTTCCGCGCGGCCTCGGTGGTGAACGAAGTGGTCTTGTCGAGCGCCGATCCGCCGGACGCGGTGCCCCGCGCTTTCACGGTGTAAGTGGCGCCCGGGGCCAGGGGCGTGCTGGACGTCCACACGCTCTTGTCCTCGGACCAGGTGCCGGAGAGCTTGCCGGGGCCGGGAGAGCCGACCTCGACCGACGACAGGGATCCGCCCTGAGCGCGTACGGTCACTTTTCGGTTCACCGGCACCTTCCCCGTGCCGCTGCCGGGCTTCACGACGATCGCTGCCGGGCCGTTCTTGCCGTCGTTGTCCCCCGAGCCGCTGTCGTTCCCGCCGCCTCCGCTGCACGCGGCAAGAACGACGGCGGCGGCCGAGGCGAGTGCGAGCGGCTGCGCGGTCCGGCGGTTGAACCGTGGTGTCAGGCGCTTTCGCATGAGGTCGTCCCTCGTAGCTGAATATCTAAGTTACTTCGTAGACGGGAGGTGGGAGCTCCCGGTTCTCGGTCGGCGGACCGTGTACCCCCCGTTCCACCGTGTATGAATCCGGTCGTCTAGGCATACACCGTGACGGTGGCGATACGCACTGCATTGACAGAGACAGTGTGTATCGATAAGGCTGGAGGTGTCAGTGAGGGGCCCGGACAGAGACCCCGAACACCGGATACGACGGCAGGGACACCGGCATGGCCGGCTCGAGATGCCCGAAGGGAACGCCATGCTGATCGCCGAAGCCCGCGTCGAGACCGAACGCGCGAGCCGCTACCTCGTCCAACTCTGCGGCCACGCCCAGCAGATGGGACGGCGCCCGCACCATCGGCCACGCGTTCACGGCGGCGGTGACACGCACCGGCCCCCCGAGGTGCACGATGTCGACTGGTCCGACACCCATGGAACCGTTCGCCTGAGCCTGGGGCAGTGGACCATGCGGGCCACTCCGGAGGCCCTGGTGCTGCGCGCCGAGGCCCTCGACGAGGAAGACCTGCAGAGGATGCAGGACCTCATCGCCGCACGCCTCGAGAAGATCGGCAGACGCGATCACCTGACGGTGGCCTGGCAACGACCTGAAGCATCCCGTACGCACCACGGCGCGGATGACCGGACCGACGGCCCGCCCTCGCCGCAGGAGCCGGGGCGGACCGGCCGTGCCGCACGCCCATGGACCCTCAAGGCAGTCGTCGGCATCGCGGCGCTGATGGTCGCCGCGCATCTGGTGCTGGGCGGCTCCGCGTTGGCGGCCTCGCGGTGGCTGGGCTGGGGCGTCGGTGCCATCGGCCTGGCGCTCGTCCTGGTGAAGGTCATCGGGATGGGCGGCTTCGCCCTCCGCCACCGCCTCAGGCGCACGCGATGACACTGCCGGCCGGCACGGCTGCGGCCTGGGCGAGTACCTGTTGGGTCGTGGAAGGGAACGATCGCGCTGTTCGTCCCCCTCGGCTGCGCCGTCATCTGCCGGCGACGAGTCCGCACCGCAGTTGGCCGGGAGTAGGGGCAGGCTGTGCGCCCCAGGAGAGGGCCTGCTCGATGCGTCAGAACGCCCTCATGGCAGGCGGGCCCGTGCAGCCTCACATCCGGGATCTCAGCACGTCGACCTCACAGCCCGGCGTGAACGGGTCGAAGCCGTGCTCGATAAGCCAGCGAACAATCAGCAGGCTTCGCAACGACCACCACGCGTGGATCACGTCGAGGGCGATGTCGGTGCCATAGCCGGCGATGACGTCGTCGAGGTGCTCCTCGTGTCCGAGCGTGAAGGTGGCGAGGTCGTACAGGGCATCACCGTGGCCCGCCTCGGACCAGTCGATGATGCCCGTGACCTCGTCGCCGTCGACGAAGACGTGCGCGATCTGCAGGTCGCCGTGCGTGAACGCCGGAGTCCACGGCCGGAGCGCCGCCTCGGCGACCCGGCGGTTGCGGGTGACCAGGTCGGCGGGCAGGACGCCGTTCGTCACGAGCCACTCGCACTCGTCGTCGAGTTCCGCCGCCAGCGCGACGATGCTCCGGCCGGCCCGGCCGGGCCGGGGCGGCAGCGGCGCGTCGTGCAGCTTCCGGATGGCGGCGCCCGCCGCGGCCCACGCCGCCGGCGACCCGGTCGACGGCCCGCCGAGGCGCCCGAGCGTCGTCCCCGGGAGTGCGGCGATCGCGAGCACGGGCGGCTTGCGCCACAGGACCTCCGGGGTCGGGACCGGCGCGAGGGCCATCGCCTCGACCTCGGCGTCGATGCGCGCCTGATCGGCGTCCACCTTCAGGAACACGTCGCCGACGCGCAGGGTCGCGCGCTCGGAATGGGCGACGACGACTTTGACCTCATCCATGGGCGACCAGTATCCCGGGGATGATCGCCGACGTCGCCGGGTTTATCGCGTGTGATGGAGGTGGGGTGCGTTTCCGCGCCCGCCGCGATGGGGGCGCCTCCCGCTCGAGCGAAGTCGAGAGTGGGGGAGGCCGATGTACCGTCCGCGTCAGCTCCCGGTATCCCGGACCGGAAGTCGCAGACGGAGTTCGTAACCGCCGTCGGCCGTGGGGCCGGACGTGACGGTGCCGCCGAGGAGTTCGGCCCGCTGGCGCAGGCCGACGAGGCCGTGATGGGCGCCGGGCAGGGGGAGGGCGGGCCGGGTCGGGACGGTGTTGGTGACGGTGGCGTGAACGGTGTCGTCCTCGTGGTGGACATGGATGGTGGCCGTGGCGCCGGGGGCGTGCTTGCGTACGTTGGTCAGTGCTTCCTGGACGGTGCGGTAGACGGCGCGCTGGACGGCCGGTGGGAGGTCGTCGGGCAGGGTCGTGCGCAGGTCGGCCTCGATGCCGCTGGTGCTGACCAGCCGCTGGAGGTCGGCCAGGGACGGCTGGGGAGTCAGCTCGGTGGGGCGGCTTCCGGAGGCGCGCAGCACGCTGACCATGTGCCGCAGTTCGTCGAGTGTCTGCACACTGAGCCGCCGGATGGTGGCCGCGGCCTCCTTGGCCTCCGGGTCGCGGGTGCCCACCTGGAGCACTCCGGCTCGCACCGCGATGAGGCTGACCTGGTGGGAGACCACGTCGTGCATCTCCCGGGCGAGCTGCGCGCGTTCCTTCGCCAGCACACCCTGGGCCAGCAGCCGGCGCTCGTGCTCGCGTGCTTCGGATATCTCGGCGAGCCGTAGCGACAGCTCACGTCCGGCCTGGACGAGCTGGCCGAGGAAGACGGGAGCTGCTGCCGTCGCCAGGCTGTAGGTGACGGTGATCAGATCGGCGGGCTCCGACAGGTCGGCGAACTCCGGTGACGGCCACGACCACTCGGTGATGTCGCAGGCCGCGACCGACATGGCGCAGACGGCGAGCAGAACGCGATGGCGTGTGAGGGAAGCGAGTGTGTACAGCGCGACCAGAGTGGCGAACACCGCGTCGCTGACCAGGGCGGTCGGCAGCGCCAGCAGGAAGGTCAGCAACGGCAGACGGCGACGGAGCGCGAGAGAGAAGGCGGCGAGCAGGGCGCAGACCATGCGCAGTGGCTCATCGGTGGGGACATGGATCCAGACGTCCAGCAGGGAGACCGCGACGAGCGCGGCGTCCAGCAGGGGGGCGGGCACGCGCCGGGGCTTCATCAGCCCTCCATGTCCCGCGGCGGCCTGAGCAGGCCCGCGCGTTCGGCGAGCAGGGCCGCCTGGACGCGGCTGCCCACCTCCAACTTGGAGAGCACGGCACTCACATGGTCCTTGACCGTGCTGATGCTCAGATGCATCCGGGCACCGATACCGGTATTGGACAGTCCCTCCGCGATGAGAACGAGCACGGCACGCTCGCGGTCGGTCAGCCGGGCGACACAACGAGCGGCGGCTTCCCGTGGACCGTTGTCCAGGTATCCGTCCACGACAGTGCGGGTGACCCGGGACGACAGGACGACCCCGCCGTCGGCCAAGGTGCGTACCAGATGCGGCAGTTGCTCGGGATCCGTGTCCTTGAGCAGAAACCCGGCGGCCCCCGAGCGCAGTGCGGTCGCCACATACTCGTCCATGTCGAACGTCGTGAGCATGGCCACCACGGGCGGCTGTGGCAGCCGGCGCAGGTCGGCCAGGACGGTGAGCCCGTCCACGTCCGGCATCCGGATGTCGAGCAGCACGACCTCGGGACACAACTCCCGCACGGTGCGGACCGCCTGGCCGCCGGGGACCGCCGCCACGACCTCGATGTCGTCCGCGGAGTCGAGGATGTGCTTGAAGCCCGTACGGATCAGGGCCTCGTCGTCGACCACCAGTACCCGGATCACCTGCGCCCCCCTCGCCATGGGACCGCCGTCGGATCGCTACGACGCCAGGGGGGCGCCCGCCGGTTCCTCGGCGCCGGCGCTCGCCACGCGGCGGGGGCGGCTCCGGCCGGTCGGCGGGGCAACTCCGGTCACCCGCCGGATGGGCGGACGCCCATGCCCACCCCGACCCTGGAACCCATGACACACGACGCGCCATCGGCCTCACCGTCGATGTCCCTCACACCCGCCCTGGAGATGGGCCGCCCTCCCACTCCCGCCCGTACGCCGTCGACAGGGCGGCTCATCGGCATCGATCTGGCCCGCGGACTCGCGGTCTTCGGCATGTACGCCGCCCATGTCGGCCCGGACCCGGCGGTGGGCGGGCCGCTGGGCTTCTTCCTGGAGCTGGCGCGCGGCCGCTCCTCCGCGCTCTTCGCCCTGCTCGCCGGTTTCTCGCTCGTGCTCATCACCGGCCGCCCGCACCCCCGCACCGGTCGTGCCGGACGGCAGGCAGTGGGCAGGATCGTCATCCGCTCCCTCGTCCTGATCGCGCTGGGCTTCGCCCTGACCGCCCTGGACACCGACGTCGACGTGATCCTCGCCTTCTACGGGCTGATCTTCCTCGCCGTCCTCCCGCTGTACCGGCTGCGAGCCCGGACGCTGGCGGTCGTCGCCGCCGCGAGCGCGCTGGTCATGCCCCAACTGCTGTATGTGATACGCCAGTCGATCGACAACGGGGACTGGGCCGACACCGTCATCGGCCGGGACCCGCTGGCCCGGCTCAGCGACACGGACGGTCTCGTCGAGCTGCTGTTCACCGGCGAGTACCCGGTACTCACCTGGATGCCGTTCATGATCGCGGGCATGGCGGTGGCCCGGCTCGACCTCACCCGAGCCAGGATCCGCACCCGGCTCGCCCTGACCGGAGGCGGGCTGGCCGTGCTCGGCTACGGCGGCTCATGGCTGGCCCTGCGCCTCGTCCCGCGCGCGCAGACCACCATCGCCGCCGCTACGGACGGGGATGCGGGAGCCTCGGCGTGGTGGTCCGACACCGTCGGCTACCTCATCGACGGCACCCCGGCCGTCTGGCTGCTGGTGGCCGCGCCGCACAGCCAGACGACCTTCTCCATCCTCGGCAACACGGGTGTCGCGCTCGTCGTCGTGGCCGTGTGCGTCGCCGCCACCGCCCGGATGCCGCGCTTCACACGCATGGCCACCCCCGTGTCCGCGGTCGGCATGGTCTCGCTGACCGCCTACACCTTGCACATCCTCGCCATCCGGGCCGTCGGCATGGAGGAGGAGACCGTCCCGGCCCTGGTCGCGCTGCTCGCCTTCATCGCGACCGCCATGCTGCTGGCGAGCATCTGGACACGACACTTCCGCCGCGGCCCCCTGGAGTACCTGCTCCACACCAGCACTCGACCCACCCGCCACATCAAGTGACGCCGGGCGCGAGCCGTCGACGCGGAGGCGCGAGACGAGCGGTGAGCGCTCAGTGATCGGAGCGTTCTGCGCGATGGTGGGAATGTTCGTGCCGACTCGTCCTCGGTTTCCGGTCGTCCGGCACGGCATGCGTGTCACGCAGTCCGGACAACGTGACCGTGACAAGACGATGCGCCGCTGCCTCCGAGGGCAGGGCGGCAGCGGCCGTAAGGGCGTGGAGGCAGTACGTGGCGAGCTCGTCTGGTGCGACATCGTCACGGAAGTCACCGCTCCGCACGCCCTCGGCCAGCAGGTCCCGGACCATGCCGTGGAGCTGCTCCTGCGCCCGGAGGACCCGCTCGTCGCGATGGAGGAACGCCGCGAGTTCGGTGCCGTGGTGCGCTCGGGACTCGCGTGAGATGTGGGCGAACGCCCTCAGGACCGCCTCGAGCCGCTCGCCGGCTTCATCGGCTTCATCTCGCACCTCCGCCAGATGGGCGAGGTGCTCGGTGACCTGACGGTCGTGCCAGGCGAGCAGGATCGCCTCGACGTCCGGGAAGTACTTGTACAGCGTGGCCCGTCCGATGCCGGCCTTCTCCGCGATCTGCGACATCGTCACCGACCGCACGCCGTGCTCGGCGGCCAGCTCGGCGGTGGACTCCAGAATCGCGTCGCGCACCGCACGGCGGTGCGCCTCGATCGTCTCGTTCCACAGCTTAGGCATCGCATCAGTGTACGGCGCGGCGGTCTCAATACACTCTGTTGAATATCGTAGACAGAGCGTCTTGCAAAACAAGGTGCGGGCGTTGGGTCCAGGGCCGGCCGGCCGCGTGGGTCAGGGTCGGCTGGCGGCGAAGAACGGCATGCTGTCGAGGGGGACGATCTCGATGTTCTTGCCGGTGCGGGGCGCGTGGATGGCCTTGCCGTTGCCGACGTACATCCCGTTGTGCTGGTTGTCGTTGTACCAGTAGATGATGTCGCCGGGCTGCAGATCCGACCTGGCGACCTTGCGGCCGGCGTCGTACTGCTGCTTGACCGTGCGGGGGAGCGAGACGCCCGCCGCACGCCACGAGGCGCCGGTCAGCCCGGAGCAGTCGAAGGAGTTGGGGCCGGTCGAACCCCACTCGTAAGGCTTGCCGAGCTGGGCGTACGCGAAGTCGAGCGCGGCCTTGGCGCGGCCGCTCGCCGGTCCGTTGTACGTCGCCGCACTGTCGCTGGCGCCCGAGGCGGCGTCCGCGCGCTCCTGGTCGGCCTCCATCTTGGCGCGCTGCTGGGCCGTCAGGCTGTTCAGGAGCCGGCGGGCCTTGGCGAGTTTGCCCTGGATCTCGTCCTTGGTCTCGGCGGCCTTGGTCCGCGTCTCTTCCAGGGATTCGAGGCGCTTCGTGACGGCCGCGCGTTCCTGCGTGAGCTCGCGTTGCTTGCTCTGCATGGCCCGTAGGGCGTCGGCCTGCCGGTCGCTGGTACGGCCCATCATCTGGGCCTTGTCGAGGTAGTCGTCGGGATCGCCGGACAGGAAGAGCTGCACGCTGGGGTCGATGCCGCCGCTGCGGTACTGCGCGGTGGCCAACGGGCCTATCTTCGCGCGCAGTTCGTTGATCTCCTCCTGCTTGCGGGCTATCCGGTCCTGTCCGCGGTCGGCCTCGCGCTGGAGCTTCTTCTGCTCCTCGCGGATGCGGTTGTACTCCTCGGTGGGGGCCTCCGCCTCCTCGTAGAGCTTCTCCACCTGCCCCCGCACCTCGTCCACCGTCGGCTTGGGAGCGGCCTGGCTCTGCGTCGGCAGGAGGCTGACGGCGCCGGCGGCAACGCCGAGGGTGGCGATCCGGGCCCGGCTGGGCGGCTTCGGCCGACGGTGCGTTCCCATCGTGAGGTGACTCCTCTGCGCGTCATGTGGATCGAGCGACGGCTCCGCCGGACGCCGGACCGGCGGCCGAAGGCATCGAGCACTCAAGTGCGTCAGAACTTAGTTCCTTAGTAGTTCACATCGCAAGTGAGTGCGAGTCGCGGGCGTCTCGCGCGGACCGGTCAGCCGAGGCCGGGCGGGCACGCGACCAGCAACGGCAGCAGCGGAACCACCACGGCCGCCGCGGCCACGGAACCCCACAGGGCGGGATGCGGCGCCCGGCGCGGGCCCAGGATCCGCTGCACGCGGATCAGGGCGCCGTGGCCGCCCGCCGCGAACGCACCCTTGGGGGCGCGGGACGCCACCATCTCGTACATCGCGGTGGCCAGCGCGTCATGGGAGTGACTGCGCAGCGCACGGTCGTCCGCGATCATCTCCAGCAGGAGCGCCGTCTGCTCCCGGGCGTGGCGTGCCAGCGGCAGCCGAGGGAACACCGAGTGGAACGCCTCCGCGGCGGCCAGGGCCAGATGATGACGGCCCGCGATATGGGCCCGCTCGTGTTCCAGCACGGCGCCGAGCTGCTCCCGCGTCAACTGACGGACGGCGGCGTCACTGACCACGATCCGTGGCCGACGGCCGGGCAGACAGTAGGCGGCAGGGGTGTCGTACGGCAGGACGGTCGCGCGCAGCCTCGCCGAGCGGCGGCCCACCAGGTCCACGGCCTGCCGGTGACGGCCCCGCGCCCGACGGGCCCGTACGACATGGAAGGCGAAGCTCGCGAGCAACGCGGCCCCGATGGCGACGGGCAGCGCGACGGCGAGCTGGTGTGCCGTGTCGGGATCGGGCCGGCCGGTGTCCACATGCAGTCCGCAGGAGTGCAGCAGACCGACCAGCCCCGCGTGCAGGTGCTCGGTCGGCATGGCCAGGTTGTACGCGGCGAGCGCGGCCCCGATCGCGAACGAGACCGCCAAGGCGTGCCACACCGCTGCCGCCAGGGCGGGCGCCCGGTGCGGCCAGCGGCTGCGCAGCAGCAGGTACGGGGCCGCGAAGCCGATGGCTGCCGTGTAACCGACCAGGACCGGGGCCGCGTTCACGACTTCGCCTGTCGTCCCACGTTCCGCAGGGCCTTGCGGAGAGCCGCGACCTCCTCGTCCGACATGTTCTCGACGAAGTGGATCAGCGCCGCCGGCCGGTCCTTGCTGGCTCCGAGGCCGTCCTCCATGAGCGCGGCGGCGTACGCCTCGCGGCTGCGAACCGGGCTGTACAGCCAGGCGCGGCCCTGCTTGCCGCGCAGCAACCAGCCCTTGTTGTACAGGATGTTGGTCACGGTCATCACCGTGGTGTAGGCGACGGGACGGTGTTTGTTGATGTCGTCGACGACCTCGCGCACCGTCGCCGGACGGTCCCACGTCCAGAAGCGGTCCATGATCTCCGCCTCGAGGTCCCCCAGCCGTCGCATTTCCCTGACTTCCCTTCGCCGCCGAGTACGCAGGGCCATAGTAGACGGCAGGACTGTCGGGCTTCCTGGGCGGAGGTGGAGGGTCACAGCCGCCCGGTGAGTTCGTAGCCCGCCTCGTCGACGGCGTCGCGCACCTGAGCATCGTCGAGCGGGGTGGTGGAGGTCACGGTGACGTGGCCCGTGGGGATGTCGACCTGTACGTCGACGACGGTCTCGAGCGCCGAGACCTCTTCCTTCACGGCACTCTCGCAGTGGCTGCACGTCATGCCGGACACGTGGTATTCGGTCTTGAGTATGTCGGACATCGGGTCCTCCCCTGGAGAAGATGTGATACCCCGGGTAGGTATCATCGCTCCGTGTCTACTCCGGTGGCACCTGAGAAGCAAGGGACCAATGGCCTGTGCCTACGATGAGGTTGTGACCCGCCTCGGACAGCTCGCACGACCGCAATCGCCATTGCGGTTCGGTGGGCTGCTCGTGTGCGCCCTGCTGCTGGGCCTCCTCGGTATGCACGGTCTCGGGCCCGTCCCTGAGGCCGACGCCGGACATGACCGGACGGCGACGGCCGCTCCCATGCGGGTCATGGCTTCGATGCCGCACCAGTGCGATCACGGCGAGGGCGGCTGTACGGGGCACGCCGAGCACGCGGATCCGACGTGCGCGTCGGCATCCGTCGCCGGGTCGCCTGCGGTGGTGCCGGTCCTGCTGCCCGATGTGGTGGCCTGTGCCGGGGCGCCGACCGCGAGTACGCCCCCGACTGACAGCGGTCCCGACGGCGGCCGGGCGCCACCGTCACTCTCCGAACTCCAACTCCTGCGGATCTAGAGCGTCCCGCGCGACGCCGCACGCCCGAGAGGCGCGGCGGCGCGTTCCGGAATGCCCTTCACCGATCCGATCTGATCCAGGAGTTCAACGATGACTGCGCACCGCACGCTCATCCGCCGTACCGCTCTCGCCGCCACCGCGGGAGTCGCCGCCCTCGTCCTCGCCGCCTGTGGCGGTGACAGTGACAGCGGCGGGCACGACATGGGGTCCATGGAGTCCGACTCCAGCAAGACCGCGACCGCCTCGGCCGAGGCCGGTGCTCACAACGACGCGGACGTCGAGTTCGCCACGGAGATGATCCAGCACCACCGTCAGGCCGTCGATATGGCCGAGATGGCCGACAGCCGGGCCTCCTCGCAGGAGGTCAAGGACCTGGCCACGAAGATCAAGGGGGCCCAGGACCCGGAGATCAAGACCATGTCCGGCTGGCTCACGTCATGGGGCGAGGAGATCCCCGAGGACATGTCCGGCATGGAGGGCCACGACATGTCCTCCGGGATGCCCGGCATGATGAGCAGCGAGGACATGGACAAGCTGGACAAGGCCTCCGGCGCGGAGTTCGACACGATGTTCCTCGAGATGATGGTCGAGCACCACGAGGGAGCCATCGAGATGGCCAACACCGAGAAGGCCGACGGCAAATACGGTGCCGCCACGAAGCTCGCGGACGATGTCATCACGGCCCAGACCGCCGAAATCAAGCAGATGAACCAGATGCTCGGCAAGAGCTGACGCATCGTCGGAAGGTGGTGGACCGGCGGGGCGGGACCCCGTCGGTTCACCTGCCACTGTGCGGCTGAGGCCGGGCCCGTCGTGGCCTGACCGGATCCGTCCACGGGCGGGCGGGCCAGGGTTGACGGTCCGCTCGCCCGTGAACACTTGACGGGTCATGCCCCTGGGTTGTGGGCTGGTCGGATCAACTCGGGGAGCCCTCATGCCAATTGAAGCGTCACTCATCAACCACAACGTGCCGCATTCCGCCCGGATCTGGAACTACTGGCTGGGCGGCAAGGACTGCTACGAGATCGACCGACAGGTCGGTGACCAGATCGTCGAGGCCAACCCGGAGATCCTCGACATCGCCCGCGCCCAGCGGGCTTTCCTGGTGCGCACCGTGGAGTTCCTCGCCCGGGAGGCGGGCATCCGCCAGTTCCTTGACGTCGGCACGGGCCTGCCCACCGCCGACAACACCCACGAAGTCGCGCAGCGTATCGCCCCCGAGACGCGGATCGTCTACGTCGACAACGACCCCATCGTGCTGGCCCACGCCGAGGCACTACTCGTCAGCACCCCTGACGGGGCCACGGACTACATCGACGCCGACGTCCGCGACCCCGAGACGATCCTGCGAAGTGCCGCCAAGACGCTGGACTTCACCCGGCCCATCGCCCTCGTGATGCTGGGCATCACCGCCCACATGACCGACGACAGCGCGTACGAGATCGTGGGACGCCTGGTGAACGCCCTGCCGTCCGGGAGCTACCTCGTGCTCTGCGACGACACCGAGGTGATCAATCCAGAGGCCATGCGCGAAATGATCAGGCAGTGGAACGAGGCGGGCGACAATCCGCGCATCAACCGCAGCCCGGAGCAGCTCGCCCGGTTCTTCGACGGCCTGGAGCTGCTCGACCCCGGTCTGGTGTCGGTGTCCCGGTGGCGTCCCACAACGGCAGACCTCCCGGAGGTCGACGACTTCGGGGGCGTGGGCCGCAAGGGCTAAGCGCGGTCGTCGCTTCCCGTCAGGCTCCGGGACGGTAGTACGACGCGACGGCCGGCTGGCCGGTGTAGTTGGGGCCGGCGTGCGGGTCGGCGCCGAGGTAGGTGAAGGGCAGGGTGACGGAGCGGCCGCCCCGCAGGCTCAGGCGGTGGTGGCGGGCCGAGTACTGGAAGCCGGCGGCGCGCAGGGCCGCCAGGACCGGGCGGGAGGCGTCGCTGCCGTCGGGCCGGCGCAGCGTCGAGGGGTCGAGATGGGCGACCAGCAGGCCGGTGCCGGTGAGCCAGGAGGCGGCCCGCTCCAGCAGGGCGAGCCGGTCGCCGATGTAGTGCAGCCCGTGCACGCAGGTGATGAGGTCGTAGCGGCGTCCTGGAGACCACAGGCCGAGGTCCGCGGTGATGAGTTCGAGGCCGTCGGGCAGTGCTGTCCGCAGCATGGGGCCGACCAGGTCCACACCGGTGATCGCTGCGTGTGGGAGTCGCTGTGCCGCCGCGCGGAGGGCGAGCCCTTCGCCGCTGCACAGGTCCAGCCAGGACGGGGCGGGGCCGTGCTCGTGCAGGAAATCGGCGGGAGCGAAGCCGAGTTCGCGGGTGTAGCTGTTGACGCCCGTCAGGACCCGTTCGCGGTTCATGGTGCTGTTGGCCACCACGGAATGGCCGGACAGCTCCTCGTCCTTGATCAACTGGGGCGGCGGTTGGGTCGCTGTCGGCGAAGTACCGTCGATCATCGCCCCATTGTGCGGCACCGCGGCACCGCGGACGGGGCGAGGCGGACGCGTGCATGGTCGAGCAGCTCTGTGCGGTGGCATGCGGTTCGGAGTTTCCGTCGCGGAGACGTGTGCGGCAACCTTTGGCCGAGCGGTGGCGACCAGTGGGTGAGGAGTTCCACGAACTGCCGAACGAAGGTCACCGCGTGAGTCCAAGAGCAGCCCTGCACCGCCGGCCACGGAGCAGGAGAACCAACCGTCGCACCGTTCTGACCGGTGTGGCGGCCACCGCCCTGGTCGGGGGCGCGATCACCGGCGGAATACTGATGACGGCATCGGCCTCCGGGCCGAGCGAGGGCACGTACCACCTGGTGAACGCCGCCGACGGGCAATGCCTCGCCGTGCCGTCCGCCGACACGGCGAGCGGCGTACAGCTGAACCAGGCGGCATGCGGCGGCGCCGCCGACCGGACCTGGCAACTGGTCGCAGCCGACGGCGGGTTCACCGTGCGGGCAGCGCACAGCGGACTGTGCGCCGGGGTCAAGGACGCGTCGAGGTCGGCGGGCCAGGCAGTACAACAGCAGAACTGCGACGGCGGAACCTCGCAGGTCTGGAAGCTGAGGCACGTGAAGAACGCGTACCACTTGGTCAACGGCGAGAGCAGCAGGTGCCTGGACGTCAAGGCCCGTCGGGCGCAGCAGAACTCCTGCGACAAGATGGCCAGCAAGAGCTGGGAGCTCAAGGCGGTCAAGGGTTGGTCCTCGCCGTCCGCTTCGGCGTTGCCCTCAGCCTCGCGCTCGACGTCCTCTCCATCCTCGTCGCCCCCTCCCTCGGCGTCGGTGTCGGCGAGCAAGACCGCAGCCGCTTCCAAGTCCCCGAAGGCCACCGCCACGCCTTCGCCCCCGAGCGCTGCCCTCGGTTCCTGGCCCACCGCCACCGCGGGGAAGCCGGTGACCTCCACCATCACAGTCTCCGGGAGCTACGACGGCGGCCTGAAGCGTTTCTACGGCTCGGGCGCGCTCGGCGGCGACAGCCAGGACGAGGACCAGGACCCGGTCTTCGAACTCGCCGACGGAGCCACGCTGAAGAACGTCATCCTCGGCGCGCCGGCCGCCGACGGCGTGCACTGCCTGGGCAGCTGCACCCTGCAGAACGTGTGGTGGGAGGACGTGGGCGAGGACGCGGCCACCTTCAAGGGCACATCGCCCTCGGCCACGTACGTCGTCGCCGGTGGCGGCGCGAAGAAGGCGGACGACAAGGTCTTCCAGCACAACGGTGCCGGAACGCTGACCATCAAGAACTTCCAGGTCGCCGAGTTCGGCAAGCTCTACCGCTCGTGCGGCAACTGCGACACGCAGTACAAGCGCCACGTCGTGATCAACAACATCAGGGTGACCAGCCCCGGGAAGGTCCTGGTCGGCGTCAACGCCAACTACGGGGACACCGCCACCCTCTCCGGTGTGACGGTCGTCGGGGACGGCGGCAGGGAGATCACCATCTGCGAGCGCTTCCAGGGCAACACCACCGGCGCGGAGCCGGACAAGGTCGGCAGCGGCCCGGACGGCACGCACTGCCGCTACAGCGCATCGGGCATCGCCTACAGGTGACCCGACGACATCGTGATGCGTGTCCTCGCTCGGAAGCGGTGCCGGGCCGGGACACGCGGTCACGGTGTCGCGTCACGAGCTGTCGACTCCGCCGTGCGTCGACTGAGCCCTGCGTGCGTCGACAGATCCCTGCGTGCGTTGACTCAGTCTTGCGATGACGGCCGGTACCGGTGACTCAGACGAGGCGGACGGGGATGCGGTGATCCGGCTGGCCGTCCTTGGCGAGGATGGAGTGGTCTTCAGCCACCGCGCGGTACAAGCGCAGGCCGGAGCCGTCTTGTACGTCGCCGACTGTCCATACCCTGCCTCCGTGCGCCACCGAGCGGCGGGAGAAGACCTCGATCGCGTTCTCCGCCTCCGGGCCGTCCACCGGCTCGGCGACGGCGGACATGTACACGCCTTGTCCGGTGCCGATCGGTACCGACGAGTCGAAGACCGCGATGCCCACCTGGGGTCGCACCGCGATGTTGCGTGAATGGGTGGCCTGCGGCGAGGAGAGCCAGAAGAACTCGCGGCATTCCCGGTGAGCGAAGTACACCGGCGAGCTCCACGGCAGCCCCGCGCGGTCGGCGGTGGCGAGCACCAGGTACCTGTTCGTGTCGATGATGCCGCGTGCGATCTCGGCCGGCGTTCCACTGAACTGCATGTCAACGGCTCCTGCGGTAGGTGAGCGTGAAGTCCTGCTTCCATGTGGTCGAGTCGTCGGTCGACGTCTCCCAGGCGCCACGGATGGTGTCGCCGTCGTCGCCGAGATGCCCGGTGAACCGCTGCCGGAACGCCAGCGGCGAAAAGTCCGGCGTCTCACGCAGGAGTCGCCACACCCCGTCGGCGAAGCTCATCGTCGATCGTCGACGCTCGTCGGAAGTAGTGACGACAGCGGGGAGAGAAACTCATCGATCCTGCCACGAGGGACGCCGATCCGGCGGACCTTTACACGGTGGCCGGTCCGTCGTGGATCCCGGAGGAGGTGACGGGGCGCAGGCCGGTGACTCCGTTGACTCCGCGGCGACCCGCAGCTGGGCCTCCCCTGGGGGGGGCGCCCGCGCCCTGCCGCAACCGCGGGACGCCCTACGGCTTTTTCGCCACGCCGCAGAACTGTGTCACGTCCACGATCTCGGCCTCTGTCGCGACCGGGCGCCAGCGCGAGCAGGAGACGACACCTGGCTCGAGCAGCTCCACACCGTCGAAGAACCCCAGCAGCTCCTCGCTGGTGCGCAGGGTCATCTGCGCCGAGCCCTGGCTGTTCCAGTAGCGCACCGCCTCCGTCATCGCCGCGCCGTCCACGTCGGTGGTGGGATGGGAGATCACCAGATAACTGCCGGACGGCACGGCGTCCAGGAGCCGGCGGACGACGGCCTGGGCCTGCTCGGTGTCGATGATGAAGTTCAGGACGCCGAGCAGATTGAGGGCGACCGCTCTGCTGAAGTCCAGGGTCTGGGCCGCGCGTTCCAGGATGGTGTCCGGGTCGTGCACGTCGGCGTCGATGTAGTCCGTGACCCCCTCGGGGGTACTGGTGAGCAGCGCATGGGCGTGGCTGAGAACGATGGGGTCGTTGTCCACGTAGACGATCCGGCAGGTCGGGTCGACCCGTTGTGCGACCTCGTGAGTGTTGTCGACGGTCGGCAGGCCTGTGCCGATGTCGAGGAACTGCCGAATGCCCACCTCACCGGCGAGGAGTTCCACGGCCCGTGTGAGGAACTGCCGGTCGGCCACGGCAGAGCGGGGCAGCCCCGGTACGAAACCCAGGATCTGGTCCCCGACTTCCTGGTCGACGGGGTAGTTGTCCTTGCCGCCCAGCCAGTAGTTCCAGATCCGGGCAGAGTGCGACACATCAGTGCGGAGCCGGGTCATCCGCGCGGAGCCTTCGTCGTGGGGCAGTGAAATATCTGACATGCCTGGGGTCTCCTTTTGGCCACCACTGATCAGTACGGTGCCCAACCTAGACGCCCACTGTCCTGCTTACATCCGCTTCGCCAACTACTGGGAGCAGACGCGTGGTTCACCCGGTGATGGCGTGGTGTACGGGCCGTGTGATGCCTGCCGCGCCCACGGATACCGGCCGCTCGGAACCTCACCGGCACCGTCAGGGCGCCGCGGCCCAGTCGGCCACCATCGTGACATCGGCCTGCTGGGGGAACAACAGCACGACGCCACTCGTGGCGATACCGGTGAGGACCAGGTGATCGATGTCGCCGGCCCGCAGGACCATGTCGAGGTGCGGCGCCGATCGCCTCGCGCAGGCGCGGCAGGGAGGCGGGACCGGGGTAACAGCATGCCCCTTTGACACTCAGGCCAAAGGGGCACGCTGCCTCACGAATCTCAACCCCGCTGCGGCTCAGCCTGCTGAATCACCTCGAAGGTCCACAGAGTCGAATCCGTCGCCGCCGGCTTCGGGCGCTGGCCTTCTCCGGTTCCGCCGCCGTGCGACGCCTGCGCGCGGCCGGACATCCAGTTCTGGAAATCCTCCTCGCTCCGCCAGCGGGTGTAGACGAGGTAGGTGTCGGTTCCTTCCACCGGACGGAGGAGTTCGAACCACTCGAAGCCGTCCGAGCCTTCCACCGCGCCCGCCCGAGCGGCGAACCGCTTCTCCAGGGTTTCGCGCTGGTCCTCAGGAACCGTAAGCACATTGATCTTTACGACGCTCATGGTGCTCATTTTCCATGAGCGCTTGCTAAGCGCGCAGTAAGGGATGGCGGAAGTTCCGGCATGAACCACGGTCAGGGGAGGCTTTCACCGCTTGCCGGACGACCGCCGGGATCTTTTGGGCGGGGCCCGCTGTCCGCGTGCCGGATGGCCGCCTCGTGTGCCGGTTCTCCCGGAGCCTGGCCATGGTCGTCGTCGGACGGGTCCGCCGGAGGCTGCCGTGTGAGTGGCCCGGTTCACATGGCGCGACGCGGGCGTCGCCGACACCATGGTGTTCCTCACCGGCAGGCTGAAGGGATCGTTCATGTTCCGCAAGGTGCTCGTCGCCAACCGCGGGGAGATCGCGATTCGCGCGTTCCGCGCCGGCTATGAACTGGGCGCGAGAACGATCGCCGTCTTCCCGCACGAGGACCGCAACTCACTGCACCGGCTGAAGGCCGACGAGGCGTACGAGATCGGCGAACCCGGGCATCCGGTGCGGGCCTACCTCTCCGTCGAGGAGATCATCCGCGCGGCCCGCCTGTCCGGCGCCGACGCCGTCTACCCGGGCTACGGGTTCTTGTCCGAGAACCCCGAGTTGGCCCGCGCCTGCGAGGAAGCGGGCATCACGTTCGTCGGTCCGAACGCGCAGACCCTCGAGCTGACCGGGAACAAGGCGCGCGCGGTGGCCGCCGCCCGCGCGGCCGGCGTACCCGTGCTCGGTTCCTCGGCGCCCTCCACCGACCTGGACGAACTCGTCCGCGCCGCCGACGACGTCGGCTTCCCGGTGTTCGTCAAGGCGGTCGCGGGCGGCGGCGGGCGCGGGATGCGGCGGGTCGAGGATCCCGCCGCGCTGCGCGAGTCCATCGAGGCGGCGTCCCGCGAGGCCGCGTCCGCGTTCGGCGACCCCACCGTCTTCCTGGAGAAGGCCGTCGTCGACCCCCGGCACATCGAGGTGCAGATCCTCGCCGACGGGCACGGCAACGTCATCCACCTCTTCGAGCGCGACTGCTCGGTGCAGCGCCGCCACCAGAAGGTGATCGAACTCGCCCCCGCCCCGAATCTCGACCCGGAGCTGCGGGAGCGGATCTGCGCCGACGCGGTGGAGTTCGCCCGGCAGATCGGCTACCGCAACGCGGGCACCGTGGAGTTCCTCCTCGACCGCGACGGCAACCACGTCTTCATCGAGATGAACCCGCGCATCCAGGTCGAGCACACGGTGACCGAGGAGGTCACCGACGTCGACCTCGTACAGGCGCAGCTGCGGATCGCCGCCGGCGAGACGCTGGCCGACCTCGGGCTGTCGCAGGAGACCGTCGTCCTGCGCGGCGCCGCCCTGCAGTGCCGGATCACCACCGAGGACCCGGCCAACGGCTTCCGCCCGGACACCGGCAGGATCAGCGCCTACCGTTCGCCGGGCGGCTCCGGCATCCGCCTCGACGGCGGCACCACCCACGCCGGCACGGAGATCAGCGCGCACTTCGACTCGATGCTGGTCAAACTGACCTGCCGGGGCCGGGACTTCACGACCGCCGTCAACCGTGCCCGGCGTGCCGTGGCCGAGTTCCGCATCCGCGGCGTGTCCACGAACATCCCGTTCCTGCAAGCCGTTCTGGACGACCCGGACTTCCAGGCCGGACGGGTCACGACCTCGTTCATCGAGCAACGACCGCACCTGCTCACCTCGCGCCACTCCGCCGACCGCGGCACCAAGCTGCTCACCTACCTCGCCGATGTCACGGTGAACAGGCCGCACGGCGAGCGCCCCGAACTGATCGACCCCACGACCAAGCTGCCGCGCGTCACCGACACCGAGCCGCCCGCCGGGTCGAAGCAGCGGCTCACCCACCTCGGCCCGGAGGGCTTCGCACGGTGGCTGCGCGAGTCACCGGCCATCGGTGTCACCGACACCACGTTCCGCGACGCCCACCAGTCGCTGCTCGCCACCCGCGTCCGTACGAAGGACATGCTCGCCGTCGCCCCGGTGGTGGCGCAGAGCCTGCCGCAGCTGCTGTCCCTGGAGTGCTGGGGCGGCGCCACGTACGACGTCGCCCTGCGTTTCCTCGCCGAGGATCCCTGGGAGCGCCTGGCCGCCCTGCGCGAGGCCGTACCGAACATCTGCCTGCAGATGCTGCTGCGCGGCCGCAACACCGTGGGCTACACGCCGTACCCGACCGAGGTGACCGACGCCTTCGTCCAGGAGGCCGCTGCCACCGGCATCGACATCTTCCGGATCTTCGACGCGCTGAACGACGTCGGGCAGATGCGGCCCGCCATCGAGGCCGTACGGGAGACCGGAACGGCCGTCGCCGAGGTCGCCCTGTGCTACACCTCGGACCTCTCCGATCCGTCGGAGCGGCTGTACACCCTGGACTACTACCTGCGCCTGGCCGAGCAGATCGTGGACGCGGGCGCCCACGTCCTGGCCGTCAAGGACATGGCGGGTCTGCTCCGCGCTCCGGCCGCCGCGACGCTCGTCTCCGCGCTGCGCAGGGAATTCGACCTCCCCGTCCACATCCACACCCACGACACCGCGGGCGGGCAGCTCGCCACCTACCTCGCGGCGGTGCAGGCCGGCGCGGACGCGGTGGACGGCGCGGTGGCGTCCATGGCGGGTACCACCTCCCAGCCGTCACTGACGGCGATCGTGGCCGCGACCGACCACTCCGAACGGCCGACCGGGCTCGACCTGAGGGCGGTCGGGGACCTGGAGCCGTACTGGGAGAGCGTCCGGAAGGTGTACGCGCCGTTCGAGGCGGGCCTGAGCTCGCCGACCGGGCGCGTCTACCACCACGAGATCCCCGGCGGACAGCTCTCCAACCTGCGGACCCAGGCGATCGCGCTCGGTCTCGGCGACCGTTTCGAGGAGATCGAGGCGATGTACGCCGCCGCGGACGGCATCCTGGGCCACCTGGTGAAGGTCACCCCGTCGTCGAAGGTGGTCGGCGATCTCGCTCTGCACCTGGTCGGCGCCGGGGTCGCACCCGAGGACTTCGAGGCGACGCCCGGCAGGTTCGACATCCCCGACTCCGTCATCGGCTTCCTGCGCGGCGAACTGGGCAACCCGCCCGGCGGCTGGCCGGAACCCTTCCGCACCAAGGCGCTGGAAGGCCGAGCCGACCCGAAGCCCATGCAGGAACTGACCGCCGAGGACCGTGCGGGACTGGAGAAGGACCGGCGCGGCACGCTCAACCGGCTGCTGTTTCCGGGGCCGACGCGGGACTACGAGACCCACCGTCAGACCTACGGCGACACCAGCGTCCTGGACAGCAAGGACTTCTTCTTCGGGCTGCGTCCCGGGAAGGAGTACGCGGTCGACCTCGAACCCGGCGTACGGCTCCTCATCGAGCTGGAGGCCATCGGCGAGGCCGACGAGCGCGGCATGCGCACCGTGATGTCCACCCTCAACGGCCAGCTGCGGCCCATCCCGGTACGCGACACCGCGGTCGCGTCCGACATCCCGGCGACCGAGAAGGCCGACCGGGCCAACCCCGGTCATGTCGCCGCGCCCTTCGCCGGAGTGGTGACGCTCGCGGTCGCCGAGGGCGACGAGGTGGCGGCCGGTACCACGGTGGCCACCATCGAGGCGATGAAGATGGAAGCCGCGATCACCGCCGCGAAGACCGGGAAGGTGTCCCGGCTGGCCATCAACCGGATCCAGCAGGTGGAAGGCGGCGATCTCCTCGTCGAGATTGCGTGAACCGACGTCGTGACGCATGTCGGCTCTCTTGACGGCCAGTTGGTCTAGTCCTACCGTCCAGGCAGCCGTTCAAAAAGGCAGTCATCGTTCATGTCCGTGAATGATGGCGATCCCCCCACACCCAGGGAGCCGACATGCTCACGCGCCTCAGAGCGCTCACCGTGACCGGTGCCGTATGCGCTTCAACGTTCCTGGCCGCTCCGAACGCCCTCGCCGAAGTCGAACCCGGCGGCTGGACGTCCGTCTCGCCCACCTACAACGTGCAGGAGCGCGGCTGCGGACAGGTCGACGGCCTGACCTTCCGGCTCACCTGCTCCACGGCCGGCGGAGACCAGCGGGCCGAGCGACGGTACGCCACCTACACCGGAGGCACCCGGCAGTTCGAGGGCTACTTCCGGATCAGCAGCCTCAGCGGCACCAGGATCAGCCTCAAGCAGACGTTCAACGAGTCCGCGGCGGGCCCGTACTTCATGCTCGCGGTCGAACGCGGCGGACGGCTGTACGCGGTCCACGGCGGGGACACGCTGTCGAACGCGGGCACGGTCGGAGCCACCGTCCGCGTCAACACCGTTCACCAGGTGGGCAGTTCGCACCGCACCTACATCAACGGCTCACTGCAGCACACGTATGCCAGCCCCGGCGGCAGCTTCTACGACAAGTTCGGCGCCTACCGGACCAACAGCGGCAACGGTCCGGCCACCGTGGTGTGGAGCAACGTCCGCTTCTGGCGCAAGTAGCCAAGAACGCATGAGTGTTCCCGTGCGCATCGCGGTGCCGACAGCGCTTGTCCTCGCCTTCGTGACGGCGCTGTCGGCCTGCTCCGCGACGCAGACGACAGACGAGGACGGCACCTCGAGTGCTGTGCTGCGTGCCGAGCGCGTCTCGCCGACCGACATCGAACTGCGCTGGCAGGGCGGCGAGTCGGGCACCTCCGGTCACCTCCTCGAATTCGCGACGGAGGAGTCGGGTCCGTACACCGTCCTGCAGTACCTGTCACCGCAGGTGACGAACTACCGGCACCCTGACCTGATCCCCCGCACCACGTTCTTCTACCGGCTGCGCGCCTTTCGCGGTCCCGCCTCGGAGCCGGTGAGCGTCACCCTGCCCGAGGGGGAGCTCACGGCAGCGGACGAGGAAGCCGGCCACGACTGGCTGCCCGCCCGCAAGGATCCGAAGCGGGCCGTCCCGGGTCGGCCCCTCCGGCTCACCGGTGCCGGAGCGCCCACCGATCTCAAGGCCGCGGTCAAGCATGCGAACGGCATCCTCTTCACCTGGACGGACCACGCCTCCGACGAGGCCGGCTTCCTGCTGGAGGCTCGCAGCCCGAACAGCTCCGGGTACGAACCCCTCGTGGTCCTCGATCCCGACATCAACTCCACCGGGCTGATCACCCTGCCCACCGAGAAGGAGGCGTCGTACCGGATCCGCGCCTTCACCTACGGCGTGCGGTCGAACGTGGTCCATCTGACCACGGGCGAGTCCACCGATGAATGACATGCCTGACACGGGCGGGAGCAGGATGGTAGAAGCAGGGCATGACCATATGTTCCACCTCCACCGCCCCCTGCGCCCCCTGCACCTCTTCTCCGGCCGGCGCACGATGACCGCGGGCATCGACACCCCCGACGGCAGGGGCCGAACCGGACTCGACCGGGTCGGCCTGGACCTGACGGGAAACCCCCGCGTCAAGGTCCGGGACGTGAAACTGCTGTCCTGCCACTGGTACGTGGAGCGCACCACGACCTTCGACTTCCAGCACGCCGACGGCACCTGGTCCACCCAGGAGCGCGAGACGCACGACCGCGGCAACGGCGCCACCATCCTGCTGTACGACGCCGAACGCGAAACCGTGCTGCTCACCCGGCAGTTCCGCTATCCCGTGTACGTGAACGGACACCCGGACGGGATGCTCGTCGAGACCCCCGGCGGACTGCTCGACGAAGATGACGAACATCCGGAGGTCGCCGTACGGCGCGAGGTCATCGAGGAGACCGGGCACACGGTCGGCGAGGTCCAGCGCGTCTTCGACGTCTACATGAGCCCGGGATCGGTCACAGAGCGCGTCACCTTCTACGCCGCCTCGTACGGACCGGCCACCCGCACCCACGAAGGCGGGGGCCTCGACGAGGAAGGCGAGGACATCGAGATCGTCGAACTGCCCTTCCGCCAGGCCCTCTCCATGATCCGCACCGGCGAGATCGCCGACGCGAAGACCATCATGCTGTTGCAGTGGGCGGCACTGGAAGGGCCGTTCAGCGGGCCGGGGGGACCGTCACCTCGGGGTTAGGACGTCCCATCGCGAACGTCGCCGCGCGGACGGCGCCGGGCCGGCTGACGAGGTCGGTGCAGTCTGCCCATTGGTCCACGCTGCCCACCAGGGGCAGCTCACGAAGTTCCGGGTCCGTGACGGTCTGCGCCAGGGCTTGGGCGAAGCGTTCGGCGTGCAGGACCAGGAAGGGACGTGCGTGGTAGAGCCGGCGCTTCGGGTCCACAGGGTTGGTCAGTCCCGATGCGTTCTGCAGCGAGGCAACAGTCTCGTAGGCATCGCCCAGATGCCCTTCCCGAGTGCGGTAGTCCGTCGCCGCCAGCACCCCGCGCAGTGACGGAGCGAGTGACTCGGCCGCCGCCAGTTGTCGGAACGCGCTGCCGAGCCACTTGCTGTAAGGGGCATAGCGGCGCTCCATCAATGAAAAGTGCGTTGAACTGGGGAATCTCCTCTTCGTAGTTCTCACCGATCGACTCCATTTCCCAGCTCATGTGCCCTGGATGTGCCTTGGGGCTCTCGCTCGTGGGCTGGACGGGTCCCGCTGCGCGATCGACTCCGTCAGCGTCCGCGCCCTCAAAGGGGGCATCTGACGGGACCGAATCCGATCGTGGCAAGAACGGATCGCAGATCCACCTCGACCGCCACGGGTTGCCCCTGTCGATCGGCATCTCCGCAGCGAACCCCTACGACAGCCAGGCCCTCTTCCCCCTGGTCCGGGGCATACCGCCCATCCGCTCACGTCGCGCCCCCGGCGCCGACGACCCGGCAAGCTACACGGAGACAAGGGCTACGACTACCGGCACCTGCGGCTCTGGCTGTTCTCCCGCGGCATCCCGCACCGGCACATAACTCATAAATCCCTGCACACCCCCCACCTCCAACTCCGCTCCCTGATGCATGAGAGGGAATCCCTCGGCATCGAACAACTGACGAAGACCACTCACTCCCGCTTCCGAGCGACCACCGACATAGCCCCGGCCTCCACACTCCACCACCACTGGGTCATCGCAGCCGCCCGAGCCGTGCCTCACCGACGTGGACACACCCCCGTCTGCCCCCAGGCAGCACTCCACACCTTCCTGGAATGCGAGTACCCGTTCCCGAGCCGCTCCGAGTCAACACCGAACAAGCAGGCCACGATCGGCCCGCGCCTGGCTGCGGAGCGGATTACGAGTTGACCGTTCGTGGCGCTCCGCCATGAAGCACCAGCGGCCTCTGTGGCGTTCTTCTTGTCAAATTGACAAGAACCGAAGTACCGTAAGTGGCATGCAAGTTGACGAGTGGTCACCCCCGCCCGTGCTACTGACGGTCGATCTCGTGATCCTGACGCTGCGTGAGGGGCGACTGTGTGTCCTGCTCGTGGAGCGGGGCGAAGATCCTTTTCAGGGCATGCCGGCTCTGCCCGGCGGATTCCTCAATCACGCTGGTGAGGAGATCCTGGACGCTGCCCACCGTGAATTGAGTGAGGAAACCGCTCTGGTTGCCGGGTCGGTGCATCTTGAACAGTTGGCCACCTACGGGGACGCAGGCCGTGATCCACGGGGACGGGTCGTTTCCGTGGCCCACTTGGCGATCGCGCCGGGACTCCCCGAACCGGTCGCGGGAACGGATGCCATGGATGCTGCGTGGGTTCCCGCGGACTCCGTCCTGTCCGGTGAGGTGGAACTGGCCTTCGATCACCGCCGGATCGTGACGGACGGAATCGAGCGTGCGCGAACCAAGCTCGAATTCTCGGCACTGGCCACGGCATTCTGCGGAGAAATCTTCACCATAGTCGAGTTGCAGCGGGTGTACGAGGCGGTTTGGGGCACCGAACTCGACACCCGTAATTTCTACCGGAAAGTCCAGGCCGTAAAGGGATTCATCGTCCCCGCCGGCTCGGGACGTAGGAGCACAGGAGGACGGCCCGCGCGGCTGTACCGGGCCGGGCCGAAGACGGTGTTGCTCCCGCCACTGATCCGACCTGTGCCGTCCACGACGGAAGAGGACACGAGAGAGGAAGGGGATTAGATGTCGAAAGACCTGGTGGTGATTCTCACCGCCCTCAATCTCGAGTACCAGGCTGTGCGCCGGAAACTGGCCAGTCCGCAGGTGCACCGTCATGAGCGTGGGACGCGGTTCGAAGTGGGAACCGTGCAGGGCACTTCATGTCGTGTCGCGCTCGCTCTGACGAACAAAGGGAATCATTCCGCCGCGGTGATCGCTGAGCGCGCGATACAGGAGTTTTCGCCGGTGGCCGTGTTGTTCGTCGGCGTCGCCGGTGCCCTGTGGGACACCGCCAGGCTGGGCGACGTGGTGATGGCGACACACGTGTACGCCTATCACGGCGGGACCAGCGAAGACGACGGACTCAAGGCCCGTCCCCGGGTGTGGGAGGCGGCGCACGGCATCAGCCAGATCGGCTCGCATCTTGCTCGCGTGAACGACTGGGCCGACGACACGGCTGGTCATGGGGGCGCGCCGCAGGTGCACTTCGGCGCGATCGCCGCCGGCGAGGTCGTACAGAACTCGACGATCTCGGCCGAGGCGCGGTGGATCCGGCAGCACTACAACGACGCGCTCGCGATTGAGATGGAGGCCGCCGGTGTGGCGCAGGCCGGTCATCTCAACGGGGCGCCGGTGGCCGTCATCCGGGGAATCAGCGACCGGGCGGACGGTACGAAGAGCAGCGCGAAGGACCGTAACTCGCAACCACGGGCCGCGGTGAACGCGGCGGCGTTCGCCGCACGGCTGGCCGTGGAACTGGTGGGAGAACAGGAGCAGATCGCAATGTCCCAGGCAGACAGGGCCCATACGGCCGACAGGCATAAAGGGCACGTCAGCAACACCGCCCATAACAGCACCGTTGGCATTATGGCCGGATCGGTCAACGAGAGCAGCGTCTACTTGCACGCGGACCCGAAGGTGACCAGTCCGGCGGACCTTGTCGCGGAACTGGACGGTTTCCGTGAGCACCTGAAGCGTCACCACGCCGAGGGCACCCTCGACGAGGACACCTACCGAGAGGCACTGGCCGAGCTGGGCTTTGCCCGCCGGGCGGCAAGGGAGAAGACTCCCGAATCGTCCAAGAGGGCGACCATGGCATTAAAGAGGTTACGCGGTCTGACCGCAGAGTTTCCCGAGCTGGTGGCCAGACTGGCACCACTGGTTGTTGCGGCGGGTGACTTGTCATGAACGACGGCAGCAGTGGCACGCACAATTCGGCCGCATACGGCTCCACCGTCGGAATCCAGGCCGAGACCGTACACAACTCCACCGTCAACATCGTTCATCCGGATGCATCGCCTCAGGAAAAGTACAAGGTCGGTGTGCGGTTCCTGGAGGATGGCGTCCCCAGCCGTGCTCGCGACATGATCAGTGACGCGATCGCCCACGGGCACGACAACGCGGAGGTCCGTTTCCACTGGGTGCTTGCCATGCTCAGTGCACGCGCCTACCACGACCTCGGCACCGAAGAACGCCAGCGGCTGCACCATGCCTCCGGGCTCATAGGGAGCTACGCCGAGGGAGAGTGGAAGGACGCTCTGCGCGTCGTTTTCGAGCTGCTGGCGATGCTCAGCACTGCGGACGGCGAAACAGGACGCGTACTGGAGCGGTTGCGAGCCCTGTCACCGCGCCAGCGTGACGAGATCCTCCACCACCTCGACCTCGTACTCACCGGAGGGCTGAAGGACAGCCTGTGGGCCGAGTACCGCGAGCGGGCCGAGGCAACTCGCTTCGGCAACGACCGGGTCCAACGGGTCTGGGCCTATTTCGAACCCGACCCCATCGGGCCACGGGCCCTGCCGCCCCGTCCGAGCACCGCTGCTGCCGCCCGGACAGCCCTCCCCGTCCGCGCCGGCCTGTTCGTCGTCGCCGCCGCATTCCTCTGGATCTTGGCGCTGGTCGCGGATCCGGCTGCGGCAGTCATCGAGTTACTGGTGGCGCTCGGTGCGGGCCTGACTGCGGCTCACTTCGGCCCCCGATGGTGGTACCAGGAACATCATCTGAAGGCCAAGAAGCGTGAGTCCCACATCTCGCACACGGGCGCCCCTGCCTCTACTGGGGACGGGTTCACCAACCGCGTCCGTCATTCGTTCGACCACTACTTCAGTACCCGCGTGCCACACGGATTCGCCCCGCACGAATGGCTCGGCCATACCGTCCACATCCGCAACAGCCTCGTCGCCGAGATCGCGCTTCTCTACCGCGAGAGCCGAATCAGCGTGGACCGGGTCAACTGGCTGATCCGCTATCTCGCTGAGGACGCCCGAGACCGCCACAGCAACGGCACTCTGTTCGATCACCGCCACCAGAACCAGACGTCGGCGGTGGCGGTGGCGAAGGCGCTGTGCGTGGTCGCCCTCACCACTCTCGGCATCATGACTCTGGCCCTGCTCGGAGCAGTGGCCTCAGGTGCCGGCGCGTCGCAGATGCTGCTGGCCATCCTGGCCGTAGGCGTTGCGGTCTGGTCCGGACGCGCGGCTGCGTCCTCGTGGCTGGAGGCTCGGGGTGAAGAGCGCCGAATGGCCGAGGAAACCCAGGAATATCAAGAGCGGCTGACCGCGCGGCAAGGCGCGTACCAGAACTGGAAGTCGTTCCTGGACACCACGCGACCCAGTGAGCTGGAAATGGAGACCTGGCTCACCTGCGACAAGACGCTGTTCGTTGACGAAGCACTCCGCCACTACCAGCTCACCTGGCGCGACCTGATCACCCACACCATCCTGATGACACCCGCACGCCCCTACAAGCGAGGGCGTGTGAAGGGCGGTCCTTGGCGATACTCGCGCTACAGCTTCCGTCTTTTCCTGGTCACACAGGATGGCGTTCGTGAAATCAGCACGGAATTCGATTTTACCGACGCAAAACGCGGGAACGAGCAGCGAAGCAACTACAGGTTCGACGCGTTGTCCTCGGTACAGGTCACAGAACGCGCCCATGTCGGATACGACCTGGAGCTCGTCCTCACCAACGGGCCGGCCAGGAATATTCGTGTCAAAGACGCCGACACCCATCAACTGGCGCCGGACGAAAACGCGGAGGAAATCGCCGAAATCAACCTCAATTCGGCTGGTTTCATCCACACCTTCCGTCTCCTGGAAGGAATCGCGGCGGACGGAAAGGGTTGGATCGAACGAAACAACCCGAACAACCTGCCGCCCTTCCGTGCTGCCGACTGAGTCTTCCGGGCCCTCAGGGCGGGCAGGGGCCGAAGCGCCGGAGCCTGCCCGCCCACTCATCAGCCCAGCCGGAACCCGAGCTTAGGAATGGCCGTGGCCGCCACTGAGGACGTCACCGAGAGCAGACTGCTGCTGGCCGAGTACGACCGCATCAAGGAGGAGCAGAGAACCCGGATTGGCTTCCGTGACAACCTGCTCTACTTCACGCTCGCCGCGTCCACCGCGGTCCTGGCGGTCACTGTCCAGAGCAGGCAGGCTCAACTGCTGCTCGCCGTCCCTGTGATCTGCCTGGTCCTGGGCTGGACCTACCTGGTCAACGACCAGAAGATCTCGGCGGTCGGCTGCTACATCCGCGACCAGCTGGGACCGCGGCTGGCCGAGCTCAGCGGCGCCCACGGCGCAGTGTTCGGCTGGGAGATCTACCACCGCGACGATGCGAGCCGCACCACACGTAAGCGACTACAGACCGCTGTGGATTTGTTCACGTACTTGGCCTTGCCGATGATCTGCGTGACCGCATTCTGGTGCTCTCCCGCCGTCGAGCCTTTACTCGTGATCGTCTCCCTCGCACAGACACTTGCCCTGGCCGTACTGGGCTGGCAGTTCCTGCGCTATGCGGAGCGGTAGTGCTGCTCTACCGCCCCGCTTCACGTTCAATTCGCCGTCCCGGCCGGCACGGCCGAGTAACCGCCTCCGCGGCGCTGGGCTGCCCGCCGTGTAGCTCGGACCGTGCACCGGCTGCCGCCGGCTGAGGCGGCGCAACTACGTACGCCGAAGGGCCACACCGCTAACGGTGGGCCCTTCGGCATCGTGCCCGGTCAGGCACTGGCGGAGATACGAGACCCGAACTAATGAGGGAGCGCACCGTCCGTCATGTCCGACGGATACCGTCGCACCCGATCGGGATGGTGTCGCCGCCGAGCAGGAAGTGCCAGCGGATGTGTATGGCGCTTACGAGCGACTTGCGCGGGCCGGGTTCGACAGCCGTCTCGTCACTGGCTGACGGCGACTCAGTCCCGAAGGCCTTTGACCATGACCGCGTACACCGGGGGGTCGGCGAACGGCTGCTGTTTGCCGACCTTGGCGTACCCCCATGACTCGTAGAGCGCCTGCACCTTGGGGTGGGTCAGGGCAACCAGGAGTACGGCGAGGTCTTCAGTGCGCTCCTTCAGCAGGGCTTTGTGGAGGCGTTCGGAGATGCCCTGCTTGCGCCGACTCGGGCGCACCATCACCTCGGACACGGCGTAGGTGGAGGAGTAGCCGTTGTTCGGCTCGCGGGCCCCACTCGTGATCCGCGGACCGTGGTGTGTCGAAGCCCAGTACCTCCGAACCGCTGCCCACACGGGCGGCCGCGTACGGCAGTCCCGGGTATCCGTCCCGAAGAACCGGCCGCACTGCTTCCTCGTACAGGATCTTGGACAGCTCGATGCCGGGCAGGAACTCGGCGTCGGAGATCGTCATGACTCAACTGTGCTGGACGCTCTCCCATCGAGACCAGCGGTTATTGTGCGCCGCCCTGGCGAAGCAGCAATTGGGCGAGAGCGACGGCTCCGATGGTGACGATGAGGGTCCGTAGGACCGCGGCGCTGACGCGGCGGCCCACGGCGGCCCCTAGCTGGGCCCCGAGCGCGGAACCGGACGCGATCAGTGCGACGGCTGTCCAGTCGAAGTCCGCGACGAAGAGGAAGAAGACCGCGGCGACCGTGTTGACGACAGCGACGAGGACGTTCTTGATGGCATTCAGGCGTTGCAGGGTCTCGTCCAGGAGCATCCCCATCAGGGATATGTAGATGATTCCCTGCGCGGCGGCGAAGTAGCCGCCGTAGACGCTGGCGAGGGTCAGACCGGTGAACAGCAGCGGGCCGCCGTCACGGCGGGCGGGCCCGCCCGCCGACGCGCGGCGGCCGCGCAGGATCTTGCTGATCAGCGGCTGGAAGGCGACCAGTACGAGGGCGAGCCCCACCATGACCGGCACGATCGTCTCGAACGCCGTCGCGGGCAGGGCCACCAGGAGCGACGCGCCCGTGAGGCCGCCCAGCAGCGCGCCGACGCTCAGTTTCAGGATGCGCGGGCCCTGACCGCTGAGCTCCTTGCGGTAGCCGAAGGCCCCGCTGACGGCGCCGGGGATCAGGCCGAGCGTGTTGGAGACCGTGGCGGTGACGGGTGGCATACCGGTGGCGAGCAGCACGGGAAAAGTGATCAGCGTCCCCGAGCCGACGACGGCATTGACGGCACCGGCGCTCACACCGGCGGCGAATACGGCGAGAGCCTCCACCGGCGTCACGCGATGACACCCGCCGCGGCCGGCATCCGCCCTGCCTGCTGTCCTCCGACGCCCGATGACGTGTTCATGGAGCCGACGCTAGACGGTGCACGCTTCGGCGCCCACCGAACCGTGCGCCCGGTCGGCCGTCCTGGAGGGCGGGGAACACAGATCCGCTCCGGGACCGCGATCCATGAGGCCGTCGAGGGTGGCGTCATTCGAACCGTGATGTGTCGCCCGCTCCCTTGCGTACGATCTCGGCCTCGCCGCTGGAGAAGTCGATGACCGTCGTCGGCTCGGTGCCGCAGTCGCCGGAGTCGATCACCGCGTCGACGGCGTGATCGAGCCGCTCCTTGATCTCCCAGCCCTGGGTCATCGGTTCCTCCTCGTCGGGGAGGAGCAGGGTGCTGGACAGGAGCGGCTCGCCGAGTTCGGCGAGCAGGGCCTGGGCGACCACGTGGTCGGGGATGCGCACACCGACCGTCTTCTTCTTGGGATGGAGCAGCTTGCGCGGCACCTCCCTGGTCGCAGGAAGGATGAAGGTGTAGCTGCCGGGCGTCGACGCCTTGATGGCGCGGAACACATCCTTGTCGATGTGGACGAACTGGCCGAGCTGCGCGAAGTTCTGGCACACGAGGGTGAAGTGGTGACGGTCGTCGAGATCCCGGATCGCACGGATCCGGTCGATACCGTCACGACTGCCCAGCTGGCACCCCAGCGCGAAACAGGAGTCCGTGGGGTACACGACGAGCGCACCCGCGCGGATGGAGTCGGCGACCTGACTGATGGTCCGCTGCTGAGGATTTTCGGGATGAACGTCGAGGTACTTTGCCACCCGTTGAGCTTATGCCCTTGACCGGTGGCGCCGACGCAGGCCTGACGTCGAGTCCGGTTATCCCGCTTCCGGCGATCCTGCTGATGAAGTGATCCTGCCGAGGAGTCCGTCGCGGGGCCCGGGCGCCGGGCCCCACGGTCGGATGCGGTGGCTCGGTCAGTCCCTGAGCCGGTCGATCTGCCGGATCTTGTTGGTCGCGTCCAGGGCGGCGACCTTGTAGGACTCCGCGAGCGTCGGGTAGTTGAACACCGCGTCGACGAGGTAGTCGACAGTCCCGCCGCAGCCCATCACGGACTGCCCGATGTGGATCAGCTCGGTGGCGCCCGTGCCGAAGCAGTGCACGCCGAGCAGCTTCCGGTCGTCGGGGGAGACCAGCAGCTTGAGCATGCCGTGCGAGTCGCCGATGATCTGGCCCCGGGCCAGTTCGCGGTAGCGGGAGATACCGACCTCGAACGGCACGCAGTCCTCGGTGAGTTGGTCCTCGGTCTTCCCGATGAAGCTGATCTCCGGGATGGTGTAGATGCCGATCGGCTGGAGGTCGTGCATCCGGTTCACCGGCTCGCCGAACGCGTGGTACGTCGCCGTGCGGCCCTGCTCCATCGAGGTCGCGGCCAGTGCCGGGAAGCCGATGACGTCGCCGACGGCGTAGATGTGCGGCACTTCGGTGCGGTAGTGCTCGTCGACCTTGATCCGGCCGCGCTTGTCGGCGGACAGGCCCGCCTTGTCCAGGTCGAGGTCGTCGGTGAGGCCCTGTCGGCCCGCCGAGTACATGACGGCGTCGGCGGGGATCTTCTTGCCGCTCTCCAGGATGGTGAGGGTGCCCCGGGAGTGACGTTCGACCGCGGCGACGGTCTCCCCGAAGCGGAAGGTGACGGCCAGGTCCCGCAGGTGGTACTTGAGTGACTCGATCACCTCGACATCGCAGAAGTCGAGCATCCCCGGCCGCTGTTCGACCACCGTGATCTTGCTGCCGAGGGCGGCGAACATGGAGGCGTACTCCATGCCGATCACGCCGGCGCCGACGATGACCATGGAGCGCGGCACCCGCTCCAGGTTGAGAACGTTGTCGGAGTCCAGGATCGTGTGCTCGTCGAACTCGACGGTCGCGGGCCTGGCGGGGCGGGTGCCGGTGGCGATGATGATGTTGTCGGCGGTCAACAGTCGTTCGTGGCCGGTCACTTCACGCAGCGCGACGGTGTGGTCGTCGATGAAGCGGCCGGTGCCGGCGAAGAGGGAGACGTGGTTGCGGGAGAGCTGGTTGCGGATGACGTCGACCTCGCGGCCGACCACGTGCTGGGTGCGCGCGGTCAGGTCGCTGACGGTGATGTCCTCCTTGAGGCGGTAGCTCTGGCCGTACAGATCGCGCTGCGTGAGGCCGGTGAGATAGAGGACCGCCTCGCGCAGGGTCTTGGAGGGGATGGTCCCGGTGTGGATGGACACCCCACCGACCATGTCGGGACGGTCGATGACGGCGACCCGGCGGCCCAGCTTGGCCGCGGCGATGGCAGCCTTCTGGCCGCCCGGACCCGATCCGATGACGAGCATGTCGAAGTCTGGCACCCTCCGAAGTCTGTCAGCCCGAGGCTCTCGCCCGAAAGGGTGAACGGGCCTCAGTTGGTGCCGCTCACTGGAAATCGACCAGCTCCTGCCGGGTGCGCAGCGTCCAGGGATGCTCCTCGCCCAGATACCGGAGGCGGTCCTGGAGGATCGTCCGCAGCAGCCGGACGGCACGCGCCCGGTCGCCGGCCTCGCCGACGCACCGGGCATGGGCGTTGCGGCTGCCCAAGGTGGCGGGATGGTCGTCACCGAGGACGCGGGCCCGGTCCTGTACGAGGATTTCCAGCAGGTCGGCCGCTTCGGCGGCGCGGCCGGTGCTTCCCAGACAGCGCGCGTGGCCGCTGCGGGCGGCCAGCGTGTGCGGGTGATCGTCGCCGAGGACCGGCCGGCAGTCGTCGACCAGTTGCGCGTACAGCTCGACGGCCTCCTGGACCTGGCCGCGGCGGCCCGTGCTCCGGGCATGGGCGGCCCGGATGGCGAACAGATGCGGATGGCCTTCGTCGAGCACGGAACGGCTGTCGGTGAGGAGTTCGTCGAGCAGCCGGGCGGCCTGGTCGGGATCACCGGCCTCACCGGTGAAGAAGGCCCGGTAGCGCCGCCACACCAGGGCAACTGGCGTGCGGGAGCCGTGCGTTCCGCCGTCCCGCGCGCCGTCCCCGTTCGCGTCGGCGAGCAGTTCGGTGAGAAGAACGGCCGCCCTGGCGGGGTCCCCGGACTCACCGAGGAAGCGCGCGTGCCCGTGCCGAGCGGCGACGGTGTCGGGATGGTCCGCGTCGAGGACCTGGAGACAGTCCTGGATCAGCTCCTCGAACAACGCGGCGGCCTGCGCGGCATGTCCGGACTCACCCAGGAAGTGGGCATGGTGGCGGCGGTTGTTGAGCGTGTAGGGGTGGTACGGGCCCTGCGTACGGGTGCGGTCGGCGACCAGGCTCTCGAAGAGCCGGGCGGCATGCGCAGGGCGGCCCGCGTCGCCCAGCAGATAGGCATGGCCGTACCGCGTGCTGAGGGTGTGCGGATGGTCGGCGCCCAGCAACCGGGTGCGGTCGGCGAGCACGGCCTCGAACTCGGCGAGCGCCGGGCCGATCCGGCCGGATTCGCCGAGGAACAGGGCAAGGTTGTTACGGCTGTTCAGGGTGTGGGAGTGGTCGGCGCCCAGGACGCGCACCCGGTCGGCGACGACGCCGCGCAGCAGATCCACCGCCTCCGCGGGGCGGCCGGCCATGCCCACATACCGGGCGTAGGCGTTCCGGTTCTCCAGCGTCTCGCGGGCGTCCGGGCCCAGCTCGCTCGTCGACTCGGACACCAACTCCTCGTACAGGGCTGCGGCCCGCGCGGGGTTGCCCGCCTCGCCCACACAGGTCGCGTACCACTGCCGGGGCAGCCGTCCGCGGTCCAGGCCCGCCTTCTCGAACGCGGCCATGGCGTGCGAGAGGTCTCCGCGCTGATAGGCGGTGGTGCCGATGTTGAGCGCTTCCGTGGCGCCCGCGTGCTCGATGAGGGTCTCCCAGATCGCGGCCGGGATGCGCGGCGGAGGGACCTGCTCGTCGAGCGTGTGGTGAAGGTAGTCGAAGGCCTGGTGGTGGTCTCCGTCGTGGGGCAGCAGCAGGCTGGAGGTGGCGTGCAGCGGCTCGGTCGCCCAGGTCAGCGCGTCCTCCCAGGACTCCGGCCGCAGCGCCGTCCCGCCGCGCCGCTCCAGATACCCCTCGTGCATCCGGCGCAGGACCTCTGCCGGCAGCGGCTGGTGGTAGCCCACGCGACGGGCGTCCGCGGCGGCCGCCACCAGCGCGGCGGCCCGCGGATGGGTGCCGGTCGACCAGGCGTTGTGCCACTCGTCGAGCAACTGCGGTGCGGCGGCCAGGTATTCGGCCACCCCGTGCCCGTCCCGGCCGGCCCCGTTGACCGCCGCCCTGATCCGGGGATCGTCGGCGTGCCACTCGGCGCGGGCGATCTCGGCCGGGCTCCACCTACGGTCGATACGGACGGTCGTGGCCAGCCGGATCACCTCGCGGCCGCCGCGCAGGACATCGCGCCCCGGCTCGTCGTCGGCTCCGGACCGGGCCCCGAACTTGCCGTGCTGCTGGGCGCTCATCGTCGCCAGGATCACCACCCGGGCGCCCTCGGCGCCGAGCATCCGCTGCACCTGACCGGCCGTCAGTCCGCCGACGCCCAGGTAGACGTCCAGTTCGTCCAGCCACACCACCGCACGACGCATCCGTACGACGAGATCGACCAGCGAAACCATCGACTCCCGGCTGTCGGGGACGACGAGGCGGTACTTGGGAAAGTGCGCCCGCATCACCTCGTACGCGAGCCGCGACTTGCCCGCCGTCGACTCGCCGACCAGCAGCACGACCCCCTCACCCGCACTGAGGGCGGCCTCCACCTGCGGCATCATGTCCCGGTCGATGAACGCGGGAACCCGGCCGAGGCCCGCCGTGCCACCGCCGTTGGGTGCGGCCGGGTGCACGCCGAGCCAGACCGGGTCCCGCGCGTCGGCCACGGTCGGCACGCGACCGCGCCGCGACAACCGCAGCAGACCGGGCAGCGCCTGCTGCCGCGCCGCGACCCGGTCCAGCGCCTGGCCGCCCGAGGCCGCGGCAGCCCCCGCCGGTCCGGCGACGGCCGCGCCGGGCGTGCCGAGAAACGCGACGAGCACCGGCCGCGCCACGGCCGACAGCAACCGCACCAGCCCCGCCCCCATCGCCGCGAGCCGCCCTGCCCGCCATGCCATGTCACCACCCCCGTGCGGCTGTTGACCCTCCTGTTCCCGCTCGAAGGGCCGGTGTACCCACACGAGCGGTCGCCAGGACGGTCAACATCTCGCACGCCACCGTGTCCGGCGGGGAGGAGCAACCGGATGCCCTTCCTCCCCGCGGACGGTCAAAAGCCTTACTGGTTGGGGAACTTCCAGATGTAGGGCTCGCCGTCCTCCTCCGACCAGTGGACCTCGAGGGACTTCGCGTTCGCGGGCACCAGGTACGACTCGCAGAAGGTGTGGCTCTCGCCCGTCTTCCAGCTTTCGACGTCGTACGGGTCCTCGCAGCCCGGTGCGTCGTCGGCGGAGCCGAGAAGCAGCGTGCCGCGCTGTCCGTCGGCCCAGATGGTGGTGCCGTCGCCCGCGTCGGAGTCGGTCGAGAGTGCGGGGCCGGCCTTGTGCGTGTACTTCACGTGGGCGACCGCGAGTGCCATGCCCTTGGCGTCCGCCTTGTCCTGGACCAGCTTCGCGGCCTCGGCCTCGGTGCCGAGATCCACCTTCTGCGCGGTGATCTCGTAGGTCACCGTGCCGTCCTCTTCCTCGACCTTCCCCGTGGCGCTCTCGCCGGTGGCCAGCTCGCCCCCGGAAGCCGCCTTGGCCTGTGATGCGGTGGCCTTGGGCTCGGGGGACTTCTTCGCGTCCGCGTCGGCGTCGTCCCCGCCTCCGCACGCGCTGAGGGTGAGCGCGAGGACGGCGGCGGGTGCGACGGCGCGCAGCGCGGTTTTGTGGCGCAGCAAGACAGGCTCCTTGGAGTGAAGGGTGTGAGGGTGGGACCCCCGGATGCCGGTGGGGGCGCGGCCTCGCGGGCTGCGGTCAACACCTTCCGGGCATGGGCGAGTTCGCACTCTTTGCAGGAGCGCGGTCGCTGATCCGCCTGCGATCTTGGTGCACCACAATGCATAGTGTCAACAAACGTGAACATTGTGTGATGTGCGCAGACATGAATGACCGGCCGGTGGCCGCGCGAGGTAAAGGTCGCGGGGCAGCCACCGGCCGGTACGGGTGCAGGTGCTGTTACACCATGGGGCGAGGGTCTCCGGTGCCCGGGCCGCCCTGCTGCTCGATCTGCTCCTTGAGTCGACGGGCCTTGTCCTTCAGCCGCTGACGCTCATCCGGGTCGGTGGCACGCTCCGCGGCCTGTTCCATCTCCTGCGCCTTCTGGCGCATCTGCTGGGCACGGCCGCCGGACTCGCCTGCAACGCTCATGATCACTCCTTGGGTGATGGGGGAGAGCGGGCCACATCAGCGAAACAGCGCTGCCGCACTCTCGCATCTCGAACGATCACCCAGCGTTATCCGCGCAGCTCCTGGAGGGCAGCGGGCGTCCCGGAAAGCGGATGCCGCCGCCCGCCGGTTCACGGGTCAAGCGCGCGCCTCGCCGCCTGACGTTCGGGCGGTGAACAACAGGTACTCCCACTCCATGGCCGTGCTGCCCGCCCCCTGGTCGTAACGCCGGGCGAGCTCGGCGAGGTCGCGGTCCAGCGCGGCCGTGCGGGCGGGGTCATCGGCGACGGCTCGGTAGGCGGCGATGGTCGGGCCGTAACGCGCCTTGAAGTAGTCGCGGAACTCCTCAGGGCTCTTGAACCGATCGATGAGCACGGTCTGCTTACGTGCCTCGATGTCCGTGACCCGGTCACGGAGCAGGGCGCGGACGTGGTCCGCGTCTCCCCACAGGGGAGGGGGCTGAGCGCCCGGCGGGGGCGGCGGCGCGTAGGGCTTCATCGTGGCGAGCATCTGGCCGAGGAAGCCCTCGGGCGTCCAGCTGATCAGGCCGATCGTGCCACCCGGGCGGCAGACGCGTACCAGTTCGTCGGCGGCGGCCTGGTGATGCGGGGCGAACATGACCCCGACGCAGGACAGCACCGTGTCGAACTCGCCATCCGTGAACGGCAACGCCTCGGCGTCGGCCTGGCGCCAGTCCACTTCGACGCCGCGCTGCGCGGCGATGCGCCGCCCGGCCTCGAACAGCTCCGGAGTCAGGTCACTGGCCACCACGCGCGCCCCGGCCATCGCGGCGGGAATCGCGGCGTTGCCCGAGCCGGCCGCGACGTCCAGCACCCGGTCACCGGACTGCACGTCACACGCCTCGACCAGCACCGCACCCAGCTCGGGGATGATCTCGGCGGCCACGGCAGGGTAGTCACCTTGTGCCCACATCGTCCGGTGCCTGGCCTTCAGGGCACGGTCAACCTCGATCGCGTCGGTCAGTTCGCTCACGACAGCACTCCTTCCAGACACTTGTGAGGCACTCGCAGGCAGCACGATGAGGGTGTGAGAACGACGAACTCGGTCTGCCACGGAGCAGAGCCTAGGAACGCGGTAGGCCGCCTCCTAGTCCCAGATCTGTACCGGAGCGTCGGCATTCGACACCGTCAGTTCGCCACTGGGCTGGTTTGTCCGGCGGTGGGGACATACTCTGCGCGGCATGGGGTCCTCGTATCGCCAGTTCTGCCCTGTCGCCAAGGCGATGGAGCTGCTCGACGAGCGCTGGACGCTGCTCATCGTCCGTGAACTCGTCCTCGGCAGCCGACGTTTCAACGAGCTGCGCCGCGGCGTGCCGCGCATGTCTCCCACGCTGCTGTCCAAGCGGCTGCACCAACTCGTGCGGGCCGGCGTCGTGGAGAAGCAGACCGACGGCCGAGAGGTGCAGTACGTCCTGACCGCGGCCGGACTCGAGCTGCGACCGGTGATCGAGGCACTCGGCGTCTGGGGCACCCGCTGGATCGGAGAGATCGGCGACCAGGACCTCGATCCGAAACTGCTGCTGTGGGACCTGCACCGAAACGTCGTCCGTGACGCCGTCCCCGACGGGCGGACGGTGGTCCGGTTCAGCTTCCCGGACGTGCCCACGGGCACTCGGGACTGGTGGCTGGTGATCACACCCGACGACACCGACGTCTGCGACGTGGACCCCGGCTACGCGGTGACGGTAACGGTGACCGCCGGCCTGCGCCGCATGATCGAAGTCTGGCGCGGGGACCTCAGCTGGTCCGAGGCCATGCGCGTGGGCGCGCTCAAGGTGGACGGCCCGGAGGCGCTGCGCCGCGCGGTGCCGGGATGGTTCACGCTGTCGGCGTTCGCCGCGGTGCCCCGACCCGCCGCGATCACGACGGACTCGTAGCGAACGCGCCGACGGGCGGTAGCTCATAGGCGCATCCCTCATCGGCCATGACTTGCAACCTGGAGCGGGGCCACGACCGGGCGATGGGCGGGCCGGTGGCGGCGGACGGCGGACAGCAGGCAGCGGGTGATGTGGTGTCGCGGCCGTGAGGCGTCACCGTTCGGCATGGCATCGCGATACGGCGTATCGTACGATGACTCTCATGCCGCGGCACTCTCCTTCCCTCGACCGTGCGACCCCTGAGCGCATCGCCGAGACCGCCCTCCTCCTGGTCGACGAGGGCGGTCCCGAAGCGTTGACCTTTCGTGCTCTGGCCGCCCGGCTGGACATCTCCCTGGCATCCGTCCAGCGCCGCTGCACCGACCTGGCCGGGCTGCTGGACCTGTGCACCGATCACCTGGCCGCCCGCCTGCCCGAGATCGAGCCGGGCACCGACTGGGCCACCGCCACCGAGACGCGGTTCACCGTCCTCTACCGCGTGCTGGCGGCCCACCCGGGCCTGGTCGCGCTGCGCGGCGCCCGCCCCTGGCTCGGCCCGAATCTGCTGGCACGCCTGGTCGAGCCGCAGCTCGCCGACAGCCTCGCGGCCGGCATGACCCCCGAAGAGGCGATCACCGCCTACCGGCGGATGTACCTGCTCACGCTCGGCAGCGCGAGCTTCGTCGACCATCGCGACCCCAAGGCCGCCCAGGCGGTCACCCGCACCGCGGTGGCCTCGCTCGACCCGGAGGAGTTCCCGGTGCTGACCGGCAGCCTGGCCGCGATCGTGCCCGCCGTGGTCGACCACGAGGTCTACTACGGCGCACTGCGCCAGCTCATCCACGCCGCCGACCCGGCACGGTCGGGTGCCGGGAGGAACCAGCAGTGATCGCGGCCCCCGTAGGACGGGGCGCCGACTCCCGCCCCGGTCGCGGCGGCAGCAGAGCGCCGCCGGAGTGCGCGATTCGCGCGCCGGCCCCGAAGACGGCCCGCTGCGGCCGTCCGCCTCACCCGTATCGCGGCGACACCGCTCCGGCGGACGTCACCGCCGCCATCGCCTCACCTGCCGCCATCGCCTCTCCCGCCGCCATCGCCTCACCGGCCGTCAACCGAAAGCCAGGATCCTCAACATGAGCACCACCATCCCTGCGGCTCGCATCTTCAGCAGCGACAACGTCGCCGGTGCCTCCCCGGAGATCATCGACGCCGTGGCCCGCGCCGCCTCCGGCCAGGCCCGGCCGTACGGCGCGGACAGCATCACCGCCGATGTCCGGCGCCGGCTGTGTGAGATCTTCGAGCACGACGTCGACCTGCTGTTGGTCTCCACGGGTTCCGCCGCGAACGCCTTGAGCCTGGCTGCGCTGACCCCGCCCTGGGGCAGCGTGCTGTGCCACCGGGACAGCCACATCAACAACGACGAGTGCGGGGCGCCCGAGTTCTACACTGCGGGCGCGAAGCTGGTTCCGCTCGGCGGCGACGATGCCAAGATCGACCCCGACGAACTGCGTCCGGCCGTGCGGCACAAGGCCGGGGACGTGCACAGCGTGGAACCCTCCGTCGTGAGCATCACCCAGGCCACCGAGACCGGTGCCGTCTACACCCTCGACGAGATCCACACCCTCGGTTCCATCGCCAAGGACGCGGGCCTGCGTCTGCACATGGACGGCGCCCGTTTCGCCGGGGCCGTCGCCGCCCTGGGCTGCACTCCCGCCGAGATGACCTGGCAGGCCGGCGTCGACCTGCTGTCCTTCGGGGCTACCAAGAACGGCACGATGACCGCCGACGCGATCGTCGTCTTCGACCGCACCCTCACCGCCGAACTCGCCTTCCGGGCCAAGCGCGCAGGACAGCTCGCCTCCAAGATGCGTTTCCACGCCGCCCAGTTCGACGCGTACCTGACCGATGACCTGTGGCTGCGCAACGCGACCCACGCCAACGCCATGGCCGCCCGCCTCCAGGAGGGACTCAAGGCCATACCCGAGGTCGGCCTCCTGGGCGCCGCCGAAGCCAACGTCCTGTTCTGCCGTCTGCCCCAACAGGTCACCGAGGGACTCCTGGCAGACGGCTACGCGTTCTACCACGACCGCTGGGAGGCGGGCGTCGTCCGCTTCGTCACCTCCTTCGCGACCACTTCGCAGGACGTCGACGACCTGCTCCACGCCGTCCGCCGTTACACCGCCTGATCAGTCGGACATCGGGTGCGGGGCGAGATCCTTCTCCGGTACCGCGTAGCCCGGTACGGACGGCCACCGGACGGTCAGCACGATCGACTCCTCCTCCGCGAACCAGGAGTGGTCGACTCCGCGCCCCCACACGACGTAGTCACCCTGCTGTTCCAGGAGCACGCTGCGGCCGGGGAGTTCGACGCGGAAGCGGCCGCTGACAAGGACAAGGAGAGCGGTGCGTTCCTCGCCCTCCACCCACTGCGATCGCTCGTCGCCACGGGGATGGACGCCCCACTTGATTTCTACGGCCTCGCTGTGGCGCGGATCGCCGGCGTCCTTGAAGTGTCCGAGAAGCCATCCCCGGTCCAGCGCCGCGTCTTTGCCCGCGTTGCCCACGTACACACTGTCGTTCACGTGGCCGGACGCTATCAGCAACCTTCCAGCAGCTTTTTTCCAGCAGCTTTCGTGAGCGCGATCGGCGCTTCCGCAACAGGCTGTAGTCCTCGGGCGCGCGTCCGCCCACCGCTCACGCCGGGCTCGCCCACGCTCGGCTCTCGGCGGAGCGGGCCATCGCGTCCAGGGCGGCCGCGCTGTGGACGGCGTCGTCCACCGTGGCGCCGTACGCGGTGCCCTCGGCGACGGAGCGCAGGAAGTTGTACGCCTCGATGACCTTGAGGTCGTCGTAGCCCATCGCGTTGGCGGAGCCCGGCTGGAAGGCGGCGTACTCGCCGTGGCCGGGGCCGACGTACAGCGTGCTGACGGGCTGGTCCTGGTACGACGTGCCGCGGCTGATGCCCAGTTCGCCCATGCGGCGGAAGTCCCAGGAGACCGCGCCCTTGGTGCCGTGGATCTCGAAGCCGTAGTTGTTCTGCTCGCCGACCGAGACGCGGCAGGCCTCCAGGACACCGCGGGCGCCGGAGGCGAAGCGCAGCAGGCAGGACACGTAGTCCTCGTTCTCCACCGGGCCCAGTTCGCCGCCCGTGGAGCGGCTGTGGCCCGCGGTGGCGCCGGTGGGGCGGGCGCGTTCGGGGACGAAGACGGCCGTGTCGGCGGCCAGTGACGTGATCTCGCCGAGCAGGAAGCGGGCCAGGTCCACACCGTGCGAGGCGAGGTCGCCCAGCACTCCGCTGCCGCCGCGCTCGCGCTCGTAGCGCCAGGTCAGGGCGCCCTCGGGATGGGCGGCGTAGTCGCTGAAGAGGCGGATGCGGACGTGCGTAACGGTGCCGATCTCGCCGGACGCGATCAGCTCGCGGGCCGCCGCGACGGCGGGCGCATTGCGGTAGTTGAAGCCGACCGTGCCCTGGACGCCCGCCTTGGCGACCGCGCCCGCGACGGCCCGTGCGTCCTCGGCGGTGAGGCCGACCGGCTTCTCGATCCAGATGTGCTTGCCCGCCTCGGCCATGGTGACGCCGATCTCGCGGTGCAGGAAGTTGGGGGCGGCGATGCTCACCGCCTGGACCCGGGGGTCGGCGGCGACCTCCCGCCAGTCCCGGGCGGCCGTCGCGAAGCCGTACCGCTCGGCGGCCTCGGCGGCCCGGCCGGGCACCTCGTCGGCGACGGCGATCAGTTCGGGTCGTACGGGCAGGTGCGGGAAGTGGTGCGGCACACGGGCGTACGCCTGGGTGTGCACCCGCCCCATCCAGCCGAATCCCACGACGGCGACGCCGAGCCTACTCACCATGACTGCCCTTCTTTGGACCGGTCCATAACCTTCCTGGGCCACAGTGAGCTCCGTTCCAGCACGGTGTCAACCCTTTGACAACCCGACGAGGCCTGTGGAACGGTCCATCACATGAGACCACCGACGATCCGCGACGTCGCCGAACGAGCCGGAGTGTCGAAGTCCCTGGTCTCGCTCGTGCTGCGCGGCTCCGAACAGGTCCGTCCCGAGAAGCGGCAGGCCGTCCTGGCCGCCGTCGAAGAGCTCGGCTACCGGACCAACGCCGCGGCGCGCAGTCTCAGCGAGAGGCGCACCCGCACGGTGGGCGTGCTCCTCAACGACATGCGCAACCCCTGGTTCGTGGAACTGCTCGACGGCCTGAACTCCCTGCTGCACGCCCACGGCCTGCGCATGCTGCTGGCCGACGGCCACCTCAACCGCCGCCTCGGCGAGGACCTCACCCGCACCTTCACGGACCTGCGGGTCGACGGCCTGATCGCCGTCGGTACGCTGCCCGGTCCCGAGGCGCTGCGCACGGCAGCCGGGCAGGTTCCCACCGTCGTCGCCGGCGCCCGCGAGCCCGTACTGCCCCGCGTGGACATCGTCGCCAACGACGACGAGCACGGCGCCCGCCTCGCCACCGAACACCTCATCGGGCTCGGCCACCGGCGCATCGCCCACATCGCCGGGCAGGGGATGGTCGGCGCACTGCGCCGCCGCAGCTTCGAGACCGTCATGCGCGAACACGGACTCGCCGACACGGCCATCGTGGAACAGGGCGACCTGACCGAGGAGGGCGGCTACCGGGCAACGGTCCGACTGCTCAGCGCCCGCCAACGGCCCACCGCTGTCTTCGCGTTCAACGACATCGCCTGTGTCGGCGCCCTGTCGGCCGCCGAGGAACTCGGCCTCCAGGTGCCGCGCGACCTCTCCCTCGTCGGCTACGACAACACCTACCTCGCCCGCCTGCGCCACCTGTGGCTCACCACCGTGGACAGCGCCGGCCACGACGTCGGCCGCCTCGCCGCGCAACGCCTGCTCGACCGGATCGCCGACCCCGCCCGTCCCGGCGAGGTCGTCCTCACCACGCCGGACCTCGAGGTACGGGGCACGACGGCGCCGCCTCTGTGAGCGGCGGCCAACCTGTTCGAAGCCCGCGCGGCGGGGACGCGGGGCTGTGTCCGGCTCTCCAACAGCCTTAGAGTAGGCGGCTGTTGAACGGTTCATCGGATCCTTCCCCCGCAGGAGCTGGAGGAGCGCATGTCCCGCACACCGCCCCGACGTACCGCGCTGCGTGGCTTGGCGGCCGCCGGGACCGCGGTGATCGGCTTCGATCCCTTCACCCGGAGCTGGGCGGTGACCGCGTCCGACCGACCGCTGCACGGCATCCCCGAACTCGACGGAACCCTCCACACCGACGAGGCATCGCTGAGCGCCGCCGCCGACGACTTCGGCCACATCGTGCACCGGCGCCCGGCCGCGGTGCTGCGGCCGGGTTCCGTGGCGGACGTCGTGGCGATGGTGCGGTTCTGCAACAAGCACGGGATCCCGGTCGCGCCACGCGGGCAGGGGCACGGCACGAACGGTCAGGCACAGGCCGAGGGCGGCCTGGTCATCGAGACCGCCCCGCTCGCCGCCGTCCAGCCCGTCGGACCCGGCAGCAAGACGGTCACCGTCGGAGCGGGCGCGAAGTGGAGCGACGTGGCCAAGGCCTCTCTCGCCCACGGCCTGACGCCTCCCGTCTTCACCGACTACCTGGAACTCTCCGTCGGCGGGACGCTGTCCGTCGGCGGCCTCGGCGGTCAGACCCACCGGCACGGCGCACAGGTCGACAACGTCCTCGAGCTGGAAGTCGTGACCGGCGCAGGGGAGTTGCTGCGCTGCTCCCCGGACCGTCACCGTGACCTGTTCCACGCGGTGCTCGCCGGACTGGGCCAGTGCGCCGTGATCGTCGGCGCCACCGTGCGCCTCGTCCGAGCACCCGTGACCGTGCGCCACTACCTCCTGCCGTACGACGATCTGCGGACCTTCCTCGACGACCAGCGCCTCCTCGTGCTTGAGCAGCGCTTCTCCTATGTCGAGGGCCAGATCACCGCCGACGCCTCGGGAGCCTTCCGGGAGTACGTCCTCGAGGCCGTCGCCTACGGACCTCCCGCAGGGGAGGCCCCCGACGACACCGCGCTCCTGCGCGGTCTGCGGCACAACCCGTCCGGCGCGGAGATCACCGACCTCGCGTACTACGAGTTCCTCGACCGGCTCGCCCCCGGCGTCGCCGCTCTCAAGGAAGCGGGGCTGTGGGCGTACGCCCACCCGTGGCTCAACCTGCTCCTGCCCGGCGGCAGGACGGCCGACGTGGCCGGCGGGATCCTGGACGCGCTCACCCCGGACGACCTGGGACCGGGCGGCGTGGTGCTGCTGTACCCGCTGGTGCGCGATCGCCTCCGCACCCCGCTGCTCCGCATGCCCGACGACCCCGTGCCGTACCTGTTCGCGGTCCTGCGGACCACGCCGCCCGACGACGCGGCGACGGTCGAACGACTGCTGGCCGCCAACCGGTCCGCGTACGACCGCGTCCGCGCGGCCGGCGGCACCCGGTACCCGGTCGGTTCCGTGCCCTTCGACGGCGCCGACTGGCGGCGGCACTTCGGGCCTGCCTGGCCCCAGTTGGCCGCCGCGAGGAAGACCTACGACCCGCGCGGGATCCTGGTACCCGGACAGGGCATCTTCTGACCGGGTCCGCTCACCTCTCGTCATGGTGGCCGCCACGGCCGCGCCACGGAACCGCCCTGACGCCCCGTCAACTCAGCGAGTACCTCTGGTGGATGGCCATACCGTTGATCGGCCGGCGCGTCAGCCAATCTGTCCGGAGTCAGAGCGGCGGGATCCGCTCCGGAACGAGTCCCGCCTGGCGGAGGAGACCGTACAAGTCGGTCTCGCCCCAGAACTCGACGATCCGGCCCTCCTGGAGGCGGTAGCACTTGATGCCCGTCATGGTCAGGTCGCGCCCCGTGCGGTCGTGCGTGTACGTCAGGGTGAAGGCAGCGGTGACGCGGTCCTCGGCGGCGAAGAGGTCGTTCACTTGGACGCGGCAGTTGGACAGACCTGGAGTCAGGATCGAACCTTCGGGATACCGTCGTCCGCGCACGTGTTGGCCCGCTCCGTGGACCAGCACATCCTCGGCCACGAGTGCCGCGAGCTCGTCGATGTCCTGCGTCTCGAACACACGTAAGTAGCGGAGGACCACATCGGCGTTGAGCTTGCTCAGAGGGTCGCGGGAGTCGGCCATGGCGGGACCGTATCCAGCGACGACTTCTGTCACCAGGTGAGCGAGGGAACAGGCAGAGCGGTCCTGGCCTCGAAGTGCTGTGCCCGGCACGTGAGTCGTCGGCCACGACACTCGTGATCGCGGCCCGTCGTCAGAGTATGGCGGCGACCTCGAAACCCGCCTCGGTGATGGCCGCGCAGACCTTCGTGCCGTCGAGCACCTCGCCCGTCACGGTCACCGACCCGGTGGAGACGTCGACGCCCACCCGGTCCACGCCGAGGACTCCGCCGACCTTGGTCTCGAGAGTTCCGGCGCAGCGGTCACAGGTCATGCCGATGACGTGATAGCGCTGTTCAGTCATGATCCCTCGTCTCTTCCCGGCGTGCGTGCACGCACTGTGGGAGCGGCTCCGGGATCTGATACGCGTCCGCCGACAGCGGCGTTCAGTGCCGTAGCCTGCCCCGCTCGGTCGGCAGCTCGCTCGGCCTGATTCAGCCGGGTCAGGGACGGGTGAACGTGCCCAGACCGGTCTTGTCGAAGGCCTCGACGGTCACCTTCGACGCCTTCGAGCCACCCGCCCCCTCCGAACCCGAACCGACCTCGAACGTCACCCCGGACAGCCCGGTCGCGTTCTCCCCGACCGTCCGGAAGCTGAACGTGTCGCCGTCGAAGTGCGTGAGCCGGAACGTCATCGGCTTCGGACCCAGGCTCATGGTGAGCTCGCCGTTCGCGGCCGTGACGGTCAACGGGCCGTAGTAGTCGTTCTCGTACGTGCCCGTGTACGTGTCGTCCGGCCGGGCGGGGGCCGCGTTCCGCGGGGGCTTGGTGTAGTCGGTGGGGGAGCGGTCCGCCTGCAACTGCTGCTGGTACACCTCGTCGACCAGGCTGAGCCAGTCGGTGGTGGGCTCGCCGTACTGGGCGATGTCGAAGAAGTCGAGCGCGACCGAGTCGGCGAGCCCCACCGGCGCCCCGTTGGTGAGGACGACGAGACCGAGCTGCTCGCCGGGCAGCATCGTCACGTTGGTGTTCGCGCCGAGTTCGAAGGCACCGGAGTGGCTGAGGCGCAGCCGACCCTGATCGTCGTAACTGACGTTCCAGCCAAGGCCGTAGAAACTGGCCCGGCCCGCCGGGGCCCGCGGCGGGCCGGAGACGATCTCAGGCAAATGGGTGCGCTCCAGCTGCTCGGCGGGGATGACCTGCTTGCCGCCCAGTTTTCCGTTCGCGAGCTGCAGCCGCAGCCACGTGGCCATGTCGCTCGCCGTGGAGCTCGCGCCGCCCGCGGGCGACTGGGCGTCGGCGTCACGGACGAACTTCGCCTGCCAGGTGCCGTCCGCGTCCTTCACATGGGTGGCCGCCTTGTCCTGCGCCTTGTCGTAGTCGGCGAAGCGGGAGCTGGTGGAGTTCATGCCGGCGGGGGAGTAGAGCGTGTCCTCGGCGAGCTTCTCCCACGTCGTGGCCTTGGCGTTGGCGACCGCCTGGCCTGCCGCGGTGACCCCGTAGTTGGTGTACGCGTAACTGGCACGGAACGGCGTGAGCGGCTCGTCCCGCAGATGGTCCAGGATGTACGTCCGGTCGTAGCCGAGGTCTTCGAGCAGGTCCCCGGCGTGGTCGGGCAGCCCGCTGCGGTGCGAGAAGAGGTCGGCGACCGTGACGTGATCGCTGACCCAGCGTTCCTTGAGCGCGAAGCCGGGCACGTGCTCGGCCACGGGGTCGTCCCAGCCGATGGCCTTCTCACCGACGGCACCCGCGACCACGGTGGAGGCCAACGGCTTGGAGAGGGACGCCAGTTGGAAGACGGTGTCCGGCCCGACGGCCCCGGACTGTCCCGCACGCCGCTCCCCGAAGCCCTTCAGATGGACGACGCGGTCCTTGTACACGACGGCCACCGCGACACCCGGAACTCCGGTCTCGTTCATCCCGTCCCGCACGATGCGATCGAGCCGGCCCACCGCGTCATCCACCTTCGCCTGCGTGAGCTGCGGTGGCGGCTGGGGCGGCGGATCCGCCGCCGGTACCGCGACGGCGGACGGGGAGACGGTGGTGTAGCCGACGGCGAGCAGAGAGGCCACAGCGACCGCCATCAGCGCCGTGCTTCTGCGGTGTCTCGCCTGCCGCCGAACACCCATATGCACTATTCAACCCGCGGTCGGCCCCCTTGTCCTGCGGAGCCCCGGGGACGGGCGCCGCAGGCCCTCCGCATCCAGCCGCTCGGCCGGATCGGGAGCACATCTCGCACGGGCTCGGCGGCGCCCGAGAGCGCCGCCCGCCCCGGCAGATACGGACTCAGTCGTGACAGGCCCCTTGATCGTCTCCGCCTTGACCAGTTGCACGGCCTTGAGGCCTTCGGCGGCGTCCTTGGCCAGGGAGACCGTCGACTCGACGGCGAGCCCTACACGGTCGTGGACCGCAATCCGTACACGGGGCAGACCCCCCGCTTTCGCCACTCCCTCGCCGTGGAGGTCATCAGAGTCCTGCCCCGCCCTCGTTGCACCCATGAGGGCTGGGGTCGTCAAGGCATGTGGCATCCCCGCCCGGTGAGTTTGTGGCTGTTCTCGTCGGGCTGTTTGCTGG